>CACENW010000027.1 GCA_902560805.1 uncultured Pelagibacteraceae bacterium | reverse complement strand
CTTCCTCATTTGTTGTTATTAATTGATTTAACTTTAAAGAACATAATAAACTATATGAGACACGACTTGCAAATGAATTGCCAGTAAAGGATATTGTAGGTACACAGGATTGAAACAAACTATCTGAAATACCTGTATGACCATTATATGGATACGTATCTAAATATAAATTAAATGTGCTTATTCTCCTTAAATTATTTGTATGTTCTATAGGATCTAGAAATATAATACGTTCAAAATCAAAACTGTTTTGATCACAATAAATTTTTATATTTGTCCTTGCAATTTTATCTTTAATACATAATGCCAAATAAATATCTTTATATTTTTTTAAAATTTTCATCCAAATATCAAAAATATTTGGAAGTATTTTTTCAATTCTACTAAAACAGCCTAATATGAATGCATTTTCTGGTAAATTAAATTCAGCTCTATCATTTTCCAATTCAAATAATTTCGGTGTAAATGGTTGATATGTCTCTGGCATATAAATTACTTTTTCTGAATAAAAATTTAAATGTTTTTCAGGTATAATATTTTTATCTGCTAATATATAATCATATTTGTTTGTTCCCATAGAACCAGGATATCCTAGATAATTAATTTTGATTTTAGAAAAATTATTACGAAATAAATGTGATTTATTATTTTTTGTATATCCAGAAAGATCAATTGCTACATCTAAATTATCAGATTGTACTATTTGAATTATTTCCTCATCTGACATTTGGTCAATATCTCTAAACTTATTTACATTTCTAATGACTTTGTCTCTTTCTGATCCTTCTTTTTTTAAAAAAGAGTATGCAAATATTTCGAATTTTGATTTATCATGGTAAAAAAATATATCTTGTATAAGTTGAAAAACAGCATGATTATTAAAATCTGCTGAAAAATACCCAATTTTCACCTTTGAATTATTTTTCCTCTTTTCTTTTTCAAATGAAACATTACTTTTAAATTTAGACTTTATATTATTATTCCAATAATTTTCGGTAAATCTTTTTTGAAAATGAGCATCATCATTAAAATATTTTATTGATAATGGATCAAGAAAATTATTTTTGTCATCAATTTTTTTATTTAGTGCATCAATTTCATTTTTTAAATTAACCCAATTTCCTAGATTAAGATTAGAAAATATTTTTTTTGTAGAAAAAAAATCAGAATCAATGTTATTTTCTAACATTAAATCACAATTTAAAATCGCCTTGTTATAAGCTTTTGAGTCTATATATAAATCAACTAAATCTTTATTGATTAAAGTATTAAATTTATCAATTTTAATTGCACTTATTAAATCTTTTTCTGCATTTTTAAAATCTAGTAATTGTTTATAAATAAGAGCTCTTTGTCTCAAGGCTTTAAAATTATCTTTATCTTCGAGTAATAATTTATTTAATAAATTAATTGACTCAGAAAAATAATTTATTTTTTGAAGAATATTTGAATAATTTAAATAAGTTTCTACAGTATGACTATTATTCTTACTAATTTCCTCATATATCTTTAAAGACTCATTTTTAAATCCATTTTCAAAAAATAAAATTGCTAAATTATTTTTAATTTTTATGTTTTTTGGATAATTTTTTATTGCTTCTTTAGTAAAATCCAAACCTTCTTTATAATTTCCTGTTTCAAGTAAAATATTTGATTTATTTATCCAGCTATCTAGAAAATTATTTTTTTTTATATTCATCGAAAAATATTGAATTGATTTTTCAATTTTATCTATTCTTTTATTTAAAATTCCTAAATTATTTAATACTATTGGATTATCTGGAATTATATCTAAACTTTTTTGTAAATATTTTTCTGATAAATTATAATTTTTTTTTTGGATATATAATGTACCAAGAAGTTGTGCTAGGATTGAACTGTTTGGATTTAATTTTAAAATATCTAAATATATCTTTTCAGCTTCATTAATTAATCCTTTTTTATGAAGAGCTAAAGCTTTGTTTAGTTCCTCTTTCATTTTAAAAATTTTTAGTGGTGCCCTCGGCCAGACTCGAACTGGCACTCCG
>CACENW010000026.1 GCA_902560805.1 uncultured Pelagibacteraceae bacterium | reverse complement strand
TCATTTAAATTCCAAAGTTTTTGCATAAATTTGAAGGATGATGATATTCCCTCCTCAGACCATTGAACATCTTTCTCTGGAGGGCTATCCGATAATATAAATAATCTTGCGGCATCAGCTCCATAAATTGAAATAATATTTTCTGGATCAATTGTATTTTTTTTTGATTTGGACATTGATTCTGATGAACCAACTTTCACAAGTTTAGAGTTATCAGCTTTTAAATATTTTTTACCATTAATTGTTTCAATTTCTTCAGGACTAACCCAATTATTATCTGGATCTTTGTAAGTTTCATGACAAACCATTCCCTGAGTAAATAAACCATCAAAAGGTTCCTTAATGTTTGTTTTGTTACTATTTTGAGAAATTGCTCTCATAAAAAATCTTGAATAAAGTAGATGTAAAATAGCATGTTCTACACCTCCTATATATTGGTCTACCGGCATCCAATATTTTATATCTTCTTCTTTAAAACCATAGTTACTTTCACTAGGTGAGCAGAATCTTAAAAAATACCAAGAGGAACAAACAAATGTATCGAGGGTATCTGTTTCTCTTACTAATTTTTTTCCATCGATAACTACCTCTTTCCAATTTTCTTGATGATCTAGAGGATTTCCCTTGACTTTTAGATTTATATTTTGAGGTAACTTAACAGGTAACATTGAATCTGGAATTTTATGAATTGTCCCATTCTCATCATATGCTACTGGTATTGGACATCCCCAATATCTTTGTCTGGAAACTCCCCAATCTTTTAATCTAAAATTTATATTTTTTGATCCTAAATTTTTTTCTTCTAAGATTTCTATTGTCTTGATTACAGATTTATTTGGTGCCTCGATACCGTTTAAAAAATCTGAGTTTATTAAAACTCCTTCACCAGGATATGCCTCATCAGTTACTTTATAATCTTCTCCTTTATCATATGGCCTTACTACTGTTTTAATATCTAGATTATATTTTTTTGCAAAATCAAAGTCTCTTTGATCATGTGCTGGACATCCAAATACAGCGCCAAAACCATAATCCATAAGTACAAAGTTTGCAAAGTATACAGGAACTTTTTGATCAGGATTTAGAGGGTTAATTGCTTTTAAATTTGTTTTAAATCCAACTTTTTCTGCTACAGCTATTGCCTCTTCTGTTGTTCCTGTTTTTGAACATTCTTCTTTAAATTTTATAAAATCATTGTTTTCTTTATAAAATTTGGAGACTTCATGATCAATTGAAAGTGCCAAAAACGAAAATCCAAACAACGTGTCGGGTCTAGTTGTGAAGCATTTTATATTTTTAACAGGTAAATCGCCCTCTATTTTAAAGTCTATTTCGCACCCAAATGATTTACCTATCCAATTTTTTTGCATAGTTTTAACCTTTTTTGGCCAATGATCTAGTTTGTCTAGACCGTCTAATAAATCCTGAGAAAACTTTGAGATATTAAAAAACCACTGACTTAATTTTTTTCTTTCAACTATGGCTCCTGATCTCCATCCTTTACCATCGATTACTTGTTCATTAGCTAAAACTGTTTCATCAACAGGGTCCCAGTTTACATAATTTTCTTTTCTATAGACTAATTTTTTGTCTAATAGTTCTAAAAAAAATTTTTGTTGATGTTTATAATAATTTTCTGAACAAGTTGATATTTCTCTATCCCAATCAATTGATAACCCAAGTTTTTTTAATTGGGATTTCATTTTTGAAATATTTTCCTCTGTCCATTTTTTTGGATCTACATTATTTTGTTTGGCGGCATTTTCTGCAGGCATTCCAAAAGAATCCCAGCCCATTGGATGAAGAACATTAAATCCCTTAAGAGACTTATAACGTGCAAGAACATCTCCTATTGTATAATTTCGAACATGTCCCATGTGTATTTTTCCCGAGGGATAGGGAAACATTTCTAAACAATAGAATTTTTTTTTATTTTTATCTATTTCAACTGAAAAACTTTTATTTTCTTCCCAGTATTTTTGCCACTTTTCCTCAATAAGTTTGAAATTATATCTACTTTTTACTTTCACTTATATTTCCAAAATTTTTAGGAACTTTATAATCTTTGTTTTGGGTATTCTTTTTCTCGTCTATTTCTGCTTTATAAATTGCAGCTTTTTTTAAAATTTCTCTTTTTATTTCATTAGATAAATCCCCACTGGACTCAGAAAATTTACAATCTAATAAAGAGTCGGTACATTTTCGATTAAATATTTTTACATCTAAAGCATCCGATCTTAATTCATTAGTTAAAAATCTTATTGAAATTTTTATACTTTCATTAGGACTATTGTTTTCTGAATACCAATCAGTAACAATAATTCCACCACTATAATTCACCGACGATAAAGGCATAAAATCGATTACATCCAAAGATGCTTTCCATAAACCATTTGAACTTGCAAATTCAAAAACTCCACCACCTTTATTACGTTTTAATGAGTCGTTTAATCTGAAACCTTTACCCTCTTTCATATTTTGCTCTATTCTTTTTGCAGGGTCTGCAGGAGTTTTTCTAGCATCACCACCTGGAAGTTTAAATTTACCATCTGGGCCTTTGCATGATAAAAATAAAAAAGGTAAAATAAGAATGATAAGGGTAAATTTATAGATATCTGATAATTTCATTATTTTTTTGAGATATATCTACTATATATCCTTAAAATATCTAATAATTTCATTAATTGAGACTTATTTGTTGTA
>CACENW010000025.1 GCA_902560805.1 uncultured Pelagibacteraceae bacterium | reverse complement strand
CCTTCTGCTATAGCAGTATTTTTTAACATTGGTTCTGCTATTTTAGATTTTGTTAAACTTGGTGCCACACAATTTACTCTTATGTTCGGAGCAAATTCTGCTGCAAGAGAAACCGTCAATCCTTCAACAGCAGCTTTTGCTGAGGCTATGATTGCATGGTTAGTAAAACCTCTTTGGGCAGCAACAGTCGAAAATAATACTATCGAACCTTTATTTTTTTTTAAACTTTCTTGAAATCCTTTAATAGCTTCTACAGCAGAATAAAGATTAAGTTTCATGCATTTCTGAAAGTCTTGTTCATTTACCATTCTTAATGGTTTCAAATCAATTGAACCAACACAATAAGCTAGGCCTTTAATTTCAGAAATATCTGATTTAACTTTTTCTATAAACCCATCCTCTAAAACATCTACAACGGTATGTGAGCATCCAAGTTTTTCAGAGACAGAACTAAGTTCACTTTCATTTCTTCCAACTAAATGAATATCGTTTCCAGAGTTTTTTAATTGTTCTGCTAAACTTGACCCAATAGAACCTGTCGCACCAAAAATTACATATTTTTCTGACATAAAAAATTTTATTAGTTATATTTAACTATGAAGTTATTTTTTATACTTGGTAATCAATTATTTCCAATAAAATACCTAGACCGCTTCAAAAAAGACCACCTATTTTTTATGGCTGAAGATAAGGGTTTATGCACTTATGAAAAGCATCATAAACAAAAAATTTTATTATTTTTATCTTCAATGCGTTCTTATGCAGACGGATTAAGAAAAAACAAATTTAAATTAGATTACTTTAAAATCGAAGATAAAGAATTTAATGAAGATTATTTAAAAAAATTAAAAAAAATAATTACACAAAAAAAAGTAAAAGAAATTGCAAGTTTTGAAGTAGAAGATAAATTTTTTGAAAAAAAAATTTCACAATTTTTAAAAAAAGAAAACATACACTGGAATGTTGTTCAAACTCCTATGTTCTTAAATTCAAGAGCTGAATTTAAAAATTATTTATCAAAATCAAAAAAACCTTTTATGGCAACTTTCTACAAAGATGTTAGAAAAAAATCTGGAATATTGATGGGGTCAGATGGTGATCCAATCGGGGGGAAATGGAGCTTTGATGAAGATAATAGAAATAAATTACCTAAAAATATTTCAATTCCTAAATTTCCAAAAATAAATGAAACCAGTCATACAAAAAAATTAAAGCCTATTATTGAAAAGGAATTTAAAAATCACCCAGGAAGTACAAATAATTTTTGGTTTGCAACGGAATATGAAGATGTAGTTAAACTATTGAATTTTTTTATAAAAGAAAAATCTAATCTTTTTGGTGATTATGAGGATGCAGTTGATCAAAAAGATAATATCCTGTTCCATAGTGCATTAAGTCCTTATATAAATTTAGGTTTAATAACCCCTGAATTTGTTGTCCAAAAAGTTTTAGACTTTCACAAGAAAAATAAAATTAGAATGAATTCTTTAGAGGGTTACATTCGTCAAGTGATTGGTTGGCGAGAATTTATGCGAGGAATTTATCAGTCATACTCTCAAGAAATGGAAACTGGAAATTTTTTCAAACAAAATAGAAAAATGAAAAATTCTTGGTACGATGGAACCACTGGTCTTCCACCTTTGGATTATGCAATTAAAAATGCCGTTAATCATGGTTGGTCACATCATATTGAAAGACTAATGATCTTATCAAATATTATGAACCTTTGTGAAATCAAGCCAACAATTGTTTACAAATGGTTCATGGAAATGTTTGTGGATTCCTCAGATTGGGTAATGGTTCCTAATGTTTATGGAATGGGATTGTTTAGTGATGGAGGAATTTTTGCAACAAAACCTTATATTTGTGGATCAGCATATTTTATGAAAATGATGGATTTTAAAAAAGGAGAGTGGTGTAACACAATGGATGGCCTTTATTGGAGGTTCATAGACCGAAACAGAAAATTTTTTTTAAAAAATCCTCGTCTATCTATGATGGTAAGGATATTTGATAAAATGAAATCTGAGAGAAAAAAATTAATTTTATCAGAAGCTGATAAATTTATAAAACAAAATACAATTTGATGAAAAAAGAAAATTTACCAACAAAAATTTGTCCAGTTTGTAAAAGACCATTTACTTGGCGAAAAAAATGGAAGTTAAATTGGGATAGAGTAAAATATTGTTCCAAGAAGTGTTCTAAGCTAAGCTAAACTTAGTGAACATAATAGTATTTCAACATATCAAAATAGAAGACCCAGGTTACATTAAAGATTTAATGCTGACTGATGGATTTAAGCTCACCACTATTGAATTAGATGAAGGTGAAAAAATACCAAAGGATTTAGGTAAATTTGATGGAATGTTTTGCATGGGAGGTCCAATGGATACCTATATGGAACAAGAATATCCTTGGTTAATAGAAGAAAAGAAAGCAATTAAAGAATTTGTTGTTAATCTAAAAAAACCTTATTTAGGTTTTTGTTTAGGTTGTCAGCTTTTAGGAGAAGTGGTGGGCGGAAAAGTAGTTAAATCTAAACCAGCAGAAATAGGAATTATGGATATTAATTTCTCTAATGAAAAAGATGAAGATAAATTATTTTCAAAATTTCCTAATACAATTAAAAGTTTGCAATGGCACTCTTATGAGGTTCAAGGTATTGAAAATAATAATGATGTAACTTTATTAGCTTCTTCCCCAATTACCAAGTATCAAATCTTTAAATATCAAAACCATGCTTATGGAATTCAATTTCATATAGAAATAAAAGATACTACAGTTAATGAGTGGGGATGTGTACCGGAATACAAAAAAGCTTTGGAAGATCAGCTTGGTAATGGTGCATTAGAAAAGTTTGATCGATCTGCAAAAGATAATATGAAAGATATGAATAACTACTCTACAATCCTTTATAATAATTTTAAAAAACTTTTATGAATAATAAAATTTTTGAATGGGCAGGGGTTATAACTGCAATATTGTATTCTTTGTTTGTTGCTTTAAACATAGGAATAGAATTTTTTGGTTTTTGTTTACTGTTATTGTCAGCCATTTTAATTGGAATTTGGGCCTATAGAGGTGGTCATAAAGGAATTTTATTTTTGCAATTTTTTTATGCAACCGCTGGAATTATTGGAATGGTTCGTTGGTTTTAATTAAAGCTTGAAACTATTTTAGGGATATAATTTTTAAAATTAAAAAAACCTTTATTACAGTATTGCCAAGCTAATTGATCAAGATTTCTATATAAAAAATCTATCTTTAAATTATTAGAATTTAAAAAATCTAAATTTTCACCTACTGTTGGATACAAACCGTAATAATTTTCAATATTTGTTAATTCACTTATATCTATAATTTGACAATCAATAGATTGATTTTTTAATCTCTGTACTTGGTCTTCTATTAAATGAGATTTAAATTTCACTAACTTTTCACTGAGTTTTATTGCTCTATTTTCATTTTTATTAGAGACTAAGTAAATTTTTTTAAAATTGTTTTCCTTAAAGTCAGTGATTTCAAACGAGAGATTATTTTCAAAAATTAAAAGACTCTTATTCTCAATCTTTTGTGGGTTATTGAAATCCTGTTTAATTATTTGATAAGATTTTCCAGATATTTTTGGAGGAGCATTTTCATTTAATTTTATATTTTGAAATCTATTGTTAGTGAATTTTTTAATATTCCATTCACTTGCAAGGTAATGTTTTCCTTGAGTTTGAACACCCGCAACCCATCGCCACCCAAGAGTATTTGATGCAGCATCTC
>CACENW010000024.1 GCA_902560805.1 uncultured Pelagibacteraceae bacterium | reverse complement strand
AAACCAAAGCCACTTTTAAAAAGTAAAAAAATAGTATCTTCAACGATAATAAGAAACTTATTAGAAAAAGGTAATTTAAATAGAGCTAACAAATTTTTAGGTAGAGAATGGACTATTGATGGAATAGTTCAAAAGGGCAGACAAGTTGGAAAAAAAATTGGTTTTCCAACATGTAACATAGATATTAAAGATTATGTCCTAGCACAGCCAGGAGTTTATGCGGTAAGAGTATTAAGAAAAAAAAATCAAAAAAAATTGAGTGGTATAGCAAATCTTGGCTATAGACCCACATTTAATCAAAAAAAAATCTTACTAGAAGTGCATTTATTTAATTTTTCTGGAAATCTTTATAATAAGCTTTTATCAGTGCAGTTTTTAAAGTTTATTAGAAAAGAAAAAAAATTTAAGGATGTTGATCAACTCAGAAAACAAATTAAATCTGATTTAAATATTGCAAAAAAAACTAAATGAGCAAATCTGATATAAATCTACCTAAAACAGCTTTCTCAATGAAGGCGAACCTGCCAACTAGAGAACCAGAAATTCTTAATTATTGGCAAAAAATAAATCTTTATGATGAATTAAGAAAGTCAAGCAAAGGTAAAGAAAAATTTGTCTTACATGATGGCCCTCCATATGCAAACGGCAATATTCATATGGGGACAGCATTAAATAAAATTTTAAAAGACATAATTGTAAAATTTCATCAAATGGATGGTAAAGACTCAATTTATGTACCTGGATGGGATTGTCATGGTTTGCCGATCGAATGGAAGATAGAAGAGGAATATAAAAAAAATAAGAAAAATAAAAATGATGTCCCTATAGTTGAGTTTAGAAAAGAATGTAGATCTTTTGCTGAAAAATGGATTGAAATTCACAAAGCTCAATTCAAAAGATTGGGTGTAGTTGGTGATTGGGAAAATTATTATTCTACAATGAGTTTTGATGCAGAGGCTCAAATAGTAAGAGAGCTTGGAAAATTTCTTAAAGAAGGAAGTTTATACAGAGGGTATAAACCAGTTTTATGGTCAACCGTCGAAAAAACTGCTCTAGCTGATGCAGAAGTAGAATATCAAGATCATAAGTCAGACACTATATATACATCGTTTTCAGTAAGATCTTCAAAAATTAAAGAATTAGAAGAAAGTGAAATTATAATTTGGACAACTACGCCATGGACGATTCCTGCTAATAAAGCTTTAGCATACAACGAAGCTTTGGAATATGTTTTATTGCAAGTTAATGATGAGGGGGATTTTCAAAACAGAAAAATAGTTGTTGCACAAGCTTTACTTGAGTCAGTAAAAAAAGAATGTGGAATTAAAAATCATAAAGAGATTAAAAAGTTTAAGGGAAAGGAGTTTAAAGATACTATTTGTAACCATCCTTTTTTAAACTTAGGTTATGAGATTGAAATTCCACTGTTAGAAGCAAGATTTGTGACGACAGAACAGGGTACAGGAATTGTTCACTGTGCACCAAGTCATGGGCCTGATGATTTTAATTTATGTTTGAATAATGGAATAAAAGCAATAGAGACTGTTGATGGTGACGGGAAGTATACAAATAATGTTAAGTTATTTGAAGGTATTCATATTTTTAAAGCTAATCCAATAGTAATTGAAAAACTTAAAGAGCAAAAAAATTTGTTATCAAATGGTGAACTAGTTCATTCCTATCCTCATTCTTGGAGATCAAAGGCACCATTGGTTCATAGAGCAACACCTCAGTGGTTTATTTCCATGGAAAGTCACAAATTAAGAGACAAGGCTCTTAAAGCAATTGATGATACAATATTTTATCCAAGCAAAGGAAAAGAAAGATTAAAATCCATGATAGAAACTAGACCTGATTGGTGTGTTTCTAGACAAAGAGTATGGGGTGTACCTTTACCTATTTTTGTTAATAAAAAAACTAAAGAAATTTTGGTTGATGATGAAGTTAATGAAAATATTGCATCAATTTATGAAAAAGAGGGATCAGATTGTTGGTTTTCAGACAATCCACAAAGATTTTTAGGAGATAAATATAAAGCCCAAGACTATGAAAAATTAAGTGATATTGTTGAAGTTTGGTTTGATAGTGGCTCAACTCACTCATTTGTATTAGAGAAAAGAGAAGATCTTAAATGGCCAGCATCAATGTATTTAGAAGGATCAGATCAGCATAGAGGTTGGTTTCATTCATCACTATTAGAATCATGTGGAACTAGAGGTAGAGCTCCTTTTGAGTCTATTTTATCTCACGGTTTTGTCGTAGATGGAAAAGGTTTAAAAATGTCTAAATCATTAGGAAATGTGATTGCCCCAGAAGATATTTTAAAAAAATATGGAGCAGATATTTTAAGAATTTGGGTAGCATCATCAAATTATTCAGAGGATTTAAGAATAGATTATTCAATCTTAGATCAACACTCAGACTCTTATAGGAAGATTAGAAATACTTTTAGATATTTATTAGGAAATCTTAACGATAACTTTGAGATAATTGATCTTGAAAAAATAGAATTAAATAAATTACCTGATTTAGAGCAATATATGCTTCACAAATTGTTTTCTCTAAACAATAATTTCAAAAAATATTTTGAGAATTATGATTTTCACAATTTGTATAAAGAATTATTAAATTTTTGTACTGTAGATTTGTCAGCTTTTTATTTTGATATAAGAAAAGACACTTTATACTGTGACTCTTTAGATGACCCTAAGCGAAAATCAACTATCTTACTGTTAAATATAATCCTAAACTCTCTACTTAGATGGTTTGCTCCGATTTTGTCTTTCACAACTGAGGAAATTTATCAATTATTATTTAAAAATCAGAAAAGTATTCATTTGGAAAATTTTTTAACTTTTCCAAAAAGTTTTCATAATGAAAAATTAAATAAGAAATGGATAGAGTTAATTAAAATTAGAAATTTATGCAATATTAGTATTGAGGAAAAAAGAGCATCTAAGGTAATTGGGTCAAGTTTAGAAGCTGAAATTAAAATTCATTTAGATCAAAATTTAGAAAGTATCACAAAAGATATTGATTTTTCAGAGCTTTGTATAACTTCAAAAGCTGAAGTTAATTATGAAAATAATATAGATGTAAAAGTTCTTACAGAAAAAGCAAAAGGAACGAAATGTCCAATGTGTTGGAAAATAAATGAAAAAGGATGTGATAGATCTAATTGTCCTCAAAGTTCTTAATGTCTTTAAATAAAATATTTAAAAATTATTACTTGGAAACAGTTATTATTTTAGTCATTTTTTTTTTAGACAGAATTTCAAAACTATATGTAATTCATCAGGATAAACTTAATTTAAATTCTGAAATATATTCATCAAAATTTTTAAATATTCATCTTATTTGGAATGAAGGAATAGCTTTTGGACTCTTTTCATTTAATGAAGATTATTTATATAATTTTCTTACACTTTTAATATTGATGGTAATTATTTTTATAATTTTTATGATACGGAAAAGTGATCTTTTAAGAAAATATGCACTTTTATTGGTATTGGGTGGCGCTTTGGGAAATTTTTTTGATAGATTGATTTACAAAGCGGTACCTGACTTTATTGATTTTCATGTGGGTAATTTCCATTGGTTTATTTTTAATGTGGCGGATATATTTATAACATTTGGTATATTTTTTATGATAATAATTGAATTAACAAGTAAAAATAAAAATTAATGAGACATCTTAAAATTATAATACTATCAAACTTATTTTTATTTTTATTGTCTTGCGGGACAGTAAAAGAGGGTTTTTCTAACCAAAAAAAAAATAAT
>CACENW010000023.1 GCA_902560805.1 uncultured Pelagibacteraceae bacterium | reverse complement strand
TTTAACTTTTTTTCCTGTTCCCCCAGGAAGATTTACTACTGTTCTAATGTTAACTTCACTTTTTTTTTGTTTGTTATTTATTTGGAAACTTAAGTCTAACGACTCATCAAATTTTGTTGTACAGTTTTTTTTAAGTTCAGGTAACAATTTTTCAATAGACTCTGCGTTTAAGTCATTAGTTTTTTCAGGTAATTTTTTATATCTTTTTGAAGCCATTATTCTTTCACCTCTATACCCATTGATCTAGCTGAACCTGCAATTATTTTTACTGCTTCATTTATATCATGAGCATTTAAATCATTCATTTTTTCTTTAGCAATATCTTCTAATTGCTTTTTTGAAATTGAGGCAACAATATTTCTTCCTGGCTCTTTTGATCCGCCTTTTAATTTAACAGCTTCTTTAATGTAAAATGATGCTGGTGGTGATTTAATTTTAAAATCAAATTTTTTATCTTTATAAACAGTGATTTCAACTGGAACAGGTTTTCCGGCCATAGATTTTGTTTTGTCATTAAATGCTTTACAAAATTCCATTATATTAACGCCACGTTGACCTAAAGCAGGACCAACAGGAGGAGCAGGATTAGCTTGTCCGCCTTTAATTTGTAATTTTATAAATCCACTTATTTCTTTTGCCATTAACTTACTTTCTCAACTTGGTTATATTCTAAATCTACTGGTGTTGGACGACCAAATATAGAAACTGACACCTTAAGTCTAGCTTTTTCTTCATCAATTTCTTCGATCATTCCATTAAATGATGCAAATGGACCATCAACAACCTGAACTTTTTCACCAACGCTGTAATCTATACCAGATTTTGGTTGAGCCACACCATCTTTAATTTGACCTAAAATTTTCTCAACTTCTTTATCAGAAACAGGTACTGGGATGCCTTTTGACCCAAGGAAACCACTCACTCTCTTTATTCCTTTAATCATATGATAGATATTATTATCCATCTCACTCTTTATTAATACATATCCTGGAAAGTATTTCTTTTTTCTTTGAATTCTCTTTCCTCTTTTAACTTCTGTAACATCATGAGTTGGTACAATAATTTCTTCGAATTTTTCACTTATTTTAGCTTTATCCGCTTCTTCTTTAATTAATGAAGCAACTTTATTTTCAAAACTGGAGTGTGATTGAACAATGTACCAATTTTTCATTAAATACTCACCTTTAACAACAATTCTAAGAAGAATTTAAGAACCTGATCCAATAAAAGAAAAAATAAAGACATTACAACCGCCATAACAAATACCATTAAAGCACCTTGTAAAGTTTCTTTCCAAGTAGGCCAAGTAACTTTGAAAGCCTCTTGTTTTACTTCCTGAATAAATTTAATCGGGTTCTTCATAATTCTTTAGCTCAAATTGGCAGGAGCGGAGGGACTCGAACCCTCAGCCTCCGGTTTTGGAGACCGGCGCTCTACCAATTGAGCTACACTCCTATTTATAGAGTTACTCTATAATTTTAGTTACTACTCCTGCTCCAACAGTTCTACCACCTTCTCTAATAGCAAAGTTTAGTTTTTCTGCCATTGCAATCGGTGTAATAAGTTTAACAGTAAACTTAGCATCATCACCTGGCATAACCATTTCTGTACCTGCTGGTAATTCTACTTCTCCTGTAACGTCTGTTGTTCTAAAATAAAACTGTGGTCTATATTTTGTAAAGAAAGGAGTGTGTCTTCCACCCTCGTCTTTTTTAAGAATATAGGCTTGAGCTTCAAATTTAGTATGAGGAGTTATTGATCCTGGCTTACAAAGAACTTGACCTCTTTCAATGTCAGTTCTTTCAATACCTCTCAATAAAATTCCAACGTTATCTCCAGCTTCACCAGAATCTAATAGTTTTCTAAACATTTCTACTCCAGTACAAACTGATTTTTTTGTTTCTCTAATTCCAACGATTTCAACTTCTTCACCAGTTTTAATTACACCTGACTCAACTCTTCCAGTTGCAACTGTTCCTCTTCCTGAAATTGAAAATACGTCCTCAACTGGCATCAAGAATGGTTTATCAACTTCTCTGGCTGGTTGCGGAATATGTTCATCAACAGCTTTCATTAATTCTAAAATTGAATTTTTTCCAATTTCATCATCTCTTTTTTCAACTGCTGCTAAAGCAGAACCCTTAACGATTGGAGTTGTATCTCCTGGATATTTGTAAGAAGTTAAAAGTTCTCTAATTTCTTCTTCTACAAGTTCAATCATATCTTTATCATCAACTTGGTCTACTTTATTTAAGTAAACAACAATTGCTGGAATACCAACTTGTCTTCCTAAAAGAATATGTTCTCTTGTTTGTGGCATAGGGCCATCTGCTGCATTAACAACTAATATTGCACCGTCCATTTGTGCTGCACCTGTAATCATATTTTTTACATAGTCAGCGTGACCAGGACAGTCTACGTGAGCATAGTGTCTTTTTTCAGTTTCATATTCAACATGTGCTGTTGAAATTGTAATTCCTCTTTCTTTTTCCTCTGGAGCTTTATCGATTTGATCGTATGCTACAGCTGTTCCACCACCAGCTTCAGCTAATACATTTGTTATAGCTGCAGTAAGAGTTGTTTTACCATGATCGACATGACCAATGGTCCCAATGTTACAGTGGGGTTTACTTCGTACGAATTTTTCTTTTGACATTTTTTTTTAACCTCAGTTTTTTTGTTTCTTACTTTAATTTCTTGGAGCGGGTAAAGGGAATCGAACCCTTACATCCAGCTTGGAAGGCTAGCGTTCTACCATTGAACTACACCCGCACAACCCCAAGAGTAACACTCCATTGTTATTTTAAATTACATTGAATGGTGGAGGGGGAAAGATTCGAACTTTCGAAGACCGAAGTCAACGGGTTTACAGCCCGCCCCATTTGACCGCTCTGGAACCCCTCCTTTGGGGAAGTGTCCCCTTGTTCAATATAGCTTCAAATAACAAGCGTTTTATATATTTTATTTATTCAAATGCAACACGTGATTTATTAAGAAAAACTATAAAAAAACGTGTAAAAGTCATGATAATTTTATGAATAAATCATCTTTTTTTATTGTAGGGCAGCATGCAGTGATAGAGGCCTTAAGAAATCCCAATAGGAAGGTTTTAAGAGTTTTTTTAACAGAAGATGCTAAAAAAAATATTCATAGAAAAAATCCAAATAAGAATTTACTAGAAGACGTAAAAGTATACTTCAAATCAAAAAAAGAATTAGACAAATATTCATCAAAAGAGCAATTAATGCATAACGGTTATGTTGCAGAAATTGAACATCTAAATCAACCAGATTTAAAAGAATTTATTAAAGAAAAAAAAAACGTAACCTTTGTGTGTTTAGATGAGGTGACAGATCCCAGAAATATAGGTTCACTTATAAGAAGTGCAGCATCTTTTAATATTGATGGTGTAATTATAAAAGAAAGACATTTTCCAAAGGATAGCAAACTAATGTATAAATCAGCAAGTGGGTGTATGGAGCATGTAAATATTTTTGAGGTATCAAACATAAATTCTACATTAAAAAATCTAAGAGAAAAAAATTTTTGGGTTTATGGTTTTGACTCAAAAGGACAAAAGGATTTTACTCAAGTTAAATGGGAGGGGAATAATATTTTACTTTTTGGTTCAGAAGGATTTGGGATGAGACAACACACTGGTAAATATGCAGATTTTTTTGTTAAAATTGATATAAATGAAGAAATTGAAAGTTTAAATATATCAAATAGTGCTGCAATTGTATTTCATTTTTTAAGTTATTTAAAAAAAAATAAATTTTTACATAATTTATAATAAAATATTATTAAAATGATTAATAATTATAAAAGAAAAGTTATTTTTTTATTAATCAGTATTTCTATTTTTTTTTACGGGATTACATTATTTACAAACAAAGAAATATTTAAAAAAAAAATTAATATCAACCCAATTTCAAATATTTTAGAACAACAGATAAGTGATCATGAAAAAATATTAATTACTGATGATAGATATTATTTTTATTTCAAACCAAATGATAAAATTATGCTTTTTCCTCAACATAATCTTTACGATTTCGCTCCAAAAAAAATAAATTTAGCAGAAATTTTGAATAGTAAAAAAATTTTATGGATTTTTAGCAAAAAATTAAATTTTTCTATCATATCTGAAAATAACTCAAAAATTTATAAATTTTCTACAATTAACAAAGAATATGAAGTTGAAATATTAGATAATAAAGAAATATATCAAGATGATAATACTACAATTATTTCAGGAAGAATTTTTAAGATAAAACATTATTTTACCAAATAACCATGATTTTTTTTTTAGATAAAATTAATAAATTTTTATTAAATTATGAACTTAATAAAAGAGAGTTAATATTTTTTATAATTTTATTTTTATTAAACGTTTTGATAATTTTTATTTACTCTGATTTTGAAAGAGATGATAGTAATTTTGTTTTACCTGCATTAAATTTATTGCAAAATGGTTATCCTGGTTTTTATGTATCAAATGAAAAATTTATACTTTATACAAATTTACCGCTAAGTTTGTATTTATATTATCTATATTTTTTTATTTTAGATATCTTTGCCATTGATTTACAAAATTATTATATAATTAAATCGTTAAATTACATTTGTCTTATTGCAACAGTATTTATAATAAAATTTAATCTAGATTATAAATTCAATAACTCAAATAATCGATTTATTTTATTTCTGTTGGCTATCTCAACTTGTCCATTTTATTATGATATTTTGAACGTTTCAAGAGGTGAAATACATGGAATATTAATTTTGGTAATATCTTTATTACTCTTAAATTTTAATAAAATAAAATTATTCTATTTTTGTTTTAACTTAACAATACTTATCCATCCAAATTTTTGGCCGATTTTCATTTTCATAAACATATATTTTTTTATTAACTATGTTTTAAAAGATATTAAATTGTTAATTTTAATTTGCTTATCTAACGCAAT
>CACENW010000022.1 GCA_902560805.1 uncultured Pelagibacteraceae bacterium | reverse complement strand
TTCAAAGTTTTTTTTTTGAGATAATAATTTTGAGAGTGTAGTTTTTCCAGCTCCTGATGGAGAGGATAATATTATCATTACCCCATCTTTTTGTGAGGGCATTTAGATTTCTAGTTTGCTTTTCCTTCGATAAATTTAACTGCATCTCCCACAGTTAAAATTTTCTCTGCTTCACTATCTGAAATCTCAGATCCAAATTCTTCTTCAAAAGCCATCACTAATTCAACTGTATCTAAACTGTCAGCACCTAAATCATCTATAAAACTTGATTCTTCAGTTACTTTTGCTTCATCGATACCTAAGTGATCTGCTACAATTTTTTTTACTTTGCTTGAAACGTCTTCTGACATATTGATCCTTTTTGTTATATTTCGTTAATAGTTTAAAAACCTATTTTGTCAAGCCATATACATGCCACCATTAACATGCAAGGTTTCACCATTTATATAGCTAGATTGATCTGAACACAAAAAATCTACTGCATTTGCAATATCATCAGGCTCTCCAAGGCGTGCTGAGGGTATCTTAGATATAATGGTCTCTTTGAGCTTTTCATCAATCTTATCTGTCATTGCTGTCTTAATAAATCCTGGTGATATACAATTAACATTAATATTTTTCTTAGCATATTCAATTGCTAAACTTTTAGACATTGCAACTATTCCTGCTTTTGATGCAGTATAGTTCACTTGACCTAAATTTCCAGTATGCCCAACAACAGAAGTAATATTGACTATTTTTCCTGATTTATTTTTTAACATTTTTTTTATAGCAAATTTACTCATCAAAAATGTTGAAGTTAAATTAATGTCAATTACTCTTCTCCACTCATCCAAACTCATTCTAATTGCCAAGTTATCCTGAGTAATGCCAGCATTATTTACAACGCAATCTAAACTACCACCAAGTGCTTTTGTTGCATTTTCAATAAATTCCTCAATTTTTTCACTTTGAGATATATCAAACTTTAAAATATTTATATTTTTAAATTCTTTTTTTAATTCTTCAAGTTTTTCAATTCTTGTTCCTGAAGCTAATATATTTGCACCACTTTCATTTAATTTTTTAACAATTGAATTTCCTATCCCTCCAGATGCACCTGTTATAATTATATTTTTATCTTTTAAAGCATTCATATTTTTAAGTTTTCAATATCCTCTTGACTGTTAATAGTGCTAATTTTAACTTCTCTATCAATTCTTTTTACCAAACCTGACAAAACTTTTCCAGGTCCAATTTCTATAAAATGATCAACATTATTATTAATCATATTTAAAACACTTTCTCTCCATCTTACTCTATTTTCTATTTGTTTAATTAAAAGTGATTTTAAATCCTCAGAATTTGAAATAGGTTCAGCTGTTACATTTGATATCAACTTATTGCTTCCATCAGAAAATGAAATTTTGTTTAACTCTTCTGTCATAATCTTTGTTGCTTTACTCATAAGACTACAATGAAAAGGAGCACTGACTGGAAGTTTTATATTTTTAATAGAATTTTCTTTTAATGCTTCAATTAACTTCTCTAAATCTTGAGTTTTTCCACTCAAAACTATTTGCCCTTCCGAATTATCATTAGCTATTTGTGCTATAAATTTTGATTTATTATCTTCTAAAATTTTTTCTATTACTTCAACAACTGAACCAAGTACTACAACCATACCACCCTCACCCTTTGGCACAGAATTTTGCATAGCATCACCTCTGATTCTTAAAATTTTTAATGTCTCTGAAAAGTTTAAATATCCTGCACAAGATAAAGCAGAATACTCACCTAATGAATGTCCAGCAAAATACTTTGCTTTATTTAAATCAATACTAAATTCTTTTTTAATAACGTTAAATATAGAATAACTTATTAAGAAAATTGCAGGTTGAGTGTTTGCTGTCAAATCAAGCTCTTCTTTAGGTCCTTCTAATATTAGCTTTGAAATTGAATATTTTAAAGTCTCGTCCGCCTCTTCAAATAGGCTTTTCACAAGCTCAAATTTATCATAAAAGTCTTTTCCCATTCCAACTATTTGAGATCCTTGGCCTGGAAATATTACTGAAAACATATAAAAAATATTACTAATTTTGTGTTTTTATCTATTGTAATTGAACTTTTATAATAGTATATCCTCACTTTTTATTAAAGAACATAAATGAACTTATACGAACATACTATAATAGCTAGACAAGATACTTCTCCAAGTGAGTTAAAGCAGTTAACTGAAAAATATTCTAAGATTGTTGAAAAAAATGAGGGTGAAGTTGTAAAAACTGAAAATTGGGGCCTACTTAACCTTTCCTATCTAATTAAGAAAAACAAAAAAGGAAGTTACATTCATTTTAAAATCAAAGGAAAAGGTAAAGTGGTCGAGGAATTAGAAAAAAACGAGGCTATTGATAAAAAATTATTAAGATATCTAACAGTTAGAGTAAAAGAATTTGATTTAGATACTAACTATTTTGGAAAAAAAGAAGAGTATGAAAATAAAGAAAGTGCTAAAAACTAATGCCAAAAAGACAAAGTGGAAATAAAAAAGCAAAGCAAAGTAACTTTGCAAAGTTAAGTATTTTTCAACCAAATAAATATAAATTTAAAAAAACTTGCCCACTTTCGGTGAAAGGTGCGCCTAAAGTTGATTATAAAAATATCAAACTTTTGAAAAGGTATGTTTCTGAAAATGGAAAAATTTTACCCTCAAGAATTACAAACGTATCTCAAAAGAAACAAAGAGAATTATCTTTATCAATTAAGAGAGCAAGAAATCTAGCTTTATTATAATGAAAGTTATTCTATTAGAAAACGTTAAAAAAATTGGATCTATTGGTGAAGTTATAGATGTAAAGAGAGGCTTTGCTAGAAACTTTTTAATAGCTAATAAAAAAGCACTTTATGCATCTAAAGAAAATATTAAAGAAGTTGAAAAAATAAAAGCTGATTTATCTAAAAAAGACAATGAGAAGAAACAAGGTGCAACTAAGATTGCAGAACAAATCAATAATAAAGAATACTCAGTTCAAAAATTAAGTACTGAAAATAACGAACTTTATGGTTCAGTGAAGCCAACTGAAATTTCAAAACTTATTCAAGATGAAAATAAAATTGAAATAAAACCTTCAATGATACAACCAGTTGAAGAAATTAAGACTTTAGGAAAATTCAAAGTTAAAATTTCTTTACACTCTGAAGTTGATGCTGAAATAATTGTTAATGTTATATCAGCAGAAACAATTCAATAATTATACATTCTTTTCAACAGCTAAAAATTAAAATTTAAATACTAAAATTTTTCTATAGATTTTGATTTATGGAAAATAACTTAAGCATAGTTAAAGATAAATTCAAAGAATTACCAAACAACATTGAAGCAGAACAGGCTGTGATCGGATCTATTCTAGTTAGCAATGATATTTTTGACGAAATTAATACCATAGTTTCTTCAATTAATTTTTATGATCCTATGCATCAAAAGATTTTTGAAGCAATAGAAAGTCTTATCTACAAAGGTATGCTTGCTAATCCTATTACCTTAAAAAATTATTTTGAAGATGAAAAAGATGACATTAATATTCCAGAATATTTAGTAAAAGTAACTAAATTTTCTACATCAGTAAGACAATCAATAGAATATTCAAAAATAATATATGACATGTTTGTCAGACGTGAATTAATAAAAATTTCCGAAGAGACTATTGATAGTGCCAAACTAAATGATCTTGATACAAGTGGCCAATCTATAATTGAAAATTCTGAAAGAAAGTTGTTTGATTTAGCTGAAAAAGGATCTTTTAGCTCTTCTCTGATTAAATTTGATGATGCCATGAAACAAACTATAGAGATGGCTTCGGCTGCGTATAAAAACGAAGAAGGAATAGTTGGGGTTCCAACAGGTCTTAGAGATTTAGATGATAAACTTGGTGGTTTACACCCATCTGATTTAATCATTATTGCGGGTCGTCCATCAATGGGTAAAACTTCACTTGCAACAAATATTGCATTTAATGCTGCTCAAAAATTACAAGACAGTGGTAAAAAATCTTCTATAGCTTTTTTCTCTTTAGAAATGTCATCTGAACAACTTTCAACGCGTATTATTTCTGAACAAGCCCGAATTAGCTCAAATGATATTAGAAGAGGAAGAATTTCTGATGATCAATTTGATAAGTTTTTAGAAACTTCAAAAAATATCGCTGAACTTCCACTTTATATTGATGAAACACCAGCTATCAGCATTGCAGCTTTAAGCAATAGAGCAAGACGGATTAAAAGATTATTTGGGTTAGATATGATTGTAGTTGATTATATTCAGTTAATGAGAGGAACAACTTATAATAAAGATGGAAGAGTTCAAGAAATCTCTCAAATTACGCAAGGATTAAAAGCAATTGCTAAAGAGCTTGCAGTACCTGTTGTTGCACTTTCGCAGCTATCAAGACAAGTTGAGCAAAGAGATGATCATAAACCACAACTAGCAGATTTAAGAGAATCAGGATCAATTGAACAAGATGCAGATGTAGTAATGTTTGTTTATAGAGAAGGATATTATCTATCAAGAAAAGAGCCGAGAGAAGCAACTGTAGAACATGCTGAATGGCAAGCTAAAATGAATGAGGTAGCACACTTGGCTCAAATTATTATTGGTAAACAACGACACGGTCCAATTGGTAATGTTACACTTGAGTTTGAGGAAAGATTTACCAAATTTAAAGATACTCAAACTAATTAATTTCCAATATAAAAGAGCTAATGTTAGCTCAAATGTATCAAAACTTAGTATTAAAGAACCCAAAAGTAATATTTATATTTCTTCTTATTTCTGTATTAAGTTTTGGTTATTATTCTAAAGATTTTAGGTTAGATGCTTCATCAGAAACATTGTTAATTGATGGAGATCCAGATTTAGTATACTTGCAGGAAATTTCTGAAAGATACGGTTCTAAAGAATTTTTAATTCTTACTTATACCCCTAATGAAGGTATGGTTTCACAATCCTCAATAAATAATCTATTAAGTCTAAAATATAAAATTCAAAGTTTA
>CACENW010000021.1 GCA_902560805.1 uncultured Pelagibacteraceae bacterium | reverse complement strand
ATCAAAACAAAAAAAATTTAGAGCTAGATGAAAAGCTTATTCAAAAACACATCAATTGGTTAGACCCACATGTAAAACAATTCTTGGTTTGTGGAACTACAGGAGATGGATGGAATTTAACTGATGAATTAATAATCAATTGGTTAGATATATTAAATGATAATTCTTTAATTAAAAAAGTTAACAAAATATTATTTGGAGCATTTGGAAAAACAACAGAAGATGTTCTAAGACGAACAGATATAATTGAAAGATATATAATTAAAAATGGAACCTCTGCAGGATTTTTTGGATTAACTTTATGTGCTCCTGTTGACGAAAACATCAAACAAGAAGAAATTATTTCACATTTTAAACGTATTATTGAAAATACATATTTGCCGATTTCTATCTATCAACTGCCTCAAGTAGTAAAATGTAATATTGAGCCTGAAACATTAAAAATATTAAAAGATAATTTTCACGATAGAATTCAATTATTTAAAGATACTAGTGGAAAAGATAATGTTGTTAATTCTGAAATTAATTTTAGTGATTTAATATTTTTAAGAGGAGCAGAGGAAAATTATTTTGATCATTTACAACCAAACGGAAAATATGATGGATTTTTATTAAGCTCAGCAAATTGTTTTGGGAAAATTTTAAGAGAAATTTGTAATAATGTTGAACAGGGTAATTTTAGAGATGCAGAAAAAATGTCTCGAGAGCTAAGTGATATAATTAGAGTTTCATTTTCAGAAGGTCAAAAACTAGATTTTGGAAACCCTTTCTCTAATGTAAATAAAGCCTTTGCTCATGTCTTGATTAATAAAGATAATCTTAGCTGCAAAACATGTTTTGATAGAAATATACCTGGTGAATTTCTCAATGATATGTTTTTATTATTAGCTAAACACAATTTAACTAAATCTCTAAACGTATAACTCAAAAGATCTTAATTTTAGTATTTTCAGCTAGTCTATGACAGTGAGTAAAAAGATTAAGATTCATAACCAAACCGTATTCTATTTTTTATCCTAGGTAAAGATAATTTGATCTAACTCCTTTGATGTAGAAAATAAAGATAATTAAATCTAAAAGGAATAACTGGTGTAAAATTTAATATTACTCTCATCTTTAAAGGAAGATTGATGAGTATCATCTTCAAGATTTAAAGGGTGATAAATATCAATCCCAGCTCTAAGAGATGAAAAAAATCTACTTTCATAATTAAATGTTAAAGCACGAGTATTTTTATCTAAATCATTTTGGATAGAGACAAAATACTGAGTGTCTTCGATGTCGTTAAGTACAAGTCTGGCGCCTAAAAATAGATCATTTTGATAACCATGGTGAGATTTTGTGCTACGAGTATCGTAAGAATACTCAACTATATTGGCTAAATCCCAACTCTTTTCTAGAATTCCATAGTTCGTATGCTCAATACCAAGGATCAAATTAGTATAATCCTCTATATTACCGTTATAATCATATTGGTTTTCACGATAAACCACTTCGCTCTTATACAAAGTATCTCCTTTTGTAGCCTGAAGATCTATACCTAGTTGAGTAATTTCAGAATATTTTGGAACAAATTTACCTGAATTTAAAACTAACGCTGGGTCTTTTGTATTTCCTTCATAAAATGAAAGTCCATAATCATATTCATTAATATATCCCGACCAACGTACTGCCATTCCTATATTATCTTTACTTGCTCCATCAGCATAAGTATTGGTGGTATCAATATTAAGTGCTAATTGAGGTCTTACTTTAGAAGTTGGATATGTATTGGTTACTGATGGTAATATAAAAAAATTTAATTCACTCGACTCGAAGTACCTTTTAAAATTTACCATCGTTTGACCTTTTTTTTCACCTTGAGCCAAACCATTAGAAAAATCTTTTGAATTAATGATATCTACGGGGTTATAAAATTCATTCTTGCCCCAAAAAATTATGTTATTCCCAACTAAATAACTTGAATCATTGTTAGCGTATTCTAAATAAGCTTCATTAAAATCAATATCTTGAGCTGCTTCAGGATCTGATATTGTTGAATTTATTTTTAATTTTCCAGATAAATTATTCTTTTCAAAAAAGAAGTTGTACTTGAGTGATGAAGAATTCAGAGTATTTTTTCGATCATCACCTTCAACATCATCAAAAAATACAGATGAACTTACTTCAACCTCTCCATACTGCTCTGTATATGTTTCTGCCAAGGAGCTAGTAGTAACAAGTGTTAATAAAATAATTAAAAATCTAATAATCATCTAGCCATTTTGGCTAACTTCTCTGGTTTAAAATCATTCAAAGATAAATTAGTTTGAAATTGATAATTTTCCCAAGCAATTACTGTCGATTTACCTGTTTGAAGATTGGTCATTTCTAATGTGTCTGCTCTCCAAAATTTATCTAAATATTTTTGATAACCTCTGAAATGTAGTTCTTTTTCTAAATCACCTCTTCGATTATAAAACTTCACTGATTGATATAAAAATTCATCAGTATCAACATAAATTACTCTTTTAGAATAACCTGATTTTTTATTTTTAGGAGTTGCTTCAATTAAATGACATGTAAGAGAAGTTTCAGTTAAGCACGGTCCATCTTCGATCCAAGTAAAAGTATAATCTTCTGGTTCATCAGTTGATAAATCCTCATAAGAAAACTCTGAAGAAACAAATTTACCAGTACGATTAGAAGAAGAAATTCTTTTTACCCTTTTAAGAGCTGGAAGATATAACCATTGATCATCATCTTGAGGCTCTATTTTAGCGTGAGTTAAAAGCGATGTGCCTTTTACATCTCTTGGCTCTGTAAAAACTATAATACTTTTATCTCCAAGTGTATCATCTAGTTCTTCAAAAATTAGGTTTTTAAATTTTCTTACACTTTCATTTCCAGACTTATCTTTTAAAACCATCTGTCCCTCTACGGTGCTGTCGATAAAACCATTGTCTAAGGCAATACTTTTTTCAATAATCTCTAAACCTTTTTCTTCATTGGTTTGAGCTGATAACGATGTACACCAAATGGTTAAGGTTATAACAATTGATATTAAGTATTTCATATTGATGCTTTCCTTTTTTGTTTAAAATTATCAATTAAAATTAATATTGGTGGTAAAAGTAAATAATCCACAACTAAAGCAAAAACAACTGTGATTGCAGTAAGCTGGGCCATATCTTTATTTACTGTAAATCCGGATTGAGCCAAAACACAAAAACCTAAAAATAAACCAATTGTTGTAGTTGTTAGTGCCATCCCTACTTTTTGAAATGCTTCTCGAACACTATCCTCGGGTGACTTACCTTTTTTTCTAGCCTTAGCATATTTCAGCATAAAATGAACTGAGTCATCCACAACTATGCCTAATGTCATTGCAACTACAATCGAGACTGCTAAAGTTACACTTCCTGTGTAGTATCCCCATAACCCAAACGCCATTGCAGCTGGTAACAAGTTAGGAATTAAACTCATTAATCCATATTTAATATTTCTAATTACAATTAAAATAATAAATGAAATACCAATAAGTGCAAAACCTGTTCCTTTCAGCATAGCTGGCACATCTCTTGATGAAATTTGTGAAAAGACTTGAGAAGGTCCAGTTGATTTTGTCATTAATTCAGGTGCGTTGTCTTTAAACCATTCTTGAATTTGTTTATCTAAATTTAAAAATTCTTTAGTTGTAGCATTAGCAACGTTTGCTGTTACCCGAAGAGCAGATTTATTAACATTGATTTGATCAGTTAAGTCTAACCCGTAACCAAGTGATAATTCATAAAGAAATAGATATTGAGCTGCTTCGAGTTCAGTAGTTGGAATTTTATAAAATGATTGATCATCATTATTAAAATTTTGATTTAATCTTTTTACGACATCTGTGTAAGACCTTACGCTTGTAACCTTTGGTTGGTTTCGCATAAAATTAACAAGATCATCAACCTTTTGGAGGTATTCAGGATCATTTATCCCATTTTCAACTCCTGAATTAATAGAATATTCAAGTGCATTAAGACCTCCAAAATTCTCCTCATAATAATCAATTGATTGTCTTAATTCATATTTCTTATCGAAATATCTTAAAAAATCATCTTCCAATGAAATTTTAGTAATTCCGTAAACTAGAACCAATACCAATGCAGCAGTTGAAATCAAAAGAAAATTTTTCCATTTAATTACAAACTCTGCTAATCCAGACATTCCTTTATCCATTGAGGCTTGCGAACTTATTTTTTTCATAGGTAACAAACTGATCAGTGCCGGTAGCATTGTTAGAGTATAAAAAAGAGCTGCAATCACACCAACAAAGACAATATTTCCAAGCTGTCTAAAAGGAGGAGAAATAGAAAAATTTAGAGAAAGAAACCCTACAGCAGTTGTAAGGCAGGCAACAGTTATTGCGGGACCATGATCAATAATTGCTGTCCTTACCCATTCATTTCGATCTGAAGTAATAGTCATTGTCTGACGAACTGAAGATAAGATATGAACTGTACTAGCTACAGTTAAGATCATCACCATAAGTGGAGCAACAACAGTTGCATTATTGATATTAGTTCCAGACCAACCTAATGCACCCAATGAAGATCCAGCACAAAGAATGATGATAATAAATATTAAACCAACTCCAAAAACACTTCTCAAAATTATTGCAACTGAGATTAATATGACCACAACCATTAAAGGCGTAAGGGTAGCTGAGTCGTCTTGTCCTGACTCGCTGTATTGATTGTTTAATGGCACAAAACCAGCTAACCTAACTTTGATGTTCGGGTTACTTGCCTCAAATTTCTCCTTAAGTTTTTCAGCCTCACCCATAACAAATGGTACTTCCACAATGGCATTCTTTCCAGGAAGTCTAAACAATACATTTACCTGTGAAATAGAGTTATCATTATTAATAAAAGTATTTTTAAGTTCAATTCGAGAGTTTGCTACTTCTTGTGCTTTTGCAACATCTTCAGATGAAATATTATTAATATCAGTGATCAAATCTTCTACTACAAGACTGTCTTCTTCAGCATAACTATTTTGATAATTAGTTAAAGAGTTTACGGTTCTTACATACGGAAGAAGCCACGACTCTTCTGTTAATTGACCAATTGCTTTTAGTGTTTCAGCAGTAAAAATATTTTTATCTTTTGGAGATATAATAAAAATAAGGTTGTCATCTTTTGAATAGGCTGCTTCAAATTTATCTAAAGCAATACGATCTGGATTATTTTTGTCAAAAAAAACTCTAGCGTCAGTATCGAAATTAAGATTTGGTGCTCCTGCCATCAGTCCTAGTGCGACTAAAAAACCAAAAACAATAACTGTTATTCTTCTCTTAAGAACAAAATCTGCAAGGGCTGGAAAAAAATTCATAAATCTATATAGATCAGGCATATTACACTTATATGAAATAACTCAAGTTTTATTTCTAAACCTGATAT
>CACENW010000020.1 GCA_902560805.1 uncultured Pelagibacteraceae bacterium | reverse complement strand
TGTATATCTCAAATATGAAAAATTCTAAATTTATAATTGATAAATTTGCGAAACTGATAGAGCAGGGATTAATAACTTCAAAAGATTTATCATCTGAAATCTTAAATATATTTAAATCAAAGAGAGATGAATTTGTTTTCAAAATGAAACTTACCAGTAAGGATGAATTTGACGTTCTCTCAAAGAGAGTTGAAAATTTAGAAAATAAAATTTTAAAATTTGAAACAAAAAAAAGGAAGAAAACTAGATCGGTAAAAAGATCTTAACTCTGAGCCCATCAAATTTTGATTTTTCAAGCTTAATGTTCCCACCATGGGATTTTATAATATCAGAAGCAATTGATAGTCCTAGCCCAACACTTGATTTAGAATCATTTCTACCTTTGTCGATCTTATAAAAAGGCTTAAATACGTTTTCATGTTCTTTTTTAGGTATCCCAGGACCGTCATCATCAATAATTATAAATAGATTTGTATTTTTTTTACTTAGACTTATTTCAACTTTGTTTGCATATTTTAATCCGTTATCAATCAAGTTATTTAAAGATCTATTGATAAGGTTCTTCCTACCATTAATGTAAATTCTAGGAATTAAATTATGAGAAATGTTTTCATTATTATATTTTTTTATTATCTCTTCTATTAGTTCTGAAATATTAAACATTTCATCTTTTTCAACATACGATGAGCTTGTAAATTGCAGATATTCATTAAGCATTTTTTCCATTTCATTAATATCATCTGTTAATTTATCAACTGCATCTTTATCTTTAAGGAAAGCTAATTGTAACTTCATTCTTGTTAAAGGAGTTCTTAAATCATGACTAATACCTGACAGCATTTCAGTTCGCTGATTAAGATGTCTTTCAATTCTTTTTCTCATTTTGTCAAATTCGTGACCTGCTTGACGTATCTCGAGCGCTCCTGAGGGTTTAAATTCCTCTATGTCTTCACCTTTTCCAAATCTTTCAGCAGCACGAGCTAAATTTGTAATTGGTCTTGTTTGATTTTTTAAAAATATCAGTGAAATAATAACCATTATAATTGCAGGAACAGTAATCCATAGCGCAAATATTCTTGCAGATGTACTAGTCACTCGATCTTTTGGAACTAAAAATTTAAAATATCCATCTTCATATTTTATTCTTAAGTCAACTAGTTCTTTATAGTTTGTAGTATTAAACCAGAAGATTTCAGAAGAAAATTTAGATTTTAATTCTCTTCTTAAAGTTCTATCAATTGGACTAAACCATCTTTCCTTATCTTGGTTACTTAATTTTTCATTCACTACCAATTCAATATTTAAATCCAAAAATAATGAAAATAGATTATTTATCTCTTGTTTATCATTTTCCTCATTCTGATAAGCTTCTATAAAAGCACTAATCTCATTGACCAACGTTCTGGTCATACCTTTATTAGTTTTAATCCACAAACTATCAAAAAAAACAATTGTGATAATTAGTTGAATAGTAATTACAGGAACTGCTACAATTAAAAGTGCTCTATAAAATAATCTTTTTGGTAAAATTTTTTTAAAAAAATTACTCAATCCAGAGAACATATCCAGCACCTCTTATTGTTTGCAAAAACTTAGGACTTTTTTGATCTATTTCAATTTTTTTTCTTAATCTAGTAATAATAACATCGATGGATCTCTCTTTATCAAGATTAATTAATTTTCCTATATCTTCTCTTGAAAATGTTTTTCCAGGACTATTAATCATTTTTTCTAGAATTGTTTTTTCAGTATTGTTAATTTTAAATTCTTTATGATTTCTTATAATCAGAAGTTTATTTAAATCTATTTTGACATTTTCAAATTCAATTATTCTTTTTTGTTCAGTTTTTTTGGTCTTATCCAAAATATTTTTTATTCTTAGAATTAATTCTTTTGGTTCAAATGGTTTGGGTAAATAATCATCTGCACCAACCTCAAGACCTTCTATTCTTTCTTTGGCTTCTCCTTTTGCTGTAAGAAGTATAACCGGAGTATCTAGATTTTTTTTATTTTCCTCTATAAATTCTAATCCATTCTTTCCGGGCATCATTATATCAAGTACAATTAGATCAAACTTTATTATTTTTATTTTATCTGAGGCATCTTCAGCACTGTTAGCTGTGGTTACTAAATAATTATTTTCGTTTAAAAATTTTTTGACTAATGATCTAATATCATTGTCATCGTCAACTACTAAAATATGGGCTAAAAAATTATCCATCTATTATTTTGTTTAATACATTGTCAAAATTAACAACTTCTTCAGAACTAGAATTTAAAAGAGCAGAATAAATTCTTTTTTTTTGTAAATTGAAAATTTCTTCAAAAATTTTCTTTCCTTTTTCGTTTAAAAACACATGTTTAACCCTTGTATCCTGATCATTTTTCTTAAATATGATGATGTCTAACTTTATTAAATCTTTTAAAACTCTGTTAAGGCTTTGCTTAGTTACTTTTAATTTTTTTAGAAGATCTGAGATAGAGATACCTTCATAGGAAGAAATTAAATGAATAACCTTGTGGTGGGCTACACCAATTGAATATTTATCTAAAATTTTTTTAGAGTCAGAAAATGTCTCTCTGTAACTTACAAATAATTTTTCAATTAAATCCTTAAGTTGATCGTCTTTAAGATATAAAAGTTCTTTCATAATGGGTAAGTTATATTGACATATCAAAGATACAAAGATATTTTTTACTGATATTTAAAATATTTTCACAAATGATACCGTACGATAAAAGATCTGGAAAAATTTGGTACAACGACGAACTTGTTGATTGGGGAGATGTAAAACTCCACGTGTTAAGTCATGGTTTGCATTATGCAAGTTGTGTTTTTGAAGGTGAAAGAGTTTATGATGGCTCTATTTTTAAATTAGAGGAACATACCTCTAGATTTTTTCATTCTGCTAGAAGAATGGGTTTTGAAATTCCTTATACTGAAGAGCAAATAAATACTGCTTCAAATAAAATTATTGCAACTCAGAATGTAGAAAACGGATATGTAAGACCAGTAGCTTGGAGAGGCACTGAAATGATGGCTATATCAGCACAACAAACAAAAATTCATGTTGCAATTGCAACTTGGGAGTGGGGATCTTACTTTGACCCAAAACTAAAAGTTGAAGGTATTAAATTAAATATTTCAAACTGGAGAAGACCAGCTCCTAATACCATTCCTTGGGACACTAAAGCATCAGGTTTATATATGATTTGTACATTATCAAAACATGAAGCTGAAAAACAAGGTTACACAGACTCTTTAATGTTAGATCATGAAGGTAATATTGCTGAAGCAACAGGGGCCAATGTATTTTTCATAGATAAAAATGGAGAAATTCATACACCAATTCCAGACTCATTCTTAGATGGAATAACAAGAAGAACTGTAATTGAAATTGCAAAATCAAAAAATATAGAAGTTCATGAAAGAAAGATTAGTCCAAAAGAACTTCCTAATTTTGTAGGTTGTTTTTTAACAGGAACTGCTGCTGAAGTTACACCTGTATCTTGTATTGCAGAAAATCAATTTAAAGTTTGTGACACTATTATTGATCTAAACGAAAGTTATCAAGCACTAGTAAGAAAGAAAAAAGCAGCTTAATCTTTATTATCTTCAGATATTGCGTGATCAATACCTTTTCGTAAATAATCATAACCTGTAAATAAAGTAAGTGCAGCAGATAACCATAAAAGAATAATACCAATAGTTTGAGCATTATAATCTTCAAAATTGATTATTTTATTTCCTGTATCTCCTGAAAGAAGAAGACCAATAGCAACCATTTGTAATACTGTTTTAAGTTTAGCAAGATTTGAAACTGGAAGCTTAATCTGACCTTTTGCTAAAAATTCTCGCAATCCTGAAATTAAAATTTCTCTAGTTAAAATTATTATAGCTGCAATCACTTCATAATTTTGAATTGTTCCATCCATCACCAGCAAAATTAGGGCTGTAGCAACTATAATTTTATCTGCAATAGGATCTAATAGTTCTCCTAATTTAGATTCCTGACCTAACATTCTAGCAAGCATGCCATCTAAAAAATCTGTAAATGAAGCAATTATAAATAAAATTAAAGCAGTTAAATCACCATAGAATCCAGGAAGATAGAAGGCTAAAACGAAGAAGGGTACAATTATTATCCTACCAATTGTTAGAATATTTGGAATTTTTTTTAACATATTATTCGTGAAAGAAATTATATATCTTTTTTGCTACTTTTTCCTCAACACCTTCAACAGATTTAATTTCATCTAAACTAGCAGACTCAACAGATCTTGCTGATCCAAAATGGTTTAACAGTGCTCTTTTTCTAATTGCTCCAATACCTTCAATTTGGTCTAGCAAAGATTTACTAATTCCTTTTTTTTCTCTTTGCTCTATGGGCACTGATAGCAAACCTGTGTGATTCATCTCTTATTCTTTGTAGAAAGAATAGAGTGGGATCATTTTTTGAGAATTTATATTCTTTGCCATTGTGAAAAAATGTTTCATTTCCGCTGTTACGAAATTTACCCTTAGCTATTGCAATAATTGGAATGTCGTGAAGCCCTAATTCATTTAAACTTTCTCTAGCTACTGAATATTGTCCTTTTCCTCCATCTACTAATACTAAATCAGGAAAATTGAGATAATTATCTTTTTCTTGAACAGCACGTTTAAATCTTCTGTTTAATACCTCTCTCATCATCCCATAATCATCTTGCTCATTTTTTTTGTGCTTGATGTTAAACTTTCGATATCTCTTTTTAATAAATCCCTCATCACCATAAGCAATTAAAGCTCCAACACTATTTGTTCCTTGGATATGGCTGTTATCATAAACCTCAATTAAATTTATATTTGTTTCAAGATTGAATTTTTTTACAACTTCATCAAAAAGTTCTCGATTATTCTGACTTTCATAAAGTTTTCTATTCAAACTGTCTTTTGCATTTTTTATTGCTTGGTTAATTACTTTTAGCTTTGAACCTTTTTTAGCAACACTAATGTCGATTTGTTTTCCCTCTTTTTGAGTTAAGGTTTTTTCAATTAAAACTTTTTCTTTTATTTCTTCAGATAATATTATTGCAGAAGGTACACTTTTATTTTCATAAAATTGTGAAACGAATGAATTTAAAATATCTCCTAATTTTTCGTCTGGGTCATGTTTTGGAAAAAAAGCTTGGTTACCCCAATTTTGTTTTGAACGATAAAAAAATACTTGAATACAAGTTTTTCCAGATTCTTTGTATCCAGCTATAACATCTGCCTCTACTAAGTTTGCTTCGTTAATTTTTTGAGAGGATTGAATAATATTTAAAGCTTTAATTCTATCTCTTAAAATTACAGCTTTTTCAAAATCTAATTCCTCACTTGCCTTTTCCATTTGACTTGAGAGATTTTTTTGAATTTTTCTTGATTTTCCTGATACAAATTCAATAGCATCATCAACTGTTTGCTGATAATCATTTTTTTCAACATAACCAACACATGGACCGGAACACCTTTTAATTTGATAAAGGATACATGGTCTTTCTCTATTTTTAAAAACAGTATCATCACAAACTCTTAGATGAAAAATTTTTTGGATCATCTTTATAGTCCAGTTAGCTGAACCTGCGGATGCAAAAGGTCCAAAATAAAATCCTTCTTTTGTTTTTTTTCCTCTATGTCTTTTGATCTGTGGCCATTTATCTTTGTTACCAATAAAGATAAATGGAAATGATTTATCATCCCTTAGTAGGATATTGAATTTTGGCTTAAATTTTTTAATTAGATTTGCTTCTAAAAGTAGAGCCTCACTTTCATTTGAAGTTGTTGTTATCTCTAATTTTCTAGTTTGAGACAACATCCTCTCTGTTCTAATTATATGGTTTTTTTCAGATACGTAACTTTTAAGTCTATTAGGAAGGTTTTTTGCTTTTCCAACATAAAGAATTTCATTTTTTTCATTAAGCATTCTGTAGACACCAGGAAGTTTAGGGACCAGCGAGAGCTCTTTTTTAATTACTTCTTTTCCTATTTCAGAGCTTATCATGACTTCTTTTTTTGGTAATTTGAATACCAACAGATGAACATTGCTTAAGAATTTCTAATTTCTCAATTTTCAACATTATTTTAGCAATCCTTTGATCTATGAATAATTCATCAAATACCGCTTCAGCTAATGTTTCAAGGAAGTTGTAATGTTTTTTTTTA
>CACENW010000019.1 GCA_902560805.1 uncultured Pelagibacteraceae bacterium | reverse complement strand
AACAAAATTATTTAATTGATTTAAGGCCTTAGCCCTTGAAGCTTCAAATATCATTTTAAATTATTTTGATTTTTTTTTCTTAAGACCTAATTTGTCACTATGTCTTAATCTTAAAACAACAATTGCTCCAGCTATTAACAAAATAGCTACTGCTTCATAAACAAGTGCAGTAGGATCCATTTCTTTACCTTGTAGAATAATAAATCGTGCAAGGGCGGTAATTGCAATAAGAAGTGGCAGGGTAATACTAATAGATTGTTGGTTCCAAAAAACCCTAACCATTGCTAGTACCTCCAAATAAAGAAACATTAAAAGCAAATCTGCTAATGTAACAGATTGATTTAAGAACATGTTTTTCATTTCAATCCCAACAGCAATAACAGTGCTGATTAAGATAATAACCATTAATGCTAACTGTAAGTTTTTTGCTATCTTATCCATTATTTATCTTTACTAAAAGGTAACCATTTTTCAATTGCAGATTTTAAGGGACCATCATAAGGGATTGAATAAGAATTCGGGTTTGGACTTGTTAAAACTTCAATTCCTTTTGAAAATACAAAAATAAATACTATTACAAAAACTATGACCATGATTTTAAAAGGATCAAAATTTTTTGTTTGAAAAACACTTGCAGACTTCTCTTCTGCTCTATGGAATTGTTTAAAAGTCATATAGACGGCAAATATTAAACCTATATGAGCTAAAAAAAGTCCAGCCCATCCAAATGCGAAAGTTGTGTAAGAAAAAACATATAAACTAAAAACAGTAGTCCAAATAAAACTTAAAACTAAAAGAATTTGTAATCTAACTGTTTTAGGAAGTGCGCGTAGATCATTCTTACTATCATCAAATAAAATATTTGCAGCATCTCTCATCCAATTCTTTATTGATTCCATGATCTAAGGATATAATTTTTAGTGATTTAAACAAATGTTAATTTGTCCTAAACGTTACTAAGAACGAAGCTTTTTTTTGTGAAAATTGATAAATCTTTCAACGTTAGATTTATTAAATGACTTATTTTCTTCAAATGAGACTTTTTTCATCGAGTAAGCGCTGCTATTAGTAACTCTTGATTGAATTGTAATATTCCCTTTATATAATTTAAGTTTAACTGAGCCATTAACTTTACTTCTTTTTTGATCAACAATTTTTTGAAGTTTAAATCTTTCCTTTGAATACCAATAACCATTATAAATTAACTCAGCATATCTAGACATTACCTGATCTTTTTTGTGCATAGTATCTTTATCTAAAGTAACAGACTCAATTGCTCTATGAGCATTTATTAAAAGAGTTCCACCAGGTGTTTCATATACTCCTCTAGATTTGATACCTAAAAATCTATTCTCTACTAAGTCAACTCTTCCAATTCCATTTTTACCCGCTATGTCATTTAGCTTCGTTAATAATTTAGCTGGAGACATTTTTTTTCCATCGATTCCAAAAGGATCTCCATTTTTGAAATTGATAGTAACAAATGAAGGTTTGTTTGGAGCTTTTTCTGGAGAGACTGTTCGCTGAAAAATAAATTCTGGTGCAGTATTTTTTGGATTTTCCAATACCTTACCTTCTGTTGATGTATGAAATAAATTATCATCTACTGAAAAAGGTGGGGCACCTTTTTTATCTTTTGGTATTGGTATTCCATGTTTTTTTGCATAGTTAATTAAATCTGTTCTTGATTTTAATTTCCAAATTCTCCATGGAGCAATAATTTTTATTTTTGGTCCAAAATAATGATATCCTAACTCAAATCTTACCTGATCATTCCCTTTCCCAGTTGCACCATGCGAGACTGCATTAGCTTTAAATTTTTTAGCTACTCTTATTTGATCTTTTGCAATTAGCGGTCTAGCAATAGAAGTACCTAGTAGATACACTCCTTCATAAATCGCATGTCCTCTAATCATTGGGTAAACGTAATCTTTTATAAAAGTATCTTTTAAATCTTGGATAATAATATTTTTAACACCAAATTTTTTTGCATTCTTAAAAATTTTTTTTCTATCGATTTCTTGACCAACATCAGCAGTGTAACAAATTACTTCAGCTTTATAATTTTCTTGAAGCCATTTTAAAATTATGGACGTATCCAAGCCGCCCGAGTAGGCAAGTACAATTTTATTTTTTGATTTCATTTGATTACTTGCAAGCTTTTTTTGATGCGTTGTAAGCTTTGGTAAATCCAAGTAAAGAATAATGATCAATTGTTTGAGATCCATTTTTATTGTACCCAGTAATCATTATTCTTGAACCTTTCTTCATTCTATTAATCATTTTTACTTCAATTTTATTATCAGCAATCCATGCAAATCCTTGTTGCATTATATCAAATTTAAATTTGTTCTTTCCAGATGCAGCAATGACTGAATTCTTGCTATTAAACTCATATCCAGGAGTAACACTAATTTCATTTGAAATATTTTCTTCTGGTCTAAAAGTTACAAATAATTTTGCATCTCTTTTGTTTGATTTTGGCGCTTGAAGTATAGGTACTGATTGAGCAAAACATATTTTGCCATTTGGCTCATAAGCTTCCATTGCCTCCCAATCTTTATATTTACCAATTTTTTTTATTTCCTGAGCAAATACATGATTTGAACTTAAGATAAATATAGTTGATAAAATTATTATTTTTTTAATTAAGGACATGGATTTGGATAAATTGTTTGAACTTGATTGATTTCTTCGATGATATCATTAGACAAATTTACATTTACACTTTCTATGTTTGTTTTCAACTGCTCCATTGTGGTAGCACCAATAATTACACTTGTCATAAAATCTTGCATTTCGCAAAATTTTATAGACATTTTTGTAAAATCAAGACCATATTTTTTGCTAATATTAAAATATTCTTCTACCGCGCCTTCAGTATTTGGTTTTCTATATCTTGTCCAAAAATCCCAATCTCTTTGCATTCTTGATCCTTTTGGAAAATTTTTATTTCTATATTTTCCAGTTAAATATCCACTTGCTAAAGGTGAATAGGCAAGGCATCCAACTTGCTCTCTAATCGAAACTTCGGCCAATCCAACTTCATATGTTCTGTTTAATAAGTTGTATGGATTTTGAATAGACATCATTCTTGGTAGATTTTTATCTTTTGATAAATGTAGGAAATTTAATGTTCCCCAAGGAGTTTCGTTTGAAAGACCAACGTATCTTATTTTTCCAGCTTTAATATATTTATCTAGTTCGCTAAGAACATCTTCAAATTGATTCCAATCATTTTCTTTATGAACATATCCAAGTTTTCCAAAATTATTTACATTTCTTTCTGGCCAATGAAGTTGATATAAATCAATATAATCTGTTTTAAGTCTTTTGAGACTATTGTTTAAAGCTGACTCTAAGTTTGGACCTGTAAAACTATTTTCTCCATTTCTTAAATAATCTCTTGCTGGACCAGCAACTTTAGTAGCTAGAATAACTTCTTTTCTTTTTTTTGTCTTTTCAAACCAATTACCAATTATTTCTTCAGTGTCCCCATAAGTTTCTTTACGAGGAGGAACAGCATATAATTCAGCTGTATCCCAAAAATTAACTCCGTTGCTTAAAGCAAAGTCCATTTGTTCAAAGGCTTGATCTTGAGTATTTTGCTCTCCCCAAGTCATTGTACCGAGACAAATTGTACTCACATCAAGATCAGTATTTCCTAATTTTTTGTAATTCATTAATGTTTTATGTTAACTTTTATTAATTTATTAAGGTATCTTGAATAATTGTCAAAAGACTATTATATCTAACATATTATGAAATTCGATAAAAACGGAATATTAAACAGAGCAAAAGCAGCACAACAAACTGCAGCTGTAATGGATGAAGGCTTAAGAGCCTACATGTTAAAAGTTTACAACTATATGGCAACAGGTGTGTTGTTAACAGGAATTATCGCACTAATAACATTTAAGATGTCAGTCATAACTGATCAATCAGGTACAATTGTTGGATTAACACAGATGGGTAATGCAATTTATTTATCAGGCCTTAAATGGTTGGTAATGTTAGCTCCTTTAGGTATCGTTTTTTATATGAGTTTTGGGATTAATAAGATGAGCGCTTCAAAAGCCCAAACAACATTTTGGGTATTTGCGGCTTTAATGGGACTTTCGCTGTCTTCAATATTATTAGTTTACACTGGCTTGAGTGTTACAAGAGTATTCTTCATAACTTCAGCAACTTTTGGAGCGATGAGTATTTATGGTTATACAACTAAAAGAGATTTAACAAAGTTTGGATCTTTTTTAATGATGGGATTGATTGGAATAATCATTGCATCAATCGTTAATATTTTCCTAAAATCTTCAATGATGTATTTTGTAATATCAATTTTAGGTGTTTTGATTTTTGTAGGTCTAACAGCTTATGATACTCAAAAAATAAAAAACATGTATGTTGCTAGTGATTCAGGTGAAATCGTTGGGAAAAAAGCAGTAATGGGTGCTTTGACATTATACCTAGACTTCATTAATCTATTTATAATGTTGTTAAGACTTTTTGGTCAAAGACGATAATTTATTTTTGAAGTTTCTTCCAATTAGTATTTTTAAGTAAAGACTTAAGTTCGTAAGAATTTTTTAAAATCTTGCCACTTGTATCTGTGATTAAGTATTTTAAATTTTTATTTTTTGGCTTAAAATTTTTACAGATTTTATAGAGTGCATTTTCTGCTGCATTCCTAAATACACTAAAGCTAACTTGCTTGCTTGAGATGTTAAGACCATAGTCTTTCCAAGAACCTTCGGAAACCATCTTTGCATAAAGATCTAATATAATTTTAAGTTCATCTTTTTCAAAAAATTGTTTTTCCTCTATTTTGTTATGTGGATTGTTTACTACTAATCTTAAGTTATTACGCATCTATTTTGTGCTTATTTATTAAAGGTACCTGAAATCCAGTAAAAACTATTGTTATTGGAAGCATTCCCCAAACCTTAAAATTAACCCAAAATTCCTCAGTTTGTGTTCTCCAAACCAATTCATTTAATAATGCAAGACCGAAGAAAAAAAACATCCATCTTCGATTTAAAATTTCCCATCCTATATCTGTTAAAGGTATTGATTTACCCATTACTTTTTTAAGGACCGGCTCTTTCGTAAAGTATTTTCCAAAATATAAAGCTAAAGCAAACATAATATTAATTATTGTTGGTTTTACATAAATAAATATTGGATCATTAAAATAGATAGTTAGTCCTCCAAAAAAAGTTATCAAAATTCCACTTAACAAAGGCATTGGTGGTATTTTTTTTTCGAAAAACCAAACAACAGCTAATGCAATTATGGTTGCAACTATCAAGGGAGGTATTGCTACTGATAAATTTTTTCCACTGTTGTAATAATAGAAAAAAAATATTGCTAGAGGTCCAAAATCAGTAACAAATTTTAAAAAAGATTTATTCACTTAAAAGATATTAACATATTTGCCACATCACAAAACATTAATATTTTTTACATTGATTTTTATTTTTAAATACCCATACTAAGTATGATGGCAATTCAAAAAGCTAAATTCTCAATTGGAGATATTGTAAAACATAAGCACTTCGAATTTAGAGGTGTTATTTACGATGTTGATTTTGAGTTTAATAATTCAGAGGAATGGTATCAGTCTATTCCTAAAAATGTTAGACCGAGAAAAGATCAGCCTTTTTATCATTTACTTGCTGAAAATGACGAAATTACTTACGAAGCCTATGTTTCAGAGCAAAATCTTTTGATGGATGACTCTGATGAGCCTATAAAACACCCGTTAATTGAAGAAATTTTCTCAGGCAAAAAGGGCTCAAGTTATTTCAAGCTTTCTAATTAGCTATCATTATTCAAACACATTTATTTCCAATCTAGGCCACACTAATTTTTTATAAAATGGTTATATTCTGATCAAGAGTGTTAAAAGTTAATCTTTCTTTGTTATCTCCCCCTCTTCATTCTTGATCAGATAATTTTTCACAATAGTATTTTTAAAATAAATCCCTAAATTAGAGATATGTTTAAACTTCTAGAGCCAAATAAAATTTTTCAAATTACTTCTAAGGCGCCTAAATATGTTTTACTTTTGTTTGTGATTGTCTTGTCTGTTGGATTAGTCGAAGCACTTATATTGTCTCCGGAAGATTATAAGCAGAGTGACGCTGTTAGAATTATGTATGTTCATGTTCCTGCTGCATGGATTTCTCTTGGAATTTTTTCATCAATAACTGCTTTATCTATTGTAGGATTTATTTTAAAAAACAAAAATTTTTTTTTAATATCTAAAAGTTTAGCACCCTCAGGTTTTGTTTTTAATATTATTGCTTTGGTAACTGGTTCTATCTGGGGCAAGCCCACTTGGGGTACTTGGTGGGCCTGGGATGCGAGAATTACCTCAATGTTAATTCTAGCTCTATTTTATGCTTTATATTTAATTTCTTGGAGAATTTATGAAAATGAGGAAAAAGTTTTTAAAATCTCAACTTTTATAACTATTCTCGGAATTATTAATGTACCGATAATTAAGTACTCTGTTGATTGGTGGAATACACTTCACCAGCCTGCCTCAATAAATATCTTGTCAAAAAGCTCGATTCATTCATCAATGCTTTATCCGTTATT
>CACENW010000018.1 GCA_902560805.1 uncultured Pelagibacteraceae bacterium | reverse complement strand
TAAAAATATAGTTTTTTCTATTGAAACAACGGATAACGGCGAAAAAATAACTAAACTTTATTCATCTAGAGCAAAACCATTGGTGAAAAGATATAAATTTATAAAAGGATTTGATGAAGGCAATTTAGATTTTATATCAACAAAAAAAAATGAAAAATCAGTATCAAATCTTAAAATTTATGACTTTAAGTTAAAAGAGGTCCCAGCATTAACAAAACTTCTAACACTAGCATCTCTTCAAGGAATTGCTGATATTTTAACTGGAGAGGGAATAAGATTTGATGAGTTTGAAATGAAATTCAACAACCAAAAAAAACTTATGACAATAGATGAACTTTATGCAATTGGCCCAGCTATTTCGATATTAATGAGTGGTTATGTGGAAGAAGAAAAATTGGTAAGTCTAAGAGGGACTTTGGTGCCAGCAACAACTATAAATAAAACAATAAGTAAAATTCCATTATTAGGTAAAATTTTAGTTGGTGATAAAACAGGAGAGGGTGTTTTTGGGGTAAGTTTTAAAATAAAAGGACCTCCAAAAGATCTTGAAACTTCAGTAAACCCAATAAAAACATTAACTCCGAGATTTATAACTAGAACTCTTGAAAAAATTAAAAGAAACTAACTTAATTCAATTTTAATGTGTCTTTTTTTACCTATAGAAAGCTTTAGATAATTCTCTGTGAATAGTTCTTGATTAATAATATATTTTTCGTCTGAAACTACAGCATCATTAATCTTAATTGCTTTACCCTTAATTAATCTTCTTATCTCACTTTTTGAATTTTCTGCTTTAGATAAAATTATCAAATCAATTATATTGATATTATTTTCTAATTGTGTTGTTTCAATTTTAACACTTGGTAAGTTAGAGCCCAAAGAATTTCCAGAAAATGCCTCTTTTGCTGCTTGTTCAGAATTTTTTGCAGCATCTTCACCATGCAACATAGCCGTTGTCTTGTTAGCTAATAATATTTTTAATTCATTAATATTTTTTTCCTCTAAAGCATTGATTTCACTTATATCAATATCAGTAAACATTTTTAAAAATTTCATTACATCTCTGTCATCAACATTTCTCCAAAATTGCCAATAGTCATAAGCTGATAAAAATTTTTTGTCTAACCAAATAGCACCATTTTCAGTTTTCCCCATTTTTGCACCTGTAGCTAAAGTAATTAATGGTGTTGTTAATCCGTATGTTTGGTTATTAGAATATCTCTTAATAAGTTCGACACCATTTACAATGTTTCCCCATTGATCGGAACCACCTATTTGCAGAACACAATTTTCTTTTTTATTTAATTCTAAAAAATCATAGGCTTGGAGTATCATGTAATTAAATTCCATATAACTAAGCGACTGTTCTCTTTCTAATCTTAGCTTTACACTATCAAATGTAAGCATTCTATTGATGGTAAAATGTTTTCCTATATCTCTTAGAAAAGAAATATAATTTAAATCTTTAAGCCAATTATAATTATTGACATATATAGGTTTTATTTTTGGATCATCATTATCTAAAAATTTTTTTAGAATATTTTGAATATTTTTAATATTTTTTTCAATTTCATTTTCATCTAAAATTTTTCTTGTTTTGTCTTTTCCTGAGGGATCACCTATTCTTGTTGTTCCACCTCCTAACAATACAATTGGTTGATGTCCATTTTTTTGCAACAACCTCAAACACATAATTTGTAATAAACTACCAACATGTAAACTTTCAGCAGTGCAATCAAATCCTATGTAAGCTTTAATTTTTTCTTTATCTAATAAAATAGATAAGTCAGCTTCACTTGTACATTGATAGAAATATCCTCTATCTTTAAATTCTTTTAAAAATTTATTCATAAGACTATAGTTACTATATACAAATTTTTTTTAAAAATAATATCAATGAAAAATAAATTATTTTCAGCTATGGGCTTAATGAGTGGCACATCCATGGATGGAGTCGACGTTTCAATAATTAAATCTGATGGATTTGATGAGGTAGAGCTAATTCTGGATAAATACTTTGAGTACGATACTGATCTGTATAAGCGATTATCAACTTTGAGAGACAAGATTAAAAATAGTGAAGATTTGAAAAGATACACTAAAGAATTGAGTGATTTAGAGAGAGCTTTAACTATTTTTCATGCTGAAAAAATTAGCAAAATAGCATTAAAAAGTGGAATAGAAATTGATCTTATAGGTTTTCATGGCCAAACGATTTTCCATAACCCTCAGATTAAAATTACTAAACAACTAGGTGATGGCAATTTGTTATCTCAATTGTTAAAAAAACCAGTAATTTATGATTTTAGACAAGCAGATATTTATAACAATGGTCAAGGAGCACCTCTAACACCAATTTACCACAGATTATTAGTTAATAATTTTTTGAATAAAGAAAAAGATAATTCAACTAAACCTATTTGTATTGTTAACATTGGAGGAATATCTAATGCTACAATAATAAATGAAATATCTAATAATATAGAAGATGATTTGATTGCTTATGATATTGGTCCAGGTAATTGTTTAATAGATGAATGGATCAGGAATAATTCAAATTTCACCTATGATGAAGATGGTAAAATTGCAAAATCTGGAAAAATTGATCAATTAATTCTAAATCAAGCAATAGATAATTTCAAAATTGAAACTTATTCAAAATCACTAGATGTAAAAGAATTTGATATATCTTTTGCAAGAGGTTTATCTCTAGAAGATGGGTGTTCAACAATTACAGAATTCACAGCATATTTGATTGCAGAAGGAATAAAATTTTTAAATAAAAATAATTCTAACAAATATTTATTTTGTGGGGGAGGTCGAAAGAACAAATTTTTGATTGAATCAATTATTAGAAATTCAAACTTAAATAAGAATAATTTCGATATTATAGATAATTTTCAGCTGAATGGAGATTATATCGAGTCTCAAGCGTTTGCTTATTTAGCTATTAGATCTAAATTAAATTTACCAATTTCTTTCCCAAATACAACAAGATGTAATTCTCCGGTCATTGGAGGCAAGTTAGCAAATAATTATTAATATAAAGCTGTTTCTTTTTTTATATATTTATCCAAAGTTTTTGTTAAAGCGTCATCAGTTTTAGAAAAGAAATGATTTGCTTCGGTTATTGTTTGGAATTCAACTTTGATACCTTTTTGAGCACTTAATCTTTTATTTAATTCAGTAATATATTCTACTGGCACCAATTCATCTTTTTTTCCATAAACAACCATCCCAGATGTTGGACATGGAGACAAAAAAGAAAAATCATAGACATTAGGTTGTGGAGATATGGCTATAAATCTATTTATTTCCGGTCTTCTCATAAGCAGCTGCATTGCAATCAAAGAACCAAAAGAAAATCCTGATACCCAACATTGCGAATTATCAAAATTTTCTCTTTCCAACCAATCTAGTGCTGCTGCAGCATCTGCCAGTTCACCTTGACCATTATCAAATTCTCCATCGCTTTTCCCAACTCCTCTAAAGTTTACTCTGCAAACTGAAAAATCATTTTCAATGAATGTATGAAATGTATCTACAACTACTTTATTATTCATAGTTCCTCCATACTGTGGATGAGGCTGTAGGATTAATGCAATAGGAGAAGTATTTTTTTTACTCTTATAATATTTGGCTTCTAATCTACCAGCAGGTCCAGGTATAAAAATTTCTAAAATTTTATTGTCCATATATGCAATTGATTATTGTTCTCAAAAAAAAGGTACGTTTATCACAACTGAGCGACAAAATGGTAGTCTTTTTTTTCTTTATAAACTTGACCATTTTAGTCGGGTATGTATAAAAAGCCAGAATTTAAGGGTAAAAATGAAACTAACATCAAAAGGAAGATATGCCGTAATGGCATTAGTTGATCTAGCAAGGTTTGATAATATCAACCCTGTATCACTAAGGGATATATCGTTAAGACAAGGTATATCTTTAGATTACTTAGAACAAATTTTTTCTAAACTAAAAAAAAATGAAATTGTTAAAAGTATTAGAGGAACTCAAGGAGGATATGTTCTTAATAAAAACCCAAACGAAATTAAATTAACAAATATTTTTCATGCGGTAGATGAAAAAGTAAAAACTGTTCAATGTAAAAAAGAGTCTAAAAAAGGATGCAATGGTAAAGCTACAAAGTGTATTACTCATAATCTATGGGATGAGTTGGAAATTCATATAAATACATTCTTTGAAAATAAAAGCCTAAAAGATTTATTAAATAATAATAAAGAAACAAGAGTTTAGAATGGATAACAGACAAAAAGAAATAAATAATTTAAAAGATTATAAATATGGTTTTTCAACGGATATAGAAAATATTCAAGCACCAAAAGGTCTGAATGAGGATGTTATTAAATATATTTCTAATGTTAAAAAAGAACCTGCGTGGATGCTTGAGTTTAGATTAAAAGCTTTTGAAAGATTTAAAGTATTAAAAGAACCAGATTGGCAAAAACCTAAATTTCCAAAAATAGACTATCAAGATTTATATTATTACTCTGCTCCTAAAAGTATGAAAGATAAGCCAAAGAGCTTAGATGAATTGGATCCTAAACTTTTGGAAACTTATAAAAAACTTGGAATTCCTTTGCAAGAGCAGGCGAGATTAAATGGAATAGCTGTGGATGCTGTCTTTGACTCAGTCTCAGTAGCCACTACTTTTAAAGATGAATTGACCAAACAAGGAATTATATTTTGCCCTATATCAGAGGCAATTCAAAATCACCCTGAATTAGTCAAAAAATATTTAGGTTCTGTAATCCCAACAAGTGATCACTTTTTTGCAACATTAAATTCAGCAGTTTTTACGGATGGTTCTTTTGTATACATACCAGAGGGTGTTAGATGTCCAATGGAACTTTCAACTTATTTTAGAATTAATGCATCTAATACAGGTCAATTTGAAAGAACTTTAATTATTGCTGACAAAGGAAGCTATGTTAGCTACTTAGAAGGATGTACAGCTCCAATGAGAGATGAAAATCAATTACATGCAGCTAATGTTGAATTAATTGCTCTTGATGATGCAGAAATAAAATATTCAACAGTTCAAAATTGGTATCCCGGGGATAAGGATGGAAAAGGTGGAATTTATAATTTTGTTACTAAAAGAGGATTGTGCAAAGGTAAAAATTCTAAAATTTCTTGGACGCAAGTAGAAACTGGTTCAGCAATTACTTGGAAATATCCAAGTTGTATTTTGAAAGGTGATAATTCAGTAGGTGAGTTTTATTCTATAGCAATTACAAATAATCATCAAAAAGCTGATACAGGTACCAAAATGATCCATTTGGGTAAAAATACTAAAAGTAAAATAATTTCGAAAGGAATATCAGCGGGTAGTTCAGATATGACTTATAGAGGATTAGTTGATATTTCATCAAAAGCTAAAAATTCAACTAATTATACTCAGTGTGACTCTTTGTTAATGGGTAATAAATGTGGAGCTCACACTGTTCCTTATATAAAAAATAAAAATTCTGAATCTAATATTGCTCACGAGGCAACTACATCCAAGATTAGTGAGGAGCAATTACATTATTGTCAACAAAGAGGATTAAATCCAGAGGAAGCTGTTGGCTTGATTGTTAACGGTTTTTGCAAGGAAGTGCTACAGCAATTACCAATGGAATTTGCTGTAGAGGCTCAGAAACTTGTAGGTATTAGTCTGGAAGGAAGTGTCGGATAATGCTTAAAATAAATAATTTAAATGCAACGATTGATAATAAGTCTATCTTAAATGGCCTATCTTTAGACATAAATCCTGGTGAGGTTCATGCAATTATGGGCCCTAATGGATCTGGAAAAAGCACATTATCAAATATTCTATCTGGAAAAAAAGGGTATGAAGTTTCTGGGGAAGTTCTTTTTGAAGAAAAGGATTTATTTGAGCTTGAAACAGAGGAAAGAGCACACAAGGGTATATTTTTAGCTTTTCAATATCCTTTAGAAATTCCAGGTGTAAATACAAATATATTTTTAAAAACTTCTTTAAACGCTGTAAGAAAAGCTAGAGGTGAAAAAGAGCTTGATGCCATTGAATTTCTAAAACTGGTAAAAGAAAAATCTAAAGAACTTAAATTTGATGAGGAAAAATTAAATAGACAATTAAACGTTGGTTTTTCTGGAGGAGAAAAGAAGAAAAATGAAATTTTACAAATGTCGTTATTAGCACCAAAACTATCAATTTTAGATGAAACAGACTCTGGTTTAGATATTGATGCTTTAAAAATTGTTGCAGACGGAGTTAATACATTAAGAGATAAAAATAATTCATTTTTAATTATTACACACTACCAAAGATTACTTGATTACATAAAACCTGACTTTGTTCACGTTTTGATGAATGGAAAAATTGTAAAATCTGGTGGTCCAGATTTAGCTTTAGAGTTAGAAAAAAAAGGATATGAAAATTTTAATTAAATGAAAGAACAATTACAAAAAGATTTTGATAGCAGTATAAAAAATTTAAGTTTATCTCAAAAAGATATTGAAATAAAAAAATTTTGTTTAGAAAATTTTATGGATAAAGGTTTTCCAAATAGAAAAGAGGAAGATTGGAAATTTTCAGATCTTAATCAAATAATAAAAAATAATATTGGAGAACTTAGTTTTTATAATGATCATGCATCTACTAATAAAGTTGATACATCTGTATTTGTAGATGGATTAGAGCATAATAAAATAGTTTTTATTAATGGTAGAATTGAAAAAATTGATTTTGAATATGAAAAAAAAGATCAAATAGAAATAATTGATCAATCAGAAACTATAAATGAATTTAAAAATAGCAATTCATTATCTGACTTGAACAATGCCTTTACTAACAAATGTTTTAAAATATTGGTAAAAAAAGGTTATCAATTATCAAAACCTCTTATTATTTATCATACAACAAAT
>CACENW010000017.1 GCA_902560805.1 uncultured Pelagibacteraceae bacterium | reverse complement strand
TATAAACGCAAATGAAGCATATCAAATGGTTCAAGAAAACAAATGTAATCTAATTGATGTCAGAGAATTAAATGAATTAGAGCTTACGGGAAGAGTTGAAGGAGCCATCCATATACCTATGGGAAATTTAGATATTCTTCTTGATCCAAATAGTGATGTGGTTAAGAGCGGACAAATTGATAAAAATAAAGAGGTAGTTTTGTTTTGTGCTGGAGGAGTTAGATCTGAAATGTCAGTAAAGTCTTTAACTGCAAAAGGTTTAAAAAACATTTCCCACGTCGAAGGTGGTTTTGGGTCTATCAGTAATAGCAGTTTTAAAATAGTTTAATTTTTTTTAATTTCATCCAGAGCATATTCTAGACGGTCTTGTCCCCAGAAAATTTTATTATTCACAATAAAAGTTGGAGCACCGAATACCTCTTTTTCAAAAGCTTCTTGTGTAAATTGTTTTAATTTATTTTTAGTGTCTTGATTCTTAATTAAATTAAAAAAATCATGCTCATCAATTTTTAATTTTTTTAAAAGTATTTTGATATTTTCTTCATTAGATAAATCTAGATCTTCTTTCCAATAAGCCTCAAAAAAATTATTTAAGTATTCTTCTTTCTTATTATCTTTAACACAAAGATAGCCTCTCATTATATTTAGAGAGTTGATTGGAAATTTAGAGTTCCATTTGAAACTTATGTTATTTTTTTTTGCAACAAGCTCACAATCATTTTGCATGTTTTTCATTTTATACTTATTAAAAGCAGGCGCTGTGATGCCTGCCAAGTTGTGAAGTCCTCCTAATAATATTGGTTTTAGTTTGAAATTAATATCTTTTATTTTTAAAATTTTTTTATAAGCGATATATGCGTAAGGACTAATAATATCAAAATAAAAATCTATATGATCATTCATATAGATTTAGCTTTTTGGCGTAAAAAATTCTAATTATCCAATAAATAAATAATCCAATAGGTCCAGTTAAGTATGTAATTATTAATGGAACTGACATTAATACTTTATTTACGTAGTATTTTTGAGAATCTTTAACCATCCATCCTCCAACAAACAAATTAATAGCTACAAAATGAGTCCAGAAAAGAGTTAGGTATAAATTATCTTCAAACAGTCGGGATAACTCAACCAAACCAAGGTATAAACTAAAATTTGCATCGAAGTCATAATCAACTGTGAAGGATCTGTATAAAATATAAATATAAACACCACTTAATAACAGGAAAGGAAATATGGTAGTTACCACATATCTACTTAAATGAGATTGAGGAAATACTATTAAGATGAACCAAAAAGGTATAACACCTAAATTGATCCACATATAAAGTACATCAATTGTGAAATAGTTATAAATTTGTTCGATCATAATTATATTATATAAAATCTAACGATGATTCCTATAAGAAATAAAAGAAAAACACTTCAGGTTACTGTTGATGAAATGAGGAATTTTGCATTTGCATATGTTGAAAAATATGCGCCTTCAAAGCAACAGCTTAAGACATATTTATTAAAAAAATATATGAAGCTTTCTGCTACAGACTCTAGAAAAAAAGATGTAAACAAATTAATTGATATTGTTTTATCTGATCTAGAAAAAAATAAATTTATTAATGACCAATTTTATTCAGAAAGTAAAGCAAAGAACATGATACAAAGAGGAAATTCTATCAATAAAATTAGAAATTATTTAATGGGTAAAGGAATTGATGATGGTTTTATCAAAGATACAGTTGATAAAATAAAGGAAGATAATTCTGATCAGGATTTTTTTTCAGCTATAAAATTATGTAAAAAAAAGAGAATTGGACCAGCAAGGGCAGAAGATAATAGAACTTTGTTTTATAAAAAAGATATATCATTACTTGCAAGGAATGGATTTGATTTTGAAACTTCTAAAAAAATAATGGATATTGATAAAAATGAGTATGAAAAGATAATTAAATTACTTTAATTTTCTTTTTTTTTCTTCATCAACGAGGCGATTTATTTTGTTTCTAATATAATTTTTAACAAAAACAAAAACTAGTAATCCAAAAATTGAGACAGATATTATTATTATTAAAATAATTCTTAATTGTTCATCCATTAAATTATATTCTTACTTTTTAAAATTAAACTTGGATTTTTTAAATCTTTCTTGCCATATAAAATTTCATTTCCATTAAAGTCTCTAACACTTCCTCCTGCATTTTCTAAAATTGCATGTCCTGCAGCAATATCCCACTCATAAGCTCGAGGCTCAGCAACATAACCGTCAAACTCACATGCAGCAACAACACAAAATTTTAGAGAACTTTTCATCCGAGTATGTTTCTTTACACCTAATTCATCATAAATTTTTTGAATCTCAGGTTTTATTTTATTACTGTAAGAAATAAAATTTAGTGGTTTGGTTCTTTTAGAGGGCAGCTCAGAAAGATTTATTGTTTCATTATCGTTAAATTCAAAAGATTTACCTTTACCATAAGAATAAAACATTCTTTTTTTAGAAGGTGCATTAATTAAACCTGCAACAGGTTTGTTATTGATAATTAAACCTGCATTAATTGTAAATTCCTCTAAATCATTTATATAATCATATGTTCCATCAATAGGATCCACCAACCAGAAATCTTTTAATCTAGAGCTATCTTTATTTTCAGAAGTTTCCTCTGAAATAATTGGTATATCGGGTGTTAATCTTGATATTTGAGAAGAAATGAAATTATTTACTTCAATATCACCATTACTCACTGGTGTATTATCAGATTTAATTTCTTTACTTAATCCTTTATCCCTTAGTTGAAGGGACAAGGCTCCTGCTGATAAAAAAGTATCAACTAAATCTTCAATAATTTTTTGTAAATTCATCTTTTATTTACCAATTTTTTTTAATTCTATATTTTTTACATTTATTACTTTTTTACCCACATTTTCAAAATTAACTGTAACTTTATCTTTGATAATTGATTGCACTTGTCCAATACCCCAGTCTTTATTCTTAGGATTAGTAACTTTGTCACCTGGTTCATAATCTAAAATCATTTAATTTAACTTATATTGTAAATAAGTATAAATACCACCTAATGAATAAAGAATTAAACTCTATCGGAATTAACAAAAAACCTGAGGATACAACAGTGGTTGTTGCAATGTCAGGTGGAGTAGACTCGTCAACTGTAGCCGGTATTATGAAAAATGAAGGATATAAAGTTATAGGTATCACTCTAAAACTTTATGACGATGGAAAAGAAGTTGCTCAATCCAAACAGTGTTGTTCAGGACAAGACATTATGGATGCGAAACGTGTTGCCCATAAATTAGGTATTGAACATAAAATTTTATATTATCAAGATAAATTCAAGCAAGGGGTAATAGATAACTTTGTTGATAGTTACTTAAAAGGTGAAACCCCAATTCCATGTGTTCAATGTAATCAAACCGTAAAATTTAAAGATTTATTCGAAGTTTCAAAAGATCTTAAAGCAGATGCACTAGTTACTGGACATTATGTAAAAAATATTACATTAAACAACACTAATAACATGTACAGAGCAATTGATGAAAATAGAGATCAAAGTTATTTTCTATTCAACACAACTAGAGAGCAATTAGATTATTTAAGATTTCCACTAGGTGGAATGTTAAAAGACAAAACAAGAGAAATCGCTAAAGAGTTAGATTTAAATGTAGCTGATAAACCAGATAGTCAGGATATTTGTTTTGTGCCTAATGGAGATTATGCATCAGTAATTAGAAAATTTAGACCAGACTCTTTTCAAAAAGGGAATATTAAAAATTTAGATGGAAAAGTAATTGGTGTTCATGATGGTATTATAAATTTTACAATTGGACAAAGAAAAGGAATTAAGGTTTCAGATAAAGAAGCTTTATATGTTTTAAAAATAAATTCAGATAAAAATGAAATTATAGTAGGACCTAAAGAAAACCTTGGAAAAAAAGAAATATCTTTAAAAGATTTAAATTTACTAACTGATAAAAAAGACCTTGATCAAAATATATTTGTAAAGGTTAGATCAACAGGCAGTCTTCTTGAGGCAAAAGTAGATTTAAAAAATAATAATACTGCTCGTGTAAATCTATTAGATTCTGAGGACGGAATATCTCCAGGACAGGCATGCGTATTCTATAGCAAAGACCAATATGGCCATAGAGTTCTCGGTGGTGGTTGGATTAAAGAATAAAAGAATTATTTCTTCTTATTTTTTCTCTTTGCTCTTCTTTTTTTGGAGCCTTGTTTTCTTCGACCCCTATGTTTCTTCGGATAACTCATTTAGTCCTATTTATTAATTTATTGACGTTTTTTACGGGATATAGCATTGTCTTTTAAACATATCAAATTTTATTATGAGCAATTCTTTTAAAACATTTTTAAAACATACTGCTAAAGATTTTCATAATCAGTCTGTTAACCCACCTATTGTGCGTGCATCAACGATTATTTTCAAATCGATGCAAGATATTAGAAAAACTCAAGATAAGGCAAAAAAAAACCCTACTGGTGGACATTTTGATTACGGAAGACAAGGGACCTCAACGACTCACATACTGCAACAAATTTTATCTAAACTTGAAGAAAGTTATTTTACTTTTTTAACACCTACAGGGTTTGGAGCTGTATTTCTTGCTATTTTTAGCGTTACAAGACCTGGTGATGAAATTATTGCCGCTGATCCAGTTTACAGTCCAACTAGATTACTAACAGAAGATTTTTTAAAAGAATTTAATATAAAAACAACTTTTTATGATCCACACGATCTTAAAACTTTAGAAAAAGCAATTACAAACAAAACTAAATTAATTTTTGTAGAAAATCCTGGAAGCAACACATTTGATTTTCAAGATTTAGGTAAAATTGTATCTATAGCAAAAAAACATAAAATTTTAAGCGCAATTGATAATACATGGGGAACTCCATATTATTTAAAACCTATTAAACTTGGTTTTGATATGGCAATTGTTTCAGCAACGAAATATTACTCAGGTCACTCCGATGTAATGGGTGGAAGTTTAGCTGTAAATAAAAAAGTATTTCCAAAAGTAAAAGCAGCAGAAAGGGTTACTGGATTAAGATTAGGACCTGATGATGCTTATTTAATTACAAGAGGATTAAGAACTTTAGATGTTAGATTAGATAGACACAGAGAAAATGCAAAAAAAGTAGCAGAATTTTTATCTAAATATAAAAATATAAAATTATTATATCCATACAAAAAAGATTCTTACAATTTTAGAATGTGGAAGAAATATTATTCAGGTGCTTCAGGTTTAATGGGTTTAAGAATTAAAGCTAAAAGTGAAAAAGCAGTTGTAAAATTTGTAAATAATCTAAAATTATTTGGACACGGTTATAGTTGGGGAGGGTTTGAAAGTTTAGCTTTACATCAAAATGTTAGAGAACAAGGAAATAGAAATTATCTTAAATTAGCAAAAAATGAGTACATTGTTAGATTGCATATTGGTTTAGAAGATCCTAAAGATCTTATAGCTGATATAAAACAAGCACTTAAAAGTTTTAAATGAGTTCAGAAAATTTTATTATAAGTAAGAAAGCACTAATAACTTTAATAGCCGCATCTATAGTAGTAATAATTTCTTTAGGTATAAGACAGACTTTTGGTTTGTTTTATTTTGATTTCAATACTGACTTAGATATTTCTATTTCTCACTTTGGATTTGTTATGGGGTTGCAGCTGTTGCTCTGGGGAGTATTCAGTCCATTATTTGGTGTAATCACTGATAAGTATGGAGGGGCAGTTGCAATATTTATTGGCTTTGTTTTTTATTTAGTAGGTGTTTTATTTTTTTATTCTGGTTTTAATACTGGAGGCTATTTTACCCTAACTATAGGAGTAATGATAGGAATTGGGTTAGGTTCCACAGCAATAGGTATCCCAGTATCAGTTGTAGCAAAACATTTTCCAGCTTCTAATAGAACTATTGCAACGGGCATAGTTACTTGTGCAGGATCCTTTGGATATTTTGTTTCACCTTTACTTGTAAGATATTCTTTAGTTGAAACAGGTTGGGAAAATACTCTCTTATATTTTAGTCTTCTTTTAGGAGTAGGATTGATAGTGTCTTTATTTGTTAGTACTCCAAAAATACCTGTGGGAGTTAATCAAGATAATAATCAAACTGTTAGAGAAGCTTTAAAAGAGGCGTTTGCAAACAAAAGTTTTATTTATCTCACTTTAGGCTTTTTTGTTTGTGGTTGGCATATTGCTTTAGTAGCAACTCATATTCCTACTTATATGGCAGACAAAGGTTTACCTGACTGGACACCTGCAATGGTTCTAGCTTTAATTGGTATATTTAATATGGCAGGTACAATTACAAGTGGTTATTTAGCAACAAGGTATAGTAAGAAAAAAATATTAAGTGCGATTTATCTTTTAAGAGGAGTTTCAATTATCTATTTTATTTTCTTACCTCCAAGTATATTTAATTCTGTTATTTTTGGAGTTACTTTTGGTTTTTTATGGCTATCTACAGTTCCCCCAACAAATGGAATCGTTGCTCATATATTTGGCACAAAATACGTTGGACTTTTATATGGGATAGTTTTTGTAAGTCATCAAATTGGTTCTTTCTTAGGAGCGTATCTAGGTGGTGTATTTTATGAATTAAATGGAAATTTTGACTATGCATGGTACGGATCTATCGCATTATCATTATTTGCAGGTCTGATACATTTACCTATAGTAGAGAAAGCAATTGAAAGAATTCAGCCAGCATAAGCTTAAATTCAACCCTTATTTAGAGGATTTGTATCAATCAGATAAGCCTATAATAATTTATAAAGTAGATGGTGGATATAATATTTATACTGATTTTTCTAAAAAGATCATTTTAACAAAAAAAAATATACATAATTTTCTTAAATCCATAGAGAAAAAAAAATATAAAAAAGAAAC
>CACENW010000016.1 GCA_902560805.1 uncultured Pelagibacteraceae bacterium | reverse complement strand
AAATTTATTATCTTCTTTAACAGCTTTTTCTAATCTTATTAAAAAATCTGGTATAGCACTCTTAACTCTACTCCAAGTTGGTATAAATGGAGCATCCATTGGATTTAAATAAAAATCTTCTCCTGCTTTAATTATATTTTTAGAAAATAATTCTACAGCCTTTTCTTCAGAATGAGAGTCAAATTTCAAACCATTCATTTCAGCATCTCCACGATAAGCATCTATTAAATCAAGTGCCGATCTATAATATGTTGCTTTAAGAGATCTTAATTGCTCTCTACTAAATGAGTGACCTTGTGTAGCTAGTTTTTTGATAAAGGTTTTAATTATATCAATAGACATTCTTGACAGACCTTTGTTTTCATCATCAGTAGATAAATCCTGATGTTTATGGTCATAACTATCGGCTAAATCAACTTGGCAAATATTTTGTGGAGAAAAGTTTCTTTGCATTTCTGATAAAATTCCAATTTCTATTCCCCAGTCGGATGAAATTCTTAATTCTGGGAGAATATTTCTTCGAAAAGAAAATTCTCCAGCTAGTGGATATTTAAATGATTTCATAAAATCTAAATATTCACTTTTACCTATAGTTTTTTCTAAAGCGTTTAATATTGGAAATACTAATAATCTAGCTACTCTACCATTCATTTTGTTATCAGCTACTCTAGGATAGTAACCTTTGCAAAATTCAAAATTAAACAATGGATTAACTACTGGATAAAATAATTTTGCTAACATTCTTCGATCATATGTTTTAATATCACAATCATGTAAAGCAACAGATCTTGCACTATTTCTTGCTATAGACATTCCGATACAGTACCAAACATTTCTACCTTTACCTTTTTCATTAGGTGCTAATGCTTTTTTTTGTAATTCTTTATCTAATTTTTTTAAATTTGGACCATCGTTCCAAAGTATTGTGAATGGAGTTTCTAATTTTTCAAAAAATGTCCATGCCTTTCGGGCCTGTTTTTCATTAGCTTGATCTAATCCTATTATTATATGATGTAGATAATTAGTTTGAGCAATTTCATAAACTATTTTTGGTAATGCATCCCCATTTAATTCGCTATAAAGACAAGGTAAAATAAGTTCCATTTTTCTTTCTTTTGAAAAACTTAAAAGCTCTTTTTCTATTTGCTTTGTTGACTTTGTTCCAAAGTCATGAAGTGTTGAAATAATACCATTTTGAGAAAAATCACTCATAATTGATTTTATTAATTTTTATTTATTTTAACTAGAGCCATTTTAATCACATCTGCCCAGCCTCCAGGAGATGGCTTATTTGTTGTTATTAGATTATTTATATGAATTTCATCTAAGGTGAATTTATCATTGAATACTAAGCATGGAAAATCAGTCTTTTTTAGCATGTCTAAATCATTGTAATTATCACCAACAGCTATTGTTTTTATATTTTTATTAGTTTTTTTTAAAAATCTTACAAATATTTGAAGTGCTTTAGCTTTACTAACTTTATCAGTTAAATTAATAACCCTTCCTCCTTCTTGTAAATAAAGATCTTCATTTTTAATTATCTTAGATAATTCATTTCTTTGATTTTTATTTCCCTCAAATAAAAATGGAATAGTGTATTTACGATTTAAAGCCATCTTTAGTTTTTTATCTTCTAAACCAAAAACTAAACTTTGTTTTTTTTTATTCATTTCAGATACCCATTTGCATTTATTTTGCAGATTTATTGGAACTATATTTTTAAAAATATTTAAAAGATCATCCTTTTCTCTGCTAAGAATTAATTCATTAGGTAAATCAGAATTCAATAATTCTAAGCCATTAATGGCTGATCCATTTTCAGAAATAAAAGGTAAATTTGATCCTAATTCGTAATTAAATTTTAAAATTTCTTTCTCAGTTTTACTAGTGTTGGGTATTATATAAATTCCTTTTGATATTAGTTGTTTCAAATAGTCTTTTATTTCATCAAATTTAAACGTATCTCTATGAAGCAAAGATCCGTCTAGGTCAGTAAATATCAAAACTTTGATCGCTTTTTTCATTGATTGATATTTATAAAATATTCTAATAAATAACAATTTTACTAATTAGACTTGTTCAATTATAAATATTAGCATAAATACTCATGAAATTCATTAATGCCCTCGTGGTGAAATTGGTAGACACAAAGGACTTAAAATAGTTTGAGTTGAGAAATTTCTGAGTCCCTAATAGTCCCTAATAGTCTAAATCCCTTATAATCCCATAACTTTTAATATTAATAGATTATTTTTATTGGAAAATATGAATAATTAATTTTAAGAAACTAGTACTAAACTAGTACCTTAATAGATATGTTAAATTGATTTAGTTATTTGTTATATTTAATAAATGAGTTACCCACTTCACACATTCAGTAAATATTTTAATGAATTAGGTATTTTTAATAATCTGAAAAATATTAATGAATTAATCAATAGAATAAAAAATTTATCATCTCATAATAATAGAACTATAGACCAAACAAAGGGAGATGTTTTTGAAGTATTTGCAGAAGCACTTCTAAATACTAACTTAAAATACAATGTTAAAAAAGCTTATCCTCAGGGTAAAGTTCCAAAGGATATTTTATTTAAATTAAATTTAGTTGAAACTGATAAGGGATATGATGGAGTTTATATTTGTAATGAAAATAAGATTAACACATATCAAGTAAAATTTAGAAAACCTGATGGAAATTTGACTTGGAGAGAACTGTCAACTTTTTTAGCGATAAGTGAAAATGTAAAAGAAAGGATGTTGATAACTACTACAAATAAAATTGATAAAGAATTTATATCAAAAAGAAATATTCATTTATTGTCATATAGTTCCTTAAGTTCCTTGAAAGAACGAGATTTTATAAAAGTAAAAGAATGGTTGTCTCAAACTACCATATTAAAAAAAGCTATTAAAAAAGACGAATTTCAAAAAACAGCTATAAAAAAGATTTTAAATGAGTTAGAAAAAAACAATAGAACAACATGTTTAATGGCTTGTGGTACAGGCAAAACGTTAGTTGGTATGTGGGTTTTTGAAAAATTGTATCCCAAGATCACTTTAATACTTGTTCCCTCAATAGCGTTAATAAAACAAATAAGAGATGATTGGTATTCAGATTCAAATATTAAATTTGATTCTATAGCAGTTAGTTCTTCAAAAGATACAGACAAGAATATTGATGAATTTGTCATTGAACAAGATTTTTTAGATTTTAAAATGACAACAGACGCAAAAAAGATTAGAAAATTTTTAAATAAAAATACCAAAAATCCAAAAGTTATCTTCAGTACTTATCAATCTTCAAAAAAAATAGGTGAGGCTCTTAATGGAAAAAAATTAATTGATTTTGCAATTTTTGATGAAGCCCATAGAACCTCAAGAGTAAAAAAATTAGATAAGAATACACAACCTAGTTTTTCATATGCTTTAGAAGATAAAAATATTTTCATAAATAAAAGATTATTTATGACCGCTACAAGAAGAGTTTCAAAATTTAAGGATTTTAATAAAGAGGGCGATGAGAAAATGATGATGACTATGGATAACAATAAAATTTTTGGCAATGTTTGTTATGATTTAACATTTAATCAAGGTGCTAAATTAGGAATAATTGCTAAGCCCAAAGTAATAATTTCATATATTACCTCCAGAGAAGTTGAAAAAGAAATTAGATCTAAATCAATCACAATTATTAAAGATAAAGAAATAAACACAGACCAAGTTGCACACCAAATTGCAATTAAAAAAGCTGTTGAAAAGTATCTTATAAAAAAAGTTTTTACCTTTCACACATCTGTTAGACGCGCAAAATCATTTACAAGAAATACCGAAGAGGGGATTAAAAGCTTTTTACCAAAATATTATAGTGAATGTATTGTAGGTTCTATGAAACATTTTGATAGAGAAAATATTATGAGAAATTTTAAACAAAAAGAATTTGGCATATTATCAAATGCAAGATGTTTAGTAGAGGGTGTTAATGTTCCATCAGTTGGAATGGTAGCATTCGTAAATCCAAAACAAAGTGAAATTGACATAATTCAAGCAATTGGTAGAGCATTAAGAAAGAGAAATGACCCATCAAAAAAATTTGGTTATGTACTTATCCCAATTTTTGTTGAAACCAAAAAAAATGAAACCGAACAAGATGCGCTTAAAAGAACTAGATATGAAAAAATTGCTATAATTATTAAAGCGTTAAGGGAACACGATGATGAAATAAATTCAATAATTAATGAGGTTTTAGTTTCAGAAAAAAGAGGAAAAGGTTTTTCAGATAAATCTTTAAAAAAAATGGAAGAAAGAATATTTGGAATTCACCCACATTTATCAAAAGAGATTTTAATCAGAGAGATTAAATCAAAGATAATAGATGATTTAAGAACAAGTTGGGATGATAAAGTTTCTATGTTACTTGCTTTTAAAGACAAGTTTGGTCACTGTAAGGTTCCAAAAAAATATTCTGATAATCAAAAACTATCCGATTGGGTTAATGATGTTAGAAATAGAAGAAGAAACGGAACTTTATTTAATTTTCAAATAAAACAATTGGACAATTATGGTTTTGAATGGTCGTTTGAAGGTGAAACTTTGAAGTCAATTGAAGGTTTAAAGAATGAAAAATATATTATGAAAAATATTCTTCATGCAGTTAGTACTTATAGAAAAGCAGGTTTAATTGAGCCAGAAGGTAGATATTTTAAGCATTCGCTTGGTCATTATTATAATCCAGAGAAAGTAAAAAAATTTAAAGCTAAGTTAAATATAACTTATTCAAATATTAGTGAGGTGCCAAAGGATCTCTTTACAGAATCTGCTTTGATAAAAGCAATTCAAAAAAAATATAAAATCAATCATGGTAATAAAAAAATTAAAAAAGCTTGCCAGAATGGAAAAATTAAATCTGAAGGAACTGTAGTTTTAGCAGCAGGAGTTACTAATTTGTATAAAATACCAAATATAGATGAAATTAAAAATGTATTAGGACTTGATATTATTTCTGATGAATTGAAGGGTTATATATCATTAACTATTTTACAAAAAAAATTCAATTTAGGTGAAAAAGTTAAAAAGGCTATTAAAAAAGGATTAATTATTCCAAAAAAAGGCCCAAACATTAGTAGAGAATTTTCTTGGTATATAAAAAAAATTGAGGCAGAGAAGATTAAATCAAAACATAAAAAAATAGTTGATTATAAAAATGTAAACGTTTCGGGTAGCGACGTAGAGATGTCTGGATATCAAATTAAGGGCTACCTTACTGGAAAAGATGTTGCATTTAAACTTGGGTATAAATCAAGATTGCCAATATATGATGCGGTTAATGATAAAAAAATTAAAGCCGATCTTTTTTTAAAAATTGCAGGAGCAAAAGTGGCTTATTTTAAAAATGATGACAATAAACTGGACATCATAAGAAAAGCTTTAGGAATAACTCTTAAAACTGTAAAAAATTTATACGACATGAATGAATTTTCAAAAAAGACATCTCATTCTAAAACTAATCTTAGAAGAAAAATAGAAAACGGTGATATAGTACCCAAAGGTGTTTATCCTGCAGGTAACGGAAGACTCACTTATTTTTTTGATGAAAATGATGTCAAAAAACACAAAAGATAATTATAGGATTTTATAGGACAACTAGTACCAAACTAGTACCTGGGGAGATAAAATAAAAAAAATTTACTTATTACCCTTGTTCAATTATAAATATTAGCATAAACACTCATGAAATTCATTAATGCCCTCGTGGTGAAATTGGTAGACACAAAGGACTTAAAAGCCGAGGGATTCACTTTTTAGTCAGTCCATAGTAGTCCAAGGTAGTCTAATCATCCTATAAAATCTTATAACTTTAAATTAGCTTTCAATTAAGATCAGAAAATAAAGCTTATTTAATTTTTTCAGACTAGTACTAAACTAGTACCTTAAAAGATAATATAGTTTTTATATGAGAATAATAATTATTACATTTTTATTTATTTTATTCAGCCATAGTTATTCTTTTGCTGACAACAGTAAAATTACACCAGAGGATGTAGAAAGATTTGTAAACGAAAGATTTGAAAATTTTCGAGCTAGAATAAGTAAAGAAGAGTACGAGAAATTAAAAAAAACTGGTGAGGCTCATAAATCCTCTAAAAAGTATAGAAATAGGAGAGAGACTATAAAAAAAGAAATAGATTTTCAAAAAAGAATAGATCTTAGAAATTTAGCAAAATGTGCATATGGAAAAAATCGTTCAGACGAATGTATTGCAAAAGTTATTCGTGCAGTAATGACATATCCAGAAAAATCAAAAAAAAAGAGACCAGGTGATATATTTTATGTTTTAGATATTATTGATAGAGACAATGGTCCAAATGTACACACTAATTGGAATCTTTTTGTAAGATATAACTCTTATACTGAGGGTGAGAAAAAACCTAAAAAATTACCAGGTATTGAGTGCAAAGGGGGGTGGTATGACTACAAAGGTAAAGAAAAATTTTCATGCATTTCGTATAACAAATCTTTTTATAAAAAATTTGAAAAGTTTAAAAAAAACCCAGCTAAAGAAAATACTATAGGTCTTAAAAGGGTAAAATACCTGAAAAGACTTAAATCGATTAAAAAAATAAGAGAGAAACTAGGTATCCCACTTTGGGAGTACGAACGCGGATCTCCAAAACATGATTTTGCCAGAATAGCTTATCCATTAATTGGAGATATGTTAAATGCAGTTGTTACAAATGTTATAAAAACTAATGTTGATCCCAATCTTAGTAAACGGAGAATTCTACTAGAAAAATACTCTTTGAGATTAAGCCAAATTGATAAAAAACTAGAAGCAGATGACTACAAATCTATAGATAAAGAAAAATTAAAATTAGCTGAAGCTTTTAAAGCTTTAAAGGAATTAACAACAACTGATAATGATATAGTAAATAAAGTTGATCTAGCAGTAAGTATTGTAAGTGATATAAATAAAGAGATTGAAATTAGTGTTTTAAAATCAAAAAATAATGAGCAGGAAAAATTATTTGCGAGGTCTCTTATTTTTTTTATGGATACTCTTATTGATTCAATTTTAGATGAAATACCAGAAAAATATTTTGCTGTTACAAAACCATTAAATAGTAATTTATTTCATGAAATTGAACTTAAGGAGCTAGAAAATATTGTTGAAAATATGGTTAACGTTAACCGTAAAATAAAATCTGATAAATTAGAGAAAAGTACAGATATCATTAATAAAAATTCGAACTTTTTAGATACAAATGATATTATTAAAAAGCTTGAAACTATTGGAATAAAAGACTCTTCTAACAAACCATTCACACATGAGACAGCTTCTAATATTGCAACTAAACATATAATAGATAATTTAGATAAAGATATTTTGAAAGAGTCCAAAAAAATACTTAAAGAATTACAAAAAGATTCTTTAAGAGAAATTACTGAGCAAGCAAATGAGATTGCTAAAGAAGTAGCTAAAGATGTAGCAAGTAATTCACAAAATAAATCTATGTGGGATGAAAAAGTTTACGGTAGTGTTACTTTGAAACAGCTTATCGGTGCACACCGTGCTGGTATTATTGATCTTGGTATTGGAAATAGATAAAAAGGTTCTATAGGACTTCATAGGACAACTAGTACCA
>CACENW010000015.1 GCA_902560805.1 uncultured Pelagibacteraceae bacterium | reverse complement strand
TTAATAAAATGCTATTAAACTAAAGTATCTTTATCTAGCCAGCTCACATTAAAATCTGAATTGATAAATTTTTTATGATTTAACAATTTTTTGTGAAGTGGAATGGTAGTTGTAATACCTTCAATTACAAATTCATCTAAAGATCTGTTCATTCTTTGAATAGCTTCCGTTCTATTTCGTCCATGGCAAATTAACTTACAAACCATACTGTCATAATATGGAGTAACTTTGTAACCTTGAAATATAGCACCATCTACTCTAGTTCTAAATCCAGATGGTTGGTGACACATACTTATAACGCCTGGAGAGGGTTGAAAATTTTTACTAGCATCTTCAGCATTTATTCTGCATTCAATAGCATGACCTCTTGGGCTAATGTCGCTTTGTTTTAATGCTGTTTCTTCAGAAAATGCTATCCAAATTTGCTCTTTAATTATATCTACTCCTGTTACCATCTCTGTGACTGGGTGCTCTACTTGAACTCGAGTATTCATTTCTAGAAAATAAAACTTTTTATCCTCATAGATAAATTCCACTGTACCTGCACCCATATATCCAATTTTAGAGACCATATTTACAGTTTTTTCAAAAAGATCTTTTCTAATTTCATCATTCAGAACAGGACTAGGAGTTTCTTCAATAAGTTTTTGGTGTCTTCTTTGAACAGAGCAATCTCTCTCGTGTAAATGTACAACTCTGTTCTTTCCTGCGAGTATTTGCACCTCTATATGCCTTGGATTTTGAAAGAATTTCTCAATATACACTTCATCATTACCAAAGTATTTTTGTGCTTCTGATTTAGCTGTAGAAAACAAGGTTTCAAATTCTTCTTCTTTATGTACTATTTTCATACCTTTACCACCACCTCCACCTGAGGCTTTAATTAAAACAGGAAAACCAATTTTTTTACAAAGACCTTTTGCTTCATTAATATCTGTAACACCACCTTCAGATCCTTCAATAACTGGTAAACCATTTTCTTTAGCTATTCTTTTGGCTTGAATTTTATCTCCCATCATCTCGATATGTTTCGAAGATGCACCAATAAATTTAATTTTATTTTCCTCTAAAATTTTAGCAAAGTTAGCATTTTCAGATAAAAAACCATATCCTGGATGAACAGCATCTGCATTAGTCAGTTCTATCGCAGACATTAATGCGGGAATATTTAAATAACTGTTTGCTGGTTGATGAGAACCTATGCAGACACTTTCATCTGCCATTCTCACATGCATGCTTTCTCTATCAACATCTGAATGGACTGCTACAGTTGCAATACCCCATTCTTTGCATGCTCTTATAATTCTAACTGCAATTTCCCCACGGTTTGCAATTAAAATTTTTTTAAACATTATTTATTCTAAGATAATAATTGTTTGACCAAACTCAACTGGCTGACCATCATCAACACAAATTTCTTTTACAACACCATCATGTGTAGAAGGTACATGGTTCATTGTCTTCATTGCTTCAACAATCATTATTGTGTCACCCTTTTTAATTTTTTTACCGACTTCAACAAATTTTTTTGCCCCAGGTTCTGGCGCATGATAAGCAGTTCCTATTATTGGAGAAGTAATTTCTGTTCCTGATTTAACGCTTTCAGCAGATTGAGAAATAGCAGTTAAATTTGTATTGCTTACAGATGCTGGAATTGTTTGATTGCTAATTGATACGTTATTTTTTGAAACTTTAATTTTAGTATCTTTTTGAGTAATTTCTATTTCAGTTAAATTAAACTCATCTAAATAATTACTAAGTTCTTTAATTATGTTTTTATCTATTTTCATTTTTGTAAAAGCTTTTGTAATGAAATTATGGCCAAAATATATCCTTCAGTACCTAAGCCAAAAATCCCTCCTGTTGCAACTGCACTAATAAGTGATTTATGCCTGAATTCTTCTCTTTTATAAATATTTGATATATGCATTTCAATTATTGGTTTTTTGAATAATTCAAGAGCATCTCTTATTGCAACTGAAGTATGTGTAAATGCAGCAGCATTTATAATCATTCCATCATAAGTTTTACGCGCATCTTGAATTGTATTTACTAAATCTCCCTCCAAATTTGATTGGATAAATTTGCAGTCTAGTCCAATTTCTTTTGATTTTTTTAAACAATTTTCTTTAAGTTGCTCATAGTTACCTGATCCATATTGTGATTGTTCTCTTTCACCTAATAGATTAAGATTTGGACCGTTAATAATAATTATTTTATTATTCATTCAGCTTTTATATACGATGAAAAAAATAAAAATCAAAGTAAATGGTAAAAACAGATCAATTTCTGAAACATATAAACTTTCAGATTTAATAAAACACCTTAAAATTCCTATGAAAAAAGTAGCAATTGAACTTAATGAAGAAATAATAGATAAAAAAAATGTTAATAAAATTAAATTAAAACAAAACGACAAAATTGAGATTGTTCATTTTATAGGAGGAGGGTAACATGAAAAAAGATAATCTCATCATTGCTAAAAAAAAATTTAAATCTAGATTAATTGTTGGTACCGGAAAGTATAAAACGATGTCTGAATGTGCTAAAGCAATCAAATTGTCAGGAGCAGAGATTGTAACTGTTGCTGTTAGAAGAGTAAATATTTCTGATAAAAACAAACCTTTGTTAATGGATTATATTGATCCAAAGAAAATTACCTATTTGCCAAATACAGCGGGCTGTTTTAATTCTAAAGAAGCTCTTAGAACTTTGAGGTTAGCAAGAGAAATTGGGGGGTGGAAACTAGTTAAATTAGAAGTTTTAGGAGATAAGGAAAATTTATTTCCAGATATGATTGAAACTTTAAAATCTACTGAAGTTCTTACCAAAGAGGGATTTAGAGTCATGGTTTATTGTAACGATGATCCATTAATGGCAAAAAGATTAGAAAATGTTGGAGCTGCCGCGATAATGCCACTAGCAGCACCAATAGGATCAGGTTTAGGAATACAAAATAAAATTAATATTCAAATAATCAGGAAACAAACAAAACTTCCATTAATAATTGATGCGGGTCTTGGACAAGCTTCTGATGCTACAATTGCAATGGAGCTGGGTTGTGATGGAGTATTGGTAAACACTGCAATTGCAAAAGCAAAAAAACCATTTGATATGGCTCTTGCATTTAAAAATGCTGTTATTGCCGGAAGGCAATCGTATAACTCAGGAAGAATAGATAAAACTTTAATGGGAAATCCTTCTTCTCCATTAAAAGGTATTATTTAGTTTTTTTATAATATTTCTTTTTTTTATAATTTTTTTTTATTTTTTTAACTTCTTTTTTTTGAAAAATTTTATCTTCTTTATTTTGGATTTCTAAGTTTTTTAATTTTTCATAATGCTCAACAAGCTCAATTGTTTTTTTTGATTTGTTTTGAATATTAATAATAAATTCTGGTATTATTAAAGAATTGTCACTAATTATGTCGATAGTCATTTTATTCTTTTTTTCAAAGTAAGTTAAATCGTTAACAAAGTTTTCTTTTAGAAAATCTGAAACTTTTTCACATACTTTTACTTCTACAAATTTTGCTTTATTAATTACAGCCTTTAATTCAACAATTTTTAATAATTTTTGTGAAAAAGACTCATCTGTTAAAGTCACCTTCCATTTGACAGCACTTTCTCTCAACCTTTGTCTAGACATTTCTAAAAGGCCGAAATTACTTATTCTTCCAATTTGAATTCTTGCTCTATCTGATCTACATTTTTCCTTAAGCTTCCTCTCCACTAAGCGTCGGTTGCCATAACTAAGCATATCAATGAAGTCTATAATTATTAATCCTGACAAATCTCTAATTTTTATTTGTCTTGCAATTTCTTCTGCTGCTTCAACATTTGTGTCTAAGGCTGTGCTCTCAACATTTTTACCTTTAATAGAGCTACCTGAGTTAATGTCAATTGATACAAGTGCTTCTGTAGGATTAATAACCAAGTATCCTCCCGATTTGAGCTTAATTTCTGAGTCAAAAATTTGATTTAGTTTTTGTTCAATATTTTCTTCAATAAACAATGGTGTTCTCCCTCTATATTTTTTAACTTTTTTTACACTTGATGGCATCATTGTTTTCATAAAGGATTGGGCTTTTTTATAACCTTCATTTCCTTCAACAATAATTTGGTTAGTATTATCATCGTACATATCTCTTAAAGTTCTTTTAATTATTTCGCTTTCTTGATGAATTAAAGAGGGAGCTATAGAATTAATTGCATTGTCTTTTATCTGTCCCCAAGTATTAATAAGAGTTGTTAAATCACTATTGATTTCATTTTTTGTTTTGTTGCTACCAGCTGTTCTTACAATTAAACCCATCTCTTTAGGAATTTCAATTTCATTCAGAATGGTTCTAATTTTTTTTCTATCTGCAGGATTAAATATTTTTCTTGAAATTCCACCACCTTTAGGTGTGTTCGGCATCAAAACTATGTATTTACCTGCGATTGAAATAAATGTGCTCAACGCTGCACCTTTTTGACCTCTCTCGTCTTTGATGACCTGAACAAGAATTACTTGATTAGGTTTAATAACTTCTTGAATTTTATATCTTTTAAATCTGAATCTTTTTTCAGTTTTTTTTTCAGTCTTTTCCTCTGTGTCTGAATTTTCTTTAGCTTCTAATTCTTCTTTATCAGTTTCAACATCTTCAACTTTTTCCTCAATTGGATCATCTATTTCAAGTTTGCCTTCAGCAATATTTTCCTCTTCTTTTGCTTCAACTTGCTTTGAAAGTTCTTCCCTTGCTTTTTCTTCTTCTTCTTTTATTTTTTCAAGGTCAGCTTTTGGTATTTGATAATAATCTGACTGAATATCATTAAACGATAAAAATCCATGTCTTTCTCTACCGAAGTCTACAAAGGCTGCTTGGAGAGAAGGTTCAATTCTACTTACCTTTCCTAAATAAATGTTATTTTTAATTAAATTGTTTTTTAAACCTTCGTACTCGTAATCTTCAATATTTTCGCCTGATTTAAGTACAACTCTAGTTTCATTTGGATGCGATGCATCGATATATAAATTTTTTTCCATAATATGTTGATTGTTAAGTTCATTAATATTTTTTTAGTAATAAATTTTGTTTAATTCTGATGCCTTATCTTTAACAAATTCCAAGATATAATGGAAATAAAATGAGTAAATTATTTAAAAATATTCTGTTATTTTCCTCAACTATTTTAATATTATTAGGTATTTTAATATTTAGTATTTTATGGAAATACTCCAACGATATTCCAGATTATAAATTTCTAAAGAGTTATAAGCCCCCAGTTTCGAGCAAAGTTTATTCAAGAAATGGAGAATTGGTTGCAGATTTTTCAAAAGAAAAAAGAGTTTTTGTTCCGTACAACGCTATACCAAAGAACGTAATTAACGCATTTTTATCTGCAGAAGATAAAAATTTTTTCTCTCATCCCGGTGTAGATGCCAAAGGTGTTTTAAGAGCAGTTATCAATAATATTTCAAATATAATGTCTTCTAAAAGATTGGAAGGTGCCTCAACTATTACTCAACAAGTAGCAAAGAATTTTTTACTTACAAATGAAGTAAGTATAAATAGAAAGATAAAAGAGGCAATATTAGCATTTAGGATTGAGAGAGCACTATCTAAAGAAAGGATATTAGAACTTTATTTAAATCAAATCTATCTCGGTAGTGGAGCCTATGGTGTAGCAGCTGCAAGTATGGAATATTTTGATAAATCTATAAGAGAACTTAATTATTCAGAAGCTGCATTATTAGCTGCTTTGCCTAAAGCGCCTAGTAAATACAATCCTTATAAAGATAAAGATTTAGCAAAATTTAGAAGAAATTTAGTTTTAAAAAATTTGTATGAAAATAATTATATTACATCTGAGTGGTTAGAAAAATTAAGTAATCGTGAAATTAAATTAAAGAAAAAACAAAAAATATACTTAGAAGATGCGCAATATTATATTGAAGACGTTAGAAAAAATGTAATAGAAAGTTTGACTTATGACAAAGTTTATAAACAAGGTCTAAATATCAATACTCCAATAGATTTAGATTTACAAAAAATAGCAACTAATTCTTTAAGATCTGGATTGATTTCCTATGATCAGAGAAAAGGTTGGAGGGGAGCATTAATTAACAAAACTTACAATTCAAATTGGTACAAAGATTTAGATAAATACAAACTTGAAAAATCAATCAATTGGAAATTAGCAATTGTAAAAAAATTAAATAAATTTTCAGCAATTATAGAAACGATTGATAAAGATGATGGTGTTATTGAATATAAAGATATTTCTTGGACAAAAAAAGAGTTTAACCAATTGTTAAAAATTGGTGACATAATTTATGTGAAACAAATAAAAGATAAAAAATATAGTTTGCAACAATTACCAAAAGTAAATGGAGGAATTATTGTAATGGATCCTTATACAGGAAGAGTTTTGGCCCTTAATGGTGGTTTTAGTTTTAAAAAAAGTGAGTTTAATAGAGCTACACAAGCCAAAAGACAGCCAGGTTCTGCATTTAAACCATTCGTTTATGCTCTTGCTTTAGAAAACAATTATACACCCACATCATTAGTTTTGGATGCACCTTTAGTTTTAGATCAGGGGGATGATTTAAAGTTGTGGAAACCAGAAAATTATGGAAAAAAATTTTATGGTCCATCTACGATCAGAACTGGACTAGAGAAATCAAGAAATTTAATGACAGTTAGAATAGCTCAAGATTTAGGGCTATATAAAATTATTAACTATTCTAAAAAACTTTCAATTTATGAAAATCCTGAAGAACTTTTGTCAATTTCATTAGGTTCCGCTGAAACTACTTTGATGCAGCTTACATCTGCTTATTCTGTTTTTGTTAATGGAGGAAAACTTGTTGAACCTGTGTTGATTGATAGGATACAAGATAGTGAGGGAAACACTATTTATAATAATGATAAGAGATCTTGTGTAAATTGTGATGCAATATCCTACCTTAGTGATGATTATCCTGAGTTAAAAAATAAATATATACAAATTTTTTCTGAAGAGACCGCGTATCAAATGACATCAATTCTTGAAGGGGTAGTCCAAAGAGGAACTGCAAAAAAATTAAGAGATTTAAAATTAAATATTGCGGGAAAAACTGGAACTACGAATAATAATACCGATACTTGGTTCATTGGTTTTACATCAAACTTATTAGTAGGTGTTTATGTAGGAATGGATACTCCAACACCACTTGGTAAATTTGAAACAGGATCAAAAACAGCCTTACCAATATTTAAAAATTTTATAAAAAATTCTGTTAAAAAGTCTGAGGCTAGACCATTTAAAGCAGCAAAAGACACAATTATGATGGTTGTGGATCCCTCAACAGGCCAAAAAGCTAAATTTACATCCAAAAATACAATAATTGAGGTTTTTAAAAAGAAAAATGTTGTAGATGGTAAAGTTCTTTATTCAAATTCTGATAGAATGGATATAAACAACATATTAAAATTTTACTAATGAATAACAATTACCAAAATTACAAAGAAGAAATTCAAAAGATTAATCAAAGAATTAAGGAGTATCTTTGAAAACAATAAAATTTATTCAAAACTTGAAAAACTAAATTCTCATATCTTGGATGCCAACTTTTGGCAAGATAAAGATAATTCAAAAAAAGTTATAAAAGAGAAAAAACTTTACGAAGATTTAGTAAATTCTCTAAATCAGTCTATCCAAAAATTAAATGATTTTGATGATTTGAATGAACTTGCCTTAGAAGAAAATAACCTAGCAGTTCAGGAAGAAACGTTACAAAATATTAAAGATTTAAAAAAGGAAGTAAGAAAGAATGAAATCAAATGTTTTTTATCGGACGAAGCAGACTCTTTAGATTGTTATATAGAAATACATGCAGGTGCTGGAGGCACTGAAAGTCAAGATTGGGCTGATATGTTGAGAAGAATGTATTTAAAGTGGTCTGATAAAAAAAGTTTTAAATCAAATTTAATTAGTGAGCATAAAGGAGATGAAGCTGGCATCAAATCAGCAACAATAAAAATTGAAGGTGATTACGTATTTGGTTGGTTGAAAAAAGAATCAGGTATTCATCGTTTGGTTAGAATTTCACCATTTGACTCAGGAGCGAGAAGACACACAAGTTTTGCAAGTATCTGGATTTACCCAGTAGTGGATGAAAATATAAATGTTGAAATTTTAGAGAAAGATTTGAGAATAGATACTTATAGATCAAGTGGTGCTGGTGGACAGCATGTAAATACAACTGATAGCGCTGTTAGAATTACTCACATTCCATCAAAAATAGTAGTCCAATGTCAAAATGAAAGATCGCAACATAAAAATAAAGAAACTTGTATGAATATGTTAAAAGCAAGATTGTACGATTTTGAAATTAAAAAAAGAGAAGAAGAGAACCAAAGTACAGAAAACAGTAAATCAGAAATTGGTTGGGGTCATCAAATAAGATCATATGTTTTGCAACCTTATAGATTGGTAAAAGACAACAGAACAAATTTTGAAAGCACAAGTCCAGATAAAATTCTTGATGGAGAATTAGATGATTTTCTGGAACAATCTCTTTACAAAATTAAATGAAAATAAATATTTTAAAATACTTTTTGATATTTCTAGGATTTTTAATATCATTGATATTTTATTTAAGCATTTTTGGAATAGAAACCGACAAATTTAATCAACAGATAAAAGACACAGTTGTTCAAGGTAATAATAATTTGGATGTATCTTTAAAAAAAGTAAAACTAATTCTTAATCCTCTTAAACTTAAAATAAATGCAAAAACTATTGGTGCAAAAATCCATTATGCTAATAGACCACTTGAACTTGAATATATAAAAACTCAAGTATCACTTGACTCTATTATTAAGAATAAATTAGTTTCCTCTAATTTTGAGGTGGCAACAAAGTCAATATTATTAAAAGATTTTGTAAAATTTATAAGAGCCACAAGTAACAGACCAGAATTATTGGTTTTGGAAACTTTCATTAAAAAAGGACATATAATTTTAGATCTAAA
>CACENW010000014.1 GCA_902560805.1 uncultured Pelagibacteraceae bacterium | reverse complement strand
AAAATTGCAAAAAGTTAAATATATTTAACGTCTTTAATTTCAAAATTTTTTGTTCCAGAAGGGGTATTTATTTCTACAAGATCACTTTTATTTTTACCTATTAATCCTTTTCCAATTGGTGACCGAAAGAAAATTAATTTTTGTTTTAAGTCAGCTTCATCTTTTCCAACAATTTTATAATTTATTTTTTCTCCACTATCTAAATCTTCTAAATATACAGTTGATCCAAAAATTACTTTACCCTCATTATTTAATTTAGTTACATCAATTACGTTAGCTCTGGCTATTATATCGTTTATTTCAGTAATCCTACCTTCATTATGAGATTGTTCTTCCTTTGCAGCATGATATTCGGCATTTTCTTTTAGATCTCCATGCGATCTTGCTTCAGCAATCGCGGCAACTATTTCAGGTCTTTTTTTTTCTTTTAAAAAAATAAGCTCTTCCTCTAATTTTTTCAAACCATTTAAAGTTATAGGTTCTTTTTCCATTTTTTATTTCCATTTTGCTAAAGGAGGTAACGACATTAAAATTCCTTCAACATTTCCACCAGTTTGTAATCCAAATTTAGTTCCTCTGTCATACAGTAAATTAAATTCTGCGTAACGGCCTCTCTTAATATACTGCTTCTCTTTTTCTTTTAAAGACCATTTTTTCTTGATTTTTTTTCTAATAATTTCATTAAAGATCATTTGAAAAGTAATACCTACATCTCTTACAAATTTAAAATCCTTTTCGAAATTATCATCTTTATAATCAAAAAAAATTCCCCCAATTCCTCTAGCTTCTTTCCTGTGGGGTAAATAAAAATATTCATCACACCATTTTTTATATTTTTTATAATAATTTTTATTATGTTGATCACACATTAACTTCAAAGTTTTATGAAATTTATTCTTTTCATTATCATCTTTGATGGCTGGGGTTACATCCATTCCCCCTCCAAACCATTTTTTTTGAGTACTGATATATCTTGTATTAAAATGCATAGCTGGAATGTGTGGATTTTGCATATGCATAACTATTGAAATTCCTGAAGCCCAAAATCTAGGGTCTTTCTCAGCTCCTGGTATATTTTTTTGAAATTTTTTAGGAAATTTTCCATATACTTTTGAAAAATTTACTCCAACTTTTTCAAAAATTTTTCCATTTTTTAAAATTCTATATTCACCACCACCTTCATCTTTTTTAGAGTTTCTTTTCCAAGAAGTTGATTCAAATTTAATTTTGTTATTTTCCAATTCTAGTATGTCATTACAAATTGCGTTTTGTAGTAATTTGAACCAATTGCTTGTTATATCTTTTTTAATTGAATTGTTCATATTTATATAAAATTATTTTGTCTTAAACTTTCTGATAAAACTATTGCAACTGAGGACGCTATATTTAAGGATCTTGCTTTTTCACTCATGGGAATTTTTAAACGATCACTAATTAGCTTATGAACCTTTTCAGGGACCCCAGCGCTCTCTCTTCCAAATAAAATTGTATCATCGGCTTTAAAATTAAATTTAGTATAATTTATAGAACCCTTGGTTGTCATTAAAACAATCCTTTGATTCTTTTTTTCTTCAAAAAAATGTTCTGCACTTTGGTAAAATTTTATTTTACTATAGTCCATGTAATCCATGACAACTCTTTTAAACCTTTTGTCAGACAATAAAAATCCACAAGGCTCAATAATTTCTAATTCAGCTCCTAAACAGGCACATGTTCTTATAATTGAGCCAGTATTCTGAGGAATATCTGGCTCGTATAGTGCAATTTTTGGTCTAGGTTTCATTAGTAATGTGTCATTCTTTCAGTAGAAAAATTACTTTTATCTTATAAGAAATCGTATATTAAATTTATTTTTTAACAAAAAATTATTAAAAATGTCAGATAAAAAGCCAAAAAGAAGAGAGTTTTTATATACAGCAACCACAGCTGTAGGAGCCGTTGGAGCAGCAGCAGTAGTGTGGCCCATGGTAGATCAAATGAATCCAGATGCTTCAGTCAAAGCTTTAGCAAGTACTGAGGTTGATGTAAGTTCGGTTAAACCTGGAAATACAATTACAGTTCTGTGGAGAGGAAAACCAGTTTTCATTAGAAGAAGAACACAAGAGGAAATCGAAGAAGCAAGATCTGTAAAAATGGAGGAATTAATTCATCCAGAAAAAGATGAGGATAGAGCAAAAAATCCTGAATGGCTAGTGATGGTAGGAGTCTGTACTCATTTAGGATGTGTACCTTTGAATGACAAAGGTGATTACAATGGATGGTTTTGTCCATGTCACGGTTCTCACTATGATACATCTGGAAGAATTAGGAAAGGACCAGCTCCTTGGAATATGGAAGTTCCTAAATATGAATTCGTGAATGCTAACACAATTAAAATAGGATAGTAAATTTATGAGTGATCACGATTATAAACCTAAATCTAAAGTTGGTCAGTGGTTTAATGATAGATTACCGCTACTAACTCTTGCAAATCATCTAACAGATTATCCTACTCCAAAAAATTTAAATTACTGGTGGACATTTGGTGGAATTTTGACTTTTTGCCTGATCACACAAATCATAACAGGATTAACTCTAGCTATGCATTACATTGCTCATGCTGATATGGCATTTGAAAGTGTTGAACACATAATGAGAGATGTGAACTACGGATGGTTAATTAGATATATACATGCAAATGGTGCATCGATGTTTTTTCTTGCAGTTTATATTCATATTTTTAGATCGTTATTTTATGGATCTTACAAATCTCCAAGAGAAATTATTTGGATTTTAGGAATAATTATTTATTTGCTAATGATGGCAGCTGCATTCATGGGCTATGTTTTGCCTTGGGGACAAATGAGTTTCTGGGGAGCAACTGTTATCACAAATTTATTTAGCGCAATACCATTAGTAGGTGAGGGAATTGTAACATGGTTATGGGGTGGATACTCGGTTGATAACCCAACTTTAACAAGATTTTTTACTTTGCACTACTTAATTCCTTTTTTAATTTTAGGTCTTGTAGTTTTACATATATGGGCTCTGCATGTCCCTGGAAATAATAATCCAGTTGGTATTGATATTAAAAAACCTTCTAAGGACACTGTACCATTCCATCCATACATTGTTATCAAGGATGGTTTTGCATTACTAATGTTCATGATTGTTTTTGCATTTTTTGTTTTTTATACGCCTAATATTTTAGGACATGCAGACAATTACATTGAAGCAAACCCTATGGTAACACCAGCTCATATAGTTCCAGAATGGTATTTGTTACCTTTTTATGCAATATTAAGATCAGTGCCAGATAAACTTCTTGGAGTAGTTGCAATGTTGTCTGCAATTTTAATACTTGCAGCTTTACCTTGGTTAGATACTTCTAAAATTAGATCAGCAGTGTTTAGACCTTTGTACAAACAATTTTACTGGATTTTAGTAGCAGACGTTTTAATTCTAGGTTACGTGGGGGCAATGCCTGCAGAAGGTCTTTATTTATTAATAGCAAGAGTAGCCACTGCCTATTATTTCTTACATTTTTTAGTTATTCTGCCTGTGTTAGGATTTAAGGAGAGAACATTACCTGTCCCACTAAGTATAACGGAACCTATTTTAGGTGGATCACCAAACTTAGCAGCAGCAAGACATAGAGAAAGTAAAATAAAATAAAGTGAAAAAGTTATTTAAGTTAATTTTAATACTTTCATTTTTTTCTCTAAATAGCGCTCAAACATTTGCTGCCGAAAAAGTAGATTATCTTAAAACAGATTGGAGTTTTAAAGGTCTTTTTGGAAAATTTGATAGGGCAGCTCTTCAAAGAGGATATCAAGTTTATACTGAAGTTTGTGCTTCTTGCCATTCAATGAAATATTTGAGCTATAGAAATTTATCAGAAAAGGGTGGACCGGAGTTTTCAGAGGCAGCTGCAAAAGCAATTGCTGCTTCTTTTGAGGTTACAGATGGACCAAATGCTGATGGTGAAATGTTCACTAGACCTGGAAAACTTTCAGATAAATTTGTAATGCCATACGACAATGTAAAAGCTGCGCAAGCTGCTAATGGAGGAGCATATCCACCAGACATGTCTGTTTTAGTTAAAGCAAGAGGTGGTGGAGTTGATTATATTTATTCTTTGCTTCAAGGTTATGAAGATCCACCAAGTGGAGTAACTTTGGATGATGGAGTTTATTACAATAAATATATGTATGGTAATAAGATTAGAATGGCAGCCCCATTATCAGATGGAATAGTAGAGTATGGTGATGGCACTAATGCATCAGTTGAACAGATGTCAAAAGATGTAACTACATTTTTAATGTGGTCTGCGGAGCCTCACTTAGAAGCAAGGCACCAAATGGGATTTAAAGCTATAGTATATTTAATTATTTTAACTATTTTAGTATACTTTAGTATGAAGAAAATTTGGTCAGGTGTTGAATCTGAAGTTTAATACATCTCCATCTTTAACAATATAATCTTTTCCTTCTAATCTCATTTTCCCATTTGCTTTAGAATTTACCCAGCCATCATTTGCTATAAAATCTTCATAAGAAATAGTTTCAGCTCGTATGAAGCCTTTTTCAAAATCAGTATGTATTTCGCCTGCTGCTTTAGGAGCTGTACAATTTTTTTTAATTGTCCAAGCCCTTGTTTCTTCAGGACCTGATGTAAAATAAGTATCTAGTTCTAGTATATTGTAACCTTTTTGAATTAACATATTTAATCCAGTTTCTTTTAAACCTATCATTTCCATATAATTTTTTTTCTCTTCCACAGGTAGCTCATTAATTTGATTTTCTATATCAGCAGATACAATTAGAGTATTTTCATTGCCAAATTTTTCTATGAAATCATTTGTATATTTGTTGCCATTCTGAACACTTTGTTCGTCAACATTGCAAACGTATATTTTTGGCTTAATTGATAATAAACCACTTTGATTTAATTGCTTGGTATCAAATTGTGTTTTTAGAACTGAAATATCTTTATCGTTATTGATGCAATCTAGAGCAATTTCTAAAATTTTAAGTTGCTCCTCATCTATATTTTTTTTGTTATTTTTTTCCAATCTTTTTTGTATACTTTCAAGATCTGCAAGCATCATTTCAGTTTCAATAATTTCCAAATCTCTCACTGGGTTTACATCAAGATTTACATTTTGAATATCAGCTGAATCAAAACATCTAATCATATGAATTACTGCATCAACTTCTCTGATATGAGAAAGAAATTTATTTCCTAATCCTTCTCCTTTTGAAGCTCCTTTTACAAGACCAGCAATATCAACAAATGAAATTGTAGTATTAATTACTTTTTTAGAGTTAGAGACTTTTGATAATTTAGACAATCTTTCATCTGGTACAGGAACTACCCCAACATTTGGATCAATTGTACAAAATGGAAAATTTGCCGCTTGCGCTTTGCTAGAATTTGTTAATGCATTAAAAAGTGTGGACTTGCCAACATTTGGCAAACCAACAATTCCACATTTAAAACTCATTATTTACTATTTACTTTACTTGAAAATAGATCTAATTTTTTTTCAATCAATATTGAAATTGACTCAGTAATATTATTTGTAATTTTTTCTAATCCAACCATTTCATCTTCATCAAAATTTTGAAGTACGAAATCACTAATTTCCACATTATCTTTTGGTTTTCCAATACCTATTCTAACTCTAGAATAATCTTTACCAATAAATTTATCTATTGAAGCTATACCATTATGACCTGCGCTAGATCCACCAAACTTAGCTTTTATTTTTCCAAATTCTACATCCAAATCATCGTGAAAAACTATTACATCTTCAGCATCAATTTTAAAATATTCAATTAATTCTCTTATACAAATTCCTGAATTATTCATGAAAGTTAAAGGTTTAATTGCATATATTTTTTTGTCTCCAACATTTCCTGTAGTGAGCAAACCTTTAAATTTAGGTTTTTGTTTTGATAGTCCAAATTTTTTATTTATAGAGTCGATAATTTTAAAACCTACATTATGCCTATTATTCTCACTATCTGGCGTTGGGTTACCTAGTCCTACAAATAAAAGCATGAGAATTTTTTAATGGAAAACAAACTTTAGTTTAAATAATTTATTTTTTTTCTTCAGCAGGCTTATCTTCGCCTTCTTTTTTATCACCATCTGCTGCTGGTTTATCTCCTTCAGCTGTTTCACCTTCTGCACCTGCTTCTCCCTCAGCAGCTTCTGCTTCAGCTGGTTTTTCTGGTTCTTTCATTACAGTTGGAGCTGCTAGTGTTGCAATAACGAAATCTCTACCTTGAATAGTTGGTACAACTTCAGGATCTAAATTAATTGATGAAATTTTAAAACTAACTCCAATATCAACACCATCTAAATCAATTAAAAGATCATCAGGTATTTTTTCGCTTGGACACTTCAATTCAACCTTTCTTCTTACAATATTCAATACTCCACCTTTTTTTAATCCAGGTGATTTTTCATGATTAATAAATTTAACTGGAACCTCAATTCTAATTTTTAAACCAGGTACAACTCTTAAAAAATCAACATGTATAGGTTCATCAGATATTATGTTATATTTTATTTCTCGTGGAAGTACATTTTGAGGCTTACCATTAACATTCAATGTAAGAATAGTAGATAAAAAATTTGTGTCTTCTAACATCGATTTTAGTAGTTTCTTAGATATAGAAACTTTTTCGTTTTGAGCTTCACCGCCATAAATTATAGCTGGAACTTCTCCATTATCTCTCAATGAATTAAGCTCACCTTTAGTTTTGGTATCTCTGATGTTAGCTTCTAAAGTATTCATAAAAACAAGGGTTTTTAGCTCAAGATCCTTAATAACACAAGGTAATTATTTAAATAAATCAGATACAGAAGTGGAATTTGATATTCTTTTTATTGCTTCACCCATTAGCCCTGAAATAGATAAAACCTCAATGTTTTTAGTGCCTTTTATTTTATCGTTATTATCAATTGTATCTGTAATTACTAAATTTTTTATAACAGATTTTTTAATTTTTTTGACCGCTTCCCCACTAAGAACTCCGTGAGTAATATAAACAAAAACCTCTTTTGCACCTCTATCTTTTAGAGCTTTAGCTGCATTCACAATTGTTCCACCTGAGTCGATGATATCATCTACAATTATACATGTTTTATCTTTTACATCCCCAATTACATTCATAACCTGTGATTGTCCTGGCTTTGGTCTTCTTTTATCTACTATGGCTAGACCAAGATTTAAGAGTTTTCCAAGAGCTCTTGCTCTTTCAGTTCCACCCACATCTGGAGCAACACAAATCATATTTTTACTTTTAATTTTTTTCTTAACGTGTCTTGCAAAAATAGGAGTAGCAAACAAGTTATCTACCGGAATATCAAAAAAACCTTGAATTTGTCCTGCATGTAAATCTACTGTTACAACTCGATCTGCTCCTGCTTTTGTGATCAGGTTAGATACAAGTTTTGCTGAAATAGAAGTTCTTGGAACAACTTTTCTATCTTGTCTTGCGTAACCAAAATAAGGAATTACGGCAGTTATATTTTTGGCAGACGATCTTTTTAAAGCATCTATACACAACAAAAGTTGCATTAAATTATCATTAGCTGGTGAAGAAACAGATTGAATAATAAAAATGCTATTTCCTCTTATATTTTCATTTATCTCAACATAGATTTCACCATCAGAAAAATTTCTTATACTTGAATTGACTAATTTAGATTTTAAATATTTAGCAATGTTCTTACTAAGAGGTTTATTGCTATTTCCTGATAATAATTTCATGAAAAAAAACCTAATTAAGCATAATTATTGAAATATTTCTACCATAATCAGCATGATTTAAACTTTTTGATCTTCTAGCGCTAAAAAATTTATTTTTAGCATCAAATGTATCAAAGTCTATTTTTTCTATTTTTTTCACACCAGACTTAAGAATTAATGATTTAACATAACTAGATAAGTTAAAATATAACTTTTCTTTACCCATTTTAAAAAATTTATGATTAGTTTTGTCTTTTCTTACAAATTTTTTATAAAAATCTTTTTTAACCTCATAATTTTTAACTGATATTGCAGGCCCTATAACAGCTGTTATATTTTTTGTTTTTGATCCTTTTTTAATCATAAATTTAATCACTTTTGATATAATTCCTTTAAAAGCACCTTTCCAACCTGCATGAATTGCAGCTATCATTTTCCTCTGATTATCACAAACTAGTATTGGAACGCAATCTGCAGTCAAAACAGCAATAGGTACATTCATTTGGTCAGTAATAATTGCATCAGCTTTAGGTTTTATTTTTGATTTATACTTATTGTCAATAAATACGAATTTATTACTATGAATTTGATTAAGTAAAAAAATATTTTGTGAGTTTTTAGAAATTTTATTTCTAACAATATTTAAATTTTTTTTTACATTTATACTATTATCATTTGAACCAGGTCCACAATTTAAACTTTTATAAATATTTTTTGATACACCACCGTCGCTATTAAAAAAACCATGTTTAATACCTTTATTTTCTGAAAGTTTTTTAGATTTAATCAATTTGAAAACCAGTTTTAAATTTATTACTTTTAACTTTTATCAACATTACCTTAAACAACTCTCCCATTTGTTTGTCATCAATTAAACGTCTAATTCTATAAAATAGATCTGTTTTTTGTGAGAACGCTATATTATTACTAACAATCTCTGCTCTTTGTAAAATTCCCATACTTGTTAAGAATTTTTTCTGATTAGTCATTAGATGATCTAGTTTTTCAAATTGATGAATATAATTAGCAAATAAATTAAAATTTAAATTATATGTGATATCAGAGTCGCCAATATTTTCTAAAATGTTTGAAAATTTATGATCTTTTATTGCTTGAATTGTATTTTTTATTTTTGAGTCTAAATATCCATAATCAATTATTAGAAGTCCGCCATCTCTTTTCTGAATAATTTTGCAAATTTTCTCTAGATACTTAAATGCTTCTGGAGAATATTCTATAATTTCTTGGTTCTTAGATATTTCAAATTTAAGTTCCTGCTCTATTATTTTAATATCAACTTTCTTATCATTGAACTCAGCCTTTTGATAAGTTTTTAAATTAACATATCTCTCGTGCCAATTATTTTTCTTTTTAAAAAATTGTTTTATTGGAAGTGCATCAAAAAATTCGTTTGCAAGATAAATACAAGGAAATGAGTTATCAATTTCTACCTGATTTACCCAGATTATTTTTTCAGAATTTAAATTTTTTTTTTGCTCATCAATTAAATATGAGCTTTTTTCATTAATAATTAAATTACAAGAATTAAAACAGTCTGGAAAATTATTTAATGTTTCAGATACAACTTTCATCATCTCACCGTTACCAGCACCAAGTTCAATTAAGTTAAATTTTTTAGGTGAACCGATACTTTTCCAGAAAGTTATTACCCATATCGCAATTATTTCTGAAAATAGTCTTGTAATATTGGGAGATGTAATAAAATCACCTTCCTTTCCGAAGGGATTTTTTTTCATATAATATCCATTTTCTTTATCGTAAAGAGCGTGATTTATAAATTGATCTAGAGGTAAATTAGTCGACTTGTTCATTTTTTTTGAAAAAGAAAATAATTAATCCAATTAATAAAAAAATAAAACTTATTAACTGACCCATACTTAAATTAAACATTAAGTATCCTAATTGATCATCTGGTACTCTAAAAAATTCAACAATAAATCTAAATATTGAATAGAAAATTAAAAATAGTCCTGAAATTAATCCAGGTTTAATCAAATTTCCTCTATTTCTAAAATAAAGTAAAATTAAAAATAAAATTAAACCCTCTAATAATGCTTCATAAATTTGTGAGGGATGTCTTGGTTGATTATCTATTTGTATAAATGTAACTGCCCAAGGTAAATTAGTTATTGTCCCATAAAGTTCAGAATTTATAAAATTTGCAATTCTTCCAAAAAATATTCCAATTGGTGCAACCAGAGCTACAATGTCTAAATATAAAAATGTGTTTTGGTTATTTTTTTTTGCAAATACTATACTTGTTATAATAATACCAATTACTCCTCCGTGAAAAGACATTCCACCTTCCCATACTTTTAAAATATCTAATAGATTATTGATATAGAATTCAAAATTATAAAATAACACATATCCAATTCTTCCACCTAAGATAATTCCTATGATTAAATACGTTATATAATCATCAAAGTTTTTATCTATTTTAGAAT
>CACENW010000013.1 GCA_902560805.1 uncultured Pelagibacteraceae bacterium | reverse complement strand
TTCAAAAGAGTCAGGTGAAAGTGTTTTAGAAGCTTTAGATTTAGCACTAACTCTCGCTAAAGAAAAAAAAATTGATGCAATTAATTTTGCTCCAATGAATAAGACAAGTTTAAAACTTGGAGGAAACACTCATTCAGATGAATTACAATTAATGGCTGAAAAATTGGATGTCAAAAGTTTTTGTTGTGAGTTTAATGTTATAGACAATTTTTGGACTGCAAGAGTAACCTCTCATATTCCAATTAAAGAGGTTGCTCAACACATTACAAAAGAAAATATCTTAAAGCCAATTAAATTAATTAACGAAGTTATGGAATTGAACGGTGTGAATAATCCAAGAATAGCAGTTCAAGCACTTAATCCACATGCAGAATTTGGTACTGAAGAAAAAGATGAAATTATTCCAGCAATAGAAGAGGCAAAAAAACTTGGATTTAATACGGATGGACCATTACCGTGCGATACATCTTTTGTAGTTGCATATAAAAATAAAAATCATGATTGTATGGTTGGCATGTATCATGATGCACTTCAATCTGGACTTAAAGCATTTGGTTTTGATAGAGGGGTTACTGTTCAAGGTGGTTTAACAGTTCCTGTAACAACTACTGCTCATGGATCTGCATTTGCAATTGCTGGAAAAAATGAGGCTAACTTAGCTCCAATTTTAAATTCATTTAAAATTGCATTATCAATGGCTGAAAATAAAAAGAAGTTAAGCTAAGCTTTAAATTAAACCAGCATCTACTGTAAAATTTTGTTTAGTACATCCCGATGAAACATCTGATGCTAAATATAAAACCATTCGTGAGACATCCTCAGGTAATATTTGTTTTTTAAGACACTGTTGATCTAAAATTTCTTTTTTAAATTTTGGATTTAACCATAGTTTTGACTGTCTTTTAGTTGCAACAGATCCAGGCGCTATGGAGTTTATTCTAATATTATGTTGTCCTAAATCTCTAGCTAAAGATTTGGTTAAACCATAAATGGCTGCTTTTGCTGTGCTGTATGTTGGAAACATGACAGCTCCTCTAATCCAGCTAACTGAACCTAAATTTATTATTGATCCACCTTTGTTTTTAATCATGCTTTTTTTAACTGTTTGAATAGCGAACAAATAGTGCTTTAAATTTATTGCCATTCTTTCATCCCAGTATTTTTCTGTAACTTCCTCAAGAGTGTGCCTTTGATCATTTGAAGCGTTGTTAACTAAAATATCAATTGTTCCCTTCTTTTTAATAATGTTCTGAATTAAAGTTTTATATTTTTTTATATTTTTAATATTACAGAATTGAAAAGTAGGTATTTTTTGTTTTTTCTTTTTAATTTTTGAAATTAATTTTTCAGCTCCTTTTTTATCTATATCGAAAAAATAAACCTCAACACCTTGTTCACAAAGGTGTTCAACAATAGATGCACCGATACCAGATGCTCCACCTGAAACTAATGCGCGTTTATCTTTTAAATCAAAATATTGAACTTTCATTGAGATAAAAATTTATGATTAGTTTAATATTTTTTTTATTTCCTCTAAAGTAAAAGGTTTTGGCTTCTTGCAAGTTGTCTTTATTTCTTGTGGAACACCTGTTTGAGATGCTCTCATTGTTGAGTCTATGATATCTAAAACATGCAAAGAAAGCTCTCCATTACATCGATGTTCTAAATTATTCTCAATTGCATAGGCCATCTCTGATAGACCAGCTCCTCTATAATTTGCATTTGTTGGGGATTCATTTGCTCTAGAGCTTTGACTTTTAATATTAATTTTTCCTAAAGGCATCGTGTCTGTTTTATGTTCGCCCCAATTACCACCAGCTGTTACTGAAACATAAGCTGATCCACCAAACATATTTGGATCAGGAACAATAATTGATCCTTTGTTACCATAAAGTTCTATGTGGTTTCTTTGATGAGCAACCACATCAAAAGATAAAGTAATCTGTATGATGCAATCATTTTCAAATTGTATAGTTGCAAGATAAGTTGTTGGAGTTTCTACTTTAAATTTTTGATCTTTTTTAGGACCTATTCCAATTTCTCTTTCTTCAAAAACTTTTGTACATCTTCCTTGTACTTGTTTTGCTGGACCAATTAAATTTACTAATGCTGTAAGATAATATGGTCCCATATCTATAACAGGACCTCCTTCATTTTCAGCAAACCAAGGTTCTGGGTTAGGGTGATATGATTGAACTCCAGGGAAGGCAAAAATTGCATTTCCCAATTTAATATCGCCAATTACACCGTTATCAATTAGCTCTCTAGTTTTTTGAATACCTCCACCCAAGAAAGTATCTGGTGCATTTCCAATATAAAGATTTTTTTCTTTAGCAAGTTCAACTAATTTTTTTCCATCTTCAAAGTTAACAGCCATGGGTTTCTCAGCATAAGAATGCTTACCATTTTCTAAAGCCATTTTTGAAACTTCAAAATGTGCTCTAGGAATTGTAAGGTTTAATATTATTTCAATCTCTTTATCTTTAAGAAGATCTTCAACAGTTACAGCTTCAATATTGTAATGGATTGCACACTTCTTCGCTGTTTCCATGTTGATATCAGCACATTTAACTATCCTTATATTATTGAAATACTCTTGAGCCCTAAAATATGTTTCTGAAATATGACCACATCCTATAAGGCCTACTTTAAACACTTTATTCATAAAGGACTAAATACCTTGTCTTTGTTTGCTTTTTCCTTCTTTGTAAAGTTTTAAAGCTTCTTCATTTTCTTTAGTAGTTGGAATTTCTAAAGTTGGACTATCCCAAAAAGATGATCCTTCGACCCATTTATAAGCATGAGTTTTAATTGAAATAACATAAGTCACATCAGATGCTTTAGCTCTTTTGAATGCAGCTTCAAGATCTGAAATTGAAGTAACGTGCTCAGATTTTGCCCCCATACTTTCTGCATGTTTTGCAAAATCTACATCAACTAAGCCAGGTGTATTAGAACTCTTTAATAAGTTATTGTACTCTTTACCACCTTTGAATAATTGCAATCTATTAATAACTGCAAAACCTCCGTTATCACAAACAATTATAATCAACTTATTTTTTGTAATTACCGAAGAATAAATATCAGTATTATTTAATAGATAAGATCCATCTCCAACGAAAGAGATTACTTCTTTATCTGGGTTTGCCATTTTAATTCCTAACGCTCCAGATATTTCGTAACTCATACAACTGAAACCCCACTCTGTTTCATGGGTATTGAGTTCTTTTGGTCTCCATACCTGAATTACTTCACCTACTAACCCTCCTGCAGCTGTAACTGCAATATCTGTTGGATCAGAATTTCTATAAATAGCACCAATTACCTGAACATAACTTGGGACTTCCTGATTAGTTGGAGCACTCTCTTTGTCTATATGTTCATTCCATGACTTAAGCTCAGTTTGAGATTTTTTATTCCAATCTTCTCCTGCTTTCCAATCACCTAAAGCTTGAGAAAGTTCAGTTAATGAAACTTTTGCATCTCCAACAACTGCTTGAGCTAAGTGTTTATTGGCATCATATCTTGATACATTGATAGAAACTAATTTAAAATTTTCGTTTTCAAAGTTTGCCCATGATCCAGTTGTAAAATCAGCAAGTTTTGTTCCAACAGCAATAGCAAGATCAGTTTGTTTAGCTAATGTGTTTGTATTTTTCCCTCCCAATCCTCCAATTTGACCTGCAAAATGAGAATGATCTCTCTTCATTGTTGAATAACCCATTACAGTTTGTGTAACTGGGATGTTATGTTTGATTGCAAACTGGCTTAACTCTTCCATTGCATCTGAATAAAAAACTCCCCCTCCAGATATTATGATTGGGGTTTTTGAAGATTTAATTTTCTCAGCTGCTTCTTTAATTTGAAACTCATCTGGTCTTGGTCTTCTGATTGTGTGAACTCTCTCTTTAAAAAATTCTTCTGGGCAATCAAATGTTTGACCTTGGATATCTTGACTTAACGCAATACAAGCAGGGCCACAATCAGCAGGATCTAACATTGTTTGAACTGCTATTGGAAATGATTGAATTATTTGTTCAGGTCTAGTGATACGATCAAAATATCTTGTAACTGGTTTAAAGGCATCGTTTGCAGTTGTGCTTGGATTGTTAAAATGTTCAACTTGTTGCAATACTGGATCTGGCATTCTATTTGCATAGGTGTCACCAGGTAAAAACAAAATTGGTAATCTATTACTCATTGCAACTGCTGCAGCTGTGACCATATTTGTTGCTCCTGGACCAACCGACGATGTTGCTACAAAAATTTGTTGTCTTCTCTTAGCTCGAGCATAACCTATGCCAGTTAAAGCCATATTCTGTTCATGATGGCCTCTATAAGTTGGTAATTCTTTTTGATTTTCTTCTAGTGCCTGACCTAAACACGCTACATTTCCGTGTCCAAAAATTCCAAAGACCCCAGGGAAGAGCGGTTCTTTTTTACCATTAATTAATATTTTTTGAGCAATCAAATATTTAACGATTGCATGCGCACAAGTTAGAGTGATTTTTTTCATAATTGGGTTTATTTTTTTTATGTATAATGTTTATATATATTTATATTTATAAATTAAAAAACCCAACTTAGTAAACCTTAAAAAAATAAAAATTATGTATAGCAAATTTGGACAATTCATTGATGGAAAATGGCAAGAAGCAGAAAAAAAAGAAACATATGATGTAATCAATCCTGCAACAGAAGAAGTAATTGGAAAAGCATCAAAAGCATCTTCGGCAGATGTACAAAAAGCATTAAAGTCAGCTGAGAAAGGTTTAGAAGTTTGGAAAAACACTGCGCCGTGGCAAAGAGCATATGTGCTTAGAAAAATTGCTGATCTAATGAGAGAAAAAAAAGATGTTATTGCAAAATGGTTAACTCTTGAAGTTGGAAAACCTCTATCTGAAGCGGTTGGTGAAGTTGGTGGTGGAGCTGATATTTTTGAATGGAATGCAGAGGAGACAAAAAGGATCTATGGTCAAACTCAACAAAGTAGATTTCCAGATACAAGAGTTCATGTTTATTATCAGCCAGTAGGAGTTGTTGCAGCTTTAGTTCCTTGGAATTTTCCAATAGTTTTAGCTTCAAGAAAAATTTCTACTGCTTTAGCAGCAGGTTGTTCTGTTATATGTAAACCAGATGTTATTACTCCTGGAGCCGTAATGGAATTGGTTAATATTTGTAAAGAAGCTGGAGTGCCAGATGGTGTTGTTAGTCTTTTATCGGGTGATCCTGCTGAAATATCAAATGAATTAATGGAATCTGATATTATTAAAAAAGTTTCGGTCACTGGTTCTACTAGAGTTGGAAAAATTATTTTAAAAAAAGCAGCTGACAAAGTTCAAAGAGTTACAATGGAACTAAGCGGACACTCACCTTTTATTGTATGTGAAGATGTGGATATGAACAAAGTAGCCGACATAGCAATAACTGGTAAGTTTAGAAATAATGGACAAGTTTGTATTTCTCCTAATAGGTTTTACATCCAAGAAAATAGAAAAGATGAGTTTGTTAATGCTTTCATGGAAAGAGCAAAAAAATTAAAAATTGGTAACGGTATGGATGAAGGTGTGGATCTAGGACCTTTAACTACTGCTAAGAGATTAGAAGAAATAGAAAAATTAGTTGATACTACAAAAAAAGAAGGTGCTAAAGTATTGATGGGTGGACAACGACCTTCTGGTTTCAACAAAGGATATTATTATGAACCAACTGTATTTGATGATGTAAAAGATAATTTTACAATAATGAAAGAAGAACCTTTTGGTCCACTAGTTCCGATTTTAACTTTTAAAACTTTTGATGAAGTAATTGAAAGAGCAAACGATAATGATTTAGGATTGTGTAGCTATTTATACACTAATTCTATGGATAAAGCTCACATCGGATCTGAAAAATTAGAGTCTGGATGTGTAGCAGTTAATACCGGTGTTGTTGCAATAGCTGAAGCACCTTTTGGAGGTATAAAGCAAACAGGTTATGGACGTGAAGGTGGTTCTGGGGCAATAAAAGATTACCTTAATGTAAAATACACACACATGGGATTAAAAATATAAAATGAGAAAAAATAAAATTAAGCAAATGATGAAAGACGGCAAACCTGTCATTAATGGTTGGTGTGCGATTCCAAGTACTGCATCTGCAGAGGCAATGGCTCATCAAGGTTGGGACTCACTTACAATAGATATGCAACATGGATTGGTTGATTACAGTAATGCCCTTCCAATGCTTCAAACAATTTCGACAACTGACGTAACTCCACTTGCTAGAGTTAATTGGAATGAGCCAGGTCAAATAATGAAAATTTTAGACGCGGGTTGCTATGGAATTGTTTGTCCAATGGTAAGCAATAGAAAAGAAGCTGAAAATTTTGTTCAAGCTTGCATGTATCCACCTGATGGCTATAGAAGTTTCGGTCCAGTAAGAGGTTTAATTTATGGTGGTGCAGATTACGCAGATCACGCTAATGATGAAATTCTTAAACTGGCAATGATAGAAACAAAAGAATCTTTAGAAAATTTAGATGAGATAATGTCTACACCAGGTGTTGATGGTATTTATATTGGGCCTGCAGACTTAAGTTTAGCAATCGGTGAAAAACCTGGATTTGATCGAGCTGAAACAACAAAAGCTTATTCTGAAATTTTGAGAATTCTAGAACATGCAAAGAAAAATAATATTTTTGCTGGGATTCACAATGGTACGACTGAATACGCAACAAAGATGATTGAAAAAGGTTTTGATTTTGTAACAATAGCCTCTGATTTAAGAGCTTTAAGTGCTGGTGCTAAAGCAACTGTAGATAAGATGAAAGGTTCTTCTTCTAAAAAGGACAAAGACGCCACTTATTAATCAATTTGATTTAAAAATTCTTCAAACTGATTTTTATCTAAATTAGAAGATTGTTTCTTACCTGGAAATTTTCCAGTCATAGAATCTTTTTTAAATGCTTTAAGTGCTTTAATTCTCTCAACTTTAATTTCATTTCTAAGTTTTAATAAGTTTCCATAAGCTTTAGAGTGTCTTGGAGGATTTTCAGTGTCACCACAAATATCTTCCATAAATAAATACATCACATCTGCATTTCTTCCAGATCCTAAAGAGACCGTAACAATATTTGTTCGTTTAGAAATTTCTCCCATAACGTTTTCAGGTATTACTTCACACTCAGCAGAAAAAGCTCCTGCATTTTCTAATCTTTTAAATTTTTGAAATAACTCATAAGCCTCATTTGCGGTTTTTCCTACTGCTCTTAGTCCACCTATCCAAGTAGATTTTCTTGGAACTAATCCTAAGTGACCCATCACAGGAACATCTTCTTTTGCTAACATTTCTACTATGTCCATACTTCTTGGTGTCATCACAGCATCAGCACCATTTTCTAAAGCTTTAAACGCTCCACGTATAATGTCATCTGCTGTAACAAATTCGTTTAAAGCTAAAGCTGCAGTTAAAAAAAGATTTTTAGACCCTTCCCTAACTGGAATAATATTTTTAGCGTTAGCAATAATCATATCAAAACCAGCTTTTTCGGCTGCAGCAGCTTCATCAACAGTATTTGCAGTAACTTGAGTAAATTTCCTTTTACCTTTTGCCGCTTTTAAATCACCTACTGTAGTTGATCTTTTTGCTGGTTTTGCAGCCCATGTATATACATTCTTCATTAAATACCTTTATAAAGAACGTCTCTTCGGTCAATAAATTCCTCAAAAGTCTTAATAGTGACAACTGATGGTAAAATAAAAATTGATCTTTTGTCCTTTTCGTTTCTAATAATTCTAAAATAACCTTTTTTGATTGCTGTATCGATATAAACATTAGAAGTTAAATAAGATTTCTCTATAACTCTTAATAGTTCATTTTTGGTAATAGATTTATTTTTATAATAAGCAAGCATCACCATGTGCAGCATAATCCAATGTTGAGGTGTTAGAGAAAACCAATTTAATAAATCGTTTGCTAACCTTCCTTCAAAATCTCCAAGCGAAATTTCAGCTAATGTAATTCTTTTCTGAGTAGATTTTGAAATTTTTTTCTGTTCTTCAAAATTTTTTGGATACTTAAACTGTCTTTTCATTTAAATAAACTTAAACTTATTAAGTTTTCTATTCAATACTATTTTTGCTTAGTAGTTCTTTATAGATATTATTCACTCTATACACTTCTGAAGCTGTATTAAAATATCCTTCATATTCTATTTCATCTGGTGTTACATCAAAATGGTAATGACCAGCATCTTTATCTTGTTCATATGAATGAAAATGTGTATGTTCACCAGACTCTCTTAAATTCAATTCTCCTCCTGTAGGATCTCCAGTCCAAAGTACTGTATAACACTGTAATTTTGGACCAACAGGTTCATAAAATTGAAGAAAATCTTTTACACACTTCATTTGTTTAGGATCATAATATTCATGTTTAATGTCTTTATAATCTGGTTGAACATGCGATCTTACTTTTCCTTCTAAAATTCTAAACACACCTGCAATAGCAATATGTTCATTTTCTTTAAGATTTAAATTACTTGATAATGAAGACCTCATTGCTTGTGGAAGCGAACCTTGATCACCTAATCTTCCTTTAATTTTTATTTTAATTACTTTTCCTTGCTTACCATCTGTATAATAAATATTTCCAAGTCCACCATGTTTTCTTGCGCTATATTTTTCAACAATACATTTTTTATCGGGACTTACTCGTGCAATTATAGATCTAGACTCGTCAGTAATTAAATTTTCATTAATTACCAATTCTCCACAATGACCATCCAAACAAGACATTGCACCAGAACCAGCACCTAAAGCATAAGATTTTTCTGATCCAATCATTTTGGAAATTTCTTGGTAATCAAATTCAGCACCAATAAAATTAGGATCATGCATGTATGGCTCACCACCAACATCTATTATTTTTTGATTACCGCTAATTCCTTCAGATGGACAATCCCATTCACGAAGATTAGGACAATCCACAACTTCTACTTCAACATTTTTAAAATTTTCAGATAAGCCTTTTTTTAATGCATTCGCTACATCTTCAAGTGAATGATTAATGAAAGTTCCTTTTTCTATTTTTAATTGCATAATGTAAATAAGCTATAATTTATTTTGCATATTGTCTATAGATAATATATATAATTTCTATACATAAATAATTTTAAAAAGGTAACGATGATAAATAAAGATTTAAAAGTAGCCGTATTAGGCGCAGGTGCTATGGGATGCCTGTTTGGAGGATTGCTTGCTGAAAAAGGTTTAAATGTAACTTTAATTGACGTTTGGAAAGAACATGTAGAAGCAATTAATAAAGATGGTTTAAAAATGGATGGTCATGGTGGGGATCGAATAATTAAAGTTAAAGCTACTTCAGATCCATCATCATTAGATAAAATGGATGCAGTGATTGTTATGTGTAAAGCAACTGCATTAGAACCAGCACTAAATAGCATTAAAAATATTATTGGTGAAAAAACAGTTTTTATGTCTTTTCAAAATGGAATTGGTCATGAGGCAATAATTCAAAGTATCATTGGAAATGAAAAAGTAATCGGTGGAACAACAACGCAAGCTTCTAATATTTTAGGACCAGGTCATATAATGAACCACGGGGCACTGCCTTCATGGATTGGTGAATATGAAGGAGGAATTACAGAAAGAATTACAGAAATAGCTGATACTTTTACTGCACATAATTTGGAAATGATTGCAGCCGAAGATGTAAAAAAAAGAAAATGGATGAAGCTTTTTGCCCTAACAGCAATTGGTCCTCTTTCAGCTATCTTCGATCTACATCACACTGATTTATACGTAAATAATAAAGCTAATGACGTTTCAAGAGGACTTGGTAAAGAAATCATTTTAGAGACGAGAGAAGTTGCGCTTGCTGATGGAGTTAATGTTTCTGAAGATGAATGTCTATTTATGTTCAATAAAATTGTAGATTCTATGCAAACCAACAAATCTTCAATGGCTTTTGATGTTCAGTACAAAAGAAAGACTGAGATTGATTTTATTAGTGGTGCTGTTTCTAAAATAGGAAAAAAACATGGAGTAAAAACACCCTTAAATGACCTTATGTATAAAATGATAAAGGTTAAAGAAGGTATGTATAGTTGATGCTTAAAATCAGTCGATTAAAAAAAATTAAAAGTAATTTTCCTGTACTAGTTGGAGACAAAGTTGTTGAGAAAAATACATGCAATTTATTAATTAATGAGATTAGCAAATCTAAAGCCTTTGACGATATGATTATGGGTGGTCGAAGTAGAATTAATAAAGGCTCTAAAAATTTTAATAACTATATAAAATCCTCAAATAACTCTAAAAAACTCTTTAAACTTTTTAATACCAAAGCATTTTATAAAAAAATTGAAACCCTTTTTTCTAAAAATTTTAAAGATGGATCTTGGACAAACACTCACAAGCCAAAAATATTTAATCAAAAGAAATTTACTATTAAAAAGAAATTAAATTCAAGCGAATTAAAAAAATTGTTAGGAAATAATTACACTAATCCAAAAGTTAATTTAGATATTGATTTTTCAGTTTCTAAAGGAGGATACAGATTACGTCCTCATAGAGATGATATTACGAGATTATATAATTTCTTAATTTATCTAACAGATATTCCAAAAAAAAATGGAGGATCGCTTACAATTTACAAAAAAAAATCAAAGAAAAATTTAAGAAAAAGTTTCAGAAGATTTCCAAAAATGAGTGAATTAGAAATAGTAAAAGCATTTACTCCTAAGAAGGGAACTGCGGTATTTTTTCAATCTACACCTAATTCTTATCATGGAGTTAAACGTTTTATAGAAAAAAACTGCCCTAAAAGATTTTTTATCTACGGCAGTTATGCTTTAAATAAACCAGTAATTTGGAACTTCAAAGGAACAGCATACTACCCACATATTATCAATAATAAAAAAAAAATGTTAACTTCTTTTCATGATGCAAACTATTTAACATCTGCTCCTAAGAATTGATATTATGGTTAAATTCCACTAAATTATATTAATGGTAAATAATCTTCAAAAGAAATTATTTGAACAAGGATATTTGAAGATCAAGAACGTTCTTAACTTTCAAAGAGATCTAAAGCCAGTTCTTAATGATATGGAATTTGTTATGGACTGTTTGATCCAAAAATTTGCAAAAAAAAAA
>CACENW010000012.1 GCA_902560805.1 uncultured Pelagibacteraceae bacterium | reverse complement strand
TGATTATGAAGTTGATGGTGAAAGAGATATATCGGATTTAGATGACAAAAATTTTGTAAGATTGAGAAGAAAAAGAAATAAAATTATTACTCTTATGTACTCTGTAGTTTTAATTATGTTTATTCTTTCAATGTCTTTATTAAGTCAGATTTTAATATTTTTTCTAAATTAATTTTTTAATTGTTTTTTATTTTTCAAATATAGAAAATACGCAGCTATTTCATATCCATATTTAAAAATAGTAAATATGACTGGTAATTTAAAAAAATTATATAAGAATTTATATTTTGGTATCTTCTTCCAAACATAAAGAAAAGCCTCTGCACCTTCAATCACTTGGTCGTTTTCTTTGATGTGTAATCTTCTTAAAAGCTCTTTATCATTTTTAGAAGTTTCTTTTTCCGCATCTTTGTTGTCGGTAATATCTATCCAATCAATATCCTCAATATTTTCTTTTTTATACATATTGATTTCTGATCTGCAGATTTTGCATGAGTTATTAAAATAAACTTTCATAAATTTATACTAACTTTAAAAATAAACATGTAAATGCGCCAAATGATTAGTTGAAAATTAATAATTAACTACTATTTAAACCAAGTGAGTAATTTTTTTGATAAATCCGATCTATCCAGAAAAGATGCTGATAAAATAGTATCTGATACCTTGCAAAATTGCGATGATGGTGAACTATATTTAGAGGACACTAAATCCGAATCAATTTTATTGGATGATAATAAAATTAAAAGCTCAAGTTATAGCTCAGATTTAGGTTTTGGATTTAGAGCAATTACAGGAGAGATAGTTGCTTATTCTCACTCTAATGAAATATCAAAAGATTCATTAAAAAAATCTTCTGAAAATTTAAAATCAACTCTGAAGTCGATGAAAGGCACGTACAATCATGATATTTCAAGATCTAATAAAAAATTTTATGAAGATATTAATCCATTAGAGCAAAAAACATTAAATTCAAAATTAGAAGTTTTAAATAAAGTAAATGAATATTTAAGAAAAAAAGACAATTCAGTAAAGCAAGTTACTACAAGTTTTGCAGGTGAACAAAAATCTATCGAGATTATCAGATCAGGTGGTGAAGTATTAACAGATGTCCGACCATTAATTAGATTTAATGTATCAGTGATGTTAGAGAAAAACGGAAGAAAAGAAACTGGTGTATATGGAATAGGTGGAAGACAATCTTATGATGAATATTTAAAAAATGATAATTGGAAAACAGTATGTGAGGAAGCCTTTAGAATTGCGTCAGTCAATTTAGAAAGTAAACCTGCACCTGCAGGAGAAATGAAGGTGGTTCTAGGTCCTGGATGGCCAGCTATTTTAATTCATGAAGCAATTGGACATGGTTTAGAAGGAGATTTTAACAGAAAAAAAACATCCGCTTTTCATGATCTTATGGGCCAAAAAGTTGCCAGTGAAGGAGTAACGATTGTTGACGACGGAACAATTGATAATAGAAGAGGTAGTTTAACTATTGATGATGAAGGTACACCAACAGAAAAAACAGTATTAATTGAAAATGGGATATTAAAGAATTTTATGCAAGATAGATTAAATGCTAGATTAATGAATACAAAATCCACGGGCTCAGGAAGAAGAGAAAATTATAGACACGTTGTTTTGCCAAGAATGAGAAATACTATGATGATGAGTGGAAATCAAACCCAAGAAGAAATGATTAAGTCAGTAGATAAAGGAATTTTTGCAGTAAGTTTTGGAGGAGGACAAGTTGACATTACATCAGGAAAATTTGTTTTTAATTGTACGGAGGCATACGAAATCAATAATGGTAAGATTGGTTCACCAATAAAGGGAGCTACATTAATTGGAGATGGTCCATCAATTCTAAAAGAAGTTTCAATGGTTGGAAATGATATGATGTTAGATCCTGGTATTGGAACTTGTGGTAAAGCTGGACAAGGTGTACCCGTTGGAGTTGCTCAGCCCTCAATCTTAATCGATAAAATGACTGTTGGTGGAACTAAACTTTAAATTATGGTTAAGGATCAAGAATATTTAAGATCAAAAGCTTCATATTGTTTAGATTTAGCTAAAAAATTGGGTGCAACTGGATCAAGCGTGACAGTTGGTCATTCAATTTCAGAAACAGTCAATTTTAGAAATAATACTTTAGACGAGTCAAATAGATCTGATGGATTAGCAATAAGCATTGAAACTTATTTAGGAAAAAAAAGATCATCAATTTCTTCGTCAAACTTGTTAGATGATAACATTAAAACCTTAATAGAAAAATGTTTTGAAACAACCAAAAATACCCCTGAGGATGAATTTAATTCTTTACCAGATAAAGAACTTTTAGCTAAAGAAATTAAAAATTTAAATTTATATGACGAAACACACTTTGATAATGAAAAAAAAATTGAGTATTTAAAAGAGCTTGAGAGTGTTGCATCTTCAGAAGAAAAAATTGTAAATACAGAATCTAGTTTTACTGTAAATAAATCTAATTTTATTTTAGCTAATAGTGATGGATTTTGTAATGGATATAAATCATCTTCATTTAGCGCTTCTTGCGTTACGGTTGCTAAAGATGAAAATAGTATGGAGAGAGATTATGAATTTACAAGCAAACGTCATTTATCAGACATTAAAAGTGCAAAAGAACTTGGTGAAAAAGCTTCTGAGCAAACTATAAGAAAATTAAGCCCGAACAAAATTGGCAGTGAAAAAATAAGCATTATATTTGACAAAAGGATAGCAAAAGGAATGCTAGGTGCATTTGCAGGCGCGATATCTTCAAATGCCATTGCAAGAGGAACTTCTTTTCTTAAGGATAAAATAAATGAACAAATATTTTCAGAAACAATAAATGTAATTGATAAACCAGACATGAACAAAGGAGTTGGATCTCAAATTTTTGATTCTGAAGGAGTAAAATCAGATACTTTAAATCTTATACAAAATGGTATTTTAAAAAATTATTTAGTCGATACTTACAATGGAAAGAAACTTAATTTAAAATCAAATGGAAGATGTGGCGGTACAACTAATTTATATTTTGATAATGGAAAAATTAGTTTCGAAGATTTACTAAATACTAACTCAAAACATATTTATGTAACTGAAACAATAGGCCATGGAAGTAATTTGGTTACTGGAGACTATTCAGTTGGTGCAACAGGATTTTTAATTGAAAATGGCGAATTTAAATTTCCGGTAAATGAAATAACAATTGCTGGAAATTTTAAAGATATGTTCAAAAATATAACTTTAGCTAATGATTTAGATTTTGAATATTCCGTCAACTCGCCGACAATGATGATAGAGGGAATGACAGTTGCAGGTAAATGAGCACTTACTGTGTCATTGGATCGGGAATATCTGGAGCTACAATTGCAAACCTATTAAATAAGAAACATTCTGTAGATCTTTATGATAAAGCAAGAGGTCCTGGTGGCAGATCATCATTTAAAAGGTTAGATAAAAAAATAGGGTTTGATCATGGTGTTCAATATATATCCCCTAAGAGTGATGAATTTAAAAAATTTACAACAAAACTTTTAGCAAAAAAAATATTAAAAAGTTGGAAAGGCCGACATATTTTTAAAAATAAAAAAATAAAAGAAAACAAAAACCATCAAAAAATTATTGGTAGACTAGGAAATAATGATATTAGCAAGTTTTTATTAAAAAAAATTAATTGTAATTTTCAAAAAGAATTAAAAAAAATTGATTACAATAAAAACAAATGGAAACTTACCTTTTCTAATGGTGACAATAAATCTTATGATAATCTTATTTTAACATGTCCGTATCCTCAATTAGTTAAATTAGCAAAAAAATTTATTAATCATTCATTTATCAAAAAAAAAATTAAAATGGATGCAAATATTACAGTCATGATAAAAATAAAAAAAACTGGAAAAAATATAAGCAGTTTTTTATTTGATGATGAAATTTTGGGTTGGGCTGCTAAAGAAAATAGTAAGTTAAGATTTAAAAGTATTCATGATCTATGGACACTTCAAAGTACATCAAAGTGGGCAAATAAAAAAATAATGAAAAACAAAGAAAATAAAGATTTAAATTCAAAAATTTTAATTAATAAATTTTTTAATCTTACTGGTATTAAAAAAACTAATATTCTATTTTCTTTAAATCATGGATGGATGTATTCATCAAATTCAAAATCTTTAAAAATTAAAAGTTATTGGAACAAAAAAATTAATTTAGGAGTATGTGCTGATTGGTTTGTGGGACCTAGGTTGGAGGCAGGATGGATAAGTGCAAACGATCTTTTTAACAAAATTAGTGAATAAAATTATTCAATATTTTTAAGCCTATATTCCCAATTTCCCATTCTTTCATAAGTAACTTTAACTATTACCGAAGTTTTCTTATCAAGCCATATGTCAAAATTAAGTCTTTTGTCTTCTGGAAGTGACATATCTTTAGAAGTAAGTTTAAAATGATCAGTTTCAAATTCTTTTCCATTGATAGCAACGTTTTCCTTACCAATAAATGTAACTAATTGTTCTTTTATGCTTCCAGAAATAGGACTTATTTGACTTTTTGCTTGTAAAATTTTGTGACTCCACCAATTTCCAATAATATTTTTTAAAGAAGCTTCACCCGAATATGAAGATCCTTTAATATTAAATTTTTTATTACTATTATCTAATTTTAAGCTTACAAATTTTTCTTTTTTATTTTGAAGTGTTTTTGATTGAAATGAAATTAAACGATCATTTAAATATATTTCTTCCCCATATCCCTCCACTTTAAAAATTGTTGCAGATAGTAATTTAACTTCAAATTTATATTGATTTTTAATTGTTGTTGTTTCACCGTCTCTCTCAAAAAAATAATTATTATATCCAATTACTTCATTATTTCTCAAGATCTCCATTTCTATTTTATCAAATTTGTTATAATGACCTATATGAGCTAAAGAAATTGATGAGAAAAATATAGCAAGTAAAACAACTAAAAACTTTTTCATTAATAGATATAGTTTATCATATTTATGTTTTTAAAAATAAAAAAAATTCCAAAAGTTAACTGGAGCTCAGAAAAACCATTAAATTTTAAACCAAAATTTTCTACATTTTTTTTCTTATGTTTTGGTTTATCTTTGTTTGGATTAGGTGAAGGTTTGTTAATTGTTTCTTTCACAGGAGCTTCTCCTTGGAGTGTTTTAGCTCAAGGTATTTCCTTAAATGTTAATTTAAGTATTGGAACTATCACGTTATTAATAAGTATTGTTGTTTTACTTTTGTGGATACCACTTAGACAAAAACCAGGAATGGGCACAATTCTTAATGCTTTGATAATTGCAATTATGATTGATCTTTGTATTAAGTATGTTCCAACACCTTCAAATTATATATATCAATTAATTTTAGCTGTAATCTCTGTCATTATGGTTGGAATAGGTGGGGGTATATATTTAGTTTCAAATTTAGGAGCTGGTCCTAGAGACGGGCTTATGATAGGATTACAAAAAATAACAAATTTTCCTATAGCTGTCGTGAGAGCAACATTAGAAATTTCTGTAGTTAGTATTGGATGGTATTTAGGAGGAACAGTAGGTGTTGGAACTTTATTATTCGCATTCGGAATAGGTCCTTGCGTTGCTCTTGGTTTATTTTTAGTTGATAAAATTTTTAACTAAGCAGCCGCACTATTTTTTTCGTTTCTTTTTCTTTCGTGGGGGTCAAGAATTCCTTTTCTCAATCTACAAGAATCAGGTGTAATTTCTAATGCTTCATCAGTATTAAGCATACTTAGTTGTTCAGCTATTGACATTTTCCTTACAGGAGTAAGAACTACGTTTTCATCTGTTCCTTGAGTTCTCATATTTGTTAATTTTTTTCCTTTCATGACATTAATTATCATATCACCCGGTTTTGGTGATAATCCAACGATCATACCTGGATAAACTGGATCATTATGTGTAACAAACATTTCTCCTCTTGCTTGAAGGTTGAAGATTGCAAAAGCTACCGCTTTTCCTTGTTCCATTGCAATTAATGCACCATTTCTTCTACCTTCCATTTCTCCTTCAAAAGGACCGTAGTCATGAAAAATTCTATTTATTACACCTTCACCTTTAGTAAGAGTAAGAAATCTACTTGTGTATCCCATTAAACCTCTAGTGGGTGCATGAAATATTAATCTCTTCTTATTTGTACCTGTATCTTTTAACTCAATTAATTTGCCTTTTCTTCTATTCATCGAGTCAATTACTTTTGAAGAGTGTTCTTCATCTAAATCCATTGTAATTTCTTCAATTGGTTCAAGTTTGATTCCTTGATCGTCTGTTTTATATAAAACTTTTGGAGGACTTACAGTCATCTCAAAACCTTCTCTTCTCATTTGAGTAAGAAGTATTTCCAACATCAGCTCACCTCGTCCACTTACAACAAATGAATCTTTACCTTCATTTTCTGAGAAAGTTATGCCAACATTATTTTGTGCTTCTTGAACTAATCGTTCTCTTATTTGTGTGCTAGTAAGTTTTTTACCTTCAGTACCTGCTAACGGAGAAGTATTAACAGTTATAGTAATCGACATTGTTGGAGGATCTATAGGAGTTGCTGGTATAGGATCATTTACCTCCATATTACAAATTGTATCAGCAACATTTGCTTTTTCTAATCCTGCTACAACAACGATATCTCCTGCTTCTCCAACATCAATTGGAACTTTTTTAGTACCTTCATACCTAAAAATTTTTGTTAATTTTCCTTCATCAACTTTTTCGCCATTTAAATTAATAGCTTTGATTGGTTGATTTGCTTTTGCTGTGCCTTGTGCAATTCTACCTACTAGGCTTCTTCCTAAAAAACTGTCTGAATAAAGCAATGTTGACAACATCGCAAAAGGTTTAGTTTTATCTAAATCAGCTGGTTTAACATGTTCTACTATTAAATCTAATAAAGGATTTAAATTTTTTCTTGGACCGTCTACTTCATTATCTGCCCATCCTGATCTTCCACTTGCATACAACACAGGAAAATCTAATTGTTCTTCATTAGCATCTAAACTTACAAACAGATCAAAAGTTTCATCCAAGACTTCATTTGCTCTTTGATCCGATTTATCTAATTTATTGATAACGACTATTGGTTTTAAACCTTGTTTTAATGCTTTCGATAAAACAAATTTTGTTTGAGGCATTACTCCTTCTGCAGAGTCAATTAATAAAAGAGCACCATCAGCCATACTTAAAACTCTTTCAACTTCTGCTGCAAAATCTCTGTGGCCAGGTGTATCAATGATATTTATTCTTGAATTATTCCAGTTTATAGATGCAGGTTTTGCAAGAATTGTTATTCCTCTTTCTTTCTCAAGTTCTCCTGAGTCCATTAATCTTTCATCAACAACTTCGTTCTCTCTAAATGATCCACTTTGTTTCATTAAATTGTCAATCAAAGTTGTTTTCCCATGGTCGACATGGGCAATGATTGTGATGTTTCTTATATTGTTGCTCATAAATTGTGGCTCTTATACATATTTAATTTGATATTAAAACTTAAAAAAACTCATGACTGGCTTGATTAATTTAAATAACTTGTGATTAATTAGGCTTTTTTTGTTTATCTTTTTTAAGTTTTCTTTTTTCTTTCAAACTTAATTTAGGTTTCTTTTTTACACTCGAATCTTTAAATGACTTTCCACTGTATCTTTTTGACATAGTAAAATTTACTAAAAAAAAAGGCCATCATGTGATGGCCTTGTAAATTTTTTTTCAAATAATGGGATTATACGCCTATCTTGTGGCAAGATGCTAGTTGGTTTCACTATCTTTTTGCTAAAATTAGTTTATTGTTTAATTAATTACTCTAATCGTCATATTTAAATGTAATCTTTATTGAGATAACGAATTATTAAAATTTAATGAAAAAAACTTTTATTTTTGCCTGTATAATTATTTTACCATTTATTTTACTTACTTCTTTTAGTTCTTTAGTTTATTTATATGAAAAAAAGTCAAAAATTTTATCTAAGCTAAAAATCAATAAAATAGAGCATGGACATCACAATGAAAAAAGATTTTTAGTAAATCCTCTTGAACAATCAGATCGCCAAATACCTCCATTAGATATTAAAGAATTAAAGATAAATAATGATAGCCATGTTGTTGGACAGTGGTCGGCGCCAGTAGATTGGAATGTGACCGCAATACATTCAATATTACTACCTGATGAAACTGTAATGACATTTGGAAGTTATGCTGTTGATCAGAAAGAAAATGATAAAGATATAAGATCAAATAAAAAAATAACTATTACTGATGGTAGAGAGCTAGATAGGGATGGTGGTTCTCATCAATGGAATGGTCATGATGTAAATAGTGGAATAGATTTTGATATTTGGGATCCAAAAAAAGGTATTGGTGAAAATTCTCATATTTTATTTAAACAACCAGTAGTAATGGATGCTTTTTGCTCTGTGGTTAGAGTGCTAGACAATAATAAAGTTTTTATTTTAGGTGGAAATAAAAACAGAGAAGCAAACACACCTGATACTCAAAATAAAACTATGATTTATGATGTTTTAAATAAAAAGTTTTCTCTTTCAGAAAATTTAAATTTCAAAAGATGGTATGCTTCAGCTGTAATAACTGGAGATGAAAAAATGTTTCTTTTTGGAGGAGAAGATGTTGTTACATTCGAAGTGAGCACCACTCCAGAAATGATTGATTTAAAAAATATTGGTCAAGGTTGGAAAGTCTTAGAACAAGCAGATAGCAATGATTTATTTGGTGGAGGTCAGACAACCAAAGAATGGAATTATCCTAGAGCATTTTTAGCATCAGATGGAAATATTGTTGGTATTTCGTATAACAAAACTTGGGTAATGGATGTAAATAATAATTATAGAGTATCAAAAACAGGAGAGATACCCCTTGTAAAAAGTGGAATAACAAATATTTCAGAACACTCTAATCCAAATTTTGATGATGGTAAAAAAGATTATCTAAAATTGTTAACTATCGGTAGCCCGGTTGGCCATACAAATTCTATAGTAATGATAGAAAAAGATAAAATATTAGTTTTTGGTGGTAAACAGGAAGGTAAAGAATACTCACCTTCCAACAGAGTTTTTTTTATTGATTTTTCTAATTCTTTCAAACCAAAAATTAAAGAATTAAAATCTATGAATTTTGCAAGAGAAAATGGAAATGCAACTTTAATGCCTGATGGAAATATTTTTTTAAATGGTGGACATTCTTATAATGACTTAGAATTTAGCGTATTTACACCTGAAATCTACAATCCTAGAAATCAATCAACTAAAGAGATGAGTAATGCTTATTTTAGAAGAAATTACCACTCCACAAGTTTATTATTACCAGATGGAAGAATTTTAACAGCTGGTGGTGATGTTTGGAACGCTGAAATTTTTTATCCTCCATATCTATTTGCAAAAGACATAAATAACAAGACCATTTTAGCAAAACGACCTCAAATAATTAATTTAAACAAAAAAATTAAGAGAGGTGAAAAAGTTCAGATAGAAGTTAATGGTGATATTTCAAAGGTAAGCCTAATATCGACAGGTTCAACAACTCATGCTCAAGGTTCAGAAAGTAAATTTAGAAATTTAGATTTTACAAAAGTTTCAGATAATAAAATTGAAATTAAACTAGATAAAAATCCAAATGATTTACAAAATGGAACTTATTTATTATTTGTATTAAACTCAAAAGGAACTCCTTCAGAAGGTAAAATTATATTTGTAAATTAACTAATCAAAATTCAAAGAAAACCCCAGACTTTGCTGGGGTTTTTTTAAATATTTTTTGAGTTGAGTGAAATTACATTCTCATTCACTGATTGAATAACTATTGAATTACCTTGTTTTTTAAAATTGTTCATTACTTGTTCATTACTCATTCATTACTTTGTTTATTACTTTTATTTTCTTAGAGATAAAAAAAAAGGCGAGTAAAAACTCGCCTTTTTAAATTTCGTAGGTACGAAAAGGGTATTACATGCCCATTCCACCCATTCCTCCCATGCCGCCCATACCACCAGGCATACCACCAGGCATTCCACCAGCAGCATCTTTTTCCTCTGGTTTGTCAGCGATCATTGCCTCTGTAGTTACTAATAATCCTGCAATTGAAGCAGCATCTTGTAGAGCGGTTCTCACAACTTTTACTGGGTCTATGATACCTTTTGCAAACATATCGCAATATTCCTCACTTTGAGCATCGTATCCTTGAGTTTTTTTCTTTTGCTCTAATAATTTGCCAACCACAACTGATCCATCTACACCAGCATTCTTGGTAATTTGTCTAATTGGAGCTTCTAATGCTTTTCTAACAAGATCCACACCTGCTTTTTGGTCATCACCTTTTGCTTTAACTTTATCAAGTTCTTGAGCAGCATAAAGAAGGGCACATCCGCCACCTGTTACAATACCTTCTTCAACAGCAGCTCTAGTTGCATTCAAAGCATCCTCAACTCTATCTTTTCTTTCTTTAACTTCTACTTCAGTTGCACCACCAACTTTGATAACTGCAACTCCACCAGCTAATTTTGCAAGTCTCTCTTGAAGTTTTTCTCTATCATAATCAGAAGTAGTTTCCTCAACTTGTTGTTTGATAGATGCACATCTTGCTTCAATATCAGATTTTTTACCACTTCCATTTACAATTGTACTATTATCTTTATCAACTTTTATCTTTTTACAAGATCCAAGGTCATCAAGTTTAACATTTTCAAGTTTGATACCCAAGTCTTCAGATATAACCTGACCTCCTGTTAAAATAGCAATATCTTCAAGCATAGCTTTTCTTCTGTCACCAAATCCTGGAGCTTTTACAGCTACAACTTTCAATCCACCTCTTAGCTTGTTGACTACTAAAGTAGCTAAAGCCTCACCTTCAACATCCTCAGAAATTATCATAAGTGGTCTACCAGCTTGTACAACGGCCTCTAAAAGAGGAACCATTGGCTGTAAGTTAGTTAATTTTTTTTCGTGTAAAAGAATGAACGGGTTCTCTAACTCTGTAGTCATTTTATCACTGTTTGTGATAAAGTATGGTGACAGATATCCTCTGTCAAATTGCATACCTTCTACTACGTCTAATTCAGTTTCAATACCTTTGTTTTCTTCAACAGTAATTACTCCCTCATTTCCAACTTTTTGCATTGCTTTTGCAATCATGGTTCCAATTTCTTTATCACCATTTGATGAAATAGTTCCAACTTGAGCAATCTCGTCACTATCTTTTACTTTTTTTGCAGAAGCAACCAAACTATCTCTTACTGTTTCTACAGCAGCATCAATTCCTCTTTTTACATCCATAGGATTCATACCAGCAGTTACATATTTTACACCTTCTTTAACAATAGCTTGTGCAAGAATAGTTGCAGTTGTTGTACCATCACCAGCTTCATCATTTGTTTTGCTAGCAACTTCCTTAACCATCTGCGCTCCCATGTTTTCGAACTTGTCTTCAAGATCAATTTCTTTAGCAACAGATACACCGTCCTTAGTAATTCTAGGTGAACCATAAGATTTATCCATTACTACGTTTCTTCCTTTAGGACCTAAAGTTACTTTAACAGTATCAGCTAAGATATTTACTCCTCTAATCATAGCTGCTCTTGCTTCAGCATCAAATTTTACAACTTTTGACATTTTGTTTTCTCCTTTAAATTAAATTACTTACTTGAAATACCCATAATGTCAGATTCTTTCATTATGCTATATTCTTTGCCATCTATTTTGACTTCAGTACCTGACCATTTGCCAAATAAAACTTTGTCACCAACTTTAACATCCATTGGAATTTTTTTTCCATCTTCTGTTTTAGCTCCACCACCAATTGCAACAACTTTTCCTTCTTGAGGTTTTTCTTGAGCAGAGTCTGGTATAATTATTCCACCAGCAGTTTTTTCAGTACTATCTAAAACTTCGATTAATACTCTGTCATGTAACGGTTTAAACTTCATAAATCTCCTTTATAATTCTATATAAATATGAGCTTCATATAGATATTTCGCAGCCTATTTCAAGATTATAGATTCTTTTTAAGAGTAATTATGCTAGGAAAATTTAAATATTATGGTTTATAGGTAAAATAATGACTAAAAATTTAGACTTAGATGGCCTTCAGTCAATTGCTGATAATTATGACCTTTTTTACATAGATTTATGGGGGGTTATTCATAATGGTATCAAATTACACTATTCAGCAATAGCAACCCTAAATGAACTAAAGAAAAAAAATAAAAGTTTCGTGTTATTAACCAATGCTCCTAGACCAAATTCAACAGTTAATAAATTTTTAGAAAAAATGGGCATGACCGAAGATTTGAGAGAGCATGTTTTTACTTCAGGAGAGGCAGCTTTAAAATTTTTAAAAAAATCATTCAAATCTAAAAATTTTTTCCATATTGGTCCTCCAAGGGACTTTGACTTATTTAATGAATTTAAAAATAATAAATCAACCGAACTAAATGAAAGTGAATATTTACTCTGCACAGGTTTATTCGATGAACATGAGGATGATTTAGGTTATTACAAAAACTTACTTGAAAAACAAATAAAAAAAAAAATGATTTGTACTAATCCTGATTTAATTGTTGATCGTGGAAATATTAGAGAATTGTGTGCAGGTTCAGTTGCTATGGTTTTTGAAAAAATGGGTGGAGAAGTAATTTATTTTGGTAAACCTCATGCAGAGGTTTACAATCAATCTATAGATAATGTTGGTAAGAAAGTTTTAGCAATTGGTGATAATTTAAATACAGATATAAAAGGTGCTAATTTATTAAATTACCATTCCTTGTTGGTTTGCAACGGAATTCATAAAGAAGAGATACATAAAAAAGGAGTTGGTGAAGTTTCAAAGGAATATGAAGC
>CACENW010000011.1 GCA_902560805.1 uncultured Pelagibacteraceae bacterium | reverse complement strand
GATCAGCTGGTTGTGTTCTGGCAAATAGACTGTCTGCAAATCCTAAAAATAAAGTTCTACTTCTTGAAGCTGGTGGTAAAGATACTTATCCATGGATCCATATTCCAGTTGGTTACTTTAAAACGATGCATAATCCAAAAGTAGATTGGTGTTTTAAAACTGAACCTGATGAAAAAATGAATAATAGATCGATTAGATATCCAAGAGGTAAAACGCTTGGAGGAAGTTCCTCTATCAATGGCCTTTTGTGGATAAGAGGACAAAGTGAGGATTATGATATTTGGCGCCAGTTAGGTAATACGGGCTGGGGTTGGAATGATGTTCTGCCCTACTTTTTAAAATCAGAAAATAATGAATTAGGTAAAGGTGAGTTTCATAATGACAGTGGTCCAATTACAGTGGCAAATAAAAAAATTAATTTAAAGCTACTTGATGAATTTCAAAATGCTGCTGAAGAATATGGAATACCAAAAACAAATGATTTTAATACTGGAGATAATACTGGTGTAGGTTTTTTTCAATTTACAACAAGTTTTAATAAAACTGGTTTAAAGCTAAGATGTAGTGCTGCAAAAGGATATTTAAATCCAGTAAAAAAGAGGTCAAATCTAAAGATTGTTGTAAAAGCTCACGTACAAAAAATAAATTTTGAAGGAAAGAAAGCTATTGGCGCTAGTTATTATAAAGGTGATAAGCTTGTTGAAGTAAAAGCTAATAAAGAAATAATTTTATCTGCTGGTGCTATTGGTTCGCCCCATATTCTTCAAGTATCAGGCATAGGAAATAAAGAAAAACTAAAAAAACTTGGTATTGATATAGTGCATGAGTCTAATGGTGTAGGGATGAATTTGCAGGATCATTTAATGTTTAGGCCTGTTTACAAAGTAAAAAATTTAAAATCTTTAAATAGAAAAGTCGAAAGTTTATTTGGTAGGTTTATGATGGGACTTGAGTATATTTTTAACCAAAGTGGGCCTGTTACTATGGGTGCAAGTCAGGTTTGTGGTTTTGTTAAAAGCGATCCAACTAGAGCAACTCCAAATTTACAGTTTCATGTTTCACCAGTAAGTACTGATATATTAGGAGTAACCCCTATGCATGATTTTGAAGGAATAACTCCTACTGTCGCAAATATTAGACCCACAAGCCGAGGTGAAATAAACATAGTTAGCTCTGACAGTCGAGTTTATCCAAAAATTAAAATGAATTATTTATCAACTGACGAGGACAGAAAAGTTGCAGCAACTGGTTTAAAAATAATTCGTAAAATTATGCTAGAGACAGAGACTTTTAAAAAATATGAACCAGAAGAATATAGACCAGGTGTTCATATAACTGATGATGAGGAATTGGTAAAAGAAGGTTCAAATTTTACTCAGACAATATTTCACCCAGTTGGAACGTGTAAAATGGGTCAGGATGAAATGTCAGTTGTTGATGAAAAACTAAAAGTAAGAGGTATTGATAATCTTAGGGTAATAGATGCCTCTATAATGCCCAATATAACCTCTGGAAACACTAATGCACCTACAATAATGATTGCAGAAAAAGGTGCTGCCATGATACTAGAGCATTAATGTTTGCAGAATATTTTACACCAGAACAGGTTGCTATTTTAACCCAAATTATTTTTATAGATTTAGTTCTAGCTGGTGACAATGCCATTATAATTGGAATGGTAGCTTCCAAATTTCCTGTTGAACAAAGGAAGAAAGTTATATTTTGGGGAATTGGTGGTGCGGTAGTTTTAAGAATAATATTAACCTTGCTAACTGCATATCTCTTACAAATTACTGGACTAAGACTTATTGGAGGAATTTTACTTCTTTATATTGTTTACAAACTTTATGTTGATGTAATAAAAGGATCTGACACAGAGGAAGACATAAAAGTAGATAACTCAAGTTTTTTAAAAGCAATTTGGACTGTGTTACTTGCTGATTTTACAATGAGTTTAGATAATGTTTTGGGTGTGGCTGGTGCTGCAGGAGATCATTATGGATTACTTGTGTTTGGATTAGTTCTATCGATTGTTTTAATGGCAACTGCCGCAACATTAATTTCTGGATGGATAAAAAAATACAAATGGATTGCATGGGTTGGATTATTAGCAATATTAATAGTAGCTGTTGAGTTGATTTATACAGATATTAAAATAATATTCTTTTAATGTATCTTCAAAAAATTAATCTTAAAAATAAGTACGCGCTAGTTACTGGTGCTGGCAAAGGGCTTGGAAGAGCTTGTTCTATTGCACTGGCAGAAGCTGGTGCGATTGTAATGGCATTAAGCAGAACACCCTCTGATTTAAATAAACTAGAAAAAGACATAAAAAAAATTAAAGGTAAAGTGATTAAAATTCCTTGTGATGTAATGAATTATGAAGAACTAAAAACAAAATTAGAAAAAATCAAAATTATTGATATCTTAGTAAATAATGCTGGAACCAATATCCCTGAGCCTTTTGAAAAAATCAAACAAACAAGCATGAACTACTTGGTAGATTTAAATCTTAAAGCTGCATTTAATGTTGCCCAATTAGTTGTAAAAAAAATGCTAAAAAATAAAAAAAGACCTGGCTCTATTATTAATATGTCTTCCCAATTAGGTCATGTCGGTATGGGTGGTAGAAATGTTTACAATATGACCAAATTTGGAATTGAAGGTTTAACAAAGGGTATGGGTGTAGAGTTAGCTAAAAGAAATATAAGAGTTAATACCGTTGCTCCTACGTTTGTTGAAACTCCAATGGTTAAAAATTTCTTTAAAAATAAAAAATTTAAAAAACTGGCACTTGGAAACATTCCAATGGGAAAAGCAGCATCTGAAAGTGATGTGGCAACAACAGTTTGTTTTTTAGCCTCACCTGCTTCCTCAATGATAACCGGAACATCAATTATAATAGACGGTGGATGGACAGCTCAGTAATAAATAGAATTTTTCTAATATTTTTCTTTTTTTTTTCAACTGCAAATGCGATAGAATTTCAGGGTAAATTCTTACAAGGTCATTTTATTTTAGGAAAAACAAACCCTGATGCTAAAATAATTGTTGGAAAAAAAGAAGTAAGAGTATCAAAGGAAGGTTTTTTCGTTTTTGGTATTGATAGAGATCAAAAATATGATCTTACTTTTACAAAAATTTTTGATGGAAAAAAAACCACAATAACTAAAAAAGTTTTAAAAAGAAAATACAACATTCAAAGAATAGATGGCTTGGAAGAAAGCAAAGTAACTCCACCTGAATCAGTTTATAAAAGAATAAAAAAAGAAAATAATGCAATTGGTAAAGCAAGAGCAATTAATTCTGAATTACAGTTTTTTAAACAAAAATTTATAATGCCTGTTGAGGGCATAATTAGCGGCGTTTATGGTAGTCAAAGAATTTTAAATGGCAAACCTAGATGGCCGCATTATGGAATTGATATAGCAGCAAAACAAGGAACAATGATTAAATCATCAGGTTCAGGAAAAGTTACAATGGCTGAGGATGATTTATATTATACCGGAGGTACAGTAATTATGGATCACGGCCATGGTATTTCTACAATATATTCACATTTAGAAAATGTTTTAGTTTCTGTGGGAGATTTAATTAATCAAGGAGATGTTATTGGAACAGTAGGATCGACAGGAAGATCAACTGGACCTCATCTTGATTTTAGAATTAATTGGTTTCAAACTAGATTGGATCCAATGTCTGTTTTGAAAAATTAGAAAAAAAACATCCAAATACCAACAAGGATCAATATTAATCCACCCATTTGATTTAAAATTTTTAAATATTTTGATGCTATGATTTCTCTAAACTTACCGAATACAAATGCATATGAGGTATCAAATATTGTAGCTACAATTATAAAGATAATTCCAAAATAAATTATCTGATAACTGACAGGTTCATCTATATTAATAAATTGAGGAATAAATGCACCAAGGAATAAAAAGATTTTTGGATTAGTTAAAATAACTATTAATCCTTGTAGAAAATATTTTTTTTCAAATTTAGTTACTTGAGTTTTGTTTAAATCAATATCTGACTTAATTGTAATTACTCCAAGTGAAATTAAATAAATCGCGCCTAAAATTCTTAAATATTTAATTATCACTTCTAGAAAAGGAGAAACTATCTCAAATCCAAGTGCTAATAAAAGTAACAAAATTAAAACACCAACTTGGGTACCAAAAACATTTAATAACCCTGCTTTTACACCAGATTTTAAAGAATTAGCAATTATTAGACTAACAGTAGGTCCTGGTACTATCACTATTAAAAAACTTGCTATAACAAAATATATTAATACAAAATCCATGTCAGTCTGAATTAATCAATAACAACTTGAAAGAAAAATAAAATAAAAAAATGAAATTTAAATCAAAAGAAACATTAGGAATTATTTTTGCAATAATTGCTTATTTTTCATTTTCAATTCTTGATGCAGTTCAAAAAACAGCAGTAATTTACTATTCTATATTTCAATTGTTATTTATTAAATATACTTTTGTACTTTTGCTAAGCATGATAGAGGCAAAAAGAGCTAACAATAACAATTTTTATAGATCTAATAATTTAAAACTTCAAATAATAAGAAGCCTACTATCTATTTTAGAATCTGGATTTTTTGTTTTATCTTTTAAATATTTGTCTTTAGCAAATGCACATAGTATAGGTGCACTAGCACCAATAATTATAGTTGTCTTATCGGTATTTATTTTAAATGAAAGAGTATCAATCAAAACTTGGATAGCAATCTTTATAGGTTTTATTGGAGTTTTGATTATTATTAGACCTGCATCTGATGTTTTTAATGTAAATTCTTTTATCCCTTTGTTGGCAGCTTTTTTTCTAGGTCTTTATCAAGTAGCAACAAAAAAAATAACTGAATATGATTCTCCTGAAGTATCCTTGTTCTACTCTTCTTTAGTTGGGATTGTTATAACTTCAATAATGGCATTTAATTTTTGGCAACCTATTGATTTTAATTCTTTATATTTCTTTGTGCCAATTGGTTTATTTTTTTCATTAGGTATATACTTTCAAATATTAGCACTCAAAAACGCAAGAGCTAGCATAATTCAACCCTTCCATTATACTTTAATTTTTTGGGCAATAATTTTTGGATTTTTCTTTTATGATGATGTTCCTGATTTATTTACTATTATAGGCGCAATAATAATTACAACTTCGGGAATATTTGTTATAAATCAAACTTCAAAAAAATAATTTTAAAACTTATATGACAAAAACACTTAAAGATAAATTTTCAGATAAATTGGTAAATGCTTTTCTAAATAATAAAATCATTTCTCCAATTCCTAATAAATTTACAAAAAAACTTACTGAAGCAGATAAATTTAGAAAATTGTGTGAAAGCAAAATTAAAGATCCAATAATAGGTTTTAAAGCTGGTGGAACAGGTATTCCATTAATGAAAAAACTAAAAGAAAAAGAACCTTTTATTGCATCTGTTTTTAAAAAAAACTTAATAAAAAGTGGTAAGAGAGTAAAAATAAATAAATATACCTTAGGTATAGAAGTTGAAGTTTGTTATTTAATCAAAAAAACTTTTTTCTCCTCTAAAGGCAAGATAACCAACAATAATGTATCTAAATATATTTCATACATGGCGCCTTGCATCGAAGTAGTTGGATATAGACAAAAAAGAAAAGGAATTTCTTCTTTTGGAGATTTAAGTAGTGACTTTGGGGGTAATATTAAATTTTTAATTGGTCAAAAGAAAAAATTTAAAAAAATTAATATAAGTAATTTAAAAACAAATATTGCAAATAAAAAGGCTAAGCAAAGTATAGACGGAAATACAAGTGCTGTTTATATAAATCCAATAAATTCTTTAAGATTTGTTTTGAATAAAGTTAAAAAAGATAAAATTAATTTAGACAAAGATTTTTATGTTTTTACAGGATCTACGGTTGGAGTTGTTCCAATAGTTAAAAAAGGAGTACATTCTGCTAAAATTGAAAAAATTGGATCTGTAAAAGCAAATATCGTTTAAATTTCAGATCTAGCTCTTAAACGTTCATAAATTAATTTTGTTTTTATCCCTAAATTTAAAAAAGGTTGAGGTGGTAACCAGGTAGGTTTGTTCCTTGCTTCAATTGTTTTTATTTCACTTGTATTTTCATTAATTGCTTTAAGTGCAATTTGTTCACCAAATAAAGTTCCTACGCCAATACCTGAACCGTTATAACAACCTACAACAAAAATATTACTGTCGATTTTTTCAAATATTTGAGAGCTATTCCTTGTTCTTGATACAATACCAGACCAAGATGATTTAATTATATCTTTAGGTAATTGTGGAAATCTTTTTTGTATTCCAATTTTCTGACTTATTGATCTTTTTTCAAGAATTTTTTTTGACATACTAAATGGACTATGAACTTCAGCTGTATTTCTTATTAAAATTCTTCTATCTTTTGTCATTCTAATTGTGGCGCCCATTGGCTTTACAGGTAGTACACCCCATTCTTTTGGTTCCCCAATAGATTTAAATTCTTCATCAGATAATTTTCTTGTCATGCTGGCAGTTAAAGTGATTGGAAAATTATAATTTGATTTTATCCCTAATGATTTAAGAAAACCATTCGTAGCAAAAATAACGTTTTTTGTTTTAATTATTCCGTTTTTGAAATTACAAGAAATAAAATCTTTATTTTTAGACCAATTTAACAAACAAGAATTTTCATACAAATAAACATTGGAAGGAAGAGCATCCACCATTGCTCTAACTAATTTTCCAGGATGTAGTAAAATACCACCCTTTGTATAAAGTCCAATATTATAAAAACTAGTACCTAATCTTTCAGATAATTCTTTATTTCCTAATATACTATATTCAAATGCTAGTTTGGATAATGTGTTTGAAAAATTATCTAAAATTTTTTTATCCTCAATTTTAGATGAAGCAAAATATTTACCACTTTCATTCCAATCACAATCAACTTGATGTTCTTTAATAAATTTTTTTACCGCATCTATTCCTAATGAATAAATATCAGCTTTTTTTTTATAATTTTGCAGTTCTTTGTTTGATGTAAAGCCATCATTCAAAGTTGTATCAACTAAATAACCTGAATTTCTTCCACTAGCGCCCTCACCTGCTAATTGAGCATCTGCCAGTATAATTTTTAAATTAGAATTTATTTGAGCTAATTTTCTTGCAGCAGATAAGCCAGTGTATCCAGCTCCTATTATTAACCAATCACTCTCTTCGTTTGATAAAAGAGACTTTATGTTTGTTCTTGGATTAAGATCATTTATCCAACTACAGCTATTATCGTTAGTCACTTCCATGAAGTGACTTTACGATAATTGATAAATTTTTAAAAGATTTTAAGAGTTTAATGAAGGTTGTTTTTTCATGTCTGCTTTGTTGATACCAGCAACTCTTACTGGTTTCTTCATCGCATCTCTTCTAAATGGTTCTCCAAGTTCTTGGTTTAGAATTACTTCTATAAATGTTGTAATTCCTTTCTTTTGGTCTTCACAAGATTGCTTGATCGCATTTGTTGTTTCTTCCATTGTTCTAACAGTTACACCTTTTAAACCGCATGCATCAGCAACTTTAGCGTAACTTAATTCAGGGTCCAATTCTGTTCCAACAAAATTGTTATCAAACCATAAAGTGGTATTTCTTTTCTCTGCGCCCCATTGATAATTTCTAAAAATTACCATTGTAATTGATGGCCATTCTTCTCTAGCACATGAGCTCATTTCATTCATGCTAATTCCAAAAGCTCCATCTCCTGCAAAACCAATTACTGGAGTATCTGGGCAACCAATCTTTGCACCTAGTATTGATGGAAATCCATAACCACAAGGTCCAAACAAACCTGGCGCTAAATACTTTCTTGGTTTTTCAAAAGTAGGATAAGCATTTCCAATTGCACAGTTATTTCCAATATCGCTAGATATGATTACATCTTCAGGCATACCAGATTGAATTGCTCTCCAAGCTTGTCTTGGAGACATTCTATCTGAGTCTCTTTCTCTGGCTTCTTTATTCCAAACAGTACCTTCATCATCATCTTCATGATCTAAGCTTGAAAGTTTTTGTAACCATGCAGATTTTGTTTGATGAATTAAATCTTTTCTAGCTTGTCTATCTGTATCTCCAGCATTTGATGAAAGTTTTGCTAAAATCTGCTCAGCAACTAATTTTGCGTCACCACTTATTCCAACTGTGACTTTTTTAGTTAAACCAATTCTATCTGGATTAATATCTACTTGAATTATATTTGCATTTTTCGGCCAATAGTCAATTCCATATCCTGGTAAAGTTGAAAATGGATTTAATCTTGTACCTAGTGCTAAAACAACATCGGCTTTTGAAATTAATTCCATCGCAGCTTTAGAACCATTATAACCCAAAGGCCCTACTGCTAGAGGATGACTTCCTGGAAAACTATCGTTATGTTGATAGCCAGAACATACTGGAGCATCTAATTTTTCAGCAAGGTTTTTAGTTGCATCTATAGCTCCACCAATTACAACTCCAGCTCCAGAAAGTATCACTGGAAATTTTGCATTAGATAATAAATCAGCAGCTTTAGAAACAGCATCGTTACCTCCACCTTGTCTTTCTAATCTTACAATTGGTGGTAAATCAATATCAATAACCTGACACCAATAATCTCTAGGAACATTTATTTGCGCAGGTGCAGAACCTCTTATTGCTTTTTCAATTACTCTATTTAGAACTTCTGCCATTCTTGAAGGATCTCTAACTTCTTCTTGATAACAAACCATGTCTTTAAACAAATTCATTTGTTCTACTTCTTGAAAACCACCCTGACCCATTGTTTTGTTTGCGGCTTGAGGTGTTACCAATAATAGCGGTGTATGATTCCAGTAAGCTGTTTTAATTGGTGTTACTAATCCCGTAATTCCAGGTCCGTTTTGTGCGATAACCATTGACATTTTACCAGTAGCTCTTGTGTAACCATCAGCAATTAAACCACCATTTGTTTCATGAGCAACATCCCAAAAAGTAATTCCTGCATCAGGGAAAATATCTGAAATTGGCATAAACGCTGAACCAATAATTCCAAAAGCGTGCTCAATTCCATGCATTTGTAAAACTTTTACAAAAGCTTCTTCTGTTGTCATTTTTGTCATAAAACTAGAACCTCTCTACAGTGTAAATTTATTAATTTTTTATAATTCGTTTGTTAATTTTTGCGATTAATATATAAGAATTTACAAATTTCAAACAAACAAATCGACACGATATGGCAACAGATATAATTATTCATGATAAAAAAGACAACGTTGGAGTAGTTGTTATTGAAAAAATCACTCCAAAACAAGACTGTGCATGCTGGATAATGGAAGATGACAGTTCAACAAATATTCAATCATTAGATGAAATCCCATTAGGTCATAAAATAGCTATGGTTGACCTTAATGAGGGAGATACAATTCTTAAATATGGTCACGATATTGGTAAAGTAGTTAAATCAATTAAAAAAGGTGAACATGTTCACGTTCACAATGTTAAAACAAAGAAATGGTAGTTTTATGGAAATTCCAAAAAGTTTTTTAGGTTACAAAAGAGAAAACGGCAGAGCCGGAACAAGAAATCATGTTATAATTTTGCCAGTTGATGATATTTCAAACGCATGTGCTGAAGCTGTCGCAAACAATATTAAAGGAACTATAGCTCTACCTCATTCTTATGGAAGACTACAATTTGGAGCAGATTTAGAATTGCACTTCAGAACGATGATTGGAACTGGCTGTAACCCAAATGTTGCTGCTGTAATCGTCATTGGTATTGAGCCTAAATGGACAAAAAAAATTGTAGATGGCATTGCGAAAACTGGAAAACCTGTTGAAGGTTTCCACATTGAAAGAACAGGTGACATTGGTACTACAATGAACGCATCAAAAAAAGCACAAGAATTTGTAATGTGGGCCTCAGAAAAACAAAGAGAAGAGTGTCCAATGAGTGACCTTTGGATTTCAGTAAAATGTGGTGAGTCTGATACTACATCTGGTTTAGCTGCAAATCCAACTGTTGGAAACTTAATGGATAAATTAGAACCATTAGGAGTTCACTTATGTTTTGGTGAAACATCTGAATTAACTGGTGCAGAACAAGTTTGTGCAACTAGAGGTGCAACAAAAGAAGCTTCTGAAAAATTTATGAAGACTTGGAGCTCTTATAATGATTTTATATTAAAAGAAGCAACTGACGATCTTTCTGAAAGTCAGCCCACAGCTGGAAATATTGCTGGGGGATTGACTACAATTGAGGAAAAAGCTTTTGGTAATTTTCAAAAAATTGGAAATTGTAAGTTTATTGATGTTCTTGAACCAGCTGAAGAACCAACTAAAGGAAAAGGTTTATATTTTATGGATACTTCTTCTGCAGCTGCAGAATGTGTAACACTTCAGGCAGCAGCAGGTTTTAATATACATTTGTTTCCAACAGGCCAAGGAAATATTGTAGGAAATCCAATTGAACCAGTTGTTAAATTAACTGCAAACCCACTTACTGTTAAAGGTATGGGTGAACATATTGACTGTGATGTTTCTAAAATTCTATCAAGAGAAATGAATTTATCACAGGCAGGTGATGAGCTAATTAAAACAACTTTAAGAGTTGCTAACGGAAGATTAACTTGTGCAGAAGCTCTAGGTCATAGAGAATTTGTAATGACTAAGCTTTACAGAAGTGCTTAATTAAAAACTCTTATTATGGATAAAAATAAGTACCTGGTACTTTTACCTGGTATTATACTTGCATTCGTTCTTTACACTCTATCGCAGGGTTTTAATAATGTTATAGGTACCGAGTTATTAGGATATGAAAAAAGTCCTATATCTACTGCAATGATAGCAATCCTTTTGGGAATGTTCTTTGGAAATATTTTTAAAATAAGAGAAAGTTTTTCAATAGGTTTAGATTTTACACAAAAAAATATTTTAAAACTTGGAATAATTTGCCTAGGTATTCAATTAAAACCTTTTGAGTTTCTTGAATTTGGGGCAATTGCTATTCCTCTAATATTAATTTGTATTGTAAGTGTATTAGTAGTCATTAAACTTTTAATAAATAGATTAAAAATTCCAAGAAATATGGCCTATCTAATTTCTATAGGAAGTACAGTATGTGGAACAACAGCAATCATGGCTACAGCACCTGTTATTGGTGCTAAAAAAAATGAGATATCTTATGCAATTGCAAACATCACTTTGTTTGGAATTCTTTCAATGTTGATTTACCCATATTTTGCAAATCTTTATTTTAATGGTGAACCACTTTTAATTGGTTTGTTTTTAGGTACTTCTATACATGAGACTGCTCAAGTAGCAGCTGCTGGATTGATCTACGATCAGCAATTCAATAGCCCAGAAACATTAAATGTTGCAACAGTTACTAAACTAATAAGAAATACTTTTTTGATTATTATGATACCTCTTTTTGCATATCTATATAACAGAGGCCAATCTAAAGAAAAAAAATACTCAATAATTGATATTTTTCCATATTTTGTAATAGGTTTTGTTGCAACGATTATTATTCGAAATGTTGGTGATCAACTGTTTATTTCAAACAACAGTGAAATTTGGCTTGGTACTGTAGATGGAATTAAATCTTTATCAAAAATATTTCTAACAATGGCAATGGCAGCAATTGGTATGTCTACAAATTTAAGAGATATAAAAAATATGGGATATAAACCTTTTATTGTTGGTTTTGTAGGTATGGCAACGGTAGGATTGGTTAGTATTACAACTATAGAATTATATTTAAATTTTTTTAATTAAGATTTAACTAATAATTTTTTTCTAAAGTTTGAGATAAATCGTCTTATTAATGCTGCTCCAACACCTAAAATAATTGCAAACATAATTGTAAATAGTCCATAAAAGAATGGCATCTCTTTAGAAAAATCAACTATAAATTGAGAAAAGATATTTAAATCTGAACTAGTTGCTTTAGCTGCTCCATTTATAATTTTTTCTGCAAAAAAAGTATCGTATGCTATCGCTATACCCACTATTAGTAATAAAATTGCTAATAAAGCTCTTAAACCAGAACTATTGATTCTTTCTCCTAATTTTTGCCCGACCTGAACTCCTATAATAGATCCTACAACCAACATAAGAACTAGTAATAAATCTATAGATCCATAATTAAAAGAATGAAGAAAAGTAACAACCACACTTACAAATATTGTTACAAACAAAGATGTACCAGGAACCAATTTAGTGGGCATTTTAATTATATAAATCATTGCTGGAACTAAAATAAACGCACCTCCTATTCCCATGATGGCTGCGATAAAACCAACTAATAGACCGATTATAATTGGAGTAAAAATACTCTCATATAATTTAGATTTTGGAAACCTCATTCTTAATGGAAGACCATGTATCCAATAATGAACATGTAATTTTTTTTTAACAGTAACGTTTCTTTTTGCTTTATCTATTTCACCCAAACTTTCGACAAGCATTAAAGTTCCAATTATTGCTAATATATACATATAAGCCAGAGAGATAACTGTATCAATTTTTCCAATACCTTTAAAATATGTAAATGTATAAATTCCTAAAGAAGTTCCAATTACACCTCCAATCACAATCATTGAACCCATTTTATAATCTAAAGTATTTTTTAAATAATGTGTCGTAGATCCAGAAACTGAAGTAGCTAAAATATTATTTGCTTCATTTGCAACTGCATATGCAGGAGGTATTCCTAAAAAAATTAGAAAAGGTGTCATTAAAAAACCACCACCAACACCAAATAAACCTGAAAGCACTCCAACAATAGCACTTAATAAAAGTATCTCGATCGGGTTAACAAAAACTTGAGCTATCGGTAAAAATACTTCCATAAAAAATTTAAAGGTTGTTAAAAAACAACTTAGTTAAAAGTGATAAAAGTTCCAACTAAAATCACTCCCCAGTAAGCTGTTAAGCTAGCTATAATTCCTGCCTTAATAAATGTAGTTTTAAAATTTGAGAGTTTGTTTATAATTTTTACGTTAGAAAGTAACATTAAATCCGTCATTACACCCACAACGAAATTTGTCAAACAATTATTTATTATCAAGCAATTTATTTTATCTAGTAGATGGTAGCCCCAAAAACTTTAATTGTATCGTCCTCAACTCCTAAAACCAATCTTCCAAGGAACTCTCCTGGGATCTCTTTATTTGTCTGTTTAATTAGAACGGTTATATGATCTCCTCTTCTAAGACATCCAAATGGTTCGAAAGTCTCTTTAAGATTAGTAATAAGCTTGTTATTGGCCCACTGCTTACCAAGCTCTACTTCATTAGCACCAAAAAGCATTTGAGTGGAAAAATCTTTAGTGAATCCACCATAATCTTTGAGATTAGATGATTTAACCAAATTATCCCAAATGGGTTTGGCTAATTCATATATTTCATCATCTGTTTTAGATAAAATATCCATGTGATTTAATTAAATTGTTTACTACGAAGCTTTTTTCTTCTCGTTCTCATCCACTATGTGGTAGACAGGGACTTTCTCCATACTAAATTTGCCAGTTTTTGGATCTCTTCTAGAAACTGTTAAGCAATGCCAATTATCATCATCAAGTTTCATGTGATCACCTCTGTAATAGTATCCTGGCCATCTAGTTTCTTCTCTAAACATTGTATGCTCTGTTACACATTGAGAGGTTAGAGCTCTATGTTTAAGTTCCCACGCTCTCATAAGCTGGTGATAATCCTCAGCCCCAACATTTTCAAGATCTTCCTCAAGCCAAGCTAACAACTCTAATCCTCTTTTTAACATATTGGCATTAGTCATGTAATTTGTAGCTATTCCACCTACATATTCATCCATTATTCTTTGCAAACGCTGTAAGCCTTGAATAGGTGAAATATAGCTTGGAGATACAGTTCCTCCAGTAATCTCATTTTGAGCAACTGTGTAGTTTTCTAAAGGTTTATAAACTTTAACTTTAAAATCTTCACATTGTTTGTCTGATACCTTTAAGCCCTCTGCCTTTTTGTCTTCAATGTATTTTACAGCTGCTTTTGCTGCTAATCTACCTTCGGTAAATGAGCCTGAAGAAAATTTGTGAGCGCTTCCACCTACAGTATCACCGGCTCCAAATAGTCCGTCAATTGTTAGCATTCTGTTATAACCCCAAAAGTACTCTGGTGGAGACAAGTCCTCTGGTCCACTTACCCAAGCTCCAGAACAAGTAGCGTGAGAACCCATTACGTATGGTTCGGACGTTGTTAATTCAGGATTTGTGTATTTCGGGTCAATATTTTGAGATGCCCAAACAACAGCCTGCCCAACAGTCATACCTAAAAAGTTTTCCCATCCAACAGTTTCTAAATGTGGGTCTTGAAAAGCCTCAGTAGTAACCATATGGATTGGTCCGCCACCTGCTATTGTTTCTTGAATGAAAGCATGATTTCTTAAACACGTAGGTGTTGGATGGTGATCTATATATTCACCTACTAATTCTTTAGTTTGGTCATACCATTTCTTCTCGTAGTTTTCACCGTTCGCATTTTGTGTATATGTTTTTAAATGGAGAAAATATGCTCCAACAGGTCCATATCCATCTTTAAATCTACATAACACAATTCTATTTTCCATTTGAGTCATTTTAGCACCAGCTGCAATTGGTAATGCGTATGCTGAACCATTACTCCAAGGAGCATACCAAGTTCTTCCCATACCTTCTCCAACAGCTCTAGGCTTAAATATGTGTGAAGCTCCTCCTGCTGCAACAATTACAGCCTTTGCTCTAAATACATGGAAATCGCCTGTTCTCATATTAAATCCAACAGCTCCACCCACTCTATTCTCTTGAGCCTCATCCATTAAAAGATGAGTAATCATAATTCTATTATAAATTTTGTCTGCAGATTTTTTTGCTGCTTCTGCAACAATTGGCTTATAACTCTCGCCGTGGATCATTATCTGCCACTTACCTTCTCTTAAATATCTTCCAGTCTCTTCATTTTTCATCATAGGAAGACCCCATTCATCAAACATATGAACAGTTGAGTCTACGTGACGAGCCATGTCATATCCTAAATCTTCTCTAACCATTCCCATCAAATCATTTCGTGCGTATCTGACATGATCTTCAGGTTGATTTTCACCCCACTGCATACCCATGTAACAGTTAATTGCGTAAAGACCTTGAGCTACTGCCCCACTTCTATCTATGTTTGCTTTTTCAACACAAACAATTTTCATATCTCTGCCCCAATGCCTCGCTTCGAAAGTTGCACCAGTACCAGCCATACCTCCACCAACAACTAATACATCGCAGTCCTCGTAATGAGTTTTGTGCTTAGCCATTAGTAATAAACTCCTTTTTTGAAAGACTCTTTTGGAACTGTAGGAAGTTCACCATCGATATTTAGCCCTTCAGGTTCAGTGTATAATCTTTGTGAATTTAATTCTCCTTGCTTAATTTTTTCACCATCTGCAAGTTTAGGAATAAATTTTCCCCATGGTTTTGTTGTTATTGGTGAAACAAAGTCTTTTGTTGTTCCATTTCTAAATTTAATTTTCCAAGAAATAGTTCCTTTTTCTTCTTCACGTCTTACTCTAACGCTATGTCCCATTGGAGCAAAATCTGCATAACCTCTTACGTCAATCGCATGATTTGGGCATGCTTTTACACATGAATAACATTCCCAACAAAAATTTGGTTCTATATTTTTTGCACGTCTAATATTTTCATCAATGTGCATTATATCAGATGGACAAATATCTACGCAGTGACCGCATCCATCACATCTAGTCATATATACAAAAGTTGACATAATTTATTTTCTTTCCTTTTTTGTTATCATATTAATAATGTTTTGGCTCCTCTCTTTTTATTCCTAGGCCAAATTGCTCAGGCGCATCCGCAGGAGGTGGTAAATTATCTCTAGAACCGTCTGCTTCAGCCAAATTTTTCTGTATTGCTGCTCCAGGCTTGTAGAACATGTGAGCAAATTTCGACCAATAAACTCCACCAAATAAAACTAAATTAGATATTACAAACAATGCAAAAAATAAGAATGACAAACCTACTTGACCATTAAATTGAGTGTAAGACCAAGCTAGTCCAAAAGTTGAACATGCTAATAATGCTAGAACAAACAAATCAGCTTTAATAATTCTATACCAAGGGTGTGCTTCGGCAGAAACATCTACTCTTAAAAAAAACCAAAACCAAAATCCACCAACACATGTAAGTATTGCACCTACATGCCATAACATTGACCACACTGTAGAAGAAGTTTTATCTGCACCTGTATAACAAAACACTAACATTGCTGAAGCAATCCAAAAGATTATAGTTCCATACATACCAAGAACATGTGCTAACCTTCTTTTTCCAAAACCTAATTCTGATGTTGTTCCAATGTCATAAACAGTAGTCTTTGCAATAATTTTTGCCTTCTCAGCAGCTCCGACCTCTCTTGTTGCCTGCAATTTTGCTTTTTTTGCATTGTTAAAGAAATAAGTTAAATTTTTGTGGTGTATCATCTGAATAATTGTTCCAAAAGCAATTAAAAGAACCATTGCAATTATAAAACCTTGCATAACAACAGTAGGAACTACTTCTGATAATAAAGAAAATGGATTTGTTTCAAGCATTTTACCCTTATGTATAATTATTTTAAATAATTTTAAAGTTTTCTAGTCTAGATAACTCATCATATCAACAAAAACTATTGATAAATTTGTCTTTAATAACAATTAAAAAATATTTACTTTCTTTTGTAATGTTGTTTTTTTGGGATCACAGACCTGACGCCTCCTTGCGGATTCACCACATCCCCTTCTCTTCTTGGGATTAAATGAATATGACAATGCATAATTGATTGGCCTGCAGATTTCCCTGCATTTGTGCCTATATTGAAACCTTTAACAGTAGAATCTTGTTTTAAAATTTTTTCTTTAGTTTTTAAGATTAACTCGTTACATGCCTGAATTTCATCTTCAGTAAGCTCAAAATATGTCTCTACATGTCTTTTAGGAACGATAAGACTATGAAATTGTGAGACAGGATAGCTATCTATGGATGAATAAGCCAATTGGTTTTCAAATTGAAGCTCCTCTTTTCTGATTTTACAAAATATACAAGGATTGTTTGGATCTTTCATATTTAAACAAGAGAGTTATATATTTTATTTAACTTAGTGTAGCAAACAATCTTTCTTCTCTTCCATTTAAGATCGTTTATTTTTGATACTGATGTTACCCCTTTACCAGATCCGATTAAAATTATTTCCTCATAATCATTAATTGATTTTATTGAAATATCTTTAAAATTAATTTTAATTTTCTTGCTTATAAATTTAAGTGTGTTTCCAAAATAACAATTTTTTTTAGGTGAAAAAATCTTTCCATTTTTCACAAAAACTAAATTTGAAGTACCAGTTTCCAAAATTCTTTGGTCTGCTACTAAAGCAATGTCAAATTTAGATGAGTCAACTTTGCTTAATTTTGCTAATATTTTTTTGTAATAGAGATTTTTATAATTTGGTTCTATTCGTTTATATTTAAACAATAATAGATTAAAATTACTCTTTAGTTTTGGTCTTTTTCTAATTGAGACTGATATCAGTTTTTTATTTAATGCTATACGAAATAAATTATCAGGGCCTTTGTATATAGTGTTTTTGTTAATTAAATCCTTAATAATACTTTTTAAATTTTTTTTTCTTATTCCATATTTTATTGAAGATTTTATTAAGTTCTCCAAGTGCGGTTTTAGCAAAATTAACTTAGGAGGTTTTCCAACCATTCGCATAGTGGTAAATACACCTCTAGACCCCCAAAGATCTTTGAAATTAACTTCTTTAAGATTACTAAGCTGATAAGATTTTTTGTATAAGAGCGTTGCCATTTTCTGTTAAAAAAGATTCTGGATGAAATTGAAATCCATATATTTTATTTTGATTATCCTCAAGTCCCATTGGTATTTTTGTTTTACTACATCTCATTGTTATTTTAATCGAATTAGATTTAAATGGCTCCATTAATTTTAATGAATGATATCTTCCAACTTTAAACTGTTGATTGTTTCTAAAGATTTTACTTTGATTATTTGTTTTTATTTTAGATTGAAAGCCATGATATATTTTTTTTTGTTGTATTATTTTGCCTCCTTCATTGTGCAAAATCATTTGATAACCAAGACAAATACCAATAATTTTTTTTTTTCCTTTATATTTTTTATAAATTTTTGAAGTAGTGGGATAATCCTTTGGTGATCCAGGTCCTGGAGATAAAACAATCACATCACTTTTATCAAGTAATTTGTCATTTACCTCATAATAATTTGTGCAAATTACTTTATCAAATTTTGCAAATTGATGAACAACATTCCAGGTAAAAGAATCTTGATGATCAATTATATAAATCATTTAAATAACTCCAGTAAAGATTTTGCTTTAATATAATTTTCATTAAACTCTTTTTTTGGTGAGCTATCTAATACTACACCAGATGCAGCAGAGATCTCTGATTGATTTTTGTAATTTAATATAGATCTAATTATAATATTAAACTTCATATCTTGATTGAATTTAATAAATCCAAAACTTCCTGTGAAAATATTTCTACTTTCTTTTTCTTGCTTATTTAAAAGTTCTAAAGTTCTTATTTTAGGACAACCAATAACAGATCCTCCTGGCATCATTGCTTTAATAATATCAATTAATTTTGTATTTTTATTTAATTTTCCAACAATTGAAGTCACATAATGAAAAAGATGCTTGTATTCCTCGACATATTTTTTTTTTAGTATTTTTACACTTCCCGGTTTACAAATTTTGGATAAATCACTTCTTTCCATGTCAACTATCATGTTGTGTTCTTTAGTTTCTTTTTCATTATTTTTAAAATATCTAAGAGCTATATTTTTATTTGATAATAATTTTTTCTTGAAAGTGCCAGCTATTGGTTTTGTAATTATTTTATTTTTTTTCTTATCTATTAATGTTTCAGGAGAACAGCTTACAATAGAGTAATCCTTATCTTTTATCATAAATGACTCTGGTGAAGCATTAACGCGCATTAATTTCCAAAAAAAATTAACAGGATTAATTAATGATTTATTCTTATATTTTGTACAAATTTTAATTTGATAGGTCTCACCTTGTCTTATTTTTTTTGAAAATAATTCAAATATTTTTTTATATTTTGCATAAGAAATATTAATCTTAAAAGGACTTAGTATTTGAGTTTTATTGAATTGATAATTGAAAGTGTGTTTTTTGATA
>CACENW010000010.1 GCA_902560805.1 uncultured Pelagibacteraceae bacterium | reverse complement strand
AGGTAAAGAAATTATGTCAAACCCAGTTCAAAATACAAGGATTAAACAACCAGAAAAAAAATTACCTAAAGGTTCAGTTTTTGATGGTTTAAGTGGAAGAACACCTTGGCATCAAGATGCTGCTGTGCTTAATGCAAAAGGACAAAAATTAACCGATATGGTTACTGTTTGGATACCATTTACTAAAACTACTAAAAAAAATGGGTGTATGATTACTGTTAAAAAGATAAATAAAATGGGACTATTAAATCATATCTCTGGATATAGAGGCCAAGTAGCAATTAAAGATAGTAAATTACTAGATAAAATGAAACACATTCACTTGGAAGCAGATATCGGAGATATTATTCTTTTACACAAACACTCAATACATTGTTCTTTACCAAATAGATCAAATGATTTTAGAATTAGCGCAGATCTTAGATATAATGTAGCTGGACAGCCTTCTGGAAGAGAACCGCTTCCAAATTTTTATGTGAGAAGTAAAAATAAAAAAAATATTAAAATTCAGAATTTTAAACAATGGTTAGCTCTTTGGGAAAAAGCAAAAGAAAGGTGCATTCCACGTAAATATGCTTTTAAATATCCACTTCCTACTTATAAAACAAATAAAAGAGATTTGTCTAATTTAGTTTAAGAATTAATTTTTTATTATGAAAATTTTAATAACTGAATTTATGGATAGCAATAGTATAGACGACTTAAAAAATAATTTTGAAATCACATTTGATGAAATACTTTGGAAAAATACTAAAAAATTAAAAGAAATAATAAAAGATTACGACGGTTTAATTGTTAGAAATAAAACTCAAGTAAATAAAGATATTTTATCTAATGCTAATAATTTAAAATTTATAGGAAGATTGGGTGTTGGTTTAGATAATATTGATACTGAATTATGTAAAACCAAAAATATTCATGTCCAACCTGCAACTGGCATGAATGCAGACTCTGTAGCTGAATATGTGATTTCATCTTCGATGTCTTTGATAAAAAAAATTCCTATTTTTCATTATGGAACAGTCAAAGGTGATTGGCCTAGAACCACTATTAAATCTGCTGAAATAAATGGAAAGTGCATTGGAATTGTAGGATTTGGTACCATCGGTAGAAAGGTTGCGGACTACAGTTTGAAAAATGGACTGAATGTTTTGGCCTATGATCCTTATATTAAAAAATTAGGTGATAATGAGAAAAATTATAAATTATCCTCATTAGGAGATATATTTAAAGATGCAGATATTATTTCTTTGCACTTACCATTAACAGAAGAGACTAAAAATTTAATAAATAGGTCTTCATTCTTAAAAATGCAAAAACAACCAATAATAATTAATACGTCAAGAGGTAGTGTTGTTAATGAGAATGATCTTATAGATGCTTATGATCAAAATCTAATTTCAGGATTTGCATTAGATGTATTTGAAAATGAACCTATTAAGAAAGATTTGTGCGAAAGAATAACATCTGAAATGAATTGTATTTTAACTCCTCATATTTCAGGTGTTACAACAGAATCAAATATAAGAGTTAGTGATTTTATAGTTAAAAAAGCGATAGATTTTTTTTAAGTAATTATCTCGTTCAATTTAATTACTCTTCCAAGTTTAATTGATGTCTCAGCAGCTTCTCCAATAGCAACTGCAATTAATCCATCATTCAAAGATACCTCTGGCTTTAATTTATTTTTTACTGCATTTATAAAGGCTAAATGTTCATAATAAGTTGAACCATGATGGTGTCCTGCTTCAAGTATTTTTGGATCCACGCTAACACTTTCTTGTTTAGTTTTTCCGTCTCTCATACCAATTCTTACATCAGAAGTAGTTTTTCCAGAATCGTTTGAAGGAACTGAAGTTTCAATTTTGCCAATATTTCCTGTTGCAGTTAACTCTTCTTGCATTTCAGAATTTTCAGCAAACATACAAAGCTCAAGCATACTTCTTGAGCCATTCTCAAAATTAACAATTACGTATGCATTATCAATAATATCTGGTTTTTTACCATCATACTCTTCATCTAAATGATTTACATCTTGTCCCCCACTCGCATAAACACTTATGGGCTCACTCTTAACAATAAAACGCATCAAATCAAAAAAATGACAACACTTTTCTACTAAAGTTCCTCCGGTATTTTTTTCAAATCTGTTCCAATCATTTACTTTTTTTAAGAAAGGAAATCTGTGTTCTCTTATTGTTAATGTTTTTAGGTCACCAATTGTTTTGCTGTGAATTTCTTTGATAAATTTTGAAACAGGAGGCATATACCTATATTCCATTGCAGTCCAAAAAACTGAAGGGTAATTTTTAGTAAGTTTTTCTATTTCTAAACAATCTTTTGTCTTAGTACACAAAGGTTTTTCAACCAATATATGTTTGTTGGTTTTAATTACATCTTTTAAAATTTGAATATGAGTAAAATTAGGAGATGAAATTATATAAACATCAACTAAATTTTCTTTGATCAGATCTAGATGATTTTTAAAGCAAACAACTTCTGATTTGAGTAATTCTTGACACTGTTTCAAGGATTTCTCATGTGGATCTGAAAGAGCAACTACTTCAGCTTCATCTATTAAAGATAAATTTAAAATATGTTCTCGAGCCATTGTGCCAGCTCCAATAATTCCATATTTAATTTTTTCCATATTTATTATCTATAAGTTTAATCAATTGTTAATCCACTTGGTACTTTTTCTGGTTTACCGAGTGGTCTTTGATTTCCACTTTTACCAGTTAGAGATTTTAAAAAAGATACTAATTGGTCAATTTCTTTTTCACTCAAATCTATTGGTTTGATATCTATACTTGAAATAATTCTATCCTGTTCTCTTTTGTCTGAAAAAGTTACAAAATCAATTTGTTCTAACCATGGAGCCTTTGGTAAATTTGCATATTGAGGTTTCCAATTTTTATTCATAGCTACTGGATTTAAATGTTGTTTAATTATGCCTTTAAGTGTTGGATAAGCACCATTATGACCATAAGGTGCGGTTAAAGAAACATTTCTTAGCGCAGGTGTCTTAAATTTATACATGTCATTCACATCATCTGTTTCAACCATTCTACCAACATCACGCGCATAAGGATCAAAAGGTCTAGTTCTCCCTGGTCCAAATTGTGGAATACCTATTGAATGAAATTTTTGATCAGACAATAATGATCCAGAATGACATGAGCTACAATTAGCTTTGCCATAGAATAAGTTCATACCTGCAATCTGATTTGAATTTAAAGCTGTTTTATTTCCATTTAAATATTCATCAAATGGAGAGTCAAAGGATGTCCATTCATGAATTTCAAAAGCTGCAATTGAGTTTACTATATGTGTGATATTTATATCTAAAGCATTATCTACATCATCAAAAGCATGTTTAAACATTTCAACATATTCAGGAACTCCTCTTATTCTATGAGTAATTACAGGCCAAACTCTATCAATTCTCATACTGTCTTTACCAACTTTTGAAACAAGTCCTATAATTTCATTTTCACCTGGATTTCCAGCCATTTCAAATTGTCTTGTCATTGGAAATAAAGCTTGTACAGCAACTATATTATCAAGACCTTTTGGAAGCAGTTCTTGTGCTGGAGTATTAAAACCATTACCAAATATGTCAGATTTAGTCACTCTTCCATCGTGAAGTAGTGTTGTAATATCTTTAAATCCTAAATTCCATAATGCTAGAGCATTTCTAGGAATACGTTTTTTAATTTTATCATCCCCTGATCCAGCTGTTCTTTCTAATCCAATACCATGTCCTCCCTCGCCAATTCCTAATGAAAGTCCATCAGACCCTCCTAAATCATGGCTATGACATGTTGCACAAGCAATATTACGATTGGCTGATAAAATTTTATCATGAAATAAAAGTCTTCCAATTTTAACTTTTTCCATATCAGCTTTATGAAAATCATTACTTGTCAAAGGTTTTGGTAATTCAATTGAATATGTTTTGTTTGCTGAAATTAAAAATGGAATTATAAATATTAATATTTTTATATGTTGAGATACTTTTTTATAATTTTTTTTATTCCATCTATAGTTTTTGCAGAAATTGAAAATGCTAGAGATTTGATGGAAGCTGGAAAATTTCAAGAAGCTATGGAAGAGCTGATGCCAGCTGCTCGATCTGGAAACGCTGATGCTGAAGAGCTTATTGGAATTATGTATGCAATGGGTCTTGGAGTTGAACAAGACGATGTTAGAGCTTTTGAATGGTATCTTAGATCTTCGATGAAAGGTCATCCTGGTGCTCAATCGGGTGTTGGATGGTATTATGAAGTCGGTAGAGGACTCCCTGCTCCTGATCTTGTTCGAGCTTACATGTGGTATGGTTTGTCTGCTATTGGAGGTGATCCCGATGCTGCAATTTCTCAAGAGGAAGTGATTAAAAAAATGACTCCTGAACAAATTGAAAAAGCGCATATACTTATTAAAGATTACAAAGCTTGGATTTATCCGTTTAGGTAATGAGGCGAATAATTAAATCCGCCCCATTATTTAATTAAGATTATAAGTCTTTGTCGTATGCACTTGATGCTCTTTTCTCAGCATCAGCAACTGCACTAGTTAAAGCGTCAAAGATCTGTCCACCACCTTTAACATTTGACTTAAACCAATCATAAACTGGACTAGCAGCTTTTTTGAAGCTAGCTTTTTGTGCTGGAGTTGGAACATATAGATCTCCACCACCTGCTACAAAGTCTTCATATGCTTTGATTGATTTTCTTTTTGGAGATGCAAATGTTGCTTGTTGCAATGCATAAAATCCATCCGTAATAACTTTCTTAAGTTCTTTTGGCATAGATTGATATTTTGCATTGTTCATCCACCAAAGTGCTCCCATGTATGCATGACCGTCTAAAGTAACATATTTTAGACCCGCATCTGGAAACTTCATATTCATAATGTCAGTTATTCCATTTTTAGAACCTTCAACTACACCTGTTTGAAAAGATGTAAATAATTCTGGCCATGGAATAGGAGTTGGTGATGCACCTAGAGCTCTTACAAGCTCTTGAGGTAAATCAGCTACAACAGTTCTGATTTTTAGACCTTTCATGTCAGATGGTTCTGCAACTCTTCTTTTTGTGTTTGCAAAATTTCTCCATCCACCAGTGTTTCCAATAGTCATTAATCTTATTGAATCTCCTGAATCTTTAAGGGCCATTTGTCTCATAGTTCTTACGAAATCACCTTGCATAACATCTTCAGCAATTCTGTCATCTGCCATTAGATATGGTAAATCTAAAACTTGAACATATGGGAATACACCAGCTGCTCCTCCAGAAGTAGAAATGTAAATGTCGATACTTCCATCAGAAACACCTTGTAAACATTCTGCTCCTTTAGAACATAACTGTGTACCTACAAAAAGTTCCACAGATATTTTTCCATTTGATGCTGCTTCTACGTAGTTTTTAAATACCACTGAACCATCATAGTCTTCATCTTGATCATTAGAGTTCATAGTCATTCTTAAATTGTAATCAGCAGCTGAAACAGAAGCTGTAAAACTAATTAAGAATAATAATGAAAAAAATGATTTAATTAATTTACTCATTATTATTTCCCTCTCTTTAAATATATATTTAAGTATAGAAACTATACCTAATTTGTACCTCTGTGTCTATTATCTAAAAATTTAAAACTATTTTGCAAAACCTGTAAGCAAGGGAATAGTCATTGAAATTGACGGGAAGTATGTAATTAAAAATATTACAATAGCTTCAACTGCTAAAAACGGTAATATTGCTTTTGATATAGTTTCAACTCTTTCTCCAGAAACTGAAGATGCTACGAATAACACTAAACCCATTGGTGGTGTTGCTAAACCAACAGTTAAGTTAACTGACATAATAATTGCAAAATGAACTGGGTGTACACCTAGTTCTACAAATACAGGTCCAAGTATTGGTCCTAATATAATTATTGCCGGACCTGCATCTAAAAACATGCCAACAACAAATAGTAAAATATTAATAAGAAATAATAAAATATAAGGATTGTCGGTTAATCCCAAAACAAATTCAGCAAGATATTCTGGTGCATGAGATAAACTAACAACTGTTTTAAAAGCCATTGCAGCACCAACCAAAAGTAATACTACAGATGAAACCATTGCAGCTTTTGTCATAACCTTTGGGACATCTTTCCACTCTAAAGATTTTAAAACAAACAAACCAATAAACATTGCATAAGCAGCAGCAACTGCAGATGCTTCTGTTGGTGTAAAAATTCCTCCAAGTATACCTCCCAGAATTATGACTGGGGTCATCAATGGGAAAAAAGCTTTCAAAGAAGCTTTTCCTCTTTGGCTCCATGTTGTCTTTTTTGTTACAGCAGGAAAATTATATCTTTTAGCCATAAACTTAATTGTGACCATCAAACTAACACCAACTAAAATTCCAGGAATAATACCTGCTAAGAATAAGGCAGCTACACTCTCTCCCATGACGTATGCATAAATAATCATTATTCCTGAAGGCGGAATAATTGGACCAATAACTGAGCTTGCTGCGGTAATTGCTGCTGAAAATTTTTTAGTATAACCTTGTTTCTCCATTGCAGGAATTAACATTGAACCAATTGCAGAAGTATCCGCAACTGCAGATCCAGATAGGCCAGCAAAAAGCATCGAAGTTAAAACGTTAACATGTGCCAAACCACCTTTTAAATGACCCATCATCGCTTGGCTAAATTCTACTAATCTTTGAGTAATTCCTCCCCTATTCATTAGCTCACCAGCTAACATAAAAAATGGAATTGCCATTAAAGGAAAACTATCAATGCCATTGTAAATATTTCTATAAAGCATTGCTCCATCTCTAGATTGATCATTAAGCCAAAGTAAAATTCCAGGAGCAGCCAACAATCCAAAAAATACTGGTAATCCAATTAACAAAAATAATAAAAATAAAGGGAGAAACCAGATTAGCATTATTGGGTCTCCAATTTTTGTTTATCTAAATCTTCAGGTAACTCTAATTTTGTAAAATTACTTAAAAAATTTCTTAAAATTAACTCTATATTTACTGAAATCAAAAAAACAATTCCAACAGGTAAGGACATATACATCCAAGCTAATTTTATTGGCTCTGCTTTGCCACCAATTAAATTAAATGGAATTTTGATTGAAGCAGAATTAAATATCCATCCAGCATTAATATGCTTTAAACCTAATTCAAATCCAATGATCAAAACAAATAAAGATATAATTAATAGAAATAAAGTTAATAAAGTGGATATGATTTTAGGTAAAAATCTTTCCAACATATCAATAGAGACAAAACCTCCCCATCTATAGGCTGAAGGAGCGATTAAACCAGTCATCCATAACATTAAAAATCTTGCAACTTCATCTGGCCAAGGTAAGGCATTGTTGAGAACATATCTAAAGAAAACCTGGATCATAATTACGACAACCATTAAAAAAATTGCGATCCACGCAAATTGTCTTCCAATTCTTAGAAAAAAAGTATTAATCTTTTCAAGAAAGTTAAAAATATAAAGTAGAGTTTTTATAGTCAAATTCACAACTAAATTTATTTTAATAAGAAAATAATTACAACTTTTTAAAAAACTATTTTACATTGTTTGATATTTTTCGTATTAGAAAAGCCTTCAAAAGAAAAGCTTAAATAAAATTATGAGTAATAAAAAGAAGATTCTAGTTATCCAAAAAGTTCATGATAAAGGTATGGAATTAATTAATAACCACCCCGATTTTGATGTGGAAGTAACTGACGATGTTTCAATAGAAAATTTAAAGACTAAAATAAAAGATTGTGATGGCGCTTCAATTAGAATAGCAAAACTACCAGGTGAGGTAATTAACGAAGCAAAAAATCTTAAAATAATTTCTAGACATGGGGTTGGCTACGATAATATTGATTTAAAAACAGCCAAAGAAAGAGATATAAAAATTGCTATTACAGCTAATGCAAATGCAGTTACAGTTGCTGAGCATGTGATGTTTGTCTTGCTAAATATTGCAAAGAGAAGAGAGCTTTATCATACGACAGTTAAAGAAGGTAACTTTAAGGACAGAAATAAATTACCTAAAACTATTGAAGTATGGAAAAAAAATTTCCTAATAATGGGATTTGGTAGAATAGGTAAAGCACTTATTAAACGATGTTTGGGATTTGAAATGAATGTATTCGTCTATGATCCATTTGTAGATAAAGACGCAATAGAAAATCTTGGTGGAAAAAAAGTTGATAATCTTGAAGAGGCAGTAAAGACAATGGATGTAATATCTCTACATGTACCTTTAACAGAAAAAACAGAAAATCTTATTAATTATGATTTACTTAAAACGATGAAGAAAAACTGCATCATCATTAATGCTGCTAGAGGTGGAATTATTCACGAAGAAGATCTTAATAAGGCATTAAATGAAGATTTAATTTTTGGAGCAGGAATTGATGTATTTAAACAAGAACCACCCGAAAATGATAATCCTCTTTTAAAAAATGAAAAAGTTTATTTGAGTCCACATACTGCTGCTTTTACTGATGAATGTATGACAAGAATGGGTGTAGAAACAATTCAAAATATAATTGATTATTTTGATGATACATTAGAAAAATCAAAAATTGTGAGACTATAGTAAGAGATTTAATTTAAAAGTTTAAGTTTATTATTTATTGAAAGTTAACTTTTGTAAATCTTAATACCACTAAGATTTAAAGTTTCAGTTAAATACTTGTAACCTATTTTTGCATATTCAAATGGATTTGCTTTTGCAGGATCTTGTTCCGCCTCTACCACCAACCATCCAGAATAATTTTTTTCTTTTAGCACATCGAACAAAGGCTTGTAATCAATACATCCATCACCTGGAACTGTAAATGCACCCTCTAAAAAGGCTCCTCTAAAACTTAAATCTTCTTTTAAAGATTTTTCTAAAACACTTTTTCTAATATCCTTGCAATGCATATGAATTAATCTTTCGCTAAAGTCATTTAATATTTTTAACGATTCTCCCTGAGCAAACAACATGTGACCAGTATCTAATGTAAGTTTTACGCTATCATGAGTGTTCTCAAGCAATCTTACTGTATCCTCTTCAGTCTCTATTACAGTTCCCATGTGATGATGATAAGCAAGCGGCATACCTTCGTCTTCAAGATATTTTCCCATTTCTGAAATTTTTTCATAATATTTTTTAGATTCTTCAAGATCCATTTGAGGTCTTGTAGATAATTTTCGATTTGGGTCTCCTTGAATCGATCCAGAAACTTCAGCAAAAACCATGCAAGGTGAATTACAATCTTTAAAAAGTTTTAACTGATCTTGAATTAAATTTTTTTCTTCATCAACACTATTTGTTCTTAAATTAGCTCCATACCAACCTGAGCAAAGATTTAATTTAAACTCATTAAGTTTCGGAATTAATTCTTCTGATTTTTTTGGAAATTTACCACCAGATTCAATTCCAATAAATCCTGCCTGACTAGCTTCAGACAAACATTGTTCTAAAGAAGTGTCACCACCTAATTCTGGCATATCATCATTACTCCATGCAATTGGTGCTATTCCTAATTTTACTGACATACAAAAATTTATTAAATAGTTAGATGGATTTCTAAATGATGATGTTATGTGCATCAAGAAAATTATATTTTTAATTTATGTTTAATTCGTCGTTAAAAAATGTTTCTTGATTTTGTTTTTTAATTCTGTTCTATATTCTTATGATTAACTTTTCTTTAATGGGAGCAGGACGGATTGGAAAAATGCACGCTAAATTTATAGCAGCGCATCCAAATGCAAAATTAAAATACATATACGATGTAAATTCTCAATTTGCTGAAGAAGTAGCAAAATCAACAGGTTGCTCTATTGCATCTACAGCGGAAGAAGCAATCAATTCAGATGATATAGATGCAGTTCTTATCGCTTCAGCTACACCAACTCATACTCAATTTATTACGATGTCAGCAAAAGCAGGAAAGGCAATTTTTTGTGAAAAGCCAATTGATTTAGACATTAATAAAGTAAATGAGTGCATGGAAAATATTAAAGGAACAAATGTTCCAATTCAAATAGGCTTTAATAGAAGATTTGATGCTAGTCACGCAAAAGCACAACAAGCAAGAGTAAAAAAAGAAATTGGAGAATTAGAAATGCTAGTTATTACAAGTAGAGACCCTGAGCCTCCAGGTATTGAATATTTAAAAGCTGCAGGAGGATTTTTTAGAGATACTACTATTCATGATTTTGACTTAACTAGATTTATACTAGGCGACGATCCTGTGGTTCAAGTATCTGCATTTGGGGATGCTTTATTTGATAAAAATTCACAACAGGTAAAAGATCTAGATACTGCAATGTTTATATTAAAATCAAAAAAAGGTGTTTTAATTCATATTAATAATTCCCGAAGAGCAGTTTATGGGTATGACCAAAGAGTCGAAGTATTTGGTAGCAAAGGAATGGTTATCTCGAATAATCAAACACCCACTTCTTTAGAAAGATACACAAGTTCATCTACAAATGAAAAAGAGCCTATACATTTCTTTTTTATTGAAAGATATGAGCAAGCTTATAGAGATCAATTTAATGAGTTTATAAAAAGTGTTGAAAATAAAACAAAACCTTTGGTAGGTTTCGAAGATGGTAGAAACGCTTTAATAATAGCTAATGCAGCATATGAATCATTTGAAAGTGGTAAAGTAATAGATATAAAATTCTAATGTCTAATAAATATATATCAGAACAATCTAACCAATTTAAAAATAAAATAATAATTGTAACAGGAAGCACTCAAGGAAGCGGAGCCGAGACTGCAAAATTGCTAGCAAGCAGAGGTGCTAAAGGAATAACTATCTGTGGAAGAAATAGAGATAAAGGAAACAAGGTAAAATCTGATATAGAAAGTATGGGCGCGGAATGTATATACGTTCAAGCAGATTTAGAGAAACATGAAGACTGTAAAAAAATAGTTTCTGAAACTGATAAAAAATTTAACACAGTAGATACTTTTATAAATGTTGCTGCGTTCACTGAAAGAGGAACGATCTTAAGCACAACAGAAGAAAATTTTGATAAAAATTTTAATGTAAATGTAAAAGCTCCTCTTTTTATGATGCAAGACGTTATAAAAATAATGATTAGAGATAAAAAAAAAGGAACTATTGCTCATATTTTATCAATGGCAGGATATAGTGGTATGCCTTTCTTAACTGCTTACAGCTCTTCCAAAGCAGCATTAGCTGTAATGATTAAAAATGTTGCAAATTCAGTTTCTGGTCATCAAATTAGAGTAAATGGAGTAAATCTAGGTTGGACAGATACACCAGCGGAAACAGTAATTCAGAAAAAATTTCATAACGCGGATGATGATTGGTTAAAAAAAGCTGAAGCCAAAGTCCCTTTTAAAAGATTAAACAAACCTTTAGATGTTGCAAAAATTTTGGCTTTTTTATGTTCAGATGAGTCAGGAATAATGACTGGAAGTATTATTGATTTTGATCAAACAGTTGCGGGATGGCATTCTTATTCAGCGTATGACACTAAAATATTAGATGATAGTATTTTAGGTGAGTGAACCTAATTTAAATTAATTTATGAAAAAAAATAAAATTAAAGATACTGGTGTAGAGGTTACAGAATTAAGTTTTGGAACATCTTCTTTAGGAAGTATGCCAGATACTTATGGCTATGAAGTACCAGAACAAAGAGCTCAGGAAGTGTTAAAAAGATTTTTTCAAGGTCCGGTAAATATGCTTGATACTTCAAGAAATTATGCAATGGGAGAAAGTGAGAAAAGAATTGGTATTGGAATAAAGGCGAATGATGGTTGGCCAGAAAAATTTGTCTTATCAACAAAGATCGATAGAAATATGGATACACTAGTGCTTGATGAAAAAAGAACAAGAGAGTCTTTTGAAGAAAGTTTGAAAACTTTAAACGTTGATTCTGTAGATGTTTTGTTTCTTCACGATCCAGAATATGCAAAAGATATAAATGACGTAACAAAAAAAGGTGGCGCATTGGATGAATTGTTTAAAATCAAAGAAGAAGGTTTGGCAAAAGCAGTTGGCTTAGCTATGGGAAAAATAGATATAATGTTTCCTATTTTAAGAAATTGGGAATTTGATGTCATAATAAATCACAACAGATACACTTTATTAAATAGAGAAGCAGATGAAATGTATAGCTATGCTCATAGTAAAAATGTATCTATTTTCAACGCAGCCCCTTACGCAGGTGGTGTTTTGGCTAAAGGTCCGAGCAAGTTCAAAAAAATTACTTATCAAGATGCTACCGAGGAAAAGCTCGCGCCAGCTAGAGAAATAGAAAAAGTTTGTAAAAAGTATAATGTTGAAATGGGAGCAGCTGCTTTACAGTTTTCAATGAAAGATAAAAGAATTACGTCAACAATTTGTGGAGTTACTAGTGTTCAAAGTATTGAAAAAAACCTTGCTTGGGCTAAAACAGACATACCAGAAGAATTTTGGAATGAAGTTTTAAATCTACCTTATTCAACCAAAGATCCAGAATCTGAAAGAGTTTATACACCTGGTTAAATCTATAGCTGCTCAATCTCTTTTAAATCGTTCAATCTCCGTATCATTTAAAATTTGACACATAGATTATTTAAGAAATAATACAGTTTATATTATATGAATATTCTGAAAGATAGTTTTGGACGAAAATTTCCATATATTAGATTATCAATCTCGGATGTATGTAATTTTAAGTGTGGATACTGTTTACCTAATGGTTATAAAATTGATAAAAGTGATAACAGAACCTTTATCACTAAAGAAGAAATTGGAAGACTTGCAAAAGCTCTATCAGAATTAGGTGTGTCTAAAATAAGAATAACTGGAGGAGAACCTACAGTTAGAAAAGATTTTTTAGATATCATTAAAATAATTAAAAAAAATTCAGGTATTAAAAAAACTGTAATTACTACTAATGGATATCACCTGCATAGAATTGCAGATGATTTAAATGAAAGTAGGCTTGATGGCATAAATATAAGTATTGATAGTCTTGATCCAGAAACTTTTAGAAAAATTACAGGACATGATAGATTAAATGAGATTTTAGAGGGTATAAAAAAACTACAAAGATTAAATTTTAAAAATATTAAAGTAAATGCAGTTCTTCTTAAAGGTATCAATGATAAAGAAGAAGATTTTAAAAGTTGGGCTAATTTTATAAAAGATAATCAAATTGATTTTAGATATATAGAATTAATGCAAACTGGAGATAATTTAGATTATTTCAATCAGTATCATGTATCTGCAACTAAATTTACAGATTATTTAAATGATAATGATTGGGTAATTCAAACATTTGGGAAAGACGCTGGTCCATCTAAGAATTATATAAATCCTGAATACAAAGGAAAATTTGGTGTTATTGCACCCTACTCAAAAGATTTTTGTAAGAGTTGTAATAGACTAAGAATAACTGCCAAAGGTGATTTAAGATTATGTTTGTTTGGAAATACTGGAATAAATATTAGACATTTGATGCAAAGAGATAACCAAACTGAAGAGCTAAAAGATTTAATTTTGAAACAATTAAATTATAAAAAAGAGTCTCACTATTTAGAAATAGGAGAAACAGGATTAACAAAAAATCTATCAACAACCGGTGGGTAAAATGAAAAATTTAAAAATTGTAACTAATAATGATTTAAAAAACTGGGCAAAAGAGATTTTTGAAAAAAACTCATTTAAAATGATTGATGTTTCTGAAAAAAAAGAAACATTTCGAAGAGCTTTAGCATCAGGAAAAATTTATGTTGGCAAAGAGGTATTTGAACTTATTAAAAATAAGGAGATGCCTAAGGGTGATCCAATTACTTTAGCAGAGGTTTCGGCAGTATTAGGAGTTAAAAAAACAAGTGAATTAATACCTTTATGTCATCCGTTATCTATAGATCATACGGCCACTAAAATTATAATGAATGAAGAAGACTCTTCACTAGAGGTATACTGTGTGGTTTCTACTTATGCCAAAACAGGTGTAGAGATGGAAGCAATAATGGGTGTAAATGCAGCTCTAATTACAATTTATGATTTAAGTAAAATTGTAAACCCTCATCTTAGAATTGATAATGTAAAATTATTAATTAAAGAAGGTGGAAAAAGTGGATTGTGGAAAAATCCAGATGGACTTCCAAATTTTTTAAAAGATTTTTTTTAAAACTTTATGAAAGTTAAAATTGAGTTATTTGGTGTTGCAAGAGATTTTAGTGACCAAAGTTTATTAGAACTAGATCTGGGTCAAAAGACAACAATTAAGGATATAAGGAATAAAATAATTCAATATGTAGATCAGAACTTTAATGGAAATGAAAATTATATAAAAATCATTAACTCTTCAGCTTTTTGCTCTGAAAAAAATAATATTGTTAGCGACAATTATAAAATCACAAATAATGAAAAAATTGGTATTATACCTCCAATCGGAGGAGGTTAATGCTTCATACTGACATTGTAGATAGTAAAGTTAAAAAATTATCATTAATTGATGCTGAAAAATTTATATCATCTAATGATTTTGGAGCTTCATTAATTTTTAGCGGAACAGTACGTAGTCAAAACAATAATAAAAGTGTTTTAGGTATTACATATGACAGTCATGATGCTTTGGTAATTAAGAGTTTTGAAGAAATTTATAATGAGGCTGAACAAAAACTAAATATAAAGAATAAGAGTGTTTTTATTGAACATGCTAAAGGTTACTTAAATTTAGGTGAAATTAGTATTATTATAGCAGTTGCGTGCAAACATAGAGATGAGGCTTATGTTCTATCAAGATATATAATAGAAGAAATTAAAAAAAGGTCTCCTATATGGAAAAAAGAACATTACACAAATAATCAAAGTGATTGGCTAAAAGGAAATCCTATTATTCATGAAAAAAATTAAATATTCAGAAATAACACCAGAGAAAATTTATAAAAATAGAAGATCTTTTGTTAAATCTCTTGGGTATGGTGTAAGTTCTTTAGCATTAGCCACAATTCCTTTTGCAAGTCAATCTCAAGCTGATGATAGGAATGAACTTACAAGTTTTAAAGATATAACAACTTATAATAATTATTATGAGTTCGGTACTTCAAAGAGTGATCCTTATGTTAATTCACAAAATTTTAAAACATCACCATGGACAATAAGTATTGAAGGGGAAGTTGAAAAACCTATCAAAATTTCTATGGAAGAAATAACTGAAACATTTGTCTCTGAAGAAAGAATATACAGATTAAGATGTGTAGAAGGATGGTCAATGGTTATTCCATGGATGGGTTTTTCGCTAAGTAAATTATTGTCAAAAGTTAACCCAACTAGCAAAGCAAAGTATGTTGAATTTGAAAGTGTTTATGATCCTGAACAAATGAAAGGTCAAAGATATCCGGTTTTGAACTGGCCTTATAAAGAAGGATTAAGAATTGATGAAGCAATGCACCCTTTAACTACAGTTGTGACTGGTTTGTATGGTAAAAAGCTTCCAAATCAAAATGGAGCGCCTCTGAGAATATTTATCCCTTGGAAGTATGGTTTCAAAAGTGCAAAAGCAATTGTTAAGATAAAATTTGTAGAAAAAATGCCAACTTCATCATGGATGTGGGCATCTCCACGAGAATATGGATTTTACTCTAATGTTAATCCTAATGTAGATCATCCTAGATGGTCTCAAGCAACAGAAAGAATAATTGGAAAAGATATTTGGGTGCCAAGAGTAAAAACGCTTATGTTTAATGGTTATGGAGATGAAGTTGCAAATTTATATACGGGGATGGATCTAAAAAAATATTTTTAATGAGAAAATATTTTAAACCAGGTGTATTTATTTTAAGTACAATTCCATTTTTATTAATTTTTTACAAAATATACTTCAATAAACTTGGGCCAGAACCTGTAAAAGAAATTACTCATTTTACTGGAGAGTGGACTTTAATATTTATCTGTCTCACATTAAGTATGACGCCACTTAAAAGGCTAACTAATTTAAATATTTGGATAAGTTTTAGAAGAATGTTAGGATTATTTGTTTTTTTTTATGCATCTCTTCATCTCCTTACTTACGTAGGTATAGATTATAGATTTAATTTACAGCCGATAATTGATGATGTTCTAAAAAAAAAATACATCTTTATTGGATTTGCAGCATGGGTATTACTACTTCCATTGGCAATTACATCTTCTCAAATGATGATGAAGTTGCTTAAAAACAATTGGAAAAAATTACACAGATTAATTTACGTAATAGCGATATTTGGAGCTCTTCATTATATATGGTTATCTAAAACAATTTTTTTTAGACCACTAGTATATTTGGTAATAATACTTGTTTTACTTGCTTTAAGAATTAAAATTAAAAATAGGAAAGTAAATTATGGATGATAATCTAAAAAAAGAAATTCAATCAGCTACACTTGAAAGATTAATGAAACATTTAGATGAAAGAAAAGATGTTCAAAACATTGATTTAATGAATTTAGCTGGATTTTGCAGAAATTGTTTGTCTAGATGGTATAAAGAAGAAGCTGAAAAAAAAGGAGTAGAAATATCAGATCCTGATGCAAGGCAGCATATTTATGGAATGCCCTACTCTGAATGGAAAGAAAAATACCAGAAGTAACTTTCTATTCAATTCTAGTTAATGTTTGCCTATTTAAGTCTATTTATTGTTTCATTTTTAGCTGCAACAATACTTCCTTTTTCATCTGAGGCTATATTAGCAACTTATCTGTTATCAGAAACTTATAACAAATTTTTGTTAATATTTTTTGCAAGTTTTGGAAATATTTTAGGATCTATGTTCAATTGGTTTCTAGGAATTTATTTCTTGAAATTTCAAGATAAAAAATGGTTTCCTTTTACTAACACACAAATAGATAGATCATCCAGGTGGTTTAAAAAGTATGGTAAATGGTCTTTGTTATTTGCGTGGGTACCAATTATTGGTGATCCACTTACTTTTATTGCTGGAACGATGAGAATTAAATTTTTAATTTTTTTTTTGCTTGTGAGTTTTGGAAAAATAATGAGATATTTTTTTATTTCTCTTTTAGTCTAGGAAACAATTCAACAAAATTACAAGGTTTATGATTAATATCTAATTGATATTTTAAAATACCATCCCAAGCATCTGTTACTCCTCCTGAGGAACCAGGTAAAGCAAATATGTATTTGCCATTTGATAGAACTGCGCAAGCTCTGGATTGAATTGATGACGTACCAACTGTTTTTAAACTAATAGTTCTAAAAACTTCACCAAATCCTGGAATATGTTTGTCTGCTATTTCATCAAGAGCTTCAGGTGTAATGTCTCTTCCAGTCAAACCTGTGCCACCAGTTGTAATGATAACATCAATATCTTTATGATTAATCCAGTCTTTTAAAATTTTGACTATATCTAGTTTATTATCTTTACAAATTTTTCTATCAATTAATTGATGATTGGCCTCTTTAATTTTTTCAACCAAGATTGCACCCGATTTATCGTTATCAATTGTTCTTGTATCTGTTACAGTTAGTAAAGCTATATTTACAATCATAAATAAATTTTTTTAATGATTATACTTACAATATTTTTTTTTATAACTGCAATATTATATTCAAGTATAGGATTTGGTGGTGGCTCTACTTATCTTGCTTTGCTTTTAATTTGGGATGTCCCTTACTATATCTTTCCAATTTTAGCTTTGATTTGTAATATTATTGTAGTTTCTGGAAATTCTATAAATTTTTTAAAATCAAAGAATATTAATTTTAATTTACTTTATCCTTATTTAATTGGTTCCATACCTTTTGCTTTTATAGGAGCATCTATCTCAATTGAAAAAAATTTATTTGAGATTTTACTTTTCTTTATTTTAATATTAGCTGGAATTTTTTTACTTATTGAGAGTAAATCCTTTAACAAAAAAGACATTATTGTTAAAAAAATACCACTCGTATTATCAATATTAATAGGATCGATAATTGGTTTTATGTCTGGTTTGGTTGGAATTGGTGGTGGAATATTTTTAAGTCCGATTTTATTTTTGATGAAAGCAGGATATCCAAAACATATAACAAGCACCGCGTCTTTGTTTATTTTGGTAAATTCAATTTTTGGTATAGGTGGACAATTAACAAAGGATATAGTCTTCAATGAATTTTTAAATTATTGGCCACTATTTATTGCTGTATTAATTGGTGGCCAAATTGGAAGTTTTTTAAATATAAAATTTTTTTCAAACAAAATATTAGCTCTGTTGACTGCATGTTTGGTAATTTTTGTCGCTATAAGAATGGGCATAACACTTATAGCATAAGTTGAATTAATTATTTTTTAATATATTTAATCATTCATGAAAAATTTTAAACCATTTGGACCTTCAATAGGAAAATCTAAAATTTCTAGAAAATTTTTAGAAAAACTTAACATGGAAGTTGATACAAAAATTTTCTCAAAATCGAATGATTATAGTCCAAAACTAGCAAGTCAAATTAGAAAAGAAGTTCAAATTTCAAAAAATTTTATTAAAAAATATTTGGAAAAAGAATTAATAAAAAATATTAAAATTTTTCTTATGAAAGAAAATGTTAAAAAAATTAAAGAAATTAAAGTTTTAAACTTATGGGTCGTTAGTCAATACAAAAATGAGTATAACCCTATACATTATCATGAAGGTGACTTATCAGGAGTTGGTTATTTAAAAATTCCTAAATATATGACAAAAAATAAAAATGTTAAAAATAAAAAAATTAAAACCAATGGAACAATTGATTTTATCAATGGACAAAAAGCTTTTCTTTCTAAAAGTATTTTTAATTTGACACCAAAAACAGGTGATCTTTTAATATTTCCAAATTACTTAATGCATACAGCCTATCCATTTAATATTGAAGAGGAAAGAAGATCATTTTCTTTCAATGCTAAAATAATTTTTAATAAATAATTTACAAATTTTAATAATATTATATAAAACTACCTGCCGATTTGATCCTATTGCGGGCATAAACTGCTAAAATGGAAATTCCCTATAGGTCAAATTAGCAAGGTAGTTGAACTATATTGTGCACCTGGATATCGCTTAAGCACTAAAAAAGTGAGGATGAAATGAATAAAGATTTTTTTAAAACGACAAAAATTTTAGATGGTGGAATGGGTCAAGAATTGTTGGCTAGAGGAATGGAACCTAAAGGAACCTTGTGGAGTGCTAATGCTTTAGTCGATGAAAAATACCACAAATTAATACTAAATATTCACAAAGATTTTATAAAATCTGGAGCTGATGTAATTGTCACTACAACTTTTACTACTCGAAGAAAAAGGTTAAAAGAAAATGGTTTAGAGGATCAATTTAAATACTTAAATCAAAAAGCCTGTGAAATTGCACAAAAAGCTAAATCAAATAATCTTAATGTTAAAATTGCAGGCGGACTTCCACCTCAAAATGTAACCTATGAAGAAGACAAGAGAAGTGAAGATGATATTGTTAAAGACCATTCGGAATTAGCAGAAATACTAAACCCTTATGTTGATTTTTTCTACTTTGATGTTTGGAGTAGTATTAAAGAAATTAAATGTGGAATTGAAGCTACTAAAGAATTTAATAAACCATACTTGGTGGGAGTTCATATTTCTGAAGGAAACTCATTACCAAGTGGTGAAAAAGTTTCTGAAATTAATGCAATAATTACAGAGAATTGCCTAGGAGTAATTCTAGCATGTGTTTCACCTGAAAATTATGAGAATAATTTAGATGAAATTCAAAAACTTAAAGTTCCATTTGGGTTTAAATTAAATGGGTTTATAACAACTAAACCAAAAGGTGGTTATACTTCTCAGTATAAAAAGAAAAATGGGACCAACCCTAATAATTTTTTAGGTCAAAGAAAAGATTTGGATCCTAAAAAAATATCGATTTTTGCAAAAAAATTTAAAGAAAATGGCGCCACTATTCTTGGAGGGTGTTGCGAAACAAACCCATCGCACATTAAAGAAATTGCAAAAATTAAGTAACATTTTTGTAATCTGCTTTTCTTGCTAAATATATGCCAATAAATACAGCAATTAATGCAACTACAATTTTAGATGTAATTATTTCATTTAGAAAAATATATCCTAAAATAATTCCAAATATTGGAATGATATACGAGACTTGCGAATGAAATATAAGTCCATTTGTCTTTAAAATCTTAAATCTCAACAACCATGCTATACCGGTAGGAAAAATTCCTAAATATATTACAGATATAATAGAGTCCATTGATGGGTTTAGTGTCCAAGGTTTTTCAAAAATTAAGGTTAATGGAAAAAGTATAATTGTTGACCAAATTAAAATTGAACCTGTAACATTTTCATTTTCTTTGTTACTTATTTTTAAAGTTATTACCCCTCCTATTACATAACAAGTTGATCCAAGGAGAATTAAAAGTGCAGCAAGAAAGTTATTTTCATTTATTAAAAAATTATCTGAAAATAAAAAAACTATTCCTGAAAAACCTATCAACAAACCAATTGTTTTTAATAAATTAAATTTTTCTCCTTTTAAAAAGAAATGAGCTAGAACAGTTGAGCTCAATGGTGTTGTTGACATTAAGATAGCAGCTAAGTTACTTTGAACAAAATTTACTCCATATGATATTAGTATGAATGGAATAACTAAATTAATTAACCCTATAATTGCAAACCACTTCCAATCCCTTGAAAATGCTTCAATTTTTATTTTTTTATAAAAGCATAAAATTAAAACTGGTATAGCTCCTAAAAAGGATCTTAAAAAACCTATTGTAATAGGTC
>CACENW010000009.1 GCA_902560805.1 uncultured Pelagibacteraceae bacterium | reverse complement strand
TAATCCTTAAAAAACTTAAATTTAAAAATTAACCCAGAATGTATCTAAAAAAAATACTAATTTTATTCTCATTTCTAGCTTTTACGATCTCATTAAATGCAGAAGAAATTAAAAAGGGAGATTTAAATACTGAGTTTAATATTTACACAGGAATGTTTGATTTTAGTGATGATGGAAAAAAATCAACTTTAATAGGTTTTCAGCATCAAAATGAAGAATTAAACAGAGATACTTTTCTTGGAAATTTATCACCTATTACTGGTGCTCTTATTACTGCAGATAATGCAGCTTATGTTTATACAGGAGTAGAAGCACAATATAAAATAGGATCTTTAAATTTTAATCCAAGTTTTACACCAGGATTATATCACCAAGGTGATGGAAAAGATCTTGGTCACGTCTTAGAATTTAAGTCTGAATTACAAATTTCTTTAGATATGTCTGAGAGCAGTCAATTTGGTTTTTCATATAATCATATATCTAATGCTAGTTTAGGAAGTAAAAATCCTGGGGCAAATAGTTATATGTTTAATTTCTTTAAAAGCTTCTAATAAACTTTTATGAATTTAAATGATTGTTATAATTTTGATGATTTTAGAAAATTAGCTAAAAAAAAATTACCAGCACCTATATTTCATTATATTGATGGAGGTGCTGATGATGAAATAACTTTAAGCAGAAATACAGACTCGTTTAACGATTGTGATTTAGTTCCTAATATTTTGAATAGTGTTGGAGAGCCAGATTTATCCACAACAGTTTTTGGGAGAAAAATTGATATGCCATTATTCTTATCTCCTACAGCAATGCAAAGCTTGTATGACCCTGAAGGTGACAAAGCTTCTGCTAGGGCAGCAGAAAAATTTAATACGATCTATAGTATGTCTACAATGGCATCATTTTCTATCGAAGAGGTTGCAAATATTTCTAGTGGTCCAAAATTATTTCAACTCTATATTCATAAGGATAAATCAATTACTGATGATTTGATCGAAAGATGTAGTAGAGCTAATTTTGATGGAATGTGTATTACTGTTGATACACTTGTTGCTGGAAATAGAGAAAGAGATCATAGAACAGGATTTACTACACCACCTAAATTTACATTAGATAGTTTATTAAGTTTTGCAATGAGACCAGGATGGGTTTTCAAATACTTTACAAATAAAAAATTTGAACTAGCAAATATAAAAAACAAAACTGACAAAGGAACAAATATAGCAAAATCAGTAATGGATTATATTAATGAGCAATATGATCCAGCGATGAATTGGAAAGATGCAGAATACTGCATTAAAAAATGGAATAAACCAATGGCTTTAAAAGGTGTAATGTCAGTAGAGGATGCAAAGAGAGCAATAGATATTGGTTGTACAGCAATTATGATTTCAAATCATGGTGGAAGACAATTGGACGGATCTAGATCTCCTTTTGATCAAGTAAAAGCAATTTCAGATGCTGTAGGAGATAAATTAGAAATTATTTTAGATGGTGGAATAAGAAGAGGAACACATGTTCTTAAAGCTCTAGCAGCTGGTGCAACAGCTTGTAGTTTTGGAAAAGCTTTTCTTTTTAGCTTAGGTGCTGGAGGCCAAAAAGGTGTTGAGAGATTGCTAGAGAACATGCAAAAAGAAATTAGAAGAAATATGATTTTAATGGGATGTAAATCCGTAAAAGACCTAGATGAGACAAAAATTATCTATAGAAATTAATAGAATTAATAGAAATTTATAATAATTCTAAATAGACATTCGTTCTTTTTTATGTATATTTTCCAGCTTTATTATGAAATTAGCAGCGTCACTTGATAGACTTGGAACAGAAAGTGCTTTTTCAGTTTTAGCAGAAGCGAAAAAGTTAGAAGCTCAAGGAAATCCAATGATACATCTAGGCTTAGGTCAGCCAGATTTTAAAACACCTAAGCATGTAGTTGAAGCCGCAAAAAAAGCTTTAGATGATGGTCACCATGGCTATGTTCTTTCAAACGGAATTTTAGAGTGTAGACAAGCGGTCACTAGATGGATCAAGAAGAGATATAACACTGAAGTAGATCCAGATAGAATTATGATAATGCCAGGTGGCAAACCTACAATGCATTATGCAATTCAGTGTTTTGGTGAGCCAGGAGCTGAAATTATTCATCCAACACCTGCATTTCCTATTTATGAGTCTATGATTAATTATACAGGTTCTACTGCTGTACCTTATGATTTAACAGAAGACAAAGATTTAAAATTTAGTGCAGATAAAATTTTATCTTTAATAACTGAGAAAACTAGATTGCTAATTTTAATTAATCCAAATAACCCAACAGGAAGTTTTGTTGAGAAATCTGAAATTGATAAACTAGCAGAGGGTTTAAAAAAACATCCTCACGTAACTATTTTAAGTGACGAAATTTATAGTAGACAAATATTTGATAACAAAGAAATGCCAACCTTCTTTAATTATCCAGAGTTAAGAGAAAGACTAATTGTTTTAGAAGGATGGAGTAAAGCATACTCAATGACAGGTTGGAGATTAGGTTGGAGTTTTTGGCCTGAAAATTTAATTGAACATATTAATAAATTACTAATCAACAGTGTTTCTTGTGTTAACGCTGCAGCTCAATTTGCAGGAATAGCAGCGCTTGATGGACCAGATGATTCAATTGATTTGATGATGGAAAAATTTACTCAGAGAAGAAAATTAATTCATGAAGGACTAAATAGTCTTCCTGGAATAGAATGCAGTTTACCAGGGGGAGCGTTTTATGCATTTCCAAAAGTTGTAGGTACTGGAATGGATGGTTCTGAGTTTTGTAAAAGAGCTATGCATGAAGCGGGTGTTGCAATTGTTCCAGGTACAGCATTTGGAAAAACATGCAAAGATTACGTAAGATTTAGCTTTGCTGCATCACAGGATAACATTTCTAACGCATTGGAAAATATCAAAAAAATGTTAGGCTAAGCTATGTCTGAAATAGCTTTACCAAAAATTGATAATTCTATTTTAAATAGAAAAAGTGAAATAGTAAAAAAACTTTTAAAGTTAACTAACATAGAAAATGTATTGAGTGAGGCTGATGAATTAAGACCATATGAAACTGATGCTTTATCAGTTTATACACAAACACCATTAGCGGTAGTACTTCCAGAAAATACTGAGGAAGTTAGTGAGATATTAAAGTACTGTCATAGTGAAAATATTAAAGTTGTACCGAGAGGAGCGGGTACAGGATTGTCTGGTGGAGCATTGCCCCTACAAGATGCTATTCTTCTCGGTTTAGGAAAATTTAATAAAATATTAGAAATTGATTATGAAAATAAATGTGTAGTGACGCAGCCAGGAGTTACAAATCTTGGAATTACTCATGCAGTTCAACACAAAGGATTTTATTATGCGCCAGACCCTTCGAGCCAGTTAGCATGTTCTATAGGTGGAAATGTTGCTGAAAATTCAGGTGGAGTTCATTCTTTAAAATACGGGACGACTACAAACAATATTTTAGGAGTACAAATGGTAATGATGGATGGAACTATTTCCAGATTTGGAGGAAAAACTTTTGATCAAGAGGGATACGATCTTATGGGGTTAATTTGTGGCTCAGAAGGTTTATTAGGAGTTGTCACAGAAGTAACAGTTAAAATTTTAAAAAAACCTGAAGTAGTAAGAGCTGCTTTAATAGGATTTCCATCTATAAAAGAAGGTGGAGATGCAGCATCAGAAATTATTTCAAGTGGAATTGTGCCAGCAGGAATGGAGATAATGGATAAAGCTTTGATTGAGGCAACAGATAATTTTAGTAAAGCAGGATATCCAAGAGATGCAGAATTGTTATTGATAGTTGAACTTGATGGAACAGATTCAGAGGTTAATGAATTAATTAAAAAAGTAGAGGCAATTTGTAAAAAAAATAATTGTTCAAGTCTTAAACTTAGTAATAGTGAGAAAGAAAGACTTTCATTTTGGGCTGGGAGAAAAGCTGCTTTTCCAGCATGTGGAGCTATGGCTCCTGATTATTACTGTATGGATGGATCCATTCCAAGAGGTAAGCTTGCAGAAGCGTTATTAGAAATAAAAAAATTATCTGAAAAATACGAATTACCGGTAGCAAATTGTTTTCATGCGGGGGATGGAAATTTACATCCACTAATTATGTTTGATGGAAATGATAAAGAGCAACTTAGAAAAACTGAGGAGTTTGGTTCTGAAATATTAAAAACATGTGTGAGACTTGGTGGAGTTATTACAGGTGAGCATGGAGTTGGTATAGAAAAACGAGAACTAATGTGTGAAATGTTTAATGATAACGATATTCAACAACAATTGAGTATCAAAAAGTCATTAGATGAAAAAAATTTATTAAATCCTGGAAAAGTTTATCCTATACTTAGAAAATGTGCAGAGGAAGGAAGGGTTCATGTCCACAAAAATAAAGATAAATTCCCAGATCTTCCAAGATTCTAATAACGTCTATTATCCCAAAGATGAGACAGAAGTTTCAGATTTAATTAGGGAACTATATAAACAAGATTCTCCAACAGAAATTATCGGTAACAATTCAAAAAGTTTTATTGGAAACAAAACTCAATCAGCTAATACTACGTCTTTATCTAAAATCTCAGGTATTATCGATTATAGACCTGAAGAATTGTATATTAAAGTTAAAGCCTGTACACCAATCAATGAAATCGAGCAGGTCTTAAGCGAAAATAGTCAAGAGCTAGCTTTTGAACCAATAGACTTTGGGTATATTAAAGATGGTAAGTCAAATAAAGGGACAATAGCAGGATACTTATCTTGCAATTATGCAGGTTCACGAAGATTTAAAGTTGGTAGTGTAAGAGATCATGTCCTTGGTTTTAAAGGAGTTAATGGAAAAGGAGATATAATTAAATCAGGGGGTACTGTCGTTAAAAATGTTACAGGTTACGATTTATCAAAACTTATAGCTGGTTCATTTGGTACACTTGTTGCTTTAACTGAAATCACATTAAAGGTTTTACCTAAAAAAGACTCTTCAAAAACTATAATTGTCTATCCTAATAATTTTGAAAAAATTTATGATTTGTTTAATAAATTATCTAGCTCAAGTAGTGAAATTTCTGGTGCTGTTTTTGTTCCAGAACAATCAAATGACAAAGATTTTTCAAGTAAAAGAAATACTGTTTTTAAGTTTAATGATCTTAAATCAAATATTTCGTTTGTAGCATTTAGAGTTGAAGGGGATAAAATTTCGATTGAGGAAAAAATTAGTAACTTAAAAAAAGAACTTGAACTAAACAATTCAGATATTTCTACTCTTGATGTTTATCAATCAGAGCCATTTTGGAAAAAAATAAATAATTTAGAGGTGTTCGAAAAGACTATACACAATTTAATACGAATGGTGATACCCCCAGCCAATGGTTCAAAATTATGCAAATATTTGGAAAATAAACATAATTATTTCATTGATTGGTGTGGGTCGTTATTCTGGATTGAAGTTAATAGTAAAAAAGAGGAAAAGATTAAAGATTTAAAAAAAATGGCAAATGATTTTGGAGGTTATTTGACAGTGATTAAAACTTCATCTGGTTATGATTATGGTGAACCTATTTTTACTGTTGATAAAGTACGTTTGATGATTTCTGAAAAAGTAAAACAAAGTTTTGATCCAAAAAGAATTTTAAATCCAGGTAAAATGTATAGAGGTGTTTAATGCAAACAAAATTTACTGAAGAACAACTTAGAGACCCAGATAATTTTGCAAACGAAAAAGTTTTTAAAAAGTGTGTGCATTGTGGAATGTGTAATGCTACATGTCCTACCCATCAACTTTTGGGTGATGAGTTAGATGGACCTAGAGGACGTATTTATCTAATTAAAGATATGTTGGAAAATAATAGGAAGCCAACTGAAAAAGTTGTAAAGCATATCGATCGGTGTCTCTCATGTTATAGTTGTATGACCACTTGCCCAGCTGGTGTAAATTATATGCATATAATTGACCACGGAAAAAAATATATTGAAAAAAATTATGAAAGATCATTCTTTGATAAGTTAATAAGATATTTTTTATCTATTACTCTTCCAAATACAAAAGTTTTTAGATTATCAAGTTTATTAGTAAAACTATCAAAGCCATTTAAATTCTTAATGCCATCAAAAATTAAGGATATGATTGAGTTAATGCCTACAAATTTTCCTAAAAAAAGTTTACCAACTAAAGAAGTTTACGAATCATCAACAAAAAAAAAAATTGCTAGAGTTGCTCTTTTAACAGGATGTGTACAAAAAGAAATATCTCCTCAAATTAATGAAGCAACAATAAGGCTATTAAACAGACACGGTGTAGAAGTAGTTGTTCCAAAAAAAATTCGTTGCTGTGGATCTTTAAATCATCATCTTGGAAAAGAGGAAGATGCGCATCAAGATTTTAAAAACAATATAAATACCTGGTACGAAGAGCACCAAAAAGGAAATTTAGATGCAATTTTATCAAATACATCAGGTTGTGGGACAACAATGAAAGATTATGGATTTATTTTTCGTGAAGACAAAGAATTAAGTAAAAAAGCCAAAGTAATATCAGAACTTACAAAAGATATATCTGAATATATATTTGAAAGTTTGAAACTCGATATTAAAGATAAAGAAAAAAAATATAAAGTAGCTTATCACTCTGCATGTTCAATGCAGCATGGTCAAAAAGTTCATTCTCAGCCTGTTTCGTTACTAGAGAAAACTAACAATGAAATTATGGAAATTCCTGAGGGACATATATGTTGTGGATCAGCTGGTACTTACAACATATTGCAATCAAAAATTGCAAAACAATTATTGAAGAAAAAAGTAAATAATATTGAAAGTTTAAATCCAGATTTTATTTCTACTGGAAATATTGGTTGTATTACCCAAATCGCTCATGGTACTAAAGTTCCAATATTACATACAATTGAAGTTTTAGATTGGTATACAGGAGGACCAAAACCCGAAATTTTAAAATAGATATTATGAAAAAAGTTTTAATTACAAGACGTTTAATTAGAGAAAGTGAAGACAAAGCATCTAAGTTATTTGAGGCTAAATTTAATGCTAATGATGAACTTTATTCACAAAAAAAAATTATTGAAATGAGTAAAGGATTTGATGGGATATTATCATCATTAACTGAAAAATTAGATGCCGAAACAATTAATCAATTACCAGACTCAGTTAAAATAATTTCTAATTTTGCAGTTGGATTTGGAAACATTGATTTAGAAGCAGCAAAAAAAAAAGGAATAGCAGTCACAAACACACCAGAAGTTTTATCAGATGCTACAGCAGAAATTGGAATTTTACTAATTTTAGGAGCATGCAGAAGAGCTTCGGAAGGAATTGAATCAGCTAAAGAAGGTGGGTGGAAGTGGTCTGCTGATTATTTAATCGGAAAACAATTAACAGGAACAAGATTAGGAATTTTAGGTATGGGGCGTATTGGCCAAAAAATTGCAAAAATTGCAAAATCTCTAGGTATGGTTATTCACTATCACAATCGTTCAAAATTAAGTGAAGATAAGGAGCAAGGTGCAATATATCATGATAGCATAAAAAGTCTTTTTTCAGTCTCAGATGTTTTATCAATTTGTTGTCCAGCCACAAAAGAAACAGAGAACTTGATAAATAAAGAGACTGTTGAGTATTTTCCTAAAGGTGCAGTTATAACCAATGTTGCTAGAGGCGATATAGTTGATGATGAGGCCTTAATTGATGCCTTGAATAGAAGAAAAATTTATGCAGCAGGATTAGATGTTTATAAAAATGAACCAAATTTAAATCCAGGTTACCTAAAAATTCCAAGTGCTTTTGTTTTACCTCACCTTGGAAGTGCAACGAAGGATACAAGAATTGCGATGGGAAATTTAGCAATAGACAATCTAGATGTGTTTTTTAGAACGGGAAATTGTATCAACAAAGTAAATTAAAATTTCTCCAGAATCAACTAAGGATTGTAAAAAAATTTAATTTATGGTTTATAGTGACAATCTGTGCCTCTTTTTAGAAAGACTCTAATTTGAAACTATGTTTTACTCCGCTTCAGTTAATTAACTAGAGGAGAAGAAATGATTAAAAATAAAAAATCATTGAAGGGTTCTAAAACTCCTTCAAGAAGAAAGTTCTTCAAAGCAGCAGCAGCAACTGGTGCAGCGACAGCAGCAGCAGTGGCAATGCCAAATCTTGCTTTGGGAGATGGCCACATTACTCTTAAAATGCAAGCAGCTTGGCCAAGTGGAGCTAACATCTTTTTTGAGATGGCTGGCGACTACTGTAAAATGGTCAGTGATATGTCGGGTGGAAAATTAAAAATTGACCTTCAGCCGGTTGGTGCAGTTGTAAAAACTGGAGAAATTGGACAAGCAGTAAGTGATGGTGTACTTGATATGGGTCACTGGGTAACTGCTTATTGGTATGGAAAAAACCCTGCCGCGTCTCTTTTCGGAACTGGTCCATCTTACGGTCTGTCATCTCAAGAAGTAATGGCTTGGATGGAAGAAGGTGGTGGAAGAGCATTGTATGAAGAAACATTAGCAAAAGTTGGATACGACTATGTTGGTGTTTTTGCGATGCCTATGCCAGCTCAACCTTTTGGTTGGTTTAAAAAGAACGTAACTAAAGTAAGTGACGTTAAAGGAATGAAGTATAGAACAGTTGGTCTTGCAACTAACGTTCTTACTGCAATGGGCATGGTAGTTAGACAATTACCAGGTGGTGAAATTCAGCCAGCGATGAAAACTGGTTTGATTGAAGCAGCTGAGTTTAACAACCCAACTTCAGACTCTCAATTTGGTATGCAAGATGTTTCTAAGCATTATCACTTAGGATCTTTCCACCAATCACAAGAGATGTTTGAAATACCTATTAACAAAAAAACATTTAATAGCTTATCTCCTGCAAACCAAGCAATATTAAAAAATGCTTCGTATGCAGCTAATACTGCTAACTACTTTAAAGCTTTGGTAAGATACTCAGCTGATTTATCTAAATTGATGAATGAGCATAAAGTAAACGTTTACCAAACTTCAGATGCAATTTTAGCAGAGCAGTTAAAAGGTTGGGATAAAGTTGTAGGTGATTTCTCTTCTAAAGATCCATTCTTTAAGAAGATTGTTGATTCACAAAAAGCTTATGCGAAAAGAGTAATGAAATACTTACTAATGAATCAACCTAACTACAGACTTGCTTACGAAAACGAGTTTGGTCCGTTAGCGAAAGTTAAAATCTAAGGTTTAAATATATAAAAAATTAAGGGGGCTTTTTAGCCCCCTTTTTTTTAATTGAATTTATTAAGAAAATTAAGATAAGCTAGTTAAATATGTACTCTTATATAAAATTTGCAGACACTCTTAGCTCATCAATGGGTAAAGCCTTTTCATGGTGCATAGTAATTTTAATGGGTGGAACATGCTATGAGGTCGTCATGGCTTATGCATTTAATGCACCTACTTTATGGAATTTTGATTTTAGTTTACAGATGTATGGAGCAATATTTATGATGGCTGGAGCATACACTTTGGCGACTGAGGCTCATGTGAGAGGAGATGTTATTTACAGGTTGTTCCCAACTAAAGTTCAAGGATGGATTGATTTAATACTTTATTTTATCTTCTTTTTTCCAGGGGTAATTGCACTTGCATTTTATGGATATGAGTATGCAGCTAAAGCATGGATGGTAAAAGAAACAAGCTGGAATAGTCCAGCACAAATTCAAATTTATATGGCAAAATCTTTGATACCTTTATCGGGAATGCTTCTTACTCTCCAAGGAATTAGTGAAGTTTTTAGAGCAATTATTTGCATTAGAACGGGACATTGGCCTGAGAGAGATGCTGGTGCAGAAGAAACAGAGAAAATTTTAATGAGAAAATCTAAAGAGGAAGAAAAAATAGATGTTGTTTAGTTTAACAAATCCAGAAATTGCAATTTTAATGATGGTTATATTTCTGTTTGCTGTATTACTAGGATTTCCTATTGCATTTACTTTAATGGCAATGGGTTTAGGATTTGGGTATTACGCATATTTTGATCCGTCAAGAATGGATCATCTATTAGACAATAGGATATTTAATTTATTTGTTTCAAATACCTACTCTGTCATGGATAACCATGTCCTCACCGCCGTACCTTTATTTTTATTTATGGGCTATTTAGTTGAAAGAGCAGGTATAGTTGCAAGATTGTTTTATGCCATAAGACTTGCATCTCATTCGCTGCCAGCTTCGATGGCAGTCGCAGCCTTAGTTACTTGCACTTTATTCTCTACAGCAACGGGAATAATTGGGGCAGTTGTAACTTTAATGGGTTTGCTTGCCTGGCCTGCAATGGTGAAAGCTGGTTATGATAAAAAATTTGCATCAGGAGTAATATGTGCTGGAGGCTGTTTAGGAATTTTAATTCCTCCTAGTATTATGCTTATTGTTTATGCAGTGATAGCTCAGTTATCTCCATTAAGATTATTTGCAGCAGCAATATTTCCTGGTTTGATGTTAGCGGGTTTATATATTTTATATGCAATTATTTTGGCTTATTTTAATCCTTCAGTTGCACCTAAGCCTCCTAAAGAAGAAATTCCTCCAAGATCAGTAATCTTAAAAGAAGTTTTGGTTTCATTCTTACCTTTATTTTCATTAATCATATTAGTTTTAGGAAGCATTCTTGCAGGTCTAGCTACCCCAGCGGAAGCAGCAGGTGTTGGAGCTTTTGGAGCATTAGTTTTATCTTTCTTTTATAAATCTCTAAAATGGAAAAATTTTAAAGAGTCTGTATTTCTAACCGCAAAAACTACTGCAATGATTATGTGGTTGTTTATTGGATCTTGGACGTTTGCGTCAGTATTTTCATATTTAGGAGGACATGAAGTATTTGAGCATTTTTTTAAATCAATGGATATAAAGCCTTGGCAATTTTTAGTAATTACACAAATTATAATTTTCTTATTAGGCTGGCCATTAGAGTGGACTGAAATATTAATTATATTTGTTCCAATATTTTTACCTTTAGTAGAATTTTTTGGAGTGAACCCTTATTTTTTTGCAATGTTAATTGCTTTAAATTTACAAACATCTTTTTTAACACCCCCCATGGCTATGTCGGCTTATTACTTAAAAGGTGTACAATCTAAAAATGTTGAACTAATTGAGGTATTTAAAGGCATCATGCCATTCTTAGCAATTGTTATTTTTGGAATGGTTTTAATGTATTTATTTCCAGGTATAGCTTTATGGTTACCTGATCAATTATTTGCTAACTAAGTTGATGAATGAAGTTATAAATTTTTCTGTTGAAGAATTAATAAATAAAATTTCGAACTCTCAAATTACTTCTGTGGAGATATGTGAAGCATACATACAAAGAATTAATAAGTTTGAAAAAGATATAAATGCTTGGGCTTTTTTTGACAAAGAATTGTTATTGGAAAAAGCCAAAGAGTCAGATGCTTACAAAAAATCTGGAAAACCAACAGGACCGTTACATGGTATTCCTGTAGCTGTTAAGGATATTGTTGGTACTTTAGACATGCCTACAGAATGTGGAACGCCAATAAGAAAAGGAAAATCTTATTCACAAAATGCAGAAATAATTGATTTATTAACATCTTCAGGGGCTATTGTGATGGGTAAAACAGTTACTACAGAATTAGCATATTTAAATCCCTCTAAAACAAAAAACCCACATGATTATTCACGAACACCAGGGGGATCATCAAGTGGTTCTGCTGCAGTAATTGCATCTTATATGGCTCCACTTTCAATTGGATCACAAACAGGTGGCTCAATAATCAGACCAGCATCTTATTGTGGTGTTGTTGGATACAAACCGTCATTTGGCTTAATTTCTAGAAACGGAGTATTAAAGACTTCAGAAAAACTTGATCATTTAGGAGTTTTTGGAAAAACAGTAGAGGACATAGCTTATTTAGTTAAAGAGTTAATTAAAAAAGATTCCCATGACCCTGCCACTGTTTATTATTCTTCAAATAATATGGTTGATGCTGTAAAAAAAGGTCCTTTATATGAACCTAAGTTCATATTTTATAAAACTGAATTTTGGAAATCAATTGACAAAAAATCTAAGGAAGCTTTTGAATATTTTATAAAGTCATTTAAAAAAAATATTGAAGTTCATGATACACCTTCTTATTTTAAAGATATCCATAAATTCCATCAAATAATTTACGAAAGTGATTTAGCTAATAATTTTAGTGATTATTACAAAAATTATAAATCAAAACTTTCAAAAATTATGCAAAATGCAATTGCAAATGGAAGAAAACATACTGCAAAAGAATATGCTGAAGCAATAGATTTTATGAAAAGAAGTTATGATTCATATAAAGAGGTATTCGAGGATTATCATGGTGTTTTATCGCCATCAAGCCCTGGTGTTGCCCCAAAAGGTCTAAAGAGCACTGGCTCAGCTGATTTCAATAAAGTTTGGTCTTATCTAGGAACTCCTTGTATTTCACTTCCTTTACTTCAGGGTGAAAATAATTTACCATTAGGCATTCAAGTTATTGGAGAGAAATATGACGATAATCGTTTCTTAGGAGTTTCCAGTTGGCTTGAAAAGGAAAGTGAGAAATTTAATGAATAAAATTGTAACACTAATAGGACTTTCTTTTGCAATTTTTTTTCTTGTGGGTTTAGCAACAACACTAACAAGATCTATGATGATAGGTTTCTTGGATGTATTACCAGTTTATATATTGATGATACTTGCAATATCGATGATGCTCTACGAAGCCTTTTTTGACAAATAATAAATTAATAATAGCTAAATTTACTACCTCAGATTGTAAGACCATCTCTAAACATATTTTTGATCTAGACTTAAACTCTCATTTGTAATTAACTATTATAGTTAATTAACGAAGAAGAGGAGATAATAATGATTAAAGAAAAAAAATCATTGAAGGTATCTAGATCACCTTCAAGACGTAAGTTCTTTAAAACTGCGGCTGCAACTGGTGTTGCTGCTGTTGCTTTATCTGCTCCAGCTGTTGCCAAAGAAAGAATTGAAGCTTCTATGGTAGCTACTTGGCCTAGAGATTTTCCAGGCTTAGGAACTGGTGCACAAAGACTTGCTCAAAGATTAAGCGACATGAGTGACGGTAGAATTCAAGTTACTTATTACGCTGCTAATGAAAGGGTAAAAGCATTTGACTCATTTGACGAAGTTGCTTCAGGTAACTCTCAAATGTATCATGGTGCTGATTACTACTGGGTTAAAAAACACCCTGCATTTGGATATTTTACTGCCGTTCCATTTGGTTTTACATATGCTGAAATGAATGCGTGGTTAAAATATGCTGGTGGACAAGAGTTGTGGGATGAATTGACTGATGATTTCGGAACACAAAGTTTTGCAGCTGGTAACACAGGAGTGCAAATGGGTGGTTGGTTTAACAAAAAAATTAGATCAGCTAATGATATTAAGGGTTTAAAAATGCGTATGCCTGGTTTAGGAGGACAAGTACTTGGAAAACTTGGTGGTTCTCCAATTTCACTTCCAGGTGGACAAATTTATGAAAACCTTGTGTCTGGTGCAATTGATGCTACCGAATGGGTAGGACCTTGGAATGATGAGGCGTTCAAGTTTTATGAAGCAGCCAAGTATTATTATTATCCAGGTATGCACGAACCAGGATCAACTCTATGTTGCGGTGTAAATAAATCTTGGTTTACTAGTTTGTCAAAATCAGACCAGATAATTATTAAAACTGCGTGTGATTGGGCTGATACAACTACTATGGCAGAATATAATGCAAAAAATGGAGCAGCATTAGATCGTTTAGTAAACGAAAATGGAGTTAAACTTGAGAAGTTTAACGATAAAGTTTATGACGCTTTTGCTAAAGGTGCTGCAGAAGTTTTTGACGAAGTTCAGCAACATAGTGCCCTTGCTCAGAAAGTGCATGCTGCTTTTGTTAAAGGACGAAAAGAAATAGGTGCTTGGACAAACTTGTCTGATTCACCGTATATTTCTCAAAGAAATAGAGCATTAGGAGTATAATTTAATTTTAAATTAATACTAGAGGGCCCTTAAATGGGCCCTCTTTTTATATATCATTAAAAGTTTTGTCATATGATTGAGAAAAAAAACTTATCTATTTTAATAAGAATATTTAGTTATTCTATCTTAACATTAACATTAATTTTTTTAATAAATAATGTTTTAACGGTTTGGTTTGATTGGCCAGGAGTTAAAAAACTTTTTTCTCACTATGAAATATTTGGATTTAAAAAATTAAATAAACCTTTAGAGGGACTTGCGATGAGTCTGTCGTATATTCAATTATTATTTTATTTTTTATCTTTTATAGGAGTTATAATGTTTGTTTTAAAATCTATAAAACAAACATTACAAACAGACTCAGAGATACTAAAAAAAATAACAGCATATATTATTAGATCTTCATTCTGGGCAGTGCTAATTGTTGGAGTAGCAGATTTTTTAATCTCATTTATGGTTGTGGAAAAATTGGTTGAGCCAATTTTTGGGGAACAAGTTAAAATTAATTTAGTAAAACCCGCATTCAGGATTACATATATACATTTCCCTCTTATTTTAGCGTCTTTTATAGTTGGTTATTTCACAAAATCTGTAGGATTTATTTGGTTAGCAGTTTTAGTAGTCGGAAGTGAATTTTTGATAGTTGTATCAAGATTTATATTCCAATATGAACAAGCTTTTCAAGGAGATCTTGTTCGTTTTTGGTATGCTGCACTTTATCTTTTTGCAAGTGCATATGCGCTAATTCACGAAGGTCATGTAAGAGTTGATGTTTTGTATGCTAATTTTAGTGAAAGAAAGAAGGCATGGACAAATGCAATTGGATCTCTCATTTTAGGCATTCCTTTATGTTTGATAGTTATATTTTTGGGTATGGGTGGTAAAGCAAGTATCATTAATGGTCCAGTGATTTCATTTGAAATTACTCAGCAAGGTTCGAATGGATTATATTTACTTTATTTAATGGCAGTTTACTTAGCAGTATTTGCAGTAAGTATGTTAACTCAATTCACAAGCTACTTTATGAGTAGTAGTCACAAACTTTTAAAGAATTAAATAATGGAACATTTATTTTTAGCTTTACTGGTAATTATAATGATTGGAGCTTTGGCATCTGGTTTTCCAGTAGCTTTTGCATTACCTGGATCAGCAATAATTTCAATAGGACTAGCTGCTTTTTTTGGCTATTTATTTGCAGGAGACCCTAGTGCTTACTTTGCTGTTGATGGGCCTAAAGAATGGTTAACCGCTGGTATTACTAATTTTAGGAGTAACTATTGGGATGTAGAAACTGACACCTTAATTGCGATCCCATTGTTTATCTTTATGGGGATAATGTTGCAAAAATCAAAAATTGCAGAAGATCTTTTAGTTACTATGGGACAACTATTCGGACCAATTCCAGGAGGGCTTGGTATTTCTGTTATCTTTGTTGGTGCATTACTTGCAGCAACAACTGGAATAGTTGGAGCAACAGTAATAGCAATGGGATTAATTTCCTTACCCACAATGTTAAATAATAAATATGACAAAAGATTAGCAAGTGGAATTGTTTGTTCCTCTGGGACACTCGGTCAAATTATACCTCCTTCAATTGTCTTAATTATCATTGCTGATCAATTGGCAAGTGCCGCTGACGTTGCAAATACTATGCGTCAGACTGATTATAAAATTTTGACTGGTGAATTTAATATGCCTGGAGAATTTAGAGTAGGGTCTACGTCAGCTGGAGATATGTTTTTAGGAGCATTATTACCAGGATTAGTTTTGGTTGGTTTGTATATGCTTTACATATTTGTGTATGCAAGATTAAACCCAAAAGCAGCTCCTCCTGTTCCATTTAAAGGAAATTTCGATTCTAAATTTTGGATCAAAGTTATATTAGTAATTATTCCACCACTTGCTTTAATCTTTGCAGTTTTAGGATCTATACTTATGGGTATTGCTACAGTAAACCAGGCTGGATCAATAGGTGCTATTGGTGCAACAATGATGGCAGGCTATCGATTGCATCAAGGTAAAAAGAACGCTTACTATCCAATAATAATTGCAATTGTATCTTTAATTCCAATTTATTTTTTATCTAAAAATTATAACTTAAATATTAAAGCTGTTGACACTAGAGATCTAGGCGCAATATTAATTGCATTATTTTTTACAATTACATTTTTAGCAAGTGTTGTATGGAGTTTTTGGAGAGCATTTAAAATAGATGATGTTTTAAAAGAAGTTGTTGTAGAAACTTGTGTAACTACTTCAATGGTATTTATAATTCTACTTGGAGCAGCAATGCTAACCTCTGGATTTAGAGCATTTGGAGGTGAGGAATTAGTAAGAGACTTTCTTCAAGATTTACCAGGAGGGTTTTGGACTCAGTTCGTTGTTGTAATGATAGTTATCTTTTTATTAGGATTCTTTCTTGATTTTATTGAAATAGCTGTGGTTGTTGTACCTATCATTGCTCCTATATTATTAGCTGAACCAGGTGCAAATGTAAGTGCAATTTGGCTTGGTGTAATGATTGGGGTAAATTTGCAAACTTCATTCTTAACTCCACCATTTGGGTTTGCTCTATTTTATTTGAAAGGTGTAGCGTCAAAACTTGTTACTACTTTAAATATTTGGAAAGGAGTTGTTCCATTTATTATTTTACAATTGATAGGTCTTGGAATTGTAGGTTTCTATCCTACATTGGTAAATTATTTGCCAGCAAGAACATATTTAACATCTAATGTCGCTCCACCACCAATGAATCCAAAACTTCAATATTGCTTACAAGAATATAAATTTGCAATTTATAATAATGAAGAACAAACAATTACAAATGCAATTAAGAATATGCAGAAGTTAACTCCAGCAAATCTTCCAGTAGATAAATTAGATATTTTTGAGGAGCATTTTGATAATGCTTTAGGAACTTTTGCTATAGTTAAAAAATTGCAAAAAACTCAGCAAGAATACGATTTATTTACTAAAGATTATAAAGATCTTCATTTCGATGTAAGAAAAATTCAGAAAAAAGTTAGAAAAATTGACCAAAAAATAAAAAAATTAAAAGCTGAAATCAGAAATTTAGATGATGATAATTTATCTGATAAAAATAAACTAGAATTAAAAATTGAGAACTACGAACTAGAAATTAAAGAACTTCAAAATAAAGTTCCTGAAACCTGGAAAGCTAAAAATGGAGACTTTGAAATACTACACAAAGCTAAAAATACAAGAACAAAGAGATATAGAAAAAATGTTGATGAAGCTTATGAAGCTTTAGATCAAATAGTAATATTTATAAATGACAATGAAAAATTAAAAGAGCTTTCCCCAGAAATAAAAGAATTAAAATATACTATTGAAAATAAAAATTTTGTAAAATCTATTTCAATAATTGATAATCTTTTTGAAAAGCTCGGAGAAATTTCTGGAACAGAAGAATTTGCAAATAAGTTAGATGACCTAATTTCTATCATAGATAATGATGAGGTAGATGAACAAAAATTACTTGAAACAAGTTCAGAGACTTTTGATCTTTTCAATGCTGAAGTCACGTGGAGAGCTGATGCTAACAAAAATTTATTACCTGAATTAATTAAATACAATGATGTAATTAAACACAATATTGGACTAAGGCTTCAAACTAGGTTAACTAAAGAACAAGCTAAATTTGTTGCAAGGTGTAACTCTGTCCATAGAGATATATCTTTAAACTTTTAATTAATGGAAAATTATATCCTACAAAAAAAACAGGCTATTATTGTTTTTTTTGTATTTGCATTTGGTTATTTTTTATCATGTTTGTTACGTGCAATTACCGCAACACTTTCTCCAACATTAACCTTGGAATTTAATTTATCAGCAGCAGATTTAGGTTTGTTGGCTGGAGGTTATTTTTTAGGTTTTGCTTGTATGCAAATTCCTCTTGGATATTTACTAGATAAATATGGACCAAAAAAGATTGTCTCTTCTTTTTTACTAATTGCATTAGTTGGAACAGGATCATTTGCTTTAGCTGAAAGTTTTTCAGGATTATTAATTTCACGAATTCTAATTGGCATAGGAGTAAGTGCTTGTTTGATGGCTCCATTAACTGGTTACAGAATATGGTATGCAGAAAACCAACAGCAAAGAGCTAACTCGTGGATGTTAATGATTGCATCATTAGGTTTTTTATCATCCACACTGCCTGTACAACTTTTATTACCTAGTGTTGGGTGGCGATGGATATTTGGTGGTATCACAATCTTAATTTTAATTAGTATTGTTTTGATGTTATTTTTTATTCCAAAATGGAATTTAACTAGAGTCAATGAGTTAGAAGAACAAAGTAATACAGGAACTTTATCTGAAGTTTGGAAAAATAGATTTTTTATAAGTGTAATTCCAATGGGTTTGTTTAATTATGGGGGTTTAATGGCTATACAAACTTTATGGGCAGGTCCATGGATGATTAGAGTGGCTGGTTATACACCTCTTCAGAGCGCTACAGGATTATTTTGGATTAATGTTACTATGCTAGTTTCCTTTTTTTTGTGGGGTTATTTTTTACCGAAGATTTCAAGTATTGGTTTTAGTGCAACAAAAATTCTTAGATTGGGTTTACCAATTGGTTTTTCTGTTATGTTAACAATAATAATTTTAGGACCAAAAGCTGGTGCTTTTTATCTTACTCTATTTATTCTCAGTTCAATTTTTTTATCTGTCACGCAGCCTGCTGTTGGCTTAGCTTTTTCAGGCTATTCTGCAGGTAAAGCACTAACTTCATTTAATTTATTAATATTTGCAGGTACGTTCATAATGCAATGGTTAATGGGTTTTGTAATAGATGTTAATAAAAGTATGGGTCATACAGAAATATTTGCGTTTAAATCAGCTTTTTCAGTTTTTTTAATCTTAAGTATTATTTCTTATATATTTTTTTTAATATTAAATAAAAAAAAATATGAAAATAAAACGTAGGAATTTATTTTTGGAAATTATTCTTGCTATTTTAGTAATATATTTATTTTTATTGGCTTATCTTTTTATATTCCAAAGAAACCTAATGTATCATCCTCAAGAGAATAATTATTCAGGTGACAAGATAGAGGTAGAAATAGAGAAAGTTAGAATTCAAACTACAGATAATATTAGCCTTTTAGGATGGTTTCATAAAAAAGATTTGAAAAAATTTAAAACTATTGTTTATTTTCATGGGAATGCAGGAAGTCTTGAAAACAGAATTCATAAGTTAAATCATTTTAAAAATATGGATGTGAATTTTTTGATTATTGCTTGGAGAGGATTTAGTGGAAATTTAGGAAAACCATCTGAAAATGCTTTATACGAGGATGGAAAAAGTGCAATTAACTGGCTCAAAAATCAAGGTTTAAGTGATAATGATTTAATTATTTATGGTGAATCGCTTGGCACAGGAATTGCAACAGAGATTTCCCAAAATAAAAAATATGCTGGATTAATTTTAGAAACACCTTTCACTTCAATGGTTGCAGCAGCTAAGAGTTTTTATCCATACATTCCCGTCTCTTTAATATTGAAAGACAAATATAAAAATGATGAAAAAATAAAAAATATCAATATTCCAGTTTTAGTTATGCATGGTGAAAAAGATCAAATAGTTCCATTTTCAATGGGAAAGAAGATGTTTGATTTAGCAAATAATCCAAAGTCTTCTTATTTTACTAAACATGACGATCATATGATGGAATTTGACAATAATATGGTTTTTCAACTTGGTTCATTTATAAAAAGTTTAAATTAAGCCACAATCAAAACAATTTTATTCCAAAAATTTTAATTAATTTCTAAGCATGAAGAAATTATTTACTTATATTTTTTTTACTTTTCTTATTTCAGGATCTTCTTTTTCCAAAGAAAACTTATCTTCAATTGAAAATTTATTTTTTATTGATCAGATGAACTCACATGATGAAAATTTTGCTTTGTATTTTAAACCAAGAGAAAAGGCCATATTAGCAAAAGGTGAAGTTAGTAACTATATAAATGACTTTCCAAAAGATCTTTATATTTATGATTACAAAACACAAATATCTTCACCACTGATATCGTATGATTGGTTTCCAAGGAAAGCAAAAAATTTCTTAAAGGAATATAATTTCCCAGTCTTTCCAGATGATTTTGCTTATTATTTATTAAAGGATAACAAAACATTAGTCATGATAAGTGCTGTCAAAAGTTTAAGAATAAATTTTAAATATGATATTGTTGAAAAAAAATTAGATTTATATCCAACTAATGGAAAATTTGATTTTATAATTTCCTCAATTGCAAAGGATTGTGGACACTACAGATTTAAGGATAATTATAGATGTAGTTTCTATAAACCTTTAATATCAAGTACTTTAATTAACTAATTTGTGTAAACGCATCAGCAAATTTTTCAGCCTCAAAAATTTGCAGGTCATCTTCCTTTTCTCCTAAACCAAGTGCAATTATTGGGATTTTATACTTTTTAGCTACAGCTAAAAGTATTCCCCCTTTAGCTGTTCCATCCAATTTTGTCATTACTAAGCCTGTAATTGGAATAATTTTATTAAATTCTTCAACTTGATTTATAACGTTTTGACCTGAAGTTGCATCCAAAACTAAAATTACATCATGTGGTGCACTTTTATCTATTTTTTTGGTTACGTTTGCAATTTTTTTGTATTCTTCCATTAAGTTTTTTTTATTTTGTAATCTTCCAGCAGTATCAATTAAAACTTGATTAAAATTATTTGATAAAGAAGTTTCTATTGCCTTGTAGGCTACAGATGCAGGATCAGAACCTTGTACAGATTTTGTAATTTCAACATCAATTTTATTTGCCCAATTTTCTAATTGTTCTATGGCAGCAGCTCTAAATGTATCTGATGCAGCCAACATAACTTTATTTCCATTTTCTTTTAATATTTTACTAATTTTTCCAATGGTTGTTGTTTTACCAACACCGTTAACTCCAGAAACTAAAATAGCATTAAGTTTTTCTTTATTTTTAAAAAATTCACTATTCTCTAGAGGTTTCATTACTGAGATAATGTAGTCTTTAAGAATATTATTTATCTCAACAGTTAAATCTTTGTTTGGATCTATTTTTGTTTTTGAGATTATTTCTCTAATTTCTGAGGCAGAAGCTATGCCAACATCTGATTGTATTAAATAATCTTCAATTCTGTCCAAAGTTTTGTCATCAATTTCTTTTTTGACAACTATATCTCTTAAGCCTGATGTAAAAGCCGAAGCACTTTTTTTAAATCCTAATTTAAATTTTTCAAAAATTCCCATTAAATTTCTATATTAATTTCTTTTATATCAGAAACAGGACCTTTCATGTGGATACTCTTATTTTCATCAATAGATATCCTCAATCGTCCAGTAGAAAACTCAATGTCAACTTTATTACTCACAAGTCCTGCTTGGTTAGCAGCATAGGCTGTAGCACAAGCTGCGGTCCCACATGCTTTTGTCAAACCAGCTCCTCTCTCCCAGACTTTAACTTTTATTAATTCTTTGTTTACTATTGTTGCTATAGTAACGTTACATTTTTCTGGAAACAGTTTGTGGTTTTCTATTTCTGGACCAATTTTTTCTATTTCAAATTGCTCATTGTCTTCCACAAAAAAAATTACATGAGGGTTTCCCACATTAACAGCTGTTCCTCCAAAAAATTCATTATTATTTGAGTCAACAATTTTTATATTTAAGTTTTTCGTATCTAATTCTTCAGATAATGGAATTGCATTCCATTTAGTTCTGCCCAAGCCAATTTCTGTAGACACTAATTTTTCTCCTAATATATGAGATTTTAAACGGCCCGATAAAGTCGTTAATGTAATAGTGTTTTTATTTTTCTCTTTTCCCAATAGCTCAGCTACACACCTTGTGCCATTTCCACAAGCACCAGAAACCCCACCATCAGAGTTAAAAAATTCTATAGAAGCATCGTAATTTTGGTCTTTATTAATAAATATAAGTTGATCGCACCCTATAAAGTTTCTGTCACAAATTTTAATTATTTGATCTTTAGTAAGATTTGTAAATTTTTCTCTATTATCAATAATTACAAAATCATTACCTAAACCATCCATTTTAAATGCTTTAATATTCATAATTAGATATTTAACTTATTTATTGACTTTTTGAACCTCTATTATAGGTTGTTGCCGTTTCCGCAAAAACATTAACTTTGCGGTGTCTTTGGAAACAAAGAGATCGACATTAGTCAGCGAGAGTTCGCCCACTAGTGAGTTACTGCTATGCGTAACAAAAAAATATATGTTTGAAAATTTAACAAATAAATTTGAAGAAATCTTTTCTTCTTTAAAAAAAGCACCTTCTCTAAATGAAGCTCAAGTAGATGAGGGTTTGAGAAGCATTAGGCAAGCATTGCTTGAAGCAGATGTTTCTTTAGATGTTGCGAAAGAATTTATTGAAAAAGTAAAACCTAAAGCCTTGGGACAAGAAATAATAAGATCAACTTCTCCTGGAGATATGGTTGTAAAAATAGTCTACGACGAGTTAGTAAACTTACTAGGTTCAAGCAATGCGGACATTAACTTAAATGCTGTACCACCAGTTCCCATGATGATGGTTGGTTTACAGGGTTCAGGTAAAACAACTTCGACTGCAAAATTAGCTAAATATTTAGAAGATAACAAAAAGAAAAAAGTGATGATGGTCAGTTTGGACATTTATAGGCCAGCAGCACAAGAACAGCTTAGATCATTAGGTGAACAGAATAATATTTTGACACTTCCTATTATTGAAGGTCAGCAACCAACTGATATTTGCCAAAGAGCTATGAGTGCAGCAAATTTAAATGGAGCAGATATAATTTTATTTGATACAGCTGGAAGAACTCAAATTGATTTACAAATGATGAGCGAAATTAAACAAATTGATAGCATAATTAATCCAGCAGAAACTTTTCTCGTAGCAGACTCTCTTACAGGTCAAGTTGCGGCTTCGGTTGCAAAAGAGTTTAAAAATACAGTTAACTTGTCTGGAATAATATTAACCAGAGCTGATGGTGATGCTAGAGGTGGAGCTGCTGTAAGTATGAAATATGTATCAAATGTTCCAATAAAATTTTTGGGTATAGGTGAAAAAATTGAAAATTTTGAGGTATTTCATCCAGACAGAATAGCAAATAGAATTTTAGGAATGGGAGACATCGTATCTCTTGTAGAAAAAGCTGCTCAAGATTTAGGTGAAGAGAATATTAAAAAAGCTGAAGAGAATTTAAAAAAAGGTCAATTCTCTATGGAGGATTACCTTTCACAATTAAGACAAATGAAAAAAATGGGAGGCATTGAAGGGATTATGTCATTTATGCCTGGAGTATCAAAAATTAAATCTCAAATGGACTCAGCTGGTATTGACGAGGGTATTATTACAAAAAACGAAGCTATAATTTTATCAATGACAAAAAAAGAGAGAGAGAATCCAAAAGTAATTGATGGTTCAAGAAAAAAAAGAATTGCTAATGGCTCTGGTACAGATCCAGCCACTATCAATAAATTGCTTAAGCAATTTAAAATGATGTCTGAAATGATGAAAAAGATGTCAAAAGGAAATCTGAAAGGTATGTCTGATCAAGGGATACCACCAGAGCTATTTAATAAACTAAAATAATAAAATAAGGAGAACAAATGTTAAAACTAAGATTATCAAGGGGAGGCACTAAAAAGAGGCCAGTTTACAAAGTTGTCGTAGCTGACAGTCGTTTCCCAAGAGATGGAAGATTTATAGAAAAGGTTGGTTTTTTTAACCCACTACTTCCTAAAGATAAAAAAGAAAGAATAGGTCTTGAAGCTGAAAGAATCAAATATTGGTTAGGTCAAGGTGCTAAACCAACAACAAGAGTTGCAAGAATTTTAGGTGAAAATGATTTAATCCCCATGCCTGTAAATGGAAATAATCCAAAT
>CACENW010000008.1 GCA_902560805.1 uncultured Pelagibacteraceae bacterium | reverse complement strand
CCAAAAAATGACATTATTTTAAATGCAAAAAAACCACCAATCAAAATTATTGCTGCTGCAAGGAAAGGATTAATTTTTTTCATTTATTTAATTCTTGAAGCAATATAGTCTAAAATAACTGGATTATAATATTGAAAACAATCAGCCATATTCATTACGTGTCCTGGATTTTTTTGTTTTGAAACATTTTCTTTCCAGTCATATCCTCCTACCACACATTTTTTTCCATTAACTTTATAATTCTCTGAAATAACTATTCTTTTAACGCCAGGGACTTCTTCTAACCAATCTGATAACAGTCCTTCATACTTATCTTTAGGATGAGTAAAAGCTAGAACAGGTACATTATTTGATTTTTTAATATTATCAATCTGTCTTTGTCTTAGTTCTGCAGGACCAGGGTACTTTTTAGCAAATTTTTTTAGTGCCTCTTCAGGACCAACTTTTTTGACTTTATATTTTTTGGAAAGTTTACCAAAACAGGCTTGCATGTATGATATTCCTCCTCCTACTTTTTCCGGTTGAGCTGATAACAACATCAAGGTTAATAGACCACCACAAGAGTGACCTGATATAATAATCTGTTTTCTGGGAACTCCTATATTTATAAATTTTTCAACTAATTCTAAGTTTTTTTCAACTCTTTTATCTAATTTATGTTTACCCACATAAGGGGTTTTGGATTTCCACCAACTTTTTTTCAATGACATATCCCCCGCAAAGTCATTAGAGCAAAAGTTATAAACCATAATTCTCTTACCATTGATTTCTTCATCTACTAGTGATGCTTGATTTTTAAGATCCATTGCCCAAACACATTCACTCTTTTTTGCTGTATCATTTGTGTTTTGACCATGATTAAAAATAATGATAATTTTATTTTTAGGGTCCTCAACAACAAAACCTTCTTTTACTTTAGCTGATTTAGTAATAAATCCACTTTTTAAAATTTTATTAGCATGAACATTATTAGAGATTAATAAAAATATTAAAATTAAAAAAATTTTTTTCATTCTTTTCCTCCCATAATATCTGGTGTTTGCCAATTTAAGTTTTGACCACTGTCAATTGCCAAGACTTGTCCTGTAATAGATATATTTTTTATAAAAAAGTCAACAGCATTACATATTTGTTCTACATCTACCTGCCTTTTTAACGGAGTTGCTAAATACTGTTTTCTAAAATGTTTTTCAGATTGTCTTTTATTTTTAATAGTCGGACCAGGCGCTATACCGTTTACTCTAATCTTTGGAGCCAAACTCATAGCACTAGTTTTGGTTAAAGTATAAAGTCCGGTTTTACTAATTGTGTAAGAAAAAAAATATGGAGTTAGTTTAAATACTCTTTGATCAATAATATTAATTATATTGTTATTTTTTCCTTTAACATTTTTTGCAAATTCTTTTGATAATAACGCAGGTGTTCTTAAATTTGTTCTTAAATGTTGTCCCCAACTATCTGTTGTAAAGTTTTCCAATTTATCATTTTCAAACAAAGAAGCATTATTAATTAGACAATCAAAATATTTAAGTTTTGATTTTGCATATTTAACAATATTATTTACATCATTTTCTTTGCTCAAATCACCTTTAACCAAGTAAACTTTAGTACCATTATTTGATAGTTCTTTTTTTAACTTCTCAGCTTTTAATTTTGATTTATTGAAATGAATGAGAATTTCTTTATTGCGACCAGATAATTTTTTTGCAATTGCAGCACCAATTCTTGTTGCCCCACCTGTTATAATTATTTTCCGTGCTTCCATTTTTTATCTCTTTTCTTTGTAACCTTTGTTCCTGGCATTCCCATTGTTGATCTACCTTTTGGATAAAGTTTATTTTTTACATCATACTGCCTTATTTTAGGATTTAATGTAATTTCTAATTCGCTACTTTCCAACTTTCTTATTTCATCTCTAATTTTAGCAGCTTCTTCAAATTCAAGATTAGATGCAGCTTCTTTCATTTTTTTATCTAGTGCTTTGAGGTGCTTTTTTAAATTTCCTCCAATATTAGAGCCTTCACTTATTTTTACATAATCCTTTTCATAAACACTCTCTAAAATGTCACTTATTTCTTTTTTAACTGATGTAGCACTAATTTTATGTTTTTTATTGTAAGCTATTTGAATATTTCTTCTTCTATCAGTTTCAGCAACTGCTTTTTTTATACTTTTAGTTTCTTTGTCAGCATACAAGATAACTTTTCCATCTACATTTCTTGCTGCTCTTCCTATTGTTTGAATGAGTGATGTTTCAGATCTTAAAAAACCTTCTTTGTCTGCATCTAAAATTCCAACTAGTGCACATTCGGGAATATCAAGACCTTCTCTTAGTAAATTTATCCCAACTAAAACATCGAATACACCCATCCTCAAATCTCTCATTATTTCAATTCTCTCTAAAGTATCTATGTCTGAGTGAAGGTACCTAACCTTAATTCCATTTTCATGAAGATACTCAGTTAAATCTTCTGCCATTTTTTTAGTAAGAGTTGTGACTAAAACTCGATGATTGTGTTCAATCACTCTTTTGCATTCGTGCATCAAATCATCTACCTGATTTTTTGCAGGTCTAATTTCAACTATAGGATCAATTAGTCCAGTTGGTCTGATAACTTGATCAATAAATTTCCCTTTTGTTTGCTCTAGTTCCCACGGTCCTGGTGTCGCAGATACAAATACAGTTTGAGTTCTCATTAAATCCCACTCTTCAAATTTTAATGGTCTATTATCCATACATGATGGCAGTCTAAAACCATATTCTGCAAGAGTGCTTTTTCTAGATCTATCTCCTTTATACATTCCATTAAGTTGTGGAACAGTTACGTGACATTCATCAACAAATATTAAAGTGTTATCTGGAAAATATTCAAATAGAGTAGGAGGGGGTTCTCCTGGCTTTCTTCCAGATAAAAATCTTGAATAGTTTTCAATTCCAGCACAAGAACCAGTTGCTTCAATCATTTCTAAATCAAACTTAGTTCTTTCCTCTAACCTTTGAGCCTCTAATAATTTATTTTCAGCTCTATGTTTTTTTAAAGTTATTTCTAATTCTTTTTTAATGTTAATAACTGCCTGTTCGATTGTAGGTTTAGGAGTTATGTAATGACTATTTGCATAAATTTTTACTAAACTTAGCTCTCTAACTTTATCTCCTGTTAAAGGATCAAATTCTTCTATTTGTTCTAATTTATCTCCAAATAGACAAAGCCTCCAAGCTCTGTCTTCTAAATGAGAAGGAAATATTTCTAAATATTCTCCTCTAGCTCTAAATGTCCCCCTATAAAAGTTTTGATCATTTCTTTTATATTGTAGAGCGACTAATGATTTAATTAATTCTTCTCGGTTGTAGTCATAATTTTTTTGAAGGGTTAGCGTCATTTTGCTGTACGCCTCCACAGAACCTAATCCATAGATGCATGAAACACTTGCTACAATTAAAACATCATCTCTTTCCAAAAGAGATCTAGTTGCAGAGTGTCTCATTCGATCAATCTGTTCATTAATCGATGCTTCTTTTTCTATATAAGTGTCAGATCTAGGAACGTACGCCTCTGGAGTATAATAGTCATAATAAGAAACAAAGTATTCAACTGCATTATCTGGAAAAAAAGTTTTCATTTCTCCATAAAGTTGTGCTGCAAGTGTTTTGTTTGGCGCGAGTATTAATGCTGGTCTATTAGTGGCCTCAATAACTTTTGCCATTGTAAAAGTTTTTCCAGATCCCGTAACTCCAAGTAATACTTGGTTAAATTGATCTTTATTTGCACCATTTACTAATTTTTTAATAGCTTCTGGTTGATCACCTGCAGGTTTAAAATCAGATTTAATTTTAAATTTTTTTCCTCCTTCAAGTTTTCCACCTATTTTTGGATTTTTACTCTGAATATCTGTAATTAAATCTTGATAAGTATTTTCCATATATTAAACAGCGTATTAGAATTTATTTATATTTCAATGAGCATAATATCAGACAGTTTAAAACGAATTAAACCATCACCAACTATTGCAGTTACTCAAAAAGCAAGAGAACTTAGAGCTGCTGGAAAAGATGTAATTGGACTTGGGGCTGGAGAGCCAGATTTTGATACACCAGACAATATTAAGAATGCTGCAATTAAAGCTATCAAAAGTGGAGACACCAAATACACAGCCGTAGATGGAACACCTGCTTTGAAAAAAGCAATCGTAGATAAGTTTAAAAGAGAAAACAAAATCAATTACACTACAGATCAAATCACAGTTGGAACTGGAGGAAAACAAGTTCTTTATAATGCTTTCATGGCAACTTTAAATAAAGGCGATGAAGTAATTATTCCTGCACCCTTCTGGGTTTCTTATCCTGATATGGTTTTATTAGCTGGTGGAAAACCAAAGATAGTTAAGTGTACTGAGGAAGAAGGATTTAAACTTACTGCAAATAAATTAAAAAAAGCTATCACCAAAAAAACCAAGTGGGTAATTTTAAATTCACCTTCAAATCCAACTGGAGCAGGTTATTCAAAAAAAGAAATTGAAGATTTAGCAAAAGTTTTAATTAGAAATAAAAAAGTACATATCTTGAGTGATGATATTTATGAGCATATTAAATATGATAATTTTAATTTTTATACGATTGCTCAAAATTCAAAGTTAAAAGATAGAACTTTAACTATGAATGGGGTTAGTAAATCTTATGCAATGACAGGTTGGAGAATAGGATATGCTGCAGGACCAAAAGATATAATTAAAGCAATTGGTAAAATTCAATCTCAATCTACATCAAACCCTTCATCAATTAGTCAAGCTGCTGCTGTAGAAGCTTTAAATGGAGCACAAGGTTTCATAAAAAAAAGATCAAAAGCCTTTAAAGAAAGAAGAGATTTTGTTGTTAAAAGTTTAAACAGCATCAATGGTATAAATTGTTTAACTCCTAATGGAGCTTTTTATGTCTTTCCAAGTTGTAAGGGATTGTTAAATAAAAAAACTAAATTGAAAACAGATACAGAGTTTGTTCAAAAACTACTTGAGCAATGTAATGTTGCAGTTGTTCAAGGATCTGCATTTGGTTTAGATGGATACTTTAGAATTTCTTATGCTACTTCAATGCAAAATTTGAAGAAAGCGATGGATAGAATAAAATCATTTTGCGAAAGCCTTTCTTAAGAAGTGAAAACAGCATTACTATTTGGTTCAACAGGATTAGTTGGAGGCCATGTTTTAAATCAACTTATTCAAAATAATAATTATTCTAAAATCAAAATATTTGTTCGTTCTTCCACAGAAATTAATGATTCAAAGATTGAAGTAATTAAAATTGATTTTAATAATTTAGATAAACATGCTGAAGATATAAAGGGACATGAATGTTTTTTTTGTATTGGTACAACAAAAAAAAATTCACCCAATAAAAGTGAATATCAAAAAATTGAGCTAGATATCCCCAAAAAAATTGCTCAAATAGCAAAGTCGAATTTAGTTAAATCATTCTTTTTTGTTTCTTCAGGATATGCAAATCCAAAAAGTGCAGGAGATTATTTAAAATTTAAAGGCTTAGTTGAAGAAGAAATTAAAAATTTAAATTTTGATAAAACAGGAATTATGAGACCATCTTTTTTATTGGGAAAAAGAAAAGAAGAAAGGGTAGGAGAAAAATTTGGAATAATAATATTTAAACTTATAACTCCAATATTAATTGGACCTTTTAGAAAAATGAGACCAATTGGATCAGAAAAAGTAGCAAAGGCTATGATAAAATTAGCAAATGGAAATTTTAATCAAAATGTCTTCGAGTCAAACGAAATTGAAGATTTAGTGGGATAAAAATTTTTCTGCCTCAAGTGCAGCCATACACCCCATACCAGCAGCAGTTACTGCTTGTCTAAAGGTTTTATCTTTGACATCCCCTGCAGCATAAACACCAGGAATATTTGTTTCAGTTGAGTCTGGTTTTGTAATTAGATAGCCTTCTTTATCCATTTCTAGTTGGTCTTTGAAGAGTTGTGTTGCTGGATCATGACCAATAGCAATAAATAAGCCATCTAATTTGATTTCTTCTGTTTTTTCTGTTTTTAAGTTTTTAATTTTTATACCCTTAACATTTTTGGGTTCACTATCACCCAAAACATCTTCAACAACAGAGTCCCAAACAATTTCAATTTTTTTATTTTCCATCAATTTTTTTTGAAGCATCTTTTCAGCTCTTAAACTATCTCTTCTATGAATTAATTTTACTTTTGATGCAAATTTCGTAAGAAACATGGCTTCTTCCACTGCAGCATTACCACCTCCAACTACGGCAACTTCTTTATCTTTAAAAAAGAAACCATCACATGTAGCGCATGCTGAAACTCCAAATCCTCTAAATTCTTGCTCAGATTTTATATTTAACCATCTTGCCTGCGCACCAGTTGATATTATTATGCTGTCTGCAGTATATTTTTGTCCACTATCACCCACAGCTTCAAATGGTGTAGATTTTAAATTAACTGATCCTATATGATCTTCAATCATTTCTGTTCCAACTGCTTTTGCTTGATCTCTCATTTGATCCATTAACCATGGACCTTGAATTACATCTGCAAATCCTGGAAAATTTTCAACATCAGTTGTTGTTGTTAATTGTCCACCAGGTTCAGAACCATAAACTAAAATTGGATCTAACATCGCTCGAGCTGCATAAACAGCTGCTGTATATCCAGCAGGACCAGATCCAATTATTAACACTTTTGTGTGTTTAGTTGGATTTTGACTCATATGAAAGCTATATAGTGATAAATGTCTAAATTAAAAGGTTTATTATTAACTCAAGGAATGCATGGAATGATTAGTCAAGTCGAGGGTCTTGCAAAAGCACTAGATATTGATTTTACACACCATAAGGTTGAACTAAAAAATATTTGGAAGTTTGTTCCACCTAATTTAACCCCAATTTCCCAAAATGTTTATAAAAAAGTTGAAGATAATGATTTTGATTTAATAATTTCTTGTGGAAGAAAAAGTGTAATTCCTTCTATTCATCTAAAAAATATTTCTAAAAAAAAGGTTTTTAATATTCATATCCAAGATCCAAAAATAGATTTTAAATATTTTGATTTTATTGTTGCACCTGAACATGATGGAATAAATGGCGAAAATGTTATTAATACCAAAGGAGCAATTCATTATCTTTCAGAGAAAGAAATTGAGGAAAATAAAGATTATTTAAAATCTTTCATAAAACAAGATGAAAGAAAAGTTTGGTGCTTAATCATGGGAGGACCAACAAAATATTATGATTATTCAACTAAGAATGTGAAACATATTTTCTCAATGTTTTATAAATTAATAAAGAAACATAATTTTCAATTAGTAGTCATTCCATCAATGAGAACACCAATAAATACTATTCATTACGCCAAAGAGTTTTTTGGAGAAAATCATACTATAATTATGAATGTAGACAAAAAAGCATATTTATCCGCATTAGCTTTATCAGAAAATATTGTTGTTACATGTGACTCTAGCTCTATGATCTCAGAAGCTGCTTTGACAGGTAAACCAATCTATGTCGCTAATATTTTACCAAAAAAAAATGACAAAAGATTCCAAAGATTTAGGAATTTATTTAGAGAATTAAATATAACTAGAAACTTAGGCGAAGAAATAGAAAATTGGAACTATGAAAAACTAGATGAAACAAATAGAGTAGCAAATATTATTAAACAAAAAATAAATTTTTAATGTCATTTTTAAATTCAATTCAAACTCAATCAAAGAAACATGATTTTCCGTTTGATCATTGGGAATATCATAATGCACTCACAGACGGAGCAATTGAAGAAATTGTTAAAGCTGATATCCCTGATGTGAGTAAGCATAACCTTAGCTATGATGGAACTAGAGCAATCGACGGTGGTGCCGCTGAATTTAGAGAAGGTATAGCATCTGGTGGTAAAGCAATTAAATTTAGATGTTTTGTAACCAAAGAAAATGAAAAACAATTTCCAAATCTAGTAAAATTTATTAATGAACTTCAATCTAAAGAAGTTCATCAAACTATTTCACAAATGATTGGCAAAGATCTTTCTAACTCATATGTAAGGGTTGAAGTTATTTGCGATCGTGAAGGTTTTTGGTTAAAGCCTCACTGTGATATTAAAGAAAAATTAATGTCAGGCTTAATATTTGTTAATAATGCTAATGAATCTGAGGATTTGGGAACTGATTTTTATAATGAAAAATTAGAAAAAGTTAAAACTGTTCCTTATAAAAATAATTATGGCTATATGTTTACTAGTGGACCAAATACTTGGCACGGTATGGAAAAAAAGACTATAGTTAAAGAAAGACGATGCATTCAAGTAAACTACGTAACTTTTGAAACTGACTGGAAAGTAAATTTTTAAATATCTTGAAGTGAAGTAACTTCTAATTTCTTTGTTTTTAATGACCTAATTGCTTCTAAACAAGCTTGTGCAGTAGACATATTTGTACAATATGGAACTTTGTTTTTTAGTGTCGCTCTTCTAAGCGCAATTGCATCACTTAATCTATGCTCCGAGTTTCCTCCCCCAGTGTTGATAACAAGTGCAATTTTTTTTGAGTCTAAAACATCCACAATATGAGGAGAACCACTGCTTACTTTGTTGATTATTTTACATTTCATTCCATGCTTTCTAATGTATTCTGCAGTACCTTTAGTTGCACATAGTGTGAAATTTAATTTGATTAACTCTTTAGCTAAATCTATTCCCTCATCTTTGTGAGAGTCTTTTAATGATACAAAAGCTAGTCCTTGTTTAGGTAAAGAATTTGCAGCACCTATTTGGCTTTTTGCAAATGCCATTCCAAAGTTTTTATCAAATCCCATAACTTCACCTGTTGACTTCATTTCAGGCCCTAAAAGTAAATCACTATTTGGAAATTTATTAAAAGGAAATACAGCTTCTTTTACTGCATACATTCCTTTTGATTTATCTTTTAACTTAAATTTAGATATTTTTTCACCAGCCATTATACGTGATGCAATTTTAGCTAGCGGAAGACCTTTGGCTTTAGATACAAATGGTACTGTTCTACTTGCTCTTGGATTTACTTCAATTACATAAATTTCATCTTTTTTGATTGCAAATTGAACATTCATGAAACCTTTAACTTTTAAAGCTATAGCTAGTTTTTTAGTTTGATTTTCTATTTCTTTAATTAAGTATGGTTTAATAGATACTGGAGGTAAACTGCATGCGGAGTCCCCAGAGTGAATTCCCGCTTCTTCAATATGTTGCATAATTCCAGCAACATGAACTTGCTTTCCATCTGATATTGCATCAACATCTACTTCCATTGCATGGTCAATAAATTTATCAATAAGAATTGGATTTTTTTCAGCAGCTTTAAAAGCTTCCTCAACAAAATTTTTAAGTTGACTTTTTTCGTGAACAATTTCCATTGCTCTTCCACCCAATACATAAGACGGTCTAACCATTAAAGGTAGACCAATTTTTTCTGCTATTTGAATTGCTTGCTTAAAAGTTTTGGCAATTCCACTTTCTGCTTGTTTAAGTTTTAGTTTATTTAATAAATCTCTGAATCTGTCTCTATCTTCTGCTAAATCAATTGAAGTATATTGCGTTCCTAAAATTGGTAATTTGTTATCATGTAAAAATTTTGCAAGTTTTATAGGAGTTTGACCACCGAACTGTGCAATCACACCAACCAAATTTCCTTTTTCTTTTTCTTTTTTAATTATATTGAAAACATATTCTTCTTTTAATGGTTCAAAATATAATCGATCACTAGTGTCATAATCTGTTGATACAGTTTCAGGGTTACAATTGACCATGATTGTTTCAAAACCCGCATCTTTCAAGGAAAAACTAGCCTGACAGCAGCAATAATCAAACTCAATTCCTTGACCTATTCTGTTTGGTCCACCACCAAGTATAATTATTTTTTTTCTTTGAGTTGGTTCTGCTTCACATTCAGAGTTAATTGAAAAATTTCTTTGATATGTAGAATACATGTAAGGAGTGAATGATTTGAATTCAGCAGCACAAGTGTCTACTTTTTTAAACACAGGTAATATTTTTAGAGCCATTCTTTTTCTTCTAACATTATCTTCAGATAAGTTTGTTAATTCAGATAATTTTTTATCTGAAAATCCAATTGATTTTATTCGATTAAACTCATTAAAATTTTTAGGTAATCCTTTGTTTTTTATCTTATTTTCATTGTCTACAATTTCTTTAATTTGTTCTAAAAACCAAGGATCAATTTTAGATAATCTATAAATTGTTTTTAAACTGATTTTTTTCCTCATTGCTTCTGCAACTAGTAGAATTTTATTTGGGATATTCTCTTTTAATCTTTTCTCAATTTGTTTTTTATTCAAATCAAAAATTCTATCTAAACCTGAAAACCCAGTTTCAAGGGAAACAAGAGCTTTTTGTAATGACTCTTTAAAATTTCTACCAATTGCCATTGCTTCACCAACTGATTTCATAGAAGTCCCCAATGTAGCTGGAGAAGTTGAAAATTTTTCGAAAGTGAATCTTGGAATTTTTGTTACCACATAATCTATACTTGGCTCAAATGATGCTGGTGTTACTTTTGTAATTTCATTTTTTAATTCATCCAAAGTGTAGCCAATGGCAAGTTTAGCAGCAACTTTAGCGATTGGAAAACCAGTTGCTTTTGACGCAAGTGCAGATGAACGTGATACTCTTGGATTCATTTCAATTACAACCATTCTTCCATTTTTAGGATTAATTGCGAACTGAACATTTGATCCACCTGTTTCAACTCCAATTTTTTTAAGACATGCAATCGATGCGTTTCTCATCACTTGATATTCTTTATCAGTAAGAGTTAAAGCTGGAGCAACCGTAACTGAATCACCTGTGTGAATTCCCATTGGATCGATATTTTCTATAGAGCAAATAATGATGCAGTTGTCTTTTTTATCTCTTACAACCTCCATCTCAAATTCTTTCCAACCCTCTAGGCACTCTTCAACTAAGACTTGGCTTACAGGGGACTCATGCAATCCATTTTTAATTATTTTCAAATAATCTTTTTTATTTTTTGCAATACCGCCTCCAAGTCCTCCCAAAGTAAATGCAGGTCTAATTATTGCAGGTAATCCAATTTTATTTAAAACTTTAGATGCTTGGTTTATATTATTTACAATTTCAGATTTAGGTAAATCTAATCCGATATCGATCATATTTTTTCTAAATTTCTTCCTATCTTCAGCGTTAGAAATGGCTTTGGAATTCGCACCAATAAGTTCAATTTTATATTTTTTAAGTATTCCTTTTTTTTCTGCCTCCATTGCAAGGTTAAGCGCAGTTTGACCACCCATTGTTGGAAGGATTGCATTAGGTTTTTCTTTTTTAAGTATTTTTTCTAAAACTTCTAAAGTAATGGGTTCAATATATGTTTTATCTGCAACATCAGGATCAGTCATTATAGTTGCAGGATTTGAGTTTATTAAAACTACCTTATAACCTTCATCCTTTAAAGCTTTGCACGCTTGAGTTCCTGAATAATCAAACTCACATGCTTGACCAATAATAATTGGACCAGCACCTACTACTAATATTTTTTTAAGATCTTTTCTTTTTGGCATTTTTTTTCATATTGTTAATAAATTCTTTAAATAAATAGACACTATCTTGTGGTCCAGGGTTAGACTCGGGGTGATATTGAACTGAAAATACAGGTTTATTTTTTAACTTAATACCCTCAATGCTATTATCAAATAATGATTTATGAGTGACTTCAATATTTTTTGGCAAAGTTTCTTTAACAACTTCAAAGCCATGGTTTTGACTAGTGATCTCTACGTTGTCATGAATTAAATTTTTTACAGGATGATTTGCACCTCTATGACCTAACTTCATTTTTTTCGTTTTTCCACCAAGTGCTAAAGCAAGAATCTGGTGACCTAAACAAATGCCAAATATTGGTATGTTTTTTTTAATAAGGTTTTTAATTATATTTATCGCATACCTTCCTGTAGCAGCTGGATCTCCAGGGCCATTTGATAAAAATATTCCATTTGGTTTAAGGCTTAAAATTTTTTCAGCAGGTGTTTTACAGTGTACTACCGTGACTTTACAGTTGAAATCAGAAAAATATCTCAAAATATTTTTTTTAATTCCATAATCTATTGCTACAACATGAAAGTGATTTTTTTTATTTTTTACAAATCCATCTTTCTTTTTCCAAGTTTTAAAACCTTTCCAAATATAATTTTTTGATGTTGATACCTCTTTAGCTAGATCAAGATTCTTTAACCCACTCCATTTTAAAGTGGTGTTTGTTAATTTACTTAAGTTAAATTTTTGTTTTTTTGAGAAAGCAATCGTTCCTTTTGGTGCTCCTCTATCTCGAATAAAATTAGTTAAACTTCTAGTATCAAGACCAGTGAGACCAACAATTTTGTTTTTCTTTAGCCATGCATCTAGATGTAAAAAAGCTCTATAGTTTGATGGATCAGTTATTTCCGAATTAAAAATTACTCCTTTAGTCCATATCTTATCAGACTCTATATCTTCTTTATTAGTTCCAACGTTTCCAATATGTGGGAAGGTAAAATTGATAATTTGACCCGCATAAGAAGGATCTGAGATTATTTCTTGGTAACCTGTTAAAGAAGTATTGAAACATACTTCTCCAGTAGCTTCTCCTTGGTATCCAATTCCAATTCCTTTGAATACCTTCTTATTTTCAAGAACTAAAACGCCAGTATTAATTTGATTAATATTTTTTGAGTTAATTTTTTTTGAATTTTTGATCAATTACAACTCATGAGTTAAAGGTTAATACAATAATTGCTTTATTATCGCAACAGAGATGTATTATAAAATTGTAAAAAAACAATTTTTCTTTTGAAGAATTTTTTCTTTGAAGTAGATTAAAAAAATTATGTCATTAAAGAACACTATCGAAAACGAATACAAAAATGCTCTAAAATCAAAAGATAAAAACAAAATATCAACCTACAGGTTAATTTTATCTTCTATTAAAGATTTAGACATCGCTAATCGTTCTGGGCCTAACAAAAAAGATACAGATGATGAGGATATTAAAAAGCTTCTAAAAAAAATGGTTAAACAAAGAGCCGAATCTATTGAGATTTATAAAAAAAATAACAGAATAGATTTATTAGAAGTTGAGCAAAATGAATATGATATTTTAACGAGTTTTTTGCCCAAACAAATGAGCGAAGAAGATACCAAACAACTATGTGCTGAATTAATCTCTAAATTAGGTGCTAGTTCTGTTAAAGATATGGGTAAAATAATGGGTGAGTTAAAGAAATCTCATTCTGATGAAATTGATTTTTCTAAAGCTGGATCAATAATTAAGGAATTATTGAATAGTTAATGAAATACCCTAAAGAGTATTTAGATGAAATTAAGACACGGTTGAAAGTATCAACAGTTATTTCAAAAACAGTCTCATTAAAAAAAAGAGGTAAAGAATTTGTTGGTTTATCTCCATTTAAAAACGAAAAAACACCTTCATTTACAGTTAATGATGAAAAAGAATTTTATCATTGTTTTGCTACCTCAGAACATGGAAATATTTTTGATTTTGTAATGAAAACTCAAAATTTAAAGTTCGGAGAGGCTGTTAAACATTTGGCCCAATTAGCGGGCATGCAACCATATATGTTTTCAAAAAAAGACGAAGAGAGAGAAAAACAATGGAATGAATATAAATCAATTTATACTGAATATGTCGATTTTTACCATAATGAGTTGATCAAAAACGAACAATATTCTAATGCTAGAGAATATTTGAAAAATCGATCTTTAAACAAAGATGAAGTGAAAAAATTTAAAATAGGATATGTAGAAAAAAATCCAAAGATTTTTGAACAATTAAAAAATAAACATAGCGAACAAACCTTAGTTGAAACTGGATTGTTTTATTTAGATGAAAAAAAGAATACTCATGTAGAAAGATTTAGAGGGAGATTAATTTTTCCAATTAACAACATAACTGGTCAACCAATTGCTTTAGGTGGGAGAATAATAGAAAACCTAGATTATCTTGCAAAATATATTAACTCACCTGAAACTTTATTTTTTAAAAAAGGATCAAATTTATATAATCTAGATATAGCTAGAAAATTATCAAACAAAGTAGATCATATTTATTTGGTAGAAGGCTATATGGATGTTGTTGGGTTAAGTAAAAATGGAATTGATAATGTTGTAGCTAATCTTGGAACCTCACTAACTGATAAACAAATTCAAATACTTAACCAATTTTTTGATGATATCATTATATGCTTTGATGGTGACGAAAGTGGTTATAAAGCAGCATTAAGAGCCGCAGAAAATTCTATTAAAGAATTAAAACCAGAAAAACAAATTTCATTTTTATTTTTACCAAATAAAGAAGATCCTGACAGTTATGTAAATAAAAATGGAAAAGCTAATTTCATAGAATTTACAAAACAATCCAAGTTATCAATCCACCAATTTATTTTTAGTCATTATAAGAGACAAACTGAAAATAACCCTTCTTCTATGGCTATTTTTGAAAAAAGATTAAGAGATGTGGCAAATACTATTAGGGACGATTTTATAAAAAAATATGTATTAGAGTATTTTTTAGAAAAAATTGCAGAGTTAACACCTCATTCAAATCAAAAAAATAAAAAATCTTATAAAAAACCAACTAAATCTTTAGATGCTACAAAGAAGTATTACAACGAAAGTCAATCTCTGTCTGGAGTTGAACTTAAAGAATTTTCTTTAATCTATTTGGTAATTAATAATTTAAACTTAATACAATTAAATATTCATCTGATTGAAAATATTAAATTATTTACAGAAGTTAATAAAAAAATCTTTAGTCAAATAATTCAAAGTTTAAAATCCTTAGATCAACCAACTATTCAGGACTTGAATTTGGATAGTCAGATAGTTGAAAAAATAAATAAATTTGCACCGATAAAATATATTTTAAAAAATAATTCTGAAGATGAGCAGAAAATTATCGAATTGCTTGAAGATATTTCAAGGGATCTCATGAATTATGATCTTGAGTTTAGAATTCGGGAATTAGAATCGAGGTTCTCAGTTGATATGAGTGAGAGCACATTTAATGAGCTAAAAGAGCTCAAAAAAAAGCAGAATCTCAATTAATCTGGACAAATTTGTAATGGATTTTTACAAATTTGACATTATATAAGACTTTCAACTTTATAGCTGTGGAAAGAATTATTACAAAATCATTTGCTAGGTTAATGGGCCGTGGAACTCATAGAGGTTTTATAACCTATGAAGAGTTAAGTAAATCTTTAGGCAAAAGAAATCTATCAGACGAAAATCTTGCACAAGCATTCATTCATATATTAGACGAAAACATTTCATTAGTTGAAAAAAAATCAGATTTTAAAGTTCTTAGAAAAAAGGAAAATTTAAATAAAGAAGAAGGTAAAACAATCGAAAAAAGTGACGATCCTATCAGAATGTATTTACGTGAAATGGGAGGTGTAGAGTTACTTTCAAGAGAAGGTGAAATTGCAATTGCGAAAAGAATAGAGGCTGGAAAGGATGTAATGTTAATTGCGTTGTCACAAAGCCCAATCACAGCGCAACAATTCTTTGAGTGGAATGATAAACTTCAAAAAGATGAAATATTAGTTAGAGAAATTATAGATATCGATACAAATTATATGGAGGATGAGTCTACAGGACCAAGCGCTAAACAAAAAAATGCTGGTGAAACTGACAAAGAGGATGGATCTACAGATGAAGATGATGACTTTAACCCAACTCTAGCAGCAATGGAGACAGAAATTAAACCAAAAGTACTAAAAACGGTTAACACATTAACTAAAGAATATACAAAACTAATTAAATATCAGAAAGAAAAGTTAGATTGTGTTTTAAATTCTCAAAATTTTACACCCGCAAAGGAAAAAGGTTATGAAAAAATCGTAAATGATATTTTAGAAAATATTAAATCACTTCAACTTTCTCCATCTGTATTAGAGGAACTTGTTCAAAAACATTATGTTGAAAATAAAAAAATCATTTCTTTGGAAGGAAATCTTTTAAGACTTGCGATGGATCAAAAAATACCAAGAAATGAATTTATAAAGTTTTATGTTGGGAACGAAATAAATCCTAATCTTAAGAAATTTTTAGATACAAATTTAGTTTGGAAGCAATTTTTTGCAAAAAATAAAGAGGAATTTAAAAATATTAGAGAGAGACTTATTGAAATTAGTCACAAACTTGGGATTTCTGTAACTGATTTCAAGAAATTAGTAAGCAGAGTTCAAAAAGGTGAAAAAGAGTCTAGAATAGCTAAAAAAGAGATGGTTGAAGCCAATCTTAGATTAGTAATTTCAATTGCTAAAAAATACACTAATAGAGGATTACAATTTTTAGATTTAATTCAAGAAGGAAATATTGGATTAATGAAAGCAGTTGATAAGTTTGAGTATAGAAGAGGATATAAATTTTCTACATATGCAACTTGGTGGATTAGACAAGCAATTACAAGATCAATTGCAGATCAAGCAAGAACAATTCGTATACCTGTTCATATGATTGAGACTATTAATAAAATAGTAAGAACTCAAAGGCTAATTTTAAGTGAATTTGGGAGAGAAGCTACACCAGAGGAGTTGGCGCAAAAATTAAGAATGCCATTAGATAAAGTTAGAAAAGTTTTAAAAATTTCTAAAGAGCCAGTTTCTCTTGAGAAACCAGTTGGTGATGAAGAAGATAGTAGTTTAGGAGATTTTATTGAAGACACAAAAGCTTTAGCTCCATTAGAGCAAGCCATCAAATCAAACTTAGGAGAAGCAACTACAAAGATATTATCTACCTTAACTCCTAGAGAAGAAAGAGTTTTAAGAATGAGATTTGGTGTTGGCATGAATACAGATCATACACTTGAAGAAGTTGGATTACAGTTCTCGGTTACTAGAGAAAGAATTAGGCAGATAGAGGCCAAGGCGCTCAGAAAATTAAAACATCCAAGCAGATCTAAACAACTAAAAAGTTTCTTAGAGAGTTAAAAAACTAGGGCCGTTAGCTCAATAGTAGAGTACTGCATTGACATTGCAGGGGTAGTTGGAGCGTAACCAACACGGCCCACCATTATTAAATTATCTTTAATTGATAACTTATTAAAAATGATATAACTAAATAAATATTTGGGCCTGTAGCTCAGTTGGTTAGAGCAGTACACTCATAATGTATTGGTCCCAGGTTCGAGTCCTGGCGGGCCCACCAAATTAATTGTTGGCAAATTTTTCTAAAGCTTCATATAGTGCATTAATATCACCATCGTTAGAATTTAAAATAGATGCAAATTCCTCTTTTTGCGTTCTTGCTAAGCTTAGTCCTTCTATAATTAAATCTCTAATTAAAGGATTATCTGGATTTTTAGTATAAATTCTCCAATTAATTTTAATTTCTGGCCTGTCAGATGTTGCAACCAAAACACTTTTAACAATTGTATAATTTTTATTTAATACATCTTTATCTTGAACATCTATTTTAGGATTAGAATATTCCGACAATCTACTTGAAAAACTTTTTAAAAAATAATCCTCAAAAAACTCTAAATATTTATTTTTTTGATCGTCATCAAGATTTTTTCTTGCTGATCCAAGAGAATAAAAACCCACTCCTCTTATATCTACAGTCTCTTTTGCTATTACTTTAAGTTGATTTATTTTTTCTTCTCTTGAAATATCTTTTGAAAGAATTTCTGACGCTCTATTCACAGTTGACTGGACAAATACATCAGGTTCAATAGAATGAGAATTGCCTATTAGTAAATTTAATAAAAAAAGTAATATTAATAGTTTTTTCATGATTTATTTATATTATTTATGATTATTTGTTTTCTATTTCTTCCCAATCTTCATCATCTTCATAAATGACATCGATATTTCCTCTTTGATTGTTTTTAATTTTATTTTCTCTATCCTGTAGGTATAAACTTCTGACTGATGCGTAAAAATCTATAGAATTTTCTTCAAGATTTTCAAATGACTCAATATTATTAGCTCTAAACTCAACACCGCTAATCGCCTTTGAGGTTATGTAAAGACCTTCACTTAAAAATTCATTGTTTCCATGTACTGAAGCATTATACCAAGGGTCACCACCCATTACATTTGCAAAAGATCCTGTTGTATCTCTAATCGTAGAAGGACCTAAAACTGGAAGCACTATATAACAACCTGGTCCAAAACCCCATTTGCCTAAAGTTTGACCATAATCTTCTTTTTCATATTTTGGAAAACCCATTTTGTTAGCAACATCGATAGTACCTAATAGTCCCACAGTTGTGTTAACAGCCAATCGAGCTGTATTTATAATTGCGGTCTTAATGTCTCCTTGTAATACATTATTAGGGATAGTAACTAGAGTAGATATATTTCTTACTGCATTAGAAGTTCCTTTTTGAACATTGTCTGGAAGTTTTCTATAACCTTCTGCAATGGGTTTAATTAGTGCTTTATCAAGAGCTTGATTGAAAGCAAATGTAGCTCTATTTAACTTTTCAAAACAATCTTTTGTATTTTGAGCTTCGGATTTAATTTTTTCTAAAGCTAGCTCCCCGTCTGAACCTGCATTAGCATTAAATGTAATTAAGAATAGGGAAAATAGTAAAATAGTTAGTTTTTTCATTATGCTAAATTATATTATATAAAAATTGTTATTAAAGTAGAATTAAATTTAAATAGTGACGACAAAATGTTTATAAATTGCCTAAATTTGTCTCCAAATTGATTATGAAAATAATACTAAATTTTTCTCCAAACTTTGATGCTAAAAAAAGGAAAAAAAATGAGATCAAATTTATTGTTTTTCATTACACAGGAATGAAATCTGAAAAAAAAGCGATAGATAAATTGTTAGATTACAACTCTAAAGTTAGTTGTCATTATTTAATTAAAAATAATGGTGATATTATAAAAATGGTACCTGAAATTTATCAAGCTTGGCACGCAGGAATTTCTAGTTGGAAAAAATTTAAATCTCTAAATAAAAACTCTATAGGGATTGAAATAACTAATCCTGGTCATGAATTTAAATATATAAAATTCTCAAAAAAACAAATTTCCTCATTAATAAAACTAACAAAGTATTTAATTAAAAAATTTAAAATTAATTCAAAATCAATATTAGGTCATTCTGACATAGCACCAAATAGAAAACTCGACCCTGGTGAGAAATTTCCATGGGAATTTTTATCAAAAAATAAAATTGGTATTTGGCATGATTTAAATCAAAACGAAATAAAAAAGGAAAGAGAGTTAAAAATTTCAAATCCATTGAAGTTAAAATTTATAAATAATCTTTTTAAAATTGGTTATCCTAGAAACTCAAAAATAAATAAAAATAAATATGATAAAATTATCATATTGGCATTTCAAAGGAGATTTAGACAAGAACTAGTAAATGGTAAAATTGATAAAGAATGTTTATTAATAAGCGAAAACCTAATAAAAAAGCTAAATTAATTTATCTTGTAATTTTTAAGTTTAATAATAAGTTCACCATGCCAGATAAATGACTTATCGCTTTGATTAATTTTAAAGAGGAAAGTCCGGGCTCTACAAGGACACAGTGCCAGGTAATGCCTGGCGGGGGAAACCCTAGGGATAGTGCCACAGAAAATAAACCGCCATAACATGGCAAGGGTGAAAAGGTGTGGTAAGAGCACACCGGTTCTATTGGTAACAATGAACGCTGGAAAACCCCACTGGGAGCAAGACTAAGTAGAGATGACATTGTTGCAAAACTAAAAGCCGTCCTTGGCTGGTCATCAGGGTTAGTTGCTTGAGCTTAAGAGCGATCTTAAGCCTAGACAAATGATAGGTTTAAATGACAGAACCCGGCTTATAGTTTATCTGGCACTTCACAATTTGAAAAACGAAAAAACAAAATATTAATTCAATTATTTTTGTAATTAGAAGCATAAATTTTAATAGAGCATGTGTAAGCATGCTTACTATTTCAGCAACTATAATAAAAAAGAACTCATCAATTTCCAATGATTATATTAAATTTTTCCTCATAAAATCACTTTTATTAAGCACAGAATCAACATTTGACTATCATTTTAAATACCCATATATTCCCATATATTCCCATTTATGGAATTTATAAAATTAAAAATATATGTTTTTATCTACTTACGAGAACAGATTAGACAAAAAGGGGAGAGTATCTGTGCCTGCTAGCTTTAGATCTCATTTATCCAATTTAGGTTATAATGGCATTGTTTGTTATCCTTCTTTCAATAATTCTTCGATAGAAGCATGTTCTCAAGATAGAATTGAAAAAATTTCCTCAGCAATAGATTCTTTAAATCCCTTTGAGGAAAAAAGAGATTATTTTGCAACCTCAATATTAGCAGAAAGTATTAATTTACAGTTTGATAGTGAAGGTAGAATTTCTCTTTCACCAAAATTATTAAAACATGCGAAAATAAAAAATAGCATGTTGTTTGTTGGTCAAGGTCAAACCTTTCAAATATGGGAACCAACAGCGTTTGAAAAATTTAAGACATCAGCAAGAAAAAAAGCAAATATTAATCGTGCTAATCTTAAATGGGAGCTTCAAACAAATAAACAATAGGGGAAATAAGATGACAATCAACTTTAAAGCACCAGAGATAAAAGAGCTACAACCACGACTATTAGTTCTAGGAGTTGGTGGAGCTGGCGGAAATGCAATTAATGAAATGATAGAAAATAATCTGCAAGGTGTAGAATTTATTGCAGTCAATACTGATGCTCAAGACTTGAAGCTTAGTAAGGCAAAAACAAGAATTCAAATTGGTTTAAATTTAACTAAGGGTTTAGGCGCGGGTGCAAAATTAGATATAGGACAAGCAGCTGCTGACGAATCTTTAAATGAAATTGTTAATACACTTCAAGGTGCAAACATGGTTTTTATTGCAGCTGGTATGGGTGGTGGAACTGGCACTGGTGCTGCTCATGTCATCGCTAGAGCTGCTAAAGAATTAAATATATTAACTGTAGGTGTTGTGACTCTTCCATTTTTATATGAAGGCCCCTCTAGAATGAGAAGAGCACAACAAGGATTGGAAGAATTAAGAAAACATGTGGATACTATAATTGTAATTCCAAACCAAAACTTATTTAAAATTGCAAATGAACAAACAACTTTTGAAGAGTCCTTTAATTTATCAAATAACGTTTTGATGCATGGAGTTCAGAGTATTACAGATTTGATGGTAAGACCCGGATTAATTAATCTAGATTTTGCTGATGTTGAAACTGTAATGGCCTCAATGGGTAAAGCTATGATGGGAACAGGAGAAGCTGAAGGTGAAGGTAGAGCACTTAAAGCTGCAGATATGGCAATCAGTAATCCATTAATTGACGATTACACTTTAAAGGGTGCTAAAGGATTACTAGTAAATATCACCGGTGGTAAAGACTTAAAACTTTTTGAAGTTGATGAAGCAGTTAACAAAGTAAGAGCAGAAGTTGACCCAGAAGCTGAGTTAATCATAGGGGCTATAACTGATGCTGATTTAGATGGAAAAATGAGAGTTTCAATTGTAGCAACTTCATTAGATGGACAACAACCCGAATCTAAATCAGTGGTAAATATGGTTCATAGAATTCAAAATCGAAATCCAGGTTACTCTGATTTTTCAAATATGGGTTCTCCTGCTTTTAATTTTTCTAACTCATCAAGCCCAATTACTCATGGTGCTAACGCTCTTAAGGTTGAGAATGAAATGGTTCAAGAACAAGAGCAAATAAGTGTTGAAAATAATATAATGAATGAAAATTTTGCCACAGAAAACAGTACTGACACAGCAAACATAGTAGAAGATAGTACTGTTAATGAAATGGAAAAATCGTTTACTCAAGAAGTGGTAGAAACATTCGAAGATGAAAATGTTCAAGAAGAACAATCAAATGATCTCAAAGAGTTTGGTGTAGACTCAGACTCACCAGATTTATTCAGTTCTGAAAGCGAAAATTCTTCACCTTCAGATTTGTTAAATTCTGAGGATCAAGAAGATGAAGACGATCTTGAAATCCCAGCTTTCCTAAGAAGACAAAAAAATTAATGGTCTTCAAAGAAATAAATGGAAGCCACCATAGTACCGGATGTTCAAAAACATTATCCAGTACTGCTAAAAGAGATTATTAGCGTTATCACCCCTCAACATGGTGGCACATTTATAGACTGTACATTTGGTCAAGGTGGATATTCAAAAAAAATATTAGAGTTTGAAAATACAAAAGTAATAGGACTTGACAGGGATATTGAAAGTCAAAAAGTTGCAAACTCAATTTCAGAAAATTTTGAAGATAGATTTATTTTCAAACATTTAAAATTTAGTCAATTAACAAATTTAAAAATTAAAAACGAAAATGTCAAAGGTGTTATTTTTGATCTTGGATATTCATTAACACAAATCAAAGATCCAAAAAAAGGATTATCATTTAATTCAATGACAGATTTAAATATGCAATTGGGTTTAAATAACTATTCTGCTGATGATGCTATAAATAAACTTGATGCAAAAGAGTTAGAGAAAATTTTTAAATACTTTGGAGATGAAAAAGATGCAAAATATATTGCTAAAAATATTGTTAAAGAAAGATTAAATAATAAAATCGATACACAGAGTTTAATTAAAATTGTTGATAAATCAAAAATAAGAAAAAATTTTAAAGTTCATAATTCAACTAAAGTTTTTCAAGCTCTTAGAATTTTTGTAAATAAAGAAATAAGTGAATTAGTTTATGGACTGATAAATGCCACAAAAGTACTAAAAAAGGGAGGTGTTTTAGCCGTTGTTACGTTTCACTCTTTGGAAGATAAAATTGTAAAATATTTCTTTAAAAGTCTCTCAGAAAACAAAAGTATTTCAAGATACACACCTCAAACAGAACAAAAAGAAACTCTTTTTAATTTAAGTCAAAAAAAACCAATTGTTCCATCTGATCTTGAGTTAAAAGAAAATCCACCTTCTAGATCTGCAAAACTAAGATATGCAGTTAAGAAAAGTGATTTTTTTAATTTTGATTCAGATATAGAGGAAAAATTTAAAAATTTTTTAGAAATTGAAAAGTTTGGAGATAAACTTTGAAGAAATTATTACTAGTATTAACAATTGTAATTTTAGTTTTAACTACAGCAATTATCAAAAATACCACAAAAAAAATTGAAGATAAAATATTTGCTTATAAAGAAAGTGTAAGACTTTTAAAATCAGATTTAGAAAATATTCAGTTGGAATATAATTATCTAAGTTCTGCTGAAAAATTATTGGAATATCAATCTTTGTATTTTGAAGATCAATTAGTTCAAAAAAAAATAGAAGATATAAAAATTTATAATATTTCAGAGAATGTAAATAAACTAGAGCATTATAAAATAATTAAGGAAAAATGAGCAATTTTAAAGAAAGATTAACAATTGAAGATCACAAAAATGATTTTGTTTATAAAAAAAGCAATACCGGATTAAATATTCAATTTAATCGAGTTGCTTTTATTTTTTTTGTCTTTTTTGTTATTTATTCAATATACACAATACATTTAATTCATTTAGGGTCTCGAGAGGCAAAAATTGAAAATATAAGCAACACACTTCCTTTAAGTAGTAATCTTTATAGAGCAGATATTATAGATATTAATGGAAATTATTTAGCAAAAACAGTCAAGTCTATTGATGTTGGTCTCAAAACTTCAGACATAATTAGTAAAGAAAAATTACTTTTAAGTCTAAAAATTATTTTCCCAGACAAAGATTTTAAAGAAATTGAAAAAAAAATAGAAAACAAAAAGTTTTTTTATTTAGAGAAAAAAATTTCAGAGGAAAAATATGAGCAAATTATGAAGTTGGGAGATAAATCTCTTATACCTGAAGAAAAAGTGCTTAGAATGTATCCACAGAAAAATCTTTTTAGTCATATTTTAGGTCAAATAGATAATGACAATAATGGTATTTCAGGTTTAGAAAAATCGTTAAATGAAAATCTTAGATCATCTAGAGACCCTATTAAATTAACTGTTGATAAAGACATTCAATTTTTAATTAGAAAAGAATTATTAAAATATCAGGAAATTTTTAAAAGCAAAGGAAGTGCAGCAATTTTAATGGATATAAATAATGGCAATATAATCTCTTTAATCTCTTTGCCTGATTTTAATCCAAATGAGAGAAAAAATATATCGGATGTCAATTATATTAATAGAGTAACAAAAGGAACATATGAACTTGGTTCAGTTTTTAAAGTTTTTACTTTTGCAAGCGCTTTAAATGAAAAATTAATTGAACCAGACACTGAATTTTTAGATTTACCAAAATCAATTAAGTGTGACCGATACAGAATTGGAGAATATGATAATGAAATACCTTCAGATTTAACTGCTGAGCAAATTTTAGTTAGATCAGGAAACATAGGATCTGTACGAATTGCTCAAAAAGTTGGTCCAGAAAAATTTAAATCTTTTTTAGAGAATATTGGAGTATTGACTCAGATTAATTTTGACATTGAAGAAGTGGCACCCCAAATTGATTATGATTTTGGAAAATGTAGATTAGCAACAGCTTCTTTTGGTCATGGAGTAGCAACAACAATTCTTCAACTAGCAAAAGGATATGCTATTTTGGCCAATGGTGGCTATGATGTAAATCCAACATTGGTTTTTAAGGAAGATAACAAAAAAAATAACAACAAAAGAATAATTAATAAAGGAATTTCAGAACAAGTTGTAAATGCTTTAAGAAAAATTGTTAATACAGAGGAGGGTACTGCTAGATTTGCAGATGTTCAAAATTATGAAATTGGAGGCAAAACAGGCACGGCCGACCAACCAGAAGGAGGAAAGTATTCAGAGGCAAAAATAAATACCTTTAGTTCGGTATTTCCAACATCAAATCCTCAATTTGTATTCGTTGTGATGTTAGATACACCTAAAAAATCAAAAGATTATTATTATAAGTATAGGCATAGAAAAGGTGGATGGAAGGGAACACTTTATAATACGGCTGGGTGGACATCAGTAGAGGTAGCAGGAAAAGTAATTGATAAAATTGGGCCTATTTTAGCCACAAAATATATACAGGTTTACTAATAATGTTACTTGGAAATTATTTTGATGGTATCCACAAAAATTTTAAAAAATTATTTTTTTCAGGCATATCTTTTAATACTAGATCGCTAAAAAAAAATGATATTTTCTTTGCAATTAAAGGAAATAGTATAGATGGAAATAAATTCATTTCTAAGGCTATAAAAAAAGGTTCTAAAATAATTGTAACAGAAAAAAAAATAAAAGATTACCCTAATGGAATTTTGTTTATAAGAACAAAAAATATAAGAAAATTATTAGCAGAAGTCTCATTTAAAATTTACAACAAAATACCAAAAAATTTAGTTGCTGTTACAGGAACCAATGGAAAATCTTCAGTTGCTGAATTTTATCTTCAAATAATGCAATTAAATAAAAAAAAGGTTGCTTCAATTGGAACACTGGGGGTTAAATCAAAAAATATAAATTTAAATTTATTTAATACAACAACTGATCCCATTAATTTAGGTCAGATCTTACAAAAAATAAAAAAAGAAAAAGTTGATAATGTTATCATGGAAGCTTCCAGTCATGGATTAAAACAATATAGATTAGATGGATTAAAATTTAAATCTGGAATTTTTACAAACTTATCGCAAGATCATCTCGATTATCATAAAAATTTAAAAAATTATTTTAAAGCAAAACTTTATCTATTTGAGAATTTAATAGAAAAAAATGGAAATGTAATTACAGATAAAGAGATACCTCAATATAAAACAATCAAGCAAATCTCATTAAAGAAAAAATTAAAAATATCAGCAATAAATGAAAAACAAAATAATTTTCAAATATTATCTCATAGATATGACAATAAAAATCAATTGATTAAAATAAAACATAAAGGCTCAATTAAAGAAATTAATTTAAATTTAATAGGTAAAATTCAAATCAAGAATATATTGATGGCTGTAATTGCAGCACAAAAAAGTAATTTAAATTTTGAAAATATTTTAAAAGTCTTACCAGAATTAAAACCAGTTGAAGGTAGATTAGAAAAAATTGGAACAATTAAAAATAATTCGATTGTTATTCTTGATTATGCACACACTCCTGATGCTTTAAAGTTTTGCCTTTTAAATATTAAAGAGCAATTTCCTGATAAAAAGTTAAATCTTTTATTTGGCTGTGGGGGAAATAGAGATCAAAACAAAAGAGCAAAAATGGGTAAAATAGCAAGTATTTATGCAGATAATATTTATCTTACTGATGATAATCCTCGTTTAGAAAATCCCACAAGAATAAGAAAAGATATAAAAAAGGGTATTAAAGCTAAGAAAATTATTGAAATTTCTAATAGAGCGATAGCAATATCTGAGGCCATTAAAAATTTAAAAAGTGGAGACGTTTTAGTGGTTGCAGGAAAAGGCCACGAAAACATACAAGAAATTGGTAAAAAGAAAATCAAATTTTCTGATAGAAAAAAAATACTAATTGAAATCCAAAAAAAAAACAAGAATTTGTCCAATCAACTAAAGATAAATATTATAAAAGAACTTTCTAAAACTCAAAAATTTTCAAAATCTATTTCTATAAATAAGGCAAGAATTAATTCTAATGAAGTGAAAAAAAATGATGTATTTTTTGCTATCAAAGGAAAAAAAAATGATGGAAATAATTTTGTTTCGCAATCATTTAAGAAGAAAGCATCATTAGCAATTGTAAATAAAATCCAAAATAATCTATATGTTAAACGTCAGATAAAAGTTAAAAACACCTTAAAATTTTTAACAAATGTTTCAAAAGTATACAGAAAAAATATAAGCACTAACATTATAGCTATTACAGGTAGTTGTGGGAAGACAACACTCAAAGAATTATTGGGAAGTGTGATGGGAAAAATTTCATATACAAGCATATCACCAAAGTCTTATAACAATAAATTTGGAGTTCCTTTAAGTCTTCTTAATATTAAAGAAAATGATCTATATGGAATTTTAGAAGTAGGAATGGATAAAAAAGGTGAGATTGATTATCTAACAAGAATAATTGAGCCAAATATTGGAGTTATTACAAATATAAATTATGCACATGTAAAAAATTTTAAAAATATAAAAGAGATTGCCCTAGCAAAATCAGAGATTATAAATAATATTAAATCAAATGGCTCTATTATCTTAAATGCAGATGATAAATTTTTCAAACTTCATAAACAAATTTCTCAAAAGAAAAATCTTCAATTAATTTCATTTGGTATAAAAAGTAAAATAGCAGACATTAAGTTGATAGATATTAAATCATTTGGAAAAAATTTTAAAATTAAAATTAAATTTATGAATAAAATTAAATACTTTATAATCTCTAATGATTATCAAAATAATATTTATAATATTCTATCTGCATTAGCTGTTATCAGTGTGAATTTAAATATATTTAATTTAAATAAATATATTTTTTTGAATTTTAGAATTCCTGATGGACGTGGAGACCATTCAATAATAAAAATTAATAATAAAAAAATAAATTTAATTGATCAAAGTTATAACTCAAACCCACTATCATTAAGTTCTGCTATTAAAAATTTTGATAAAATAAAATTAAATAAGTCTAAAAAATATTTGTTGCTTGGAGATATGTTAGAGCTTGGTAGTTATTCCAAAAAACTTCATGAATCTATTGCTCCATTAATAAATCAAACTAAAATTGATAAGGTTTTTGTAAAAGGAAAAATGGCTTCTTTGATATACAAAAAAATATCGAATAGTAAAAAAGGCAAAATATTAATTAACAATTCTCAAATAGATGATTTGATTAGAAATGATATTAAAAATAATGATTATTTGATGATTAAAGCCTCACTTGCGACAGGTTTCAATAAGATAGTGAATGAAATAAAAGGTTTAAATTAAATGCTATACCAATTTCTATTAAATTTTGTTGATAATTTTGGCTTTTTAAACGTCTTTAAATATTTAACTTTCAGAACTGGTTTATCCTTTTTTACGTCATTATTAATAGTTTTGTTTATTGGAGGTCCTTTTATAAAATTGTTTTCAAATCAAAAAATTTTTAATCCAATTAGAGATGATGGGCCTGAAGATCACATAGTTAAAAAAATTGGAACTCCAACAATGGGTGGAATTATTATTTTACTTGGCCTTATAATTTCAGTTATTTTATGGGCAGATTTATCAAATAATAATATTTTATTTTGTTTATACATTGCTATTTCATTTGGGTTACTCGGTGCATTTGACGATTATAAAAAAATTAAGCAAAGTAATTCCTCTGGTATTTCATCAAAGTTTAAAATAATCGTACAGATTATATTAGCGTTATTTGGAGTAAGTTTGTTTGTCTATTTGAATGATTATCAAGATTTAAATAATTTATATTTTCCTTTTTTTAAAAATTTAATAATTAATCTTGGATGGTTTTTTATACCTTTTGCTGTATTTGTAATAATAGGTTCTTCTAATGCTGTAAATCTTACAGATGGTCTAGACGGTTTAGCAACGGTACCAGTAATATTAGTCGCAGCTTGTTTTGCATTTATAAGCTATGTAACTGGAAATATTGTTTTTTCAAATTATTTACAAATCCCATACATTGAAGGAACAGGTGAAGTTGCAATTTTTTGTGGAGCAATCATTGGAGCGTGCTTAGGATTTTTATGGTTTAATGCTCCTCCAGCTAAAATTTTTATGGGAGACACAGGCTCTTTATCTTTAGGTGGTTCTTTAGGAGCAGTAGGTATTATAACAAAACATGAGATTGTTTTAGCAATAACAGGAGGTCTTTTTGTTTTAGAAGCAGTATCTGTAATGGTTCAGGTAATTTCATTTAAACTAACAGGAAAGAGAATCTTTAGAATGGCACCCATACACCATCATTTTGAAAAAAAAGGTTGGCATGAGTCTACTGTAGTTATTAGATTTTGGATTATCTCAATAATATTAGCAATGATAGGACTTGCTACATTAAAATTAAGATAATGAAAAGTAAAAAAAATATTTTTTTAAGAAAAAAAATATTAATATATGGATTAGGCAAAAGTGGAATATCTTCATACAAATTTTTAAAAAAAAAAGCAGATGTTTATCTTTTCGATGATAATTTAAAAATAAATAAAAAATTAATTAGTTTAAGTAAAATTTCAAAAATAAGTTTTGATGTAATTATTATTAGTCCAGGAATAGATATTTTGAAATGTAAATTATCAATGTTCTTGAAAAAAAATTCAAAAAAAATTTATACAGATCTAGATGTTTTGTACTCTTTTTATGATAATTTGAGCATAACAATCACAGGTACTAATGGGAAATCAACTACAGCAAAAATACTACATGATGCCTTAGTTGATCAAAAAAAGGATGCTCGATTAATTGGGAACATAGGAAACCCAGCGCTTTCAGAGAAAAAAATAACAAAAAAAACGATTTTTGTGATTGAAGCCTCTTCGTATCAGCTAGATTATTCAAAGATTTTTAGATCAAAATATAGCTTAATTCTTAATATTTCAGCAGATCACATTGAAAGACATAAGAACCTAAAAAATTACGTTAATGCAAAATTTAAATTAATCGAGTCTCAAGTTAAGGGAAATTTTGCGTACGTTAAAAAAAATGATTCATTAATTTCAAAAAAAATAAAAAAAAAAAAATTTAAGTCAAAAATTTATAAAGTTGATATCTCAAATTTGAAAAACATAATTGATAGGATTAGTAATAAATACTTCGCTTCCGACGGCAATAAAGAAAATCTTTCATTTATTTTTGAAATTGCATCTAAATTGAAACTATCCAAAAACAGATTAATCCAAACAATTAATAATTTTAAAGGTCTTAATTATAGACAACAGATTGTTTTTGATAAAAAAAATTTAACAATAATAAATGACTCCAAATCAACAAGCTTCGCTTCTTCAGAAAATATATTAAATAATTTGAATGATGTTTATTGGATTTTGGGAGGAATACCAAAAAAAAATGATAAGTTCAAATTATCTAAAATAAAATGTAAAAATATTAAAGCGTTCATTTTTGGTTCATATCGAAATAAGTTTCATAAAGTTTTGAAAAATAAATTAAAGGTTAAAAAATATAAAACTTTAAATGAAACCTTACGTGCAATTTTCTTAGAGATAAAAGATCAAGAAATTAAAAAAAATATAATCTTTTTTAGTCCTGCCGGTGCATCATTTGATAGTTTTAAAAATTTTGAAGATAGAGGCAAATACTTCAATAAAATAGTTAAAAAATTAATATATGCAAAGTAATAGCATAATTTATAAATTTTATTACCAGTGGTGGAAAAATATAGACAAACCTATATTGTTTTTAGTTAGCATTCTATTCACTATTGGACTTTTTTTCTCTTTAGTATCAACATCACTCATAGCTTCAGACAAATTAGATACCAATAATTATTTCTTTTTTTTTAAACATTTAATTTATGTAACTATTGGAGTAATTTTTATTTTTATTTTTTCATCTTTAAATCAAGATAAATTGTATAAATTTTCAATAATTCTTTTTTTTATTTCATTACTCTCTTTGTTTTTAGTACCTATAATTGGCATAGAAGTTAAGGGATCAAGGAGATGGATCGATTTATTTTTTTTACCAAGATTTCAACCCATAGAAATAGTGAAACCTTTCTTGATTGTAATTCTTGCAATTATTTTATGTAAAAATGAAACCAATATTTTATTCAAATATTTAGCATCAACAATTTTAATGACTTTGGTTTCTTTGCTACTGATAATTCAGCCAGACATTGGCCAAACATTATTAGTAGTTTTTTCATGGGCTGTTTTGATATTTTGCTCAGGTATTAATTTATATTTTTTGCTCTCAATTTCTTCTATTGGATTAATTTTGTTGTTTTATATGATTATATACATACCAAAATTTAATTATATTAAAGCTAGAATTTTTTCATTTTTTGATAAAGAAACAGGTACTCATAATTTTCAATCAGATAAAGCAATAGAGTCAATAACAAGTGGAGGTTTTTTTGGAAAAGGGATAGGAGAAGGAACACTAAAAAATAGAGTACCAGAAGCGCATACTGATTATATTATTTCAGTAATTTCTGAAGAGTTTGGTGTGATTGCCATAATTTTAATCTTAATTTTGTTTTTAGTCCTAATTTATATGGTTTTTAAAAAAATAAGTTTTGAAACTGAGGAGCAAAATAAACTTATTCTAATTGGATCAGTAAGTTTAATTCTTATGCAGGCCACAATTCATATTGGAGTTAATATAAGATTATTTCCAACAACTGGAATGACATTACCTTTTTTGAGTTATGGTGGCTCTTCAATTGTAAGTACCTCAATATTGACAGGTATAATTTTAAACTTAACAAAAAGAAAAATATAATAGGTGAGAGAAAAAATATTAATTTCCACAGGGGGTTCTGGAGGACATGTCATTCCTGCAATTACAATTCATGATCATTTAAAAGAAAAATACGACACAATAATCTCAACAGATTCTAGAGGATTAAAATATTTAAAAAAAAATGATTATAGATCTATTTTAATAGATACACCAAAGTTTAATAGCTTAATACTTTTTCCTTTTACATTATTTAAAGTCTTAATATTAACAATTAATTCTCTAAAAATATTAAAAAAAGAAAAAATTTCTTACTTAATTTCGACGGGTGGGTACATGTCCTTACCTTTATGTTTGGCAGCAAAAATTCTAAATATTAAAGTTTTTTTAATTGAACCAAATATGGTTTTAGGAAGAGCGAATAAATTTTTTTTAAATTTTTCTAAAAAATTAATTTGTTATTCAATAAACTTAAAAAATTATCCAAAAAAATTTGAAAATCAGAAAAAAATTTCAAAACCTTTAATAAGAAAAAAATATTATGAATCAAATTTATATAAAAAAGATGTAAATTTATTTACCATTATGATTATTGGAGGTAGTCAAGGAGCTAAAATTTTTGATACACTTATTAATGAATCAATTTTGAGTGTCTCAAAATCTTGCTTAATTAATGTAATCCATCAAACTAGTGAAAAAAACATAAACTATTTAAAAAATTTTTATAAAATTAATAATATAGAAAGCAATGTTTTTAGTTTTGATCAAAATTTAAATGAACTTATGAAACAGTCTGATTTATGTATATCAAGGTCAGGCGCTTCAAGCTTAGCTGAAATGTCGTTAATGAATATTCCTTTTATCGCCATACCACTTCCTAGTTCTAAGGATAATCATCAATATGAAAATGCTAAATATTATTATGATAAAGATTGTTGCTGGATAATTGATCAAAAAAAATTTGATAAAAAGAAATTTGAAGAATTATTGTTAAAAATATCAAAGAAAGACGAAGATTATGTCGCAAAAAAAGAAAATCTAAAAAAATTAAATTATCAAAATACTTGGAATAATGTTAATCAAAATTTATTGGAAATTTTAAATGAAAATTGAATTAGCTAAATCAGAAGTTATTCATTTTGTTGGTATAGGTGGGATAGGGATGAGTGGCCTTTCAATTGTTATGAAGAGAAAAGGTTTTAAAGTTCAAGGAAGCGATATCTCAAACAATAAAAACATTAATAGGATTAGAAAAGAAAAAATCAAAGTTTACCTTGGACATAAAAAACAGAATATAAGTAAGGCTACAATTTTGGTTGTTTCTTCAGCAATTAAGCAAAATAACCCGGAATTAATTGAAGCAAAATCAAAAGGTCTACCAATATACAAAAGAGGCGAAATGTTGGCAAACATTGTGTCTCTTTCTAAAAATATTGTAGTTGTCGGATCTCACGGCAAAACAACAACCACTTCTTTAATTGCATCAATTTTTCAAAATACAAAAATAGACCCGACGATTATTAATGGAGGAGTTATAAATTCAATCAATAGTACTGCAAAATTAGGTAAAAGTGATTGGTCTATTTTGGAGGCAGATGAGTCTGATGGTAGCTTTATATTTATTCCTCCAACTTACTCTATCATAACTAACATTGATAGAGAGCACATGGATTTTTATAATTCGATGAAAAAATTAAATAAATATTTTATTGATTTTGTTGAGAAGGTTCCATCTTTTGGAAAATCATTTATCTGTTTAGATGATAAGAATAACAAAAATCTAATAAAAAATATTAAAAAGAAAAATTTCTATACATACGGTGAAGATCCTAAATCGAACTTTTCTATAAAAAATATAAATCAATTTAAAGAATTTTCAAAATTTGATTTATTAGTAAAATTACCAAATAAAAAAAATCGATATTTAAAAAACATAATAATCCCTCTACTTGGAAATCATAATATTAAAAATGCAGTTGCTGCTCTTGCAGTATCGTTGACTGTTGGAATATCAATGTTTGATATAAAAAAAGGACTTAAAAATTTTAAAGGTGTTCAAAGAAGATTTAATAAGATTTTTTCTTTTAATAATGTTGATTTTTTTGATGACTATGCACATCACCCAACTGAGATAAGAGAAGTACTTAATGGGGTAATGAAAGTTTATAAAGGTTATGAGAAGATATGTATTTTTCAACCCCACAGAATATCAAGAGTAAAAGATTTAAAAAAAGAGTTTAGTTTCGCTTTTAGAGATGCTGATAAAGTAATTTTATTTCCAATTTATAATGCTGGTGAAAAAATAAAACTTGGATTTAGTTATCTTAGTTTTGCAAAACAAATTATTAAAAATTCGAAGGTTGAATTATTAATGATCGAGGATCAATTGCAATTAGCAAAATATGTAAAAAGTAATATTTATGGAAAAAAAATTGTCATTGGTATGGGTGCTGGTTCAATTTCAAGCTGGATGAGAGAATTGCCTAAATATTTATAATGAAAACTAATTTGAAAGAACTGTCAGAAGAGTTTGGTCAAAACCTAAAGCTAGACTGTGATTTAAAAAAAAAAAATTGGTTTAATATTGGTGGTAAAGCTAAAATTTATTTTAAAGCAGATAATTTAAAAGATTTAATCAAATTTTTAAAAATTATAGAAAATAAAGAAAATATTTTTATCTTAGGTGGTGGATCAAACACATTAATAACTGACGATAAATATGATGGTGTTGTAATCAAGCTTGCAAATAATTTTAATAATTTATCAGTTCATACAGATGATATAATTATTGCAGGAAGTGTTGTTAGTGACAAAGCATTATCAGAATTTGCATTGGAAAATAGTTTAGGTGGTTTTGAATTTTTGTCTTGTATACCAGGTACTGTTGGCGGTGGAATTAAAATGAATGCTGGCTGTTTTAATAGAGAATTTAAAGATATTCTAATTTCGATTCAAGCAGTTACTAAATCTGGCCAGGTAATAACTATACCTGCAAAAGATATAAATTTTAAATACAGAGATAGCAGTTTATCTGATGACCTTATTTTTTTAAGCGCCTCCTTTAAAGGGTTTAAGAAAGAAAAAGAATTAATCCAAAATGAAATGAATTTTTTAAAAGAAAAAAAAGAAAAAGCACAACCAACAAGAATTAAAACCAGCGGAAGTACTTTTAAAAACCCTTTAGATCAATCTGAAAAAAAGGTTTGGGAATTAATAAAAGAGTCTGTTCCATTAGATATTTCTTTTGGTGATGCATATATTTCAGAAAAACACTGTAATTTTTTTGTAAATAAAGGTAATGCTAAATTTAAAGACATGAAGAATTTGATCGAATATGTCTCAAAAAATGTCTTTGAGAAAACAGGTGTAAAATTAGAAACTGAAATTAAAATTTTAGAATAAATTGAAAAAAAAAATACTAATACTTTCGGGTGGAATATCAAAGGAGAGATTAATAAGTCTTGATACAGGTCAACAGGTTGCCAAAGAGTTGAAAAAAAATGGATATAAAATTCAGATTTCTGAACCAGATAGATCTTTATCTTTAAATATCAAAAAATTTAAACCTGATATAATTTTTAATGCGTTGCATGGTCAATTTGGAGAGGATGGATATATACAAAGTATTTTAGAGAAATTTAAAATTCCATATACCCATTCTGGTGTTGTTGCTTCATCTATAGCTATGGATAAAGAAATTTCAAAAAAAATTTTTATAAAAAATAAAATTAATACACCAAAATTTTTTGTTTATAATTATGCTTATAAATCATCTACATTAATAAAAAAAATTCAGTCAAAATTAAAATTTCCTGTTGTAATAAAACCTTTAAATGAGGGTTCAAGTGTTAATGTTTATATATGCAACAAATTTAATCTAGCACAAAAAGTTAAATCATTAAAAGATTACAAAAAAATTATGATTGAGGAATTTATTGGAGGAAGAGAAATTCAAGTAGCAATTATGGGTAATAAAAAAATTGGAGCAATTGAATTAAAACCCAAAAGAGCTTTCTATGATTATCAAGCAAAGTACAACACAAATGCAAAAACTAAACATATAATCCCTGTTGATTTGCCAAATAAAAAATTAAATCAAGTATTGAATATTGCGTTTAAAGCACACAAGATTATTGGTTGTTCTGGTGTAACACGTTCAGATTTTAAATATTTTAAGGGAAGATTTTATCTATTAGAAATTAACACACAACCCGGTATGACAAAATTATCTCTCGTTCCTGAAATAGCTTCTTATACTGGAATAAGCTTTTTGAAATTAATTGAATGGATTTTAAAAGATGCATCAAAGAAAAAGTAGAAAAATATTAATTTACTTTTTTTTATTAATTTTAGTAGGTTCAATAAATAATAATTCAATAAATAATTTAAAATTAGAAAAAGTAAAAAACGTAAATATTTTTGGTTTAGAAAAAAAAGATAAAAAAATGATACTTTATAATTTAAATAATTTAGATTTAAAAAATATATTTTTTATTAATAAAAAAAAAATTCAAAATATAATTGACTCTAATTCATTAGTTGAAGAGTACAATGTAATTAAAAGATACCCTCATTCAATTAATATTAATATTAAGAAAACAAGTTTTATTGCTAGGATTAACCAAAATGGAAAATTCTATTTAATTGGAACTAATGGCAAATTATCAGATAATAATAATTCAGGAATACAACTGCCGTATATATTTGGAAATCCAGAGATAAAAGAGGTATTAGAATTAAAAAAAATTATTGATCAGTCAAATATTGATTATTCACAAATAAAATCTCTTTATTATTTTAAATCAAAAAGATGGGATTTAAAATTTACTAACAGCATATTAATTAAATTACCTGAGAAAATTGAAAAAGAAACTTTAGATA
>CACENW010000007.1 GCA_902560805.1 uncultured Pelagibacteraceae bacterium | reverse complement strand
AAGGTTCATTCTTATTCTTTTACAAGAACAGAAAATCAGATCCTAAAAATTTTAGGAGCTGCTAAAAAAAATGAAAATTCAATAATTTTATATACCATTGTTGATAATAATCTTGCCAAATATTTGGCTAATGAAAGTGAAAAAAAGAAGATACCTTGTTTTGGAATATTAGGTAATTTAATTTTAAATTTTTCTAAAATTTTAAATCAAAAAGCTTCTCATGAACCAAGCGGACAACATGTTTTAAATGATGAATATTACGATAGAATTGAAGCAATTCAATTTACCATGAATCACGATGATGGTAATTTAATAAGTGAAGTTGAAAAGTCTGATATTATTCTAGTTGGAGTTAGCAGAACTAGTAAAACACCAACATCTATTTATCTTGCTAACAAGGGTTTTAAAACTTCAAATATTCCTTTGGTAAATGAAAATTCCTTACCAGAAAAACTGAAACAAAACCCTCACATAACTTGTGTTGTTGGATTAAGCACAGAGCCCGAGAGACTTGCAGACTTAAGAAAAAATAGAATGAATTCATTGAAAGAAACAGAAAGTATAAATTATACTAACCTAGAGAGTATAAAAAAAGAAGTTCTTCAAGCAAAGAAAACATTTCAAAAATATAAATGGCCACTAATAGATGTAACAAGAAAATCTGTTGAAGAAACTGCTGCTTCTATAATTAAAATACACGAAATATTCTCGAACAATGCTAAATAAAATTATTCTAGCGTCTAAAAGTAAAGTTAGAAAAAATATTTTAGATAAAAATAATATACAAAGTATTGTGGAACCTTCAAATGTTGATGAAGAAATTATAAAATTATCTTTACTTAAGGAAAATGCTAGTCCAGAAATAATTTCAAAAAATTTAGCTGAGTTAAAAGCAAACAAAGTTAGTAACAAAAGGCAAAACAAAATAGTACTTGGTGCAGATAGTGTTATTGATTTAAATGGAGAATTAATTTCAAAACCTGAGAGTAGAGAAGAAGCAATGAGAATTTTAAGAAAACTTAACGGAAAACCTCATTTTTTGATAAGCTCTGTTTGTATTTCAAAAAATGGCTCAATGATTTGGAACTATACTGATAAAGCAACACTAATAATGAAAAATTTTTCAGAAATAGAATTAGCAGAATATTTATCTAAAATATCTGATGAAAATCTTTATGCTTACAACGTCTATCAAATCGAGGGGGAAGGTAGAAATTTATTTAGCAGTATTGAAGGAGATGAAGATACAATAATGGGTTTACCTATAAAAAAAATCAAAGAATATTTAAATTTACAAAAATGAAAAAATATTTTGTAATTGGAAACCCGATTAATCATTCCTTGTCCCCAAAACTGCACAATTACTGGTTAGAACAAAATAATATTAATGCAGTTTATGAAAAAATTAAACTTGAAGAAAATGAAATTAAAAATTTTATTCATAAAATTAAAAATCAAGAAATAAATGGTTGTAATGTTACTGTTCCGTTTAAAAAAAAAGTGATTCCTTTTTTAGACAAGCTAAGTTTGGAAGCAGAACAGGCACAGTCAGTAAATACAATTTGTTTTCATGATGGCGACCTCGTTGGTCACAATACAGATATAAGCGGTTTTCAAAAAGCCATAAATAGTTTGAACTACAGAGTCAAAGATAAAAAAATTTTAATTTTAGGAGCTGGTGGAGTAGTTCCATCATTAATTATTGCTTTAAATAAAATGGAGGCTTCAGAAATAACTATAACCAATAGAACTAGTAAAAAAGCTGAAGATTTAAAAATTCAATTTAACAAAATTAATACTGTAAGTTGGGGTAAGATGCCTGATTTTGATATGATTATAAACGCAACTAGCTTAGGTTTAAATAATGAGACCATCGATTTAAACACTTCTAACATAGGTGAAGGTAAGTTTTTTTATGACGTTATATATAATCCCAATGAAACCAATTTTTTAAAATTAGGAAAAAAATTAGGAAACCAAATAGAAAATGGTAAATTAATGTTTATTTATCAGGCGTTCGAAGCATTTAGATTGTGGCATGGTGTTGAGCCAAGTGTAAGTGAAAAAATATTAAAATTATTAGATCATGATTAGAATAGGTATAATTGGTGATATTGGTTCTGGAAAAACTTTTGTAGCAAATAACTTTGGATATCCAGTATTTAGTGCAGATCTTGAAGTAGCAAAAATTTATAAAAAGGATAAAAAAGTTTTTTTAAAATTAAAAAAAAAATTACCAAAATTTATAACCAAATTTCCAATAAATAAAAACGAAATTACAAATGCAATTTTAAATAATCAAAATAATTTAAATAAAATAATAAAAATTGTACATAAAGAAATAAGAAAAAAACTTTATGTTTTTTTAAAGAAAAATAAAAATAAAAAAATTGTAATTTTGGATATTCCGTTACTAATTGAAAATAAACTTTTTAACAAAAAAGATTTATTAGTCTTTGTTGACTCAAAAAAAAAAGATATTGATAAAAGAATTAAAAAAAGGCCAAAGTTTAATTCAAAACTTTTTAAAATTTTCAAAAAGATCCAGTTTAGTCCTAGTTACAAAAAGAAAAAATCTCACTTCATAATTAAAAATACATTTATCAAAAAACCTGTTAAAAATGAAATTATAAAAATTATAAATAAAATTTTATAAATGAAAGAAATTGTTTTAGATACAGAAACAACTGGAATATCAGTTAAAGATGGTCATAGAGTAGTTGAAATAGGATGTATAGAATTAGATGACTTGATACCTGTAAATAAGTTTCACACATATTTAAACCCTGAAAGAAAAGTTTCTGACAAGGCATTTGAGGTACATGGTTATTCTGATGAGTTTTTATCAAAACAAAAAAAATTTTCTGAAATAGTAAATGATTTTTTAAATTTTATCGAAGGTAAAAATTTAATTATTCATAATGCAGAATTTGATATCGCTCATCTAAATAATGAGCTTTCGTTAATAGGAGCAAGTAAAATTAATAATAAAATAATAGACACTCTTGAATTGGCTAGATCTAAATTTCCAGGGTCGTCATCAAGTCTAGACGCATTGTGTAAAAGGTATAGAATTGATAATTCTAGAAGAGTGCAACATACGGCTTTAATTGACTGCGATTTATTAGCAAAAGTTTATATAAATTTAATTGATCAAAAAGAGCCCACTCTTAACTTTAAAAATGAAAAAAATTTTGAATTAAATAAATTAAATTCAGAAATTTTGTATTTTAAAAAAATTATTACTCCTTCAAAAGATGAGATGTCTAAACATAAAGAATATTTAAAAAATTATTTAAAAAAAAATTATTATTAATTAAATCTTTGCATGTATAGATTTTCAAAATCTATTTTTTTTTCAAACTTAATATCTGGATAACCAGAATTATGTAACATGTTTAAAAAAGATTTTTCAAGTTCAGGGTATATTTTTATCTGTGCATCACACAAAATTATTTTCTCTAATTCTTTTTTTTCACTGACAGAGTCATCTATTTTTAAAATTGTTGCATAATTCATTTCGAAATGAGATTTGTGATTTGCCTCATTTTTGTCTTCAAATTTTAAAATGGTATTTATTTCAACCATCTTATTTTTTATAGGTTGTGATTTGATATCAATATTTAGCTGATATTTTAAAATATTATCTCTGACATATATATATGTTTCAGCATCCTTTGTTTCGCTTGACATATCTTTAATGTATTTTCCTAAAATTTGAAATTTATCTGTCATCTCTCTCGTCTAAATCTTCGTATTCACCATCAATAAAATTATTTTTTCTGGTATTTACAGCATTAAATTTTTTAAACAAACTATTAAATATGAATTTTCTAGTTAATGGGAAAATTAATAAAAATCCTATCAGGTCGGTAGTAAACCCTGGAATTATTAATAATAATGCCGCAAAAGCGATAGCTGCGCCAGATAACATTTCATAAGTAGGAGTTTCGTTTCTTTTTAATTGGTTGAATCCTGATTTCAGGGTATTTAGGCCTTCATATTTTGCATAATATACCCCTACTATAGCTGTGATAAAAATTAATAATATTGTTGTTATTGCTCCTATTTGAGATCCTATTTTTATTAAAAGATATATTTCAACTACTGGAACTAAGATAATGGTTAAAAATATTGGGTTCATTTGTCTTTAATCTAAATTGCCAGTTGAAATTAATCAACAGAGTAATTACTATCTAAGCATGAATTACAGTTTTGAGTACATCGATATAATTTTACTTGCAATGATTGCAGGGTTCATTTTTTTGAGACTTAGGGGAATTTTAGGTAAAAGGACTGGATTTGAGGGCAAAGCACCAGAGCAATTTAAAGAAGTATTAAAAAACATAAAAATTGAGCCACAAAAGAAGTCTAACAATATTTTTGACGAACAGGCTCAGAAAGAATTTATCAAAGGTGCTAAAATAGCCTATGAAACTATAATTACTGATTTTAGTGATAATGATAATAAAATTACAAATAGCAAACCTTTACTTGATAATGAAGTATATAAACAGTTTAGCGAAGCACTTAAAGAAAGAGACAGTAGGGGTCACTATGCTGAAATCACTTTTATTGGTGTAAATAAAGCTGAGATAAAAGAGCATAAAAAGTCAGGCAATATTTTGAATGTTACAGTAGACTTTATTGGAGAGGTGATTACTTGTATCAGGGATAAAGATAAAAAAATTATTTCTGGTGATCCAGAAAAAATTAAAAAAATTTATGATACTTGGGTTTTTTCACGTGATACAACCTCGCAAAATCCTAATTGGCAATTAGTTAGTATTTTAACATAATTGAACGACAAAATTTCAAATAAAGATAAAATTGATTGGGAAAATTTTCTTAAAAGTAAAGAAAGATTAATTGATAAAGATTATAGAGAAAAAAACAATAAAATTTTTTCAACCAGATCAATCGATCTACATGGATACACTTTAGAGGAAGCTAATAGGACTATAGAAAAATTTATTAACAAATGTTTTGCTGATCAAGTTAATAAGTTAATTGTTGTTACAGGAAAAGGTATTCATTCTAATAATGAAAAAAATCCTTATGTCTCTAAAGATTTGAGTATTTTAAAATATTCTGTTCCAGAATTTATTTCAAATAACAAAAAATTGAACGAAATGATTAATGATATTCAGGATGCTAAATTAGAGGATGGAGGAAGCGGAGCCTTTTACATATATTTAAAAAAAAATAAAAAAAAATGATTATTTGGCTTGCCTCTTACCCTAAGAGTGGGAACACATTATTGAGATCGATATTATCAACATATTTTTATTCTCAAGATGGAGTTTTACAATTTGAAAATTTAAATAAAATATCTCAATTTCCGCAAACCCATCATTTTTTACCTCTTGGAATTAATATAGAAAATGACAAAGAGGTTTTTAAAAATTTTATCAATGCTCAAAATTTAATAAATGAGGAAACAGGAAAGTTAAAATTTTTTAAAACTCATAGTTCATTATGCAAAATACATGACTGTAATTTTACCGATTTAAAAAATACACTTGGTGCAATTTATATAGTTCGAGATCCAAGAAATGTTGTTACCTCTTTTGCGCATCATTATAGTTTAAATATTAATGAAGCTACTGATACAATCTTAGATGATAGTAGATATATGGAAAAAACATTTAAAAATTGTAAAGTTTTCTTAGGATCTTGGAGCTCTAATTATAATTCTTGGAAAAATCTTCAAAAACCAAAAAAATATTTATTAATTAAATATGAAGATTTAATAAGTAAAAAGAAAAGTGTTGTTCTTAAAATTTTCAAATTTTTTGAGACATTGGGTTTTAAATCAGAAATTGACATGATTAAGCTTAATAAAGCAATAAAAACTACAGATTTTGATAACATGAAAGCTAAAGAACAAAAAGAGACATTTCATGAGGCTTTAATTGAAGATAAAACTGGAAAAAGAAAAATCTTTTTTAATTTAGGACCTAAAAATGATTGGAGAAGAAATTTAGATGAGAAAAATAAAGAGAAAATCGAAACTAATTTTTATAACGAAATGAAAGAATTAGGATACTTATAATTTGAGTATTAAAGAATAAATTTTGAAAGATCAGTATCTTTAACTAAGTTATCAAGATTCTTATTAATATATTCCTTATTAATTACAATTTTTTCTCCAGCTCGATCAGTTGCTGTAAAACTTATATCATCTAATATTTTCTCAATTATTGTGTGTAATCTTCTTGCACCAATATTTTCTACAGTTGTATTTACTTCAGAGGCTATATTTGCGATTGCATCTATTCCATCATCTGAGAATTCAAGATCAACATTTTCGGTTTTTAATAAAGCTATATATTGTTTGATTAAACTAAAGTCTGGCTCTCTAAGTATTCTTTTAAAATCGTCGCTTGTTAATGCCTCTAACTCAACTCTTATTGGTAATCTTCCTTGTAATTCTGGAAGTAAATCAGATGGTTTTGCAAGTTGAAACGCACCAGAAGCAATAAATAAAATATGATCTGTTTTTATTGGACCATGCTTTGTGTTTACAGTTGTTCCTTCAATTAAAGGTAACAAATCTCTTTGAACACCTTCTCTAGATACATCACCACCAACTCTGTCAGTTCTTGCTGAAATTTTATCTATTTCATCTAAAAAAACTATACCATTGTTTTCAGTTGATAGTTTTGCAGCTTTAATAATTTTGTCTTGTTCAATTAATTTATCAGATTCATCGTTAATTAAGATCTCATGAGACTCTTTAACAGACATTTTTTTCTTTTTTTCTTTGTTTCCCATAGATTTACCTATCATTTCTCCAATGTTTATCATTCCAACATTAGCACCTGGCATTCCGGGGATTTCGAAAGATGCACCGTTTGATCCTGTATCGCTTACAGCGATTTCTATTTCATTGTCATCTAAGTCACCATTCCTTAGTCTTTTTCTAAAACTTTCTCTTGTTGCAAGGCTTGCTTTTTTTCCAACTAAAGCATCTAATACTTTTTCTTCAGCAGCTTTTTGGGCTTGCGCATAAACTTCTTTTCTTTTTTTTACTTTCTCCATTGCAATTGCAATTTCAATTAAATCTCTAACAATTTGCTCAACATCTCTTCCAACATATCCAACCTCTGTAAATCTTGTTGCCTCAACTTTAACAAAAGGAGCCTCGGCTAATTTTGAAAGTCTTCTAGAAATTTCCGTTTTTCCAACTCCAGTTGGTCCAATCATTAGAATATTTTTTGGCAAAACTTCATTTTTCATTTCACCTTTTAAAGCCTGTCTTCTCCATCTATTTCTTAATGCAACAGCAACAGCTTTCTTTGCTTTATTTTGTCCAACTACAAAACGATCTAACTCCGAAACTATTTCTCTTGGTGAAAGAGCGCTTACTAAAGACGCTTCTTCTTTCTGAGTTTTTTCTTTAGGATGCAAAGGTGTAACGTTTGAATTATCCATTATATTTTTTCAACTTTAACATTTTCATTTGTAAATACACAAATATCAGCTGCTACTTTAATTGCTTTTTTTGCAATTTCTTCTGCTGACATATCGCTTTCAATTAGTACTTTTCCAGCTGCCAGAGCATAATTTCCACCAGAACCAATTCCGATTACGTCACCTTCAGGTTCCAAAACATCTCCAGTTCCAGAAATTATATAACTATTATTTTTATCACCCACAGCCATTAATGCTTCTAATCTTCTTAAGTATTTATCGGTTCGCCAATCTTTAGCTAACTCAACAGCAGCTCTAGACAAATTACCTGCGTGTTTTTCTAATTTTCCTTCTAATCTTTCAAACAGAGTTAATGCATCAGCAGTTGACCCTGCAAATCCTGCAACTACATCTCTTTTTTCAATTTTTCTAACTTTTGATGCTGTACTTTTGACAACAGTATTTCCCATACTTACTTGTCCGTCACCAGCAACTACAACTTCATTATTTTTTCTAACTAATACAATTGTTGTCATAACTAATAAATGGTAACTATTTTTGATACTTCAAGTCTTTATACTAATATTGATATAGTTGGATTAAGTATGTATACCATTTAAATTATATGGCTAGAAAAGGAAAAGTTTCTCGAAAAACAAAAGAAACCAGTATCAATGTTGAACTAAACATTGATGGTAAAGGTAAATACCAAATTGACACTGGAATAGGTTTTTTAGATCACATGCTTGAGCAACTATCAAAGCATTCTCTAATTGATCTAAAAGTTAAAGCAAAAGGAGACACTCACATTGATCTTCACCATACAACAGAAGATACAGGAATAGCAATTGGAGAAGCTTTGAAAAAAGCTGCAAAAAAATTTGTTGGCATCAAAAGATATGCACACAGAGTTATTCCAATGGATGAAACCTTAACTAGAGTTGCAATAGATGTTTCAAACAGGCCATATTTAATTTGGAAAGTAAAATTAAAGGTTGAGAAACTTGGTGAGATGGATACAGAACTGTTTAAAGAATGGTTCCAGGCATTTTCACAAGCCGCAGGCATCACAATGCATGTCGAAAATATTTATGGTGATAACAGTCACCACATCATTGAGTCTTGTTATAAAGCATTAGCAAGATCATTAAGAGAGGCACTAGAGATGGATCCTAGAAGCAAAAAAAGTATTCCATCCACTAAAGGCTCATTATAAGTTTAATGAACGTCACAATTGTTGATTATAATTCGGGCAATATAAGCTCGGTAATAAACTCCTTTAAGGAAGTTGCTAAAAATAAAGTGAATATCGAAGTAACTTCAGATTTAAGTAAGATTAAATCTTCCGATAAAGTAGTTTTACCTGGACAGGGTTCGTTTAAAAGTTGTGTTGATGCGCTTAATAATATTAACGGTTTAGCAGATACTTTGAATGAATTTGCAATAAGTAATAAAAAACCACTTCTAGGAATTTGTGTTGGTTTACAAATGTTTGCAGACATTGGTTATGAAGAAACAGAGACAAAAGGTCTTGGTTGGATTTCAGGCAAGGTATCAAAAATAGATAATCAAAATGGAAAATACAAACTTCCACACATCGGCTGGAACGAAATTAATATAACAAAAAATAGTAAAATTTTTAAAAATATTGAAAATAAATCTCACATGTATTTTGTTCACAGTTATGAATTTGTTCCAGAAGATAAAAATGTAATTTCAGCAACAACAGATTATTCTTCAGATATCGTTTGTTCAGTTGAAAAAGGAAATATCTTTGGAACGCAGTTTCACCCTGAGAAAAGTGATAAAATTGGGCTTAAAATAATTGATAATTTTATAAATTTATAATGAAAATATTCCCAGCGATAGATATCAAGGATAAAAAGTGTGTAAGGTTAGTCAAAGGAAATTTTGACAATAAAACCGAATATGAAATGTCTCCAATTGAACAGGCTAGAAAATATAAGGACCATGGTTTTAAAAACTTACATATAGTTGATTTAGATGGAGCTTTAACTGGTGAAACAGTTAATTTAGATATTATTCAAGAAATAGTTACTAAATTTGATCTTAAAATTGAAATTGGTGGAGGAGTAAGAAATTTTGAAAGTATTCAGAAATATAATAGTGCTGGTGTAGAAAAAGTTATTTTAGGAAGCGCTGCCATAAAAGATAAAAATTTTTTAAAAGAAGCATGTGAAAAATTTCCAAATAAAATTGCCTTAGGATTAGATGCTAAAGATGGATATTTATCAGTTTCTGGCTGGAAAGAAAATTCTAATCAATTAACTTTAGATTACTTAAAAGAAGTGAACGAATATGGAGCAAGCAGACTGATTTATACTGATATTAATAGAGATGGAATGAAGCAAAGTCCTAATTTTGAAGACACAGCAAAGGTTGCTGATATATCTAATTGTCCAGTGATTATATCAGGTGGAGTCTCATCAATAGATGACATTAAAAAGGCTAAGGAATTAAATAATAAAAATATTGAAGGTATTATAGTTGGAAAAGCTATATATGATGGCGATATTAAATTGGATGAATTAGCTAAGGAAGTAAATGCTTAAAAATAGAATAATACCTTGTTTAGATGTTAAAAATGGTCGTGTTGTAAAAGGGATTAACTTTGTTGATCTGCAGGATGCAGGCAATCCAGTCGAACAGGCAAAAATTTACTCTGATGGAGGAGCAGATGAAATTTGTTTTTTAGATATAACTGCATCAAATGAAAATAGAGATACAATTTATGACGTCGTAGAGAAAACTTCAAAAAAATGCTTTGTTCCATTAACAGTTGGAGGAGGCGTTAGAAGTGTTGATGATATAAATAAATTACTTAATTGTGGAGCAGATAAAGTTTCTATTAATACTGCAGCGGTTCAAAATTCAGAGGTGGTAGTTGAAAGCTCAAAAAAATTTGGTTCACAATGCATTGTTGTGGCTATTGATGCAAAAAAAAATGCTGATAAATGGCAAATTTTTACACATGGTGGAAGAAACAATACTGGAATTGATGCAATAGAATTTGCATCAAAAATGGAAAGTAGTGGAGCAGGTGAGCTATTAGTAACATCAATGGATAGAGATGGTACCCAGGTAGGTTATGATATTGAGCTTATGTCTAAAATTTCATCCAAGGTAAATATTCCTGTCATTGCATCAGGCGGAGTAGGGAATTTAGATCATTTAGTTGATGGAATTAAATTGGGAAATGCTAGCGCAGTCTTAGCAGCATCAATATTTCATTATGGCAAACACTCTGTAAAAGAAGCTAAGGAATATCTGGATTCAAAAGGAATACCTGTTAGAATTTAATATGCTTAATACATTAGAAAATTTAATTAGACTTGCAAGAGAGAGAAAAACTAACCCAGTTGAAGGTTCTTATACAAATAAATTACTTACAGATAAATCTCTCAGCAAAGCAAAGGTCTTAGAAGAAATTGATGAATTAATTGAAGCTATAGAAGAAAATACAAATAAAATACACGAAGCTGCTGACGTATTTTACCATTTATTAATGTATTTAGAAGCTAATGATGTGAAAATTGAAGAAGTAATGGTAGAATTAGAAAAAAGGAAAAAATGAGCTACGATGACAATAATATTTTTGCTAAAATTTTACGTGGAGAGATACCTTGCAATAAAATTTACGAAGATCGTTATGTTTTGTCATTTTATGATATCAACCCACAAAAAAAAGTTCATGCTTTAGTTATTCCTAAGGGTAAATATATAGATCTAGATGATTTTAGTATGAATGCATCATCTGAAGAGATGGTAGGTCTTTTGAAGGGTATTAATAAAGTTGCAAAAAAGCTTGGAATTTCAACAGAAGTAGGCAAAGGCTATAGAGTACTAGCAAATATTAGCGAACATGGAGGTCAAGAGGTCCCCCATTTACATTTCCATTTATTTGGTGGTGAACGTGTTGGAAAAATGGTCGAGTGACAGAAGAAGTTAAAAGAAGCTATCTAGAAATAAATTCCCTTAAAGATTTACAAGAGAGCGAAAAACCTTCAGACGATTATATTGTTAATTTAATTGAACCAACTGATTTCCAGTTAAATAAATTTTTTTATAAAAATATAGGTAAAAAACATAAGTGGATTGATAGATTGATATGGTCAGAAGAACAATGGATTAAATATGTATCCAGCAAAAATGTTAAAACTTTTGTACTAAAGAATAATAAAGATCTAGTTGGTTTTTTTGAATTAATTATTCATTTTGAAAAGAAAGAAGTAGAAATAGCATATTTTGGAATATTGGAAGAATATCAAAATAAAAAATTAGGATCATTTTTGTTATCTGATGCTATTAAAAAGTCATTTCAAGAAAATGCAGAGAGGGTTTGGCTTCATACATGCTCCTTAGATCATAAGAATGCACTTAATAATTACTTATCAAGAGGTATGAAAATTTTCAAATCTGAAATTGTCAAAATTTAATTTTGAAGTGGAGTTTTAAATATTTTTTCATCAACTACTTGGTTTAATTTTATTGAATAAAGTAGTGTTACAGCAGTATTTTGATAGATATCTTTTGTTTGCCAACCAATTAATTCATAATTATTAATATCAAAAAAAATATCTATTAATTGGTTATTCTCTTTTATTGTAAATTTTACAAGAGAATTGTTAATTATTTCCTCATTTAATTCTGAAATTTTTTTTAATAAAAAATTTTTATCTAAAATAAAATTTAAGGGTGTTTTATTGAGAGAATATCTATAATAACTTAAATTTGATTTTATAACTAAAGACTTTCCATTAGAAACCATAATTTTATTTTTTTTATCATATTCACAAAACATTTTTTTTGGATACTGAATTGTACAATTACCTAATTCGATTTTACCATTAATATTTTGCTCAAAATCAAAATTTAAATTTGATATATTTTCTAACTTATTAATTATTTGATTTTTATTGTTTGCATATACTTGATCAGATAAACTAAAGAGAAAAATTAGAAGAATAAATTTTAGCATTAAAGAACGTCTCTTTTACCTACATGGTTTGCTTTACTCACAATTCCATCAGACTCCATCATGTCAATTATTCTTGCAGCTCTGTTATATCCAATTTGAAGTTTTCTTTGTAAAAAAGAGGTAGAAGCTTTTCCTTCAGATCTAATTATTTCAACAGCTTGTTGATATAATTCATCTTTATCTCCTTGATCTGTATTTGATCCTAATTCCTTTTCGTCTGCAAAATTTAAAATTTCATCTATATAATCTGGCTCTGCTTGGGATCTTAAAAAATTATTTATTTTTTCTATCTCATTATCAGAAACAAATGGAGCGTGAATTCTTACTATCCGGTTTGCAGAAGACATGTAAAGCATATCTCCTTTTCCTAAGAGTTGTTCTGCTCCTTGTTCTCCCAGAATTGTTCTACTATCTATTTTTGAAGTTACTTGAAAAGATATTCTTGTTGGAAAATTAGCTTTAATTGTACCTGTAATTACATCAACACTAGGTCTTTGCGTGGCCATAATAATATGAATTCCAGCTGCTCTAGCCATTTGAGATAATTTTTGAATATAATTTTCTATTTCTTTACCTGCCACTAGCATTAAATCTGACATTTCATCAACTACTACTACTATGTAGGGCATTGGAAGTTTGTGTTTGGTATTATAACCATCAATATTTCTAACTCCTTCTTTTGTCATTAATCTGTATCTACTTTCCATTTCTTTCACTACCCAACCAAGCACAGATGCAGCTTTTTTCGCTTCAGTTATTACAGGGCATAGTAAATGAGGTATTCCTTCATATGTTGAGAGTTCAAGCATTTTAGGATCAATTAATATAAACTTACATCTCTCAGGTGTGTGACGATAAAGAAGTGATAAGATAATTGTATTAATACATACAGACTTTCCTGAACCCGTTGTACCAGCAATGAGCAAATGAGGCATTGAAGACAGATCTCCTACAATAGGTTTTCCAGAAATATTTTTACCGAGCGCTATAGGTAATTTTGTATCCTTCTTTTTAAAATCTGCGTTATTTAGAATTTCACTAAGATAAACGTTTTCTCTTGAATTATTTGGTAATTCAATTCCTACTGTATTGCTACCTGGTATAGTTGAAATTCTAGCAGACTCAGAACTAGTATTTCTAGCAATATCATCTGATAAATTTATAATTTTAGAAACTTTTACTCCAGCAGCTGGCTCAAATTCATTAAGTGTTACAACTGGACCATAACTTACTTTCTGAATTTCCCCCTTAACCCCAAAGTCCATTAGAATTTTTTCTAAAAATTTAGGATCATTTGTTTCATTTTTATTTGAGTTTTCTCTTTCCTTCTTAGTCGGAATTTTTAATAAATCTATTTTAGGTAATTGAAATTTATTTATATTACCCAATTTATTTTCTGCTTTAATAAATGGCAAATCTTCTTGTATTAAGTTTTTAATTTCTTCTTGAGGTATATATTCTCTAATAAGTTCACTTCTATTTGTGTATGATTTATTTTCTTTTTTATTAAAAAATTTAATAATTTTAAATATCGAATTATAGAATTTAGTAGGGTGAAAATTGATACTTAATAGAAATAAAGTAATTATAAGTATAATTAGAACATAATAAATTAATTTTTCATTTATAAGAATTATTGAATTTAAAAAAGTTTGTCCAAAATAGTCTCCAACAAAACCTCCATTTCCATTTATGTAAAGTGTAAAAGCGTCTGAATAAAAATGGTTTAAAAATAGTGTTCCAATTATAGTATACAATACAGTTATAAAAGTATTTTCAATTATTAAAAAAAATTCTTTTAGTCGAAATATATTGAGCCCAGTAATTATATATGTGAGAGATATTAGGTAGGCAATGAATCCAAAAGATTGAAAAAAAAGATCAGAAATAAAACTTCCTTGAAAACCTAACAAATTTTTAATTTCGGTATCTTTAGGAAAAATAAAGTTAGGGTCCTCAGGTGAATATGAAAAAAGCGCTATAAATAAGAGAATACCAGCAGAGAAAATTATGATCCCAGATATTTCTGCTAATCGTTTTAAAGTAAAATTAAGTAATAAATTAGCTGTTTTTTTAATGTCCATTTATACAAATCAATTATACCACTTTGTATCATCTAATTTTTGTTGTTAAAATTAAAAATAATATGAGGATATGTATAATAGGAAGTGGACTAACAAGTTTAGCTTTAGCAAAAGCTTTAGTTAATAAGAATATATATGTAGATATTTTAAGAGATAAAAAAAAACAAGTAATCGATCAATCTAGGACTATAGGTATTACAAAAAGTAATGTTTCATATTTTAATGAAAATATAGTTAATATTAATAAAATAATCTGGAAATTAAATAAAATTGAAATTCTTTCTGATAAATTAAATCATGAAAAATTGTTGGAATTCCAAAATAATAATCAAGAACTTTTTTCAATGGTTAGAAGTTCTGATCTTTATAATATTTTAGAAAAAAGTCTCAAAAAAAATAAATTTTTTAAAATACAAAATCTTATAAATTCACAAAATATTCAGAAAAAATATAATCTTTTAATTAATTTAAATTTTTCAAACTCAATTACAAAAAAATTTTTTAGCAAAAAAATTATCAAAAAATATAAAAGCTTAGCCTATACTTTAATACTAGAACATGAAAAAATTGATAATAAAATTGCAAGACAAGTATTTACAAAGATGGGACCTTTAGCATTTCTACCTATTTCCGATAAAGAAACCTCTATTGTTTATTCAATAAAAAATACTACTAAAATTAAAAAAGAAAATTTAAAAGAATTAATTATCTTACACAATCAAGACTATAAAATCAAAAAAATTAAAAAAATTTCTTCATTTGAATTGATGTCTGTAAACTTAAGAAATTATTATCATAAAAATATTTTAGCCTTTGGTGAATTAATTCACAAAATACACCCTTTGGCTGGTCAAGGGTTTAACATGACTGTCAGAGATATTAAAATTTTATTAGAGATAATTCAAAATAGGATAGATCTTGGATTACCAATAAATAGTTCTGTAAATGAAGAATTTCAAAAAAATACAAAACATACAAACTTTATTTTTTCAAACGGAATTGATTTTATTTACGAATTTTTCAATTATGAAGGAAACTTAAAAAGCAATTTTTTAATTAATTCTATTAAATATTTTGGTAACAAAAATTCTTTAAATAATATGCTAAAAAAAATAGCAGATACCGGTTTGAGTTATTGATTATTGAATAGTGTTATTTTCATAGATGTCGTGAGTATATGTTTTTAGTATCTCAGCAATTTTGTTTTTTCTAATATTTAAATTTTGAGCTTCTAACAAAACTTGTTTTTCTTCAAGAGAAAAGGGCGACGCCATAGCTAAGGCGTTTATTGTTTCATCTAAACTTTGTTTTTCTAGCGCTTTCCAGTTAATTATAAAACCTTTTTTTTCAAATAAAGACTTTAAATCTTTAAAAATTAATTCTAAATCTGAAAATTTAAGATCTTCTTTTTTATTCTCTAAATCTTCAATATAATCGTCATAGTTTACTTGTAAAATCCTGTATTTAGTTAATGTCTCTAATTCTTTAATAGATTTAAATCTTGCGACTCCCTTTAATTCTATTAAATATCTGCCATCCTCTGTTTCTCTAAAACTAGTAATTTTTCCGACACACCCAACTTGATATAATTTAGGAACCTCATATTTAATATTTGAATTTTTAGGTTGTATCATCCCAATTAATTTGTTCGACTTCATACTATCGTCAACCATATCAATATACCTTGGTTCGAATATATTTAGTGGAACGGTAGTTTTTGGAAATATTATAAAATTACTTAAAGGAAATATAGGTAATTTGGAAGGAAGATTTTTCATATATTATTATTAACAAAAATTAAATTATTGTTCTATATATATAATTATATGATTATATGGATTGCATCTTATCCAAAAAGTGGAAATACTTGGTTAAGAGCTTTAATAAGTACTTATTTTTTTTCTAAAGATGGTAATTATAATCAAAATTTATTAAAAAATATTGATCAATTCCCCACAAGTACCTACTTTGAAGAATATCATCATGATAAAAATATTCCTGGCGATACTTGTAAATATTGGATTAAAGCACAAGATAAAATAAATTCCGACTCTAAAGTGAGATTTTTTAAAACCCACAATATTTTTGGAAAAATAAATAATTTTGATTTTACAAATTCACAAAATTCTCTAGGGTGTGTTTATGTTGTGAGAGATCCAAGAAATGTAATTACATCTCTTAAAAATCACTATCAATTAGATGATAAGCAAGCTTTTGATTGGATAACCCAAGAAAAAAAATTCATATACAACGTTTTGGAATTTGAAAAAGATGGGTTTAGTGATTTTCAAGTTATAAGTTCTTGGAGTACAAATTATAAATCTTGGAAAGTTCAAAAAAAAATTCCAATTAAAATGATAAAGTATGAAGATTTATTAAATTCTACTTATGCAACATTTTCTGATGTTTTAAGATTTATATATAAAATAACACGTAATCAAAAAAATCTAGACAAAGAAAAAATTAAAAAAACCTTGCGAACCACTACGTTTGATCAACTTAAAAAAAATGAGGAAGAATACGGTTTTTATGAAGCTATTCCGAGAAGAGAGGATAGACAGAAGAAAATACCTTTTTTCAACTTAGGCCCTAAGAATGATTGGAAAAAAATTTTGGATGAAAAAATTAGAAAAAAAATTGAATTGGTTTTTGAAAAAGATTTAAATGAATTAAATTATTAATATTTTTTTTATGATTTAGAGCTACCAAATCTTTGTCATAGTGTTTAATTAGTATAATTTCAATCCTCTGTAGATCACAGTTGGTAAAAATTTAATTAAAATAGCCTCTTGCTAAAAAATCAAAAACCTTCTATTTTTAATAATAATTTAACAAGCGGGCATAGCTCAGTGGTAGAGCGTCTCGTTGCCAACGAGAAGGTCGAGGGTTCGACCCCCTTTGCCCGCTCCAAATTTTATGAGCGAAGATCTTTTAAACAAAAAATGTTTACCTTGTGAAGGTGGGGTTATTCCTTTTGATATATCTGAAATTCATAAATATCAAAAGAAAGTTGATGGTTGGGATATTACGGAAGATGAGAATAAAATATTCTTTCTATATAAAAAGTTTAAATTTGAAAATTTTATAAAAAGTCAAAATTTTGTAAATGAGGTCGGTAATATTTCTGAAGAAGAAGGTCATCATCCAGATATAAGTTTTGGCTGGGGTTATGCAGAGATTAAAATTACCACTCATGCCATTAAAGGTCTTTCTGAAAATGATTTTATTTTAGCTGCTAAAATAGATAAAATTACTAATGTTTAAAATGTCTTGTCTTTGAAAAGACTAGAATAGTATCTGTTTCATTAGCAAATTTAATTATTTCTTTGTCTCTAATTGATCCTGAAGGTTGAATTACAGCTTGAACTCCTGATTGAACTAATTTTTCAATTCCATCTACAAAAGGAAAAAAAGCGTCTGACGCCGCAACCAAATTATTTCCAAATAAATTAAACTTTCTCATTTTATTAATTGCTATTTCACAACTATCTAATCTACTTGGTTGACCTGATCCAATACCAACTATTGCCTCATCTTTTGCAAGGACAATTGCATTAGATTTTACGTATCTGCAGACATTGAATGCAAAAATTAGATTTCTAACCTGCTTAGAATTTGGCTTTCTTTTGGATACAACTTTAAAATCTTTATTTTTGAATATTTTTAAGTCCTCAGATTGAACTAATACTGCTTCATTTGAGGAAGTGAATTTTGTAATTTCATTAAGTGAATAATTTGTGGCATCTATTAAACGAAGATTTTTCTTAGTTTTAAATATTTTTAAGGCATCATTATCAAAACCACTACCAACAATTACTTCTAAAAATAATTTATTTAATTCAACTGCTAGATTTTTCTTTATTTTGAAGTTACAAGAAACAATTCCACCAAAAGCACTCACAGGATCACATGCTAATGCAGAATTATAACAATCTATAGGATTTGATTTTATTGAAACTCCACAAGGGTTTGCATGTTTTACAATCACAACACCTTTGTTTTTTGGTAAAGATTTTGAAATAGTTAATGCTGCAAATATGTCGTTATAATTATTATAGCTTAGTTGTTTTCCTTGAATTTGTTTTAAATTAGTTTTTAAGTTTTTTGAATAATACCCACTAAATTGATGTGGATTTTCTCCATATCTAAGTTTTTCAATTAAATTTGCAGCAAAAATTTTCTTTTTAGGTAAGTACGTATTTGTTTTTTTATTAAAATAGTTTGAAATTACTGTGTCATAGTAAGCAGTTTCTGTAAAAGCTATTCTTGATAGTTTCTCTCGAAATTTTAATGATGTAGTTCCATTATGTTTGTTCATTTCATCTATTAACTCTTGATATTGATCTGCAGAAGTAATCACTGTCACATCATTATAATTTTTAGCAGCAGATCTAACCATAGTAGGACCTCCTACATCTATATTTTCAATTATTTTTTTGTAATTATTTGTAGTTTCTAAGGTTTTTTCAAACGGATAAAAATTTACAATTACTAGGTCAATATTTTCAAAATTATTTTTTTTTAAGTCATTTAAATGTGTTTTATTATTTCTTTTATTTAAAATTCCCGCATGTATTTTAGGATGTAAAGTTTTAACTCTTCCCTCTAAAATTTCAGAAGAGTCTGTAAAATCAGATACTTCTAAACAATCAAATTTTAATTTTTTAATTTCTTTATAAGTTCCACCAGAACTAATAATTTTGATGTGATATTTTTTTAAAATTTCTAAAATTGGTTTTAAATTATTTTTATCTGATACAGAAATAAGAGCTGTTTTTATTTTTTTCATTATATTTTACTTATTTCCCATCTAATTATTTGTTCACCTTCATTATTCATGCCTGAAATAAATATATTTTGATTTTCTTGATATGAATTTTTATTACCGAAATATAAACCATTATCAATATTTATATCATAGTTATCACAACTAAATTGCCAACCTTCATCTTCTAATTGTATTAATATAAACTTATTATTTTGTGTTTTCATAACTTTAGAGTCAGGATGAAGGTGAAACCTAATATCAAATTTAATTTGTTTATCGGGATCTTTTCTTACTATCTTATCATGACCAATAAATTTAAATTGTTCAGGAAAGAATTCTATTTCTCTATGATGATCTAATTTAAACTTTTTAAAATAACCATTATGACTAGCTGAAATTTTCCAATAATTTTTTTCATAAACTATATTTTTATTTCCAATTTTTAGACCTTTTTGTATTAAAAAATTATTACTAGATTTAATAAAATCACATGAAGAGTAATCTTCAATTGAAAGTGTATTTTGTAAAGCAGTACTTTTAGATAATTTATTTAGTCTATTTTTTGTGTGCGGATAGTACCCAGAATTTGAAATTAACTTTTTATCATTAGAAAAAATTTCAAAAGATAAGGCACCTGCTTGATAATCTTTCGTATATATTTTATCTGGATTTGACCCAATATCTGCTGCTAGAATAAATTTTTTATTTTTTAGTATTGCATATCCTGCTAATTCATTGATTTGATTTTTAAAAGTATATCCAAATCGTTTTAAATATTGGTCAAATTCATGATTATTAGATGAATAATTTCCATTAAAAAAGATATCTTGCTTTATGTTTTGCCATATAAAAGCATAACTGGATCCCAAATAATATATAGTTTCATCAATATATTCTGGAATTGTATTTTGTGATTCTTTAAACCACTCTCTAATAATTATGAGATATTTAAGATAAAAAACTAAGTTTTGTATGCTTCTTGACCTAGGAAATCCTTGTTTATCAAGAGACTGTTTAATTATATTTTTTAATATATTTAAACCGCTGTCTAAATAATTTTTTTCATCCTTATACGCCAAACCTGTTAAAATAATTGCAGCACAGCCAATTAGTTTTTCTTCTATTTCATTTAAATTTTTGATTTCATTCAACAAATGGTTAGTTTGTTTTTGAAGCATGTGATTAAAAAATAATCTATATTCCTCATTACTATCCTCATAAGTTAACTGATGATTGGAAAGCCAAGCAATAATTCTTCTTGCGGTAATATTGAATTCCCAGATATTCTCATCAAATTTTTCATTTTTATTAATCCAATTGAGAATAATTGATTGAGTGGTTTCTTTAGATGATCTTAAATCCAAACTAAAAAACCAAAAAAAATTGTTAAGTTTTTTAAAGTCTTTAGAGGAAACATTGTTTTTCCAGATAGCGTCTGTTGCAAAGTCTTCAATTTTATATTTTTTTTTCTGATATTTTATTATAGAAGATAAAAGATGAGGACTTGGTTTATATTCAAAATTTTTATCAAAGGTTTTTGAAATTTTTTTATCATAAAAATTTGAATTTTTATAAAATTTTTTAAATGAAGATTTTAATTTAAAAAATATTCCATTTGAAAGATTAAAGGAATTTTGAGATTGCATTAACTTATTTTGTTTTTAATAAATTAATATTCTTTTTAATATCTCCATCATTACTTTTAAAAACCGTTGTACCAGATACAAGAATATTAGCACCAGCTTCAATTGCTATCTTGCAATTATCAAAATTTATCCCACCGTCTATTTCAATATCAAAGTTAAGTTTTTCTATTTCTCTAATTTTTTTTAATTCTTTAATTTTTTCTAAAACCTCTGGCATGAATTTTTGCCCACCAAATCCAGGATTTACACTCATTATTAAAACTAAATCAATTTTATTTAATAGATTTTTAATTAAATCTATACTTGTTTCAGGATTGAGAGAAACTCCTACCTTTTTCTTTAGATCTTTTATTTTATTTATTGAGTCTTCTAAATTATCAGTTGCTTCAGGATGTACAGTAATTATATCTGCTCCTGCATCAGCATAAGCTTCTATGTATTTATGCACAGGAGAAATCATTAAATGAACATCAAATTTTAATGAGCAATGTTTTCTAAGAGCTTTAATTACTGGAGGACCTATTGTTAAGTTTGGAACAAAGTGGCCATCCATTACATCTACGTGAATCATATCGGCCCCACCCTCTTCAAGTCTTTTTATTTCTTTACCTAATTGGCTAAAATCAGCTGATAAAATTGACGGGGATATTTGTATATTTTTCATTGATATCTAGACTTACTAGTACCAATTTTTAAAATTTAATTGAATTAAAAAATTGATAAATCTGCCTAGAAATTTCACTTTCAAGAGGAAATGACAACATACCCATTACTGAATATCCTAAAATCCAAGGCATCAAATAAAATCTAATCATGAAAAAGAACCAAGCCACATAAAGTGGTACCAATGGTTGAATTATGAAAGAAGGAGTAACAGGTCTAAAAATTCTTAATAGAGGATTAGTAAATTTTACAAAAGCTTTCATAAAGAAGAAATTTGAGTCTTCTCTCTGAAAGATGTTCATTGCTACTCTTCCAACTAAAGTCCACATTATAATTCCAAGAATATAATCAATTATATAAACTAAAGGATGAAAGTTAGCAGACATTAAGGAATTTATATTTGATCTTAAAAAGAAATAAAAGGGGCGAAATTAATCGCCCCTTAAAAAGATTATTTATTTTTGGCCGCCGATTACAGATGCACCCGCAGGTACCCTAGAATCATCAACCATTTTTTGTGTTGCAGCGCTAGGTTCTGAAGTCATTAAACTTACAACAACCATAGCTACTAAGCTAACAGTAGATCCGAAGATACCAAATGTTAACTGAGTAATACCTAAGAATCCGCTTCCACCACTTCGTACCCAAACTAGATACGCAAATCCAGAAACTAATCCTAAGACCATACCAGCTATAGCACCTTCTTTATTAGCTCTCTTCCACCACACACCAAGTACAAGTGGCCAGAACAATCCAGACATAGCAAAGTCAAAAGCCCAGATAACTGAACCTAAAATACCTTGGATCTCCATTGCTGCAATAGTTGCTCCTGCAAAACCAATCACTACAAGTAATACCCTTGCAACAACTAGTCTCTTAGCTGTCTCTGCTTTAGGGTCTACCATTTTGTAGTAAACGTCATGCGAGATAGCATTTGCGATTGCAAGAATCAAACCATCTGCAGTTGACATCGCGGCTGCTAAACCTCCAGCAGCAACTAGACCTGAGATTACATAAGGTAATCCTGCAATTTCTGGCGTTGCTAATACTACGGCTTTACCTCCCATGAAGAACTCGTTTAATTCAACAGTTCCATTTCCGTTAAAGTCGCTTACAAACATCAGATTTGCTTGGTTCCAGTTTTGATACCAATCGATTGCTTGAACTTCTGCAATTGATTTACCAATAATACCTGTTGGTAAGTTTGGATCAATCAAAGCAAGTTTAGATAGTGTCGCTAACATTGGTGCAGAAGAATAAAGTAGGAAGATAAAGAATACTGACCAACCTACTGATTTTCTAGCTGCTTTTACACTTGGAGTAGTAAAGAACCTCATCATTACGTGTGGTAATGAAGCAGTTCCCATCATCATTGCTAGTGCTAATGAGATGAAAGCCCAAGGTGTTGCGTTTACTTCAGAGTGAGCCTTAGTAATACCAGCTAACCCTTTAGGCACTGTAGCTAAATCAGCAGCAGAGTTTTTAACAAAACCAAACTGTTGTTCTAACTCACCGATTCTAGCAACTTCATCAGCTAACATGAAGTGAGGGAAGAAACCTGCACCTATGTTGTTACTGATCCAGAATACTGGAAGTAGGTAAGCTATAATTAGTACAATGTATTGTGCAACCTGTGTCCAAGTTACCCCTCTCATACCACCAAGCATTGAACATAGTAAAATACTTACTAGTCCAACATATACTGCGTATTGGAATGGGATATCTAAAGCAACAGCTGCAATAGTACCTGTAGCGTTAATTTGTGCAGTCACGTAAGTGAATGATGCAACAGTTAAAACTATTACTGCCATCAATCTTGCAGTATTACCACCGTATCTTGTACCCACGAAATCTGGAACTGTGTAACAGCCAAATTTTCTTAAGTATGGTGCTAATAAAGTTGCAACTAACACATAACCACCTGTCCAACCTACAAGCAAAGCCATATATCCATAACCTTTGAAGTAAATACCACCCGCCATTGCAACGAATGAAGCACCAGACATCCAGTCGGCTGCTGTTGCCATTCCGTTGAACACAGTTGGAACTGTTCTTCCAGCTACGTAATAGTTACTTGCTTGAGCTGTTCGAGATAGCCAGCCAATTAGTGCGTAGATGAAAATGGTAAAACCTACAAAGCAAATACCAATTGCTTTTGCAGACATACCCATCTGCTCACCAATTGCCATTAAGATTATGAAACCAATAAATCCACCAGTGTAGATTCCATAAACTTTAGGCAAGTTATCTATAAAATTACCTTTAATCATTAGTCGTCTCCTTTTTCACTGAAGCCGAACTCTTCATCAATTTTTTCTTGTCTACCTGCAAACCAGAAAATAAGGATCACAAATATCGCAAGAGAACCCTGACAAGTGAACCAATAAGTTAATGGATACCCAAAAGGCCCTGTAACTTCGTTCATTTCAGCTCCGAAAAGGAATATACCCATTGAGAATATGGCCCAGATTGCTAGTGTTACAAATAGCAAACCTCTGGTCTTTTCCCAGTGTTGAGCGTTTTTCGCCATGTATACCTCTCTTTTTTAGTTATAACTGATAAAACCATAACCATTATGAAAGAGAATAAAAGTGTAAAAATAGCCGTATTAGGTTAATTTTTTCATATATTTTCAATAAAATTAACTTTTTATGGATAAAAAAAATTTAAGTTGGAAAGATTTATCTTTAAGTGATTTCAAAGTTTATTTCTTATCTTTATTTAAAGCTTTGATTCCAAAATCAAAAATTAAAACTTTAGATGAGTTAGAAGAATTTATTCAAACAAAATCTGCGTGGGTATCACAAGTTACACTTTATAGTTATTTAAAAACAAGAATGGGAACAAGATATGTTCTCCATTTTGATAATGATGAATTTATGAAATCTGTAAATGAAGCTAAATGGAATATCTATTCCGTTGCTCTTCAAGATTTAACTTTCTTCACTTTTTCTTATTTAAAAGTTAATTCTAGTTTCAGTGAATTAAATAAAGCTAAGGAAATTTTTTTAAAAATTTTAGATGACGAAACAACAAATAACATGCCTTTAAATATCATCGAAGAAGCGAAAAAAGAATTTGATGAAAGATTGATTAAAATTGATTGGGAAAAGTATCATGATGACCGTCCCTTCAACCCGAGTGCATTATCATTATATAAATGGGCACCAATAGCTGACGAATTAAAAACTCTTGATAGAAAAATAGTTTTAAATTCTGTTATTTTAAAATGGGATGTTATTAAAAAAGAATTTAAAGATAGAATACAGTTTTAAATATTTTTTCTATTTTCAACCAAACTTTCTACAACGCTAGGATCAGCTAATGTGGTTGTATCTCCCAATTGACCGTGTTCATTTGCAGCAATTTTTCTTAAAATTCTTCTCATAATTTTTCCAGATCTTGTTTTTGGAAGTCCTGGAGTGAAATGAATTAAATCAGGTGTAGCAAGTGGACCAATTTGCTTTCTAACCCAAAGTTTTAGATCTCTTTCGAGTTCACCAGTTTCTCTTTCACCAGCATTTAAAGTTACATAACAATATAATCCATTACCTTTAATATCGTGTGGATAACCTACGACTGCTGCTTCTGCAACCTTTGGATGAGCTACGAATGCACTTTCAATTTCGGCAGTACCCAAATTGTGGCCTGAAACAATAATTACATCATCTACCCGACCTGTAATCCAGTAATATCCATCTTTATCTCTTCGACATCCATCACCAGTAAAATATTTACCCTCAAACTGAGAAAAATAAGTATCAATAAATCTTTGATGATCACCATATACTGTTCTCATTTGTCCAGGCCATGATTGTGCTATACAAAGCCTTCCTTCTCCGGGTCCTTTAATTTCTTTGCCTGATTTATCAACTAACATAGGTTTTATTCCATAAAAGGGCTTTGTTGCAGAACCAGGTTTTAGTGGAATGGCACCTGTTTGAGGGGCAATTAATATCCCTCCTGTTTCTGTCTGCCACCACGTATCTACAATTGGGCATTTAGAATTTCCAACTGTTTTATAATACCACATCCAAGCTTCAGGGTTTATTGGTTCACCAACAGTTCCAAGTAATTTTAAAGATTTTCTAGAAGTTTTTTTGACAGGCTTATCACCTTCTCTCATTAGGGCTCTAATTGCAGTAGGTGCAGTATAAAAGGTATTTACTTTATATTTATCTACTATTTGCCACCATCTAGAACTATCAGGATAGTTAGGTATTCCCTCAAACATTATAGTTGTTGCACCGTTTGAAAGGGGACCATAGATAATATAACTGTGACCTGTTACCCAACCAATATCAGCGGTACACCAATAAATATCTTTTGGTTTGTAATTAAAAATATATTGATGAGTCATTGATGCATACACCATGTAACCACCTGTTGTATGCAAAACGCCCTTTGGTTTTCCAGTTGAACCTGATGTGTATAAAATAAATAGAGGATCTTCGGCGTTCATTTCTTCAGGCTCACACTGAGAAGGAACATCCTTAATTAAATCATGATACCAAACATCTCTATCATAATTCCAACTAATTGAATTACCAGTACGTTTAACAACGATACATTTTTTTATATTAGGACAGCTTTCTAATGCTTCATCAGTTGTTTCTTTTAAAGGAATAGTTTTTCCACCTCTAACACCTTCATCAGCTGTAATTATGTATTCAGATTCACAGTCATTCACTCTTCCTGAAATAGAGTCTGCTGAAAAACCTCCAAAAATAATTGAGTGGACCGCACCTATTCTAACACACGCTAACATTAAAATAGCAAGTTCTGGTATCATTGTAAGATAAATCGTAACTCTATCCCCTTTTTTAATACCTAATTTTTTTAAACCATTTGCAGCTTTAGAAACTTTTTGGTGAAGTTGTTTGTAAGTAATTTTTTGACTATCTTTTGGATCATCACCAACCCAAATAATTGCTGTTTTATCTTTTTTATCTTTTAGATGTCTATCGATACAGTTTGCAGACGCATTCAGTGTCCCATCTTCAAACCATTTAATTTTTACTTCCTTAGAACTATATTTATAATCTTTAATTTTTTTATACGGTTTTATCCAAGTAATTCTTTTTCCTTCTTTTTTCCAAAATTCATCGTTATTTTTTATAGATTGAGAATATTTTTGCTCGTATTTACTTTTGTTGGCTAAACTGCTTTTAATCCATTCAGGTTTAGTTTTTATAATTAATTCTGGACTAGGTTTTTCACTTTGTTTTAAATTTTTTTTTGATTTTTTTCTTTTAACTTTAGTTTTTTTCTTAACTGCAGTTTTCTTTCTTACTTTAGTTTTTTTTTTAGATTTTGCTTTTTTCTTTTTTTTTGGCATGGATTATTTTTTTTTAAATTTTACTCATGTTATTTATAATTTTCCAGCTTTTATCATCAATTGGCATTACTGAAAGTCTACTTTGTTTTATGAGCGCTAAATCCCTTAAATCCTTATTTTTTTTAATATTTTCAAGAGTCACTGGTTTAGAGAACTTGCTTTTAAATTGGACTGTTACAGCAACAAATCTTCCAGTCTTGTCAGTTTTATCTAAATAGTGTTCTTTTATTACTTTTACTATCCCAACTACTTCTTTGCCAATATTAGAGTGATAAAAAAAACATAGATCACCTTTCTTCATGCTTTTGAGATTATTTGCTGCTTGATAATTTCTAACACCATCCCACGGCGCACCTTTTTTGCCAGCTTTTATTTGTTGATCAATTGACCAAACATCTGGTTCAGATTTTAATAACCAGTATTTCATTACAGTTGTATTCCTGCTCCTTTTAAAAAAGCAGCTTTCTCATCTAATGGCCATCTTGGTTTTGCTGGATAATCTAAATTATTAAATTCATTTAATTTATATTTTTCCAGACCTACCATTGCAATCATTGCAGCATTGTCCCCACAAAGTTCTATTGGTGGAAATATACTTTTGTAATTATTAGCTTCACATAAATTAATTAACATAGATCTAATTTTCTTGTTAGCAGCAACTCCACCAGCTACTACAAAAACTTTTTCTTTTAATTCATTATCTTTTTCAAACTCTTCAAATGCTATTTTAGTTTTCTTATAAAGAATTTCTTCAACAGTTTTTTGAAAAGAAGCTGCCAAGTCAAATTTTTCTTGTTCTGTTTTTATAGATTTTGCAATTTTTAAAATTGCTGTTTTTAATCCTGCAAAAGATAAATTACATCCACCCTTATTAAAAATTGGTTTAGGTAAATCATATTTTTCTGGATTTCCTTTTTTCGCCAAAACTTCGATTTGTGGTCCACCAGGAAATTCAATTCCTAAAAGTTTAGCTGTTTTGTCAAAGGCTTCACCTAATGCATCATCAATAGTTGTTCCTAGTCTTTTATATTTTCCAAGACCTTGAACACTTAAATATTGTGAATGACCTCCTGAAATAAGCAATAATAGATAGGGATAATTTAAATGAGAATTTAATTTAGGACTTAATGCATGACCCTCAAGGTGATTAACTGCTATAAAAGGTTTATTGATTGCGCTTGCAAAAGCTTTTCCGAAACTTAAACCAACTGATAAACAAACAATTAAACCAGGGCCAGCAGTTGAAGCAACCGCATCAATTTCCTCAATTTTTTTACCACTATCAGCAATTGCTTTTTCAACAATCCAATCTATTTTTTCGATATGTGATCTTGCGGCTAGTTCAGGAACTACTCCTCCAAATTCTTTGTGAACATCGACTTGACTAGAAACGATATTAGATAAAACTGTTGGAATTCCTTTGTCATTTTCAGTTATTATAGATGCTGCCGTCTCATCACAGCTAGTTTCTATTCCAAGAATTAAGGGTTTTTTACTCATTCAAATAGTTTTTATTAATTGTACAATCTCAATACAAGTAAGAAATAAATTTTTAATGAATAGAAAAATTATAATAGGCTCAAGAGGAAGTAAATTGGCTATGCTTTATGCGCAAAAAGCTAAAGATAAAATTATTAAAGCTTTAAATTTACCAGATGATCAGATCATTATTCAAACTATTACGACAAAAGGTGATCAAATACAGGATCGAAGATTATCGGAAGTTGGTGGTAAAGGTTTATTTTCGAGTACAATCGAAAAAGAACTTAAAGAAAAAAAAATTGATATAGCCGTTCATGCATTGAAAGATATGCCAGCAATTGAAACTAAGGGACTAAGAACAGAATCATTTTTAGAGAGAACTGATCCAAGAGAAATTTTAATAACAAATGATAAGAAAAATATTAAAGAATTAAAACAAAACGCAATAGTGGGCACTTCATCTTATAGAAGAGAATTTCAAATTAAAAAAATAAGATCAGATGTTAGCTGTAAATTAATAAGAGGAAATGTGGATACTAGAATCAAAAAGTTAAAGGAAGGCATTTATGATGCAATAATTTTATCTTATACAGGTATTAAATATTTAAATTTAAATAATGAGATTTCAGAAATTTTTTCGACTGATCAGATTATTCCAAGTGCAGGTCAAGGTATTATTGCTTTACAGTGTAGAGACGATGACAGTGAAATCATATCAGTTTTAGAAAAAATAAATCACAAAGATACATATAAGAGAGCTCATATAGAAAGAAATATTTTAAAAGTATTGGAAGGTGATTGCGAAACAGCAATAGGTGCTCATTCAATTATAGAAGGGAACAAAATTACTGTTGAAGCTGAACTATTTTCATTAGATGGCTCTCAAATATTTTATGAAAAAAAATCTGGTAATGTTGGTATGTTTAAAGAAATTGGAACTGAAGTTGGTAATGCTTTAAAAATTAAATCAAATAATTCATATAAAAAGTAAAATGCATATTTTGTTAACTAGACCTTTAGAAGATTGTTCAGAAATGATAGTAAAGTTTCAATCTTTAGATCATAAAGTTTCTCACCTTCCATTAATAAATGTTGAAAAAGTTCATCATGATGAAATTAACTTTGCTGACTATGGTGGTGTAATTTTCACAAGTTCCAATGCTGTAAAAAATTTAAATGTGAAAAATTTGAATAAAAAACTAATTTGTTTTTGCGTTGGTAGTACAACAGAAAAAAAAGCTAGAAGTTTGGGATTTCAAAACACAATTGCTGCAGAAGGAAATGTTTCAAACCTTAAAGAACTAATCTTGCAAAATTATGAATTAAAAGAAACTCCTCTCCTTTATGTAAGTGGTGAGATCATATCAACTGATTTAGATCAACAATTATTAAAAGAAGGCTATGCAGTTAAAAGAATTATAAATTATAAAATAAATCATACTGAAAAATTTGATGAAAATTTTGTTAACGAATTAAAGAAGAATATGCCAGATATTGTTTATATTTATTCTCAAAACAGTGCCTCCAGTTTCTTAAATTTTATAAAAATCTATCAAACTGAAAACCTTTGGATTAATACAAACTTGATGTGTATAGGTGAAAAAACCTCGTCAATATTGAATGAAATTAAATGGAAAAAGATATTTCTTTTTAATCCTGGAGAAGAAGAGTTTTTGTTATATAAAATTTAGGTATGGAATTAATAAATAATTTTTCTGAAATATTTTTATCTGTTTGGAGTACAGGAATACTTGGTGTCGATATTTTTCAAATTTTAATTGGAATAGGTATATTTTTAATTTTTTTAGTCTTTAGAGGACTAATTAGTAAACTAATTATAAAAAAATTAGAAATTATATCAAAAAGAACAACAAATAAATTAGACGATACTTTTGTTCAGTCATTAATTGGTCCAGCTAGATTTTTACCGATTGTATTGGGTTTCTTTATTGCAAGTTATTATATGACATTTTCAACAGAGGGAAGAGAAGTAGTTGATACAATTAATAGAACGTTAATTACGATATTAATATTTTGGGTTATTCATCAAATTATTGAACCTATTTCATATATCTTAAGTGGGCTAGATAAACTTTTAACCAGAGAACTTATTGGTTGGATTATTAAATCTCTTAAGATCTTAATATTTATTTTAGGATTAGCTGCGGTACTAGAATTATGGGGAATTAAGATAGGTCCTATTATTGCCGGTCTTGGTTTGTTTGGGGTTGCGGTTGCACTTGGAGCACAAGATTTATTTAAAAATTTAATTTCTGGAATTTTAGTATTAGTTGAAAAAAGATTTAAGATTGGAGACTGGATTGCAGTTGATGGAATCATTGAAGGTACAGTTGAAAAAATTGGTTTTAGATCCACAACAATCAGAAAGTTTGACAAATCTCTTGCTATTATTCCTAATTTTCAATTTGCAGAAAATGCTGTTGTCAATGTGAGTGAAACATCAAATTGGAGAATTAGATGGATAATTACTTTGCAGTACGACTCCACAATTGATCAATTAAAAAAAATAAGAGAGGAAATTGAAAGTTATATTAATAACAGTAAAGATTTTAATCAATCAACTGGTGTAGCAGTTAGAATTGAGAAGTTTTCTGATAGCTCAATAGATTTGCTGGTAAGATGTTTTACAGACTCAAATAGTTGGAGTAATTCACTGGAAGTTAAGGAGAGATTGGCAATTCAAATTAAGCAGATTGTAGAAAATAATAATGCTTCTTTTGCCTTCCCAAGCCAGTCAATTTATGTTGAGAAAAAATGATAGCAATTTTTTATTTAGTTTTACAGATATTGAAACTGTATTCTTATGTTGTCATAACAAATGTAATCATAAGTTGGTTGATAGCTTTTAATGTTTTAAATACTCAAAACAGATTTGTTTATTCAATTTTAGAGCTTACATATAAATTAACTGAGCCAATACTTAATAAAATTAGACGTTTTTTGCCTAATTTAGGATCGCTAGATATCTCACCAATCGTTCTTCTTTTATTGATTTGGTTTATTGAAATGTGTATGAAGCTCTACATTGCACCAATAATATTTTAGAAAGTAAAATGATTTTAATTGACGGAAAAAAAGCTGCAGCTGAACTGAGAGAAGAATTAAAACAAGAAGTATCAGGGCTTAAATCCAAATATAATAAAGTCCCTGGTTTAACTGTAATATTAATTGGGGATCTTACTCCAAGTCAAATTTATGTTCGTAATAAAGAAAAATCAGCAAATGAAGTAGGTTTAAAATCAGATGTAATTAAGTACCCAGATAGCGTTGAAGAAAAAACTGTTTTAGAAAAAATTGAAGAATTAAACAAAGATAAAACAGTTTCAGGAATTTTAGTTCAATTACCATTACCAAAACATATAGATAAGCAGAAAGTTATTGAAGCAATTGATCCTTCTAAAGATGTAGATGGTTTTCATCCAATGAATGTTGGAAATCTATCATCAGGTTATGAAAGTTCGGTTCCTTGCACACCTCTTGGCTGTTATTTGTTAATAAAAAAAATTGAACCAAATTTAACTGGAAAAAAAGCAGTAGTAGTTGGTAGATCAAATTTAAATGGAAAACCAATGACACAATTACTTTTGAAAGAAAATTGTACTGTAACAATTACTCATTCAAAAACTAAAGATTTAAAAGCTGAATGTTTAGAAGCTGATATAATTGTTGCAGCAGTTGGAATACCTGAGCTTGTAAAAGGTGATTGGGTTAAAAAAGATGCAATAGTAATTGATGTAGGTATTAACAAAACTGACAAAGGTATTGTTGGAGATGTTGATTTTGAAGATGTTTCAAAAAATGCAAAAGCTTTGACTCCAGTACCAGGCGGTGTAGGACCAATGACCATTGCTTGTTTACTTAAAAATACAATAGACTGTTTCAAAAGATCGCAAATTTAGCATTTAAATCACTTGCTTTAATCTGTTAGTTTAGAGGGATGAAAAAGCCTAAACGTCCTTACAGATTTGGTATAATATTTCTCCTGCTTACCGTCCCACCAATTGGTGCCACACAACTTGGTTGGTATTTACATGACAAGCAAACCGGTTTTGACTATGGTATGATTGTAGGTACAGTTTCAGTAATTTATGCAGCATATTTGATGTATGAAAAAAACTGGCGTGAAGAAGATGAAGATTAAATTATGGAAAAAATAATTTTTTTTGGATTAGTTATTCCTATTATGGCCTATGTTTTATACTTAGGTGGAATGGCGATAATGAATGGTTTTAAATCTAAGGAAGCTAATAGAGCTGAAAAGGAGCAATCCGAAAGTGAGACCGATGAGATAAGCGAGGCTGCTTACGAACAAACTAGCAATTTAAGTGATGAACTCAGTAAATTAAATGATCTAAAAGAAAAAGGAATTATTTCTCAAGAGGAATTTGAAAAGGCGAAAAATAAACTATTAAATAATTAAATAGTTTAATCATGTTTAATAGTTTTAAAAAAAAATTTGTTAAAGTAAGCAAGGGTAAAATTTTTTGTAGATTTAAAGGTAATGGTCCTCCCTTATTATTACTTCATGGATATCCCCAAACACATGTGATGTGGCACAAAACTGCCCCTGAGCTTAGTAAATATTTTACTGTAATAGTTGCTGACCTTAGAGGATATGGAGATAGTTTAGTTTTACCTGGTGGTAATAATCATAAAAATTATTCTAAAAGAGAAATGGCTAAAGATATGGTTCAATTGATGAGTAAATTAAATTTTAAAAAATTTTTTGTTGCTGGACATGATAGAGGCGGGAGAGTTGCACATAGAATGGCAAGAGATTATAGAAATAAGATTATGGCATTAAGTGTATTAGATATTTGTCCAACCCTAGATATGTACGAGTATACTGATATGAAATTTGCAAAAGGATATTTTCACTGGTTTTATTTAATACAGCCAGCACCTTTACCAGAGAAAATGATAATGGCAGACCCTAAAAGATGGTTACATAGTCGGTTTAACAGGTCATCAAAACGTGCAATTGGAAAAGTTGAAGATGAATATTTTAGAGCCTTTAAACAAAAAAAAAGAATTCATGCAACTTGTGAGGATTATAGGGCTGCGGCTACTATAGATTTAGAGCATGACAAAAAAGACAGAAAAAAAAAATTAAACATTCCTATACAAGTTTTGTGGGGTAAAAAGGGAGTTGTTGGAACGCAATTTAAATCAGTTAAAATTTGGCAAAAATACACAAACAAAAAAGTTTATGGAGCAGAAATTAATTCAGATCATTTCATTCCAGAGGAGAGTCCTAAACAAACGATTAATCACTTAAAAAAATTTTTTTTAAAAAATGTTAAAAATAATTCCAAATAAAAAAAATATTGGAGCAGAAATAATTGTAAATTTAAAAGATATTAAGAATAAAGATATTTTAAAAATTAAGAAAGCACTCAATAAATATGGAATGTTATATTTTAAGAAACAAAGATTAACTTCTAAACTTTTCATTAAGTTTGCAAAATATTTTGGAAATTTAGCCAACTATCCAAGACTAAAAGGTTTAAATAAAAAATTTCCACAAATTACAGTGGTACAAAGAAAATCAACTGATAAAGGACCAAGTTTTGGTGAACAATTTCATACAGATTCGATTTATACAAAAAAGCCACCAAGATTTACAATGTTGCTTTCTAAACTTGTGCCAAAAAAAGGAAAAGCTAATACAGAATTTTGTTCTCAATATCTTGCTTATAAAGAATTACCAAATCCAATAAAAAGAAAATTTAAGAATATTAAAGGTAAATATTCCTCTGAGGGTCCGATTTCGGTAACAACAAAAGAAAGAGTAAAAGAAAAAGGAAAAAATATTAAAGAACTTAAATCTTCACATAAAATAATTAGGAAAATCAGTACAAATTATTCGATTTATTGCAGTCCAGGACATTTTGTTGGTTTTAGTTCAAAGATAAAAAATCAAGAAAAGTTCAAAAAATTTTTATTTAATCATCAAATTAAGAAGAAGTTTCAATTTTCATTGCCTTGGGAAAAAAATCAATTGGCTATATGGGATAACAGATCTATGCTTCATCAAGCAACACCCTTCAAAGGAAATAGAATAATGCATAGAATAACAATCAAATAATTTATGTTCACAATTTTTTTAGGACTAACTCCATTTATATTTATTACTTTTTTAGGTTTTGTTTTTGGTAAGTTGAAGGTCTTAGACCTTAGTCATGCTAAAATTTTAAATCTTTTCTTGTTCTATATTGCAGTTCCAGCATTGATAATTAAGCTAATAGCACAAAATGAAATTGGACAAGTAGATTTCAAACAAATTTTCTCTTATTTAATTATGCAGTCGATATGTGGAATTATCGCCTACTTAATTACTTCAAAATATTTTAAAAGATCAATCCCAGAGTCAATTATTTGGGCTTTAACAGTTGCATTATCAAACCATGTAACTTTGCTCTTACCAATAACAGAAATTTATTTTCAACAAAATGTAATTACACAAGTTGCAAGTATCATATTAATGGATGGGATAATTTTATTATCTGTAATTGCTTTTTTTCTCGAATTATCTACAAAAAAAAATGTAAATTTATTTAATTTTATTAAAAATTTATTTTTAAACCCATTTATACTTTCAATAATTATAGGTCTATTATTTTTATTATTAAATTTTAATATTGATCAAACACCGATTGAATACACTTTGTCTAAACTTGCAGCATGTGTTTCTCCAGTTGGATTGTTTGCAATTGGCATAACTCTTTCATTTTATACTAAAAATGTAATTAACAAATTATCCGTATCTATTTCAGTTTTAAAATTAGTTATTTCTCCAATAATTTTATTGTTAATTGGATTAGTGTTTTTTAATGCAGGATTGCCAGCTGAAATACCAGGTGCTTTCTTTGTAAGTGTTGCGCCTTGTGGAGTTACTTCTATAGTTTTATGTGCCGCTTATAATGTAAGTCCCGAAAATATAATTAAAGCAATTTTTGTCTCTACTATTGCTTCTATAGGGACTATATTTTTTGCAATTAAGTATTTAACTCTATAATAATTTATCTAGAGGACTAACTTCTCCAATTTTAAAAATAATTGCATCTTCTTTATTAAAACCATATTTTTCAGCACTATCTTTAAATCTAATTGGGGGTTCCATAATCGGTTCTAATGACAAAACAAACGTTCCCCAATGCATCCCTAACACTTTTTTACTCTTTAGGTCTTGTGCAACATTCAGGGCTTCTTCTGGTGTAGTATGATAAATAGTTTTATCAAACATTGGTTTGAAATTATAAGCCCCAATATTAATCATTGTCAGATCTATAGGACCATATTTTTCACCCAGTTCTCTGTAGATTTCCCCATATCCGGTATCACATGCAAATAAAATTTTTTTATTTTTATGTTCTATTAAAAAATTACCCCACAAAGTTTTATTAGTGTCTGTTAAACTTCTTTTTGACCAATGAACTGCGGGAAGTAAAGAAATTTTTAAATCCTCATTTATAATTATTTGATCATACCAATCCATTTCATTTACATCTTTATATCCTTTAAAATATTTACCTAGGTTTAATGGCGTTAATACCTTTGCACTCTTATAAGGAAAATTTCTAATTGTTGACATATCCTGATGATCGTAATGATTATGAGTGAGTAAAAATATATCCGTTTTAGGTATCTCGTTTAATTTTATTGCAGGATTAGTAAATCTTTTTGGACCAAAGATTAGTGGTCCAGCGTTCTTTGAAAATACAGGATCTGTTATAATTGTAGTTTCACCTAACTTTATAAGATATGTTGCGTGACCTATCCAAGCAATATAATCATTATCTTTATATTTTTCTAAATCAGCTAATACTTTTTCTTTTTCAATCACATGTTTTTTTGGATAAGATAAATCAACTTTTTTTCTTAATTTACTAAAAGTTCTATAAGAAAATTTTCCTGACCTGGATATTATTACTGGAGATCCTTTTGGATTCCTGAAAGTACCATCAGGCAAATGATGATAAGGTCTTTCTTTCATATTATTTTTTTTTCTCCATTAACCATAAGCTATTTCCTGCAAGAAAATATATTTTTCCATTAACAGGGTGAACTTGTATATCTCTTATTCTCCCAATTTTATCTTTGAAAATAACTGTTTCTTCAATCTTTGATGAATTTTGAAAGTTTAATTTTCTCATGGATTTATCTTTTAAAGAAGTAATGAGTGCTTCGCCATTCCATTCATTAAATTCTTTTCCCTTATAAATAGTTATTGCACTTGCAGCTATTGAAGGCACCCAGTATTGGATTGCCTTGGTAAAACCCGGTTTCCATTTAGGTCCAATCTTTGAGCCTGAATAATTTGTTCCACCCCAACCTAAAATTTTCCAACCATAATTTTCTCCCTTTTTAATCTCACCAAACCAATCACCACCTTTTGCACCATGGTTGCTTGCATAAATTTTTCCATCAAAAGAGGAATAGGTTAGACCTTGAGGATTACGAACGCCAATTTGATAAATTTCTGGTAGCCAATTTGACTTTCCTTCAAACTTAGGGTTATCTTTTGGAATACTACCATCTAAATGAATTCTGATAATACTTCCAGGATGGTTTGTTGGATCTTGAGCAATCATGCCTCCACCTCTTTCTCCAGCAGATGCAAAAAGATAATTATCTTTTATAGCTAATCTTGAGCCAAAATGATAACCAGATTCTATTGGTGGTTCAGCTTGAAATATATTTTCGAAATCCAAATTTTTTTTATTTAATTTAGCCTTTGCAATCGAAGTACTTGTTTTCCAATCCCCTCTATTTTCTGAATAAGAAATCCATAAGTGGTTATCTTGGTAAATAATATCTAATAAACCTCCTTGTCCGTGTACAAAATAATTTAAGTCATGTTCAACTTCATAAACTTCCTGAGAAATAATATTTACTATTTTTATTTTTCCAGTTTTTTCAGTTATAATAAGCTCTTGGTTACTTATAAAAGATGATCCCCATGGGTCACTTAAATCTGCCAATTTTTTAAAAGTAAAATTTTCAGA
>CACENW010000006.1 GCA_902560805.1 uncultured Pelagibacteraceae bacterium | reverse complement strand
ATTATGAAAAGAGAGAAAGTAGTTAATTAACAAAAATTAAAATGAATAAGGGAAGAATAACTTAATATTTAATTATAAATTTTTGTTAGCAAACTTTAGATAAGTTTAATTACAAAAATATTTAACTAATATTACAATTCAGTTAATTTACCATTGTCTCTAAAATGCTATTGCTTTTAAATACAATAATTATTCTAAAATTATTCAACTATATTTAAAATAGCTTAATCCCAATTACCCCAATAACTATAAGCACAATAGAGATTATTTTTTTAAGATTGATAGTTTCTTTTAAGAAAAAATAACCAATAAATATTGAGAAAAAAATACTCGTTTCTCTTAGAGCTGCAACTAGAGGAATTGGAGCCTTTGTGAAACCCCAAACAACAATTACATAAATAATAAAAGATATAGATCCTCCTACCCAAAATATCATTTTTGCATCTTTAAAAACCTTTGAAAAAATATTCTCATGTTTATTAAATTTTAAAATGATAGGAAAAACTAAAGCGCTAAATAAAAAGGAAAAGCTTATATAGGATATTGCTGAAGTGCTTACTCTTGCTCCGTATCCATCAATCAACGAATAAAGACCTATAAATGATCCAGTAAGTAGTGAGTATTTAATTATCTCAATTTGATTTTGGTTTTTTGAACCAAATAATCCAAGAAACATTATTCCTGCACAAATTAACAATATTGAAACAAGAGTTGCTATTTTAAATACAACACCAAGAAATATAATGGAAATTAATGTAGCTAATAAAGGTCCAAAGCCTCTAAATATTGGATAGACGTTAGTATAGTCCCCTACCTTATAAGAGTTTAGCATATACCACTGATAACCTTGGTGAGCTAATACGCTGGCAACTATATATGGAAGTGACTCTTTACCTGGTAAAGGAAAATATAAAATACAAATTAACGCTAAAGGTATGTGGCCCAAAACAATAGCTAGAACCGCAATAGCCTTATCTGGATGATGTTTAACCATCGCATTCCAAATGGCATGCATAATAGTTGCTAATAGAATTACAAAAAAGACTGTGGTGTCCATTAATTATTTATTTTACTCTACCGTAAACGTCTTGATATCTTACAATGTCAGTTTCTTTTAAAATTGAACCTACTTGAGCTTCAACAATCTTAACTGGTTTCTTACCTGAATTTTGAACTCTATGAATAGCTTCTAATGGTATAAATATGTGTTCACCTGGTTTTTTAATAATATTAGCCTTATTAAGCGTTATTTTTGCATTTCCTTGTGTGACCAACCAGTGTTCAGCTCTATGATGATGTTTTTGTAAGCTTAAAATCCCTTTTGGTTTTACATACAATTCTTTAATTAGAAACTCTTTACCCTCAAATAAATTTATGTATTTACCCCACGGGCGATAATAAATATTTTTTTTCTTAATATATTTATTTTTATTTTTGTCATACATCTTCAGAATTTCTTTCCAACTACCAAGATCTGACCAAGGAATATCTAATTTGATAGCGTTAATTTGTTTGGTTTTTTCTAGAATTGCATAATCAAAAGATTTTGCTTTAGCTTTTATAAATGAAGCTTTATTTAAAAAATAAGTATTAGAATTATATTTTGCTTTTTTTACTGCGTTCAGACAATTTCTATAACTTATGGGCTGATACTTTTTAAAGTTGTTGATAATCGAGTCTTTACGAAGATAAAACATTCCTGAATTCCAATAACCTTTATTCTTTATAATTTGTTTTGCTTTAGCTTCTTTAGGTTTTTCAATAAATCTGGTTACTTTATTGATATTTCCTTTAATTTTTTTAGTTAAAAAATATCCATAATCACTAGTTGGAGATTTAGGTTTAATGCCAAATACAAATATATTTTCTTCATTAAGGTTTGATTTATTTTTGTTTATCGCCCTATTAAAAATACTCATTTTTTCGATCAAATGATCAGCTGTAAAAAACATCAAAGGTTGATTATCAGGTACATCTTTAATTAAGGCAGTACTTAAGATAGCTGGTGCAGTATTTCTTTTTGCAGGCTCAACAACAATTTTATATTTGCTTATTTTGTTTTTTCTTAAATGCTGTTTAACTTGTTTTAAATATTTCTTATTTGTACTAATGATTGGAGTATCGTAAATAGAAGCTTTTGTTCTCTCTAGAGTTTTTCCGAGTAAAGTCCAATTACCAAAATCAATAAATTGTTTAGCTTGATGATTTTTAGAATTAGGCCAAAGACGTGTACCAGCACCACCACATAAAATAACTGGTCTTATTTTCATTAAATCTCTGAGTAGTCTTTAACTTCCTTTTTCTTACCTGGATGAGTTGGTGCTCCTAAATATGCTGGTCCAACTGTTTGTGCATATTTCCACAAAGTACCTGATCCAAAGTCAGATTTTTTAGCCTTCCATTTTCTTTTTCTACTAGCTAATTCTTTTTTAGAAAGCCTTACATTGATTGTTCCCTTTTTAGCATCAATATCAATGATATCTCCGTTCTTTAAAAGGCCTATAGGACCCCCTAGAGCGGCCTCAGGGCCCACATGACCAACACAAAACCCTCTTGTAGCTCCAGAGAACCTACCATCAGTAATAAGGGCTACTTTCTCCCCTTTTCCCTGTCCATAGATTGCACCTGTTGTAGATAACATTTCTCTCATACCTGGACCTCCTACAGGTCCTTCGTATCTAATTATTATTACATCACCATCATTATACTTTCTGCCTTGAACAGCTTTCATTGCGCTTTCTTCATTATCAAAGCATCTTGCTTTTCCAGTAAATTGTAATTTTTTAAGTCCAGCAACTTTAACAATTGCTCCTTCTGGTGCTAAGTTTCCTTTTAATCCAACTACACCACCTGTTGGAGATAATGGATTTTTATAAGATCTCATTACTTTTTGTTTTGGATTAAATTTAATACCTTTTAAATTTTCCTTCATAGTTTTTCCAGTAACTGTCATGCAATCACCATGGATATATCCGCCTTCATATAAAGTTTTTAATAGCATTGGCACACCACCTGCTAACCACATATCTTTTGCAACATATTTTCCACCAGGTTTTAAATCTGCAAGATAAGGAGTTCTTTTAAATATTTTTGCTACATCCATTAAATCAAATTTAATTCCTGCTTCATTAGCAATAGCAGGTAAATGCAAACCTGCATTAGTAGATCCCCCTGTTGCAGCAACTATTGTTGCAGCATTTTCCAAAGCTTTTCTTGTAACAATATCTCTTGGTTTTATTTTTTTCTGTAAAAGGTTCATAACCATTTTACCACTTTCTTTTGCATACTTGTCTCTTTCCTCATAAGGAGCAGGGGTTCCTGCTGAATACGGAAGAGCTAAACCAATAGCTTCTGATACACATGCCATTGTGTTTGCCGTAAATTGACCACCACATGCACCTGCACTTGGACATGCAACTAATTCTAATTTTCTAAGTTCAGCAGCAGACATTTGACCTGATGAATGTTTTCCAACTGCTTCAAATACATCTACAACTGTTACGTCTTTACCTTTATAAGTTCCTGGAAGAATAGATCCCCCATAAATAAATACACTTGGAACATTAAGTCTAACCATTGACATCATTAAACCTGGTAAAGATTTATCACAACCTGCAATACCAACTAAAGCATCATAACAATGTCCTCTAACTGTAAGTTCTGCTGAGTCTGCAATAACTTCTCTTGAAATTAATGAAGACTTCATTCCTTCATGACCCATTGCAATACCATCAGTAACTGTAATTGTACAAAATTCTCTTGGTGTCCCGCCATTTGCTCTAACACCTTTTTTTACTGATTGCGCTTGTCTCATTAATGCAATGTTACAAGGTGCTGCTTCATTCCAAGTTGAAACTACTCCAACAAAGGGTTTTGCCACATCTTTTTCAGTTTCACCCATAGCATAGTAAAAAGATCTATGCGGTGCTCTATCTGGCCCTAATGATGTATGTCTACTTGGAAGTTTCTTTTTATTAAATTTTGCCATTATATACCCTTTATTGTTACAGATATTTTCTCAATATCATTCTTTAAATTATTATAATTAGTTTTTTCTTGTTCAACAATCTCTTTTGGTGCGCGGTCAACAAAACTTTTATTATCTAATCTTTGAGAAATTTTATTCATTTCCTGTTCTAATCTACTTTGTTTATTGGTTAAGTTTTCTTTAATTAATTTTAAATCTACATCTTTATCAAAATAAATTTTAAATAAGTCACCTGAGACAACCATTGTTGCAGCGGGTTTTTCCAAATCATCATTAAGTATATTATTTATTCTTCCAAGTTTTTTTAAGATAACTTCATTTTTATTAATAAATTCTTTTTGATTTTCATTAATACCTTTAACTGAAACATCAATAAATGATCCTGGGCTAACATTTAGTTCATTTTTAAAGGATCTAAGCTCCGAAATGATATTAATGATATTTTCTACCTGTTCAGTGCTATCATCCTTTTTAACTTTTCCTGTTACCCAATTTTTATGCATTAAATAATCGTTTCCATTTTTGTCAAATTGGTCTTTGAGCCATATTTCTTCAGTTACAAAAGGAATGAATGGATGAAGTAAGATTAATATTTGTTTGAATACAAAAGATGATGCTTTTTTAACCTCTGTTTTTGCATCATTATCATCTGAAAATAGAATAGTTTTAGATAATTCTAGGTACCAATCACAATACGAATGCCAAGCAAACTGGTAAGCGTTTTTAGCAGCTTCATCAAATCTATAATCTTCAAGGTTTTTTTGAATTTTGTTCTTTGTTTCTATTAGTTCGGAATATATCCACTTGTTAATATTTACATTTAGGTTAGGTAGTTCATCAATATCTTTAAAATCACATTCATTTGTTATTAAAAAGTTGTTTGCATTCCATAATTTGTTTAAAAAATTTCTATATCCTTTAACTCTATCCTCAGAAAGCCTAACATCAGTACCTGGTGATGCCATTGATAATAAAGTAAATCTAAGTGCATCTGCACTATATTTTTCAATTAAATCTAATGGATCAATTACGTTTCCTTTAGATTTAGACATCTTTTGTCCTTTCTCATCTCTCACTAATGCATGAACATAAATATCTTTAAACGGTTCTTTATTTAAAAATTCAGTGCCAAACATAATCATTCTTGCAACCCAGAAAAATATAATATCAAAACCTGTAACTAATACTGAGGTTGGATAAAATTTATTTACACATTCATTATCGTCAGGCCAACCAAGTGTTGCAAAAGGCCATAAGCCAGATGAAAACCAGGTATCTAAAACATCTGGGTCACGAATTAGCTCAACATCTTTACCATAATGTTTTTTAGCTTGTTGCTTTGCATCATCTTCATTTTCGGAAACAAATATTTTTTCATCTGGACCATACCAAGCTGGTATTTGATGTCCCCACCACAATTGTCTTGATATGCACCAAGGTTCAATATTGTTCATCCATTGAAAATAAGTTTTCGACCAATTTTCAGGAAAAAAATTTGTTTTCTTTGAATTAACGACTTCTTTAGCTTTAACAGATAATTTACCAGCATCTGCAAACCACTGTTCTGTTAAAAAAGGTTCAATTACTGAATTAGATCTATCTCCGTATGGAACTTTATTTTTAATATTCTCCTCTTTATCAAAAAATTCTTTTTCTTTTAATTCTTTTAAAATTCTTTTTCTTGCTTCAAATCTATCAAGACCCACATAATGTGCCGGTGCATTTTCATTAATCTTACCGTCTTCAGTGAAAATATTTATGATTTCAAGATCATTTCTTTGACCTACATCATAATCATTAAAGTCATGGGCTGGAGTTATTTTTAAAGCACCTGTGCCCTGCTCAGGATCAGCATAGTCATCTTCAATTATTTTTATTTTTCTTCCAACAATTGGAATGGTTACTGTTTTGCCAACAAAAGATTTAAATCTATCATCTTTTGGATTAACAGCGATAGCAGTATCTCCTAGCATTGTTTCAGGTCTTGTAGTTGCTATGGTTATAAACTCACTGGTTCCATCAATAGGATATTTAATATAGTAAATTTTTGAATTTACCTCTCTTTGATCTACCTCTAAATCAGAAATAGCCGTTTTAAGAACTGTATCCCAATTTACTAATTTCTTATCTTTGTAAATTAAACCTTTATTATACAGTTCTACGAAAACTTTAATAACTGATTTAGATAAATTTTCATCCATCGTGAATGCGTTTCTTGACCAATCACAAGAGCATCCTAGTTTTTTTAATTGGTTAATTATTATGTCACCATATTGCTCTTTCCACTCCCAGACTTTTTCAATAAATTTATCTCTACCGATCTCATTCTTATCAATTTTTTCAGATATAAGTTTTTTCTCTACTAAAGCTTGTGTTGCAATACCAGCGTGGTCAGTTCCTGGTTGCCATAAAGTTTCATAATTATTCATTCGGTGATAACGAACTAATAAATCTTGAATAGAATTATTTAAAGCATGACCCATATGAAGACTTCCAGTCACATTTGGTGGAGGAATTACTATTGAAAATTTTTTAGAATGTTCTTTTGGTTTAAATAATTCGTTTTTTTCCCAATATGAATAAATCTTATTTTCAACTTCAGAATGGATATATTTATCGTTACTCATTGATTTTAAAGTTTATAATTTAATAATCTTATTTAACAATAATCAATTTGGATCTTTATTTAATAGACTAATATTAAAAATTTAATATAAAAAGCCCTGAAGCTATTCGTTTAAGACAAGTTGGCAACGTGGCGGAATGGTTACGCAGAGGATTGCAAATCCTTGTATCCCGGTTCGATTCCGGGCGTTGCCTCCAAAAAAAATCTTGTTTTAGTTTTAAAAAAAAGTAAGTTGTGATTTTTACATTCCTCGGTAGCTCAGTTGGTAGAGCAGTTGACTGTTAATCAATTGGTCGCAGGTTCGAGTCCTGCCCGAGGAGCCAAAAAAAGTAATCCAATATATTTAAATTAAACAGCTGGCCAAGGGGGTCCTGCTTTGGTTATAATTAAACTGCTTTAGAAATATTTGATCCTGAAATTTGTAATGTTTTGTTAAACTTTAATTTTTGATCAGCATTAAGTTCTGAGTAAACTTTTGCTAAAAAATTATAGTTAACATTCATATGACCTTCTTGTGATTTTTCTAAGTTAACTAAATATTCTGAAAAATCTTCAAAGAAATAGTTTATTGGAACCTTTAAATAATTAGAAAGTTGAAGCAATCGTATAGAACTTACTCCATTTGTCCCTTTTTCATATTTTTGAATTTGTTGGAATGTCACGTTAATTGCTTTTGCTACTTTTGTTTGTGTCAAACCTAAAGCTAATCTTCTTAGCTTAAGCTTATTGCCCAAGTGTTTATTGAAATTATCTTCCATTAAGACCCCTCTTAATTAAATTTTATAAAGTCCATTCAACATATTTATTAATGTTACTGCAATAGAAAAATTTATTTTTTTTTGAGAGAAATTTGAAATAATCAAAACACTGTCAAGCATTAGTTCAATGTAAAATAAACATAATTCGATTGTTTAATTTAAATTAATTGCCTTATAATTATATATTTTTTATAGTATTTGACTTAAAAACAGCTTAGTTCTGTCACTCTTTGGGTTTGCAAAAAACTCTTTGGTTTCAGCTTTTTCTACTATCATACCTTCATCCATAAAAATAACTTCATCAGCAACCTCTTTAGCAAATCCCATCTCATGTGTTACTACAATCATTGTCATTCCTGCTTTTGCAAGATTAACCATAGCATCTAAAACTTCTTTAATCATCTCAGGGTCTAATGCTGACGTTGGTTCATCAAAAAGCATTATTTTTGGCTCCATGCATAATGCTCTAGCAATCGCACATCTTTGTTGTTGACCACCAGAAAGTTGTCCTGGGTATTTATTTGCTTGATCTGCAATTTGTACTTTTTCTAAATGTTGAATAGCTAAATCTTCTGCATCTTTTTTTGGCATTTTTTTTACCCAAATTGGTGCCAATGTACAATTATCTAAAATAGAAAGATGAGGAAAAAGATTAAATTGTTGAAATACCATTCCAACTTCAGCTCTAATTTTTTCTATATCTTTAGTATCTTCTGTTAATTCATTTCCATCTACTACTATTGAACCTTGCTGATGTTCTTCAAGTCTGTTTATACATCTAATCAATGTTGATTTACCTGATCCTGAAGGTCCACAGACAACAATTTTTTTATTTTTTTCCACTTCTAGGTTTATATTTTTTAAAACTTGAAAATCACCAAACCATTTATTCATTTCAGTAATTTGTATTATTTTATCTGACATTATCTTTCCGTTTTATATTTTTGTTCTAAATTATAACTATATTTACTCATTGCATAGCAAATAATAAAAAATAGTACCGATGCAAACACGTAACCTTCCATCGCAAAACCTAACCACTCTGGGTTCGTTTTGGCAAGATTAAGCATGCCAACAATTTCTAAAAGTCCTACGACAAATATTAAAGGAGTATCTTTTACAAGGGCTAAAAAAGTATTAGCAATACCTGGTATTACAAGTTTAAGCGCCTGAGGTAAAATTACTAAAATATGCATTTTCCAATATCCCATTCCTAAAGATTTGGCAGCATCATATTGTCCTCTTGGTAATGCTTGCAAACCACCTCTGATAACTTCAGCAACATAAGCTGCTTCAAACAATGAAATTGCAATGATTACCCGAACTAATTTATCAATAAACATATCTTCTGGTAAAAACATTGGGAACATTACTGAGGACATAAATAATACTGTAATCAATGGAACACCTCTCCAAAATTCAATCATGCCTATTGAAAAATATTTAATTATTGGAAAATCTGACCTTCTGCCCAAAGATAAAAACAAGCCTATTGGAAAACAGAAAATCAAACAAAAAAATGATACTATAAAAGTTAAAGACAAACCTCCCCAAGCGCCTGTCTCTACCCACTCTAATGCTTCTAATTTACCCAGTTCAATAAGCTCTTCATAAAAAAATACATATTTTAATAATATGTAAAGTGTGATCGGAACTATAATGAAATAGTACATTTTAAATTTTGAAGGAATAAAAAATCCAATTATAATTGAAATTACAGCTGCAATAATTCCGTACGAAAAATCAAAAAATATTGGACCACCAGATATAAAGAAGAAAATAAAGAAAAAAGCAATTACAGGATAAACAACAACATAATAGAGAGTCAAATATTTTTTAAATTTTTCAGTAGCGAAGAAACCAATAGTACCAAGAAAAGCTAAAGCTATAAAAGATAAGTTAATCCGCCACTGCTCGGCATTTGGATACATGCCATACATAAATCTATTAAACCAAATTTTAATATAAGTCCAACAAGCTCCTGTACCAGTACATACGTCTTTTGAGTCTCCGGCAATATTTGCATCTAAAATAAACCAACTTAATATTGGTGGGAGTGATTTGATAACCGCGAATACAATTAATAATGATAAAAAAGCATTAAAATTGTTAGTATTAATGTTTTTATTTACTGAATCTAAAAATTTTAATCCTGAATATTCAATTCTAATTAAATGAAGCCCTATAAAACCTAAAATTAATGGTAAAAAGAAACTAAGAGTTCCAGGTAAAAAAGAAATTAAATCTTTCTCAAAAAAAGAATTTAAAAAAACTAAAAATATACTTAGTGCCACTAAAATTACACCTGTATACAGATAAGTATTAAGGTTGTTTTTATCTGGTTGTAAAAAATTCAATTTATTCATTATTTTTCTTTAATAGCTATTTTTTTATTGTACCAATTCATAAATATTGAAATTGATATACTCAAAGATAAATATGTTAACATTGTTATAGAAACAATTTCTATAGCTCTACCTGTCTGCATCAAAGCAGTTCCTGCAAATACAAGAACTAAATCAGGATATGCAATTGCAGCTGCTAGAGATGAATTTTTTGTTAAATTTAAATATTGATTAGTAGTTGGTGGAATTATAATTCTTAAAGCTTGTGGCATTACAACTAATTTAAGTACTTGGTTTGGTGTTAAACCTATAGATGCTGCTGCCTCCTTTTGACCTTTGCTTACACCTTGAACACCTGCTCTAACACACTCAGCAATGAAAGTAGCTGTATATAATGATAGAGCTAATGCTAGAGATATTAATTCAGGTGGTAATTTAATTCCTCCTTCATAAGTGAAACCAGATTGAGATAATTGTTTAAGGACAGGCACTTCAACTGAAGCATCAACCCCACCAAATAAAAAACTTAAAAGAGGTAAAATTATCAATAATCCAATAGAAATTGATAAAACTGGCGTTTGAATGCCTTCGTTTTCTTGTTTTTTTCTTGCATAAATTCTAATGAAAATAATTGAAATTATCGCAGCAATTATTGAATAAATAAAAATATCTAAATTATTCCAAATAAAAGCAGGAACAAAAAAACCTTTTATTGTAAGGAAAAAAAACCCGAACATGGGTTCAGTATCTTGTGGTAATGGCAGTGCTCTTAAAGCAGCAAAATACCAAAAAAATATTTGTAATAATAAAGGTATGTTTCTAAAAAACTCTACGTAAACTGCAGCAGTTTTATTGATTAGATAGTTATTTGACAACCTTGCAATTCCAACAACTACTCCAATAATAGTTGCGAATATAATTCCTATAACTGAAACTAAAATAGTATTTAATAAACCAACCAGATATGCTCTAAAGTACGAGTGAGAACCATCAAATTCAATTAATGAAAATTGCACATCAAAAGAGGACTCTTGAGATAAAAAACCATACCCAAAAGTAATTCCTCTGTTCTCCATATTGACTTGTGCGTTATATGAAAAAAATCCAAATATTAGGATTACAACTAGAAGCGTAAGTAATTGGGGTAATATTTTTTTAATATTCACAATAATTCAAGACTTATAAAAAAAAGGGCTAGAAAAATCTAGCCCTTTTTAAGTTTTATTTAAAGATATAAATTATCTTGCTGGTGGTACATAAAGTATTCCACCTTTAGTCCATAATTCATTTGGACCTCTGTCAGGTAGAATTCCAGTGTCAGCAATATTTCTTTTGTAGCTTTCACCGTAGTTACCAACTTGCTTGATAATTCTTAAACTCCAATCATTATCTAAACCTAAAGCAGCTCCTAATTCACCTTCAGCTCCAACCAATCTTTTTACAGCCGGATTGTCTGAAGTTTTCATTGAATCTGCGTTAGCAGATGTAACACCATACTCTTCAGCTTCAATCATAGTGTTTAGAGACCATCTTACGATATCTTCCCAAACAGAATCACCTTGTCTAACAACAGGGCCTAAAGGCTCTTTTGAAATAGTTTCAGGTAAAACTATGTGGTCATCTGGAGAACTCAATTTAATTCTTTGAGCAGCTAAACCAGATTTATCAGTTGTGTATGTATCACATCTTCCAGCATCATACGCAGCAACAACTTCGTCAGCTTTTTCAAAAGTTACTGGCTCATAAGAAATTCCTTTTGAATTAAAGAAGTCTCTCATATTAAGCTCAGTTGTTGTTCCTAAGTTAGTACATGCAGAAATACCGTTTTTGAAATCATTCACAGATGTATATCCAGAATTTTTTCTAACCATAAAACCTTGACCATCGTAGAAGTTTACACCTACGAAAGTAAGACCGATGTCAGCATCCCTAGAAAGAGTCCAAGTTGTGTTTCTTGATAAGATATCAATCTCATTAGAAGTTAAAGCAGTAAATCTTTCTTTAGCACTTAGTGGTGTAAACTTAACTTTGTTTGCATCACCTAATACTGCAGCAGCTACCGCTCTACATACGTCAACGTCAACACCAGTCCAATTTCCTGCAGCGTCAGCATTAGAAAATCCTGGCAGACCTTGAGATACTCCACATCTTACAAAACCCTTTTTTTGAGTGTTTTTAAGTGTTTTAGATTTTTTAGCAGCCATAGTTTCAGTTGTAAAAGTAAACAACACTGCAACCATAGCAACTAAAGAAGTTAATTGTTTTAAGTATTTAAACATTATTCTTCCTTTTAGTTATTTTTATTTGTTAACAAATAATTCAAAACTAAGTTTTGAATTCGCAGGATTAAAACATTTTAAAAAAACTACTTCAAGAAAAAATTATAAGAGAAAGATATGCTTAAAAGACAAGTAATGGCGCGCCCTGAAGGATTCGAACCTACGACCCTCGGTTTAGAAAACCGATGCTCTATCCAGCTGAGCTAAGGGCGCAATATTTGGAATACATATATATTACAAATTTAATATTTAAACAGAAATTTTTTGGCTATCAATAATAAAGATAATAATTCAATTCGACCAATAATCATAAAGAAAATAAGAATATATTTGGTAATAAAATGCAAATTTTGAAAATCAAAATCACTTATTCCATATGCTGAAGAATTAACGGTGTTCATCAATGTCAATATTGCAAGTTTAAATGAATATTCAAAATTGATTTCACCAAAAGATAAAAAGATTGTTAATAAAAAAAGTGAAATTATAAAAATAACAATTGTAAGAAAATATTTATTTATATCTTGAGTTGCAAAATTAATTTTAGAAAATACTAGTTTGTTCATAAATACATTTTTCGGTCTGCTAAAAGAAAGTATTTGATTTAAAGAGTATTTTGTTAACGAGTATATTTTTAAAAATCTTAATCCTGAACTTGTTGAAAGAAATGAGCCTCCAATAATAACTAAAAGTAAGTACACAAATTGAAGATTGGTTTGCTCAACATTCAATGAAATTCCAATATTAGAAATACTACTTACTAAAGATAAAAAACTGTAAGAAAATGTATTATCATAACTAAAAAAAATAAAAAATATTCCAACTGTTATTACAAAGTATAAAAATAAATGAATATCCTCATGAAAAAAATTAATATTTTTTCTTAAAAATATTAAATTGTATACAAAAAAAATACTAAAGAAAGATACTAGCATTAATAATGAAAAAATTATTATCTGTGAATTTTGGACAAGTATACTTGAAATATCATTTGCAGGTAAAAAACCACCTGATGAAATAATAGTCATTGCTAGATTTAATGAATTAAATGATCTAATTCCGAATAAATTAAGAATTATAAAAATAACTAATGTTAAACTTGAATATAAAACAAATATTTTAATTGTTTGTTTTAAAATTTCCGATGTATTTAATGATAAAAAATTTGTAAGAGATTTTTTTAAACTTTCATCATAAATATCTATTAAAAATATAATTGAAAACAAAAAGTATAGTCCCCCAATCCATTGAATAGATGATCGCCAGATTATTAAACCCTGGTCAATATGTTTAATATTTTCAAATATTGTAAACCCAGTTGAAGTAAAACCGGAAACTGCTTCAAATAAAGCATTTAAAAATGTTAAATTATAAATACTAAAATAAAATGGGATGGATAATACCAACGGCATAACAAAATATCCCAAAAGTACTGTTAATATTTTTTCAAATATTGTGGGTTTTTTATCCAAGGTATCAATTTTATAAAATAAAAAACCAATTAAAGCAGAAATTACTAAGCTGAAGTAATATGTATTTAAGTTTAAGTATAAATTAAAATAATAAGAATAAATAATATTTAAAAATGAAAAAACTGAAATTAACAAAAAGAAAAAACTTAAATATTTTACCCGAAGTATTGGCATTTAATTAAATTGAACTAATTCTAAAAATGTTTTCAACAACTGAGATTGAGTCTTTTTTGGCTAAAAAAACAACTTTATCATCTTTTTGAAATACAAAGTCTGATCTAGGTATAATTACTTTATCGTCTCTAAGAATAGCACCTATTCGAATTTCTTCTGGAAGATTAGAATTTTTTAATTCTTTGTTGATTAATTCGGATGTCTCAATAATTTCCGCTTCAATTACCTCATATTCACCATTCATTATTGTATAAGCTGTTTCAATCGTGCCTTTATGTATATGTTTTAAAATACTTGATACAGTATTCATTCTTGGATCGATCAAATCATCAATTTTAAGTGAATTCTGTAATAATGAATAGTTTGGTTTATTAATTAAGGCCATTGTTCTTTTGTCATAAATTTCTTTTTCATCTTTTGCAAATTTTTCAACCAAAACACTCACCATTAAATTATCTTCATCATCGTTTGTGAGAGCTAGAACAGTCTCTGCTTCTTCCAAGTTAGCTTCAGATAAAACCTCTTCATCTAAAGCATTACCATTAATTACTATGGTATTGTTTAATTCACTTGCAAGAAATTCTGCTCGTTCTTTGTTTTTCTCAATAATTTTTACTCTTGCGGCATCTAAATTTTCCTCAATGTTCTTAGCTAAATTAAAACCAATATTACCCCCACCTACTATAAGAATTTTTTTAGAAACTTTTTCAGTATGTCCAAATGCTTCTAATGTTTCGGACATTTGGGTAGAATTTATAATTACATAAATTTTATCATTGATATTTATTTCATCGGTTTTTTTTGGAATAAAAAACTTATCTTCTCTTATGACACCTATTACATTTGCTTTAAGATTGGGGTATTTTTTTGTAAGATCACTTAATTTAATATTAATTAAATTACAATTTTCATTAATCAATATTTCAAGCAACCTAATTTTATTTTCTGCAAATGGTACACTATCTAAAGCACCAGGAGCTTCAAGTTTTCTTTGAATTGATTTTGCTATTTCAATTTCTGGTGAAATAATAACATCTATTGGTAAGTTTTCTTTATTATAAACTGTTGTGAACTTAGGATTTAAATAATCTTGTGATCTTATTCTTGCAATTTTTTTGGGTATTTTAAATATCGAAAATGCAATTTGACATATAACCATATTAATTTCATCATTTCGAGTTACTGCTATAATCATATCAGCCTCTTGTGCATTTGCTTTTTCAAGTATTGATGGATAACTACCTTTTCCAACTATAGCTTTTACATCAAGAGCATCATCAATTTTTTGAATATCCTCACTAGATGGATCAATTACGGTTATAGAATGACCTTGGTCACTAAGTTGTTTAGCAATAGTGAATCCAACTCTTCCTGCGCCACAAATTATAATATTCATTTAATTAAATTCTTTAATTCCTAAGCCTTTTAACTTTCTATGTAAGGCAGTTCTTTCCATTCCAACAAAATTTGCTGTTTTTGAAATATTTCCATTAAATTTTTTCAATTGAATAGTTAAATACTCTTTTTCAAACTTTTCTCTAGCCTCTTTTAATGGCACAGATAGGCTGTTTTCAGCAAGTTGCTCATTGAAATTTATATTTTTTAGAGATTCTTTAATTATGTTTGATATTTTTTCCTTTGTTTCAGGTTGTAATATTGCAATTCTTTCTATCAAGTTTCTTAGTTCTCTCACATTACCATGCCAATCATGATTTAAGATATAGGTGTTATTTTCATCTATTTCTAATTCGTTAATATTATAATTTTCAGATATTTTTTTTGAAAAATATTTAATCAAAAGTGGAATATCTGAAATACGTTGATTTAATGGTTCAACATTTATTTCAAATACATTTAATCTGTGAAAAAGATCTTCTCTAAAATTTCCTAATTCAATTTCTTTCTTCAAGTCCTTACTTGAAGAACATATTAATCTAACATTTACACTTACGTCATTTGAACCATTGACTCTTTTGAACTTTTGATCAGTTAAAACTCTTAAAATTTTTGACTGAATATCCAAAGGTATTTCAGAAACTTGGTCAATCAATAGAGTTCCCTTGTTGGCTTTTTCTAACGCACCATATGATATTGAACCATTATCTTTTTCTTCTCCAAATAATTCCAATTCATATTTATTTGAATCTAATAAAGCTCCATTCAAAACTATGAAAGGATTTTTATTTCTATTAGATAATTTGTGAATTTTTCTTGCTATCAATTCTTTTCCAGATCCTGATGGTCCATTGATAAATACCCTGCTCTCTGTAATTGAAATTTTGTCAATTTGATCATTTATATTTATAATATTTTTACTATTTCCAATAAGCTCATAGGATGAAAATAATCTGGTTTCATATTCTTTATTTTGCTTTTTTAGATTGTAGTTTTCAACTGCTCTTCTTACAAAATTTAGCAATCTCTCTTGATCAAAGGGTTTTTCAATAAATTCAAAGGCACCTTCATGAAGTGATTTTACAGCCATTTCAATATTTGCATGACCTGAAATTATAATTACTGGAACGTCTTTATCTTTTGATTTGATGTGAGACAATAACTCAATTCCATCATTGTCACCTTTGTCTAATTTAACATCAAGAATAGCGACATCTGGTAATTTTTTATCTATTTCAGTTAATGCCTGATTATAATTAGCAGCTAGTCTTGTTTTGTAACCAGCATCTATAATTAACTCGTTGATAATATTTCTTATATCAGCATTATCATCTACGATTAAAATCTCAGAGCTCATTTTATTTAATAAAATCTATTTTAATTTTTGCACCTTCATTTAAAGGTATAAATTCAATTTTTCCATTATGGTCATTTATAATTTTACTTACTATTGAAAGTCCCAATCCAGTTCCATTTTTTTTAGTAGTAAAGTATGGATTTAAAATATCTTTAATATTTGCTGCAAATATCCCAAATCCTTTACCACTATCGACAATATTGATTATGATGTGGTTATTTTCTTCATTAACTTCAATAGTGATATTTTTCTCCATATTACTATCATTTTCTGCTCTTTGCTGAATACTTTCGATAGAATTTTTAATTAAGTTAAAGAAAACTCTTGCCATTTGTTCTCTATCACTATTTAAAAAAATTTCTTCTTTATTTTTATTAAAGTTAATATCAATAGTTTTATCCAATTCTTTTAACAACTTTACATTTTCATTTATTATTTGAATCAAATTATTTTCTTTTAAAATAGGTTTAGGCATTCTTGCAAAATCAGAAAATTCATTAACAAGATTTCCAATTTGCTTAATTTGATTATTAATTATCTTTAAATTTTCATCAAAGTTTTTTCTTTCATTTTCATTAACTTGATTAGAATATTTTGATTTCATTCTATCGATCGTTAATTGAATTGGAGTTAATGGATTTTTAATTTCGTGAGCTAATTTTCTTGCTAAATTACTCCATGCCTCGTGCCTTTCATTAATTATTAATTTTTCTTGTTGACTTCTAAGTCTATCAATCATTAAGTTGAAATTTTTATTCAAAATTTCTAAGTCCTTATCAGTTTTTACCTCTGGAACTTTAGTGTCAAATTTACCCTCTCCTATAGATACAGAGGCATAAATTAAATTATTAATAGATCTAAAAAATCTTGATGAAAATCTAATAGCTATAGAAATAGATACGAATAGTAAAACACTAACAACAATTATATAGATAATAGCAAAAGAAATTTTGATACCAGTGCTTTTTTCTTCAACTGTATAATAAAAATTAATTGCTTCTTCAGATTCTGTTAAATATTTTGAGATATTTTTATCTAAAAATTTAACTACATATAAAAATCTATTATCAAAATTTTGTAATCTCATTATAGCAGCGGATATATTTTCCGGCGCATTTAAAATTTTTAAGGGACGATCATCATCGATTACAAGTGACAATGCTCCATCTAATGGTGGTAAATATGGCTGATTATCTTTTAAAGTAGTGAATAATAATTTTTTATTTATATCAATGACATGCACTTCATCTACATCTCGAATTAATTTTTGGGTATTTAAAAAACGACGATATTCATTAACATTATCATTTAAAAATTTTTTACTTTTATTAATATCAAAAGCTATTAACACTATATCTGATTGAATCTTGTTTCTAATTTCATCAACATAATTTTTTGCAAGTTCGTATGAATTATTAACAACTGTTGTAACTTTTTTATCAAAATATTTTTCTAAAGCGAAAGAAAAAAGAAATAAAGAAAAAGTAGAAATTAAAACTGACGGTATTAAAGTAAATAAAGCAAATACTGTAATATATTTTTTGTTAGATTTTAAACCATCTTTGTCAATATCTGTTTTTATAGCTCTTCTAATTTCAAAAAAAATAAATACAAAGAGTGAAGTTAAAAGTAGTATATTAATTATTAAAAGATATTGTAAATTTGTGTCAGTTAGTTTGATAAAACCTTTATCAATAAAAGTTAAAAATGTTAAAAAACCTATCGATAATGTGATAATAAACAATATTATTAAGAAAATGTTTTTTTTAATAAAATCTGTCACTTAAGTATAAAATTTCTAAAATTATGAATAACTATTTTATAATACTAGCTTCAGGACAAAGCAAAAGATTTAATTCTAAAAAACCAAAACAATACAATATTTATGAGGGTAAACCTGTATTTAGACACTCACTTGATAAGGCTTTAAAATCAAAACTTTTTAAAAAAATAATAATTGTAGTTAATGATAAAAAAAAAATTAAAGAAAAATTTTCAAAAAATATTTTAATTATAAAAGGTGGTAAAGAGAGATCTGACTCTTCATTAATTGCTTTGAAATTTATCAAAAAATATAAACCTTCAAATGTGTTAATACATGATGCAGCAAGACCAAATTTTACTTTAAAACTTTTAAAAACATTGGTCAGTTCACTAAAAAAACATAAAGCAGTAATACCTTCAATTAAATCAAAAGATTCAATTAAATACAAAATTAGAAATCAAATATTTAATTTAAATCGAGATAATTCTATTTTAACTCAAACCCCCCAGGCTTTTAAGTTTAAGGATTTATACAATTTATCAATTAAGAAAAAAAATGTAATTACAGACGAAGCAACATTATTTATTGAAAACAATCTTAAAGTAAAATTTATTCAAGGTGAAAATTTAAATACCAAAATTACTTTTAAAGAGGATATTAAAGAAAAAACAACCTACTTTGGTATTGGATTTGATATCCATAGACTAGTCAAAGGTAAAAAACTTTATTTAGGTGGTTTAAAAATACCTTATCATTCAGGTTTAAAAGGACACTCAGACGGTGACGTTATTATTCATTCTGTAATTGACTCGATATTAGGAGCTATGAGGAAAAAAGATATCGGAACTTTTTTTCCAGATAATTCAAACAAGTTTAAAAATATAAGATCCCCAAAAATGTTAAAACCAATTATAAAATTATTAAATTCAAATAATTATTTTATAAATAATTTAGATATTAATTTAATATGTGAGAAACCAAAGATATCAAAACACAGAGATAAAATAATTAACTCACTCTCAAATTTATTAGATTTAAATAAAGATTTAATTAATTTAAAAGGAAAAACTACAGAAAAACTTGGATTGATAGGAAAGGAAAAAGCAATTGCCTGTGAAGTGATTTGCTCGATATCAAAATGAAAAAAATTAATGTTTTAATCTCAACTTTCTTTGGTTATGGATATCTAACAAAGATGCCAGGCACTGTTGCATCAGTTGTTACGACAGTATTTATTTATATAGCCTACGAAATTCTTGATTATACAAATTTAAAATTCTCATTAGTTTTTTTCGTTATTTTATTTTGCTATTCGTTTTATGCAGTTAAAGATACAGAAACTGAATTTGAAAATAAAGATCCAAGACAAATTGTAATAGATGAAGTGTTAGGTCAGTCAATGCCCTTAATACTTTTACTATATTTAAATCAAACTAATCAAATTAATATCAGTATTGAATTTTATTATATTATTTCCTTATTATCATTTAGATTTTTTGATATTTTGAAGCCATTTCCAGTCAGCTATTTTGATAAAAATCATAAAAATTATTTTGGAATAATAATGGATGATATAATGGCTGGGCTATATTCAATGATTATAATTTATTTAGTTAGTTTAGTATTTTAATGAATTTAAAAAAACTTCATAAGAAATTTATCGATAAAAAATTAACTATCTCTGTAGCTGAATCTTGTACAGGCGGTCTGTTGGCAAGTAATCTTACAAAATTACCTAATTCATCCAAATACTTTCAAATGGGTTTAATTACTTACTCTAATGAAGCAAAAATCAAAATTTTAAAAGTAAATAGAGAAATCATTAAAAAATATGGCGCTGTAAGCAAAGAATGTTGTGAAGCAATGGTAAAGAACTTATCAAAAATTTCGAAAAGCAAAATCAATGTATCAATTACTGGTATAGCTGGACCTGGTGGTGGAACTAAAGATAAACCGGTCGGTCTTGTCTACATTGGAATTAAATTTGGAAAATATTTATTAATTTTAGAGAACAAATTTAGAAAAAAAAATAGATCAAATATTCAAAAAATTACGGTAAGAGAAGTATTAAAAAAAATTACAAAAATTATTTCTTAGAGATTTTCAGCTCTTTTTTGAAAGGCATCAGCTATTTTGTTTAAACCAAATTGAAATGATTTTTCCATTATTAAATTCAAAAACTTATTTTTAATTTCAAAATCAACATCAAATTTTACCTCGGTTAAATTATCTTTTTCTATAAATTTCCAATTATTTTCAAGATGTTTTAAAGGTCCATCAATATTGGTTACATGAATAGAGTCATTTTTTTTGTCATACCTTACATCACTTTTATAAGTATCAATAAAAGGTCTTTTGCCAATGGTCAGATCAGCAATTATTTCTATTTCATTCCCATTGTCATTTGTTTCATAAACTTTCGAGTCTATACAAAATGGAATAAATTCTGGATACCTTTCAATATCTAAAACAAAATCAATTAATGTTAGTTTATCACGTGCAATGTAACGTGTAACTGATGCTTTAGGCATTAATTACTTTTTAATCTGTTTTGTTGAAGCTTAGCAAAATCTTCATCAGCATGATAAGAAGATCTTGTTAAAGGTGATGACGAAACCAATAAAAACCCTTTTGCTTTTGCTATAGTTCCTAAATCATCAAATTCTTTTGGTGTATAATATCTGTCTAATGGATAATGTTTTGTTGATGGCTGCAAGTATTGGCCGATAGTTATAAAATCTACATCAGCCGCTCTTAAATCATCCATAACTTGTAATATTTCATCTCTTGTTTCTCCCAACCCAACCATAATTCCAGATTTAGTAAAAATATTTTTATCAATTTTTTTTGTATTTTTTAAAAGTTCTAAGGATGCAAAATATCTGGATCCTGGTCTTACTTTTAAATAAAGACTGGGCACAGTCTCAATATTGTGATTAAAAACATCTGGTTTAGCATCGATAACTTTTTTGTATGCATCCCCTTTTCTTAAAAAATCTGGAGTTAAAACTTCTATAGTTGTATTTGGGTTTGATTTTCTTGTTTGGTTGATCACTTCATAAAAATGTTCAGAACCTCCGTCATCTAGATCATCTCTATCAACTGAAGTTATTACAACATGTTTTAGATTTAATTTTTTTACAGCCTCTGCAATTTTAACTGGCTCTAAAGGATCTAAATTTCCTGGCACTCCAGTTTTAACATCACAAAACGCACATGCTCTTGTGCAAGTATCACCCATAATCATAAAAGTTGCATGTCTTTTACTCCAACATTCAGTTATGTTTGGACAGTTTGCTTCCTGGCAAACAGTTACAAGATTGTTATTGTTAACTATTGTTTTTGTTAAAAAAAATTCTTTACTATTTGTAAGCTTTGATCTGATCCAATCTGGTTTTTTTTTAATTGGATTAATCGGCTTGTTTTCTTTTTCAGGATGTCTACTTTTCATCTTTTTTAATTAAATAAATTGTTTCATCTTTTTTACCAAATAAAAATCTTTCTCTAATTAAGATTTCTACATAATCTAAATCTAGATTTGTACTCAACAAAGAATTTTTATGATCAATATCTTCTATCTTACTAATTAATAATGCTTCTTCATTTTTCAAGTTAGACAAAAGTTCTTTTTTTTCAAAATATGAAAAAAGACCCCTTTCTCCAGAAACTAGATTAAAAATGAAATAAAATATTAAAAAAATTGAAGTTAATAAAAAAAAATTTCTTTTTATTAATCTCAACATTAATTGATCTTATTCATTCTTGCTTTATTTCCAAGTTCTTCTTCAATACGTATTAATTGATTATATTTAGCAACTCTTTCTGAACGTGCTAAAGATCCTGTTTTGATTTGGTTTGAATTTGTTCCAACAGCTAAATCAGCAATAAATGTATCCTCACTATCTCCAGATCTATGAGAAATTATTGTCTTATAGCCAATAGTTTGAGCAAATTTAATTACATCTAGAGTTTCTGAAACAGTACCAATTTGGTTAAGCTTAATTAATATAGAATTTGATGAAATATTTAAAAAACCTTTTTTAAGTCTTTCAAGATTTGTGACGTAAAGATCGTCTCCTACAATCTGAACTTTTTTCACCGAACGCATCAATTTATTCCAAGCTAACCAATCATTTTCAGCAAAAGGATCTTCTATCGATTTAATTTTATATTTCTTAATAATTTTTTGGTATTCTTTTATTGATTTTTCAACAGAAACAAAACTTTTTGAATGGATTGAATATTTGTTTTTTTTTAATAGTTCATTTGCTGCTACATCCAAACAAATTGAAACATCTTTACCATTAACAAATCCAGATTTCTTAATTGCTGAAACAATCAAATCTAGAGCTTGGTTATTACTACTAATCATAGGTGCAAAACCACCTTCATCACCTACTGATGTAGAATAACCTTTGTTTTTTATTAAATTACTTAGGTTTTTAATTACAACAAAACAAATCCTCATTGCCTCCGAAAAACTTTTTGCTCTATCAGGTCTTATCATAAATTCTTGAATTCTAAGAGCATTGTTGGCATGAGCTCCACCATTAATAATATTCATTAATGGATAAGGTAATTGGAAATTATTTTTTAAAAAAAATGTTTTGTACAAAGGTAGTTTTTTTACTTTTGCAGAAAGTTTTTTTACAGCCATTGATACAGCAAGCATAGCATTCGCACCTAGATTAGTTTTTTGTCTAGTGCCGTCTAAATTAATCAATAAAGCATCAATTCTCTCTTGATTATGAACGTTTTGTCCTTTTAATATTTTTGAGATTTTTGAATTTACTAATTCAACAGCTTTTAAAACACTTTTACCTAAATACTTCTTGTTATTTTTATCTCGTTTTTCAAAGGCTTCATAAGTTCCAGTTGATGCACCTGATGGGCATATTGCAGTAGCACTCATATTATTTGTGTAGACCTCAGCTTCTACTGTTGGATTTCCTCGACTATCAAAAACTTGTCGTGCTTTAACTTTAATTATTTTGCTCACTTAATAAGTTTATCAATTTCAGTTAACTGTTTGAGTAAATTTTCCAATTTGTTTAAAGAAACCATGTTAGGTCCATCAGATGGTGCATTATCAGGATCTTGATGAGTTTCAATAAATACACCAGCAACACCAACGGCAACAGCTGCTCTTGCAAGATACTCAACAAATTCTCTTTGACCTCCAGAAGACTCTCCTTGTCCTCCGGGTTGTTGTACTGAATGTGTTGCATCAAAAATTACTGGGTAACCATTCTTAGCCATAATAGGTAAAGACCTCATATCAGAAACTAAAGTATTGTATCCAAAACTTGCACCTCTTTCTGTAACAAGAATGTTTAAGTTTCCTGAGTCTGATATTTTTTTTGTAACATTTACCATGTCCCAAGGAGCTAAAAATTGTCCCTTTTTAACATTTATAATTTTGTTTGTTTTTGCTGCAGCAATTAAAAGATCAGTTTGTCTACAAAGAAAAGCTGGAATTTGTAAAACATCAACATGATTAGCAACTACTGAACATTGCTCTGAATTATGAATATCAGTCAAAATTGGAACATTTAATTCTTTTTTAATTTTATCAAATACAGGTAAAGAAGCTTCTAACCCAGCACCTCTCTTACCTTTTAAACTTGTACGATTAGCTTTATCAAAAGAAGTTTTGTAAATAAAACCTAGACCATATTTGGAAGTTATTTCTTTTATTTTTCCAGCCATATCCATTGCATGTTGCTCTGTTTCAAGCTGACAAGGACCCGCAATAATACAAATTTTTTTATCGTTTGAAATTTCTATGTTCCCACAATTGACTGTAATACTACTCATTTATGATTTTTTGCTGCTTTGATAAATGAAGAGAATAAAGGATGAGGAGACAAAGGTCTAGATTTAAATTCAGGATGGAACTGAACTCCGATAAACCAAGGATGATTTTTGAGTTCAATTATCTCTGGAAGTTTATTGTCTGGTGATAAACCAGAAAATACTAGTCCATTTTTCTCTAATTTTTCTTTATACGAAATATCCACTTCATATCTGTGTCTGTGTCTTTCTTTGATTAGTCTTGATTTATAGATATCTCTAATTTTAGATTTATCTTTTAGAATTGCATCATAAGAACCAAGTCTCATTGTTCCACCTAGATTTTTATCTGTGCCTTTAACTTTTTTTCCACTTTTTTCCCATTCATTCATTAAACCAATTATATGAACTCCGCCTTTATCAAACTCAGAAGAAGTTGCTTTTTTAATTTTTAATTTATTTCTGGCAAATTCTATTATTGCCATTTGCATACCATAACAAATACCAAGAAATGGTATTTTGTTAACTCTAGCGTGTTTGATCGCTTCTATTTTTCCCTCAGTTCCTCTTTTTCCAAATCCACCTGGTATTAAAATACCTGAAACATTTTTAAGTTTATTTTTAATTTCAGAGACTTTTAATTTTTCTGAGTCAATTCTAACTAAATTTACCTTAAGGTTGTTTGTAATTCCTCCATGAGTTAAGGCTTCATCTAGTGATTTATATGCATCTTTTAATTCTACATATTTACCTATTATCGCAATATTAACTTGTTTTTTTGTATTAAGTGTAATTTTAGTGATTTTCTTCCAAGGATTTAAGTTATTTGATTTTTTAGATTTTATTTTAAAGTAATCTAAAACTTGAACATCCAACTTTTCTTTAGCAAAACTAATTGGTGCTTCATAAATTGTTTTTACATCAACCGTTTCAATTACATTTTTAATATCAACATTACAGAATAGAGATATCTTTTTTCTATGTTCTAAAGGTATTGGTCTTTCAGATCTACAAATAATTATATCAGGTTGAATACCAATACTTCTCAATTCTTTTACAGAGTGTTGTGTTGGTTTAGTTTTTATTTCATCTGATGCTTTTAAATATGGAACTAGAGTTAAATGAATAAATAAAGCATTTTTTTTTCCAATATCATTTGAAAATTGTCTTATAGCCTCAACAAATGGTAAACTTTCAATATCACCTACAATTCCACCTATTTCACAAATTACAAAATCTTCTTTTGAAGTATCGTATTTAATAAATTTTTTAATTCTATCGGTAACATGTGGAATAACTTGAACCGTCTTTCCAAGATATTCTCCTTTTCGTTCTTTTCTCAGAACATCGCTATAAATTTTTCCTGTGGTAATATTATCTGTTTTCTTTGCGGTAACTCCTGAAAATCTTTCGTAATGACCTAAATCTAAATCTGTTTCAGCGCCATCATCTGTTACAAAAACCTCTCCATGTTGGAATGGACTCATGGTTCCAGGGTCAACGTTTAGATAAGGATCTAATTTTCTAAGCCTAACTTTATAACCACGAGACTGTAGAAGATAAGCTAGTGATGCTGATGAAAGACCTTTTCCAAGGGAAGAAACCACGCCGCCAGTCACAAATATATATCGCGCCATGGAATTATCTTATAGCTAATAAAAAAAGAAATAGAAAGTATTAATTAATTATTTTCAGGAATTGATGGAGTATCTTCAGTTTTTTCTTCAACTGCGTCTAAAACTGATCCTGTGGGCGTTAATTCTGCTCTAGAAATTATAGTAAGTGCCAAACTGCAAATAATAAATAAAGTTGCAACTATCGCAGTTGCTTTAGTAATAAAACTACCAGCTGATCTTGATAGCATAAAGTTTTCTTGTGAAACACCAATACCTAGCGCACCACCTTCTGATTTTTGAAGTAGCACAAGCACAACCAAAATAAATGCAAGTATGATGTTAATTACTAGTAATAATGTTTCCATGGAGGACTAATTAATGGTTTTTTTAATTATATCAATAAATTTCTTCGGATTTTGTGATGCTCCACCTATTAAAAAACCATCTATGTCAGGAATTATTTTTAATTGATCAATATTTTTACTGTTAACAGAGCCTCCATATAAAACTTTTGGAGATTTTTTTCTAAATTTACTTTTTATAAATTTAATAGATTTAGATAGTTCATCTAAAGAAGGAATTAATCCAGTTCCAATAGACCATACTGGTTCGTAAGCAATAATTATATCATTAATTTTTTTGATAGATTTTAATCCTTTTTTTAATTGACTATTTAAAACTTGATTGGTCCTCTTATCTCTTTTTTGTTTTAGAGTTTCACCAATACAAAAAATAATTTTTAAACCAGATTTAATTGAATTTTTTATTTTAAGATTAATTAGTTTGTCGCTTTCTCCAGATATTCTGTTTTCGGAATGACCTAAGATAACATATTTTGCTCCAACACTTTTAAGCATTTTTGCATTTACCTGACCTGTAAAAGCTCCATAATCTAAACTTTGATGAGAATTTTGTGCACCAACTTCAATATTAGTTTTACTAAGTCTCTTTGAAATTGGACGTATTAGAGTATTTGGAGGACAATAAATTAGTTTGAACTTATTTTTTTTATAACTTTTCGAGAATTTAATAACTTTATCTAATGAATTTATAGTTTTTAAATCTCCAAACATTTTCCAATTAGCTATAAAATACATATATTTATTTGTCATAATTGACTTTTTAATCTATAGATTTGTTTTTTACAGATCAATAAATTTATAACGTTATGGTTGAAAAATTAAAAAATTTAGGTTGGAAACAATTTGGTGGATTAGTTTTAATAGTAATCATCATAATAGCTTTTGGCTTTGGTGGATTTGGTGGTGGTTTTAGCACTAACAATCAAAATAATATTGCTAAAATAAATAAAACTAACGTTACTACTCAAGATTTCATGGACTATGTAAATCAAAGTGGAATTTCACAAGAGGCAATTAGAAATAATTTAGAAAATAATATTATTGAAGAATTATTATCAGGACTTATTTCAACAACTTTAATTGATCTAGAAATTGAGGATTTTAAATTTTCTATTAACGAAAAAACAATTTTAAAATACTTGAAAGAAAATAAAAATTTTATAAACGAAAATGGTGCTTTTGAAAGAATTAAATATGAAAAATTTTTACTTTCAAATAATATGTCAGCTCCCTTGTTTGAATTAAAATTAAAAAATCAAGGTTTACAAAAACACTTATTTGATTTTATTGGTGCAGGTACTATTACACCCGAATTTCTAATAGAAAGTAAATTTGAAGAAAACAATAATTCATTGGTTATTGAATACTTTGATATGGAAAATTTATATAAAATTAAAGAAGATTATACATCAGATGAAATCAATAAATTTATTTTGGAAAATAAAGATCAATTAAAAAGGAAATATATTGACTTCAAATATGTGGTTTTAAATCCAAAAAATTTAATTGGAATCGATGAATTTAATCAAGATTTTTTTAATGAAATCGATGAAATAGAAAATAAAATTTCTCAAAGTGAAAGTTTTAGTTCAATCATTGAAAACATAAATGTGGATGTGATTGATATTAATGAATTTGTTCCAAATGAAAAAAATAATACAAACGAAGAGTTGATTTACTCTAAGAAATCAAACAAGTTAGATATATTTGAAAGTGGTGATAATTATATTCTTTACAATATAGAAAATGAATATGATCGTTCACCAAATATCAATGACGAAATAGTAAAAGGTGAAATTGTCGAATTTATTTATCAAAAAGGTAAATTTGATTACAATAGAAAAATAATTGAAGAAATACAGAGTGATGAATTTAATGATATTAAATTCACAGAATTAAGTTCAGGCAAAATCCAATCGGGATCAATTAATTCAATTAATGATGATGAGCTGTTTGAAGTAAATTCAATTAAAATGCTTTACTCATTACCTAAAAATTCTTTTGCTTTGGTAAACAATACTAATAATCAAATCTTTTTAGTAAAAATAAAAGATATAAATAAAAATACTATAAATAAACAAGGTGAGAAATATAAAGGATTTGTAAATTCACAAAATACCAATAACAGAAAAAGTATTTTACAATCTTACGATACACTGCTGAATAATAAATATCAGGTTCAATTGAATCAAAAAAGTATTGATAGAATTAAAAACTATTTCAAATGATAATCAATCGAAGCTTCAAAGATTTTAAGTTTCGACATAGAAGCAAAAAAAATCAAATTATATACACTTCTAAAAAAGTAAATTCTGATGATGAAGTAATAAATTTAATTGATAATTTTTTAGAGGAAAAAAATAGTTTCATATTTGAATCTGTAGAAAAAGGAAAAATTAAAGGTCGATACACAATTTTTGGTAAAAATCCTGATAAGATATGGGAGTTCAACAATCAAAAGTCATATTTAATCACTGAAAATAAAAAAATTATTCTTAAAGATAAACCAGAGGAGCTAATAGAAAAGATTATTGAAAATTTTAAATTTGATACACCTAAAAATTTACCTAAGATTTGTTCACTAATTTCTGGTTATTTTTCATACGACTCTATTAGGTACATAGAAAAAATTCCCAACTCATGTAAAAATGATCTTAATTTACCTGATGTAAGATTGATGAGACCAAGAACCTTGGTTATTCATGATAATGTAAAAAAAGAAATATTTTATATAAGTAACGTATTTAATGATGAAAAAATTAAAGATTATCAAAAAAAATATGACTCTATAAAAACTGATCTATTTAAACTATTAATTCAATCATCCATCAAAAATATTAATAAAAACAAAGTAATAAAAGAGAAAAAAATTAAAGTTAAATCAAACACATCTAAAAATAAATTTCTTGCTATGGTCAATAAAGCCAAGAAATACATTAAACTAGGTGATATTTTTCAAGTTGTTTTAAGTCAAAGGTTTGAAGCAAAATTAACAAAAAAACCTTTAGAAATTTATAAAAAACTTAGAGTAACTAACCCCTCTCCTTTTATGTTTTTCTTCAACTTTAATGACTTCCAAATTATTGGGGCAAGTCCAGAAATTTTAGTAAGACTAAGAGATAATAAAATAACAGTTAGGCCAATAGCAGGTACTAGACCAAGAGGAAAAAATAAAAAAGAAGATCTTTTTTATGAAAAAGACCTTCTTAAAGACAAAAAAGAACTTTCTGAACATTTAATGCTTTTAGATCTAGGAAGAAATGATGCTGGTAAAGTATCAGAAATTAATACTGTAAAGGTAACTGAGAGTTTCATAATTGAGAGGTACTCTCATGTAATGCATATAGTTTCCAATGTAGTTGGAGATTATAATAAAAAGTTTTCAAAATTTAAATCTCTACTTGCAGGATTTCCTGCGGGTACTGTATCTGGTGCTCCTAAAATAAGAGCAATGGAAATTATTGATGAGTTAGAAACATCAAGAAGAAAAGTTTACGCCGGTGGAATTGGATATTTTTCTGCAAATGGAGAATTTGATACTTGTATTGCGCTAAGAACAGCTGTGGCAAAAAATAAAAAATTCTATGTTCAAGCTGGTGCTGGTATAGTGGCTGATAGTAAGCCTATAAACGAATATGATGAAACAGTGAACAAGGCTAAAGCTTTGATAAATGCTTTAAGATAATGAAAATATTATTAATTGATAATTATGATAGTTTTACATTTAATCTTTATCATTACATTTCTTCATTAGGTGTAAAAGTTGATGTCATCAGAAATGATAAAATCAATTCTAAAGAAATATTAAGAAAAAAATATGATAAAATTGTTATTTCACCCGGACCTGGAAATCCAAATCAATCTGGAAATTGTATTAGCATTTTAAAATCATTACATAAAAAATTGCCCTTTTTAGGTGTTTGTCTTGGACATCAAATTATAGGTCAAGTTTTTGGATCTGAAATTATTCAAGCAAAGAAATTAATGCACGGAAAAACTAGCAAAATTAAATCAAAAAAAATTGGGATTTTAAAAAATCTACCTAGTACTTTTGAAGCTACAAGATACCATAGCTTAATTATTGATAAAAAAACCCTTTCAAAACATTTAGAGATTACAGCTGAAACGGATGATGGGGTAATTATGGCTATCCAACATAAGCAATTTAATATTCATGGTGTACAATTTCATCCAGAAAGTATTAAAACTAAGATGGGAATAAAAATTTTAAAAAATTTTATAAATTATTAATTTATGGAAAAGATTTTAGAAAAACTTAAAAATAAAGAAAATTTAACCTTCGAAGAAAGTAAGTCAGCATTTGAAATTTTAATGACTGGTAAAGCTGATGAGGATCAAATCTATAATTTTTTAACACTTCTGTTAGAAAAAGGAGAAGTTGCAGATGAAATTGCTGGAGGTGTTTATGTGCTTAGAGAAAAATCTAAAAGAGTAAACGTTGAAGATTGCATAGATACTTGCGGTACAGGTGGTGACGGTATGAACACTGTTAATATATCAACTGCATCAGCCTTACTTTTGTCTAGTATGGGTATAAAAGTTGCTAAACACGGCAATAAAGCTGTATCCTCAAAATGTGGCTCTGGAGATGTTTTGGAAGCTCTTAATATTAAAATTGATTTAGAGCCGAGAGAAATAGAACAAGAAATAAGTAATAACAATTTTGGTTTTATGTTTGCTCCAAATTATCATAGCGCCATGAGATTTGTAGGTCCTGTAAGAAAGAAAATCGGTAAAAGAACTATTTTCAACATGATTGGTCCTTTAAGTAATCCTGCTCTAGTAGAAAGGCAAGTTGTTGGAGTATTTGATAAAAAGTTATTAAAAATTTTTGCTGAGGGATTAAAAAATTTAAATATAAAATTTGCATGGATAGTAAACAGTGAAGATGGATTGGATGAAATATCTCCTTATGCAAAAACAAATATAATGCAATTGAAGAATGGAGAAATATCTGAAATCTCAGTTGATCCTAACTCAATTGGTGTGAATGCAGAAAAATTTGAGAATTTAATTGGTAATGATGCAAAATTTAATGCAGATAAAATGATTGAAATATTTAAAGGTAAAGATAATGATTTTTCAAAAGCAGTTTGTTTAAATGCTGCAGCTGGCTTAATCGTTGCAGAAAAGTTAGTTGATTTTAAAGAGGCCTATAATCACGCAAGACAATTCATTCTTTCTGGTAAAACTTTTTCACATTTGGAAAAAATACAAAATGTCTGAAAACGTTCTAGAAAATATAATTAAAAAAAAAATTGAAAAAATTGATAATCTAAAAAAATCAATAGATCTTAAAAAATTAGATGAATTAATACAAAAAAATAAATCATACATAAATTTTAAAGATAAAATTGAAAATAATTTAAAAGAAAATAAAACTTCAATTATTGCTGAAATAAAAAAAGCAAGTCCCTCTGCAGGTGTTATAATTGAAGACTATAATCCAGTAGAAATTGCTAATATTTATTTAAAAAATAATGCTACCTGTTTATCAGTTTTAACTGAAGAAGATTATTTTTTAGGAAATTTAGTCCATATAAGTAAAGTAAAAGATAAAGTTAATTTACCGATATTATGTAAAGATTTTTTTATTGATACATTTCAAGTACCACTTGCCAAAAGTTATGGCGCAGATGCAATTCTAATTATTTTAGCTGGTGTCACAGATGATCTTGCAAACAATTTATATCAAGAGGCATTGAAATTAGATATGTCAGTAATAGTAGAAGTACATACAGTTGAGGAGGCTCAAAAAGCATTAAATTTTAAGGATGCACTAATTGGTATAAACAATAGGAACTTAAAAACACTTAAAACAGATATAAATACAACTTATGATATTTATAATGTTGTAAAAAACCATAAAGGTCCTCTAATTTCTGAGAGTGGTATTAAATCTAAAGAGGAATTATTGGAATTAAATAGCAAGACTTCAATTAATACTTTTTTAATTGGTGAATCACTTTTGAAAAAATTGGATGAAAATTCAATTTTTTCAGTTTTGTAGTTAATTTAAGCCCTATTTTACTCACTTTTTTATGTATTGTTAAAAGAAAAGAACTTTTATAGAACATTATTTGTACGATATTTGTTCTTATGCTAACAAAAAAACAAAAAAACCTGCTTTTATTTATCAACAAAAAGTTGAGAAGTTCTGGTGTGTCTCCTTCATACGAAGAGATGAAACAATCATTAAATTTAAAATCAAAGTCAGGTATTCATAGATTGATTAGTGCGTTAGAGGAAAGAGGATTTATTAAAAGATTGGCTCATAAAGCAAGAGCTTTAGAGGTAGTAAAATTGCCTGAAACAGCTTCAGCAAATGATATCTATAATAGTTTTTCACCAAGCGTTATCAAAGGTGGTTTAGATGAGGAAATTAACATTTCAGATGAAATGGAAGTGCCTGTATTAGGAAAAATTGCTGCAGGTACACCTGTTGAAGCAATACAAAATGAAGTTTCAAGAATTCCTTTACCAAATAATTTGGAAAAAAATGGAGATTATTTTGGATTGAAAGTTCAAGGAGATTCTATGATTGAAGCTGGAATCCATGAAGGTGATACGGTTATTATTAAAAGAACAGAGACAGCAGATAATGGAAAAATTGTAGTCGCATTAATTGACGAACACGAGGCAATGTTAAAAAGAATTCGAAAAAAAGGTAAAGTTGTTGCATTAGAAAGTGCAAATAGAAACTATGAAACTAAAATATTTGGCCCTGATAGAGTAAAAGTTCAGGGTGTTTTAGTATCTTTATATAGAAACTTCTAAAAAAATAGTTTAAACATCTCTGATGTCAAAAGTAGCAACACGTTTTGCTCCCTCACCTACTGGAGCTCTTCATATTGGTGGTGTTAGAACTGCCTTGTTTAATTGGTTGTATTCAAAAAATCAAAAAGGCACTTTTCATTTAAGAATTGAGGATACTGACAAAGAAAGATCAAAAGAAGAACACAAAATACAAATAATTAAATCCTTAAATTGGTTGGGTATAAAACATGATGGTGAAGAATATATTCAATCAAGTAAAATTGATAATCATGTAAAAATAGCAAAAGAATTATTAAAAAATGGGCACGCATATAAATGTTACTGTTCACCAGAAGAGATAGAAGAACAAAAAAAAAGAGCTATACAAAAAAAAATACCTTACATTTACAACAGAAAATGGAGAGATGCAGAAGATAAAAATGCTCCCAAAGAAATAAAACCTGTAATAAGATTTAAAAGTAAAATTGAAGGAAGTTCAATTCTTAAAGATTTGGTACAAGGTGATGTTGAAATTGAAAACAGCACAATAGAAGATTTTGTAATATTAAGAAATGACGGAACTCCAACTTATAATTTATCAGCAACTGTAGATGACCATGAAATGGGAATAACTCATATAATTAGAGGAGATGACCATAAAATAAATACTTTTAAACAAATACAAATTTATGAAGCAATGAACTGGGATGTGCCTTTTTTTGCTCATATACCTTTAATTCACACAATAGAAGGTAAAAAGTTATCTAAGAGAGATAGTGCATCAACATTAGATGATTACTCAAAAATAGGAATTATGCCTGACGCTTTACGAAATTATTTGCTAAGACTAGGATGGTCATATCAAGATAAGGAAATATTTACTTTAGAAGAAAGTATCAAATTTTTTAACTTAGAAGGTATTGGAAAATCACCATCAAAATTAGATATGAGCCGTATTTTATCAATGAATGAGTACTATATCAAAAATATTAATGAAAATGATCTTTACGATAATCTTTTAAAATATTGTGAGGAATATAAAGATAAAATTGATACAGCAAAAGCAACCAAAATTAAATCGTCTTTAGTATTTTTAAAAAACAAAGCAAAGACACTGGAAGAAATTTTTAATAATGCCAAATATATTATTAATGATGAAGTAAATTTTAATGAGGATGATTTGAAATTAATTGATGATAAATCGAAAAAAATAATCAATGAATTTCAAAATGAAATTAAAAATCTAGGTAATTTGACAAGAGATAATTTAGAACCAATAGTCAACAACTTGATTAAAAAACATGAAACAAATTTTAAAGGTGTTGGGCAACCATTAAGAGTGGCTCTAACGGGGTCCAAGTTTGGACCAGGCTTATATGATATTGTTATATCTTTAGGTAAAGCAGATGTTGAGAAAAGATTAGGAAAGATACTTAATTAAAATTGAACTTGCCTCACCAGCAGATGAAGTTTTAGACCTGATGCCATCTAAAGTTTTGGAGCAATCACTTATTTGTTTTTTAATTAACTCAGGATTTTTAAGTAAATAAATAACAGACCTGTATATTTCATCTGCATTACATTCTTTTTGAAGTAATTCAGGAATTACCTCACGATTATTAATTATATTTATAATATTGGCAAATTTTACATTAACTAACATTTTAAAAATCATAAAATTAATAAAACTAAGTTTATAAATAATAATAGACGGAACATTAAAATTACAAATTTGTAATGAAACCGTACCAGATTTTGAAACAGCAAAAATGGATTTAGACAAAATTTCAGATTTAATATTTTCTTCAGACACAATATCTATATTGTCAAAGTTATATTTTTTTACATGTTCTAAAATTAAACTTTTATTTTCATCGGTTGCATGAATATAAAAATAATATTCATTATGCTTTTTGTTCATTAATTTAATAAAATCCAATAATATAGGTAACAAAACATTAGTTTCAGAATTTCTGCTACCGGGAAATACAGATATTATTTTTTTATCTTTAGGTAAAATATTATCAATAATAGTTTTGTTATTTTGATTTATTTCTATTAGAGGATGGCCAACAAAAGTATTATTGATATTTTCTTCATCAAAGTATTTTTTTTCAAATTCAAACAACAAAAGAATGTGATCAATAAATTTTTTAATTTTTTTAACTCTATTCTTTCGCCATACCCATACTTGAGGTGCTACATAATGAATTGTTTTAATATTGCTGTTTATTTTTTTGACCTTTTCTGCTACTCGCAAAGTAAAATCAGGACTATCTACACTTAGCAATATATCAGGGTTAAATTTAACTACTTCTTCTACAGTTTTATTTATTTTTGATTTAATTCTAAAAATATTAAGCAATACACTTGTAAATCCTATATATGTAATTTCCTTCAAATCATAAATAGATTTAATACCGAGTTTTTTTAAATGAGTACCACCAACGGATAAATATTCAATTTCAGAATTTTCTAGTTTTAATCTTGATATTAAAGTTGATGCAAGTTTGTCTCCTGATGGTTCGCCTGTTAATACAAAGATTTTTTTCATATCACTTTAATAAAAATTTTATTTTTATTTGCAAAACGAATTACTTCTTCTTTATCAAGAAAAATATTCCTTTTAGATTTCAAAACGAGACCTTTTAATCCATATTTTTTAATATCTTTTAAAGTTTGTAAACCAACCGTTGGTAAATCCATTCTTAAATCTTGTTTATTTTTAGGTAATTTTATTAAAATACCTTTTAAATTTTTCTTTAGTTTTGAAAGCATTTTTTTAGTCCCTTGCCTTCCCTCTTTTGCAATTATTTTTTCATCTTTGACAACTAAAGCCTGTATATGGTCTAAGCTATTAATTTTATTAAAATAATTTTTAGCTTTTTCAATTGAGTTGTTATCATTCTTATTAGGCTTAGTTTTTGTATAGTTTCCTTTTTTAAGGGATAGTTCTGAGTTAAAGTATATAGAACTTATTACTTTTATACCCTCATTTGCAAGGATATTAATTATTGATTTGATAATTGCAGCATCACCAATTTTGGAAGCTCTAATAATACTTGGCATATAATAAATACCTTTTAAATCTAATCTAAGAGAAGTAAAATTAGGTTTTGCTATTTTGCCAGCAAATAAAACTTTTTTACAATTTTTTTCTTTAATTAAATTTATTATTTTTCCAAATTTACCGATGCTAATCCTGTAAGAATTTTTATCTCTTTTAAATTTATTATTTTTAGAAAAATCTATGATAAAATATTTTTTTTTTAATTTTTTTATTTTCGTTAAAACTATTTCAGAAAAATCTGTATCACCTAAAAACAAACCAATCATTTTATTTAGAAAAGGGAGTGCAGATAGGTCTTTTTTTATCTTTCTCTATAAAATTAACCACTTCAGAAACTAATTCATTTTTTCTTAAATCATTTGATAAATGACTTAAATTCTCTGTTAAATTCTCATTCTTAAATATTATTTTATATGCCTCGCTTAGAGATAATATTTCCTTATTTGAAATATTTTTTCTTCTTAAACCAATTAAATTTAATCCTTGTAATATACTTCTGTTTCCATGCACGATACCATATGGTATCACGTCTCTTACTACGCCACACATTCCACCTATCATTGCAAATTTGCCAACTCTAGTAAATTGTTGAACTGCTGAGTTACCACCAATTATAGCATTATCATCTACATGAGCATGACCACCCAATGGAACATTGTTTGCTAAAATAACGTTATCACCAACTATACAATCATGAGCGATGTGAGATGACACCATAAAAAGACAATTGTTACCAACTTGAGTTTTGCCTCCACCACCTTCTGTGCCAGGATTTATAGTAACGTATTCTCTTATTTTGTTATTATCACCTATCTCTAATAAAGTTTTTTCACCTTTAAATTTTAAATCTTGTGGATCATTACCTATTGAGGCAAATGGATAAATTTGATTATTAATACCGATAATCGTTTTACCTGTTATATTTACATGAGAATGGACAACTGTTCCCTCTCCAATTTCTACATCAGGACCTATTACAGAGTAAGGTCCAATTTTTATATTTTCAGAGATTTTAGCATTTGAATCAATTACAGCAGTTTTATGGATCATTTATTATCTCTTAAGAATTCTCTAATGTTTTTTGCTGGATAACCCATTACTTTTGTATTGTCGGGAATATTTTTTATTACGCCTGAGCCACCTCCAATTTCTACATTGTTACCAACACTAATATGTCCAGAAATTCCTGCTTGGCCACCTATTCTTACATTTGAACCAATAATTGAGCTACCAGCAATTCCTACTTGCCCTGCTATAATAGAATTTTTTCCTATTTTAACATTATGAGCTATGTGTATTTGATTATCCAAATAAGTGTTTTTGCCAATAACAGTATTCGACATCGAACCTCTATCTATAGTAGACCCACATCCTATTTCACAATTTTCCTCAATAATTACAATTCCAATATGTGGATATCTTAAATTTTTATTTTTATTTGGAAAAAAACCAAAACCATGTTTTCCAACTACGCAGTTATCAAGAATTTTTACATTATTACTTATAAGTGAATTTCTTATAATTGTATTTGAACCAATTGAGCAATCGTCTCCAACAGAAACGTTTTTTTCAATTATTGTGTTGTGACCTATCTTACAATTTGCCCCAATTGATACATTTTTTCCAATTAAAACATTTTTACCATAATTTACTTTGTTCTTAAAATTTGTTTCATTAATGTTAATTGCACTATCGTCAAAATCATCATTTATTGCATCAGGATAAAACATTGATGTTATCTTTGATACGGATACTAATACATTTTCAACAACAATTGGAATGCATAAAGTTGGAAGTACTTTTTTTAAAGACTCTGTAGTTATGCAAAAAGATGCCTTTGTATTTTTTGCAAATTCTGCATATTTATTAGAATGAAAAAAAGTAATATCTGAGTTATTTGAACTATTTAGATCTTTTATGTCGTTTAATTCAACATCTTTTTTTACGTTACCGATTTCAATGTTTATAAGTTTGTAAATATCTGAAACTAAAATAGGACCATGGTTTTTAAAAAAAGGATTTGACATATTTGCTTTTAACAGAGCAAATCTGCTTAAGTTATCAACAATTATTGCTATTTATTTCTTATCTACAATCGTCGCAGACCAAACTGCATCTGCCATTTTTGTTTCGTCTACAAAGGCTTCACCTTTATACTTCCATACTCTACCATGAGATCTTATAGCTTCAATTTTTAATATAAGTTTACAATCAGGTATCACTGGACTCCTAAAACGAGCCTTTTCTACACCCATTAAAAATACTAATTTATTTTCGTATGTAGATTTATCTAGCCCATGTGCTGTTAAGGCAGCTGCAGCTTGACCAAATGACTCAACAATTAGCACACCGGGCATTACAGGCTGACCAGGAAAATGCCCTTGTACAAAAAAACTATCTTTCTTAACATTAACTACCGCCGTAGCAGAATGTAAATTTTTAATGTCATACAACTCATCAATTAACAACATCGGTTCTCTGTGGGGAAGTAAATCAATAATTTGCTCTTTATTTAATTTATTCATTTTAAAAATTTAAATTTATCTTTTCAATCAAATCAGTTGTTATATCTGATTTGTTATTTCCCATAAAGATATTCTTACTGTTGACAATCATATCTATTGAGTTTTCTGTCATATAATTTTGCACTATTGGTTTAATATTTTCAAAAAATAAATTAAGCTCCTTATTCTTTATATTGGTCAATTCTTTAACCATAGTTTCTTTTTGATTATTAAAATCTAAAATTTTTTTGTTAAGATTGCTGACCTCTTTTTCAAACTCTATTTCAGAAATTACATTTTTTTTTAATTTAATCTCTTCTTGTTTTTCCTTAATTTGTTTCTCAAAAGATTTTAATTTTTTAATATTTTGTTTATCTAAGCTACTTATTTTGTCTAACATTTGATTTCCAATTTTTGTCTTATTCACAAGAAAATCAATATTGACAAATTTTACACTCTGCTCTGCATTTGAAATATTACAAAAATTTAAAATTAAAATTAAATAAATACATACCTTAAAAAAAATTCTCATTAAAAAGTTGTACCAATATTAAATCTAAATGTTTCTGTAATGTCAGTATCTGCTTTTGAGATAGCCTCAGAAAATGAAAAATTAATTGGTCCTATAGCTGAAAACCAATCAATTCCTATACCTATTGAACTTCTTATTTTATCACTGTCATCAATAGAGGAATCGTAATCCACACCCCAAATATTACCCACATCTAAAAATAATACTGCATCTAAATTTTGAGAATTTTCAAATAAAACTGGTAAGTTTGTGGTGGCATTAATAGTTGCTATATAGTTTCCACCAACAAAATCACTTCCATCTTTTGGTCCAACCTTACCTCTTTCAAATCCACGTAATTTTTTTGTAGGAATATACAATCTCTCAGTTAATTTTATATCATCTCCTTTTATTGAATTGGCTGCTTCAAGGTAAATACCAAAGGAAGATACATTGTTATCATATAAAGATGTATATTTTTGAAAATTATACCTATTTGTTAATGTATATGTTTCACTAATAAGAGGAACATCTAATGTATAAGTTGATCTAAAACCATCATCTGGTCTAAATCTCTGGTTTCGTTTGTCATAATCAAAACGTGAATTAAAAAAAGTATCAAAGTAATTTCCCTCTTGAGATTGTTGTCGAGCAGATGCGGTTGAGTCTGTGTCTATTTTTTCATAAAATGTCCTTGTTGAAAAACCTAAATTAAAGTCCTCGTAATACTCAAATTTAGTTCCTAACTCAAAACCAGTTTTATTTGTTTTATATCCATTATTCGCCATCCTATCAATTTCGATTGCTTGTATATTACCAAATAAAGATTTATCGGAATTATTAAAATTAGGATTGTCTACTCCTAATATACCTTTAAAAGATTCCGAATTTATTGTAGCGTTCGCTTCCAATCCTAAACCTTTGCCGAGATAATTGTTTTCTTTGATTCCAAAACTAAATGTACCACCTGATGTACCAGCTCCAGCTCCAGCAGAAATTTGTCCTGTAGGTTTTTCCTCAACTTTAAAATTAATTATTTTTGAATTTGGTTTTTCACCTTCAATAATTTCTGAAGATACTGTTCTAAAAAAGTTCAGACTTTTTAAGTTATTTTCACTTTTTAATTGCAATATATTATTAAATGGATCACCTTCGTCTATTTCTAAATTATTTCTAATAACACTTTCTCTTGTAATATTGTTTCCATAAATGTTTATTTTTTCAACATAAAACTTTTCAGTTTCTTTAATATCAAATTTTAAATTTAATTTGTTTTCAATGATTTCCTCACTAACATTGGCATTTATAGATTTATATTCCTCATTTAATGTAACTTTATCGATTTCATCTAAAATTTTATTAACTGTATTAATAGAATAAGGTTTACCCTTTAATTCAGTTAGTAAATTATTTAGTTCTTCAAAATTAATTAAATTAAAGTCAACTGGAATATTTAATGTTAAATCGTTAAAATAAATTTTGTCATTTGGATTGATATTATAAATTAATTCAAAATCTTCTGAACCAATTAATTTAGCAAATGAAGTATTTATTTCTACATTATAATAACCTTTGTTTAGATAAAAATTTTTGAGTAATCTTGTGTCAAGATTAATAGTCTGTTCATTTAAATATTTTTTTCCTGATATAAATTTCCAAAATTTATATTCTTCGCTTACAATTATACTTTTAAGTTTGTTGTCTTTGAAAATTTTATTTCCAATAAATTTAATTTTTTTAATTTTTGCTTTTTCACCTAGTTTAATATTATGAGTTATTTTAACTAAATTATTTTCAAGCTCCTCGATTACTGAATTTACAGAAGAAAAATAGTAGCCAATTTGTCTGAGATAAGTTTCAATCTTAATTCTATCTTCAGAAACTAAAAATTCGTTATAGGATGATCTTGATTTTAAATTTATAAATGAATTCAAAGAATCTTTAATTTTTTCAGCCTTAACACCAGTAAATTCTACTTTATCAATAATTGGAGCTTCTTTTACAGTGATTAATAACTTCTGATCAACAACATTTAGATTAACATCTTCAAAAAAATTTGTTTCATATAAATTTTTAATTATTTGATTTAGTTTATCATTTGATGGTTTGTCTCCAACACTAACTTCTGAAAATAAAATTATAGTTTCATTAGAAATTCTCTCGTTTCCTTTAATTATTATACTTGTAATCTCGCTAGCACTAGCAAAAGATGAAGAAAATAATAAATACAGATTGTAAAATACTATAATAGTTACTTTATAAATATTTTTCATTTTGAATTATTATTGATTTTATAGTTTTATGTAAATTTAATATATCAGTAATTTTTTTTGGTTCTATAGATTTATATTTCTTAAACTCTTTTTTTGACAATATTTTAAATAATTTTTCTATTAATTCTAAATAAGTTATTTTTTTTTTTAACAATAAATCTACTAAATAATCATTTGTAGAAACGAGTATTGTTTCAAACAAAGAATCTTTTGAAGGAAGTTGATTTAATAACTTGATGGTTGGAAATCTTTGTTTATTAACACCTGAAAGTTGTAAATTGTTTAATTTATTTAAATTAATTTTTTTAGTCTTAATTTTATTTTTTTTTAAATTATCTAGGGTATTATTGATTGGAATTTCCATTGTTGTATCATGCGCAATTAAATTAATCATCCCATCTTTAAATTTTAAAATAGCATGTAAATAAGAATGAGGATGTATGAATATAGAAATTTTTTTATAATCTAAATTAAATATTTTTTTTGCTTCAATTACTTCAAAAACTTTATTCATCATTGTTGCTGAATCTACACTGATTTTGGCACCCATATTCCAATTTGGATGCTTAATAATTTGACTAATTTTCAAATTATTAAATTTACTTAAAGGCATCTTAAGAAGAGGGCCTCCAGAAGCAGTAAGATATAATTTCTCAATATTATAGTTTGATTTATTTTGAATAGCATACCAAATGGAAAAATGTTCTGAATCTACTGGAATAAATTCAGTATTATGTTTTTTAAGTTCCTTCTTAATTAAATTCCATGCACATATTATTGTTTCCTTGTTTGCTATCGCAATTTTGTTTGTATATTTAATGATTTTAAAGGTCGGAACTAGGCCATCTAATCCAACAATAGAGCTCATGGTATAATCAATTTTCTTAGTAAAAATTTTTTTTAAATTATCGAAATTATTGTGGATATATATATTATTTTTTTTATTTCTAATTTTTGCTAGGTCAAAGTATTTTTTGTTAGTGATTATTATATTTCTGACATTAAATTTTTTTGCCTGCTCTAGTATAAGTTTATAATTTTTGTCTGCTGTAAGTAATAAAATTCTATAATTTTTCTTATCTTTAGAAATAATTTTTAATAATGATTGTCCAATTGATCCTGTCGATCCTAATATTGCTAAATTAAGTTTCATTAAAAAATTTCAAAAAAATTGAATAATATCATTAGATAAGATATTGGAAACGCAAATAACATACCATCAATTCTATCTAATAAACCACCGTGTCCTGGAATAATAATTCCAGTATCTTTAATTTTTGATGCTCTTTTAAATGAAGAAATTAAAATGTCTCCAAATTGACTTGTTCCAGAAACTATAAAAGTAAATGTTACTAAACTTATTAATGAAATATCGCTTAAAAAATTGAAAACAAAATTGAGAGGAATAATAGTCAAAGATAGAAAAAAACTACCTAGTGCTCCCGAATATGTTTTATTTGGACTGTAATTAGTTAATTTTGGACCTTTAAAAATTTTACCAAAAAAATATCCTCCAATGTCTGTTAGGATACAAATATTTGTAACTAATAAAAATAACATTGCATCATTTTTAAAATTAAATCTTAATTGGAAAACACAAAATATTGAAAAGACTAAATATAACATTCCTAATAGGAAATATGATTTATTTTTAGACATTTTAAACCACTCAAATGAGGAAATTAAAAAAATTAATATAATCAAAATAACAAAAAAATATGAACCTTTTATTATGCAATAAAAAGTTATAATAAAAAGAACAATTGAACTTAAAACTCTTTTAAATATTTCATTTTTCACAATATTTTTCCAAATTTTCTTTTTATTCTTTGGTATTTTTTTAAAATATTAATAAAGTCATTAGAGTTGAAATCGGGCCACAATTTATTAGAGAAGAAGATTTCAGAGTATGATATTTGCCATAATAAAAAATTACTTAATCTTTTTGTGTTTCCAGTTCTTATCAACAGATCTGGATCTGGAATATTTTTAGTATAAAGCGATTTTGAAATATTCTTTTCATTAATGTTCATATTTTTTTTATTTAATAATTTTATAGCATTAATTATTTCTTTTTTGGAACCATAGTTAAGTGCCAAGTTAATTTGTAACTTTGAATTACTGTTTGTTTTTTTTTCACTATCATTTAGAAGTTTGTTTAATTTTTTTGGAAATTTTTTTTCACCAATTATTTTTAATTTAATTTGATTTTTATTAAATTCTTTTATTTTTTTTTTTAAAAAACTCTCTAATAATTTAAACAAAGCATCAATTTCTGTTTTAGGTCTTTTCCAATTTTCTGTTGAAAAAGCAAATAAAGTTAAGTAAGGAATTTTCTTTTCTATCGAAACCTTAATTACAGTTTCAACAGTTTTAAGTCCTGCTTTATGACCCTTTTTTCTTGAATTATAATGTCTAATACCCCATCTCCCATTACCATCCATGATAATGGCTACATGATTTAAGGGGTTCATATTGTCATTATTTCTTTTTCTTTTGAAGAAACTTTTTCGTCAACAGATTTTATATGATCATCTGTTATTGTTTGAATTATTTTTTCTTTAGATTTTTCATCATCTTCACTAATATCCTTTGACTTTAATAATTTTTTAAGATCTTCATTTGCTTCTCTTCTGATATTTCTTATTGATACTTTGCATTTTTCACCAATTGACTTAATTAATTTTTTTAGTTCAGATCTTCTTTCTTCATTAAGCTCAGGGATAGGAAGTCTTATAAGTTGACCATCTATTTGGGGATTTAAACCTAAATCTGATTTTTTTATTGCAGCATCTAATAAAGAAACATTATTAGCATCCCAAACTTGAATGTTAATCATTCTTGGTTCGGGAGTTGTGATACTACCAATTTGACTTATCGGCAAATGTTGACCATAAACTTCAACTTTAACAAGATCTAGCATAGCTGCATTTGCTCTACCAGTCCTTAAAGAAGATAACTCTTTTGAAAACACATCTATGGCCTTATCCATTTTTACACCATATGATTTTTCGTCAAACATTTACTCTCCTATTTTTATTCTAAAGAATTCTTTTATTTTTAAATCAGCTATTGATAATTCTTTAACTATATCTTGCACTTTTTTCTTAGGTTCCATCACCCATGCTTGTGATAAAAGTGCATTTTCCTCTTTGAACTTGTTCATTTTTCCTAAACTTATCTTTTTTGCAATCTCCTCAGGTTTACCTGAATTTTTCAATTCTTCTGCGACAAGCTCATGTTCTTTATCAATTACAGCTTGATCAATTAGATTTGATTCTAAAGCTAAGGGATTTGAGGCTGCAATATGCATAGAAAGTTGTTTACCAAATGATTTAACTGTATCTGATTTATCACTTGTATCAAGAGATACTAGTACTGCTAATTTTGCTACATTATCTTTTACAACTGTGTGTAGATAGTAGTTATTAATACCACTTTTATTTTCAACAGTTTTTGATTTTCCAATTGTAATTTTTTCACCAATTTTTGCAATAAGTGCTACTAGATTATCATCTACACTTTGTCCATTTTTCATAACAGATTTTCTTAATTCATCTTGATTGGAACTGTGTTTATTATTTAATTCACTCAATTCTTTAACAAAGCTTATAAAGTCATCATTCTTCGCAACAAAATCAGTTTCACAATTTACTTCAATTACAGAAGTTTTATTCTCATCACCAGATACTACAACAACTCCCTCTCTAGCATCTCTTGACATTTTTTTGGAAGCTTTTGATATTCCTTTTACTCTAAGAACCTCAATTGCTTTGTCTAAATCACCACCAGATTCTTTTATTGCTAAATTACAATCTTTAAATCCAGCACCTGTTGCCTCTCTTAATTTTTTTACTTTTTCTATATCACTCATTTTAATTTAACTTTCCTTTATCCTCGTTAGAGAATTTTTTTTCTAGTTTTTCTCTATCAATTTCTTGAATAGTTTTGTTTTTACTATTATCATTAACTTCTTTTGCTTTTTCTTGCTTACGCTCAGATGATTGAATTGAACTTTTTGCATTATTAATCGTTTCTTTAATTAAGTTACAATAAAGATCTATAGCTCTTCTTGCGTCATCATTTCCAGGAATTGGATAATCAATATTATCTGGATTAGAATTACTGTCTAGAATAGCAATTATAGGAATACCTAATTTTGACGACTCTGCTATAGCTAATGACTCATAATTAGTATCAATTACAAAAACTAATTCAGGTACTTTCTTCATTTCTGCAATTCCGCCTAATGATCTTTGAAGTTTATCTTTTTTAACGCTCATTTTAAGAAGTTCTTTTTTGGTGAAACCTCTGTTTTCAGCAGCCAAATCAATTTCTAATTTTTTTAACTTTTTTATTGAATTAGATATTGTTCCCCAATTAGTTAACATTCCGCCTAACCATCTGTAGTTCACAAAGTACTGATCTGTTTCTTTAGCAACTTCCGCTATTGCTTCTGATGCTTGTTTTTTAGTTGATACAAATAAAATTTTACCGTTATTTGCTATTGTATTATAGACTTTTTCCATAGCCACTTTAGTCAACTCAAGTGTTTGCGTTAAATCTATAATGTGAATTGAGTCTCTTTTTCCAAAAATGTATTTCTTCATTTTTGGATTCCATCTCAAAGTTTTGTGTCCAAGATGAACACCTGCCTCTAATAATTGTTGAATTGTAACGTTAGGTATTTTCATATTTGTTCCCGGTTAAGCCACCACAGTAATTTCCATTTAAGGACCGGAGGTATAAAACCAACAACTGTGTGCGTGTTAATTTAATTTAATGGTTATTTACAAATATTTGTTAAAATTGACAAGTTTTATTTAACTAATTTCTGCTTGGATTTGCTGTTTTCTTAAAAGATTTAAGGATTTTCTATCAAGATTCATTGGTTTATTTAATTGAAAATTTAAAATTTGATCTTTTGTTGAAAGAGTGAATTTTACTTGGGTTTTGCCTTCTTGATTTAAAAATTTTGATATCTTTTGAATTTGTTCCATTGTCTTGACATTAAATGATATTTCATTAATTGGACTATTAAATAAATCTTTTAAAGAGGCTATTTTTTGAACATTAATTCTTTTAAAACGGTTTTCGTCGTTAGAAATATTCTTAACCAAGGTTAAAATTAATGAGTTACCTTCTTTTAAGATTTCTCTATTTAATTCCAGCAAATCCGAAAAAATAAATATTTCAAATACACTATTTAAATCTGTTAATTTTAAAACGGCATACGCATTTCCTTTAGCAGTTTTTTTCTCTTGAACCTTAAGCAATGTTGCGGCTACATTAACACTTTCTGAGTTATCATCTGAAATAAATTTAGCATAATCATTAATTTTATAATCCTCAAATATTTCGGTAAATTGATTTAACGGATGATCTGATATAAAAAAACCAACTGCTTCAAATTCTTTAGATAATCTCTCCTCAAATTTCCAATCTTCTATTTTGGTTAAAATATCCTGCTCCACTTCATTATTGTCAGAAAACAAATCTATTTGATTAGCTAGTTTATTTTCAGAAATATTTTTATTTTTTAATATAAAATTAGGTATTGAGTTAAAGATCGCTTGTCTATTTAAGTTTAAATTATCAAATGCACCTGCTTTTACTAATCCTTCTAATTGTAATTTATTTATATCTTTTGGGTTAACTCTATTTATAAAGTCACCAATAGACTTAAATTTTCCATTTATTTCTCTCTCTTTCACAATATTTGAAATTGCTTCATAACCAACTGCTTTAATTCCACCTAATGCATAATAAAACTTTCCATTAATAGTTCTAAAATCAGCAAAGCATTCATTAATATCAGGTCTAATTGTCTCAATATTAAGTCTTTTTAATTCTTCATAAAATTCACTTAGTTTATTTTGATTAGAAATATCCATCGTCATTGATGCAGCAATAAATTCTTTGGGATAATAAGTTTTTAAATATGCAGTTTGATAAGAAATTATTGCATAAGCTGCAGCATGACTTTTGTTAAAACCATATTCTGCAAAAGGTTCGATTTTTAAAAATATTCCAGCTGCAACATCTTTAGCTATGCCATTTTTAACTGCACCGGCTATAAAACCTTGTTTTTGTTTCTCTAGTTCTGCTCTCTTCTTTTTACCCATTGCTCTTCTTAAAAGATCAGCTTGTCCTGCAGTAAATCCAGATAATTTCTGAGCAATCTGCATTACTTGCTCTTGGTAAATAATTACTCCATATGTAGGTTTTAAAATATCTTCCAATAATGGGTGTAAATAATCTGGTTTTTGCTTTCCATGTTTGCAATTATTGTAAGTTGGTATGTTGCTCATGGGACCAGGTCTATATAATGCTACTAGTGCAATAATATCTTCAATGTGATTTGGCTTCATATGAAGTAAAGCTTCTCTCATTCCAGCACTTTCAATTTGAAACAACCCTACGGTTTTACCAGATGATAAAAGATCAAAAACTTTTTGATCATCAAAATTTATTTCTTCTATGTTAAATTTTTTATCTTTTTTTCTAACTAATTTTTGAGTATTATTTATTACAGTTAGTGTCTTTAATCCCAAAAAATCAAATTTTATTAAACCAGCATTTTCAGCAGAATACATGTCAAATTGTGTTGAGGGTAAAAGTAAATCTGCAGAAGCATCTTTATATAAAGGCACTACTTCGGTTAGTTTTTTATCTGCAATCACAACTCCTGCTGCATGAGTAGCAACATTTCTATTAAGACCTTCCAATTTCAATGACAACTCTGTTAACTTTTTTACTCTAGTATCCTCATTAATGAGCTTTTGTAACCTTGGCTCTCCAGCTATACATTGCATTAGATTTTGAGGTCTAGAAGGATCAAAAGGTATCATTTTTGATATACTGTCTATAAAACCATAGGGTAATCCCATAACTCTACCAACATCTCTGATCACCATTCTTGCTTTTAATTTACCAAACGTAATTATATGAGCGACACTATCTTTGTATTTTTTAGTTAAGTATTCAAAAACAAGGTCTCTTTTATCCTCGCAAAAATCTATATCAAAATCAGGCATCGAAATTCGATCTGGATTTAAAAATCTTTCGAATATTAAATTGAATTTAATTGGATCAACATCAGTAATTGATAAGCACCAGGCTACCAATGATCCAGCTCCCGAACCCCTACCAGGACCTACTGGTATATCATTTTCTTTAGCCCATTTTATATAATCAGATACAATCAAAAAATAACTCGAGTATTTCATTTTAATAATTATTGAAAGTTCATGATCTAATCTTTCTTTATATAGAATAAAATTTTTATCATTTTCAATTTCATCATCTTTAAAATTAAAAACTTTTAAAAATTTATCTCTCAATCCCTCTGAAGAATATTTGGTCAGAAGATCGTCTGCATTTCCATCTTTATCACTACTAATATTTGGCAATATTGGGTTGGAAAAAGATGGTCTAAAACTACATCTTAAAGGAAAATTATAATTATTTTCTAAAGCTTCAGGTATATCAGCAAATAACTCTGTCATCTCAGAGTTAGTTTTTAAATAATGTTGATCACTTAATTTTAATCTATTTTTTTCATTTATATATGTTTTGTTACCAATACAAATCAAAGCATCGTGTGCTTCATGCATATCTTTTGATAAATAAAAAACTTCATTAGTAGCAATTATTGGTATTTCTAATTCTACAGATTGTTTTAGGTTAAATTTTTCAAACCCATTTTCATTTGTATCTTTATGTCTTTGAATTTCTAAATAAAACCTATCTCCAAAAACTTTTTTTATTTTTGAGTAAATTTCATTTATTTCTGAAAATTTTCCTTTATCGAATAATTTTCCAAAAAGACCTAAAACGGTACCTGAAAAAACTGAAACACCATCAGAATTTTTTAATAATTCATCAAAATATACATGTGGATCGCTTAACTCATCATTTTCTAAATATGAATTAGATGATAATTCAATAATGTTTTTATAACCAGTTTCATTCAAAGCAAATAAAGGTAACAATCCAGTAATATCATTTAGTTTAAAATTTATTTGAGTACCAATAATTGGCTGTGTTCCTGATTTAGAAATTTTTTCTGCAAATTCTAATGCCCCACATAAATTAAAAGTGTCACTTATTCCTAAAGATTTAATTTTGTTTGATTTACAATATTCTTGTAAATCATCAATTTTAGCTGCACCTTCACATATAGAATATTGTGTATGGACTTTAAGATGATTAAAATTTTGATTTAATGACTCAGACATTAGATGATTTTATAATACCATCTCTCATCTCCAATAGGCAATCTGCCTTGTTAGCAAAAAATCTATTGTGAGTTGCAAATATTATCAATCTATCTGTTTTTTTTTGATTATATAAAAGTTTAAATACTTCTTTTGCTGTATTCATATCTAAACTACCTGTTGGTTCATCCGCTAAGATTATTTCAGGATCATTAACTATAGCTCTTGCTATAGCTACTCTTTGAGCCTCTCCTCCTGAAAGTTGAGAAGGAAAGTGATTTGATCTGTTGGAAAGACCAATTTTTTTTAATAATTTTTTAGACTTTGTATTTGCTAATTCTTTGTCATTATTGTTTGCAAGTGATGCTAAATAAATATTTTCCATGGCAGTAAAATCTGGAAGAAGGTTGTTTTGTTGATAAACAATACCAATTTTTTTTGATCTAAAAATATCATTTTCCTCTGTATCATTAAAATTAATTTGATTTTGATTAAACATAATTTGACCTGATGAAGGTCTGTCTATTAAAGAAATTAAATTTAACAAAGTTGATTTACCTGTGCCAGATGGGCCCATGAGTGAATAAATTTTACCTTTTTCAAAATTTTGTGACAATCCTTTTAAAACTTTAATCTTTTTTTCAGTTTCAAAACTTTTAGATATATTTTTTAATTCTAAATACTTACTCATATTTTAAAGATTTAATTGGATCTAACTTAGCTGCTTTAAATGCTGGAAAAATTGAAACTAAAATAGTTATAATTATAGAGCAAACTGAAATTAAAATTATTGATGTTGGATTTATTTCAGAAGGCATCTTGCTTAAAAAATATATTTCTTCTGGAAATAAACTTATATTGAAAGCTGAGCTTAAAAATTGTCTAAAATTCTCAATATAAATAGAAAAAGTTACACCTAAAAAAATACCAAAAATTGTTGCAGAAGTACCTATTATTACACCAACTAAAAAAAATATTTTAATTATTGATTTATTTAATACTCCAATTGATTTTAAGATAGCAATATCTTTTGTTTTGTTTTTTACTAAAATAGTTAATCCTGAAATAATATTAAATGCAGCAACAATTATTATTAGTGACAAAATAATAAACATGACATTCCGTTCAACTTTAAGGGCTGAAAATAATGAACTATTCATATCTGCCCAACTAAAAACAAACTCTTCATCAAAGACTTGTTTCACAATTAATTTTTGGGACTGAATATTCTTTGGATTTTTCAGATATATTTCTAAATTCCTTTCATCAGGATTGTATCCAAAGAACTCTTCTAAAAAATTAAGTTCAATAAAAGCAATATTGTTATCAAATTCTGCTAAACCACTATTATAAATTGAATTAACTACAAAAGTTTTTTGTTTTGGCATACTGCCAATTATTGTTTGAACACCAGATGGTGACATTAAGGTCAATTCATCTCCTATTTCAAGATCTAGAGAAATACTTAGTTCACTTCCAATTGAAATGGAATTTTTATCAAATTGATTTAATTCACCTTTAAATTTCTCATTTGTTAATACTTCTAAGTTTAAAAGATCATTACGTTTATAGCCACGTAACACTATTCCTTTAGTATTATTATTTTTAAGAATAATTGCCTCTCCTGAATTACTTAAAATAATATTCTTAGAAATTAAGTTTAGCTTATTATTTATTTTACTTTCATCTATTGAATTTGAATAAGGTTTTACAGTTACGTGAGAATTAAATCCTACGATTTTATTTATTAACTCAGTTCTGAAACCATTCATGACAGACATCACGATGATAAGGACTGCAACTCCAAGACTTATTCCAATAAAAGAAAAAATTGATATTACATTCAAAAAACCATCTTTTTTTCTGGCTTTTAAAAATCTAAGAGTAATTTCTTTTTCTAAAGTAGAAATCAAATTGAATTTTTTTGTTTGTTTATAATTTCTATAATTTTGTTTAAAGGTAAGTTTTGAGTTTCACCTCCTGTTTCTTTAAACTCCAGTAAATCACCCTCACTCTTTTTACCAATTATAATTTGGTATGGAGACCCAATCAAATTCATTTTTTTGATTTTTGATGAAAAATTTTCATCAGTATCATCAACAATAGCATCAATATTATTTTTTAATAATTCACTGTTAATACTATTTGCCTTATCTAGTGCTGAATTATCATTTTTATTAATCATCGGTATTAAAGCAATATCATATGGAGCAACAGACAATGGCCATTTCATGATTTCATTTTTTTCATCATATTTTGCCTCTATTATGGCTCCTACTAACCTTGATACACCAATTCCATAAGAACCCATTTTAACAAAATCTTTTTTTCCACTAGGTAAATCTACTGATGCATTCATGGGTTTTGAATATTTATCTCCAAAATAAAATATGTGACCTACCTCAATACCTTTTGTGATTAATTGATTTTCTTTAGAAACTATTTTTTCAAATTCATCTTTATTAAACTTTTCATCAGTCACAGCATAAAATTGCTCATATTTTTTTCTCATTTCCTCTAAAGAGGATTTTTCTAATTGAGTATCATCACTGTTTAAGTCAAAAATTCTTTTGTCTGTAAAAATTTTACTTTCCCCTGTGTCTGCTAGGATAATAAATTCATGAGATAAATTCCCTCCAATTGGACCTGTGTCAGCAGCCATAGGTATGGCTATTAGATCTAATCTTTTAAAAGTTTTTAAATATGAAAGAAAAAATTTATTATATGAAAAAAAAGCTTCTTGGTCTGATACATCAAATGAATAGGCATCTTTCATGTAAAACTCTCTTCCCCTCATTATTCCAAATCTAGGTCTTATCTCATCTCTAAATTTCCATTGTATGTGGTACATAAGTTGAGGTAATGATTTGTAAGATTTAATTGAAGATCTAAAAATTTCCGTAACTTGCTCTTCATTAGTAGGTCCATAAAGCATTTCTCTTTTTTGACGATCAGTTATTCTGAGCATCTCCTCACCATAATCATCATATCGACCACTTTCTTTCCAGATATCGCTGGATTGAATTGTTGGCATCAATATTTCTTGAGCACCAATTTTATTTTGCTCTTCTCTTACAATTTGTTCTATTTTTTTCATTACCTTAAATCCTAAAGGTAACCATGAGTATATTCCTGAAGAAGCTTGCTTAATCATACCAACTCTCAACATTAATTGATGAGATTTAATTTTTGCCTCAGAAGGATTATTTTTTAATATTGGAATAAATGAATTTGATAAAAGCATCTTAGCTAATCATATTTCTTAAATTTAAATATTCAAATTTTATTAGTAAATAAATAATGATAAAAATTATAGTAGTTATGCCAGTACAATATAAGAATTTTTTCAACATTTTTGGGTTTTCTGGTGATCCTGGATCTTCACCATCAATTTTTACAGTTTTTGCTCTGTTTACATCAATAGGAAGTATAGCAAAGAAAACTATCCACCATATAATTACATAGATAATTGCTAAACCAGTTATACTCATTAAATTCTCACTAAGTTAATATTAGTGAAAGGTTTTTTTCCCGTTCTTTCTTTGGAAAATTTTCTACAGGCAATTTTCAATGCATCAATTAAATTATGCTCTTGTTGCTTGCTTCCAATTTTAAAAGTTCTTGAAGTTTTTTCTATTTCTTCCTCTAGTCCATAAACAAAATCGTCTTTATCATCTACTGGTAAACCACGAAAAGAAAGTACAGGATTGTTATGAATATTTCCTTTAGGTGTTATCATTAAAGTTACTTCAAGATAACCATTTGCACTTAAATTTTTTCTATCTTTTATTGACTGTGAATCAGGATCAACACTTACATTGCCATCTAAATACAATCTTCCACTTGGAGCTTTGTCGTAAACTTCAGGCTGATTACCAGGATATAACTTAACTATATCACCGTTTTCTACTTGTACAGGATATGGAACTTGCATTTCTTTTGCAAAATTTATGTGTTCTATCATGTGTCTATGTTCTCCGTGTACAGGTATCACACATTTTGGTTTAACCCACTGGTACATTTCTTTTAAATCTTCTCTGTTAGGATGACCAGAAACATGAACGAATTCAGTTTCTTCAGATATCACCTCAACACCATCTTTAACAAGCTGATTGTGTAATTTGTAAAGTTTTTTTTCATTACCAGGTATAATTTTTGAAGAAAAAATTACAGCATCACCTTTTTCAATAAAAACGTCTGGATGAACATAACTAGAAATTCTCATCATTGCACCCATTGGTTCGCCTTGACTTCCAGTACATAAATACACAATTTTTTCTCTTGAAAAATTTTTTGCTTCTCTTGGATCAATTGGCTCAATTGTATTTTTTAAATATCCACATTGACGTGCAGCTTTATAAATACGATGCATTGATCTACCAACTAAAGAGATTTGTCTTCCAGTTTGTTCCGCACAATAAAAAGCTGTCTCCATTCTAGCTACATTTGAGGCAAAAGACGTTATGATAATTCTTTTTTTCAATCGAGACATAACGTTAAACATATTTTTTCTTACATCTAATTCTGAACCTGATCTACCAGCGCTAAAAACATTTGTTGAGTCACAAATCATTGCTAGCACACCTTCTTCACCAATTTCCTTTAATCTTTTTTCGTTTATATTGTCTCCAATCAAAGGATTTGGATCTACCTTCCAATCACCAGTATGCAAAATAACTCCTGCTGGAGTTTTTATTCTAAGTCCGTTTGGTTCTAATATGGAATGCGTTAAAGTAATATATTCAATTTCAAATGGATCCAAGGAAACCTTTCCGTTTAACTCTACAATCTTTAAATCATTAGTAATATCGATTTGCTTTTCTCTAAATTTTTCTCTGATTAATACAGCTGTGAAAGGGGTTGCAAAAATTTTACATTGTAATTTTGGCCATAAATGAGCAATTGCACCAATGTGATCCTCGTGAGCATGTGTTAAAACTATTCCTAATAAATTATCTTTTCTTTCTACTATAAATCCAGGATCTGGATAAATTAAATCAACACCAGGAATAGTATCATCTGCAAATGTTACCCCTATGTCGACCATAATCCATTTATGATCACCAAGTTGACCATAGCCGAACAAATTCATGTTCATGCCTATTTCACCTGATCCACCTAAGGGACAAAATAATAGTTCATCTTTCATATTATTGAATTAATTTTGAAATCTTTATTAAGCCTTTAATTGTAATGTCTTGGTTGTGACTTGCTTTCGTTTTTATTGAGTTTTTAAATAAATCTGAAAATCCACCAGTAATAATTACTTTAAAAGATTTTCCAGTTTCCTTCTTAATTAAATTAATAATATTGTCAATTAAACCAGCATAACCCCAAAAAAAGCCTGATCTAACAGCAGAGATTGTATTTTTGCCAATGACTTTATTGATCTTTTTTAAATCTATTTTTGGAATTAGAGTTGCTTGATCAGACAAAGTATTAAGAGATAATCTCACACCTGGGGCAATAATACCTCCAAAATAAGTATTTCTAATTAGTACATCGAAAGTTGTTGCTGTACCAAAATCTAAAATTATAAAATTATTTTTATTGTTCATTAAACTTATAGCATTAGTAATTCTATCTGAGCCTACCTGTTTATAATCTACTTTGATTTTTATAAGAGATTTTAATTTTAATTTTTTAACCTCATAGCATTTTAGTTTAACTTTTTTCGATAAAAATTTATTAATTGTAGAAAATGTTTTTGGAACAACACTACAAAATAATATTTTTTCAATTTTATTTAATTGAATTTTATTTTTTTTAAATAAAATATTAAGGTGCTTGTTGGTTATAGATTTTGATAAAAAAGTAATTTTTTTTGAAATTTTATTACTTTTAGAAACAATACATAATTTTGTTTCCGTATTACCAATATCGCCTAGAATATACATTATTTAATTTTATATAATTTAGATAAATTTTTTTCAAAAAGTTGTTTTAGTTTATTTTCTACAATTAATTTACTAATACTTTTTTTAGTTACCTCTTGCAAGTTTGTGGCAGGATAACTCCTTATAATTGGATTTTTTTTAATATTTATGCCTATACCAGTAACTAAAAATTTTTTATTTCTTACAAATATGACTTCTTGTAAAATGCCACTAATTTTTTTTTTATCAATTAATAAGTCGTTTGGTTTTTTAAATAAAATTTTTTTACTTGTAAATGATGAGAGTAATTTTTTGACTAGAAGACAATTGATTTTTGTTATAGTGTTAATCGATAATTTCGTTTTATTTAGTTCATTGAAAAAAGATATAAATAAATTTCCTTTTGATGATATCCAATTTCTTCCATACTGACCTCTACCATTTACTTGTGTTTCAGCAACAACCATACCTAAGTTGTATTTAGTTTCTTTGATAATTCTTATTGCAGTATTGTTTGTGCTTTTAACTTTTTTAAATTTAAATTTTTTAAATTTCATTAAATAATATTAATTCTTGAAACAACTTCTATTAATTGACTTGGGAATATGAAGTATAAAAGAATTAATATAGTTGAAACTATCAGTGAAGATTTTAGCCATAAGCTATGGTCAGTGTCATATTTATCTTTTTCCTTATCAAAATACATAATTTTTATAATTCTTAGATAATAAAAAGCTGCAACTACAGTTGATAACAACCCTACTATAGCTAAGAAATACATTGATTGTTCCAATACTGCTTTAAAAATGTAAAATTTTGCGAAGAAACCTGCTAGGGGTGGTATGCCTGCTAAAGAAAATAGTATTATCAACAAACACAAAGACAATAATGGATGATTTTTTGATAATCCTGAGAGATCATCAATATTTTCATAATATTGATTTTTTCTTCTTAACATTAATAGACATGAAAAAAGAGCTAAATTCATAACAACATAAATGGAAATATAAATTATCGAACTTTGAATTCCCTCGTTTGATGCTGTGGTTAAACCAGCTAATGTGTAACCAATGTGTCCTATAGAACTGTAAGCAATTAGTCTTTTGATATTGGTTTGACCTATTGCAGCAACGGCTCCAAAGACCATGGAAGCTATTGATAAGAAAATTATTATCATTTGCCATTGATCAATTAAATTTAAGAAAGGAACATATAAAAATCTTATAAATACAGTTAAAGCAGCAATCTTTGGCACTATTGTGAAAAACAAAGTTACAGTTGTTGGAGATCCTTCATAAACATCAGGTGCCCACATATGAAATGGAACTGCAGAAATTTTAAATGCTAAACCAACTAAGATAAATACAATACCAAATGTTAAAACATATTCATTAGAATTTAATTGATTTGATATTATATCAAAATTAGTTGAACCAGAAAAACCGTATACTAATGAGCATCCGTATAACAATAATCCTGAAGATAGTGCACTTAAAACAAAGTATTTTAAACCACCTTCGGATGATTTTAGTTGATCTCTATTATATGTTGCTAAAACATATAGAGCTAATGACTGTAATTCTAAGCCCATATAAAAAACAATTAAATCATTTGAACTGATCATTACCATCATTCCAAGAATTGAACTCAAAATAAGAACCGGGTATTCTATATTATATATTTTATATGTTTTTAAATAAGTTGACGAAATAACTAAAACTAAAAAACCTCCAATTAAAGTTATAATTTTCATTAGCGAGGACATACTGTCAATCACAACGCTTTCATTAAACAAAGTTTCTCTAGTTACAGAGAAAGTTTCATTGAATGTTATTATTGTTGTAATTAAAATTGCAAACAAAGATAAATTAAAAGTAATTTTAGAACTGTCATTTTTAAACACACCTAAAATAAGTAAAAACATAATTGATAAAGAAATAAAAATTTCAGGTAATATTAAATTTAAATTTTCCATATTATTTACTAGCTATATTTGTGTTATGCATATTAATTAAATCAGTAACAGAAACTTCAATAGTGGTGATTAATGGATCAGGGTAAAAACCAAAAAATAAGATTGGTGCAGCTAAACAAGATAAAATAAAATATTCAGATCTATTTAAATCTAAAATTTTTTTAAGATCTTCATTAAGTAATTTTCCAAATACTACTCTTTTATAGAGCCACAACATGTATGCAGCTCCTAAAATTACTCCAATACTTGCTATAACAGCTACTAAAAAATTATCTTTGAAAGCTCCCATTAATATTAAAAACTCACCAATAAAACCACTGGTTCCAGGTAAACCAAGTGATGCTAAAGCAAATAACATAAACAATATTGAGTATTTTGGAATTACAGAAACTAGTCCACCATATGTACTTATCAATCTAGAATGCATTCTGTCATAAACTACGCCAACAGTTAAAAATAATGCTGCAGAAACTAACCCATGGCTTATCATTTGAATAATACTTCCTTCAATTCCTTGTTGTTGCAAAGTGAATATACCTAAAGTTACAAAGCCCATATGCGCTACTGATGAATAAGCAATTAATTTTTTCATATCTTCCTGCATTAAAGCTATTAGTGAAGTAAATATGATTGCTATAACACTCAAGGTGTAAATTAATGGTGTAAATACCTCTGATGCAACTGGGAAAAGACCTAGAGAAAATCTTATAAAACCATATCCAGCCATCTTTAACAAAATTGCAGCTAGCAATACAGATCCTGCTGTAGGGGCTTCAACGTGAGCATCTGGTAACCATGTGTGAACTGGCCACATAGGTGTTTTAACAGCAAATGAACTAAAAAATGCTAACCATAATAGATTTTGATATTGAACATCAATTCCAATTTCATACAGTTGAACCACGTCGGTTGTTCCTGTAATCCAATAAATTGAAATTATTGCAACTAACATCAAAACAGAACCTAACAATGTGTATAAAAAGAATTTAAATGCAGAATAAACTCTTCTTGCACCTCCCCAGATACCGATAATTAAAAACATTGGTATTAATCCAGCTTCAAAAAATAAATAGAATACAACTAAATCAAGTGCACAGAAAACACCAATCATGAAACTTTCCATGATTAGAATTGCAATTAAAAAATCTCTTAATCTATTTTTAACAGAATTATTTACAGATATTATACAAAGGGGAGTTATAAATGTTGTTAATATTATAAATAAAATTGAAATACCATCTACGCCCACTTTATAATTAATAACTCCTTCAATCCATGTTCTATCTTCTACAAATTGAAAACTAGACGTTGATTGGTCAAAAGAAATCCAAAGATAAATCGAAATTAAAAAATTAACTACAGTTGTAAATAAAGCAACATATTTAGCAGTTAAATTATTTCCCTCTTTATCTTTGGTAAAAAATAAAAATAAAGCACCAACTATTGGTAATAATATTAAAGATGAAAGAATAGGAAAATTCATTACTTAACTATTAAAAAAGTTAGTAAAGCAGAGAAACCTAATAACATTACAAATGCATATTGATAGATAAAACCACTTTGAAATTTAGTTGCTTTAATTGAACATTTTTTAATAAAAGAAGAAATTCCATCAGGACCAAAACCATCGATTATAGTTCCATCACAAAATTTCCACAAAAATAGACCTAGTTTTTTTGAAGATTTAATAAACAACACATTGTACAACTCGTCGAAATACCATTTATTCACTAAAAAATTATACAAAGGTTTGTTCATAGAAACTATTGAGTTAGGTAGCTCTTTGTTTTTTACAAATAAGTAATAAGCAATTGGAATAGATACTAAAACTAAACAAGGTGTTAAAAGTAAAAACCATAAAGGTGGATGTTCTGTGCTTAAAGGCTCTAAAAACTTAATAGACTCTGCCCAGAATAAATTATCACCATGACCAATAAATAGTCCTTTAAATAGAAATCCTGCAAATACCGCTCCTATTGAAAGGATAAATAAAGGAACAAGCATTACTAATGGAGACTCATGTGTTTCTTCTATCTTGACCTCTTTATTATTATAGTCTCCATGGAAAGTTTTAAAGATTAATCTCCATGAATAAATAGATGTTAAAAATGCTGTAACTATTCCGATCCCAGCAGCATAATAACCAGTAGTGTTACCTTTTAAATACGCAAATTCTATAATTGCATCTTTAGAATAAAATCCTGATAAAAATGGAAAACCTGTTAAGGCAAGTGTTCCTATAATCATTAAAGTATAAGTATATGGTAACTTTTTCCATACACCTCCCATGCTATTTATATTTTGCTCATCTTTAAATGCATGGATTACTGAACCAGATCCTAAAAATAATAAGGCTTTGAAAAATGCGTGAGTAAATAAGTGAAACATGGCAACATTGTATGCGCCTACTCCAGCTGCAAAAAACATATAACCAAGTTGACTACATGTAGAATAAGCAATTATTTTTTTAATATCTGTTTGAACTAAAGCTACTGTTGCTGCAAAGAATGCTGTAGTCATTCCAACAATGGTTATAAAATTTAGTATTAACGGTGAATATTCATAAATTGGAGAACATCTTACTACTAGGAAAACTCCAGCTGTAACCATCGTTGCTGCATGAATTAATGCAGAAACTGGAGTTGGACCTTCCATAGCATCAGGTAGCCAAGTATGAAGTAATATCTGTGCTGATTTACCCATTGCTCCAATAAATAAAAGTAAACAAATTAAATCTATTGCTTTAACTTCAAAACCTAAAAATGATAAATTTTTGTCTACAATTGTTGGAATTTGTTGAAAAACTTCTGAGTAATTAACAGTTCCAAATAAATAAAATATTAAGAAAATTCCTAAAGCAAAACCAAAATCACCTACTCTGTTTACAACAAATGCTTTTATTGCAGCAGCATTAGCGCTTTCCTTTTTGAACCAAAAACCAATTAAGAAGTAAGAACATAAACCAACACCTTCCCAACCAAAAAATAATTGTATGAAATTATCTGAAGTCACAAGCATCAACATTGCAAATGTGAAAAGTGATAAATAAGCCATAAATCTTGGTTTGTGAGGGTCATGAGACATGTAACCAATTGAATAGATATGTACTAAAGCAGATACAGAAGTTACAACTACTAACATCACAGCCGATAATGGATCAATTAACATCGACCAATTTACATCAAGTGACCCAGAACTTATCCAGGTAGCTATAACAATATTTTCTTCATACTGATTTGCTATTACTTGATAAAGAACAAAAATTGATAAGAGAGCAGATATTGAAACAAGTAAACTAGTTATTATTTCAGAATTTCTATCACCGATGTATTTTCCAAAAAAACCTGAAATAATTGATGCAATAAGTGGAAGAAATATAATTGATAGTTCCATGATTATCCTTTCAACTTATCAATTTCTTCAACCCGTATCGTTCCAGAATTTCTAAAATACACGACTATAATTGCTAATCCTATGGCTGCTTCTGCTGCCGCGACTGTAAGAATAAATAAAGTAAAGACTTGTCCAGCCAAATCTCCTAAATAAATAGAAAAAGCAACTAAATTAATATTCACTGCAAGTAATATCAGTTCAATACTCATTAATATTACAATGATGTTCTTTCTATTAAGAAAAATACCAATTACTCCAATTGAGAATATCACTGCTCCTAAAGTTAAATAATGTCCTAAACCTATATCAATCATCTAATTTAACTCCTTTATTACTCTGAACTTCTAGCACCTCTACACCTTCAGCTCTTTCTCTAGATATTTGCTTGATATAACTTTGTCTTTTAACACCTGATCTTTGTCTAAATGTTAATACAATAGCCCCAACCATAGCTACTAATAAAATCATTCCACTTATTTGAAACACATGAATATAATCAGTATATAAAATCTGTCCCAGTGAATGAGTGTTGCTAATGCTTACTTGACTAATTGAATTATTAATATCAAAAATTTCTGGTTTATATTTCCAACCTCCGATTACAATTATTACTTCAACGAATATAAGCGTGCTGATAATTAATCCTATAGGGATATGTCTGGAACTTTGTTGACCTGCAAACCATTGGTTTTTTTGTTGGGCTACGTTTAACATCATAACAACAAATAAAAATAGAACTGCAACGGCCCCAACATAAACAATTAGCATTATCATTCCCAAAAATTCAGCACCAATCATTATGAAGAGACAAGAAATACTTATAAAATCAAGAATTAAGAAAAATACTGAGTGAACAGTATTTTTAGAAGCAGTAACCATTATAGCTGAAACAACAGCAATTATAGAAAATGTATAAAAGAAAATAGCGTGTGCAATCATTTTTATCTATGGATATTGTCAGCTTTAATATTAGCCTCTAAAACATTCTCCCATCTATCACCATTATCTAATAACTTTTCTTTTGTATAATAAAGTTCTTCTCTTGTTTCTGTTGAAAATTCAAAATTTGGACCTTGTACTATTGCATCTACAGGACAAGACTCTTCACACAAACCACAATAAATACATTTCATCATATCAATATCGTAACGTGTAGTTTTTCTACTTCCGTCTTCTCTTTCAGCTGATTCGATAGTTATTGCTTGTGCGGGACAAACTGCTTCACATAATTTACAAGCAATACATCTTTCTTCTCCATTTGGATATCTTCGTAAAGCATGTTCACCTCTAAAACGAGGGCTTATTTTACCTTTCTCAAATGGGTAATTAATTGTTTTTTTTGATTTAAATAATTCTTTAATAGCAATAAATAAACCGCCGATGAAATCAGTCATCAATATTGTTTTAAAAAATCTTGAAATATTCATTATTAATTTACTGGTAAAAGATTAAAATAAAATAAATAGCTAGCTGTTAACACTACCCAAATTAAAGAAAGAGGAAGAAATACTTTCCATCCAAGTCTCATTAGTTGATCATATCTGTATCTTGGTACTATCGCCTTAACTAAAGCAAAAAGGATGAATAAAAGAAGAATTTTTAAAATTAACCAAATTGCACCTGGCACTAATGTAAATGGATAAACATCAATTGGTGACATCCAACCACCTAAAAATAATATTGCTCCCATTGCACACATTAATAAAATATTTGCATACTCTCCTAACCAAAACATTGCATACATCATTCCTGAATATTCTGTCTGGTATCCAGCAACCAACTCTGCTTCTGCCTCTGGTAAATCAAAAGGTGGTCTATTAGTTTCAGCTAAAGCAGAAATAAAGAAAATTACAAACATTGGAAATAATGGAATTACAAACCACATATTTTGTTGAGCAATAACAATGTCGTTTAAATTCAATGAACCAACACAAAGTAAAACATTTATTATTATTACCCCAATTGAAACCTCATAAGAAACCATTTGCGCAGCAGAACGAATTGCTCCAAGGAAAGGATATTTGGAGTTTGATGCCCACCCACCCATGATTATTCCATAGACACCTAGTGAAGAAACAGCAAATAAATAAAGAATTCCAACATTAATATCAGCCAAAACCTGAGTTGCACTGAATGGGATTACAGCCCAAGCGATTAAAGCTAAAGTCATCGTGACTATTGGAGCCAATATAAAAATTACTTTGTTTGAGCTAGATGGAATAATGATTTCTTTAAATATATATTTTAAAGCATCTGCTAAAGATTGTAATAAGCCAAACGGACCAACAACGTTAGGTCCTTGTCTTTTTTGAACAAAAGCCCAAACTCTTCTATCTAGCCAAACAACCATCGCTACAGAAACCAAAACTGGAACTAACAAAAATAAAATTTTATAAACTTCTTGAAAAACTATATTCAAATATTCCATTTTAACCTTCTGTGCCTGTTGATTTTAAATTCATTTTTGCATTATTACACTCAATCATTGTTTTTGATGATTTAGCAACAACATTGGAAAAATAATAATCTTTGATTTCAATTTTTAAATTTTCATTATTAAAATCAGAATTTGAGTTGTTATTATTTTGTTCAGTTTGTTTTTCACTTTGTAATTTTAAATAATTTAACATGCTGCTATCTAGCTCTTCTTTATCATTAAACAATTTTCTATTATTCATGAATTCAGCTAGTTCATTTATTATCTGCCAATCTTCTTTTGCATCTCCAGGAGGATAAGAAGCCTTATATGCTTTTTGAATTTTCCCTTCTAAGTTTGTATAATAACCGTCTTGTTCTGTGTAAGCTGAGCCAGGTAAAATTATATCTGCGCATTCTGCACCTTTATCACCATGGCTTCCTTGATAAATAACAAATTCGTTTTTTTTATCAAAATTTAAATTATCCTGACCAATTAAAAACACTATTTCAAATTTATTTAATTTTAAATCTTCTATTAAATTTGTTTTATTATTTAAAACTCCTAAATCAAAATTCCCTACAGTTGCAGCATCGCATGATAAAATATTTAAAGGATTCCAATCTTCTGAGAACTTATTTTTTTTATTCAAAAAATCTTTTAAATTATCAAACAAATATTTTGCATTTTCTAATCTTAATAAAGACTCACCAATTATTATCATTGGTTTTTTTGCACTTTCTATTTCTTTTGAAAGTATATGTACATCATCTATAATTTCTTTTATTGTTTTAGTTTCTCCATCTAAACTTTCATAAGGATAAGTTAGATCCCCACAATCGTTTAATGACACAATTTTTGTATTATTGTTAAGATAAGATTTTCTAATTCTTGCATTTAAAATTGTGGCCTCGTATCTAGGATTGGTGCCTAACAATAAAATTAAATCTGCATCTTCAATTCCATTAATTGAAGAATTAAACAAATAATTTTCTCTTTTTGTAGTATTGATATACCTATTATCTGATCTTGATTCATAATTATCAGTTTCAACTGTTCGGTCAAAAAACTCTTTAAAAATGTATGCAGTTTCCATGTTTGTTAAATCACCAACAAAACCAGATACTTTTTCTTTAGATGTGTTTTCTAATTTTGATTTTATTATTTTATAAACTTCTTGCCAAGAAGCTTTCTCAAATTTACCGTTGTATTTAATATATGGAGTATCTAATCTTTGATGAAGTAAGCCATCGCACGCATATCTAGTTTTATCTGAAATCCACTCTTCATTAATATCTTCATTAATTATTGGGAGAACTCTTTTTACTTCCCAATCGTAAGTATCGACTCTAATGTTTGAGCCTACGGCATCCATAACATCAATTGTTTCAGTCTTTTTTAATTCCCATGGTCTTGCTTCAAAAACATAAGGTTTTGATGTCAAAGCTCCAACAGGGCATAAATCAACAACATTAGCAGATAATTCTGACTGCATTGATTGCTCAAGATATGTTGTAATTTGCATATCCTCACCTCTACCTATAGCACCAAGTTCCGGAACGCCTGCAACTTCAGTAGCAAATCGCACGCATCTTGTACAATGTATGCATCTTGTCATTTGAGTTTTGATTAATGGTCCCATATTTTTTTCGGGAACTGCTCTTTTATTTTCTTTAAATCTTGATTTGTCTACCCCATAAAACATTGATTGATCTTGAAGATCACACTCACCACCTTGGTCACATACAGGGCAATCTAAAGGGTGATTTGCTAGTAAAAATTCCATTACACCTTTTCTAGCCTTTTCAACTAAACTCGTATTTGTTTTAATGTTCATTCCCTCGGCAGCAGGCATTGCGCATGAAGCAATTGGTTTCGGTGATTTCTCCATTTCCACCAAACACATTCTACAATTTCCAGCTATAGATAATTTTTCATGATAACAAAATCTAGGTATCTCAACTCCTGCTTTTTCACAAGCTTGAAGAACTGTCAGTCCTTCTTCAACTTCTACATCAATGTCATTTACTTTTAATTTAAGCATTTTTTTTATCTAATAAATGTTGATCAACCAAATAAGGTATATTGTTTTTTTTCTGAACAATTGGGTCCAAATTATTTCTTTCTTGAATTTCTTTTTTAAAATGTCTTAACAAACCTTGAACTGGCCATGAAGAACCCTCGCCAAATGCACAAATTGTATGACCAGCAATTTGAGTTGTGACATCACCTAACATGTCTACTTCATCTTTAGTTGCATCACCTTTTGCCATACGTTCAAGCATTCGCCACATCCATCCAGAGCCTTCTCTGCACGGTGTACACTGTCCACAACTTTCATGTTTGTAAAATCTTGCAATTCTCGCCATACATTTAATAATGTCTTGATCTTTATTGATAACAACTATTCCAGCTGTTCCTAATCCACTTTTTTCTTCGACACACGCATCAAAATCCATCTTTAATGTTTCACATCTATCTTTTGGAATTAAAGGCATAGACGATCCACCTGGTATTACAGCTTGTAAATTATCCCATCCACCAATCACTCCACCAGCGTGAACTTCAATTAACTCTTTTAAAGGAATACTCATCTCCTCTTCTACATTACACGGATTATTAACATTTCCAGAAATACAGAAAATTTTAGTACCAGTATTTTTTTCTCTTCCTAAAGAGGCAAACCATTTTGCTCCTCTTCGTAGAATAGTTGGCACCACAGCAATCGTTTCAACATTGTTAATTATAGTTGGGCATCCATATAAACCTATTAAAGCTGGGAAAGGTGGTTTTAATCTTGGTTGACCTTTTTTACCTTCTAAACTTTCAAGTAATGCTGTTTCTTCACCACAAATATACGCCCCTGCTCCATAGTGGATATAAATATCCAAATCCCAGCCAGTTCCAGCTGCATTTTTTCCTAATAGTTTTTTCTCATAAGCTTCATCAATTGCAGCTTGGAGTTTTTGACCATCAATAAAATATTCTCCTCTAATATAGATGTAACAGACGTGTGCTTGAACTGCATATGATGCTATCAAACAACCCTCTATTAGTTTATGAGGCTCAAATCTCAAAATATCTCTATCTTTACAAGTACCAGGTTCAGACTCATCACCATTAATAACTAAATAATGTGGTCTTGACCCAACTTCTTTTGGTGCAAATGACCACTTTAAACCAGTAGGAAATCCTGCCCCACCTCGACCTCTAAGTTGAGACTCTTTAATTTCATTAATAATCCAATCTCTTCCTTTGTCAGTAATTTCTTTAGTGTTTACCCAATCACCTCTCGATTGTGATGCTACAACATCAGAACCTTTGTCATTATATAAATTTTGAAAAATTCTATCTTGGTCTTTAAGCATTTTTTAAATCCGTTAGTGTTTTTCTATTGTTCTCTGGCTCATTATTTATTCTTCCTCTGTAAGAACCAGGCTTTGGAGTTTCTCCATTTAAAATTTTATCTAAAATCTCATATGTTTTTTCTTTATCAAGATCTTCATAATAATCATCATTTATTTGCATCATAGGAGCAGTCACACATGCACCTAAGCATTCAACCTCCATCCATGAGCAGCTCTTATCAATTGATAGCTCACATTCATTTTCAGAAATTTTTTCCTTACAAGCTTCTACCAATTTATTTGCACCTCTTATCATGCATGGCGTTGTAGTACATACTTGTACAAAATATTTTCCAACTGGTGATAAATTATACATTGTGTAGAAAGTGGCCACCTCATAAACTTTTATATAAGGCATATCTAAAAACTTAGCGATATACTTCATTGCAGCTAATGGTATCCAATTATTATTTTGTCTTTGAGCAATATAAAGTAATGCCATCACAGCACTTTGCTGTTTTCCTTTTGGATATTTTGCAACAATATTATTTGCAGCTTCTAAAGAGGAAGCATTAAATTCAAAACTTTCTGGTTGATCTTTTGCTGGTTTTCTTAAACTCATCTATCCACCTCACCAAAAACAATATCTAATGAACCTAGAACTGCAGGTACATCTGCTAGCATGTGTCCTTTAATTAAATAATCCATTGATTGTAAATGTGAAAAGCCTGGGGCTCTTATCTTGCATTTATAAGGTTTGCTTGAACCATCAGAAATTAAATAAACTCCAAATTCTCCCTTGGGAGCTTCAACAGCAGTATAAATCTCATCCTTTGGTACTCTATAACCCTCAGTAAATAATTTAAAATGATGAATTAGCGCTTCCATTGATTGCTTAATATCTTTTTTTGATGGTGGACTAATTTTTCCATCCAGTGATTTAACTGGTCCTTTTTCCATTTTAGATAGACACTGTTTGATAATAGAAACACTCTCTTTCATTTCTTCAATTCTACATAAGTATCTATCGTAGCAATCACCATTTTTTCCAACTGGTATTTTAAAATCTAAATCTTCATAACAATCATAAGGTTGAGATTTTCTTAAATCCCATGGCACTCCTGATCCTCTAATCATTACACCTGAAAAAGAATAATCTAAAGCATCCTCTTTACTTACAATTCCAATATCAACATTTCTTTGTTTGAAAATTCTATTGTCCGTTAAAAGACTTTCTAAATCATTAATCACTTTTGGAAATGTCTCACAAAAGCTTGAAATATCTTCCTCTAAGCCTTTTGGTAAGTCTTGGTGAACACCACCTGCTCTAAAGTAGTTAGCATGTAATCTTGATCCAGAAGCTCTTTCGTAAAAAGTCATTAAAGTTTCTCGTTCTTCAAAACCCCAAAGTGAAGGAGTTAAAGCACCAACATCAAGCGCTTGAGTTGTTACGTTAAGAATATGACTTAATATTCTTCCTATCTCACAAAAAATAACTCTTATATACTGAGCTCTAATCGGTACATCTATTTTAAGAATTTTTTCTACTGCAAGAGCAAAAGCATGTTCTTGATTCATCGGGGCTACATAATCTAAACGATCAAAATAAGGAACAGCTTGCATGTAAGTCTTGTTTTCAATTAATTTTTCTGTACCTCTGTGGAGTAAACCTATATGTGGGTCTGCTTTTTCAACAACCTCACCGTCTAATTCTAATATTAATCTTAATACACCGTGGGCTGCTGGATGTTGAGGACCAAAATTAAGATTTAAATTTTTAATTTTTTTTGTCATTGTTTTCAATTTCTTCTTTAATATATTTTGTTCCTTCCCAAGGACTTTCATAATCAAAATTTCGATAATTTTGCTCTAATTTAACTGGTTCGCTAATAACTTTTTTTTGATCTTCACTATATCTAACTTCAGAGTGACCAGTTAACGGAAAATCTTTTCTCAAAGGATGTCCTTCAAAACCATAATCTGTGAGTATTCTTCTTAAGTCAGGATGATCTTTGAAATTTACACCATACATATCAAAAACTTCCCTTTCCATCCAGTTTGCAGCAGGAAAAAAACTTGTTAAAGAGGGTATAACTTCATTTTCTGAAATAAAGTATTTTAGAACTAGTCTTTGATTAAATTCATGACTTAAAAATAAGTAAACAACTTGAAATCTTTGGTTATTTTCAGGATAATCTACAACTGTAATATCTATCAGCTGTCGAAATTTTGTGTCTAAGTTAGTTTTTAAAAATAATATTACATCTAAAAAATCATCTTTATCTGTTTCTAAATAAATTTGATTATGTTTTATTTCTGATTTGTTAATTTTCGTAGTTAACTCAGAATTAATTTTTTTTTCTAAATCCTCTAAACTATTCATGACTATCTTATAAAAGATCCTTTTTTTCGAATTTTTTTTTGTAATTGTAAAATTCCATATAATAAAGCTTCTGCCGAAGGAGGACATCCTGGAACATATACATCAACTGGAACTATACGATCACATCCTCTAACAACTGAATACGAGTAATGATAATAACCTCCACCATTAGCACAGCTTCCCATAGAAATTACATATCTGGGTTCTGGCATTTGATCATAAACTTTTCTCAAAGCTGGTGCCATTTTGTTTGTTAATGTTCCAGCAACAATCATTACATCTGATTGTCTTGGTGACCCACGTGGAGCAGCTCCAAATCTTTCTAAGTCATATCTTGGCATCGCTGTTTGCATCATTTCAACTGCACAACAAGCAAGACCAAAAGTCATCCAATGCAAAGAGCCAGATCTAGACCAATTAATTAAATTATCCAGCGATGTAGTTATAAAACCATTTTTACTAAAATCTTTAGCAAGTTGTTTAAATTCTTCAGGAACCTGTTCTATTTTATCGTTCATTAAATTAATTTTATTCCCAATCTAAAGCACCTTTTTTCCATTCATAAATAAAACCAACTGTTAGTATGAATAGAAAAATCATCATTGATGAAAAACCTAATAGACCAATGTTTCCTAATGATATTGCCCATGGAAATAAGAAGGCAATTTCAAGATCAAATATAATAAATAGAATTGCCACTAGATAAAATCTTACATCAAACTCCATTCTAGAGTCTTGAAATGGTTCGAAACCACATTCATATGCAGATAATTTTTCTGGATCAGGTTTTTTTGGAGAAAGTAAAAAATTTAATACTACGAAAGCAACACTTAAACCAAGAGCAATGATTAAAAATAGAATAATTGGTAGGTAATCTTTTAAAAATTCAGATAACATGGAAATCTATATATCAGTTTTTATCTGATGTTGAAGGGCAGATAAGTCACATTTTATTTATATTAACAGACTATTTATTGGGAAAAAGTGGCGGGAGTGAAGGGACTCGAACCCTCGACCTATCGCGTGACAGGCGATCGCTCTAACCAACTGAGCTACACCCCCACTTAGTTTGTTTGGTGGGCAGTAAAGGACTCGAACCTTTGACCCCCTCGGTGTAAACGAGATGCTCTACCAACTGAGCTAACCGCCCCAAAACAGAGCTACTTATTACATCAACACTTAAATAAAGTAAATTAATTATTATTGAATACTAGCTTGAGATTTATCGTCTTTTTTAGATAAATCTACCTCAACCCATTCCGTAGGTTTAAGTTCTTTGATTAAAGCAATCTTAATTACTTGGTCAGCATATTCAACTGGCGTAATTTTAATATCATCTACAATTTTCTTAGGCATATCCACTAAATCTTTTTCATTTTCTTTTGGAATCATAACTTCTTTAATTCCAGCTCTATGAGCGGCTAATAATTTTTCTTTAAGACCGCCTATTGGCAATACCTGACCTGTTAATGTTACCTCACCAGTCATTGCAACATCTCTTCTCACAGGTATATTTGTAATTGATGAAACAATTGAAGTGACCATTCCTATCCCTGCAGATGGACCATCTTTTGGTGTTGCTCCTTCTGGTACATGAATGTGAAAATCTTTTTTCTCGAACAGAGGTGGAATAATCCCGTACTCTAAACATTTTGATCTAACAAAAGATTTTGCAGCTTTAACTGATTCTTGCATTACATCACCAAGCTTACCGGTAATTTGCATCCTTCCCTTACCAGGCATAGTCACAGTTTCAATTTTTAAAATTTCCCCACCATACTCAGTCCATGCAAGTCCTGTTACAATACCTACTCTATTTTCAGTTTCTAATTCACCAAATTTAAATTTAGCTACACCAAGAAAATCAGATAAATTTTTATTATTAATTTGAACTTCTTTCTCTTCACCAGCTACAATTTTCTTAACAACTTTTCTAGCAAGTTTCGAAATTTCTCTTTCCAAGTTTCTAACACCTGACTCTTTTGTGTATCCTCTAATTACTTCTTTTATAATGTCGTCTTCCAATTTCATCTCTTTTTCTTTAACACCATTATCTTTAATTTGTTTTGGAAGTAGATATTTGTTAGCTATACTAATTTTTTCATCTTCAGTGTAACCAGCTAATCTTATAACTTCCATTCTGTCTAATAATGGGGGTAATATATTTAAAGTATTTGCTGTGGTTACAAACATTACATCAGATAAATCATAGTCAACTTCTAAATAATGATCGTTAAAAGTTGTATTTTGTTCTGGGTCTAACGCTTCTAATAACGCTGATGACGGATCACCTCTATAGTCATTTCCAATTTTATCTATCTCATCAAGTAAAATCAGAGGATTTTTTGTTCCAGCCTTTTTCATCATTTGAATTATTTTACCAGGTAATGATCCTATATAAGTTCTTCTATGACCTCTTATTTCTGCTTCGTCTCTCATTCCTCCTACTGACATTCTAACAAATTCTCTGTTAGTTGCTTTTGCAATAGATTTACCTAAAGAAGTCTTACCAACACCAGGGGGTCCAACTAAGCATAGTATTGGACCTTTAATTTTTTCCATTCTTTTTTGAACAGCTAGGAATTCTATTATTCTCTCTTTAACTTTCTCTAATCCAAAATGATCTTTATCAAGGATATTTAAAGCCTTAGTTAAATCTATATCTACTTCACTTTTTTTATACCAAGGTAATTCGGTCATCCAATCAAGATAATTTCTTACCACTGTAGCTTCAGCTGACATTGGACTCATGTTTTTCAATTTTTTAAGCTCTTGGAGACATTTCTTTTCAACTTCCTTTGGCATTTTAGCTTTTGTGATAGCTTTATTTAAACTAGTAGTTTCGTCTTTACCGTCTTCAATCTCACCAAGTTCTTTTTGAATAGCTTTCAGCTGTTCATTTAAATAGTATTCTCTCTGAGTTTTCTCCATTTGAGTTTTAACTCTTCCACGAATTCTTTTCTCTACACCAATTATGCTTGTTTCATTCTCCATAATTTTAATTATGGCGTTTAATCTCTTCTTAACATCTACAGTTTCAAAAATTTGTTGTTTTTCTGAAATAGTAGCTGTGATGTGTGAAGCAATATTATCAGCTATTTGAGAAGGGTCTTTTAACTGCTTGATAGTGTTTATTGTTTCATTTGAAATTTTTTTATTTATTGAGGTTAGTTTTTCTAATCTTCTTAAAGCTGTAGCAGCAAGTGGAAATAAATCTTCACCTTTTGGTAAAATATCATTAAAATATGTGTAGTCACATGTAATAAATTTCTCGTTATCTTTAAAATCTAAAATTTTAACTCTTTTAATACCTTCTACTAAAACTTTTACAGTTCCATCTGGTAATTTTAATAATTGTAGGATACTTCCTTCACATCCATACATAAACACATCTGTCTTTTTAGGATCGTCAATCTCAGAATTTTTTTGGGTTACAAGGATAATCTTTTTATCCTTCTTCATTACCTCGTTAAGTGCAGAAATGGATTTGTCTCTTCCTACAAATAAAGGGATTACCATGCTTGGGAAGACTACAATGTCTCTTAGAGGTAATAATGGCAATGATATTTTAACATCCATGATATTAATATGGATATTATATGTTATATTGCAATAGGTTTTTGATACTTATTAAGGATATTAAGCCGCTGATGTTTTGCTAGACTTAGATTTATTTTCTCCTTTAGAATGAACTAAAATTGGTTGTGATTGACCTTTTGCAGCTCCTGCGTCAACAATTACTTCTTCAATGTTGTCTTGACTTGGAAGATCATACATAGTCTTTAATAATATATTTTCTAATATTGATCTTAATCCTCTTGCACCTGTTTTTTTACTAATTGCTTTTTGAGCTATTTCTTTAAGAGCATTTTCTTTAAATATTAATTTGGCTCCATCTAACTTAAATAACTCTTGATACTGTTTGGTTAAAGAGTTTTTAGGTTCTTGCAAAATTTTGATCAATGATTTTTCATCTAAATCCTCGAGAGTTGCTATCATTGGTAGTCTTCCGATAAATTCTGGTATTAATCCAAATTTTAATAAATCCTCTGGTTCTAGTCCTTTCATCCATTCTCCTGTTTTCTTATCCTGAGTGTTTTTAACATCTGCTCCAAAACCAATTGAAGTTCCTTTATCTCTCTGAGAAATAATCTTATCTAAACCAGCAAATGCACCTCCACAAATAAAAAGAATATTAGTTGTGTCCACTTGTAAAAATTCTTGTTGAGGATGTTTTCGACCTCCTTGAGGTGGAACACTTGCAACCGTTCCTTCCATTATTTTTAATAAAGCTTGTTGAACTCCTTCTCCGGATACATCTCTTGTAATTGATGGATTTTCAGATTTTCTACTAATTTTATCAACTTCATCAATATACACTATTCCACGTTGTGCTTTTTCAACATTATAATCTGAAGCTTGAAGTAATTTTAAAATAATATTTTCAACATCCTCACCAACATATCCTGCTTCAGTAAGTGTTGTTGCATCTGCCATTGTAAATGGAACATCTAAAATTCTAGCAAGAGTTTGTGCTAATAAAGTTTTACCACAACCAGTTGGTCCAACTAACAAGATATTAGATTTTGACAACTCTACATTCTTACTAGTTTTATTTTCATAATTAAGTCTTTTGTAATGATTGTGTACAGCTACCGATAAAACTTTCTTAGCGTGAGCTTGGCCAATAACATAATCATCTAATACTGAACATATTTCTTTTGGTGAAGGAAGGCCGTCTTGATGTTTAACAAAAGTATCTTTGCTTTCCTCTTTAATAATATCCATACAAAGCTCAACACACTCGTCACAAATAAATACAGTTGGACCTGCAATTAATTTTCTAACTTCGTGTTGGCTCTTTCCACAAAAAGAGCAGTAAAGAATATTTTTATTACTTGTGCTCATAATTTTTAAAACGAATCAATTTCATTACTTTATTATAGATGACTCATACTAATCAAGTTTGGATTAATAGGTTATCAATATATTGTGTATTATGATCTTTTTTCTACTACTTCGTCAATAAGACCAAATGATTTTGCGACATCAGCGGTCATGAAATTATCTCTTTCTAATGCAGATTTTATTTCATCAACAGTTTTGCCTGTATGTTTTGAATAAATTTCATTTAATCTTTTTTTTAATGACAAGACTTCATTAGCATGAATTTCAATATCTGTAGCTTGTCCTTGAAAACCTGCAGAAGGTTGATGAACCATTATTCTTGAGTTAGGTAATGAAAATCTTTTACCCTTAGTTCCTGCAGCTAATAAAAATGAACCCATAGATGCAGCTTGGCCAATACACAAAGTTGATATATCTGGTTTAACGTATTGCATAGTGTCGTAAATTCCAAGACCTGCTGTAACCAGTCCACCAGGACTGTTGATATATAAATAAATTTCTTTTTTTGGATCTTCAGCCTCTAAAAATAATAACTGAGCTGTTACTAAAGATGCAACATTGTCATTTATCTGACCAGTTAAAAAAATAATTCTTTCCTTTAAAAGTCTTGAATAAATATCATAGGCTCTTTCACCTTTACTTGATTGCTCTACAACCATCGGCACTAGATTGCTCATATATTCTGATAATTTTGTTGTCATAAGTTGATTCGAACTACTTATACAACTTGTGATTACTTTTTGCTAACTTTTTTTGTTTTTTTAGAAGTTGGTTTTGGTTTTGTTGTTTTTGTGGGAGGTTTTTTTTCCTTAGAAGCTTTTGCTGCTGGTTTCTTTTTTGTATCTTTTTTAGGTTCGTGATCATGTGAATGATCATGATCGTGTTTATGAGCTTCTTTTAAAATTTTTTCCGCCTCAACTTTAGATATTTCTTTTTTATTTGGTTTACCTTTTTCTTTAATTAGATTTAATATTTTCTCTTCATAAACTGTCCCTCTTAGACTAGCTAAAGCAGATGGATTTTTTTGATAAAAATCCATAACCATTTTCTCTTGTCCTGGCATCATTCTTAATTGCTTTTGAACTTCAGCTTGAATTTCTTGTTCACTAACTTTGATTTGATTTTTTTCACCAAATTCATTTAAGATTAATCCAGTTTTAATTCTTGTTTTTGCTTTTTCCTCAAAAGATTTTTTATTCTTTTTAGCCTCATCTTCAGACATGCCTTGTGAAAGAATCTTAACTTCTTCTTCGACTAAGTTTTCAGGCACTTCTTCAATTTTAATTTTTTCAATTTCTTTTAAAATTTGATTTTTTGAAAGTTGATCTAAAGAGTTTTTATATTCATCATTTATTTGTTTTGAAATTAAAGCTTTAAGATCTTTCAAATCTTTAGCTCCTAAATTTTTTGCAAAATCATCATCTATCTTTACTTCTTGTGGTTGTTTGACTGATAAAATTTTACAACTAAATTTAGCTATTTTATTAACTAATTCTTTTTCAGGGTAATTCTCAGGTAGTGTTGCTTGAACAACTTTCTCATCATCCTTTTTAACACCAATTAGCTGGATATCAAAACCTTTCAAAAATAAATCTTTACCTAATGTAAGTTGTGTATTTTTTCCTTCACTTCCTTTAAATTCTTTTCCGTCAATTGTTGCTTTGTAATCTAATACAACGAGATCACCTTCTTTTGCTTTTGTATCGGCTGCACCTTCTTTAAAATTTGGTTGGTTCTTAGCAATTTCTTTTATTCTTTTGTCTGTCTCACTATCATCAATTTTAACAGTGTATTCATCAAATTTAATGTTTTCTAATGATTTAATATCTACCTTGGGTAATTCTGTAACTGACAACACATATTCTAATTCTTTATCTTCACCATATGTTTTTAGATCTAATTTTGGCTGACCCGCTGGTTTAATTTTCTTTTCCTCTAACGCTTTTGTAGAAGTATCTTTTAAAACTTTGTCTAATACCTCACCAAATACTGCTTTACCAAATTGTCTCTTTAAAATTTCTTTTGGTACTTTTCCTGGACGAAAACCTTTTAAATTTACTGTTCCTTTGATCTCTTCATATTTTTCATCCATATAAGAGTTCATAGTCTCTTTATCGATAAAAATTTTAAGATCTTTATTTAAACCTTTTTTATTTTCTACAGTAACTTTCATAATTATTATTGGTAGGGCGAAAAGGACTCGAACCTTCACCGATTGCTCGACTGGTTCCTAAGACCAGCGCGTCTACCAATTCCGCCATCGCCCCAGTTAAATTAGGTGCTTTATATATTATTGAACTCATTTGTCCAATCCGAATAATAGTGTAAAAGGATATAAAAATATAAAAAAATGATTGTTTCGCCTTGTATCAGTATTTGTAAAACAGATCCTTCTACCGGATATTGTTATGGCTGTGGAAGAAGTAATGAGGAAAAAAAGCTTTGGAAACTTGAGGAAACAACAGATGATTGGAAAAAAGAAAATTTAAATGCAATTGAAAAAAGACTGACTGGTTGGCAACTTGAAAGTTTTAAAGAATCTTATTCATACAAAATCAATAACGGTATATCTCTTTTCAAGAAAAACTTAATTAAAGAATAAAATAATTATGAGCAAGGTTAAAATTATAAGTATTATTTATGCTGTAGGAATAATTATTGGTGCTCTATTCTTTGATGTTTGGGGTGCAGACACCACTCCATTTAAAACATTGTCTGTATTTGCTTGGACAGTAATATTTATTATAGCTTTATTTTTTGTAGATAAGAGCGAGAGAAAATAAATTCTAAATATTTTTTTTATCTTTTTTTATAATTTTAGAGTTTTTTTCCTGGTTTAAATTTTTCTTTCTAAAATCAAATCTTGAATTTGAAATATTTGATCTATGTCTTGCAAAAGCCTGTTTTTGTGCTTGTCGCATTGCTCTTTTTGAAGACATATTGTTTATTTTAATATTCTATTTCTAAAGTATCAATTACTTTTAAATTTTTATCTGAAATAACAATCTCACCTGATGACGGTGCGTAATTTAAAAACTCAGATATTACTACGTAATGTGTAACAAAAATTATATTTTGTTTTTGATCCCAATTTTTTAAGAACTTGTTAAAATCAATTACTTGTTTCTTTCTATTTTTAGAAAATTTTGCACTAAAGAAAGAATTCAAAAAATTTTTTGTTTCAAATTTTTTGAAGGCTATTTCTGCAGTTTCTTTACATCTACACCATTCACTTGAATAGATTTTATTAATTGAAATATTGTTAGTTTTAAAAAAATTACCAATTTTTTTGGATTGTTCCCTTCCCTCATCGTTCAAATTTCTTTGTGTTTCACATATGTTAATATCAAAATTAGGAGGATCACCTCCACCTGGTGCATAAGCATGACGAATAAATATTAACTTGCCTCCTTTTTGAAGCTCATTAATCATAACTTTACTAGAATCTGCTTTAATTGGAGAATTTAAAAATATAAATATAATTAAAAAATATTTTAAAATTTTCATTAATGAATAATAAATTAAAACAACTTAATAAGAAAATTATTAAATGTAGAAAATGTCCTAGATTAATTAATTTTATTAAAAAAATATCTACTGAAAAACGAAGACAAAACATTAACGAAACTTATTGGGGAAAACCAGTACCTGGATTTGGTACGACAAATTCGAAATTATTAATTTTAGGTTTGGCACCAGCAGCTCATGGCGGAACCAGAACGGGAAGACCTTTCACTGGAGACAAATCAAGCGATTTCTTATTTTATTGTTTGAGAAAAGCAAATATTTCTAATTTACCGTATTCAAAAAATTTAAATGATGGATTGAAATTACAGTTAACCTTTATCACAAATATAGTAAAATGTGTTCCTCCTGGCGACAAACCAACAAATGAAGAATTATCAAATTGCTCTGATCATTTTGAAAATGAAATTGAAACTTTAAATCAAATCCAAACAATTGTTGCTTTAGGTAAAGTTGCCTTTGATAATTGTATTAAATATTATAAAAGAAAAAATAAATTAAATGGTAAGTATACTTTTCAGCATGGGAAATATTATGATTTATCAAATAAAATAAGATTGTACGCGTGTTATCACCCAAGTCCTAGAAATGTAAATACAAAGTTAATATCTGAAAAAATGATAATTAATTTTTTCAAAAAAATAAAAAGAGTAACAGCTATATAGATTTTAAAATATAAGGCTCAAAACTATTTAAGACAATCTCAGGAATTTTTGAAGGCTTTCCATTGATATTTACAAATACCAAATGTATTTTTGCGTCCACAATTAATAAATCATCTCTGTAAATTGATTGATCCATTACAAAAGAGGTTTTTGATAAAGAAGAAATAAAAGATTTTATTGTTAAATTATCTTCTAAGTATGCTGATTTTTTATATTCAATATTACATGATTTTACGATTATTAAAGAATTAAAATCATCTTTAATTTTTAAATTACTTAAACCAATAGTTAATAGAGCTTCAGTTCTTGCTCTTTCAAAGTATTTTAAATAATTTGCATAATAAACTACTCCTCCTGAGTCAGTATCCTCATAGTAAATTTTAACATTATGGCTAAAAGTTTTATGCATTGTTCATTAATATCAAATAATGAGAAATTTTTATACAAACTAAGATATAATAACTACTATGAAACTTTATATAATTTGGTTGATTGGAGTAATTTTATGGAACTTTGGTGTTCCTAATGCTACACCAACAGAGGACGTAATTGTAGCAATCATACTGTCATTCCTGAGTATTGGGCTAAAAAAATATACTAAACTTTAATTAATTTGCTGAAAAATAAATGTTCTGAAAATAGGCTATAGATTTCATTTTAGAGTTATCTGTATCCGCCATAACTGCTAAGCCATCTAATTCATCTAAATCTAAATCGTGGAATTTCTTAAAATCTTCTTTTACATTCGATTTAACTGTTACCCATTCATTTAAATTAGTTTTAGTTGTAGCCATAACATTATCTATAGATTTTTTTGTGTAAGGACTTGGCCAACTTTGTCCAACATCATTGTTGCTTGAAAAGACATAATTTACGGCTCTGTTGGATAAAGGAGTTGCTCCTGTTTTTTTAACAGCAAAAACTCTAGCGGCAAAATCATGACCTTTTTTGGTATCTTCCTTAATTCCTGACAAATCTTGCTCAATTTTCCATGTAATATTAATAAAAGGTGTTTTGTTTAGATCGATTTTGACTTCTTTTCCAAGACCTGAAGCTGCATTATCAGCAACTGCTTTTAGGAAATTTCCATTTTCATTTTTACCAACAGTATAAATAGTCTTATTCTTTGCTCCTCTTACTTTTCTTACAGTTAATTCTGAAAGTTCTTCTTCTGTAAACTTGAATACTAAAACTTCTTTTGAAAATGCTGAGCCTATTGAAATCAAAAAAATTAAAATGAATTTAAAAAATATTTTCATAATTTAGGTTCTTAATACATTATTTAGACAAGATTTAAACATGCAAAAATCAGAATTAATTTTTAAATAATTGATATGAAAACAATATCAATTTTTTTACTTCTAATTTATTGGTCAATAATGATATCTGCACCAGTTATGTCTAATGACCTCAAAATGGGTAGTTCTACAGCTATAAAATTAAATTCTAATTCTAAGGTATCAGTATAATTTTAGGTGCAACACATGTGCCATCATGAATTTGTTTAAAGGCATCTCCACCATTTTTTAAATCTCTAAATTCAATCCAATCTAGAGAGCCTATCTCTTTATTGGCTAATATTGCTAAAGTTTGCTCAAAATCCTTATTTGTATAACAATAAGTTCCTATAACAGTCACCTCTTGAAGTGTCATTTTTCTAAAATTAAAGGTTCCAGCTGGCTGAGTTAAGCCTATGTGGATAATTGATCCACCCGGTTTAATTACTTCAATAGCCTGTTGTCTTGAAATTTCCAAACCTACAGTATCAAATACAATATCAAATTTATTACTTTCTATTTCGTTATGATCTGGTGCTAAATATTTTGCATCTAAATATTTTGAGCACTCATTCAATCTCAATTTATTAGGATCAGAGAGAATAATATTTTTACTATTTTTAATTTTAGATAAAATTAAACCACATAATAATCCAATTGCACCACCACCTTGGATCAAAATTTTACACTCAGATAAAGGTTTTTTTAAAGATTGCTCACCAATTAATACTGCATGTAGAGAAACTGCCGTTGGCTCTGCTACTGGCGCTTCATTTTTATCTAATCCATCTGGAATTTCATAAATATTTTTATCTGGAGTTGAGACAAACTCAGCAAAAACACCTTGTCTTTCAATTGGCTTGTTCATTCCTAATATAATTCTATGTGGACAAAGATGCTCTCTTCCACTTGTGCAGTATTCACATTTTCCGCAAGTTATAAGAGGATTTAAAACAACGTTTTTACCCTTAAATTTTCCATTTTGTACTTCACCGCTAACTTCATGACCCAATATTAATGGTGGAATTCTTCTCTCATCATGTCCGTGATACGCGTGCATATCTGAACCACATATTCCAGAAGCATGAATTTTTAAAATACTTTCTCCTGAAACTTCAATTGGATTTGGTTCTTCTCTATAAACTAATTCTTGTGTTCCAGTATATACTAAAGCTTTCATTTTATTTTTTTGCTAACAAGTAATACGTTATCCAGGCTACAATTGCACCAATTAACCATCCATAAGACTGCAAAAACATTAAATTTGCATTCCAAATTGTTGATGCTGAAAAAATAAAACCTATGAATAAGGAATAAACACCTTTTAAATGCCAGCCTCCAGAATAAAAATACAAACCTTCTCCGTCTATAGAATAAATATCATAATTGCTAAGTTCTTTGTTTTTAATTAAATAATAATCTGCAATCATAACTCCAAATAAAGGTCCAAAAAATGCAGCAAAGGTATCAATAAAAGACAAAATACCAATCTGACTTATTAAAGTAAGCCAAAATATTGACACCACAAATCCTAAAAATCCAATAATTAAACTAGATGATTTCAAATTTAAATTATTAGGAATAAAATTTATTAATGAATATTGAGAAGGTATAAAATTTGAAACCAAATTAGTAGATAAAGAAGCAACAATAATAAAAAGCAAAGCAATTATTGTAATAGTTAAGTTATCAAATTTTCCAATAATATCATTTGGACTTGTTAAAATAGAATTTAGATCTAAAAACTTTAAATTAAGAAAAACATCAGATCCAATTACAATAAAAACTGAAAAAAAAGAAAAAACAATTAAATTTAAAATTAAAGATAAATTCCCTTTTTTAAGTTCTTTTTCGTTTTTAACATACCGAGTAAAATCACCAAAATTAACCAATATAATTGAAAAATAAGCAAACACAGTTCCAGCAATAGTGATTACAGGCCAAATATTATTTTTATCAATTAAATTCTTATAATTAAATGTTTCAACAAATGCTTTTGAGGTACTTTTGACATCATTAAGTAATACAACAAAAAAAAAGAATAATATTCCTGAGTAAACTATAATTGCTGAGTAATTAATTATTTTTTTATTAAAATTTATACCAATGCTAAATAAAAAGCTTTGAAATAAAATAGCAATAATTATTGAGGTCCAATCAATAACATTTAAACCTAGTATAAAAATTAAAAAAATATTATTTTCAAGAATTGAACTGTCAAAAGTAAATAAAGAAATTCGAATTAAATAAGTAAATGCTTTTGACAAAAAATACGTTTGAACTCCAAACATAAATATACCAACCAAACATCTCAAAAATCCAAAATACTGAGCACCTTTGAACCCTAAAGAAGTTCTTAAAAGAACAGCAAATGGTAGACCGTATTTTTGAGAAGGTTTTCCAATCAAATTTGCAAGAAAGTACACTAATAACGAACCAATTAGAGTTCCAAAAAAGACAACAAAAGTGTTTAAATTATAAACAATGTACAAAGAAGCTATTAATGAAAAAGCTATAACACTCTGAATATTTACTGCCCAGAAACTAAACAAATCTTTCCAATTCCAAACTTTATAATTAGGATTCACACTCACAAGATCCCAATTTGATAGTGAGTATTTAACTTTTTTACGACTCATAATTAAATAATAAACTAATTAAGTATGATACAATATCTTTTTTTAGATACTTAAATTTAAATACTTATGAAAAAATTTATCACGAATAACATTGGTTATTTTGCAATGTTGATGGCAGTTATTGGATTTGGTTCTGGTCCACCATTTGTGACTTTAGCATTAAAAGAATTTTTCATAATTGATTTACTGGCTGTACGATTTTTAATTGCTTTTTTATTGATGCTTTTTTTCTGCATTTTAATGAGGGTAGATCTTTCGATAAAAGTAGTTGGATTAAAACCTTTTTTAATGGGATTGTTAAATCCATTTCTGGTAACACTTTCATTTCACGTAGGCTTACTATTAACTAGTCCTGTTAATGGTGTAGCAATTATTAGTACACTTCCACTTATTCAACCGTTCGTGGCAAAAATTTTTTTAAAAGAAAAAATAGAAATAAAAGTAATTATAGGTGTATTTGTCACTTTAATAGGAACATATTTATTGCTTACAAGCCAATTTAAATTAGGTGTTGGTAATTATCTAGGTGACTTAATTATTTTTCTAGGAATGCTTTGCGCATCAACTAACGAGGTAATTGGAAGAAAATTCATGCAAACAAAAGTAAATCAGTTATCTGTAAATACTTTTCAATATTTTACTGGTTTTGTACTTTCTTTTTTAATTCTTTTTATTATTTGGCCAAATTCTAGTTTTGAATACACTTATCATTTAGAACTTACCCCATCAGTAATGGCTGCTCTAACTTTATCTTTTATAACTTTTGCAGCATATTTATTTTATAATTATGCTTTAAGAAGACTTCCTTTGGGACGTATAAGTTTAATGTATCCACTTACTGGTCCAATTGGAGCAACTTCTGCCTGGATAGTGATAGATGCTGAAATTAACTTTAAAATATTTTTATCTTTGGGAATAATTTTAATAGGAACAATAATTCCTTATGTTAATAAAAAATCTTAAATTAGGGAGATGGATACATTACTTCGGGTAACCACAGTGCAATTTGAGGAAATATTATGATTAATATTAATCCAATTAATTGGATAACCATAAATTGCATCATTCCTAAATATATATCTTTCAAATCCCAATCAGGAACTACCCCTTTTAAAAAATAAGCAGATAATGCAACAGGTGGAGATAGCCATGCTGTCTGCAAATTGACTGCGACTAAAATTGCAAACCAAGTTAAATTAAACCCTAGTTCCTGCACTAAAGGTAAAAGAATTGGCAATACAATTAATACTATAGGTACCCACTCTAATGGCCATCCTAATAAGAAGATAACTGCCATCATTATTGCTAAAATCCAATATTTATTAATTTCTAAATTGAGTAAGTAATCAGTTAAAAGTGATGGAGTGCCTAACTTAGAAAAAACTGCTCCAAAAAAATTAGATGCAGCAACAAGAAACATAATCAAAGCTGTGATTTCTAAAGTTTTAATTAAAGCCTCTTTTAGTCCTTTAAAAGTCATTTTTTTATAGGCCAAAGCTAAAACAATAGATCCAAAAGCTCCCATCCCAGCTCCTTCCGTTGGAGTTGCTAAACCAAACAAAATACTTCCTAACGCAAAAAATACTAAAGCTGCTGGTGGAACTAAGCCCATAAAAAATTCATACCAAACTTTACTCATATTAGTTGGTCTTTCATTGGCTGGTAAAACTGGACCTAGTTTAGGATTTAAAAAACATCTTAAAGTAGTGTAACCTGCGTACAAGCATGCAAGCATTATTCCAGGAATTATTGCTGCAGCAAATAAATCTGTAACTGGAATTTCTAAAACAGGACCCATAACTACCAACATAATGCTAGGTGGAATTAAAATTCCAAGAGTTCCACCTGCACAAATTAAACCGGCTGACAATCTTGTATCATAACCAGATCTAATCATCGTCTTACCTGCCATAATTCCTAAAATTGTAACTGAAGCTCCAACAATTCCTGTTGCTGCAGCAAATATTGTAGATACAAACATAACTGCATAAAATAATGCACCTCTAGTTTTAGAAAGCATTAGTTGGACAGAATTAAACAATCTTTCCATTAAACCAGCTTGTTCCATTAGAATTCCCATAAAGATAAAGAGCGGGACTGCCGCGAGGGTATTCTCGGTCATTATCATATTGAATTGGAGTGTCATTAGGTAAAAAACTAATTTTCCAAAACCCCAATAACCAAATACAAGCCCTAAAAATATTAAAGTGAACGAAATTGGAAAACCAATAAAGATTGCAAATAACATGCAACCAATCATTATTGCACCAATTATTTCAGGTGTAAAAAATTCCATTATGGCCATCTTCCTTTTACAAAGGCATAGTAGCTCTTAAGAACCTCGGATACTCCTTGAACCAATAATAAAAAAGCTCCTATAGGCATACAACTTTTTAATGGCCACATTATTGGCATCCATGTAGTGTCCATTGCCCTTTGAATTCTGACTTTGCCCCCCAAACATTCCATAAGATCTGACCGTCCACAAATAGATGTGTAAGCGTAATCAAAGCTAACCCAGAAAAATACTAAGAAACCAGGGAAAAAAAATAATAAATATAAAAATAAATCCACTTTGGCTTGATTTTTTACTTTCCAGTTTCGATATAAAAAATCAGCTCTTATGTGTATTCCTTTTGATAAAGTATACGCTGCACCTAACATAAATAATGCGCCAGCTAACATTCTGCTAATGTCAAATGACCAAAGTGTAGGTCGATTAAAGAAATGCCTTCCAATTACTTCATAAACCATTGCAAATATTAAAGGCACTGTTATCCAGCAAACAATTTTGCCAGTAACAAGCATATTTCTGTCAATAAATTCTATTGTTTTTGCCATCCAAGGATCCATGTCCTTTGGCATTTTTGTGCTAGTACGACGTTCAGCGATAAGCTCATCGGTTATGTCCAGATTTTCACTAACGTTTTCTTTAGACTTTTTATCAACCATTGAGCAATTTAATTAATTTTGATTATTAAAAAACGGGGATAAATTTAATTACCCCCGTTTTAAATTAATTTTTATTGTTGTTTTGCAAATGCAGTACCAATAGATGCATCAGATGTTTCCATCTGAGAAATAAATGGCACAACTATTTTCGCATGCGCTGTCATATGATCATACACTTCTTTAAAGAAAGCATTTTCTGCAGCATTCTTTTTAAGAGTTGCTTGAGCAGCATTCATATACTCCGTGAAATAATCAGCTGGCGTATCCCATAATTTTACACCGTGATTTTCAGTAAGATCAATCAATGCTTTTCCATTTTCTACAGCTCTATTTGTGATATTTCTAGTAATCATCGCTTCAGATGCAACTTCCATTGCATATTTTTGATGATCAGTTAGAGAATTATATACATCGCCATTAATGTAAATATCACCATTAACTACGTTTTGGTGTAAACCTTGTAGGTAGTAATTTTTTAGAACTTTTTGGAAACCAAAAACTGAGTCTGGCTTTGGACAACACCATTCAGCAGCATCGATAGTTCCTTTTTCAAGTGCTGGTAAAATATCACCACCTGATAAAGACACAGATGCAATACCAATATCTTTATAAGTTTGTCCTGGGATTCCTGGAGGAGTTCTAAATCTATACTTTCTGAAATCATCCATGCTTGTAATTGGCTCTTTAAACCAACCTAATGCCTCAGGTCCAGATGAAGCCATCACGAAACCTTTAACATTCATACCCATTTCATCCCAAAGTCTGTCATATAACTCTTTTCCACCATTATCAAAATACCATGCTAACCATGATTTAGTTGATAATCCGATTCCTCCACCTGCAACAGGTGATCCAAATAACATAGCAGCTGGGTGATAGTTAGACCAGTAATGCGTCCATGCAGCACCACCATCAACTAGACCTTTGTCAACAGCTTCTAGTGTTTCTTTCATACCAACAACTTCACCTTTTGATAAAAGTTCAAATACTAACTCTCCTCGAGTTAATTGAGTAACTCTATCAGTCCACA
>CACENW010000005.1 GCA_902560805.1 uncultured Pelagibacteraceae bacterium | reverse complement strand
ATAATTTTTTTTTCAATGTCTACTACTCTTTACGATAAAATTTGGAACGATCATCTTGTTGATCAACAAGATGATGAAACAGCATTATTGTTTGTCGATAGACACTTAATTCATGAAGTTACTAGTCCGCAAGCGTTTGAGGGTTTAAGAAATTCAAATAGAAAAGTTCGTCATCCTAATTTAACTCTAGCCGTTGCTGATCATAATGTTCCGACAACAGATAGAACTAAAGGGATATCAGATCATGAATCGAAAATACAAGTCGATACATTAGAGTCAAATTGTAAAGAATTTGGTGTACAGCTTTTTGGTATGGATGATAAACGACAAGGAATTGTTCATATTATTGGACCAGAACAAGGCTTTACTCAACCCGGAACAATTATTGTATGTGGAGATAGTCATACCGCAACACATGGAGCTTTTGGTTCTCTAGCTTTTGGTATTGGAACATCTGAGGTTGAACATGTTCTAGCAACACAAACACTTGTTCAAAAAAAAGCAAAAAATTTTAGAATTAATGTTAACGGAACACTTCCATTAGGAGTAACATCTAAAGACGTAATACTTCAAATAATTGGAAAGATTGGTACTGCAGGTGGAACAGGTTGTGTAGTTGAATATGCTGGAGATTTAATAAGATCTCTAAGTGTTGAACAGAGAATGACTATTTGCAATATGACTATTGAGGGTGGTGCAAGAGCTGGATTAATTGCTCCAGATGAAAAAATATTTGAATATTTAAAAGGAAAACCCATGTCTCCAAAAGGAGAAAATTGGGAAAAGGCGCTGGAATACTGGAAAAGTTTAAAAACAGATGCTGATGCAAGTTTTGACAAAGAAATAAATCTTAATGCAAATGAGATTTTACCGATGATTACCTGGGGGACATCACCTCAAGACGTAATTACAATTGATGGAAAAGTACCAAATCCTCAGAATGAAAAAGATGAAGATAAAAAGAACTCAATTGAAAGAGCACTAAAATACATGGGATTAACTCCCGATATGGCAGCGACTGATATTAAAATAGATAAAGTATTTATCGGAAGCTGTACAAATGGAAGAATTGAAGATTTAAGAGAAGCTGCCAAAATTTTAAAGGATAAAAAAATATCATCACATGTAAATGCTATTGTAGTTCCTGGTTCAGGACTAGTTAAAGAACAAGCAGAGCAAGAGGGTTTAGATAAAATATTTGTAAATTCAGGATTTGAATGGAGAGAGCCAGGTTGTTCTATGTGTTTGGCAATGAATGCAGATAAATTAAAACCGGAGGAAAGATGTGCATCTACTTCAAACAGAAACTTTGAAGGAAGACAAGGAAGAGGTGGCAGAACCCATCTAGTAAGTCCTGGAATGGCAGCTGCAGCTGCAATCTCTGGTAATTTAGATGATGTTAGAAAGTATCAAAATTAAATGCAAAAATTTAATACACTAAAAAGTATTCCAGCTTATTTACCAATTGTAAATATTGATACAGACATGATTATTCCTAAGCAATTTTTAAAAACAATAAAAAGAACTGGACTTGGAAAAAATTTATTTTTTGAAATGAGATATGACGATAATGGAAAAGAAATTAATGATTTTGTATTAAACCAAGAACCATTTAATAACTCTAAAATTTTAATTGCAGGAAACAATTTTGGATGTGGATCATCAAGAGAGCATGCTCCATGGGCATTGTTGGACTTTGGAATTACTTGTGTGATTAGTTCAAGTTATGCTGATATTTTTTATAGTAACTGTTTTAAAAATGGAATTTTACCAATAATCCTTGAAGAAGAAAAAATTAAAGAACTTTCTGAATATGCTAATAGAAAAGAGGAAATTTCTGTATATTTAAATGATCAAAAAATTATTTATGGAAATAATGAAATTAAATTTGAAATAGATCCATTCAAGAAAAAATGTTTGTTAGAAGGATTAGATGACATTGCGCTTTCTTTAAAAAAATCTGATAAAATTCAAAATTTTGAAAATCAGTTAAAAGATAAAAAACCCTGGATTTTTAATGATTAAAGTAAAAAAAAGAAAAATTCTTTTATTACCAGGAGATGGTATTGGACCTGAGGTAATTGGAGAAGTTAAAAAAATAATTAACTGGTTCAATGATAAAAAATCTTTAGATTTTGAAATAGATGAAGATCTTGCTGGTGGATGTTCTTATGATAAACACGGTACACCTATAACAGATGAAGTTTTTTATAAAGCTTTAGAAAGTGAAGTTGTTATGCTTGGTGCAGTCGGAGGACCTAAGTGGGATAATATTGAGTTTTCTAAAAAACCTGAGAGAGCTTTATTAAAATTAAGAAAAGAATTAAAATTATTTGCAAATTTGAGACCTGCAATATGTTTTGAACAATTAGTTGGTGCATCAACACTTAAACCAGAAGTGGTTTCAGGGTTAGATATAATGATTGTAAGAGAATTAACAGGTGGAATTTATTTTGGTGAACCGAGAGGAATTAAACCAATAGAAAATGGTGAAAGAAAAGGAATAAATACTCACACTTATACTACTAGTGAAATTACTAGAGTTGCACGTGTTGCTTTTGATCTTGCTAGAAAAAGATCAAACAAAGTTACATCTTGTGAGAAATCTAATGTAATGGAAGCTGGACAACTATGGAAAGAAGAAGTTCAAGAACTTCACGAAAAGGAATATAAAGATGTTGAACTAAGTCACATGCTTGCTGATAATTGTGCAATGCAGTTACTTAGAAATCCAAAACAATTCGATGTAATTGTTACTGATAATTTGTTTGGTGATATGCTTTCAGATCAAGCTTCAATGCTAACAGGATCTTTAGGGTTGTTGCCTTCAGCATCCTTAGGTGCGAAAAATAAAGATGGAGAAATGAGAGCAATGTATGAACCAATACATGGTTCAGCACCTGATATTGCAGGAAAAGGTCTAGCAAATCCAATTGCAACTGTATTGAGTTTTGCAATGGCATTAAGATATTCTTTAGATCTTGATAATGAAGCTGACGCCTTAGAAAAATCAGTGCAAGCAGTATTAAATGATGGTTTAAGAACAAAAGACATTCTTTCTGAAGGCATGAAAGAAGTGTCCACATCAGAAATGGGCGATGCGATAATTTCAAAATTGCAATAATTCACTAATTATTCTAAGGTTTTCAAATGCCAAGTTATTCTGCACCCGTCAAAGATATGATGTTTCTCTATGAAAAATTAAGAGATAACAAAAATTACAATGATCTTGAAAGGTATAATGAAGTAAGTTCAGACTTGGTTAAAGATATTTTAGAGGAAGCAGCTAAAATAAATCAAAATTTAATTTTACCACTTGCCAAAGCAGGTGATGAAAATCCAGCAGTTTTAGAAAATGGGGTAGTTAGAACACCGCCAGGATATAAAGAAGCTTACCAGAAATACATTGAAGATGGATGGACTTCATTATCATGTGATCCGAAATATGGTGGCCAGGGAATGCCAAAGACAGTCAGTGCTTTTTTTGATGAAATGCTATCTTCTTCAAGTTTGTCGTTTAAACTATATAGTGAATTAAGTATTGGAGCTTATAATTGTATTCATCATCACGCTACTGATGAAATAAAAGATAAATATTTACCAAAAATTGTAGAAGGTAAGTGGAGTGGCACGATGTGTTTAACAGAACCCGTTTGTGGTACTGATTTAGGTTTACTAAAAACAAAAGCAGTTAGTCAATCTGATGGAACTTATAAAATAAGTGGTCAAAAAATTTTTATCACATCAGGTGATCATGATTTAACAGAAAATATTATTCATTTAGTGTTAGCAAGATTAACCGACTCTCCTCAAGGAACAAAAGGGATAAGTTTATTTTTAGTACCTAAGTTTTTAGTAAATCAAGATGGGTCTGTTGGGCAAAGAAATGGAATATCAACAGGATCTATTGAAACAAAAATGGGCATCAAAGGCTCAGCAACTTGTGTTTTAAACTTTGATGAGGCAACAGGATATATGATTGGTCCTAAGGACAAAGGCTTAAATGCAATGTTCACGATGATGAATCTAGAGAGAATTGTAGTTGGAATACAAGGATTGGGTATTTCAGAAATCGCTTACCAAAATTCACTTGCTTATGCAAAAGAGAGAAAACAAGGAAAAACTAATAATTCTAAATCTACTAATGGTGCAGATTTAATTATTGAACATGCGGATATAAGAAGAACTTTGTTAAATATGAAATCAATAATTGAGGGAGAAAGAGCTTTATGCTTTTGGTTATCTCAACAAACTGAAGTTAGTCTTTATCATCCAAATGAAAAAATTAAACAGGAAGCTTCTGATTTTGTTTCGTTGATGACACCTGTGGTTAAATCTTTATTTACCGATTTAGCCATGGAGATTACGAGCGACGCTATGCAGATCCATGGAGGATATGGTTATACCAAAGACCAAGGTATCGAACAATTATATAGAGATAATAGAATCACACCAATATATGAAGGAACTAATTCTGTTCAAGCTGCTGATTTAGTATTTAGAAAACTTATAAATAGAAATGGTGATGTAATTTCTAAATTTTTAGAAATGATAAAATCTGAATGTGAAACTAAACATGATAAAGTTAAATCTTTTACAAAAGATCTTACGTATTATCTTGATATCTTAACAAAGTTTACGGGATGGATTGTTGACAAAAGTAAAATTGAGAAAGATGATGTTTCTGCGGCCGCAAATGATTATTTAAAAACACTTGGTTATATTTCAATTGCTTTTTCATGGATAAAAGTTTTAGAAATCAGTTTTAAAGATTATGAGGAAAATAAAGAGTTTTATTCAGAAAAGATTAACACAGCTACATTTTACTTTGAAAAGGTGTTACCAAGAGCAGAATATCATTACAAATCTGCAGTTTCAGGTAGCTCCAATATAATGAAATTTAAATTTAATTAGTAATGAATCATTACGATATAAATCTAGATAAAAATAATGCAAATCACGTTCCACTAACACCATTAACATTTTTGCAAAGAGCCAAAGATGTTTATCCTGATTATGAAGCTATAGTTTATGAGGATAGAAGCTATACTTGGAATGAAGTATATAAAAGAGCGGTAAAGTTTGCTAGCGCACTTTCGAAAATTGGTATTAAAAAAGGAGATACAGTATCTTTTTTAGCTTTTAATACTCCCGAAATATTTGAAGCGCACTATTCAGTTCCAATGACAGGAGCTGTTTTAAACACAATAAATATAAGATTAGATGCTAACACAATTAATTATATTTTAAATCATAGTGATGCAAAGGTATTGGTAGTAGATAGACAATTACATGTTGAAGTAAAAAAAGCTTTAAAAAATTTAAATAAAGAAATCACAGTTATAGATATTAATGACAAATATGCTGATCAATCAAAATTAGAAAAAATTGGAGATTTAGAATACGAAAGTTTTTTAAATACTGGAGATGAGAACTTTGATTGGAAAATGCCTGATGATGAATGGCAAGCAATATCTTTAAGTTATACTTCAGGTACAACTGGCAATCCTAAGGGTGTAGTCTATCATCATAGAGGCGCGTATTTAATGTCTACAGGAAGTACTGTTGCTTGGAACATGCCTAATCGTTTAAACTTTTTAACAGTTGTGCCTATGTTTCATTGTAATGGCTGGTGCTATCCATGGACAGTTCCAATGTTAAATGGAAGAACAATTTGCTTAAGAAATATTGATGTTAAGAAAATTTTTGAACTTATTGATAAATATGACATTACTCATTTTGGAGGAGCGCCGATAGTTTTGAACATGATAACAGGAGCTCCTGAAAGTGATAAAAAAAAATTAAAACATAAAGTTTACGTCTTAACTGCTGGAGCACCTCCTCCAAGTATTATTTTTAAAAAAATGAAATCTCTTGGGTTTGAGGTTATGCATGTTTATGGTCTTACCGAAACATATGGTCATGTTACTCAATGTGCATGGAATGATGGATGGAACGACTTAGAAGAGGATAGACAAAATGAGATTAAAGCTAGACAAGGAGTAAGGTATCCTAATACAGAAGGAGTAACCGTTTTAGATCCAGAGACGATGAAAGAAGTTCCTAAAGATGGAAAAACTATCGGTGAGATCATGATTAGAGGAAATGTGGTAATGAAAGGTTACTATAAAGACAAAGAAGCTACTGAAAAAGCAATGAAAAATGGATGGTTTCATAGTGGTGACTTGGCAGTTATGTTTCCTGATGGGTATGTAAAAATTCAAGATAGATCTAAGGATATTATTATTTCAGGTGGAGAAAATATTTCATCAATAGAGATTGAGAATACATTATCTAAACATCCTTCAGTTTCAATAGCAGCCGTAGTTGCTAAACCAGATGAAAAATGGGGGGAGGTTCCTTGTGCTTTTATAGAGATGGTTCAAGATAAGCCTGTTACTGAAAAAGAATTAATTGATTTCTGTAAGGAAACTTTAGCTGGATTTAAAGTTCCTAAAAAGGTTGTTTTTTGTGAACTACCTAAGACATCAACTGGAAAAATACAGAAGTTTGAACTGAGAAAAAAAGTTTAGGAATTTAATTGATATTTGAGATCGAAAATAAAAGTATTTTTGCTTCAGACAACGGTAGAGGTGTAGATAAAAACAAAGATACCATTGTTTTTCTTCATGGAAGTGGCTTATCACATATTGTCTGGTCATTGAGTGAGCAATTTTTTTCTAACAATAATTTCAATGTATTATCTATTGATTTACCAGGGCATGGAAATTCTGAAGGCCAATGTTTAAAAACTATTGAAGAAATAGCAGAGTGGTTGGAACTTGTATTTGATACTTTAGGTCTTAAAAGTTTAATTTTAGTTGGTCACTCACAGGGGTGTCTGGAAATACTTGAGTATTCCCACAGATACAAAGAAAGATTAAAAAAATTAGTTTTTATAGGTGGATCTAATAAAATGCCTGTTCATCCTGATTTGATTGAGCTTGCAGAAAACGGAGATTCTGATGCGGTAAAATTAATGATGAAGTGGGGATATGAGGGTTCAAAAAAATTTATAGGTGGAAATCCAGTTGAAAGAATTATTCAATCCCCAAAAGATATAAGTGAAATACTTGCTGTGGATCTTATAGCTTGTAATAATTATAAAAATGGATCAACTGCAGCTGGATCTATCGAAGTTCCGTCAATGTTTGTTTTTGGTTCTTTAGACAAAATGGTCAACTTAGATTCTGGAAAAAAATTTTCTCAATTGATCAAAAATCCAACAGTTCATGTAATTGAAGGATGTGGACATATGATTATGATTGAAAAAGCATTTGAAATGCGGGACAAGGTTTTAGAATTTTTAAATAAATGAAAAATTATTCAATAGCAAAATCTAGAAGACTTCGAGGTACACCTTATACTTCAAGAATAGAAAAACAAGGTGTTACGGCTTATACAATCTATAATCATATGTTGCTACCGGCAGCGTTTGGATCTGTAGAAGATTCTTATCATCACTTAAAAGAGCATGTTCAAATTTGGGATGTTGCCGCAGAAAGGCAAGTTGAAATTTCAGGAAAAGATTCAGCTAAATTAGTTCAATTAATGACTTGTAGAGATTTATCTAAATCTAAAGATGGCAGATGTTATTATTGTCCAATTATAGATGACCAGGCCGGATTAATTAATGACCCTGTGGTGTTGAGATTAAATCAGGAGAAGTGGTGGATATCTATTGCAGACTCTGATGTAATTTTATTTGCAAAAGGATTAGCAATTGGAAATAAATTTGATGTTAAAATCTTTGAACCAAATGTAGACATTATGGCTGTTCAAGGCCCAAAATCATTTAAGTTAATGGAAAAAGTATTTGGTGAAAAAATTACTAAATTAAAATTTTTTGGATTTGATTATTTTAATTTTGAAGGAGTTGATCATTTAATTGCACAATCAGGTTGGTCTAAACAAGGTGGTTATGAAATTTATGTTCAAAATACTGAGTCTGGTCAAAAGTTATATGATTATTTATTTGAAGTTGGTAAAGAATTTAATGTTAAACCTGGTTGCCCTAATTTAATAGAGAGAATTGAAAGTGCTCTTTTATCATTTGGAAACGATATGGATAATAATGATAACCCGTTTGAGTGTGGTTTCGATAAGTATGTTAATTTAGATAGTGATGTAAAATTTTTGGGTAAGGAGAAATTAATAAAAATAAAAGAAGACGGAATTACCAAAAAGTTAATGGGTATCAAAATTGATATAAATGAAATTAGTGTAACTGGCTCTCTAGATTTGACAGATGATAACAATAATGTAATTGGAGAATTAAGATCTGCCTGCTATTCACCCCACTTCAAAAAAGTAATTGGTATAGCTATGATGCAAAAAGAATACTGGAATCCTGAGCAAAATATAAAAGTTGTTGTAAATGGACATAATTGCGTTGGAAAAGTTTGCGATTTACCTTTCATTTAGTATAACAACCTCATCATGAATATAGCTATAGTCGGAGCCACAGGCAATGTTGGAAGAAAAGTACTAGAAGTGCTTGAGAGGAAAAATTTGCCTATTTCGGAAGTTTATTTAGTTGCATCTGCAAGAAGTGCTGGTTCAAAAATTAATTTTAAAGGTAAAGACATAGAAGTTGAAAATTTAGAGACTTTTGATTTTTCAAAAGCAAAAATTACTTTTTTTGCAGCAGGTGGAAAAATTTCAGAAGCCTATGCCTCTAAAGCAGCAAATCACAGTGTTGTAATAGACAATTCTAGTTTTTATAGAATGGACCCTGATGTTCCTTTAATTGTACCTCAAGTAAATGCTGATGACATAAAAAATATAAAAAAAAATATTATTGCTAACCCTAACTGCTCAACTGCACAATTAGTTTTACCATTAAAACCAATTCATGATTTATTTAAAATAAAAAGAGTTGTTGTAGCTACTTATCAATCTGTATCTGGTGGAGGTAAAGCACCAATGGACGAATTAGTTGAACAGACAAAACTAGCATTAGAAAACAAAAAAATTGAGTCAAAAAATTTTACAAAACAAATTTCATTCAATTTAATTCCACATATCGATGTTTTTGCTGATGATGGATATACGAAAGAGGAATTAAAAATGACTAATGAGACTAAAAAAATTCTAGATCAAAATATTGAATTATCAGCAACTTGTGTAAGAGTACCTGTTTTAGTTTCTCATTCTGAAGCTGTAAATTTAGAATTAGAAAAAGAATTTACAATTGATCAAATTAAAGAATGTCTTGAAATAATGGAAGGCTGCAAAGTTATTGATGAGAGAAAAGATGGAGGATATTCAACTCCACTAGAAGCGACAGGAAAAGATGAGACATTTATTTCTAGAATTAGAGAGGATAAGACTAAAAAGAATTGTTTAAATATGTGGATTGTATCAGATAACTTACTTAGAGGTGCAGCCTTAAATGCAGTTGAAATTGCAGAGACATTAATTAAAAATAATTTTTATGGAAAGTAAAAGACCTCTTTCTCCTCATATACAAATTTATAGATGGCACATATCATCGCTTGTATCTATTTCACATAGAATTACTGGAATAATTAATATCATAGCAATAACTTTTGTTTGCGTCTGGGCCTCTTGGTTAGTTTTAGGAGAACCTAAATATGATTTAATAAATCTTTTTTTGAATTCGTTTCTTGGAAAATTTGTTGCAATAGGGTTAGCTTGGTCTTTTAGTTTTCAAATACTTAGTGAAATTAGACATTTAATTATGGATATGGGTCATGGTTACGAACTAAAGACTACTCGTATCACAGGTTTGATGGTGATCTTCGGTTCATTAATTTTAACAATTTTATTTTACTTAATTGGAAAAAATTTTTTTTAATATGAATTTAGCTACAAAAAAATGGGTATTTTTAAAATTATCATCAATAATTTTAGTCCCTTTAATGTTTTGGTTTATAATTAATTTCATATCAATTTATGATGGAGGTTATTCTGAAGTAGTTAGTTTTTTTTCAAATAAAACAAATAAGTTTATATTTAGTATATTTTTAATTTTTGCTTATTTTTTTTCTGCTTTAAGTATTAGCGAGGTTTTTGAGGACTATATTTCCAACGAAAAAACCAAATATGTCGCAAACAGACTTCTCTATATTTCTGCTATAATTATACCATTATTAACAATAATAATTTTACTTAATCTAAAATAATGAGCGCTTATAATATTATAGATCATGAATATGATGTAGTTGTCTTAGGAGCTGGGGGATCTGGCTTGAGAGCTGCTGTTGGATTGAGTGAAGCTGGATTGAAAACAGCCTGTATTTCAAAAGTATTTCCAACTAGAAGTCACACATCTGCTGCACAAGGAGGCATCTCAGCTGCGCTTGGAAACATGGGAGAAGATGACTGGAGATGGCACATGTATGATACGGTCAAAGGTGCAGATTGGCTAGGAGATCAAGATAGTATTGAATATTTATGTAAAGAAGCTCCAAAAGCAGTTTTAGAATTAGAAAAATATGGAGTTCCATTTAGTAGAACTGAAGAAGGAAAAATCTATCAAAGACCTTTTGGTGGAATGACAAAAAATTATGGAAACGGAATTGTACAAAGAACATGTGCTGCTGCAGATAGAACTGGTCATGCAATTCTTCATACACTTTATGGGCAGGCCTTAAAACATAACACTGAATTTTTTATTGAATATTTTGCATTAGATCTTTTAATGAAAGATGGAGCGTGTAAGGGATTAATTGCTTGGAATTTAAATGATGGCACAATCCATAGATTCAGAGCACATACTGTAATTATAGCAACTGGTGGATATGGGAAGGTTTATTATTCAGCTACTTCTGCACATACTTGTACAGGAGATGGAAATGCAATGGTTTTAAGAGCTGGATTACCCCTTCAGGATATGGAGTTTGTTCAATTTCATCCAACAGGAATATATGGTCATGGCACATTAATAACAGAAGGTGCTCGAGGAGAGGGTGGTTATTTAACAAACTCTAAGGGTGAAAGATTTATGGAAAGATATGCTCCAAATGCAAAGGATCTAGCATCAAGAGATGTTGTTAGCAGATCAATGTCTATTGAAATAAATGAAGGAAGAGGTGTAGGAAAAGATCAAGATCATGTTAATTTAAACTTAAGTCATTTAGATAAAGATATTATTGAAAGTAGACTTCCAGGAATTACTGATGCTGCAAGATTATTTGCAAATGTAGATGTAACTAAAGAGCCTATACCAGTTGTACCAACAGTTCATTATAATATGGGAGGAATTCCAACAAATTATAAAGCTGAAGTTTTAACTGTTAATGGTTCAGAAAAAACTGTTCCTGGTCTGATGGCTATAGGAGAAGCAGCATGTGTTTCTGTTCATGGTGCAAATAGACTTGGTTCTAATTCACTAATTGATTTAGTAGTATTTGGAAGAGCAGCAGCAAAAAGAGCGGCAGAAGTAGTTAAACCTGGAACTCCTCATGAAGAAATACCTGAGTCTGAGACACAAAAATGTTTAGATAGATTTGATAAGTTAAGAAATGCAGATGGAAGTAATAGTACTGCAGAGCTTAGACTTTCAATGCAAAAAACAATGCAATCTAAATGCGCAGTATTTAGAACAGAAAAAAATTTAAAAGAAGGTGTTGACGATATTAGAAAAACTTATGATGGAATGGACTCTATCTCTGTTAAAGATAGATCTTTAGTGTTTAATACCGATTTAGTTGAAACTTTAGAATTTGATAATTTAATTAGACAAGCAGTAACGACAGTAGAATCTGCATATCATAGAAAAGAAAGCAGAGGAGCACATGCAAGAGACGATTATCCAAAAAGAGATGATGAAAAGTTTATGCAACATACCCTAGCTTGGTGTGATGGAAAAAATACAAAAATTAGTTACAGACCAGTTCACAAGTCAACATTGACCAATGAGGTTCAATATTTCCCACCACAAGAGCGGGTATACTAATGGTACAATTGAATTTGCCAAAAAATTCTGAAGTCAAAAAAGGTAAATATTTTAAAGATAAAACAGGTTCTAAAAATCTTAGAAAAATAAATGTTTATAGATGGGATCCCTCTACTGAGGATAATCCAAGAATTGATACTTATGAAGTTGATATGGATAACTGTCCTTCAAAAGTTTTGGATATTTTAAATAAAATTAAAAACGAAATTGATCCAACATTAGCATACAGAAGATCTTGTGCGCATGGAGTTTGTGGTTCTTGTGCTATGAACATGGGTGGCAAAAATGGTTTAGCGTGCACAACTCCACATTCAGAAATTGATGGGGACATAGATATATATCCACTACCGCACTTGAAAGTTAAAAGAGATTTAATTGGTGATTTAGATGGTTTATATAAACAGTATCAATCTATTGAACCTTGGCTAAAAAATAATTCCAAAAAAGAAACAACAGAAATTTATCAATCCCAAGAAGATAGAGCAAAACTTGATGGCGCTTATGAATGTATTATGTGTGCATGTTGTTCAACATCTTGTCCAAGTTATTGGTGGAATGGAGATAAATATTTAGGTCCAGCAGTCCTTTTACAAGCATATCGATGGATCGTTGATAGTAGAGATGAAGAGAGAAAAGCAAGATTAAAAAAAGTTGCAGATGAATTAAAACTTTACAGATGTCATACTATTTTAAATTGTACAAATGCTTGTCCTAAAGGCCTAAATCCAGCAAAAGCAATTGCAGAAATTAAAAAAATGTTAGCTACGGCCAATGTTTAAATAGACTATTAAGTTTTTTTGATTTAAAAGACCGTATTCATGAATTTAATAGAGCACTTCGTTAATGGAAAAATTATTCCAGGTTCATCTAATAGAAAAGGAAAAGTATTTAATCCTGCAACAGGAGAACAAGAATCCGATGTAAGACTTGCAAGTAAATCTGATTTAGATCAAGCTGTAGAGGCAGCCAAAAAAGCATTTGAAACTTGGTCTGCAAAACCTCCTCTACAAAGAGCAAGAATAATATTTAAATTTAAAGAATTAATAGAAAAAAACTCTGATGAGTTAACAAAGCTAATAGTATCAGAACACGGAAAAGTTTTTGAGGATGCTAGAGGATCTTTAACAAGAGGGCTTGAAGTAGTAGAGTTTGCTTGTGGAATTCCTCATTTGCTAAAAGGCGAATATTCAGAGAACGTTGGAACAAATGTTGACAGTTGGTCAATGAGACAACCTTTAGGGGTAGTAGCTGGAATTACTCCATTTAATTTTCCAGCAATGGTACCTATGTGGATGTTTCCAATAGCAATTGCTTGCGGAAATACATTTATTTTAAAACCTTCAGAAAAAGATCCTTCATGTCCAATTAGATTAGCTGAGTTACTGAGTGAAGCTGGATTACCCGAGGGAGTATTAAATGTAGTTAATGGCGATAAAGAAGCTGTTGATGCAATTTTAGAAAATAAAGATATTAAAGCTGTAAGCTTTGTTGGATCTACTCCAATTGCAAAATATATTTACGAAAATTCAGCTAAAAATGAAAAAAGAGTACAAGCACTTGGAGGAGCAAAAAATCATTTAGTGGTTATGCCAGATTGTGATTTGGATGGTGCAGTAAATGGCTTGATGGGTGCAGCTTATGGATCTGCAGGTGAAAGATGTATGGCTCAATCCGTTGCTGTTGCTGTAGGAGATATTGGTGATGAACTGGTTTCAAGACTTTCTAAAAAAGCAGAAGCCTTAAAGGTAGGACCTGGTATGGATAAAACTTCAGAGATGGGACCTCTAGTTACAAAAGAGCATTTAGAAAAAGTAAGAAGTTATGTTGATTTAGGAGTTGAAGAGGGAGCAAAATTAGTTGTTGATGGAAGAAACTTAAAGCTCCAAGGTTATGAAAATGGATTTTATATTGGTGGTTGTTTATTTGATCACGTTAATAAAGACATGAGAATTTATAAAGAAGAAATTTTTGGTCCTGTTCTATCTGTAGTTAGAGTTAAAACTTTTGAAGAAGCTGCAAAACTAATCAATGATCATGAATACGGAAACGGAGTAAGCATTTATACTAGAGATGGTGATGCAGGCAGAACATTTGCTAGTAAAATTCAAGTAGGAATGGTTGGTATTAATGTTCCAATCCCAGTTCCTATGGCCTTTCATAGTTTTGGTGGCTGGAAAAGATCATTATTTGGAGATAGCGGCATGCATGGGATGGAAGGAATAAAATTTTACACTAAACTTAAAACAGTAACATCACGATGGCCTTCAGGTGTGCGTACAAACGCAGAATTTGTAATGCCAACAATGAAATAAGAGGAAATAAATGAAAAAAATAGCTTTAATTGGCGCAGGCCAAATAGGTGGAACACTAGCACATTTAATCGGAATAAAAGAGCTTGTTGATGAGGTTGTTTTATTTGATGTTGCAAGTGGAATAGCTAAAGGTAAAGCTTTAGATATAGCTCAATCATCATCTGTTGATGGATTTAATGTAAAATTATCAGGTACAGACGATTATAAAGATATTAAAGATTCTGATGTTATCATAATTACTGCAGGGGTTCCTAGAAAGCCAGGAATGAGTAGAGATGATCTTCTTGGTATAAATTTAAAAATTATAAAACAGGTAGCTCAAGGAGTAAAAGAAAATGCACCGAATGCCTTTGTAATTTGTATCACCAACCCTTTAGATGTAATGGTTATGGCGTTTCAAAAGTTTTCAGGTTTGCCTGCAAATAAAGTTGTCGGTATGGCAGGAATTTTAGATAGCTCAAGATTTAAACTATTTTTATCTTTAGAGTTTGGTGTGCCTGTGAGAGAGATTGAAGCAATGGTTATGGGTGGTCATGGAGATACCATGGTTCCAATGCCAAGATTTACAAAAGTATCTGGCAAACCTTTATTAGATCTTGTTAAAGAGGGAAAGATTTCTCAAGAGAGAGTTGAAGAAATCAATCAAAGAACTAGAGACGGAGGAGCAGAAATCGTTAAGTATTTAGAAAAAGGTTCTGCTTTTTACGCACCTGCAGCATCAGGAGTTCAAATGGCTGAATCATATTTAAAAGATGAAAAAAAATTATTACCTTGTGCAGTGCAGTTAAATGGCGAGTATGGAGTAGAAAATGTTTATGCAGGAGTACCAGTTGTAATTGGTAAAGACGGTGTTGAGAAAATTGAAGTAGTGGATTTAAATGAAAAAGAAAACAAAGAGTTTATGCACTCTATTGATGCTGTTAAAGCTCTTTGGGAAGCTGCATCTAAAATAGACCCAGATCTTTCAAAATAATAATGAATATTCACGAGCACCAAGCAAAAGAAATTTTAAAGAAATATGGAGCAATAGTTCCAGCAGGAGTTTTTTCAACAAATGTTGATGACTTGATTGAAAAAGCAAAAAATTTAAAAACCGAAAAGTATGTTTTAAAGGCTCAAATTCACGCTGGTGGTAGAGGTAAAGCTGGAGGAGTTAAAATTTTAAATACACTTGAAGAATTAAAAAATTCTGCATATGAGCTGCTTGGTAAAACACTGGTAACCCATCAAACTGGACCAGAAGGCAGAGAAGTTAAGCGATTATACGTTGAAGAATCCTCTAATATAGAAAAAGAATTCTATTTATCATGTTTAGTTGATAGAGCGAGTTCAAAGATTGCATTTATTTCAAGTGATCAAGGTGGAATGGATATTGAAGAAGTAGCAAGTTCAAATCCAGAAAAAATTATTACAACTAAAGTTGATATAGCTGAAGAAATATCAGACTCAGATTGTGAGTCAGTAATTAAAATTTTTGATTTAAACAGTGATGCTAAAGATCAAGCAATTTCACTAATCAAATCAATTTATAAAATGTTTATTAGTACAGATGCAAATATGGTTGAGGTAAATCCTTTAATTTTAACAAAAGAGGAAAAGATCGTTTGTTTAGATGCAAAAGTTAATTTCGACTCAAACGCATTATTTAGACACCCTGAAATTCAAGAATTAAGAGATTTAAATGAAGAGGATCCAACTGAGATTGAAGCTAGCAAACATGATTTAGCTTATATCAAGTTAGATGGAAGTATTGGATGTATGGTTAATGGTGCAGGGCTAGCAATGGCAACTATGGATATTATTAAATTATATGGTAAAGAACCAGCTAATTTCTTAGATGTTGGGGGTGGAGCTTCAAAAGAAAAAGTTTCTGCAGCATTTAAAATTATTCTTTCAGACAAAAATGTTAAGGGAATTTTAATAAATATTTTTGGGGGAATAATGAGATGTGATGTACTCGCACAAGGGGTTGTGGATGCTGCAAAAGAAATAAATATTAGTGTACCTTTGGTAGTACGTCTTGCAGGAACAAATTTTAAAGAAGGAAAAGAAATTTTAGATAATTCAGGTTTAAAATTAATCTCAGCAGAAAATTTAGATGATGCTGCTAAAAAAATTGTAGCGGCAATTAAATAAATGTCAGTATTAGTTAATAAAAAAACAAAAGTAATCTGTCAGGGTTTTACGGGTGCGCATGGAACTTTCCATTCAGAGCAAGCAATAAAATATGGAACAAATTTAGTAGGAGGTGTTACTCCTAAAAAGGGAGGTCAAAAGCATTTAGATAGACCTGTATTTAATTCTGTATCTGAAGCTAAAGATGCCGTTGGGGCAGACGCCACTATGATTTATGTGCCTGCAAAATTTGCCGCCGCAGCAATTATAGAAGCTATCGATGCATCTGTTGAATTAATTGTTTGTATTACTGAAGGAATTCCAATTCAAGACATGCTTAAGGTTAGAAAAAAATTAGATGGATCTAATAGCCGACTTATAGGTCCAAATTGTCCAGGAATTATAACTCCAGATGAATGTAAAATTGGAATTATGCCCGGTAATATTCATCAAAGAGGTTCAGTTGGTATTGTATCAAGATCTGGAACCTTAACGTATGAAGCAGTTGCTCAAACAACTGAAAATGGATTAGGGCAGTCAACTTGCATTGGAATTGGAGGTGATCCAATCAATGGCACAAATTTTATTGATTGCTTAGATCTTTTTTTAAATGATGAAGAAACACAATCGATTTTAATGATTGGAGAAATAGGAGGCTCTGCAGAAGAAGAAGCGGCAGAATTTTTGAAAAACCACAAGATTAAAAAACCAACAGTTGGATTTATAGCAGGAATTACTGCACCACCAGGAAGAAGAATGGGGCATGCAGGTGCAATTATTTCTGGAGGAAAAGGTGGCGCAGAGGATAAAATAAAAAAAATGGAAGAATGTGGAATTACAGTCGCAAAATCACCATCAATAATTGGTCAAACTTTATTTGATAAACTGTCTAATTGAAAAATATTTTTAGAGGGATATATTAAATAATAAAGATGTCATCATCAAAAAATTTCGATTTCGAAAAAAACTCATTTTTACACAAATCAAATAGTGCGTTTATTGAGCAAATGTATTTAAAATTTATCAACAAAGATAAAGATCTTCCTGAAAGTTGGTTAAATTATTTTGAAGGAATTGGTGATGAGATAAAAGTAATTGCCAATGAAATAAATGGACCATCATGGGGACCAGAAAAAATCAAAGTAAATATTGATGAGCTTCAAAAAAAAATAGAAGAAGATGAAAATAACAGCCTAATAAACGAAAAAATAGACACCTCTGAAAAGTTCAATTTCCAATTACTTGCAAATTCAAATAAAGATTCAATTAGTGCTGTTGCTTTAATCAGAGCTTATAGATTAAGAGGACATTTGTTAGCTGAACTTGATCCTTTAGGAATGAGAGAATCTGAATATTTGGATGAACTTCATCCAGAGTTTTATGGTTTTAAAAAAGAAAATTATGAAAGAAAAATTTTCTTAAATGGAGTGATTAATAAAAAGTATGCCAATATTAAAGAAATTTTAAAATTTATGAAAAAAACCTATTGTGGAAAAATAGGTTATGAGTTTATGCATATTTCTAATCCTGATGAAAGAAAATGGTTTAGAGATAGAATTGAACAAGATGACAAAGCTCTTCAGTTTACCAAAAATGGAAAAGAAGCGATATTAAATAAATTGGTTCAAGCAGAAGGTTTTGAAAAATTTTTAGCAACCAAGTATGTTGGTACAAAAAGATTTGGGTTAGATGGTGGAGAAAGTTTAATACCTGCGCTAGAGCAAATAATTAAAATTGGTGGTCAACAACAAATAAAAGAAGTTAAAATTGGAATGTCTCATAGAGGCAGATTAAATGTTTTAGCAAATGTATTACAAAAATCTTATAAAAGAATATTTAATGAATTTGCTGGAGAATTTAGTGACGAAACTGAGGATAGTGCTGGTGACGTAAAATATCATCTTGGTGCATCTTCTGACAGACAGTTTGATGGAAATTCTGTTCATGTCAGTTTGACAGATAATCCATCCCACCTTGAAGCAGTAAATCCTGTTGTTTTAGGGCAAACTAGAGCAAAACAATTTTTTCATAAAGATAAAGAGAGAAACAAAGTTATTCCAATACTAATTCATGGTGATGCAGCATTCGCTGGACAGGGTGTGGTAGCTGAATGTTTTGCTATGTCAGGTCTGCCAGGGCATAATACCGGTGGAACTATTCATGTAATTGTAAATAATCAAATTGGTTTTACAACAAGCCCACGGTTTGCGAGATCATCACCTTATCCATCTGATGTTGCTAAAATGGTTGAAGCACCAATTTTACATGTAAATGGAGATGATCCAGAAGCAGTTGTTTACGCGACTAGAATTGCAACAGAGTTCAGATTAAAGTTTAACAGAGATGTTGTAGTGGACTTAATTTGTTATAGAAGATTTGGTCATAATGAGGGAGATGAGCCATCATTTACTCAGCCATTGATGTATCAGAAGATTAAAGCTCACCCAAGTGTTTATAAGATTTATGGAAGTAAACTAGTTAGTGAAAATACGATTACCAAGGAATTACTAGATCAAAATGTTAAGTCATTTAAGGATTTATTGGACGATCAGTATAAAAGTGCAAAAGATTATAATCCCAAAATAGAATGGTTTGAGGGAACATGGTCTAGATACAGACCTGAGAAAGGTAAAGATAAAAGAGGAGTTTCAGGTTTTGATGAACATAAGTTAAAATTAATTTCAGAAAAGATTAATTCTGTACCAGTTGAAAAAAATATTCATAAAACCATTTCTAAAATACTTAATGCGAGAAAGGAATCTGTTGAAAAGGGAACAGGAATTGATTGGTCATCAGCTGAAGCACTTGCTTTTGGTTCTTTATTAGTTGAGGGTTATCCGGTTAGATTGGTTGGACAAGATTCGGGAAGAGGAACTTTTAGTCAAAGACATTCGGTATTAAGAAATCAAGTTGATAACTCTAGATATATTCCTTTAAACAATATTTCAAAAGATCAAAAACAATTCGAAGTTGTTGATAGTTTTTTGTCTGAACTCGCTGTTTTGGGATTTGAATATGGGTATAGTTTAGTTGAACCAAATACTCTTACTATCTGGGAAGCTCAATTTGGAGATTTTGCAAATGGAGCTCAAGTTGTGATTGACCAGTTCATAGCATCAGGTGAAAGAAAGTGGAACAGAGCTTCAGGAATTGTAATGTTGTTACCTCATGGATACGAAGGTCAAGGTCCTGAACATTCATCTGCTAGATTGGAAAGATTTTTACAGTTATGTTCTAATGATAATATGCAAGTGATGAATTGCACAACTCCAGCCAATTATTATCATGCATTAAGACGTCAAATGCATAGAGATTTTAGAAAACCACTAATTATAATGACACCAAAATCATTACTCAGAAATAAATACTGTGTTTCAAACTTAGAGGATTTTAATAAACAAAATACTTTCCACAGAGTTTTGTGGGACCATGCAATTGATCCAAAATCAAATGGATTTATTAAACTTAAAGAAAGTTCTGAGATTAAAAAAGTTATCTTGTGCTCTGGTAAAGTTTACTTTGATTTACTTGATGCTAGAGAAAAATTAAAAAGAGATGATGTAATTTTGTTTAGAATAGAACAACTTTATCCTTTTCCAGCAAAGGCTTTGGTAAATGAACTTAAACCTTATTCTAAAAATGCTGAATTCTTTTGGTGCCAAGAAGAACCTAAGAATATGGGTGCATGGTTTTCAGTGAGAGATTATATTCAATGGACATTAGATACTATAAAGGCTAAATATAATGAAATTTCTTATATAGGAAGAAGCCCTGATGCAACTCCAGCAACTGGATATGCAAAGAGGCATAATTCTCAGCAACAAGAAATAATTAATAAGGTGTTTGGTTAAATTATAATGATTGAAAAAATAGTAGTTCCAGTACTTGGTGAAAGTATTACAGAGGCAACAGTTGCAAAATGGTTAAAAAAAACTGGAGATGCAGTTGAAGCTGATGAACCAATTGTGGAGCTTGAAACTGATAAAGTTAATTTAGAGGTTCCATCACCAATAACTGGCTTTTTAACAGAAATTAATTCTCAAGACGGCTCAACAGTGGAAGTTGGAGCTTTATTGGGCTCAGTGTCTGAAAACAGTTCAGCTAAAGTGACACCAACTGAAAAGAAAGAGGAGCCTAAACAAGTTAAAGAAACTCCTACTGAAAACAATGTCATTCAATTAGATACAAATAAAAAAGAACCACAAATTTTTGAGGAACAAAAACAAGAAACTAAAAAACCTAAGCCTTTAGTTTTAACTGAAGAAGTGGCCCAAGACCTGGCACCAATTAGAGAGAATAGAAACGATACTTTGTCTCCTGCTGTGAGAAAAATTGTAACTGAAAACAATATTGATATTGGCTCAGTTCAAGGTTCAGGAAAAAATGGTCAAGTTCTAAAAGGAGACCTTATAAGTTTAATGGGAGTAAATCCAAAACCGTCAGAGAGAAAAATTCAATATGGTCAAGAAGAACGAATTAAAATGACCAGACTAAGACAGACAATTGCTAAGAGATTAAAACAAGCTCAAGAAAATGCAGCACTTCTTACAACTTTTAATGAAGTTGACATGACCAATATCATGGAAATGAGAAAAGAAAATCAACAAGACTTTCAAAGTAGATATGGAATAAAATTAGGTTTCATGTCATTCTTTGTTAAAGCATGTGTGGTAGCCTTGAAGCATTTCCCTGCCGTAAATGCCGAAATCGATGGTGACGAAATTATATACAAAAACTATTACAATTTAAGTTTTGCTGTAGGTACGGACAAAGGTTTAGTCGTTCCAGTTTTAAGAAATGCAGACGAGCTTTCGTTTGCTGATATTGAAAAAAATATTAAAGATATTTCTGAAAAAGCTAGAGATGGAAAATTAACAATTGAAGATTTACAAGGAGGAACATTCACCATCAGTAATGGTGGAGTTTATGGTTCAATGTTATCAACTCCAATTCTAAACTTGCCTCAGTCAGGTGTTCTAGGAATGCATAACATAGTAGAGCGACCAGTGGTGGTAGATGGTGAAATAAAAATAAGACCTATTATGTATTTAGCTCTTTCATATGATCACAGAATTATTGATGGTAAAGAATCTGTTTCTTTCTTAAAAATGATTAAAGAAAATCTAGAAGATCCTAGAAGATTATTTTTGGATATTTAAATGTCAGAAAAATTTCAAGCTGTAGTTATTGGAGGAGGGCCAGGTGGTTATGTTTGTGCAATTAGGCTTGCACAATTAGGTTTAAAAACAGCTTGTATAGAATCGAGAGGTTCATTAGGAGGAACTTGCTTAAATGTTGGCTGTATACCCTCAAAAAGTTTATTAAATCTTTCCGAAGAATTTCATAAAGTAAAGAATCTGTCCAATAAGGGCATCGAGATAGGTGAGGTGAAACTTAACCTTGAAAAGATGATGAAAAGTAAAGATAAAGCTGTAGCAATATTGACCAAAGGTGTTGAATTTCTTTTAAAAAAAAACAAAGTTACTTATTATAAAGGTCACGGAAGCTTTAAATCAAAAAATCAAATTTCAATTAAAGATGACAAGAATAATGAGACAATTATTGAGTCAGAAAAAACAGTTATAGCAACCGGATCTGTGCCAGTTTCATTGCCTGGAATTGATATTGATGAAAAAGTAATAGTTTCCTCAACAGGAGCTTTAAAATTAGAGAAAGTACCAAATAAAATGGTTGTAGTTGGAGGTGGCTACATTGGTTTAGAGATGGGTTCAGTTTGGTCAAGATTAGGTTCAGAAGTACAGGTCGTAGAATTCTTAGATCATATAACACCTGGAATGGATAAAGAAATTTCTTCTGAGTTTATGAAAATTTTAAAAAAACAAGGAATTAAATTTAATATGCAAAATAAAGTTGAAACAATTCAGAAAAATAACAACGGAGCAGTTGTTTCAACAGTAGACAAAGACGGCAATAAAAATAATTTTGAATGTGATGTGGTGTTAATTTCTGTTGGAAGAAAGCCAAATACTGATGGATTAAATTTAGATGTAGTAGGAATTGATTTAGATGAAAGAAAAAGAATAAAAACTGATAAAACTTTTAAAACAAGTGTCGAAAATATTTTTGCTATTGGCGATGTAATAGTAGGACCTATGCTTGCTCATAAAGCTGAAGATGAAGGAATTGCTGTTGCTGAAAATATTGCAGGACAATCTGGACATGTTAATTATGATACAATTCCTGGTGTTGTGTATACTGCTCCAGAAGTTGCATCTATAGGAAAAACAGAAGAGCAATTAAAAGAACTTAATCAAAAGTATAAAGTTGGTAAGTTTTCATTTATGGCGAACTCTAGAGCTAAAGCAATTGATGATGCTGAGGGATTTGTAAAGATAATAGCAGATGAGCAAACAGACAAAGTATTAGGAGCTCATATTATAGGTCCTCATGCTGGAGAGTTAATCGCTGAAATAGGTGTAGCTATGGAATTTGGTGCAAGTTCAGAAGATATCGCTAGAACATGTCATGCACACCCAACGTTTTCAGAAGCAGTTAAAGAAGCTGCATTATCAGTAGATAAAAGAGCAATACACTCTTAATTTTTTTTCATATTATAAAAATATGAAATTTCCGATTCTCTTACCTAATATTTTTGATCATCCTTTTACTTATGAAAGTAGTATTGATCTCAAATTAGGAGACTATGTGGAGGTTCCTTTTGGTAAATCAAAAATTACAGGTGTAGTATGGGATGAATTTGAAAAAAATAGAAATAAAACATTTAAAATAAAAAAAGTTTTGAGGAAGTTAGATGTGACTCCTCTTAAAAAAAATACTATTAAATTTTTAAACTGGTTTTCAGAGTACAACATTATTCCAAAAGGAATGGCACTAAAGCTTATTTTATTAAGTAGTCATGCAATAGAAAATAAGGAAACAAGCTTTTATAATAATTTTAAAAGTGAAATCAAAAATACGTCTATAAAATTAACCAAAGATCAAATCAAAGCTTATGAAGAAATGTTAAGCACTAACCAAAATTTTAGAGTGCACGTTTTACAAGGAACAACAGGATCAGGTAAAACTCTTGTATATTTCGAGGCTTTAAAAAACCTGATAAAACAAGGATATCAGGGGTTAATTTTGTTACCTGAGATAGGTTTAACAGGTCAATTTGAAAAAAAATTTAATGAATATTTTGGTTTTAATGCAGCAGTGTGGCACTCAGGAGTTTCAAAAAAAAAGAAAGAATTAATTTGGAGTGGAATATCAAATGGAGCAGTTAAAGTAATAATAGGAGCAAGATCATCATTATTTTTACCTTTTAAAAATCTAGGTATGATAATTGTAGATGAAGAACACGATCAATCGTTTAAACAAGATGAAGGTGTAACTTATAATGCACGAGATATGGCAATCTCTAGAGCATCATTTGAAAATATACCAGTTAATTTAGTTACCGCTGTTCCATCAATTGAAACTTTTGAAAATATTCAAAAAGGAAAATATTCTTTATCAAGACTTACAGAGAGATATAAAAATGCGTCATTACCAAATTATGAAATTATAGATCTTAATAAGACCAAACTCGAAAAACAATCGTGGTTATCAGATAAAATAATTGAAAAAGTAAATTTTCACCTTGAGAGAAAAGATCAGGTTTTATTTTTTTTAAATAGAAGAGGTTTTTCACCTCATGCCTTGTGCAAAAATTGTTTAACAAGTTATTCTTGTCCAAATTGTACTATCAATCTGGTTTATCATAAAAATAAAAATAATTTATTATGTCACTATTGTGGTTTTAAAACTGATTTAAAAAGAGATTGCTCAAAAGAGGGTGAATGTAATTTCATCTTTAGTGGACCTGGCGTAGAGAGGATATCTGAGGAAGTTAAAAAAAAATTTCCCAATAAGGAAGTTGAAATTTTTTCAAGTGATACAATGAATAAAAAAGACTCATTAAATAAATTAGAAAGAATTATAAATAATCAAAGTCAGATATTAGTTGGGACACAATTAATTTCTAAAGGATTTCACTTTCCAAGTTTAAATTGTATTGTTGTTGTTGATATTGATTTATCAGCTAACGGGAATGATTTGAGAGGAGCAGAAAAAAATTTGCAATTGTATCATCAGTTATCAGGACGAGCTGGAAGAACAGGAAAGCCTGCAATAGTTTATTTTCAAACTTATAATAACAATAAGAATATGATTTTAGAAATTACAAATAAAAATCCTGATATATTTTTAAAAAGAGAATTAGAAATTAGAAAAAAAAATAAACTTCCACCTTATCAAAGATTTATTTCCCTGATCATGACTGGTGAAAATCAAAAAAAATTAGAAAAAGAGGCTTATGACTTTAAAAATTATTTAGAAAATAATATTGAGGGAAACATACTGGGTCCAGTGGATGCTCCTATTTTTAGATTGAAAAGAAAATTTAGGGTGAGATTTTTAATTAGAGGCTCAAAATCTATGAAGCTACAAAATGCCATTGCAAAATCAGTTCCAAAATACAAATTTTCTAAAGGAATAAAACTTTCAGTTGATGTTGATCCAATTAACTTCAATTAGGCCTAAAAAAGAGGACTTTTTCGTTAATCAGTCACTTGAAGACGTAAAGGTCATATGCTAATTAGAGCGTGATTTTAAAATAATCTTCAACATTTTAGAGGTATCGAGTTGAGCAAAGACACAGGATTTTCAATTACTTCAGCAGAAAGATATTCTCTTGCGCTTTATGAATTATCTGCTGAGAGAAGTGTTACGTCTCAAATAGAAGAGCAATCACTTTCAATTCTAAAATTATTAGAACAAAGTCAAGATTTTTCAAATTTAATAAAAGATCCAACTAATAGCCAAGATGATTTATTAAAAATAGTTAATATAATCTCAGAAAATTATAAATTTGATCAATTGTTAAAAAACTTCTTAAGTTTTTTAATTCAAAAAAGAAGGTTCTTTTTTGTAGAAAGAATTCTTAAAAGTTTTATTGAAATTTGTTCAGAAAAAAGAGGTGAATTAAAAGCAGAATTAAAGTCTGCTAAAGAGTTATCTAATGAAGAAATTATGCAAATTACAGAAGAATTAACTAAAAATTTTAGTTCAAAAATAAAATTAAACTACAAGCATGATGAAAGTTTAATAGGAGGTCTCGTAGTACAGGTAGGGAGTACTATGGTTGACACCTCAATTAAAAGCAAATTACAACAAATCGAAAATAGAATGATAGAGGCATAAATGGAAATAAATCCTTCAGAAGTTACAAAGATATTAAAAGAACAAATCAAAAATTTTGGAGATAAAGCGGAGGTTACTGAGGTAGGTCAAGTTTTATCAGTTGGAGACGGTATCGCTAGAATTTATGGCCTTGATAATGTTGAGGCTGGAGAAATGGTTGAATTTTCTGATGGCTCTAAAGGTATGGCCTTAAATTTAGAGAGCGAAAATGTTGGTGTTGTAATTTTTGGTGATGATAGAAATATTAAAGAGGGCGATGTTGTAAAAAGAACAGGAAATATTGTTGATACACCAGTAGGAAAAGAACTTCTAGGTAGAGTAGTTGATGGTTTGGGAAATCCAATTGATGGTAAAGGTGCATTAGATAAAAGTGTACAAAAGAGCAGAGTAGAGGTTAAGGCTCCTGGAATTATCCCTAGACAATCAGTTAATGAACCAATGCAAACAGGGTTAAAATCAATTGATAGTTTGGTTCCAATCGGAAGAGGACAAAGGGAATTAATTATTGGTGATAGACAAACAGGAAAAACTGCTGTTGCAGTTGACGCGATCATAAACCAAAAAAAGATTAATGAATCAGGTGATGAAAAACAAAAATTATATTGTATTTATGTTGCTGTAGGTCAAAAGAGATCAACTGTTAGACAAATTCAAAAAACTTTAGAAGAAGCTGGTGCAATGGAATATACAACGATTGTTGCGGCAACAGCATCTGACTCAGCACCACTTCAGTTTTTAGCTCCATATACTGGTTGTGCTATGGGTGAATATTTCAGAGATAATGGAATGCACGCGTTAATTATCTATGATGATTTATCAAAACAAGCAGTAGCTTATAGACAAATGTCTCTTTTACTTAGAAGACCTCCAGGACGTGAGGCTTATCCAGGAGATGTATTCTATTTACATAGTAGATTATTAGAAAGAGCTGCAAAATTGAGTGATGAACATGGTGGAGGATCTCTAACAGCACTTCCAATTATTGAAACTCAAGGTGGAGACGTATCTGCGTTTATTCCAACAAACGTAATTTCAATTACAGATGGTCAGATTTTCTTAGAAACTGAACTATTCAACCAAGGAATAAGACCTGCAATTAACGTTGGTTTGTCAGTTTCAAGGGTAGGTTCATCTGCGCAAACTAAAGCCATGAAAAAAGTTTCAGGATCTATGAAACTTGAGCTTGCTCAATATAGAGAAATGGCAGCATTTGCTCAATTTGGATCGGATTTAGATGCGTCTACTCAACAGCTATTGAATAGAGGATCAAAATTAACCGAGCTTCTAAAACAAAAGCAATATTCTCCAATGACAGTTGCTGAACAAGTAATTTCGGTTTTCTGTGGCGTTAAAGGATATCTTGATGATATCGATTTAAAGGATGTTGCAGGTTTTGAAAGTAAAATCATAGATAAATGTAAGTCAGAAAAACCTGAGATTATTGAGTCGATACAAAGTTCAGGAAAACTAGAAGAAGATAAAGAAAAGTTATTAGTTGAACTGATTACTCAATTAAAGGAAACTCTTAAATCTTAATTTGATATGGCAAGTTTAGACGACTTAAAAAAGAGAATAGCTAGCGTAAAATCTACACAAAAGATTACTAAGGCTATGAAGATGGTTGCAGCTGCAAAATTAAGAAAAGCACAAGAAAGTGCTGAAAAAGGACGACCTTACTCAGAAAAAATGAACAATGTAATTTTAAATCTATCTAGTGGAATTTCAGATAAAGAAAATGCACCAAAGTTGTTAGCAGGCACTGGACAAGACAAAGTTCATCTTTGTGTTGTTATGACATCAGATAGAGGTTTGTGTGGTGGTTTTAATTCTAACATAATTAAGAAAGCAAAAAGTTACTTTTCTAAAATCTTGGACGAAAATAAAGAACTTAAAATTATTACTGTAGGTTCAAAAGGTAATGATCAACTTAAGAGAACTTATGGTAATAAAATAATTGAAAACATTTCATTCAAAGAGTCAAAAAATGCTAATTATTTTGATGCAGATAAAGTTGGAAAAATTATTATTGAAAAATTTGAAGCAGGTGATTTTGATATATGTACAATTTTTTATAATAAATTTAAAAATGTAATTACGCAAATTCCACAAGCTCAACAAATAATTCCTTTAAATGATGAGGGAAATGAAAATAGTTCAGATGAAAGTTATGAATTTGAACCAGACGAAGATGAAATTTTAAGCAATTTGTTGCCAAAAAATATTTCAACACAAATATTTAAGGCAATGTTAGAGAATTCAGCTAGCGAACAAGGATCCAGAATGAGTGCAATGGATAATGCAACCCGAAACGCAGGTGAAATGGTTGACAAACTTACTATCGAGTATAATAGAAGTCGTCAAGCAGCAATTACTAAAGAACTAATAGAAATCATATCAGGAGCAGAAAGTTTATAATTATGAGCAAAGGAATAATCACACAAGTTATTGGAGCGGTAGTAGACGTAAAATTTGAAGGAGAACTACCAGAAATTTTAACAGCATTAGAATGTAAAAACGGTGATAACAGATTAGTTTTAGAGGTTGCTCAGCACTTAGGAGAATCTACAGTAAGAACTATTGCAATGGATGCCACTGAAGGATTAAAAAGAGGAGATGAAGTTGTAAATACAAATGCTCCTATCCAAGTTCCTGTTGGACCAGAAACCTTAGGGAGAATTATTAATGTAATTGGTGAGCCAATTGACGAAAGAGGTGAGGTTAAAACTAAAGAAAGCTGGCCTATTCACAGGGCTGCACCTGAATTTAACGATCAATCAACTGAAACTGAAATTTTAGTTACTGGTATTAAAGTTATCGACCTATTAGCACCGTACGCCAAAGGAGGAAAAATTGGACTATTTGGAGGTGCAGGTGTTGGTAAAACAGTTTTAATTATGGAATTGATTAATAACGTTGCAAAAGCTCATGGTGGATTTTCAGTCTTTGCTGGTGTTGGAGAAAGAACTAGAGAAGGAAATGACCTTTATCATGAAATGATGGATTCAGGTGTAATAAAAAAAGATGGCCCTGGTTCTAAAGCGGCATTAGTTTATGGACAAATGAACGAACCTCCAGGAGCAAGAGCAAGAGTTGCTTTAACTGGATTAACAGTAGCAGAATATTTCAGAGATCAAGAAGGACAAGACGTTTTATTCTTCGTTGACAATATCTTTAGATTTACTCAAGCTGGTTCAGAGGTGTCTGCTCTATTAGGTAGAATTCCTTCAGCAGTAGGATATCAACCTACGTTAGCTACTGATATGGGTAATCTTCAAGAAAGAATTACAACAACAAACAAGGGATCAATTACTTCTGTGCAAGCAATTTATGTTCCAGCGGATGACTTAACTGATCCAGCACCTGCTACATCATTTGCTCACTTGGATGCTACTACGGTGCTTTCAAGACAAATAGCAGAAATTGGTATTTATCCTGCAGTAGACCCATTAGATTCTACTTCAAGAATTTTGGATCCAAGAGTGGTAGGTGACGAACATTATAGAGTTGCAAGAGATGTTCAAAGGATTTTACAGTCTTACAAATCTCTTCAAGATATTATTGCTATTCTTGGGATGGACGAACTATCTGAGGAAGATAAATTAGTTGTAGCAAGAGCAAGAAAAATTCAAAGATTTTTATCTCAACCGTTCTTTGTTGCGGAAGTATTTACAGGTTCACCAGGAAAATTGGTTGATCTTGAATCTACAATCAAAGGATTTGATGCAATCTGCAAAGGTGAATATGATCACTTGCCAGAAGCAGCTTTCTACATGGTAGGTACAATTGAAGAAGCAATTGAAAAAGCTGAAAAAATGGAAAAAGAAGCAGCAGCCTAATGAGTGAAGAGTTTAAAATTGAGATAGTAAATCCTGAAAAATCTTTTTTAGTGAAAGAAGATGTGTCAGAGGTCGTAGTACCTGCTTTTGAGGGAGAAATGGGGATATTAAAAGATCACATTTCAATTATCTCATTTTTAAAACCAGGTATCATCAAAGTAAGCTCAAAATCTGGTGATGAAAATTATTATGTTGAGGATGGTATAGTAGAGTTTAAAAATAATAATTTGTCTATTCTAACTAGCTCAATTTATAATTTATCTGATATGGATAAATCTGTTCAACAGGATTTACTGAAAAAAGCTGAAGGAGAGGCAGGAAAATCAGATATAAATGATCAAACTAAATATTTAGTAGATCAAAAAATTGAAGTTTTAAAAACTCTTAATTAAGAATTTTTTTTACTTTATCTTTGACTTCTTCGTACACGTGTAGTTTGAAATCAACTACCAAGTCTGTAATTTTATCTAGGTCTACCCATTTCCATTCTAAAAATTCAGGGTGTTTGGTTTTGATGTTTATTTCATTATCCATTCCAACAAATCTCATTAAAAACCATTTTTGCTTTTGACCTCTGTACTTTCCTTTCCAGATCAAACCAAGTAATCTATCTGGAAGATCATAGGTTATAGTCCCATCTAACTCTTTTATTAATTTTACATTTTTAATACTGGTTTCTTCTTCAAGTTCTCTGTAAGCAGCTTTTAAAAAATCCTCACCTTCATCTACACCGCCTTGGGGCATTTGCCAAAAATTTTTGGGGTTATCTATTCTTTTGGCAACAAATACTTTGTTCTCTTTATTTAATACAACAATTCCAACACCACTTCTAAGTGGAAGATTACTTAAATCTTTTTTCATTTTATCCGTTAAGTAATTTAATTGCGTAATTTAGTTGATTATCTGTTTCGGTTCTTATTTTAAAGTTATCACCTTCTTCATTCACTTCTATGTCTGGACGTACACCAACCTCAGATATTGATTTTCCAGATGGAAGATAATATTTCGCAACAGTTAAACGTATTGCGCCTCTATTTTTGAGAGGAATAATAGATTGAACTGAACCTTTTCCATAACTGTTTTCACCTACAACAATTGCTCTTTTGTGGTCTTTTAAAGCTCCTGCAACAATTTCTGATGCTGAAGCTGATCCATAATTTATCAATACTAATAATGTTTTTCCGTCAGTTATGTCTCCTTTTTTTGCAAACCATTTTCTATTATCAGATTTTTTTCTACTTTTAGTGGAGACAATTTCACCATTTTCTAAAAAGAAATCAGATATTCTTATTGCCTGGTTTAGCAATCCACCTGGATTATTTCTTAAATCCAAAATAAAAGAATTAAGATTTTTATTTTTTTTTAATTTCTTTATTTGTTTTTCTATTTGATCACTACTGTTTTCATTAAATGAAGTTAATCTAATATAGCCAATATTTTCTTCTAATAACTCTGACTTAACTGATTGAATTTCAATTATTTCTCTAGTGATATTAAATGTTAATGCTTTTTTTTCTCCTCTACGTCTAACTGTTAATTCTATACTTGAACCTACTGGGCCTCGCATTAAATCAACAGCTTCACTCAGAGATTTTCCTTGAACTTGTGTATCATTAATTTTCACAATGTAATCACCAGCTTTTAATCCAGCTTTTGACGCTGGTGTGTCGTCAATAGGTGAAATAACTTTAACAACTCCTGCTTCCATACTTACCTCAATTCCAAGGCCACCAAATTCACCGCTAGTTTCTGTTTGCATCTCCTCCAAAATTTCAGGAGACATATAAGAAGAATAAGGGTCTAAAGATTGAAGTAAACCATTGATAGCAGAGTCCATGCTTTCAGATTGGTTGATCTCATCAATATACTCTCTGTTTATTTTTTCTAAAACCTCACCAAATAAATCTATCTTTTTATAAATATCTACTTCAGACGAGTTTGCTGGAATTAAATAAAAAAATGATAAAAAAATAAATGAATAATATTTAATTATTTTCATATCATTACTTTTTCTTTGGGAATAAACTCTGACCAGATTTTTTCTAATTCATAAAATTTTCTTTTCTCTGGGTGAAAAATATGAACGATTAGATCTATACCGTCTACCAATTTCCATTCACCACTTTCTTTACCTTCTATTTTAGAGTCTTTAATCCCATTATCTTTAAGTTTTTCTAATACTTGTTCAGATAAAGACTGTATATGTCTAGATGATGTACCGCTTGCTATTATCATATAATCTGCCATAGAACTTTTATCTTTTAGATCAATAGTTACTATGTCTTCAGCCTTGTTAAGATCTAATGTGGTGATTACAATTTCTTTGAGATCTGAAATTTTATCCATTAATTAAATTTAGACTATCAAATTTTTCTTAATTGAGAAGATGAAATGTTGACTTTATTAAACTCTATGAATTTGAGGGTGGTACTACCGAGAGCCTTAAATGTCTTTGATTTTAATGAGTTTTTTTTATAGCCATGTCTATCGAAAACCAAAATATTACACTTTTGTGAAATAGATTTTGATCTATACCATTTGTGAAAATTTATTAAGTTATCTGCTCCCATTAAAAAATAGATTTCAATATTTTTATTTTTTTTCAAATGATTAATTAAATCGATTGTTTTATTTGAATTAATTTTATTTTCATAAAATCTCACTTTTATAAATGAATTGTTACCAATAATTTTTTTACAGAATTTTATTCTTTCAGTAACCGAGGTTTTACTTTGATTTTTAAAAGGATTTTTTTTTGTGATTGCCCAAATAATGTTTTTAAGCTCAAATCTTTTTTTTGCTTCTTTTGAAATAGCCAGATGACCTTTGTGAGCAGGATCAAATGATCCTCCTAAAATGCCTATTTTTGTCTTATTTAATTTCAAATTAATTTCTTATTTTGCCGTTACTTGTAATTTGGTATTTATATGAAACAAGTTGATTAAGTCCCACAGGCCCTCTTGGTGGAAGTACATTGGTAGAAATTCCAACCTCTCCTCCGAACCCAAATTCACCTCCATCTGCAAATTGAGTTGAAGTGTTATGCATAGCAATAGAGCTTTTGACTTCCTTTAGAAATTGATTTGCTGTTTTTTTGTTTTTTGTAATTATTGAGTCTGTATGCATTGTTCCATACTTGTTAATATGACTTATAGCTTCATTGAGGTTGTTTACTATTTTAACCGAAACTGCAGAGCTTAAATATTCTGTAGACCAATCTTTTTCAGTAGCTTTAAAAATTTTACCTTTGTAAAATTTAGCCAAAGTCTTTTCTCCATAAATTTTACAACCATTTTTTTCTAAATTACCCAGGATTGTATTGCTAAATTTTTTGACAATATTCTTATGCATAATAATAGTTTCAGTTGCACCACATATACTGGTGTTCCTTAATTTTGCGTTAGAAACAACTTTATTTGCCATCTTTAGTTCAGCGTCTTTGTCGACATATGTATGACAAATACCCTCAAGATGACCAATAATTGGAACCTTAGATAGCTCTTGAACTTTTCTTACAAGATTTTTTCCACCACGTGGAATTATAACATCAATATATTCTTTCATTTTAGAAAGCATTACATCAACCATCTTTCTGTTTTTAGAGTCTATAAATTGTATAAAGTTTTCATCTACTTTATTTTTTTTGAGCGCTTTTCTAAATAGTTTTGACAAAACTCTATTTGAATTGATTGCTTCAGAACCTCCTCTTAAGATTACTGCATTACCTGATTTAAAACATAAACTTGCAACATCTGATGTAACATTTGGTCTACTTTCATAAATTACGCCAATCACCCCTATTGGAATTGATACTCTGCTAATATTTAATCCATTAGGTCTTTTCCACTTTTCTAAAACATGATCAATAGGATCTTTAAATCTAATAATACTAATAATAGAACTTTTGATGTCGTTTATTTTTTTCTCATTTAAATGAAGTCTATTAATTAAATTTTCTTTTAACCCTATTTTTTTTGCATAATTAATATCTTTAGTATTTTCTTTAATTATTAGACCTTTATTTTCCTCAAGCATTTTAGCATAGGAGGCTAAAACATTATTTTTAATTTTTGTGTCTATTTTATATTGACTTGCTTTTCTTGCTCTTTCACCGATTAAATTCATATAATTATTCATTTATACTTCTACCATATCATCTTTATGAATAACTTCAGATTTTGCAACATACCCAAGTAATTTTTGAATTTCATTTGAATGATGTCCCATAATTTTTTTTACTTCATCAGAAGAAAAAGAACTTAAACCCCTAGCACATTCATTATTTTTTTTATCTAAAACTTTTATATGATCACCTTTATTAAATTTTCCTGATACATTTTTTATACCTGCCGCTAGTAAACTTTTTCCAAGTTTTAAAGCTTTTTTGGCTCCGTCATCAATTACAACATTTCCTTTAGGCGCAATTGAGCTTATTATCCACTTTTTTCTAGCATGAAGTTTTGAGACCTTTGGGCTGAACCATGTACAATTATTTTTTTCAATAATTTTTGAAATGGGATTTGAATACAGTCCGTTTGCAATAATCATACTACTGCCAGCTAACTGACAAATTTTAGCAGCTTCAATTTTTGTTTGCATTCCTCCACTTCCATATTCATTAATACCTTTGATATTAATTTCTTTTAAATCTTTGTTAATATCATTTACTATTTTTATCAGTTTGGCGTCTTTATTTATTTTTGGATTTTTTGTGAAAAGACCATCTACATCTGAAAGTAAAATTAACGTATCAGCGTTTGTAATTTGGGTTACTCTAGATGCCAGTCTATCATTATCTCCATATTTTATCTCAGTTGTTGCAATTGTGTCATTCTCATTAACAATTGGGATAAATCCAAGTTCAAACAAATTTTCAAATGTTCTTTTAGCATTTAATGATCTTCTTCGCTCCTCTGTATCTTCTAGAGTTAACAAAATTTGTGAGATATTTAATTTGTACTTTGAAAAAGTCTGAGAGAATAAATTCATTAGTTCAATTTGGCCAATAGAGGCAATTGCTTGACTTTTGTCTAACTTGATATTTTTTTTGTTAAAATTCATTTTTTTACATCCAAGAGCTATAGCACCTGAACTAACAATGACGATTTTTTGATTTTTATCTCTTAGTTTTTTGATGTCTTTAGCAAAGCTTGAAAGCCATTTTTTTCTAATTTTTTTATTTTCATCAACTAATAAAGATGAACCAATTTTAATAACAATAATTTTCGAGTTTTTAAGATACATAGGATAATAATTTTGCCTTAATTTTTGAAACAGACTCTTTATTTAAAGTTGTCATAGTCATTATCTCACAATTTTTATCTTTAGAGAAATCATCAATTACATCTTTAGCTATATCTTCGTCAATTAAATCTATTTTGTTAAACACAATTAATTCTTTCTTATCAAGCATTTTAGAGCTGTAATTTTTAAGCTCATTTTTAACCTGATCATAAGACTCCTTGAGATCGAGATTAGTAATATCAATTAAATGTAATAAAGATTTGCATCTTTCTATATGTTTTAAAAACTGTATCCCAAGTCCAACACCTTCGTGGGCACCTTCTACTAGTCCTGGTATATCAGCTATTGTAATCTCTTTATCATCATAGCTAACAACACCTAAGTTAGGATTGAGTGTTGTAAATTTATAATAAGCAATTTTAGGATTTGCGTTAGTAAGCGCTGCCAACAAACTTGATTTTCCTGCGTTAGGTAATCCGATAATTCCAATATCAGCTATTGTTTTAAGTTGTAACCAAATTGTAAACTCTTCTCCTAAAGTTCCTTTCGTAAACTTTCTTGGAGCTCTGTTTGTGGAGCTTTTAAATCTAGTATTTCCCAAACCACCTTTTCCACCATTAGCTGCAATGTACTCTTCGCCTTTCTTGTTAAAGTCAAATAATAGAGTTTTGTTATCTTCTTCAAATACCTGAGTTCCAAGAGGAACTTTTAAAATTAAATCCTCACCGCTTTTGCCTGTTCGATTTTGACCAGAACCATTTTCTCCACGTTCAGCTTTATGATGTTGTTGATATCTGTAATCAATTAAAGTGTTTAAGTTTTCTTCTGATTTTAAAATGATAGAACCACCTCTGCCTCCATCACCTCCATCAGGTCCTCCAAACTCAACATATTTTTCTCTTCTAAAACTTGGCGAACCGTCACCACCGTTTCCAGCTTTAATATAAATTTTAACTTGATCGAGAAATTTCATAATACAACATTTTCTTGGTTGTACTATTAATTGGGTTTTACTGAAACGTAAGTTCTATCTAATTTAGATTTTTTGAATACAACTTTACCTTTAATAACAGAAAAAATTGAATGATCTTTTCCCATTCCAACATTTTCGCCAGGAAAAATTTTTGTTCCTCTTTGTCTAACAATTATATTTCCAGGTATTACAGTTTCTCCACCGTATTTCTTAACACCAAGTCTTCGACCGGCACTATCTCGTCCGTTTCTCGATGATCCACCTGCTTTTTTCGTTGCCATAATTTACCTAATAATTATTTATTTGCAGCTTCTTTAACTTCCTCTTTTTTGGAAGCTGGTTTAATTTTTTCAGCTTCAGATAATACTTTACCATCTTTTGAAAAAATTTTGTTAATTCTTATCAAAGAAAATTGTTGTCTATGTCCATTTTTTCTTCTTGAATTTTGTCTTCTTCTTTTTTTGAAAATTAGAATTGTTCTATTTTTACTATTTTTAATTAAATCTGCCTCTACCTTAGCACCGTCAATATTAGGAGCTCCAACTTCAATATTTTTATCATCTCCGTATGCTAGGATTTCATTAAATTCTATCTTAGTTTCAGGCTTTGAGTCTGGTAGTTTTTCGATTTTTAATATTTCGCCAGATTTAACTTTGTACTGTTTACCACCTGTTTTTATTACTGCGTATGACATAGTAAGTATTTTTAAATTAAGTTACAGCAATATAGTTACCGGAAGCCTATAGTCAAGCTGAATTAGTTAGAAATTATCCTTTAAATCCCTTAATTTTGAAAAGGTTTTTAAGTCATTTGCTCTTAAAAAAATATTACAATCAATTTCATCTTGTAAGGTTGATGGAATAGTAGGCAAATTATTATTTCTTTGTTTTTTTATAAATTCTATTTTCTTTAATAAAGAAGAATTTTCAGAGTCATGTTCCAAACAGAATTTTGAATTGTTTAGAGTATATTCATGACCACAATAGATTTTGGTTTCTTTAGGTAAGGATTTTAATTTATTTAAAGAGTCATACATTTGTTCATATGTACCCTCAAAAATTCTACCACACCCAAGTGAAAAGAGTGTATCTCCAGTGAATAGTAAGTTTTCGTCGAAAAAATAAAAACAAATATGTCCCGTAGTGTGTCCTGGGATATGAATAATTTTAGCTTTAAAATTTCCACTATTCCAAATTTCATTATCTTTTAATAAGATATCAATCTCTGGTATTCTTTTTGCATCTCCATTAAATCCCAAAACAACAGATCCAAATCTTTTTTTTAATTCAGTGTTACCTCCAATATGATCGTAATGATGATGAGTATTTAAAATATATTTTAAATTAATATTTTTACCGTTTAAGTAATCAATTATCGGTTTAGCTTCACTTGGATCAACAACACAAGCTTCGAGTTTACCTTCATCAATAATTAAATAACTATAATTATCTTGTAGGCAGGATATAATTTCTACTTTCATTTATTTTTCTATTAAAAATATTCCAAGATCAGCAAATAAATTTTTAGTTCCTAAATTATTATTTGTTATATTTGAAACATTATTATTATTTAAAGCTAAAGTTTTTATCATTTTGATTTCTTTAGATTTTATAAAATTTACAAAATCTTTAATTGTACACATATGCAAATTAGGCGTGCTGTGCCATTGTTCCGGTAATGATTTTGTTATTGGCATTGTGCCCTTAAATAATAGATGCAATCTAACTTTCCAATTACCAAAATTTGGTATCGTTACAATTGCTTTTTTTCCAACTCTTAAAAGTTCATCTAAAACAAGTTCAGGGCTTAAAAATGCTTGGAGTGTTTGACTCAACACTACATAGTCAAATGATTTATCAGGAAATTGTTTTAAGTCTTTTTCTGCATTACCTTCTATTACAGTTAATCCTTTAGCAATACATTCTTGTACTTTTTCCTTAGATATTTCTAGTCCTCTTACATTTATATTTTTATTTTCTTTTAAATATTGCATCAAAGTTCCATCTGCACAACCTACATCTAGAGCTTTTTTATTATCTTCAATTAAATCTGATATTACTTTAAATTCATTTTTCATTTTTTAACTCAGTATAAGATTTGTCTAAGAAATTCTTTAGTGCGTTTAAAAAATCAGGAACATCCAATAAAAAAGAGTCGTGACCTTTATCAGATACAATTTCTACAAAGCCAACATCTGCTCCAATAGAATTCAAAGCTATAACAATATCTTTATTTTCTTGGGTTGGATAAAGCCAATCAGAAGTAAAAGAAATTACAAAAAATTTAGCTTTTGTTTTTTTAAATGCATCAGACAAATTCCCATTAAATTGTTTAACTAAATCAAAATAATCCATAGCTCTTGTTATGTAGAGGTAGCTGTTTGCATCAAATCTATCTACAAATACAGATCCTTGGTATCTCAAATAACTCTCAATTTGAAAATCTGCATCAAAGCCAAATTTCAAATCTTCTCTTTCTTGCAATTTTCTTCCAAACTTTTCCTGTAAACCTTTTTTTGAGAGATAAGTTATATGAGCTGCCATTCTTGCAACAGCAAGCCCTTTACCTGGATTTGTGTTATTAGTTTCATAATTTCCATCTTTCCAATTGCTGTCAGCAGTGATTGCCTGTCTTCCTAGTTCATTGAAAGCAATATTCTGTGCTGAATGACTCGAAGTTGTAGCAATGGGTATAACAGTCTTAGCTTTATCAGGAAAGTTGGTGATAAATTGAAGAACTTGCATACCTCCCATAGAACCTCCAGTAATTGCAAATAGTTTATTAATTCCAAAGTGTTCAAGTAAATTATATTGTGCATTCACCATGTCATTAATTGTAATAACTGGAAAATCAGTTCCAAAAGTTTTCTGTGTTTCAGGATCTTTATGACTTGGTCCATAAGATCCCATACATCCGCCAATTACATTTGAACAAATAACAAAATATTTATTGGTATCTATTGCTTTGTCTGGACCTACTGCAAAACTCCACCAACCATCTTTTTTAGTAATAGGGTTTAAACCAGTTACAAATTGATCTCCAGTTAGTGCATGAAATACTAATATAGCATTGTCTTTATTCTCATTTAAAGACCCATAAGTTTCGAATGCAACTGGAAAATTGTTTATAGTTTTACCACAATCTAATTTAAGAGGTTTTTTTACAATTAATGTCTTAATATTTTTTTCTGTGTTCATTTTAAAGCCTTTAGATGAATTGTGAGAAAAAAAACTATTTTAGCGGTTTTTTTTAAGCGCTCGCAATTCAGTTAAATCAGCGCATAAATTTTGTACAAGAACTTGTAATTTATGTCAATTTTTTAAAATAAGATCATATTCTCTATAAATATTTGTTTTTTTATCTATAAAGAGCTCATAAAAATAAAAAAAATGAGCACACCTAAATTTAAAAAATTTAACATAGAAGCTTATAAGCCTGGCAAATCTAAAATTAACAAAATTAAAAAGATTATTAAATTGTCAGCTAACGAGTCTGCTCTAGGGATGAGCCCATTAGCAAAAAAAGCAATATCTAAAAAAAATTTATTATTAGATAAATATCCAGATGGAAAATCTACAAATCTTAAAATGGCAATATCCAAAGCTTATAAATGCAATTTTGATAAAATAATATGTGGAGCAGGTTCCGACGAAATAATTCAAATGTTATGTCAATTGTATCTAAATGCAAAAGATGAAGTAATTGTTCCTCAATATAGTTTTTTAATGTACAGGATTTATGCAAAAATAGTTGGTGCAAAAGTTGTGTTTGCAAAAGAAAATAAATTCAAAGTTTCAATTGAAGAAATATTGAAAAAAGTATCTAAGAAAACCAAAATTGTTTTTATTGCAAATCCAAATAATCCAACAGGAACATATTTAACTAAAAAAGAGATATTAGAACTTAGAAGAAAGTTAAATAAAAATATATTATTAGTAATTGATGATGCGTACTCAGAATATATGAAAAATGATGATTACAGCTCTGGTTTAGAATTATTTAAAAATAAAGACAACGTATTTATTTTAAGAACATTTTCTAAAATGTTTGGTTTAGCCTCATTAAGAATTGGCTGGGGATATGGATCGAAACAAATAATTAGAGCATTAAATGTTATTAAACCACCTTTCAATGTAAATGGCTTGGCTCAAGTTGCGGCCGCAGAGTCTTTGAAGGATAAGCAATTCATTCAAAAGTCCATTAAACATAATTTCAATTATGCAAATAAACTAAAAAAATTTCTCGAAAAATATAATATTTTTTCAAATGCTGTATCAGCAAATTTTTTACTATTAAATTTTGATGAGTGTAAATATTCAGCAAATTTTCTATACCAAAAATTAAAAAACAAAGGAATTATATTAAGATCTACTGAAGATGGTTATCATATTAAAAACAAATTGAGATTAACTATTGGTTCACCTAGAGAAAATTTAATATTCATGAATGTAGTGAGAAAGATTTTTAATTAAATGAAAAATATTTTAATCATAGGGTGCGGTTTACTTGGATCTTCAGTTTTAAGATCTATACATAAAAATAAATTGGCAAATAAAATATTTATTTACGAAAAGTCAAAAAAAAATATATCTACACTCAAAAAGCTTAAACTACCTGGAAAAGTAGTTAGTTCATTAAAAGAGGCTGTAACAAAATCTAATTTTATTATTTTTTGTACACCAATGAGTGAATACAAAAATATAATTACAAAAATCAATAATTATATTTTACCCAACACATTAATTACTGATGTTGGTTCATCAAAAATTGAATCATCAAAAATAATAAAAAAATATATGAAAAAAGGAATTGCTTGGACTTCTAGTCATCCAATTGCTGGTTCTGAAGTAAGTGGACCACAGCATGGAAAGAGCAATATGTTCGAGGGTAGATGGTGTATTTTAATTAAAGAAAAAAATACAATTAAAAAAAATTTGAATTTCCTAAAAAAATTTTGGGAGAAAATTGGATCAAAAGTAACAATCATGTCACCGGAAAAACATGATAAAATTTTTTCAATAACTAGTCATTTGCCTCACTTAATTGCATATAATTTGGTTAAATCAGCTCAAGATTTTGAGAAAAAACAAAGCTATGATTTAATTAAATTTAGTGCAGGAGGACTAAGAGATTTTTCAAGAATAGCAGCTTCTAATGAAATTATGTGGCGAGATATTTTTTTCAACAACAATAAAAATATTTCAAATGCAATTGATTTATTTATTAAAAATTTGAAATCATTTAAATCTGATATTAATTCAAAAAATAATAAATCGATTATTAACAAGCTTATTCAAACTAAAAAAGTCAGATCAAAAATAATTAAACTCAAACAAGATATTGATAAGCCAGATTTTGGAAGAACTTAAATTTTAATTTTAGCTATCTTTTTAACTTTAAGTTTTGCTGTGTTTTCAATTTTTTTAATTGTCTTAAGTATAGGCATAATCAATACTTTTTTTTCAGGTCCATATGCATGTATCAATTGTTTTGAATTTATACACATTGCTACGTGCCCTTTCCAAAAAATAATATCTCCCTTTTTATAATTTCTTTTTATGTTTCCTTTTAAATATTTAATTTGGTCCTTAGTATCTCGAGGAAAAAACTTATTATTATAATAGTAATATATTTGTAATAAGGCTGAGCAATCAATTCCTCTATAACTTTTTCCACCCCAGATATATTTTATATTCAAAAATTTTTTAAATATTTTAATGAAGTTTTTTTCTTTGAAATTTATATTTTTTATATCTTTTTTTTTAATCCATTTATTTTTATCAATTCTGGCATAATTTTTATTAGTTTCTTTAACTGACAACTTTGATCCAAAAGACAGAAAAATATTAGTTTTAAAATTTGGTTTTTTATAGATATTTGCTTTTAAGCTACATACTTTATAATTAGCTTTAAAATCTTTTGAATAATTCTTATTTTGAATATACCCAGTATAATTGTCAAAATTAGATTTTATTTTTATCCAATTTTTATTTTTAGATAAAATTTTAAATTTTTCTCCATACAATATTTGCGATGTTATTTCTGAAAATTTAGAAGATTTTTTATAAATATTAGAAAAACTACCTTTAAAATAAAATTTATTTTGCACCAATTTTAATTTTATTTTTTATCATCCATAGACATATTAGTGAAGGAATTACCATAATAGTTGTTAAAACAAAAAACGTTCCCCAATCTCCATTTAACCAATCTACTAAAGCTCCTGATGATGATGCTAAAGTTGTCCTTCCAGCAGTTCCTATTGAAGCAAGTAATGCGTATTGTGTTGCTGTATATGTTCGATCAACCAGTAAAGATATAAATGCTACAAAAGCAACGGTTGCAAAAGCTGCAGTAATGTCATCAGCAATAACTGCTATTGCAAATAATAGTTCAGATTTACCAGTCCATGCTAAGACAGCAAATAATAGATTTGTAATCGCCATTAATCCTCCTGCAAAGAACATAGTTTTTATAGTTCCAGCCCTCATGGCCATTATGCCGCCAATTAAGGTAAATACGACAGTTGTGATCCAGCCCAAACCTTTTGAGTAGATTGCTATTTGTCCTTTTGAAAATCCTATTTCTTTATAAAAGACGATAGACATTCTGCCCATGAATGCCTCTCCAATTTTAAATAAAAATACAAATCCTAAAATTCCCGCAGCTATGGCAAAACCATTTTTTTTAAAAAAGCTTATAATGGGCCCACCAATTGTTCCAGTTATATACGCAACAAAAGTTGAGATAATATTGCTAGATCCAAGTTTACCTTTGATCAGATTGTCAGTTTCTTTTTGTTTTAATTGTCTGTCAGTTTCTATTGGTTCATGAACGAACATTAGGGCAATATTCATTAAAATAATTAGAACACCCAATATTAAAAAAGTTGCTTGCCAATAATCTTGGATACCAAGATTTTCAAAGAACTCTGCAGTAAATAAAGCAACTACACCACCTAATTTGTAGCCTGTCCACCAACCAACTACAGCCATAGCAGCACCTGCTGCCATTGATTTTCCCTCATTTTCATTAATTTGTTCAATTCTTAATGCATCTACTGTTATATCTTGAGTCGCTGATGCTATAGCAATGATTAATCCAACTGTAATTATCAATGCTAAATTTTCTGTAGGATCTATAATACTCCAAACTAGTAAACTTAATAGAATTATTAATTGCATTAAAACGATCCATCCTCTTCGGTGGCCTAATTTTTTAGTTAGAAATGGTATTTGAATTCTATCTATAATCGGTGCCCAAAGATAATTAAAAGCATAAACTCCAAAAATAAGTCCTGCCCACCCAATTGTTGATCTACTTAATCCTTCTTCTTTTAACCAAAGACTTAAACTACTAGCAATCAAGACCCATGGAAATCCACTGATTGCACCAAGCAATAAAATCCTAAGCATCCGAATATCTTTGTAAACTGAAATGGATTCTAACCAGGATGTTTTTTTTATTTTAGACATAATTAATTTTTCCAAAATGATGGTAAAAATAATACTAATATCGCAAACAGTTCAAGTCTACCTAAAATCATGCCAACTGTTAAAATCCACTTAGAAAGGTCTGGTAATGAAGAAAAATCTCCATTTGGGCCAATTATTGGACCAAGACCAGGTCCAACATTTGAAATAGACGTAGCGGCACCTGAGATAGCAGTAATAAAATCTAAACCAGTTAAAGATAGCAATGCAGTTAGAATAAAAAATATTATAATATAAAAGTAAATAAATGAAATAATTGAAGCTATAAATTTTTCATCAACTGCACTTTGATCATATTTAATTATAAAAACTCCTTTAGGATAAATTATTTTTTTTAATTGGTTTAGAATAAATAGATAAAGAATTTGAATTCTAAATATTTTTACACCACAAGCTGTAGATCCTGCACAACCACCAATAAACATTAGCGCAAGAAACAAGGTTATCGGAAAACTGCCCCAGCTATCAAATTCTGCATTTACATAACCAGTACCACTCAAGATTGATATAGTATTAAAAAATATTGATCTTAAACTAAAATTTTCATAGTTAGAAAATAATAAGTAAATAGATAAAATAATAACAGTGAATATTATTATTTTTAAAAAAGTTTTGATTTGAATATCATTTAAAAAAATTTTTTTGTTTCCACTTATAAATTTAATGTAAGCAATAAATGGAATACTTCCCAATATAATAAAAAACATAGATGAAACCTCGATTGGCAAACTATTAAAGTAACCAATAGACTCGTTGTAGTTAGAGAACCCTCCAGTTGCGATTGTAGTCATTGAGTGGGTTAAACTATCAAATTTACCCATACCAAATATCCAATAAGTGATTGCACAAAGTCCTGTTAACCCTGAGTAAATATAAATTAATCTAAGTGCTATTTCTTTAGACTTAGGAAGTATTTTTTCTGAAGAGTCATTGCTTGAAATTTTAAATAATTGCATACCTCCAACATTCATTATTGGCATTAAAGTAATTGCCATCACAATTATTCCAATTCCACCCAGCCATTGCAAAATAGCTCTCCATAAAAGAAGACCCTTTGGTGCGTTCTCTAAATCCGAGATTATTGTAGATCCAGTTGTAGTAATTCCTGACATGCTCTCAAAAAAAGAGTCTGTAATTGAAAGTTCAATACTAGAGAATACAAACGGTAAAGATCCAAATATTGCAATACTAATCCAAGATAGAGCAGTTAATAAGAAAGCTTGTTGTAGATTAAGTTTTTTATCATGATCTAAATTAGATAAAAAAAATAAAATTCCAAAGATTATAGTTACAATAGATGAACCAAAGAAAGATGAGTCTATCTCTGAGTAAAAGAATTGTACTATAATTGGGATGAACATTGATACACCCAATATTATTTGTAGAATTCCCAGTGTAAAAAAAACAGTTTTGTAATTAGACATTTTGAAAGAACAATATTTTATGGTAAATAAATTTCAACTCTATAAGAATTAATATAATCACTAGTTTAAGGTTAAAAAGAGCAATTCATGATTAAAAAAGATGTCCTAGAAAAGACAAGTGCTTGGCCTTTTGTTGAAGCTAAAAAAATTCTTCGTGAAAGAAAAGCTTTTATAGAAAAAAAAGGTAAGATTACTCTTCAAACTGGATATGGCCCAAGTGGATTGCCTCATATAGGAACTTTTGGAGAGGTTGCGCGAACTTCAATGATGGTTAACGCACTTAATCAACTCACAGATTTACCAACAGAAATTATTACATTTTCAGATGATATGGATGGCTTGAGAAAAGTTCCAGATAATGTTCCTAATCAAGAATTGTTGCAACAAAATCTTCACAAACCTTTAACACAAGTACCTGATCCTTTTCAAAAATTTAATAGTTTTGGAGAACATAATAATGAAATGTTGAAGGATTTTTTAAACAGTTTTAATTTTAAATATAATTTTAAAAGTTCTACATCTTTGTACAAGACAGGATTTTTTAATCCAACTTTAAAAATCATTTTAGAAAATTATGAAGGAATAATGAATATAATTTTACCCACACTCGGGAAAGAAAGACAAAAAACATACAGTCCTTTTTTACCTGTATGTCCTGACACTGGTCATGTTTTGGAGATACCCGTTATAGAAATTGATCAATCTAATTCTAAAATCATATTTGATAATAAAGGTAAAAAATTAGAGAGTAGTATTTTAGATGGCAATTGTAAATTACAGTGGAAAGTAGATTGGGCAATGAGATGGTTTGCTTTAGATATCGACTTTGAAATGTATGGTAAGGATTTGATTGAAAGTGCAATTTTATCTACAAAAATTATTAATTTATTGGGTAAAAAGAGTCCATCTGGATTTGCATATGAACTTTTTCTAGATGAAAAGGGTGAGAAAATTTCAAAATCTAAAGGCAATGGAATAACCATTGATCAATGGTTGAAGTATGCTTCACCAGAAAGTTTATCTTTATATATGTATCAAAATCCAAAAAGAGCAAAAAAACTTTATAAAGAAATAGTTCCAAAAGCAGTAGACGAATATTTAGACAACATTGAAAAATCTAAAAAGCAGACTGAGCAACAATTAGTAATGAATCCAGTGTGGCATGTTCACAATGGAAGTGTTCCAAAAGAAGATATGATTATGAGTTTTTCAATGTTATTGAATTTAGTAGAAACTAGTAATGCAGATAGTAAAGATCTGTTATGGAAATTTGTAAAAAAATACAAATCTAATATTCAAGAAACTAATTTTCCTATTTTTGATGGATTAGTAAGTTACGCAATTAAATATTTTAATGATGTAATTAAGTCTCAAAAAAAATACAAAACACCCTCTGAAAGTGAAAAAAAAGCTCTTGAAGCTTTAATCAAAACTTTAGAAAAATGCAATGATCAAATGCCACCAGAGGAAATTCAAACTTTGATTTATTCAACTGGAAAAGAAAATGGTTATGCTGAAAATTTAAGGGATTGGTTTAAGCTTATTTATGAGGTGGTTTTTGGTGATGAAAATGGACCAAGAATGGGATTTTTTATAAGTTTTTTTGGTGTTAATGAAACAAAAGACCTTATAATGAGTAAACTCAAATAATGTATTCAAATTTAAGATCTTTAATTTTTAAATTAGATCCAGAAAAAGCCCATACTTTAGCAATTCAATCTTTAAAATTTAATTTAGTATCAAACGTATTTGATGAAAATAAAAATGATCCGATTTTTAAAACACAAATATTTGGGAAAGATTTAAGCAATCCTATAGGAATAGCAGCTGGTTTTGACAAAAATGCAGAAGTTTATAATCCTTTGTTTAAATTGGGATTTGGTTTTGTTGAAGTTGGAACTGTTACTCCTTTGAAACAATATGGTAATGAAAAACCAAGAGTATTTAGATTAGTAGAAGATCAAGCATTAATTAATAGATTAGGTTTCAATAACCAAGGATCCGAAACTATTTTAAACAGAATAAAATCAAATAAAAAAAAAGGAATACTTGGAGTAAATGTTGGACCAAATAAAGACTCCGATAATCGATTGAATGATTATTTAATTGGACTAGAAAAATTTTATGAAGTTGCTGATTATATTACAATTAATATTTCTTCTCCAAATACTGAAAATTTAAGAAATTTTCATGATGAAAATAAATTAAAAGAATTATTAAAATCAATTAAAGATAAGAAAAATGAACTGAAAACCAATATTCCAATTGTAGTTAAAATTTCTCCAGATATTGATTTAAAGCAAATTGAATTAATATCTGAGATTCTTTTAGAAAATGAAATATCTGCAATAATTATTTCCAATACATCAGAAAGCACTAGAGATGATTTAAAAAATATACAACGACACCAAAAGGGAGGCTTGTCAGGAAAGCCAATTGAGCAAAAATCAAATTTACTTATTAATCAATTCTTTAAATTTTTAAATGGTAGAATTAAAATAATTGGGGTAGGAGGTATTGACTCAGGAAAGTCCGCTTATGACAAATTTTTGTCAGGTGCAGATTATATTCAGTTATATACTGGGATGGTATTTCAAGGACCCAACATTGCTGCAAACATTAAAAAAGACCTAAAAGAATTACTTCTTAGAGATGGAGTGAAAAATATTTCAGAAATCGTTGGAAATAAAACTCTTTCTTAATTTTAATAAACTTGACGCCTTTAATATCTCCCCTTATATAGGCAGTGAAATTATGTCAAAAAAATGCGAACTAACTGGTAAAATTCCTATGAAAGGTCATAATGTTAGTCATGCTAATAATAAGACTAAAAGAAGATTTTTACCTAATTTAAAAAAAGTAAAATTTACAAGTGAGCTTGCTGGAAGAAGTTTGAAACTAACAGTTAGCAATTCAGGAGTAAGATCAGTTGATAAAAAAGGAAGTTTTGACGAGTTTTTAAAAACTGTAAAAAATAAAAATATATCTCCAAGATTAAAAAAACTTAAAAAAGTTATTTTATTAAAATCACCATATAAAAAAAAGCCAGTAGCTAAATCTGCTTAATGAATAAATTATTTATAAGCCTATCTTTAATGATGGGTGTGGTTGTTTTATCCTCAAACTATCTTGTTCAATTTCCAATAAATTATTATGGATTAAACGAAATTCTTACTTATGGAGCATTTAGTTATCCTGTAGCTTTTTTGATAACCGATTTAGCAAATAGATCTTATGGAAAGATAATCGCAAGAAAAATAGTTTATTTTGGTTTTTTGATAGGAATTATTTTTACTCTATTTTTTTCAACAAACTTTGAAGATTTAATTTCTATAAGAATTGCAGTTGGATCAGGAATCGCTTTCCTTACAGCCCAATTGCTTGATATTCAAATATTTGATCGACTAAGAAAAAAACAGTGGTTTGTTGCACCACTAACTTCATCATTAATTGGTTCAACTATTGATACTTTTTTATTTTTTTCAATATCATTTTATGGAACAGGAGTTCCTTGGGTAACTTTATCTTTAGGTGATTTGGGTGTTAAAATATTAGTGGCATTAATAATGTTAATTCCATTTAGAATTTTATTAAAAATATTTAAGCCAATAAAAGTTTAATATAAAAATTTGTAAGATAAAATTTTATAAGCTAATTTAGCAACAAGAAAATTATAGGAGTTAAATCCTTTAATTGGAGAAAGTTCATTAATGTCAGCTCCAACTATATTTGAATTTTTCGCAGCAATTCTAATTATCTCTAATGTTTCATCCCACAATAATCCACCTGGTTCAGGTGTTCCAGTAGCTGGCATAATACTTGAGTCTAATCCGTCTACATCAAACGTTAAGTAAACAGTCTTGTTTTTTATTAATTTTTTGAATTTATTTAAATTCCATCTTTTTTTATCTTTTGCCCAAAAAATATCTATTCTATTTGAATTTTTTTTCAAATATGGAATTTCACTTTCTGATATATTTCTTATTCCAAAAGAAATTAAAGATACATTTTTATAATCTAAACATCTTCTTATTGCTGATGCATGTGAAAATTTTTCACCATTATAACTTTGACGTAAATCTGCGTGAGCATCAAAATGTAAAAGACAAATATTCTTAAATTTTTTTGTAAAAGGAACAATGCATCCTGGTGTGATTGAATGTTCACCACCAAAAGTCATTGGAAATAGTTTTTTATTTAAAATTTCTCCATTGATTTTAGAAATTTTATTTAATGCTAATTTAATATTTTTATCTATTTTAAACGGTTTTAATGTTTTGATACCTATCTTTTTGTAAGGTTCACAATTTAATTCCTCATCATAAAGCTCAACTTGATGAGAAGCTTTGATAATTTCCTTTGGTCCATTTTTTGTGCCACTGCCATAACTAACTGTTTTTTCAAGCCCAAATGGAACAATTACTACTTTTTCTTTGAAGTTGAATTTATTATCAATTCCTAAGAAACCATGCTTGTTTGATAAATATTTCAATTTTATATAAATATTTTTGTGAAGTTTTTTCGTTCTCTATTTTTCCACTCGCCTTTGTGGTAAGCATCACTAGCTATTAGTGGTAATACGCTTGTCGCTTCAGCAAATACCATTTGTTCTTTAGTGATATCCACCTTACCCCAAGAACTTGCTTCTTTTAATGTAGAGCTACTGCACGCACCATCTCTACTATCAGCAACTGTAATTTGTACTGCATACTTATGCATATCTACATTTTTACCGAGAAGTTCAGCACAAATAACGGTATCTTGAATAAAATTTTTAGGAACTCCCCCACCAATCATAAATAAACCAGAACCTTTTGATTTAATTTTAATTTCTGTAAGTTCTCTAAATTCTCTAACAGAGTCTATTGTCATATGTTTTTTAGGATTTTTTTCTTGATGCATTACAAGACCAAAGCCTGCACTTGAATCTGTGAAAGCAGGACAAAATATAGGAACATTATTATCGTAAGCTGTTTCAATTAAAGAGTCTTTCTTTTTTGAATTTTTTTTTAAATATTTCCCCATTTCAAAAATAAATTCTCTTGATGTATAACTTCTTGGTTCTAAAGTATCCGCTATCTCACAAATAATTTTATCACACATTTGAAGCTCTTCTTCATCAATATAAGTGTCGTAAATTCTATCTATATAATTATCTCTTAATTCAGTATCATCTTGAAATTGAGATCCCTGATAATGTTTAAATCCAAGTGCTTCAAAAAAATCCATGTCCACAATTGATGCTCCTGTTGCTACAATTGCATCAACCATATTGTATTTAACAAGATCTTTATAAATATTCATGCACCCTGCTGCAGATGTTGATCCTGCTAAAGTAAGAAAGATTGTACATTCCTTATCTTTAAGCATTTCATTGTAAATGTTTGCTGCATTTGCAGTTTCTCTAGATACAAATGACATTTTTTCCATTGAGGAAATAATTGTTCTAGAGTCAAATGAAGTAATATCTATATGTTCAACAGGATTTTTTAAAAAATCTCTTTTTCTATTATGTCCTGGATTTTTTTGGTCTGACATTAAGCAACCATATGAGCGCTGTTAACGTCTTTTTCATACATTGACATTATTGGTTTATCTTCAACTTCATAAATTTCATTTGAATAGTAACCATTGAATTGTGTTCTAAACGTTAATCCATATGCTCCAAGTTGACCAAGCTCTATGTAGTCATTTTCCTTAACATTATTTGGTAATAAAAAAGGTCCTTTCATATAATCCATGCTATCACAAGTAGGACCAAAGAAATCAAAAGCAGTGAATTTTTTTGAAATTATTTTATTAGAATTTTCTTTAATCATTTTAGATGGATAAACTAAGTTAGGTGTCCCTGCATCAAATAGGGTTCCATATGTTCCATCATTTATATAAAGTTTTTGTTTTTTTCTTAGATTAACTTTAACAATTGTTGAGCCACTTTCTGCAACTAATGCTCTTCCTGGTTCACAAATTATCTCTGGTAGCTTCTCTAATTTTAAATTAGATAAACTTTTTTTAATTTCATTGAAATATTCATCCAACGATTGAGGAATTAAATCTGGATAAATTGTAGGAAATCCCCCACCAACATTTATTGTATCAGGTATTATTTTTGTTTTTTTAATTATATTTCCAATTTCATTTATGCCTTTGGCGTATGAAATTGGATGCATACACTGCGATCCTACATGAAAACTTAAGCCAATTTTTTTTGCATATTGTTTTACTAATCTTAGTAATCCTACAGCTTCAGATGTTAGTGCTCCAAACTTTTTAGATAAATCAATTTCAGCATGCTCATTTGAAACAGCAACTCTAACAAATAATTCTAAATCTTTTGCATTATTTGTACTTTCAATAATTTTAATTAACTCTTCTTTAGTATCTAATGAGAAAGTTTTTACACCATAATTAAAATAGGCTTCTTTTATACTTTCTCTGCTTTTTACAGTATGCATGTAAGAGCATTTTGCATTTTGAGTTAGTTTTCTTATGGCCTTAATTTCTTCAATTGAGGCAACATCAAATTGGTTTACACCTGTTTTTAAAATGGTTTGAATAACTTCAGGATGTGGGTTTGTTTTGACTGCATATAATATTTTTCCAGGGAACTTATCTAAGAAAAATTTAACTGAAGACTCTATGGATTTCTTCCTAATACAATAAACAGGTTTTTCAGGTTTCAGTTGATTTATAAGTTCTTCAACTGACTTAAATTTTTGCATATCATATGCCTCCAAAAAAAAATTTAATAAAAAAAAGTTTTTAATAAAACTTTAATAATTTGAGCCATATAATGTAAACACAGGCAATGTAAAGCAAATAATTCAAGGCTGATTTGCTTAATTTTCATATATTGTAATATTAGATTTTGACCCCATATAAGGGACATGAAAAATGAAGCCAAATTACAAAATTTAAGCGAATTCGAAAATAAGACGCTTTTAATAGTAGATGATGACAATCCTTTTAGAGAAAGATTGGCAAGAGCTATGGAAAAGAAAGGATTTGAAGTTTTTCAAGCTGAGAGTGTACAAAAGGGAGTTGAATCCGTTAAAAGTAAAAAGCCAGGTTTTGCAGTTGTAGACTTAAGACTTGGAGATGGTAATGGTCTTGAGGTTGTTAAGGAAATTCAATCTTCTAACAATGATAGTCGAATTATAATGCTTACGGGTTATGGAAATATTCCTACTGCAGTTGCAGCTATTAAAGAAGGCGCAATTGACTACTTAGCAAAACCAGCAGATGCAGAAGATGTAGAAAAGGCATTGTTGGCAGACCCAGCTAAAAAGGCTGCACCACCAGAAAATCCAATGTCAGCAGATAGAGTTAAATGGGAACATATTCACAGAGTGTTTGAATTATGTAATAGGAATGTTTCCGAAACTGCTCGAAGACTGAAGATGCACAGAAGAACTCTTCAAAGAATTCTTTCTAAAAGATCTCCTAGATAATATTTCTAATTTTAATTATTTTTTTAGTAATTAATGTTAAAATAATAATTTTAAACAATTCTGCTAATAAAAATGGTTTTGCACCTAATGTAAATATTGGTTTATCCCAACCAATTAATGTTCCTAGCCATATTAAGCCCAAGATATAGATTGTAGAGGTTGCAATAACTAATTTAATTAAAATACTTATTAAATTATCTTTTGTATTAATTTTTGAGGCTAAATAACAGGCAGTCAAAAAACCAATTAAATAACCCATCGTTGGGCCTGTAAAATAAACTATACCAATTCCTTTTTCAGGAGAATTTGAAAATACAGGCAATCCTGCAATACCCTCTAATAAATATAAACCCACAGAAGCTAAACCAATTTTATAACCTAAGCTTATACCTAGGAATAAAACAACAAATGTCTGCATCGTCATTGGAACTGGATAAAATGGAATTTTAATTTTTGCAGAGATAGTTAAAGCAATTGAACCTAGAATCACAGCTAACAAAGATTTTACGATTTTTGTTTGCGTTAAGTTTTTTGTAAGTTCCATGACAAAATAATACTCAAAATATAAAAAATAATCTAGTTATATTAGCTTAAAGATTTAATTTTATTTTTTTATATACAGAAATTGTTAGCAATGTAATATTTGTTAATCTTCATGAATAAAATACAAAAAACAGATCATTTTTATTTAATAGATGGCTCTGGTTATATTTTTAGAGCTTATTATGCTTTACCACCATTAACTAGAAAAAGCGATGGACTACCTACAGGTGCTGTAAGTGGATTTTGCAGCATGTTGTTTAAATTATTAGAAGACTCAAAATCTAATCAAAATCTACAAAAGCCAACTCATTTTGCAGTAATTTTTGACTCAGCCAGAAAGACTTTTAGAAATGAAATTTATAGTGATTATAAAGCTAATCGATCAGAAGCCCCTGATGATCTAGCACCACAGTTTGAGTATATTAGAAAATCAGTTTTAGCATTTAACTTACCTTCTGTGGATTTACCAAACTATGAAGCTGATGATCTCATAGCTACATACGTTGATCAAATTCTTAAAAAAGGGGCCAAAGTTACAATCGTTTCATCAGATAAAGATTTAATGCAACTTTATAAAAAAGGTGTTCGAATATTTGACCCTATGAAAAATAAATTTATCAATGAGGAGGATGTAATTAAAAAGTTTGGTGTTGATGCTTCAAAAGTTATAGATGTTCAATCTTTAGCTGGCGATAGTAGTGACAACGTACCAGGTGTTCCTGGAATAGGAGTAAAAACAGCTGCAGAACTTATTAATAAATATGGTACTTTAGAAAAATTATTAGACTCTGCCCATGAGATTAAGCAGAACAAAAGAAGAGAAACTTTAATAGAGAATAAAGATAAAGCTTTAATTAGTAAAAAACTTGTAACATTAGATCATAAGTCACCAGTAAATAAAAACTTAACAGAATTTAAACTTAAAGAGGTCGATAAAGGTAAACTTTATAAATTTTTAAGAGAAATGGAATTTAACAGATTGTTAAGTTCTGCAATTTCAGCTTATGGAGAACCAAAGTTATCTGGATCTGAAAATAATTTCAAATCTAGTGAAAAACAAAAACCAATTAATAATAAAGATTATCATCTAATTACAGATATTAATGAAATTGATAAATGGATAGAAGAAGCTGAAGAAGTAGGTGAGGTTGCAGTTGATACAGAAACCAACTCGTTAGACCCTCATCAAGCTGATTTAGTTGGAATTTCACTTTGTTCAAAAATTGGAAAAGCTTGTTATATACCAGTTGGTCATAAATCTTCTAATTGTTTAAATAAAAAAAGTGTTATCGATAAATTAAAAAATTTATTAGAGGACCCAAGTGTTAAAAAAATTGGTCAAAATATTAAATTTGATTTTATAGTTTTTTATAAACTTGGCATTTCACTTTCATCGATGGAAGATACTATGCTTATGTCTTATGTTTTAGATGCTGGAAAGAATAGACATAATATGGATACTCTTTCAGATATTCATCTAGGACATAAGACAATTTCATTTAAAGAAATTGTTGGAACTGGTAAAAAAGAAATAAATTTTAGCGAAGTAGCGTTAGAAGCAGCAAAAAATTATGCAGCAGAAGATGCAGACATTACTTTCAGGCTATATAAAAAGTTTATCAAAAGCTTAAAATCTGAAAAATTATTTAATATCTATGAAATTTTTGAAAAACCACTGATTAAAATACTCGCATTTATGGAAATCGAAGGTGTTGAAGTAGATAGTAAATTTTTAAATTCTCTTTCTTCTAAATTTGATAAGAAAATCAAAAAAATTGAAAAAGAAGTTTTTAAAATTTCCAAGAAAGAATTTAACATTGCTTCACCAAAACAATTGGGAGAAATTATATACAATGATCTTAAGATTGCAGGAACAAAAAAAACAAAAAAAGGAAGTTTCGCAACAAGTGCAAGTGTTTTAGAAGATCTAGCCTTCAAAGGTCATGAATTTCCAAAATTAATATTAGATTGGAGACAGGTTTCTAAATTAAAAAATACTTACTCAGATGCTTTGCCAGAACATATTAACCCTCACACAAAAAGAGTTCATACATCTTTTTTATTGGCAGCAACAACCACAGGCAGATTAGCTTCAAGTGATCCAAATTTACAAAATATTCCAATTAAATCAGAAGATGGAAAAGATATAAGAAAAGCGTTTAAGGCTAAAAAAGATCATTTATTGGTATCTGCAGATTATAATCAAATTGAGATGAGAATTTTAGCAGATCTTGCAGATGTTAAAGAACTTAAAAAAGCTTTCAAAAATAATGAGGATATTCACTCATTAACAGCGAGCCAAATATTTAATATTGATATTAAAAAAGTAAATCAAGACCATAGAAGGAAAGCCAAAGCAATAAACTTTGGAATAATTTATGGTATTTCTCAGTATGGTCTAGCCAAACAAATAAATGTTTCTAATTATGAAGCTGAAGAATTTCTTGAATCTTATTTTGCTAAATTTCCTGAAATTAAAGTTTATATGGATAGCACAATTAAGTTTTGCCGGAAAAGTGGCTATGTAAATAATATATTTGGAAGAAGATCTCATTTTAATGGAATAAATGATAAAAATTTTAATGTTAGAAATTTTCAAGAGAGAGCAGCAATTAATGCTCCAATTCAAGGGTCAGCATCTGAAGTTATGAGGTTAGCAATGATCAGATTACACAAAAAATTAAATGAAGAAAAAAATTTGAAATCAAAAATACTTCTTCAAATACACGACGAGCTTATTTTCGAAGTCCCAAAAAAAGAGGAAAAGGCAATGGTCAACTTAATACAGAATGAGATGACCAGTGTTACCCAAAGTGATTATCATTCCTTTTCTACCCCTTTAACAGTTGATGTAAATGTTGGTGATAATTGGGGAATGCTTCACTAATTATATTTAATTGCCTAATTTAGAACAATTTAATATTTTTATATAAAAAATAAGAATGCAAACACAAACTATAGCTTTAATTGATGACGATAGAAACATACTAACAAGTCTTAGTATTGCTTTAGAAAAAGAGGGTTTCAAAGTTCAAACATATATTGATGGAGAGAGTGCATTAATCGGCCTTACTAGAATGCCACCTGACTTAGCAGTAATTGATATTAAAATGCCAAAAATGGATGGAGAAGAATTACTTAAAAAATTAAGAAAAAAAACTTCACTTCCAGTAATATTTTTAACTTCTAAAGATGATGAAATTGATGAGTTACTAGGATTAAAATTAGGTGCAGATGATTTTGTAAAAAAATCAGGAGGTTTTTCAATTAAAGTTTTGATTGAAAGAATAAGAGTTCAGTTAAGAAAAAAAGACTCAAACAATATATTAGAAGAAAATAAAAGCTTAATTTCGCATGGTAGATTAAAACTTGACCCATCTCAGCTTGAATGCGAGTGGAATGGTAAACAATTACCAGACAAATTAACAACTACTGAATTTTTGATTGTTAAAGAATTGGCTAAAAGACCTGGGATAATCAAAGAAAGAGCTCAGCTAATGGATATTGCTTATAGAGAAGATACAGATATAGAAGACAGAACTATTGATAGTCACGTCAAAAGAATAAGAAAAAAATTCAAAAAAGTAGATCCTGATTTTTCAGCTATTGAAACTAGATATGGTAGTGGATATAGATGGAATGTTAGCTGATGTTTAGTAAATACTTAAAGACACTTTCAATACTTAAAAAATTTCTTTTTATAAACTTAGTAATATTTACAATTATTGGTTTATTTACAATTACTTATCTTACAAATATTGAATCAAGTTTATTAAAAAAAAAATCTGAAGATCATATTAATATTATTAATAATACGACTGATAATATTAAAAGATTGAATATAAAATTTCAGGAAAATGATATTAGAAAATTTTTATTTTCTACAAGATTTATTTTTCAAAATTTAGACAGAGTTATTTTCTTTGACAATAAATTAGAATTAATTGGTGATACTGATACTTTAGATCTTGATCCACGATCTTTTTCAACACGATTAGATAAAATTGAATTTGAAAGTTTGAGTGATGAAGTTAAGGAAGATGAAAACAAAGAAAATAATTCTTTTCAAAATAATGAAACAAAGGCTTCATTTAAAGATTTATTAGAAAGATATAAAAATTCAGATAACTATGGAAATTATTATACTTTTACAGAAGATAATTTAAATCAATTTAAAGTTACAACAGTTAAAAATGTAAAAAGTGATGAAAATGATTTAGGTTTTATAGTTATCTCTGAGAACGCCAATGAGATTAAGACAGCTATAGATGAGAGAAGAGCATTTGTAATTAGAACGGCTATATCAGTTGGTTTTGTAATTTTAATTTTTTCTTTTGTACTTAGCAGATATTTTATTAAACCAATTCAAAACTTAGTTGGATACACAATCAAAGTAAAAGAAAAAAACTCTGGTAAAACAGGAATTGAAAATTTGAAGAATAGAAATGATGAATTAGGATTATTATCTAATTCAATGGAGGATATGACTAATGAATTGCAAAAACGAATTTCTCATGCAGAAAATTTCTCAACAGATTTAGTTCATGAAATAAGAAATCCACTAGCATCTTTAAAAAGTGCATCTGAAATTTTAAAAGATACAAAAGATATAAATCAAAGGACTAAGCTTTTAGATATTCTTACTCATGACGTACAAAGAATTGAAAGATTAATTACAGATTATTCACAAATGTTGAAAGATGAAGTTGCTCTTAGTAAAGAGCAAATGAAAAAAATAGATATACAACCAATAATCCAATCTGTTGTTGATGATTATAATAACATTTATAAATTCAAAAAAAATATAAGTATAAACTATCAAAACGATGGAAAGTCAGAGTATCTAATTAATGGAATTGAAAATAGGATTGAACAAATCGTTGCAAATTTATTAGATAATTCTATTTCATTTAGTGACGATGGTAGTGAGGTAACTGTAGACGTTTCAAATGGATTAGAAAAAAAAGTTACAATTAAAATTTCAGATGAAGGACATGGATTTAAAGAGAAAGATACTTCAAAAATTTTTAATCGTTTTTACAGTAATAGACCAGAAAATTTTGGTGAGCATTCAGGATTAGGTCTGAATATTGTAAAAAATTTAGTCGAACTTCATGATGGAAAAATTGAAGCATCCAATAGGCTAGATAAGCAAGGAGCATTGATTGAAATACAATTTCCTAGTTTGTAATCTTTAGTTGATAAAATAGAACTTAAATGTATAAAGCTCGTTATGGATGATTTTAAAGTAAAAGATATTTCTCAAGCTGAATTTGGAAGAAAAGAAATTTCTATAGCAGAAAGTGAAATGCCTGGTTTAATGGCATTAAGAGAAGAGTATTCAAAAGAAAAGCCCTTAAAAGGTGCTAGAATTATCGGATGTCTCCATATGACTATCCAAACGGCAGTACTAATTGAGACATTAGTAGATCTTGGAGCAGAAGTAAGATGGTCATCTTGCAATATATTTTCTACACAAGACCATGCTGCAGCAGCAATAGCAAAAGCTGGAATTCCTGTTTATGCATGGAAAGGTGAAACAGAAGAAGAGTACTTATGGTGTATTAAACAAACAATAGTTGGAAAACCTGATTGGAAACCCAACATGTTATTAGATGATGGGGGAGATTTAACTGCCATCATGCACAATGAATACAAAGATTTAATGAAAGATATCAAAGGTGTTTCAGAGGAGACTACAACTGGAATTAAAGCATTAAATAAAATGGAGAAAGATAATTCTCTATTAGTTCCTGCAATAAACGTTAATGACTCTGTAACGAAATCTAAATTTGATAACTTATATGGATGTAGAGAAAGTTTAGTTGACGGTATCAGAAGAGCTACTGATGTTATGATGTCAGGTAAAATTGCAATAGTTGCTGGTTTTGGTGACGTTGGAAAAGGAAGTGCCGCATCTTTAAGACAAAGTGGTGCTAGAGTTCTTGTTACTGAAGCAGATCCTATTTGTGCACTTCAGGCAGCAATGGAAGGTTATGAAGTAGTTTTAATGGAAGAAGCCATTAGCAGAGCAGACATAGTTGTTACAGCAACTGGAAATAAAGATATAGTTACAGCTGATCATATGAGAGATATGAAAGATAGAGCAATCTTATGCAATATAGGACATTTTGATAATGAAATTCAAGTTGAGGCATTGAAAAATTATAAATGGACGGAAGTTAAGCCCCAAGTACACGAAATCGAATTACCAAGTGGAAAAAGAATTATCCTTTTAGCTGAGGGAAGATTAGTTAATTTAGGTTGTGCAACCGGACACCCAAGTTTCGTAATGAGCGCATCTTTTACCAATCAAGTAATTGCTCAAATAGAACTTTGGCATAACCATAAAAATTATGAAAATAAAGTTTATGTTTTACCCAAGCACTTAGATGAAAAAGTAGCAACATTACATTTGAAAAAAGTTGGGGCTAAATTAACAAGATTATCAAAAGAACAAGCAGATTACATAAGTGTTGGAACAGAAGGCCCATTCAAACCAGATGCATATCGCTATTAAAAATAGCAAGATCGATATAAGTTCAGAAGAAACAACAAAAGTTTTAGCAGAAAGTTTTAAAAATTTTTTACAAGGTGGAGAAATTATATTTTTGTATGGTGAAATGGGTGTAGGCAAAACTACATTTATAAAATATTTGATTAATGAATTTCAAAAAAGTTCAGATTTTCCAATTACAGAAGTTTCAAGTCCAACATTTAATTTATTAAATGAATATCAAGCAGGTCCTAAGAAGATAAAACATTACGATTTATTTAGAATTAAAAATAAAAGAGATACAAATGATCTAAACATATTTGAAAAAGATAATAATTTAATTACTTTTGTTGAGTGGCCAGAGCTAGTTAAAGATATTCAGGAAAAAGTTATTGTATTAAAATTTAACTATGAAAATCAGCTAAATAATAGAAGTGTTGAAATCACAGGCATTGATTAAGGATATACTAGAATGAAAAATTCAAAAGATTTGCAAAAAATTAAAGGGGATGCATCATTTAGGACATTTTATAGAAGTAAAAAAAATAACTCTATTGTTGTTTATGCAAAAAAAGAAAAAAAAAAAAATTTATTAATTTATGATGCAGTCAACAAAATTTTAATAAAAAATAGAATTTCCGCACCAAATCTGATTAGCCATGATTACAAAAAAAACTTTATTGAAATTCAGGATTTTGGAAATGTCTCATTATTTAAAGTTTTAAAAAGTAAAAAAAAAAATAAGTTTTTATTTTTTAAAAATATTATTCATATACTGAATAAATTACAAAGTATAAAAACTAAAAAGATAAAAAATTTTTTAAATCAAAATTACAAACTTGAATTATATAAAAATAAAATTCTATACAATGAAGCAAAACTTTTTAGTGACTGGTATGTTGAAAAAAAATTAAATAAAAATAAATCTTTATTCAAAAAAAAATTTAAAAACGAGATAAATAAATTGTTATCTAAACTTGATAATAAAAATATTACTTTTGTGCACAGGGATTTTCATGTTTCAAATTTAATGTATTTTAAAAATCAAATTAGTTTAATTGACAATCAAGACGCTCTTATTGGAAATAAGGCTTATGATTTAGCATCATTGATAGATGATGTTAGATTGAAAACTAATAACAGATTAAAAAAAAAGATTTTTGATTATTACATAAAAACCAATAAAAAAATTAGCTTAATTAAATTTAAACAAGACTTTGAAATACTATCAGTTCTAAGAAATTTAAAAATCATTGGAATTTTTACAAGGCTTGCTTATAGAGATAATAAAAAAAAATATACTCAATTAATACCTTATGCGTGGAAAATGATAGATTACAGATTAAAACAGAATAAGATTTTTAAGGATATAAAATTATTATTAAGAAACAATTTTCCAGAATTTATCAATTAAATTATGAAAATAAATACAGCGTTAATATTATGTGCAGGATATGGAAAAAGATTAAACCCAATAACATTAGATACACCCAAACCATTGTTAGAGTTACATAATGTAACAATATTAGAAAGGTGCATCCAATTGATTAAAAGTTTGGGAATTAAGAAAATTTTAATAAATTCGTTTTATTTAAAAGATCATTTTCCAAAATTTTTTAAAGACAATAATTTCGATATTGATATTGAAATTATAGAAGATGGAAAACAAATTTTAGATACTGGAGGCGGTATTTCAAATTTAATTAAGCATTCTAATGAAAATGATTTTATAGTTTTTAATCCTGATACTGTTTGGACAAAGGAGTATTTTGATGAAATTAATAAAATGGAAGAGTTCTATTTTAGTGAAAAATTAAAAAATATTCTTTTATTAGTAAACAAAAATTTAAGTTTTGATAAAAATTTAAAGGGTGATTTCAATTTAGAAAATAATCTTATTACTAAGGAATTAGATAAAAATTATATTTACATCGGCTGTCAGATATTAAGTAAAAAATTATTTAAAAATGAAACTAATGAAAAATTTTCAATCTCTAAAATTTGGGACAAATTGATTGATTCCAAAGATTTACATGGATATGAAAGCAAACAAAATTTTTATCATTTAACTAACTTGGAAATCTTCAGAAAACTAAAAGATCTTTAGCTCTACCAGAGTCTAAATATTTAGCACTTAAAACTTTTTTATCTCCATTTACTTCAATGAGTAAAGGATTACCTGTTGGTATTTCTAATTTTGAAATTACATCATTATCCAAATTAAATAAGTACTTGCAAAGGGCTCTAATTGAATTTCCATGTGCAGAAATTAAAATATTTTTATCATTTATGATTTCAATTTTCTTTTTGTAAAAATCTATTACTCTCTCATAAGTGTCTTTTAGAGACTCTGTACTAGGAATTTTATCTTCAGGAATATTTTTATAAATTTCTATATTAGATGGATGATATGGATTTTGTTTGCCTAGAGGATCAGGTCTTAAATCCCAAGACCTTCTAAACTGATGTACCTTATCTTCCCCTAATTTTACCTTCATTTCGTCTTTGTTTAGACCAGTAAGTGCACCATAATGTCTTTCGTTTAATTCCCATGCCTCACTAGGAACTTTATTGTTCTTTAATTCTCCTTGAATTATTTTTAATGTATTTTTGGCTCTTAATTGAACAGATGAGAAATAAAGATCTATTGTAAGGTTATTTTTATTAATTAATTCACCTGCTTTTTTTGCTTCAGATTTGCCATTTTCTGTCAAATCAACATCTACCCATCCTGTAAATTTTTTTTCTAAATTCCAAACACTTTGACCGTGTCTTACTAAGATTAAATAACTCATTTGTTTATCTTTTAGATCAATTTGATAAATAAAACTATTACATTAATGATTATTATATTTTCAAGATATAAGTTCATCTTTTATTTATTAAACTTTGTATTAATTTTTCTGTATTTGTTTCCTGGAAGTATATTGGGGTATTTTTTATACAATGACATAAAAAAACAACCACAAATCACGCCAGATTTTTGGATTTCTACAAACCATTTGTATGCTTTTTTAATTATTTCTGCAGTTGGATTTTTTACATTTAATAAAACAGAACAATTTAAAGCAATAAGTATTTATTTGATTTTACTTTCAATAATTTTAGAGTTTTTACACTTATTAATTCCAGAAAGAAGTTTTCAATTATCTGATTTATTTGGAAACTTAATTGGTGTTGTTATAATTGTTATCATAAGTTTTTTATTAAAAAAAAATGAAAAATATTAGAAGTATTTATATATTTATTTTTATTATATTTTTAAGTGGTTGTTCTTCAATACCAAAAAATGTGTCTGATGGTTGCTCAATATTTAATGATAGATATTTATGGTACAAACATGCTAAAAAAACAGAATCTAAGTGGGGCACACCTATACATTTACAGTTAGCTATAATAAAAATGGAATCTAGCTTTGATTGGCTGGCAAAACCTCCAAGACAAAAAATATTTAAAGTTGTCCCTTATAAAAGACCATCTAGTTCTTTTGGATATTCTCAAGCGATCAGAGGTACATGGAAACAATATAAAGAAGAAACAGGAAATAAATTTGCAACAAGAACAAGGTTTAAAGATAGTGTAGATTTTATTGGTTGGTATACAAACAAAACCGAGAAAATTTTAAAAGTTTCAAAGAAAGATGCGTTTAGACAATATATTGCATATCACGAAGGGTGGGGTAATTACAAAAATTATAAAAAAAATAACAAGGTTATTAATTTAGCTAAAAGAGTTGAAAAACAGTCAAATATTTACAAAAAACAATTATCAGAATGTAAAAATAAATTAACCACAACTAAGTATATTATTTTTTAATTTAATTGTTTTTTCAGCTCTATATCTACTGCATCAATCCGTTTGGTGTTTTTCGCTAATGCCAAATACATTGTTGGAGTTACATATAGAGTAAAGAATGTTGATATAATCATTCCACCCAAAATAGTTGCACCAACAGCTAATCTCGATCCTTCACCGGCACCAGGACCTATATTTCCTACAACCAAAGGTATCATTGCAATCATAGTACTTAATGATGTCATTATGATAGGTCTTATTCTAAGCTTACAGGCTTTCAATATTGCTTCTTGAATTTTAACACCTGTCGTTCTTATTTGATTAGTATAATCAACGATTAAAATACTATTCTTTGTTGAAATACCAATAAGAATGATAAGGGCAATTTGTGAAAAAATATTGACTGAACTATTTAAAAATAAAATAAAAACTAAACCACCAAATACAGCCAAAGGAACCGTTAAAATAATTATGAAAGGGTGAACAAAAGAGTTAAATGTTGCTGCCATTACTAAATAAGCAGTCAATAAAGCTAAAGCAAAAATCAAATATATTTCATTTGTAGTTTCTTTTAATTCTTCTGATTTTCCTTTCCAAGTAATCTGGTTTTGGGGTGCAACTTTTATCATTACATCTTCTAAATATTTTACAGCTTCAGTAAGAGTATAATTTTCTGAAAGTGCAGCTGAAATTGTAACAGCTCTTTGTCGATTGTATCTTGGTAATGCCTCCGCAGTTCCCTTTTCCTCAAATTCCACAAGACTTGCCACAGAAACTAGTTTTCCTGTTGTTTCAGATCTTACAAATATTTTTGATAAGCCGTCTTGGTCACGTCTATCAGCTAAATATTGCTGTAAGATTATAGGGTATTCTCTTCCTTCCTTACTAAAGGAAGTAACTCTTTTTCCCCCATAAAGTGTCTCAAGGGTTCTACCAATATTCTCTGTAGATACACCTAAGTCATTGGCTCGATTCTTGTTAGTGATTAATTTAACTTCAGGTTTGTTTTTTGTGTAATCACTTTCAATTCTGAACATGTTTCTATTTTTTCTTAATTCTCTAAGTACACTGTTTTGAATGTCTTCTAATTCCTCATAGCTCGTTCCATAAATAACCATTTGAACTGGTTTATTGTAGCTTGAAACTCTTATTCCTTGTGGGGATATTGGAAAAGCAAAAGTTTCTGGAACTGAAACTACTTGTCCAATAGCTTCTCTTAATACTGTTTGACTATTTTTTTCTCTATTTTTCCATTCGTCGAGTAAAGCAATTATTATAAAAGTGTTATAAGTCGTTGCAGATCTTCCAAAGCCAGGAACTCTCATAATTAGTCTTTCATATGGGCTATCTTCAGCCTGTAGTAATCTCAATATTCTACCTTCAATTATCTGAGCTTTTTCTTGAGTATACTCAAATGAACTTCCTTCATCTGTTGAACCTATTATTAAATAAGAACCTCTGTCTTCCATAGGCAATAATTCTTTTTTTGAAAAACTAAAAAGATATGCAGATGCAGCAATTATAAAAATAATAAATATCGAAATTGTTTTTTGCCTGTTTATCCAATACTTAAGTGAATCAATGTAAAATCCTGTAAAAGATTTAAATGCATTGTTAAATTTTTTAACTAAAAAATTAATTTTTTCTTTTTTATTTAAAAATTTACTTCCAAGCATTGGAGATAGAGTTAATGCAACAAAAGATGATACTACAATCGAAAATGATAATGCTATCGCTGTCTCTTTGAATAATGTTCCAGATATTCCTTTAATAAAAATTAGCGGCAAGAACACTGCAATTAAAATTAAAGTAGTTGCAATAATAGCAAATGTAATTTGTTTTGAACCTTTGTAAGCAGCAACTAGCGGTGTTTCTCCATTTTCTATTCTAGTATAAATAGCATCAGTCATAATTACAGAGTCGTCAGTAATTATTCCTATTGCTAAAATAAAACTTAATAATACAAAAATATTTATGGAAAGATCGAAAATGTACAATCCAAGAAATGAACCAATCAAACTTACTGGAAGAGCTACAGCTGGTACTATGACAGCTTTAAGGTTTCCAAGAAAAAGATAAATAATTAAAACTACCAAAACAAAAGCAATAATTAAACTTTTGTAAACTTCTTCGATTGCAGCACCAATATATGTTGCTCTATTAAAAGCTATTTCCAAATTTAATCCTTCTGGTAGTGATTTATTAAGCTCTTTTATTTTAACTTTAATTTGATTTGATAACTCTACTGTTGAAGCCCCACTTTTAGCATAAATACCAATTCCAACAGTTTTTAGGTTTAGTGCATTTTTACTTTGTGCTTTGAATAACGTTTTTTCTGAAACAGGTCCAAACTCAATATTTGCTACATCAGATAGTATTACTACTTTGTCTTTATTTTTTCTTAGAGGAAGTTGCTTAATAGTATCTATGTTTGAATAAGATTTATCTATATTTAAAGTTAAATCTTTATTATTTGCTTCTAATGTACCAGCAGGAATATTAAGATTTTCATTTCTTAAAGCTCTTTCAACTTCTTGAATTGTCAGGTTATTGGCTGCTAATTTTATAGGATCTATCCATACTCTTACACTCAGTTCTCTTAGTCCACCAACTAAAATTCTACCAACATTTGGAACACTTGAAAATGCATCTATAAGATATCTTTCAGCATAATCTCCAAGATCTAGATCGTTCCATGTAGGAGATGTAAGTGCTACCCACATAGTAGTCGTAAAACCTGCAGCTTGTTTTAGAATTTGAGGTGGATTAGCTTCGCTAGGTAAATTATCAACAACACGCGCAACTCTTTCTCTAATGTCATTTGCTGCATCGTCTAAGTCTATATCAGTATTAAATTGAATATTAATTCTGCTTCTTCCATTCAAAGAGCTAGAGTCTATGTTTTTAATACCTTCTGCACCGCCTATAACATCTTCAAGTTTTTGCGTTATTTCTTCGTCAACAATTTCTGCTGATGCTGATTTATAATCTGTTTGAACCTGAACTACTGGGGGCTGTATTCCATCTGGAAGTTCTCGAACAGGTAGTTCTGCAAATACAAATATCCCAAAAATAATTAGTATTAAAGACATTACCCAAGCAACAACAGGACGTTTAATACTAACTTCGGTTATATACATTTAATTATTTTTTTTCTTTTTCAGATTTTTTAAAAATATTTTTTAACCAATCAAATTTACCTTTTTTTTCTTCAGCTTTTTTGGATCCCTTTTTTTTACCCCAGCCAGAATTTCCTTGTTTTTTCTTTGCACCTTTTTCAATAGGTCTGATCGTTAAGTTTGGTCTAACTTTTTTTGTTCCTTCTGCAACAATTTTATCACCTTTATTTAATCCATCTAAAATCTCTACAAATCCTAAATATCTATCACCTATAGTAACGTTTGTTTTCATTACTTTATTTTTTTCGTCAACTTTATATATAAATATATTCTCACCTTCGACTATTGTGCTTGTATCAGGTGCACTTAAACCATCTCTTACATTATACTTAATTGAAATTTCTAAAAATGAACCTGGTAATATTTCTCCAGATTTATTGTCCATCTTTATTCTTGTAGCTAAAGATCTGGTGTCTTGACTTATTCTGCTCGCGAAAGAGTCAACTTCACCTTTGTAAATTTTATTTTTGTATCCTGAGAATTTTATATCAACAGGCAAACCAACTTTAATAAATGGAACAAAAATTTCAGGTATATCAACATCACAATATAGTGAGCTAGTATCCTCAAGATTAATTAATAAAGAAGGTTTTGATACTTCTAAATCTTCAGAGAATTCCCTTTTTCCAATAACTCCATCAAATTGAGCGATAATTTTTCTATTTTTTAGATTAGCAATAACATCACCTTTTTTAACCTTTTTGTTAAAATTTATTGGTTTAAGAATTTCATACTTTTCAACCTTAAATGACTGTGTTTTAACTGGAGCGGCAGTCCCATAGGTACTAACTACATTTTCAAAAACTCTTTCTTGAGTAGTAGTTACAATTATTCCAGGAGGAGGTCTTTTACTAAATTTTTTCTTAAAATGATTTCCAATCATTGTTCGACCTATGATCACCGTAGCAATGATTAAGAAGAATATAACTACTATACTTGTTATTTTTGTTGATGTTTTCATATTTTAGTTTTTCCCATACTCCGCCCAAGAGCCATCATAAATAGTCGGCATATATTTAGCATTTATTAAAGAATAAGCTAGTGCCAATACACTTGCGGTCACTCCAGAACCACATGAAAATACTATATTTTTATTCTGGTCAAATTTAAATGACTTAAATTTTTCAATTATTTTGTCTTTACTAACAAAAGTGTGGTCTTCATTTATTAATTCAGAAAAGGGTAAACAAAAAGAATTTTTTATTGATCCACTTCTTAAACCTTTTCTTGGCTCCGCAACTTTGCCTTCAAATCTTTCTCTACTTCTTGCATCAACAACATTAAATTCTTGCTTATCGATATTTTCATCTATTTGTTTTTTATTTTTAACAAGTTTTATATTTTCTTTACATGTATACTTAGAAGTTTGAGTGGTTACATTTTTGTTATCTGTAGATTTATTTTCTATTTTCCATTTTTTTAATCCACCATCTAGAATATGAACTAATTTAGGATCATGACCATAATAAATTAAATTGTACCAACATCTGCAAGAGCTAATAACATCAGAGTTATCGTAAACTACTATTCTATCATTATTTTCTATACCCATGTTACTCATTATTTTTTCCCAAGATTTACTATCAGTTAGCATATGAGGTAAATCAGTATCTAATTTAGAATTTTTGTCTAAATCGAAAAAAATAGAATTTGGAATATGTTCTTTATTATACTCTTCAAAACCGTTTCTTTGAGTTTGAGGCATATGCCATGAACAATCAATAATTTTTACTTTTTCAATATTATTTTCTAACCAATTTGTATCAACTAATGACATTTTATCTTTTTTCCAAATATCGTTGATGATACTCTTCAGCTGGGCAATAATTTTTAACTAAAGAGGTTTTAGTTACAACATTTCCTGATAATTTGAGGTTTTCTTTTTCTATCATTTTTTCAGCAATAATTTTTTGCTGATCATTTAAATAAAATATTTCACTTCTATATTGAGTTCCAAAATCTGGTCCTTGAGAATTTAAGGTTGTTGGGTCATGAATTTCAAAAAAATATTCAAGAATTTTTTCATAAGATATAACTTTTGGATCAAAATCTAACTTAACCACCTCAGCATGATTAGTTGTACCAGAGCAAACTTCTTTGTAGTTTGTTTCAGCATTGTTACCTCCACAATAACCTACTTCTGTTTTTATAATTCCATCAAGTTTACTAAACTTAATTTCTGGTCCCCAAAAACACCCCAATCCTAAAATTGCTATTTCCATTGATTATTAACTTAATTAATTTAGAGTTAATCATATGCTATCAAAAAATCAATTAGGCTTTTTTTATATGTTCATATCGGTATGTGCATTTTCACTTATGGATGTGATTGTTAAATGGTCTGATGACTATCCTGTTGGACAAGTATTATTTTTCAGGGGATTTTGTGGAATAATTCCTATTTTATTTCTTATCCCTAAAGACAGATATTTAGATTTTTATAAAACAACAAGACCATTTCTTCATTTTAAAAGATGTTTAGCAGGATTAATTGCTTTGGTTTCTATATTTGTAGCATTAAGAAATTTACCTTTAGCAACAGTCGTAAGTATTTCTTTTGCAGCACCAATATTTATCACTATATTTTCGATTTTTTTATTAAATGAAAAAGTAGGTCTTTATCGATGGTTAGCGGTTTTAGTTGGATTTGTTGGTATAATTTTCATAACTGAACCAGGTTTTAGCTCTTTAAATTTATATTATATTTATCCAATAATTTTTTGCTTAGGTCTATCTTATGTTGCTATTGCTATAAGAAAATTATCATCAACTGAGCCTGCATGGTTGATTAGTTTTTTCTTTTCTTTCTCGATAATGCTTCTAAGTTTTTTATCTTTTTATCAGGGATGGGTCTTGCCAACTTTACTTGATTTATTTTTGCTATCAATGGTTGGTATATTAGGTGGTCTTGCAAATTTATGGCTATCACAATCATATAAATATTCAGAAGTGAGTTTGGTTTCTCCTTTAAAATATCTTGGATTAGTATTTGCAATAATATTTGGATATTTTATTTGGAATGAAATACCAACTTCTAAAACTTTATTAGGTGCTTTATTGGTTATTGTTTCATCTATTATTATATTTAGAAGAGAGATGTATTTAAAAAAAAAGTTATCTGTTTCACGTCATGAGTAAAATTCCTCCATACTGGAACACAGCCAAAAAATATCTGTCAAAAAAAGATAAAATTATGTCTTCTCTAATTAAAAAATATAAGTCACCATCAGAAACTGTTCTCACATCAAGAAGAGATGTTTTTTTCTCGCTTTGCAAAAGTATTATTGGTCAACAAATTAGTGTAGCTGCTGCTAACTCAGTTTTTTTAAAGTTTAAAAAAAAATGTAAAAATAAAATTAATGCAAAAACAGTAAGCAAACTTTCTAGCTCTCAATTAAAAAGCTGTGGATTAAGTAGACAAAAAGTAAAAGGTATAAAAAGTTTAGCAGAACAAGTGTTAAGTAAAACATTTAATCCAAAAATAATTCCAAGCATGTCAGATGAAGATGCTATCATTTATCTTTCTAAATTAAGACAAATTGGAAGATGGTCAGCTGAAATGATTTTATTGTTTACTTACAATCGTCCTAATATTTGGCCTATACAAGATATTGGTTTATTAAGAGCTATTTCAAAAAATTATAATAAGAAGTATTTACCACCAGAATCTTACGTAAGGTTACTGAATAAAAGATTTTCACCATATTGTTCAGTTGCTACTTGGTATTTATGGAGAAGTATTGATCCCGAGCCAATACAATATTAAGTACCTTCGATTATTTGATGATTTCTAATAACACTATTAGCTAAGATAGCATGTGCAGCTTGATATTCTTCTGAGTAAAAAAAATTTTTAGCTATATCAAATGTTTCAAATTCGATTACTACTGTTCTAACAAATTCTTTTCCTTCAGTTGTAATCTTATTTCCTCCTCTTACCAAAAAAATACCCTTATATTTATCAACAGCACTTTTTGATTTTGATGCATAATTATTTAAAAGTTCTTGGTCTTTTATATTTTCGTAAACACAAACAACGTAACCTTTTTTCATTTAATCAATTTATTTTTTTATTTTTTAGAGTTCAATATTAATTTGTTAGACTCCAGAACAAGTTGAGAAACAATTGAGAGAGCTATTTCAGGACCAGATTTTCCTCCAAGTTCAATGCCTATTGGGCCGTGTATGGAAGCTATTTCTTCTTCAGTAAATCCACTGTCCTTTAATCTTTGACATCTTTTGGTATGAGTTTTTTTGCTTCCAAGCGCCCCAATATAAAAAAATTTATTTTTCAGTGCATGCTTTAATGCTGGATCATCTATTTTTGGATTATGAGTTAAAGTGATTAAAGCATTATTAGAGTCTGTTTCTAATTTCTTAAAAATTTCTTCAGGCCAATCGTTTATAATTTTTACATTTGGAAATCTTTCGTCAGTAATAAAAAATTTTCTAGGATCAACTATTGTGATTACAAAATTCAGATTTTTAAATAAATCAACTAAATATTGAGCAATATGAACTGCTCCTACTATAATAACCTCTATTGGTTTTGTAAAATTTTGAATGAATATTTGAGTACCATCAATTACTCCATTTTTTTTTAAACTATGATAATTCTCTATTTGTTTTTTATAATTCTCAAAATCGATACTTAATAATTTACCAAATTCAAAAATTTCACTATTTCCATTTGTCAGATTTGTAAGTAAAGCAAAATTTTGGCTAGAAGATTTTTTTTGAATTATTTCATTGAGTATTTCTAATTTCATGAATTTATTTTCTCAATATAAATTTTGATTTCACCTCCGCAAGCAAGGCCCACATTCCAGGCGTTGTCATCAGATACTTTAAATTCTAATTGCTTAAATGAATTATTATTTTTTAACAAATCTAAGCATTCTTCTATTACATTTGCTTCAACACATCCCCCGGAAACAGATCCAAAAAATTCGCCTTTGTCGTTAACAATCATGTTACTTCCAACTGGGCAAGGAGAAGAACCCCATGTCTGTATTACTCTTGCAAGTATTACTTTTCTATCAGATTCGAACCAGTCTCTTCCTTGTTCTAAAATTGTTCTTTTGATCTGTTTTTCCATTAAAGAAATTTATCTTTTTAGTTTTTTTTATTTATGATACCAAATTTATAGTGAAAAAATTATTTTTAAAATATTTTATAGCTTTCTTTATAATGCTCTTTTCATCAAATATTTATGTTAATGCTGATGAATTATTTAATAAAGGAAAAGAAGTTTTTCTAGGAGCTGGTAATTGTGCAGCATGCCATATGCTCTCAGATGCTGGATCGAACGCAATGGTTGGTCCAAATTTAAATGAAATCAGACCTGATATTCAAAGAATTATAATGGCAGTTAGAAACGGTATAGGAGTAATGCCTGCAATGGAGGGTATACTAACTGATGAGGAAATAGAGGCAGTTGCTCATTATACTTCTGTAGCTGCAGAACAATAATAAAAATTTTAACTATAATTTTTTATCCAATGCTTTGCTATATCCACTCTTTTGCAAATCCAAATATCTTTAAATTTATGAATATAATTTAAAAATTTTTTAAGCGACTGTATTCTACCAGGCCTTCCAATTAATCTACAATGCAAGCCAACAGACATCATTTTTGGTGAGGTTTTTCCTTCCTCATAAAGAGCATCGAAACTATCTTTTAAATAATTATAAAATTGTTCACCTGAATTAAAACCTTGATTGGTTGCAAATCTCATATCATTGTTATCAAGTGTGTAAGGAACCATGAGTTGTTTTTTATTACCTTTTTTTATCCAATAAGGAAGATCATCATTGTATGTATCGCTACAGTATAAAAAATTACCATTATCAATTACTAAATCTAAAGTATTCGCACTACACCTGCCAGTGTACCAACCAGCAGGTTGAGCGCCAAAAATTTTTTTTATAGATTTTATTGCAAGTTTCATATCATTCATTTCTTTTTTCTTTGATACATTTTGATAATCAATCCATCGCCACCCGTGACTAGCAACTTCATAATTTGCTTTTTTTATAGCTGAACAAACTTCTTTATTTCTCTCTAAGGCCATACCAACTCCAAAAATAGTAAGTGGAATTTTTTTTTTATTAAATAAATCGTGAATTCTCCAAAAGCCTCTTCTTGATCCATATTCATAAATTGACTCCATATTTAGGTGTCGTCCTTTGATTGGTTTTGCTCCTATAATTTCTGACAAAAATACTTCTGAAGTTTTATCACCATGAAGGGTACAATTCTCAGCTCCTTCTTCATAATTAAGTACAAATTGTAAAGCCAACTTAGCATTACCAGGCCATCTTACCTTAACTTTTTTGGAACCATATCCTACTAAATCTCTTGGATATTTTTTTTTCATTTTTTTAAAATAATTTTATCTTTTTTAAATTTATAAATTATAAGATTGTTTCCTTTTCCCTTTCTATCAACAATTAGAAAATTCATATTTTTCAAAGAAATCAGTGGAAAGTGCCAAATACCAGAATTGTAATTTACGCCAGTTTGTTTTGGGACTACAAAGGATTGAATTTTATTTACATCTGGTTTATCTCCTCTTGGTGCTACAAATACTAAAAATTTTGTATCCTCCATTGGTATAAAGGCTTGGCTTCCTAAAGGATGTTTTTCCATCATGTCAATTTTCATAGGAAACTTTCTTTTTTTTGCTTTAAAAATACTAACTATTGCTTTTCCTTTTTTTTTAGAAGTATCTATATTGATTAAATTATCAAATCTTTTTGCATAACCATCATTAATATTTATAGGATTTTTTTTAGATGTATCTATTAATTGACCAAATTTAGAAAAATTTTTTTTAGTTATTTTTTTTGCTTTTATTAATTTCATTTCACAAAATTCCCGAATGCCCTTATTCTTGAAATTCCACCATCTGGATAGATATTTATTTTAAGATAATTTTCCTTACTTCTTTTAATTAGAAATTTTTTAAAAATATGTTTCTTGTGAGCTGACAGTTTTGAATTATTTAAAATAAACTTCCAATTTTTTGAATTATTGACAATTGATTTATTAGATAGATTTTTTGAAATACTTGCAGTTTGAATTGAACAACTATCTGGATAGTTTCCTTTAAAATGATGGGTATCTATCTCTAATTTTTTTATTAACCCTGGTTTTCCAAATTTTATTATAAGCCAATCAAAGTTTTTTCCTCTACTTCTTCTTGTTTCCCAACCATCTCCCATATTTTTTCCTTTACCAGGTGCTATGATATTTTCAGCTCTGCCAAAATGTTCATTATTACAACCAATAATTGAAGCACCATTTAAAACAGACGTAAGGTTGATATTTTTATTAGTTGAAAATTTTTTCTCCATTTCAATTTTTCCATAAAGTCTTAGTCTTGCAACTCCACCATCTGGAAAAATGTTAAGTCTTATATAATTAAAAACAGATTTGTTTTCTGATTTGAATTTATGGTTTCTGCTTGGCCCAAGCTTTTTTTTGCTGAGTAAAGAAAACCATTTTGTTTTGTTATTGGGCTTTGTTTTACTTAAACAGCCCTCTAAAGAAGCATGTGTGGGCTGGTTTCCATTGAAGTGTGTTGTGTCAATGTCTATATCAAATATCTTTCCAGGTTTACCAAGTTTTAAAATTAGATAATCAAAACCTTTTGATCTTCTTCTCCTTGTTTCCCATCCATCCATCCATTTACCATGTTTGTCAAATAGTCCATCTTTAAAAACTGGAGTTTCGATGTTTAAAATTCTATGAGCAGCTGCAAAAAAATCATCAGTCTTAAATATAATTTTAGATCCAATTCTTGGATCTGCTAAGTTAATCATTTTTGCACTTATAAATTTTTTCATTTATTGTTTATTTCATTTAAACGAAAGGTTGCGATTTTTTTAACTTGTTTTTTTGCTTCAAGGAATTCACTTTCTACATCACTTTGTATTCTTTTTCTAAAATTCATAAGTATTTCATGTTTATCTTTACCTTTTACGGCAATTATAAATGGAAAATTAAACTTTTTTTTATATTCTGAATTTAATTTTTTAAATTCCTCATATTCATCATTAGAACATTGGTTTAATTTTGCAGAGGCTTGTTCTGATATAGATTCAGATGTCATTTTTTTTGCTACAGCAAGCTCAGGATGTGCATTTAAAATCTCTAAAATTTTATTCTTTTCGTAATTTTCATAAATATCAAGCATTTTAAAGACAATATCTTCAAAGTTTTTAAATGGTTTTGACTCAAAAGCTTCCACAGCAATTGATTCAGTTTTTTCAAAAACATTACCAAATACAGACAAAAAATCAGACTTGTTAAGATCGTTAATGTTATCTATTGTTCTCATATAACTTTAAATAATTTAAGTTTGAAATTAAATGATACTATAATTTTATGACAAAGCTCACAACTCATGTTTTAGATGTATATTCTGGTAAACCTGGCAAAGGTATTTTGGTTGACCTGTTTTATATTAATAACTCAGAACGAAAAAAATTAACATCAATAAAACTCAATGACGACGGTAGAGCCAATTCCCCATTAGCAGAGGGAGACGTTTTTATTAAGGGTAAATACGAATTAGTTTTTCATATTGGTGATTATTTTAAAAATACATCTTCAGCTAGCGATGTACCATTCTTGGACGACGTTGTTATCAGATTTGGTATTTCAGATCCTTCACAGCATTATCATGTTCCTTTACTTGTCTCACCTTGGAGTTATTCTACTTATAGAGGTAGTTAAGTGATATCAAGTTCTGTTAAATTTTTGTTAAATGATAAGCTTATAGAAATTAAAAATCCCGATCCAAATCAAACATTACTTAGTTATATTAGAACTGAATTAAAAAAGACTGGAACTAAAGAAGGATGTTCAGAGGGTGGTTGTGGTGCATGCACAATTGTTTTAGGTGAATTAGTCGACAATAAAATTGAATATAAAGCAATTAATTCTTGTATTTCATTTGTGCCATCTTTGAATGGTAAGCAACTTATAATTGTTGAAGATTTGGTTTCTCAAAATGGAAAACTTCACCCAGTGCAAGATGCGATGGTAAAATTTCATGGTTCCCAATGCGGTTTCTGTACCCCAGGATTTGTTATGTCTTTATTTTCAATGTTTAAAAATAATAAAAGTCTTAACAATGAATTAATAACAGATTCTATATCGGGTAACTTATGTCGTTGTACTGGTTATAGACCTATAATTGATGCTGCTAAAAGTTTAAATAAGATAAATAAGAATGATCAATTTTCTAAAAATAAAAATAAAGTTATTCAGCAATTAAAAAAAATTAAACCCAAAAATGTTTATATTAAAAAAGATAATAAAATTTATTTTTCACCAAAAAACATCAAAGATTTAAAAAACATAATTAAAAAACATTCTAATTTTAGTTTTCTTGCTGGTGGAACGGACTTATCTTTAAAAGTTACAAAAGAAAGAAAAGAAATTCCATTTATAATTGATTTAAAAGAAATTAACGAATTAGATTTTATAAAGGTAAGTAAAAATTATTTAGAAGTTGGTTCCGCTACACCATTAATAAAATTTGAAAAAGAAATTAAAAAATACTATCCAGATTTTTATTTGGTTTTAAAGAGATACGGCTCTGTTCAAATTCGAAATGTTGGAACTATAGGCGGCAATATTGCAACAGCATCTCCAATAGGTGACTCATTACCAATTCTATTATCTTTGAATGCAGAGGTTTTAATTAAAAGTTTTAATAAAAGAAAAGTTTTACCTTTAAATAATTTTTTCCTTGATTACAGAAAAACTAAATTAAAAAAAAATGAATTTATTCACTCAATAAAAATACCGCTTTTTAAGAAAAATATTTTTAAGGCATTTAAGATCTCAAAAAGATTTGATGATGATATTTCATCTGTTTGTGGATCTTTTAATTTTGAAATTAACAACAATAAAATTAAAGAGGTTTATATTGCATATGGAGGTATGGCTGCTGTACCAAAAAGAGCTAAGGCATGCGAAAAAATTCTTAAAAACAAGCCTCTTACCATCAATACTTTTGATCTAGCAAAAAATTATTTAGAAAAAGATTTAAGTCCTATTGGAGACATGAGAGCTAGCAAAGAATACAGACTCGAGATTGCAAAAAATTTATTGATGAAATGTTTTGTAGAAATAAATTCTAAAAAGTTATCAAGAGTAAATTAAATGAGTAAAGAGAACTATATTGAGGAAATAAGACCACATGATAGTGCCTATAAGCATGTGAGTGGATATGCTGAGTACACTGATGATATTAATGAACCAAACAATACAATTTATGGTGCTATTGGTTTAAGTAAAAAAGCTCATGCAATAATCAAAAATATAGACTTAACTGAAGTAAAAAAGAGTGAAGGAGTGGTATCAGTAGTTACCCAAAGTGACATCCCTGGTAGAAATGATGTGGGTCCAGTTTTTGAAGGTGATCCAATTTTTCCTAAAAAAAAAGTAGAGTTTTTTGGTCAGCCATTATTTGCTGTGGCTGCTACAACTACAGAACTTGCTAGAAAAGCAGTATTGAAAGCCAAAATCACCTATAAAGATTTAAAACCAGTTATCACAATAAAAGAAGCTTTAAATAAGAAGCAATTTTTATTTAAACCTAGAAAAATTAAAAAAGGTAACCCTTCTAAAAAAATAACAAATTCAAAAAACAATTTAAAAGGTAATTTTACAACTGGAAGCCAAGAGCACTTTTATTTAGAGGGCCAGGCAGCTTTTGTTGTTCCTAAAGAAGATGATAATTTTTTAGTTTATAGTTCGACGCAACATCCATCAGAAACACAACAACTAATTGCAAAAATGTTTAATCAAAAAAGTAATTCAATAAATGTTGAGGTTAGAAGAATTGGAGGTGGGTTTGGAGGAAAGGAAACAAATTTCATGACAGCATGTATTTGTGCATTATTGGCAAAAAAATCAGGGCAACCAGTTAAATTAAGATTAGATAGAGATGATGATATAATTTTAACTGGAAAGCGACATGAATTTTTATCTGAATATGAAGTTGGTTTTAATGATGAAGGTATCATTGAAGGATTAAAAATGAATTTATCTTCTAATTGTGGAATGTCACCTGATTTATCAGCAGCAATAAACGAGAGAGCTTTGCTTCATGTGGACAATGCATATTATATTTCAGATATCGAGATAGTAAATAATTTATGTAAAACAAATATTCCAACCTCAACTGCATTTAGAGGCTTTGGTGGAAATCAAGGGATGATGGCTATTGAAAATATTATAGATAATATCGCAAGGTATTTAAAAAAAGATCCTATAGAAGTTAGAAAGAAAAATTTTTATCAAAAAGACAAAAGAAATGTAACACATTATGGAATGACTGTTGAAGATAATGTCATTAATGAAATATTTAAAAATTTAGAAAGTAAATCTAATTACAAGAAAAGATATTCGGACATAAGAAAATTTAACGAAAAAAATAAATTTAAAAAGAAGGGTATAGCCATTACACCTTTAAAATTTGGTATTTCATTTACTACAATTCATTTAAATCAAGCTGGAGCCTTAGTTCATATTTACACAGATGGAAGTGTTCATTTAAATCATGGAGGAATTGAAATGGGTCAGGGGACCCATACAAAGATAGCTCAATTAGTGGCAAATTCTCTAGGATTACCATATAATTTAGTTCATATTTCATCAACAAACACAGCTAAGGTACCAAATACTTCAGCTAGCGCCGCTTCATCAACTACAGACCTTAACGGAGCCGCAGCATTAAATGCAGTAGCAAAAATAAAATTAAATTTAGAAAAATTTATTAAGAAAAAATATAAAATCTATAATCAAGAGGCAGTCTATAAAGATCAATTTATAATATTTGGAAACAGACAATTTGAATTTAAAAGCATAATTCAAGAAGCATATTTAAATAGAATTTCTCTTTCATCATCTGGCTTCTATTCAACACCTAAAATTAATTTTGATAAAAAAAAATTTAGAGGAAGACCTTTTTATTACTTTTGTTATGGAGCAGCTGTTTCAGAAGTAACTGTAGATACATTGACGGGTGAAAATATACTGGAAAGAGTAGATATTTTACATGATGCTGGTAAACCAATAAATCCAGCTCTAGAACTGGGCCAGATAGAGGGTGGTTTTGTGCAAGGACAAGGATGGTTAACAATAGAGGAATTGAAGTGGAAATCAGACGGGCAGATTACAACTTTTTCTCCATCGACTTACAAAATACCTGCAGTAAGTGACATTCCAAAAAAATTCAATGTAGAAATTTTTAAGGAAGGATTAAATAAAGAAAAAGTCGTTAATAAAGCAAAAACAACTGGTGAACCTCCTTTGATGCTAGCCATGAGTGTTTTTTATGCAATTAAAGATGCAGTTGCTTCAATTGGAGATTATCAGTTTGCGCCAGAACTTAATGCACCAGCAACACCTGAAAGAATTTTAATGAGCATTAACAAAATTAAAAATAAAATAAAAAATTAAAATGGAAGATAAGAAAAAATTTATGGCAAAAGCAATTGAACTTTCAATAAATAGTGCGAATACTATTGGTGGTCCATTTGGAAGTGTTATAGTTAAGGATAATAAGATTATTGCAGAGGGTTCAAATAAAGTTACTTCTTCAAATGATCCAACTGCTCATGGAGAAATAGTAGCAATTCGAGAAGCCTGTAAAAATTTAAATACTTTTGATCTTTCTGGATGTGAGATTTATACATCTTGCGAACCTTGCCCGATGTGCCTTTCAGCAATTTATTGGTCAAGATTAGATAAAATATATTATGCAAACACCAGAGAAGATGCAAAAAATATAGATTTTGATGACTCCTTTATTTATTCAGAAATTCCAAAAAAAATTGATGATAGGAAAATTAAAATGGTGCAAATGCTTAGAGATGAAGCTTTAAATGCATTTGAAATTTGGGATAAAAAAGTAGATAAAATAAAATATTGATGGAATTTTTACCTTATACAATAAAATGGTTAGAAGTTATTCTAAGATGGGGCCATGTATTATTTGCAATTTTATGGGTAGGAAATAGTTTTTTATTTAATTATTTAGATAATAATTTAAATAAAAATATAACAAGTGATGATGTTGATGGTGAAGGATATCTCATGCATTCTGGTTTTTTTTATAAACTTTCAAGGTTAAAAACATCTCCTCCACAAGATTATTTAAATAGATTAGTAATCTTCAAATGGCAAAGTTACTTAACTTTTGTAACTGGAATGTTGCTATTAGTTGTAATTTACTATTATAACGCTGGCGTATTAATGGTTGATAAGCGTGTTCTGTTAATGCCTCCTAGTTATGCTATTATTATCTCGCTTTTATCATTGATTGTTGCTTGGTTCATTTATGATCTTTTATGTAAATCAAAATTAATTGAGAATAATATTTTATTTATATCCACAGGAATAATTTTGTTAACGCTAGTATCTTTTGGTCTTACAAAATTATTTGGACCTAAATTTGCAATTTTGAGTGTTGGATTAATCATTGGTACTAATATGTTTGGTAATGTTTTTACAGTAATTATACCTAATCAAATGAACATAATTAGTAGTAGTGAAAGGGGCGAAAAATTTGACATGAGTTTATCTTTAGCAGCTAAACAACGGTCAATTCACAATAATTATTCAACTTTTTTAGTTTTGTTTATAATGCTTTCCGGGCATTCTAGCTTTTTAGTTTATCACCAGTACAACTGGTTAATATTATGTGCGATTGCAATTATTTCTGGTGTAGCAAGACATTATTTTAATTTAAGAGGAAGAAACATTCATAGGTTGTATATTTTAATTTCTTCAATAATAGCACTTATCGTTCTTGCAGTTTTAGTTTTATTATTTAAATAACTATATATAAAAAATTATGTCTGAAAAAATGATTGTCAGCTGGGATGAGTACAACAAAACTGTTGAAAAACTAGCAATCCAAATTGATGAAAGTGGATATAAACCAACCATACTAATTGGCATCATGCGTGGAGCAGCGCCAATGATAGATGTTTTAAGTAGAATTTTTAAATTAAAATGTGCTTATCTTGCAGTTGAGTCTTACAGTGGTAAGGGAGTAGAGGATGAGCAGGGTGATATTGTTTTTTCAAGAGAAATGAGTTCGATAGCACCTAATATGGGTGGAAAAATACTTTTGTGTGATGATTTATCTGACACAGGAATTACTTTTAACAAAAGTATAGATTGGTTAAAAAAATATGAACCCATTAAAGATAAAATAGAAGACATTAAAACTGCAACATTATTTAAAAAAAAGAAGTCAACATTTGAGCCAGACTTTTGTGCAAAAAGACTTCCAGATAATCCTTGGATAGTACAGCCCTTTGAAATTTATGAAGAATTAAGGATTGAAGAAATCAAAAAAAAACATCAGATATAAAAAAGGCCAGTTAAAAAACCGGCCTTTTAAATTTTTAAATTGAAAACTGATTACTTAGGTATATCTCCTTCAACACCTTTAACATAAGTCATCATACCCGCAAGCATTCCATCATCTGCAGTTTTTCCTTCTGCTACCATTAAATTACCTTTCTGGTCATAAATTGGTCCTGTGAAAGAATGAACTTTACCAGATGCTAAATCTGCTTGAAGTTTTTTAACTTTTGATCTTAGGTCAGCTGGCATTTGTGAATCTAAATCTGATATCACAACCATACCGTCTCCAATACCATGCCAAGTATCTTTTTGGCTCCATGTACCGTTCGCAACAGCCTTAACTCTGTCTACGTAATATGGGCCCCAATTGTTTTCAACTGAAGTCAATACAGCTTTAGGAGCAAACTTGTCCATATCACTTGCTTGTCCAAAAGCATATACTCCAGCTTTTTCTGCCATTTGAACAATAGCAGTACTGTCTGTGTGTTGAGCAATTACATCAGCACCTTGGTCAATTAAAGCTTTTGCTGCTTCTGCTTCTTTACCTGGATCGTACCAAGTGAAAGCCCAAACAATTTTAGTTTTAATATTTGGATTAACTTTTTGAGCCGCTAAAGTAAATGAATTGATACCCCTGATAACTTCAGGAATTGGAAAAGATGCCACATAACCAATAACATTTGATTTTGTCATAGTTCCAGCGATTGTTCCTAAGATTGTTCTACCTTCGTAAAATCTAGCCGCGTATGTTGCAACATTTGGATGCTCTCTTTTGTACCCAGTAGCATGTTCAAATTTTACATTTGGAAACTCCTTTGCAACTTTGTTAGTTGGATTCATATATCCAAAACTAGTTGTAAAGATAACATCATGACCAGAATTAGCTAATTGTCTAAGAACTCTTTCAGCATCGGCACTTTCTGGAACACCTTCTACGTAAGTTGTTTTAAATCCGGCAGCTTCAACAGCTTTTCTACCTACATCATGCTGATATGTCCATCCATGGTCACCAGTTGGACCAATATAAACAAATGCTGCTTTAACATCTTTTGCTACTGCAGCTACAGTTAATGTAAACAATAAAACTAAAGAAGAGACGAAAGAACGAATTAAAAATTTATGCATAAATTTATTTCCCCTTTTGATTTTTTAATTATTTAAATTTAAATTAAAATATCTAAAAAAAAATGATTATTTTTAAATTAATTGTCTTTATGAAAAGATTTCCCCAGAGAACTTGGAGTACTTAGTCTTATTTTTCTACTATCACGAGAAATTACAACTAAAACTATTATTGTAACTATGTAAGGTAGAGCTGTTAAAAATTGTACAGGAATTCTTACTCCGATTGCTTGCATATGAAATTGAATAATTGTCAATCCTCCAAAAATCATTGCACCAATTAAAATTTTAATTGGGTTCCATGTCGAGAAAACCACAAGAGCTAATGCAATCCAGCCCCTACCACCTGTCATATTTTCAATCCACTGTGGAGTATAAATCATTGATAAATATGCTCCAGCAAGTCCACTCATTGCGCCTCCGTAAAGAATACAAGCGTAACGAACTAATCTAACATTTATTCCCTGATTAGATGCGGACTCAGGTGAGTCTCCCACAGCTCTTACTATTAATCCTATTTTTGTTTTTTTTAAAAAATAGTTAGTCATGAAAGGTAGAGCAAAAGCAAAATAAAAAACAATTGAATGTCCAAACAATATTGGACTTATAAGCGGTATTGTATCTTTTAAACTTTCAAATAAAACAGGAAATTCTTTTCCAGGAATTCCTACAAAATTTTTTCCTATCATCGCTGATATACCAATTCCAAATATGGTAAGCGCTAAACCGGTAGCAACATGATTTGTAATTAATGTTTGAGTAAGGAATGCAAAAATAGTTGAAATTAAAACTCCAGCTAACATTGCACCAAAAACTGCAACGATCAAACTTCCTGTAACAGTCATTAATGCAAAACCTGAAATAGCACCAATAATCATCATTCCTTCAACACCAAGGTTTAAGACACCAGACCTTTCTGTAATCAGTTCGCCACAAGAAGCTAAAATCAAAGGAACAGCAGAAGCCATGATTGATGCAATTATCAGTCCAACAAAATTTATATCGATGATCATTTTTTTGAACCTATAAATTTAATTTTGAAAAACAGTAAATAGTCTGATGCAAGAAGAAAAAATAAGATCATTCCTTGAAAGACCTGACCAGTATATTTAGGTATTTGCATAAATATTTGCGCTGTTTCAGCACCAAGATAAGTAATTGCAACAACTAGAGATGCAAAGATGATACCAACAGGATGCAAACGACCCAAAAACGCTACAATTATTGCAGTAAAACCATAATCTGGTGAAATTTCTCTATGAAGCTGTCCAATAGGTCCAGTTATTTCTCCAACACCAGCTAGACCCGCACAAGCACCACTTATTAAAAAAACGAGGATAATCATTTTTTTACCTTTGTATCCTGCATATTTTGCTGTCTTTAAACTAAAACCTGAAACTTTCATTTGGAACCCTAAATACGTTTTATAAAAAACAAACCAACTAATAACGACTGCAGCTAAAGCTAAAAATATTCCTGCGTGAATTCTCAGTCCTTCAAATAAAAGCGGAAGTTTAGCTGAGTCACTAAACTGTCTCGTTTCAGGAAAATTAAATCCCTCTGGATTGCTCCAAGGACCTACAACAAGATAGTCCAAAATTAACTTTGAAACATATACCAACATAAGACTTACTAATATTTCATTTGTATTAAAGTAAGTTTTTAAGATTGCGGGTATTGATGCGTACAGCATACCACCGATTGCACCAGCTAAAATTACTATTGGAAGAATGTAAAACCCTTCTTGCTCATAAAACAATAATGCAACTCCCCCAGAAACTATCGCACCGAAAGTTAATTGACCCTCAGCTCCAATATTCCAGTTATTGCTTTTAAAGCAAAAAGATAAACCGATTGCTATTAAACAAAGCGGTGTAGCTTTTAATAGTAATTCGCTAAAACCATATTTATCTGCAATTGGAATTATGAAAAAAAATTTAAGAGCTTCAAATGGTTTAAAACCTAAAATAAAAAAAATCAAACCTCCCGCTACTAATGTTAGAAAAATAGCCAATACAGGTGTAAAGAAAAAAATAGCTTTTGATGGTTGATCTCTTTTTACGATTTTAATCAATTTGCTCCTCCCATTAGTATCCCAAGTTTTTCAGAGGTAACTTCTTCAGCATTCATAATTTTTGATAATTTTCCTTTATGAATTACTGAAATTTTGTCACTTAATTTTAATAACTCATCAGTGTCTGTAGATATTAATATAATTGATTTATTTTGTTCATTGATTTTAATCAATGTTTCATGGATATAATTTATCGCACCAACATCCAGACCCCATGTTGGATTAAAACAAATTAATAAATCAGGAGATGTTATTAATTCTCTACCAATAATTAATTTCTGTAAATTTCCTCCAGACAAAAATTGGCTTTTTAATTCTATGTTATCCGTATTAACATTAAAGTCAGAAATTATTTTTTTAGAATGTTCTTTAATTTTGTTTTCATTTATCAATCCATTATTAAAAAAATTTGATGATTTAAAATTGTTTAGAGCCACATTTTCAAAAATTTTCATTTGTGGAATTGCAGCCTGCTCAAGTCTATCTTCTGGAGAAAAGGCCATCAAATATTCTCTTCTTTCTTGAGGATTTAAATCTCCTATGTAATTATTATTAAATTCTATAGATTTTTTTTCTGAAATAATTTCACCACTTAGTACTTGAAATAATTCACTTTGGCCATTTCCTGATATACCAGCAATTCCCAAACACTCCCCACGATTAACAGAAAAATTAATATCCATTAAATTTGTTTCAAAAGGATCTTCACTTGTAAAATTGAGATTAGTTATCTTAATCAATTGATCTGATGAAGTTTTTGCTTTTTTTTTCTTAATTGTTTTTAGGTTCTGACCCACCATTTTGTTGGCAAGTGACTCAATGTTTTCATTCTTTATTTCACTTACAGAGACCAACTTTCCTCTTCTCATTACCGCAACTTCATCGCAAAGCTGCATAACTTCTTTTAGTTTATGTGTAATATAAATAATTAAAATTCCTTCTTCTGAGAATTTTTTCAAAGATAAAAATAATTCACTTGTTTCTTGTTCTGTTAATACAGATGTTGGCTCATCCATAATTAAAACTTTTGGATTTCTTATTAGGCATCTAATTATTTCTACTTTCTGTTTTTGACCTGCCGACAGATTTAATACAGGAATATCAAGATCAATTGGAAAATTATATTTTTTCATAATTAAATCAATTTTTTCTCTTAAACTTTCTCTTTGTTCATCTGAATCTATTATTAAGTTTTCAAACACAGACAAAGTTTCAAAAAGATTAAAATGTTGGAATACCATTCCAATATCATTTTTCTTTGCATCTGATGGCGATTTAAGATTTAGATTATTTTCATTTAAATAAATTTTTCCTTCATCAGGAATGATGACACCTGATAAAATTTTAACTAGTGTAGATTTTCCAGCACCATTTTCTCCAAGAAGAGCATAAATTTTACCACTATTAAACTCGAGTGAAACATTGTCGTTTGCAACACAACCAGGATATATTTTAGTTACATTTGAAATTTTAAGATTTGTATTCATTAATTAATTTAATGGTATAGAGTTCCCATCTTTATTTTCCTGATATTGATTTGACAATTTTTGATATTTTTTTTTAATTTCGCTTAATTGACTTAAAATCTTTTCTTTTTTAGGGTTGGGTAATTTTTCAATAAGTAGATTTATATTTTGACTTTTCCAGTAGGAATTTTCTTTATTATATTCTCCATCATTAATTTTAAATACTTCTTTAAGTATATTTAAATCATGTGGAATATTAAATTCATTATTTGTGTCATTGTAAGGAAAAAGAAAATAAAAATTATCAAACCCTGAGAAAGTGATTGCACTCAAGCACATACTGCATGGCTCATGTGAACTTAAGAACATACAATCTTTTTCATTTGGTCTTGTATTTGCATCCAACTCATAAAATTTTTTAAGAGCATGCATTTCTCCATGCCACAATGGATTTTCTATCTCATTGTTTGTTTCGGCAATTACAACTGATAAATCATCTTTTTTAATTATAGCAGCTCCAAATATTTTACTGCCTTTAGCAACACCCTTTTCAGTAAGAGGCAAAACCTCTTTTAAAAATACATTTAGTATCGTTTCTAGGGCTTTTTCATTCATATGCTTGAATTATCAAATAAAGAACACATTTGTTAATATAATTAAAGATAATAATAATAATTGTAGATAAATTATTTATACAACTTTAAAGTTAATAATTAATTTAAAAAAAATGTTATTTAAAGTTATGTCAAAATTTAAATCACTAATAAGTCTTTTAATTTTAATAATTTTTTTTTCAGGTTGTCAAACCGTTAAAAAAAAAACTGATGCAGTTATTGAAAAAGAGAACAAGATGTTAAGTGAGTATATTGGTCAATCTGCAACTAAATTGCAAATGGAGTTGGGAAAACCAGACGAGGATTTCGAAAATGAAAAAGGAAACTTTGTAATGATATACAATACAAAAAAATATGGTTTTCCTTGTGAAAGACGATTTGAAATAAATCCAGAAAAAATAGTAGTTGGCTTCGCATCTAACGGTTGTTTTTAAAACTTTATAGTTGAAACAAATCTGTTCATTATAGGTTTTATAAACTACTAAGAATAGATCTATTCTAAACTAAAGGTTTTTTTTATATTAATTTATAACCAATAATGTACCCTCAATTAAGATAACGACGGAGGTTACATGGCTTCAAAAAAAATAAAATCGGGCTCTACAACAAACAGTCCAGACAAAAAACTTCCATTAAATAAATCCATACCTTTAGGAATTCAGCATGTGTTAGCAATGTTTGCTGGCAATATAACTGTTCCTATTATTGTGGCTGGGGTTTTTGGTCAAACGCCTGAACAAAAAATATTTTTGATTCAAATGGCTTTGTTTGTTGCGGGAGTTGCAACAATTATCCAAACAGTTGGTTATAAAGAAATTGGTGCAAGACTTCCTATCGTTCAAGGAACAAGTTTTGCGTTTATACCAATCATGCTACCATTTAAAGCTGCAGGATTGGGTGCAGTATTTACAGCAGCATTCATTGGAGGAATTTTTCAAATTTTTATTGGAAAAGTTTTAAAACCAATAAGGCATCTATTCCCACCATTAGTCACTGGTATAGTTGTGTTAATGATCGGATTTAGTTTGCTTAAAGTTGGTTTTATGTATGCTGGTGGAGGTGGATGGCTAATGAATAATAAACCTGAAATCTTTGCAAATGCAAATCATCTAACGGTTGCTTTCACAGTGTTTATAGTTGCTATCTTTTTTAATCTTAAAGGAAAAGGGATGGCTTCTGCAGGATCAATTTTAATTGGAATAGTAGCCGGTTTCATAGTTGCAGCAGCACTAGGAATGGTTAACTACGGAAAAATTGCTTCCGCATCATGGTTTGCACTTCCAATGCCACTTCAATATGGAATTGATTTTGTACCTGGTGCAATAATTCTAATGTTGTTTATGTCAATTGTTACTACAATTGAAACAATTGGAGACATTAGTGCCACAACAATGGGTGGTGCTAAACGAGAAGCAACGGACAAAGAAATATCAGGTGGAATTATGGCAGATGGTGTTGGTACTGCATTTGGTGCAATATTTAATGCAATGCCCAATACATCTTATTCGCAAAATGCTGGACTGGTTGCGTTTACAGGAGTTGTAAGTAGACATGTTGGAACTATAGCTGGAATAGTTTTAGTTCTTATGGGATTATTTCCTAAATTAGGTGGAATAATCGCTGCAATGCCAGAGTCAGTGATTGGCGGAGCAGCAATCATTATGTTTGGTATGATTGTAGCTGCTGGAATAAAATTGATTTCAAGAGCAGAAATGGATCAAAGAAATTTATTAATCTTAGCTCTTTCATTATCTTTTGGAATTGGAATGTCATTGTTGCCAGACTTTGTAAAAAATATTCCTGACTTTGGAATAAGTTTAAAACTACTGTTAACGACTGGACTTATACCTGCGGGATTATTAGCATTTGTTCTTAATGCTATAATGGCAAAGAAATAATTTATTTTTCTTGTGGGGAGAAATCCCCACAAGTAAGGTTAAAGACTTATTTTATTTCAATAAGCTTTTTCTTTTTGTGTTCTGGGATTATTCTTTCACAAGATATTGTTAAAAGACCATCTTTAAGTTCAGCACCATTAACTTTAACATCATCAGCAATAGTGAATGATCTTGCGAATTGTCTTTGAGAGATACCTTTATGAATTATTTCTCCATTAACATCATTATTTTCAGATTTATCAACTTGTTTTGTTCTTACAGTCAATAAATTATCTTCAAACTCAACCTCAACATCATTTTTATTAAAACCAGCTAATGCAACTTCAATTGCATAATTATCCTTACCAGTTTTTCTGATGTTGTACGGAGGGTAGTTTGATTGCATTGTCAAACCTCCGTTACCTAACATATTTTCAAATTGATCAAACATATCGTCAAAACCAATTGAAAAAGGTCTTAGTGAGTTAAATATAGATAGATCCTTACTCGTCATAATATCCTCCTTTTTTAAGCAAGTTTATTTTAGTAAGCCCCATAAGGCGACTTACACAAATGATGTAGGTATGATTTAAAAAATTTCAATATATGGGAAATTAAATTTTTTCAGAAATTTTCAATGCAAAAGCATAATCTAATGCGATTTCTTCTATTGCGCCATCTCTACCAGATTTACCTCCATGGCCGGCATTCATTTCTGTTTTGAGTAACAATAAATTATTATCAGTTTTGTAATCTCTAAGTTTTGCAGTAAATTTTGCAGGTTCATCGAACAAAACTCTGTTATCGCTCAAACTAGTTGTTATTAGCATATGAGGATAATCCATTTTTCTTATATTATTATATGGAGCATATGAAAAAATATAATCAAAATGCTCTTTGTTTTCTTTGGCATTACCAAATTCATCAAATTCACCAACTGTAAGAGGTAAAGAGTGATCAAGATTTGTTGTTAATGAGTCTACAAAAGGTACAGCCATAATTATACCTAAAAATAATTCAGGAGATTGATTAACAACAGCACCCATTAATAAACCTCCAGCAGATCCACCCATTCCTATTATTTTTCTTTTTGAGGTGTATCTGTTTTCAATCAAATATTTTGCAGCAAAAATATAATCTTCGAATGTATTTTTTTTATTAGTTAACTTTCCCTCTTTCCACCATTTCATTCCTTTTTCCATTCCACCTCTGATGTGTGCGGTAGCCCAAATAATATCTCTATTTATTAAGCTAAGTCTTGTTGAAGAAAAACTTGGACTCATCGAACTACCATACGATCCATATCCGTATAATAATAAATTCGCTGTACCGTCTATTTTTGTATTTATGTGTCTTGTAATTGTGAGCGGAACCATTCTTCCATCATGAGATTCATACTCTATTCTCTCTACTATATAGTCATCTTTGTTATGTCCTGATGGTATTTCTTGTTCTTTAACAAATGTTTTAGATTTAGTTTTTAAATTATATTTGTAAACTCTTGAAGGTGTTTTAGGTGAAGAGTATGAAACATAAACTTCATCTGTATTTCTATTTCTTTGCACTAATGAAACTCCAGGTACATATACTTTTTCGTCAGAAAAAATTAATTCTTCTTCTTTGTTTGTTGAAGCATCGATAACAAAAAGTTTGTCTAAAGCATTTGATGTTTCTGACCTAATTATCCAGTTTTTTAAAAATGTACAACCACCAATTAACACCTCTTTCTTTGCAGCAATAAATGACTTCCAGTTTTGATTTTCTAAAGTTTCTGAAATATCTATTTTAAAATCTTCCGCATCTTTATTTGTGTGATTATAAAATTTTCCATTCCATGAATTTACAGAGTAAAGAATTCCCTTTTCTCGTTTAATTATTAATTTTGGATTTGGTTTTTCTTCATTAACATGAAAATAATATTGCTCCGAAGTATTGTGATCTGAAGTGTTTATGAAATAATATTTCTCATCTGAGCTTAATCCAATACTAACTGTAAAAGCTTCACTTTTTTCATTAAAGATTAGTTCATCTTCGTTTTCAAAATCTCCAATTTTATGTCTATAAATTTTTCTAGCTCTATGATTTTCATCTAACTTGGAGTAAAAAAGATATTTGTCGTCTAGACTGAAAATTATACTTCCAGATGTTTCTTTGATCTCTTTTGAAATAATTTTATTATTTTTAATATTTCTTATATAAATTGTATAATACTCTGAGCCTTTGGTATCTAATGAGTACCCAAGGTATTGGTCATTATTACTAACTTCTAGATCTCCAACACCAAAATATTCAACATTTAATTTTTCTTTTTCTTTGTCTCCATTCCATATTTCTTCAATTTCAGACGAACCAATTTTTTTTCTTAATTTTATAGAATAATTTCCTTTGGCAGTAGTCTTTGTCCAGTATTCATATGAGTGATCTTTAAAAGGTAAGCTTTCATCATCTAATTTTATTCTTCCTTTTATTTCATCAAATAATTTTTTTTGAGTATTTTTTGTATTTTTTAGATGATACTCAGTATATTCATTTTCTTCTTCTAAATATTCTTTTACTTCTGGAAGAAGTTTAGTTTTGTCTTGTAAGACTTCTAAAATGTTTTCCTGATGTATCCAGCTATAATTATCCTCCCACTCTATATTGTGACAAGATTTTAGCTCTGGTTTTTTTTTTAGATATGGTACTTTCATTTATAATCGGAAATATATGAATTTTATAATTTATACATTATTAATTTTAATTGGTTTATATTTTTTATTAAGACTTTTTACTCAAGTTGCGTCAAAAAAAATATCTAAAGGTTTAAGAGTATTCTTATTCATAGTTTTAATTATCTTTGCAGTTTTATTTGCTATAGGAGGCAAATTTTTACTTACTTTACCATTTACTCTTGCAAGTCTTGCTCTTTTAAAATTGAAAGGAATGTCTATTTTTCAATTAATTTCATTGTACAGATTAATTCAAACTTTAAGAAATTCAGGTAGATTTTCATTTAACAACACTGCATCAAATTTAAACACGATGTCTACTGAAGAAGCATATCGTATACTTAATTTAAATCCTTCTAAAAATTTAACTAAGGAAGACGTAAATAAAGCATACATTAAAATACAAAAAAAAATTCATCCAGATATTTCACCTGAAACTTCTAGGTTATCTACATTAGTAAATGAAGCTAAAGAAATAGTTTTGAAAGATATAACATAGACAATTTAAACTTTACTATATTTTTTTTTTATATAAATTTTATTTATGAGCAATATCAATGGAATATATGCGGCATCAATGTCGATCTTAAACAAAGATCTAACTTTGAACATAGATAAAACTATTGAGCATGCAGAGATGGTAATTAATAATGGTTGTCACGGTGTTGCAATATTTGGAAGTACAGGACAGGCCCAATTAATTCCTGTTGCGGAAAAAATTAAATTGTTAAATAAAATTTCATCAAACAAGTATAAAGATAAATTTATTATTGGAACAGGATTAAACTCTTTAGGAGAAACAATAAGTTTAATGAGAGTTGCAATGTCATTAGATTTTGAAAAATTTTTAATTATGCCACCAGCTTATTATAAATATAGTGATGAAGAAGTTATTAATTTTTATTCAAAAATAGTTGAGTCCCTGCCAAAAAGCAAAATTATTTTATATAATTTTGAGAAACTTTGTGGATACAAATTTAGTGTTGAGTGCGTGGAAAGACTTGTTAAAAATTTTCCAGAACAAATAGTTGGAGTTAAGGATAGCTCATATAATCTTTATGAAAATCTTAAATTAGATAATTTTTCAGTTATGCCAGGTTCTGAATCTAAATTATTAAAAGGACTTGAGTTAGGTTGTTCAGGAATAATAACAGCAACATGCAATGCAACATCTAAACTAGCTAGAAAAGTATATGATGACTTTAAGGATGGAAAAGAACAAGAAGTTAATATCCAATTATGTGATGTAAGAGGTACATTTGAAAAATATAATCTTATTTCTGGCTTACATACTTTTTATAAGAACAAAGATAGTTTTTATGAAAATTTACTACCACCTCTAAGAATTCTAAATAAAGAAGAAGAGATTGATCTTTTAAACAATTTAGAGAAGTTTAGTTTCTCACTAAAATCATCAATGGCAGCTTAAAATGCAGTTAGCAAGGTTCTTAAATAGTGTTTTTAAGAAAGATGGTTTTATTTTAGTGGATGCAAATTCTAAAAGTTATATCATCGGAAATCCTGAAAAGGAAAATCCTATAAAAGTTAAAATATTAAATAAAAATCTTCATTATAAACTTTTATTCCATCCTGATCTTTATTTTGGAGAAGCTTATACAGATGGAGAGATAGTTATTGAGAACGGAAGTCTTACAGAATTTTTAGATTTGTCTTTGATGAATTTTGGAAGAGGAGATTTAAATTTTTTTAGTTATTTAATTAATAGATTAAGAGGTTCATATAGATATTTAACAAATTTTAATTTTATTAAAAAATCTAAAATGAATGTTTCACATCACTATGACATCAAAGATGATCTTTATGATTTATTTTTAGATCCTAAAAGACAATATTCTTGTGCTTACTTCAAAAATGAAAATGATACTCTAGAGACTGCTCAAAATAATAAAATTCAACATATAATTAAGAAACTAAATATAAAACCAAACCAAAAAGTATTAGATATTGGATGTGGATGGGGCTCTTTAGCAGTCGATATTGCGCGGTCAGCAAATTGCGAAGTGACTGGAATCACATTATCAGAAAATCAGTTAAAATATTGCAAACAAAAAGCCAAAGAACTTAATTTAGAAAATCAATTAAGATTTATGTTAATGGATTACAGGGAACTTGATGAAAAATTTGATAGAATTGTAAGTGTTGGAATGTTTGAACATGTCGGAAGAAAATTTTATAAAAAATTTTTCTCACAAGTTGAAAAACTTCTAAAAGACGATGGAGTTTCATTAATTCATACTATTGGATCAGTGAATCCTCCAAGAGACCCTCATCCATGGATAACAAAATATATATTTCCTGGTGGTTACACACCAAGCTTAAGTGAAGCGACTACCCCAATTGAAAAAGCTGGCTTAATTGTATCTGATATTGAGGTATTAAGAATGCATTATTCTCACACATTAAGACATTGGAAAGAAAATTGCCTGAATAATAAAGATAAAATTATCAATATGTTTGATGAACGTTTTTTTAGAATGTGGGAATTTTATTTAGCAGGTTGTGAAATGGCATTTAAATGGGGAGACCAAGTTGTATATCAGTTTCAACTTACTAAAAACTATACTTCTACACCTGTTACAA
>CACENW010000004.1 GCA_902560805.1 uncultured Pelagibacteraceae bacterium | reverse complement strand
TTTGTGTTAGATGATAATATCCAATCAGCTTGATGTTTTTGACCATCAAAGAAAACATTAAGTTTATTATTATTCAAAAATAAAAAATGTTGAAATCCTTTTAAACCAAAAATTATCTTTCCAAGTATTTTTTTTATACGAGCATCAATAGAGTGAACAATTTTAGCGTCCCAACCAATACCAGCCATTAAAAAAAAATAATTTTCATTTATTTTTACAAGATTGGATTGTTTGTAATTGCTTGATGTTAAAACACTACAAACATTATTTACCTTTTTGGTTATTGATAACTCTGCTTGGAGTAAATTGGCAGTACCAGCTGGTATGTACCCAATTGCAAAATTTTCATTAAAATCAAAGTCATTTTTGATCAATTCATTGATAGCAAATGATACTGATCCATCTCCCCCAGCAACTATCAATCTGTCATAATTTTTATTTTTAAATTCAAGAAATATTTTTTTTGCCTCTTCTTCAGATTTAGTTTTGAAAAAATCAACAGTATTATTGATTTTTAATTTTTCATAAATTTTATTTACTAATTTTATTTTTTTCCCTGATGATGAATTGAGATTATAAATTAAACAATAATGCATAATTTTTTCGTAACTAATTTTTAATAAATCCTTAACATTCCAATGAGATAAGAAATAGATGATTCGAGTTACAGTTGTGTTACAAAAAAGGTTTTTTTAATGGCCCCACTTCTAAAATATAAGAGTATATTCATATCTGATGTACATCTCGGTACCAAAGGTTGTCAAGCAGGCAAGCTTTTAGAATTCTTCAAAAACTCAAGATCTGAAAATCTTTATTTGGTTGGAGACATAATCGATGTTTGGGCTATGCAAAAGAGTTTCTATTGGCCTCAAGAGCACAATGATGTCATTCAAAAAATATTAAGAAAAGCAAGGCACGGGACAAAAGTATTTTACATTATTGGTAATCATGACGAGGTGTTTAGAAAATTTATCCCAATGCATTTGGGTGATATTAAAATTGTAAACAGAGTTATTCATGAAACACGGTTAGGAAAAAAATATCTAGTTGTTCATGGTGATGCTTGGGACGGAGTAATGAAACATGCAAAATGGCTATCTAAATTAGGAGCTATTGCATATGAATTATTACTTAAAATTAATATTATTATAAATTTCTTTAGAAAGTTGAGAGGTAAAGACTATTGGTCTTTGGCAAAATTTTTAAAATATAAGGTAAAAAATGCTGTTAAATATATAGGTGAATATGAAAACACACTTTCAAAATATGCAAAAAGAAAAAAATTTGATGGAATAATTTGTGGTCACATACATCACGCTGAAAATTTAAACCTTGATGGTGTGAATTATTTAAATTGTGGCGATTGGGTTGAGTCATGTACAGCTTTAACAGAAAAATATGATGGAACTTTTGAGATAATTTATTGGGATAAAAAAAGAAAAGAATATATTTCGGAAAATATTGATAAAGAAAAGTTCACTTCCCTCAAAAAAGCATCTTAAAGAATGAAAATATTAATAGTTACTGATGCTTATTACCCACAAGTTAATGGTGTGGTAAGAACTCTACATGAAACTGGTGAAATACTTAAATTACAAGGTCACACTATTGAATATATTACACCTCAACAATTTCTGACTGTACCTATGCCTAAATATAATGAAATTAGATTGTCATTAAATGTTTGGCCTCGTGTAAGTAATTTAATCAATTCAATTAAACCTGATGCAATACATATTGCAACAGAAGGACCTCTTGGTTTTATGGCAAGAAGACATTGTATTAAAAAAGGTTTAAAGTTTACAACAAGTTTTCATACAAGATTTGATAAATATATGAAACTTTATATGCCTATCATTCCAGCTAAATGGTCAGAAAAATTTTTATGTAATTTTCATAATAAAGCTGAAAGAATCTTAGTGACAACAGAGTCTATGCGTGAAGAGCTAATAAAATTAGGAGTTGACAACAAGAAAATGGTTACATGGACTAGGGGAGGTAATCATGGTGCGTTTAAAAAGCCTATTAAGAGAGACTTGCCTTATAAAAGACCTATATGGATATATGTTGGTAGGGTTGCAGTTGAAAAAAATATTAAAGCATTTTTAGATCTCGATCTTGAAGGTACTAAAGTTATTATTGGAAAAGGTCCAGACCTAAACAATTTGAAAAAAAAATTTCCAAATGATATTTTTTTAGGTGAAAAGACTAATGGAGAATTAGCATCTCATTTTGCATCATCAGACGTTTTTGTTTTCCCTAGTAAAACTGATACATTTGGTATTGTTGTTTTGGAATCATTAAATTGTGGTACACCAGTTGCAGCTTATCCAGTGCCAGGGCCTAAAGATATATTAGGTGGAACTAATATTGATACTTTAGATGATGATTTGAAGGCTTCTGCTTTAAAAGCTTTGAAGGTAAGTCGTGAAGATTGTCTTGATTTTGCAAAAAAATATTCATGGGAAGAAACAGCAAAAATATTTTTTGAAAATGTTTCACCTAATAAATAAAGACAATATTCATTACATTTGTTAAAACATCTCCATGTTTTGGACAGAGGTGATACTTATAATTATAATAATTATTTTATTATATTTTTTATTTAAAAAAAATATTAAGCCAGAAAATACGGCTCCAGTTGTAAAAAAGACCAATAAAGATGATTTAGGAAAGAGAGTAATTATTGAAGAATTAGAAGATCAATTTTTTGCTTTAGATAAATATAACTTAATCAAATATCTTAACAAAAGTGCAAAACAACGTTTTGGCGAAAACTTAATTGATAAAAATATTTCAAGTGTAATAAGAGATACAAAATTATTAGAAACAATTGATGAAGCTATTAAGGATCAAACCACAAAAAATGTTAATGTAGAAATCAATTTACCATCTTATCAGCTTTACAAAATTTACGTTATTCCCGGTCCTACTCATTTGTTTCCAGAAATAGACTCGGTTGTATTATTTCTAAAAGATTTTACAGAAATAACAAAAGCACAAAAATTAAAAACTGATTTTGTTGCTAATGTGAGTCACGAATTAAGAACACCTTTAGTTTCAATTAAAGGCTCTTTAGAGACTATTCTTGGACCAGCTTCAAAAGACCAAGAGGCTCAAAAAAAATTTATGTCTATCATGTCTGATCAAGTATTGAGAATGGAAAACTTAATCAATGATTTATTGATTTTAAGCAGAATTGAACTTGAGGAACACATTAAACCAAATAAAATCATTAATCTAAATGATATTTTTAAAAATATTAAAAGTAACTTTGAATTAATTCTTAAAAAAAAGAAAATTAATTTACATCTTGAGCTTATTGAACCAACTTTAGTTTTTGGCGATAATGATAAATTGTTAACTGTATTTTCAAATTTAATTGATAATTCAATTAAATATTCTCAAGATGGAAAAAATATATATGTCAAAAGTCAAAATAGTGAAGGTAAATTAATTGGTAAAAATATTGTCATTAGTATTAAAGATGAAGGGATTGGAATACCTCAACAGTTAATTCCAAGAATTACTGAAAGATTTTTTAGAGTAGATACAGAAAAAAGTAAAAAAGTTGGTGGTACAGGTTTAGGTTTAGCTATCATGAAACATATTATATCTCAACACAGAGGTGATTATGAGATTCTTAGTAAAGTTAATGAAGGTACTGAAATTAAAATATATCTTCCAACAAAATAATTAATTTTAAAAATTGTTTTAAATTAACTCTTATTCAAGCAATATTTAACAAATCTTTTATTGATTCGTATCCTAGTTTAATTAATATTTTAATATGATTAAGGTGTTATATAGTATTTTAGTTATCTTATTTGCTTTTATGTCGATGATTACTAAAAGTATATCATCAGATATTTCTACAATTTTAAGAAACCAACAATTAACTGTATTCGATATTGGTATATTTAGATTACAAGAAGATTTAAAAAGCACTTATCCTGAAATTAAAAAACACAAAGATGTACCATATGAAGATATTTACATAGATGTTCTTACTTCATATCGAAACAATTCAGTAGATCTAATTATTTCAATTCCTGTAAACGAAAATTTAAAAAAAGAAAACTACATGTCAGATTCATTTAGATGTCGAAATATATTTAATTCTGTCAGAGATCATTTACTAAGAAATGAAAATATGAGTAATTATAGATTTACTATGGCAACAAGCTATTTAACATCTATTTTTTCAACTCCAAGTAGTTGGCCCAGATGGCGTTACGATCAAAGTGTTCTTGAGGAATTAGTTAATCTGGTGAAATTGGAAGTTATTTTAAGACCTACAACAGAACTTGCTTTTAAGGATAATGTTAATCCAATTTCGTGCAAAGGTGGTTTGGAAACCGAAAATAATGAGATTATTATCTCAATGAAATACAACTAAAAAGTTATCTTTTTAACAAAACTGTAACAATTCTGTAATATTTAAGATTCAATAAATTTATAAGAGTCGTAAATCTTTTAATTAACACGAAAGGATTAAAGATAATGAAAAAACTAACTATTATAGTTGCTTCGCTTGTTGCTTTAACAATAGCAACAGTTGCTCAAGCAAGAGATCAAATTAAAATAGTTGGTTCATCTACAGTATTCCCTTATGCGACTGTTGTTGCTGAAAGATTTGGTGGTTCAGGATTTAAAACACCTGTAATCGAATCGACTGGTACTGGTGGAGGAGCTAAACTATTTTGTGCTGGTGTTGGTGAGCAACATCCAGATATTACAAATGCATCAAGAGCTATGAAAGACTCAGAAAAAGCTCTATGTAAAAAAAATGGAGTTAATGAAATAGTAGAAATCGTTGTTGGTAACGATGGTATTACATTAGCTTATAGTAAAGATGCAAAACCAGTAAACTTTACTAAAGAGCAATTATATTTAGCATTAGCTGCACATACAGTTGTTGATGGTAAATTAGTTCCAAATATCTATAAAACTTGGGATCAAATTGACCCAAGTCTACCTAAGCAGAAGATTTCTGTAATGATCCCTCCAGGAACTTCTGGAACAAGAGATGCTTGGAATTCTTTAGTAATGAAAAAAGGTATGACTAAAGAAGCTAAGGCTCTTTATAAAGCTGGTTATGAGGCTGGAAATAAAAAATACAAAAAACCTCAAAAACTTTACAGAGAAGATGGTGCTGCTATTGAAGTTGGTGAGAACGATAGTTTAATCATCCAAAAACTAGTTGCTGATAAAGATATGTTTGGTTTCTTTGGTTTTAGTTATTTCTTAGCTGCTAAAGATAAATTGCAAGCTGCTAGCATTGATGGCGGTCAACCATCTCTAGAAAGTATTCAAGACTATAGTTATGCAGTTGCAAGACCATTATTTTTCTATGTGAAAAAAGCTCACGTTGGTGTGATCCCTGGATTACATGAATTTGTAAAAGAATTCACTACAACTAAAGCCATAGGTAAAAACGGCTATTTGGCTGACATTGGTTTAGTACCATTAGATAAGAAGTTGTATAAGACAACTAGAACTAATGCAAAAGACCTTGTGGCAATGGCTGACTAATAAGATTGGTTAATAAGTAAAAATTAAGGGGTCTTTTTAGACCCCTTTTTTTTAGGAAGGTGTAAAGTAAAACATTAGGAGATTCTTTGAACTTAGTCATATTCATCTTTATAGTGCTTCTTGGTTTTACTAGTTACTATTTTGGAAGAAAAAAAGCCTATTCAATTCAAGCAACAAATACTAGATTAACAGCACTTCCACAATTTTATGGATATTATTTAGCAATATGGTGCGCAATACCCGCTTTTATTATTTATTCTTTATGGGCAATATTTGAGCCGAGTATAGTTAAGTTGATAATTTTAAGTGATTATAGCAATCAAGGATATCTTGATGATGAACTAAATCTAATTTATGAAAAAACTAAATCATTATCTCGTGGCCAGTTTAGTGGAGAAATTACTCCTTATCTTGAAACATCTGCAGAAAAATATTTAAATCTTCGATCTATAGCTCAAAACTCTAAAATTGTTTTAATTTTGGCAATAATTATAGCTTCTATAGTTTATGGTTATAAAAGAATTTCTTCAAACAATAGAACAAGAGAACCGGTTGAAAAATTTTTAAATGCTGTTTTATTTACAGCTTCTTTGGCAGCTATATTAACAACTATTGGAATTGTTTTTTCATTAATATTTCAAACTATCGATTTTTTTAAAGTAATTCCCTTGTTTGATTTTATTTTTGGAACTCATTGGTATCCAGCAAAAGCATTTGTGAGAGACGCTTCTGAGCCTTTGGATCCATCAATGTATTCTGATACATTTGGGGCTGTTCCAATTTTTGCTGGAACATTTTTTATTGCATTAATTGCAATGTGTGTTGCTATACCAATTGGATTGATGAGTGGAATTTATTTAGCTGAATACGCTTCCACTAAAGTAAGACAATATGCAAAACCTTTAATTGAAATTTTAGCAGGTATACCAACTGTAGTTTATGGTTTTTTTGCAGCTTTAACAGTTGGACCATTCCTTAAAGATATAGGAACGGCAATGGGACTAGAAGTGTCTGCAGAGAGCGCTCTTGCTGCAGGGGGTGTAATGGGGATAATGATTATTCCATTTATATCTAGTTTGAGTGATGACGTTATTACTAGTGTTCCACAAGGTTTAAGAGATGGTAGTTATGCAATGGGGGCTACTAAATCTGAAACAATAAAAAAAGTTATTTTCCCAGCAGCATTACCGGGAATTGTTGGTTCTATCTTGTTAGGTGTTTCTAGAGCTGTTGGAGAAACAATGATTGTAGTTATGGCTTCTGGCCTTGCAGCCAACTTAACATTTAACCCTTTAGAATCTACCTCAACTATCACAGCTCAAATTGTCGTAATATTAATTGGAGATCAGGCCTTTGGAGATCCTAAAACCCAGGCAGCATTTGCACTAGGTATGACATTGTTTTTGGTAACACTTAGTTTAAATATTTTTGCTTTAAGAGTTGTTAAAAAATATAGGGAAAAATATGAATAAAAATAAAGAAAAACTCCTAAATTCTAGATATAGGGCAGAAAAAAGATTTCAATTTTACGGGAAAAGCGCAATTTTTTTAGCTCTTTTGTTTTTAACAATTTTTATTTTTAAAATCTTTTCTACTGGCTATACAGCTTTTCAGAAAACTTGGTTGATTGTACCAGTCACTTTTGATGCTGAAACCTTGTACCTTGACGAAAATCCTTCTAAAGAGGACCTAGAAGATGCTGATTATTTTGATCTAGCTTTGCAAACAATGTTTGATTTAGATAAAAGTGCATCAGAAAAACAACAAAATGATCTAAAGAGAATGGTCTCTTACTTTTTTGAAAGAGAGATTAAAAGGGAGCTTTTAAATGACCCTTCATTAATTGGAAAAACTAAAGATGTTTATTTAACTGCTTCAGATGATTTAGACCAAGTATTCAAAGGCAATTATCCAAGAGATTTACCTGAAGATCAAAGAAGGGTTACGGATTATCAATTAAAGATTTTTGATCAACTTGTAGAACAGGGAAGAGTTGAAAGTAAATTCAATTTAAGTTTTTTTATATATCCTGATTCAAGAGAAGCTGAATTAGCTGGTATAGCAAGCTCATTTATGGGATCGATTTTTTCTATTCTAGTTTGTTTAGTTATTGCATTTCCAGTTGCAGTGTTAGCTGCTATTTATTTAGAGGAATTTGCACCAAAAAATAGATTTACCGATTTTATTGAAGTAAATATAAATAACTTAGCAGCTGTTCCGTCAATTGTTTTTGGTCTTTTGGGACTGGGTATTTTGTTAGCTGTATTTCAGTTGCCTAGATCAACTCCTTTAGTCGGTGGAATAACTTTGTCACTAATGACTTTGCCAACAATAATTATTGCCTGTAGAGCATCTTTAAAAGCAGTTCCTCCAAGTATAAGAGAGGCTGCACTTGCAATGGGTGCTAGTAAAATGCAAACTACAATGCATCATACTGTGCCATTGTCTATGCCAGGGACTTTATCCGGTACAATCATTGGTTTGGCTCAAGCTTTAGGTGAAACTGCACCTTTGATATTGATTGGTATGGTAGCTTTTGTAAATACAATTCCAGGATCTCCTTTAGATCCAGCTGCAAGTTTGCCGGTACAAATTTATATATGGGCAGAGAGTGCTGAAAGAGGATTTGTCGAGAAAGTTTCTGCTTGTATTATGGTCCTATTGGGTTTTTTAATTATAATGAATTTGTTTGCACAAATAATTAGACATAAATTTGAAAAAAAATGGAGTTAAGATGATAAAGATAAATTCAAAAAATGTAGATGTCTTCTATGGAAAAAAACAAGCTCTATTCAATATAAACTTGGATATTGAAGAAAATCAAGTTACAGCACTAATTGGTCCTTCAGGTTGTGGTAAATCTACTTATTTAAGATGTCTAAATCGTATGAATGACGTGATTGATATATGTAGAGTAAAAGGGCAGATTATAATCAATGATTTTGATATTAATGACAAGAGTTGCGATGTAGTTAGATTACGAGAAAAAATTGGGATGGTTTTTCAAAAACCAAATCCTTTTCCTAAAACTATTTATGAAAATATTTCTTATGGTCCAACAATTCATGGCATGGCTCAATCAAAAAATGAAATGGATGAAATAGTTGAAACCAGCTTAAAAAAGGCAGCATTATGGGAAGAGGTTAAAGATAGACTTCATGAACCAGGTACTGGTTTGTCTGGTGGTCAACAACAAAGATTATGCATAGCAAGGGCTATTTCAGTTAAACCTGAAGTTATTCTTATGGACGAGCCTTGTTCTGCTTTAGATCCTATTGCTACAGCTCAAATAGAAGAGCTAATTGATGAGTTAAAAAAGGACCATACTATTATAATAGTCACTCATTCAATGGCTCAAGCAGCAAGAGTATCTCAGAACACAGGTTTTTTTCATTTGGGAGAATTGATAGAACATGGTTCTACTGATAAAATATTTAAAAATCCTGAAAATAAAAGAACTCAGGACTATATCACAGGGAGGTTTGGTTAATGGTTGAAGCACCACACACAGTTAAGTCTTACGAGGAAGAACTTAAAAATTTAAATAGCAATATAATTAAAATGGGTGGTTTTTGTGAAGAGGCTTTAGGTAAGGCTATTCAAGCCATTACCACAAGAAACAGTGATAATGCGGAAGCCGTTATAAAGGATGACGAAAAAATAGATAAGTTTGAAACTATAATAGAGCAACAGGTAGTAAATCTTATTGCTTTAAGACAACCAATGGCAATAGATTTAAGAGAAACTGTAACTGCATTAAAAATTTCATCTGATTTAGAAAGAATAGGTGATCTGGCAAAGAATATTTCAAAAAGAACATTATTATTAAATGAAAATTTACCAAAAAATTTGACTGAAGCTTTAATAAGAGTTTCTTCTAATGTTCAAAAACAACTCAAATCTATTTTGGATGCATATTTAGATAGGTCATCTGCTATGGCTATAAATGTCTGGGAAAGTGATGAACATATAGATGATTTAACAAATTTATGTATGCAAGAAGTAATCAAATATTTGAAGGAAGACGAAAAAAATCTAGATGATGGTACTCATTTATTATTTGTTACTAAAAACATTGAACGTATCGGTGATCACACAACAAACGTTGCAGAGCAGGTATATTATTTAGTTACAGGAGAGTATTTAGAAGGCGATCGTCCAAAAGGAACAGAGCCAATAGTAACAGGAGAAAAGTAATAAATGTCTGCTCACGTGTTTATTGCTGAAGATGAAACTTCAATAGTAACGCTGCTAAAATATAATCTTGAAAAAGAAGGTCACAAAGTAAGCTATTCCGAAAATGGTGAAGATGCACTTAAACAAATTAAAGATAAGCATCCTGACTTAATATTAATGGATTGGATGTTGCCAGATTTGTCGGGTGTTGAAATATGTAAGAATTTAAAAAAAGACAAAAAGTATAACGACATACCTGTAATAATGTTGACAGCAAAAGGTGAGGAAGAGGACAAATTAAGAGCTTTTGATACAGGTGCAGATGATTATGTAACAAAGCCATTTAGTCAAAAAGAACTTAATGCAAGAATTAAATCACTACTTAGAAGATCAAAACCACAATCATCTGGAGATGTTGTTGAGTTTACAGATCTAAAAATAGATAGAATAACAAAAAGAGTTTATAGAAATAATGTTGAAATCAATTTAGGTCCTACAGAATTTAAATTATTAGATTTTTTTATCAAAAATCCAAAAAGAGTATATTCACGAGAACAACTATTAAACAATGTTTGGGGTGAAAATATTTATGTAGAGTCTAGAACAGTCGATGTACATATTAGAAGATTAAGACAAGCTATTAATATAGATAAAACCAAACCATTAATTAGAACTGTAAGATCAGCAGGTTATTCTTTAGAATCTTGAAGGTCTTTAGGTCTCATAAATTCCTTAATTAAACCATTTCCATCTAATTTATTCCATTCATTAAAATCAAAATAAATTTTTGCAAAAGCTGATGTTGGAAATTTATAGTTTAATAACTTAAAATGATTGTTGTTATGATTTTTTGTCAGTGATCGTACTAGATTTCTAACAGCAGGCTCGTGGTTAATTAAAAGCACAGATTTAAATTTTTTAGGTGTTTTTTTTATTATATCTATAATTTTATCTTCACTTGATAGGTATATTTTTTTTGAAGAAATAATTTTTTTTGGTTTTTCTATTTTTTTTAATAAAATTTTTAACGTTTTCTTTGTTCTTTTTGATGATGAAAGTAATATGTAATCAAACTTATATTTTTTTTTAACAAAAAATTCACAAATCTTTTTGGCATTTTTCTTGCCACGCTTACTTAAAGGTCTTTCATGATCCTCAAGATCTGGATGGTCCCAGCTAGATTTTGCATGACGCATAACGTATAATTTGAGCATAAAGTTTAAATATATGACTGCATTAAAAAAACAAGATAAAGAAATACTTAAATCTAAATATATAAATAGGGAATTGTCTTGGCTCAAATTCAACGACAGAGTTCTTCTAGAGGCCCAAAATATAGAAAACCCTCTTTATGAAAGAATTAAATTTTTATCTATAGCTGGATCAAATTTAGATGAATTTTTTATGGTACGTGTCGCAGGTTTATATAGTCAAATCAAGCAAGAGGTAGATTCTCTTAGCTCTGATGGTCTTACTCCTGATGAACAAATGAGTGAAGTTATTTTGGAAACAAATAATCTTCTTAATAAACAAAATAAAATATATAGAGATTTAATTCTTCAATTAAAAAAAGCAAATATAAGTATAGTTAAACCTGAAAATTTAAGTAAATCGGATCAGAAAAGATTATTTAAAATCTTTAATGAAGAAATTTACCCTCTGCTAACACCATCAGCAATAGACCCAGCTCATCCCTTTCCATTTATTGCAAATCAAGGAAGAGCATTAGTTATGAGATTAAATAAGAAAAATAAAAAAAGAGTTTTAAATGCAATAATAGTAATTCCAAAAGCTTTATCAAGATTTATTGAAATAGATGGAAATAAAAGTTTTAAAAAATTTTTAATTATTGATGATGTTATAAGTTTTTTTGCTTCTGAAATATTTCCTGATCATGATTTAGATAAAAAAATGTTATTTAGAGTTATAAGAGATAGTGATGTAGAAATTCAAGAGGAGGCCGAAGATTTAGTAAGATCTTTTGAATTGGCTTTAAAAAGAAGAAGAACAGGTGACATAGTACGTTTAGAAATTTTAAAAAATAGTAATAATGACTTAATTAAGTTTATAACCAATAAGTTAAACGTAAAATCCGAATACATTTATGAAATTGAAGGCATTGTTGGAATTCAAGATATAGACCAAGTTTGTAAAATTAAAAATTCTAAATTAAGATTTAAACATTTCAATCCTAGAGAAGTTGAGAGATTAAAGGAGTTTAATAATAATTTTTTTGATACTATAAAAAAAAAAGATTTAATAGTTCATCACCCTTTTGAAACATTTGATGCTGTCGTTGAGTTTTTAAATCAAGCTGCATATGATAAAAAAGTTATAGCAATTAAACAAACTCTATACAGAACAACGCTCGATTCTCCAATTGTTAAAGCCTTAATAACAGCAGCTGAAAATGGAAAGACAGTAACCGCTTTAATAGAGATCAAAGCAAGATTTGATGAAGAAGCAAACATTCAACTTTCAAGAAGTTTAGAAAAGGCAGGAATTCAAATAGTTTATGGTTTTGCAAAATATAAAACACATGCAAAATCATCTTTAATATTAAGAAAAGAGCAGGGAAAAATTCAAACTTATATACATCTGGGAACTGGTAATTATCACCCAGTTAATGCAAAAATTTATACTGACTTATCTTTATTTAGCTCTGATAAAAAAATAGCAACTGATGTGGAAAAATTTTTTAATTATGTAACTGGTTATTCAAAACCACGAAATCTTAGTAAAATATCTATATCACCAATTAATCTTAGGGAAACTTTGAACAAATGTATTGCTAACGAGATAGCAAATGTCAAAAAAGGTAAAAAAGGTGAAATATGGGCCAAAATGAATTCTTTAGTAGATCCAGCGATAATTGATAAATTTTACGAAGCTTCAAATGCTGGAGTAAAAATATTTTTATTTGTAAGAGGTGTTTGTTGTTTAAGACCTGGTGTTAAAGATAAATCTGAAAATATAATTGTAAAAAGCATGATAGGAAGATTTTTGGAACACTCAAGAATTTATTGTTTTGCAAATGGAAACACAATGCCTAGTAGAGATGCGAAAGTTTTTATTTCATCAGCAGATTTAATGCCAAGAAATTTAAATCGAAGAGTAGAACTTCTAGTTCCAATTGAAAACCAAACAGTCCACGAGCAAGTTCTTGATCAAATTATGTTAGCTAATTATTTAGATAAAAAACAAAGTTGGGAACTTGATGCTAGTGGAAATTATAAAAAAATTAAATATAGTGAAAATGATTCTTTTTCAGCCCATGATTATTTTATGAATAATCCTAGTTTATCTGGAAGAGGTAAGGCTAAATTAAAAATGAAACCAAAAAAATTAAACTTAAGATTAATTAAAAGTGGAAATTAAAGTTTTTAAAAATAAACAAAATTTAAAACTAAAACCTGCTAAATTAGCAGTTATTGATATAGGCTCTAATTCTATTAGGATGCTGATTTATGAGGATTTTAGCTCTTCTCGTGTTCCTTTTTTTAATGAAAAAGCTGTTTGTGAACTTGGTAAAAATTTAGATAAATCAAAAAAACTTCATAAGTCTGGTGTTGATTATGCCCAAAAAGTATTGAAGAGATTTTCAGAGATTTTACATGTTTCTAAAATTGATAATTTAAAAATAATAGCAACTGCAGTTTTAAGAGAGGCAACTGATGCAAAACCATTTGTTGAATATGTAGAAAACCTTTTTAAGAAAAATCTAGAAATCTTAAGTGGCGAGGAAGAAGCAATTTGTTCAGCAGAGGGTGTTAAAATTGGATTTGATAATGTAGATGGGTTAGTTGCTGATCTTGGTGGAGGTAGTTTAGAATTGGCTCGTGTTGAAAATGGTTTGATCACTAATAAAACATCATTACCCTTAGGTGTTTTAAGATTAATAAATAATCCAATTGTTAAAAAGAGAAACCTTTCTAAATATATAAAACAACTTTTGAAAGATGAGAAATGGTTATTTAAAAAAAAATTTGAAAATCTATATTTAGTTGGTGGAACATGGAGAGCTTTATTTAAACTTCATCTTTTTCAGAATAAACATCCTGTCCATATAATCCATCAGTATTCAGTAAATTATGAAACTATATCGACATTTGTAGAAAAAATTGCATCCTTCAATAAAGCAAAACTGAAAACAGTTGAATATATATCTAAATCTAGAACACCCTATCTACCATATAGCTCTATAATTTTAGATGAGATCATGAGAGCAACAAATCCAAAAAACATAATATGCTCTATAAGCGGTATTAGAGAGGGATCTCTGGCAAAAGATTACTTTAAAAATATTGATAGCTCTCAAGTTTTTGAAAAATCATTAGAATATATTTCGAAGAAAAGAGGTGATTTGGGATTAACTTACAAAAAGTATCATAAATTTATCAAACCTGTATTTGATGGTAATGAACATTTTGATGAAAAATTGCTTAATTTAGCTTGTGTTTTAAGTCATATGGATTGGGGACTTGGTGCTTTTCAAAAAGCAGAATTAGTTTTTCAAGAAACATTAAATACTCCATTATTGAGACTTTCACATAAAGAAAGAATTCAAATAGCTCTTTCATGTTATTGGAGGTACTGCAGCATTAAATACAACCCTAAAATAGAATATTTAACTTTTTTAAATAATAATGAAATTTTTTCTAGTAAACAAGTTGGTGCAGCCTTAAGATTTGCGCACTCACTTACATCTATTTCAACTATCTTCTTAGAGGAATTTAAATTGTATAAAAGAGGTAACTCTGTATTTTTAAAAATTCCAGTACAACACCAAGAAATAATTTCTAAACAAGTTACAAAAAAATTTAAAGCCCTTGCGCGAGAATTATTTTTAGAGCCGAGAGTAATTTACTCAAATAATTAAAATTTAATTTAATCTATTACAACTTATAAGTTAGTAATTCTTTTTTGTGAAACCAAAATATACTTGTTCTTAATTTTAGGTATTACTATTGAAAGGTTTGAGGTTTTTAAAAAATGATAAAATTCATTTTTTTTAAATTTTTTATTAATTAATTTAATATTGTTTGTTAGTTTTAAATTTTTCAATCTTTTTCTAAGAATAATTTTTTTGCGATATAAACAGCAATTAACATACCAATTAATTCTGCAATTATATAAAAAGGAGTGTTCAAATAACTTATACCGGTAAACGACTCTGTGAATGTTCTTGCTATTGCTACAGCAGGATTTGCAAAAGATGTTGATGAAGTAAACCAATAACCAGCTGTAATATACAACCCAACAGATGCAGCTACAGTAATTTTACCTGACTTCATGGATCCAAAAATAATAATTATTAGTCCTAATGTTGCTATAATTTCTGATACAAAAATATAGATACCATCTCTTGATTTTGTCGATAATTCAAAAATCTGATGTTCAAAAAAGAAATTAGCTAAAGCCACACCTAATAAACAACCAAGGATCTGAGCTGAAATATAAAAGGGTAGAAGACGTTTTTTTAGTTTTCCTGTAATTGTCATAGCAATGCTAACAAATGGATTAAAATGAGCTCCAGAAACATCTGCAAAAACAGTTATTAGCACAAACAATCCAGCTCCAGTTGCTATAGTATTTGCAATTAGCATTACCGCTGTATCATTGGTAAGATTTTCTGCCATTAAACCTGACCCAACTATGATCATTACTAGAAAGCAACTTCCAATAAATTCTGAAAGAAAATATTTATTTTTATTTTTCATCTAGCCAATCTTTAATTTTATTGCTTATAATATTGAAAGTATTTCTAATGATTATTTGCTTTTCTTCGTCATTAGCATTTTGAAGTTTAGTTACTGGATCGTCTATATCCCAGTGTATAATTTGGTTTTTATCAGGCCAAATAGGACATACCTCATTATTTGCGTTATTGCATACCGTTATTACGTGATCCATCTTTATTTCATTATTGATAAACTCTTCAAAGTTTTTAGAACTATAATTAGTTAGATCATAATTTTTATTTTTCTCTAAAAAACTTCTAACATCAATATTGATTTTTCCTGATGGATTACTACCAGCGCTAAAAGCTTTAAATTTATTCGAGTATTCGTTATTAATAATACTCTCAGCTATAATGCTTCTTGCTGAATTTCCTGTGCATACAAATAAAATATTTTTCATTAAAAAATAATTTTATAAATACCGATTACAAATAATGGAATTTGTAATCCAAAGTTAGTTAAAATGGCCTTATCCTTTAATAAGAAACCTGAAATTGTCCATCCGACAACACCAAGCCCATGAAAATAAATATTCAGCGGGTAAATATTAAGATTTGTAAGTAAAATACCAGTTAACACTAAGAGTGTACTTATCCACTTTAGATATTTTTTTAAAAATGACATTCAAAATTTATATGAATGTTTTGTTAAGGATTTATTACAATAAACTTTAATATGATTTAATTTTTTTGAAGTTCATAGATAGAAACGTAGTGTTTCTTCTTAGGCAGTGGGATTATGGTTGGAACTTTAGTTAATCTTGGTTTTATCGATTTATTTCCTACAATAATATTTTTGTCATAATTTTCTAAATTAACCTCAGGATGAGGATTTCCATCATTAATTAGAGGCCATGCATCACATGCTCTATAACCAAATAAAATTAAGGGTCTTGAGTTATTCATAAGATTATGTCCAGACCCATGAACTGATCTACAATGAAAAAAAACAACTGTTCCAGCAGTTCCTGTTATAGAAACACTATCTTTAGTTCCTATTTTATTTTTCTTAGTATCTATTTTTCCAACAAAATAATTTTCTTTACTGTGGTGGCTGTATAATTTCTTTTTGTGTGAATTTTTTATTATTTTAAGGGGCCCATTTTTCTCATAGCAATCATCTAAATATATACCAACTGTGATTAAATCATCGTTGGTATGAGGGTAAAAAGCCCAATCTTGGTGCCATCCAATTTCACTTCCTTTTTTCTTATTTGGAAGCTTAAAATTTAATTTACCAAGATGAAATCTAACTGTTCCACCTAACAATTTTTTAGCTATGGATATAATCTTTTTATCTCTAGATAATTCATAGAAAACTTTATGCCTGTTCTGAGGATTATTTAGTCTTAATATTTCTTTATTCTTTGATGAGTCTGAATTGTAAACAAAATGGTAATTATTATAGGATTGAGTTCCATTTGCACCATTACCATTTTTTTTCTTTTTCTCTTTTGAAATTACTTCATTAACAACTTTATTTATTTTATTTATCTTTGTTTGAGAAATTAAATTTTTTTTAACAAGAAAGCCATTTTTTTAAATAAATTTAAATCATTCATCATATCTTATTATATGAAACAAGAAAAAATTCTCTACAATAATTAACAATTTTTATTCTAAATCATTAATGTCATTTTCACTTATTTCATCTATAGGTTTATGAATTTTCCAGTTTTTAGTAGATCCATCTATTGATCTAGCAGTTATTACTGTCTCGGTTGGGGGACAATCAGGTTCATGACAATTTAATTCTGCAATGCTTAAAATTGTACTTTCTGGTATTTCATATTTTTTTATAAAATAATTTTTTAAATTCTGAATTGTTTCTAAATTTGGTTTTTTTTTATTAAACATTTTTTTATTGATCCCAAATTGAAGTCCACAAAGTATTTCCACTCATGTCACCAATAAATATACTTGATTTATCGTCAGTCATTGCGATTGCACTAACTTCAGAACCTGTGAAACTTCTAATTATTATAGTGTTATTCTCATTTTCAATTTGAGATAAAAAAACAGAACCATCACTCAAACCAGCAAAAATTGCTTTTTCATCAGGGAATGGTTCTATAAATGTAACTTGTTTATTTCCTATATAAGGAAGACAGATAGGTTTACGACCCATTGGTCCTTCACCATCAAAAGGCCAACATATTGCATCTATTGCTCCTGATGTTGCCAAGTAACTTGTATCATCAATGAAAGCAAAACTTTTAACTTTTGAGCCATATCCTGACATAGCAAAATCAAGTTTATCTTTTAAACGCCAGCAACGAAGTACATTTTCTTGCATGGAAGTTACCAAGTATTTACCATCTGGGCTAAAACTCACTTTATTGTGAGAACCTTTCCAATCTAATTTTGTTGATTTCCACTTATTGCTGTAATCTTTTTTCCAAACTGTAACACCTCCGTATCTAGATACAGCCAACCGTCTTCCTTTAGCATCAAATGCTAAACCTCCAATTGTACTATCATGATTTAAAGATTTTGGTTCTTTTTTATTTTTATCCCAATAATAAACTACCTTACCCGAAGAACAAACTAAGTTTCCATTATGTGCTGCAACATGATCTACCCATCGTGAACCAAAGTTTGTAACTTCATTTATTTCTCCGTTAAGTGAAATTTTTAAAAAATAACCATCATCACCACCAGTTAAAATATTATCACCATCCTTTGCCATACAAAGAATCACACCTTTATGAGCCTTTAAAGTTTTGTGTTTTTCTCCAGAACTGAAAATTCTTATAGTACCATCGCCAAAACCAGCAGCTATATAATTACCAATTGAAACTGCACAGGTTACTGGAACTCCAATTTCTAACTGAATTCCTCTTTGCTCAAATTTAGTTTTATCTAACTGTGGAAATTGATTTAAATCAGTTGTCATTCTGATTTACAGGCTTCAAATCCTTCTTTTAAATTCATGGTTTCTAGGTTACGTCCAATAAACACTAGTCTAGAGCTACGTTCTTTATCGTCTGGCCATTTTCCCATTGGAGAAGCGTCCATCAACATATGAACACCTTGAAATACATATCGATCATTTTCACCTTTGAAATCAAGTATTCCTTTAGTTCTCATGATATCTTGACCTTTTGTCTGCAAAAGTTTTCCAAACCAGTTTTGAAATTTTTCCATGTCTAGAGGTTTGTCAGATACGAATGATAAACTTGTAACATCATCATCATGCTCATGATCATGATCTGACTCAAGAAAATCTGGTTCTACCTCTAAAATACGTTTTAAACTAAATGCATCAAGATTAAGAATTTCCTTTAGTGGTGCCCCACATTTTGTTGTTTTAATAATTTTAGCAAAAGGATTAATTTTACGAATTCTCTTTGTTACTACGTCTATATTCTCATCTTTCACAAGATCTATTTTGTTTAGTAATATTACATCACCAAAAGCAATTTGTTCCTCAGCTTCGTGATGATCTTCAATTTGTGAGCTTAGATGAACTGCATCAGCAACTGTAACAATTGCATCTAGCTTTGTTTTATTTGCTACATCTTGATCTACAAAGAAGGTTTGAGCTACAGGAGCTGGATCTGCTAAACCTGTTGTTTCAACTATAATTGCATCAAGTTTATCAGCTCGCTTCATTAACCCACTAAGTATTCTAATTAGGTCACCTCTGACTGTGCAGCATATACAGCCATTGTTCATTTCAAAAACTTCCTCGTCAGCATCCACCACAAGGTCATTATCAATACCTTGTTCACCAAATTCATTTACAATAACGGCGTACTTTTGGCCGTGCTGTTCTGTTAGAATTCTATTAAGAAGTGTTGTTTTTCCAGCACCAAGAAAGCCTGTTAAAACAGTAACAGGTACTTGGTGCTTGTTTTCCATTAATAACGATTAGCAACCTTTAAAGGATGCAGACATGTTTCTTATTAAATCAAAGTATAATGATTTTCCTGGATTTAAAGTAGCTCCCAAAGGATCCACTACTCCAGTTTTAATATTCATATCTTTTGCAACAGCTTTAATAATTTCAGGGTTAAATTGAGGCTCTGAAAATACACATGCAACTTTATCATGCTCAATTACCTCTCTAATTTCTTTTAATTGTTCTGCACCTGGCATTACATCAGTGTTAACTGTGAAAGCACCCAAAATATTTACGTTAAATCTTTCTTCAAAATATTGATATGCATCATGAAAAACAATTGAAGCAACACTCTTATTTAACTCAACCTTAACGTCTGCAGTAAGTTTATCAATATCATTAAGAACTTTTTTTAAGTTACTTTTATAAGTAGCCTCGTTTTTTGAGTCATTTTCAATTAAGTGTTCAGCCATTTCCTTTAATATAACTTTGGCATTTACAGGATCTAACCAAATGTGTGGATCAAATTCACCGTGGTGGTGTCCTTCATGTCCATCATGGTCGTCATGATCATCGTGACCATCTTTTTTACCGTGATCGTCATGTCCATGATCGTCATGATCATCTTCTTTTTTACCATGGTCGTCATGATCGTGGTCGTCGTGATCATCTTCTTTTTTACCATGGTCGTCATGATCGTCATGTCCGTGATCATCATGATCATCAAAAATATTTCTTTCTCTAAATTTTAATACTTGCAATCCTTTGATTTCCATTAATTCAATTTTTTCTGCTTTTTTTGCAATTGATTTTAACGGTTTTTCTAAAAAATTTTCCAAATCCTCTCCAACCCAAAAAATTAAGTCAGCATTTTGTAACATTTTTGCATGTGATGGCTTCATTGCAAATCCATGTGGAGATGCGTAGCCATCAACTATTAAATCAGGTTTAGCAACACCATCCATAAGGTAGCTTGCAAGAGAATGTATAGGCTTAATAGATGCAACTACTTTAATATCAGCGTTAGTTGGTGTAAAGAATGTCAATAATGACAACATTGAAAGGATAAAAGGTATTTTTTTTAGATTTTTCATAAGTAAAATATTTTATTAGTTGTTATAATATAACGCTATGTAATAATATAACATTTATAAGTCAAGCAGTATATGAGCAGAGAAAACAACACATTAGTTAAATTAAATAACGCAGGTTTTAAGCAAAATGGTAAATGGCTTGTCGAAGGAGTAACACTTGCAGTTGAAAAAGGGAAAATTGTTACTCTAATAGGCCCTAATGGTTCAGGGAAAAGTACAACAGCTAAAATTGCTTTAGGTATTTATAAAAATATAGAAGGAAGTGTTGAAAAATATACTAATAAAGTTGGCTATGTACCTCAGAAAATTTCAATAGATTGGACTTTGCCTATCAGAGTTCAAGACTTTATGTTGCTTACAGAAAATATTAAAGAAGAGAAAATAGATGAAGCTTTATCACTAACTGGAGTTATTCATTTAAAAAATAAAAGTTTAGGAAATTTGTCAGGTGGTGAATTTCAAAGAGTATTAATTGCACGAGCAATATGTAAAAAACCAGAACTTTTAGTTCTTGATGAACCAGTTCAAGGAGTAGATTATACAGGCGAGATAGCTTTATATGAATTAATAAAAAAAATTTCAGACAGTTTACACTGTGGTATTTTATTAATTTCACATGATTTGCATACAGTAATGACAGCAACAGATTATGTAGTTTGTTTAAATGGTCATGTATGTTGCTCTGGTTCACCAATGGATGTTGCAAGGAACAATGAATATAAAACTTTGTTCGGTGAACAAGCTTCTAAAATTCTTTCTGTTTATGAGCATAAACATGATCATGTGCATTCAGATGAGGGTGAAATAAAGAAAAATTAAATGTTTGATGATTTTTTTATAAGAGCTTTAGTTGCAGGTTTGGGTATTGCTTTAGTTACAGGACCTCTAGGTTGTTTTGTTGTTTGGAGAAGGTTGTCATATTTTGGTGATACTCTTGCTCACTCAGCTTTGCTTGGTGTTACTATGGCTTATACACTTGAACTAAATATTGCTTTATCTGTATTTATTATTTCTTCACTAATAGCTCTAATTTTGATTCAACTTCAAAAAAAAACAAACTTACCTGGTGATGCATTGCTTGGTCTTTTAGCTCATTCCTCACTAGCAGTTGGATTAGTAGTAATTGGTTTCTTAACGTTTATTCGTTTTGATATTATGGGTCTACTGTTTGGCGATATATTAGCTGTAACAACAGATGATTTGTTAATCATCTGGACTGGTGGCGCTGTAATTTTACTAGTTCTAAAATTAATTTGGAAACCATTATTTGCATCTACAGTTAATTACGAATTAGCTGAAGCAGAAGGATTAAATCCTGATAGAGCAAAAGCAATATTTACAATTCTAATGGCTGCTGTAATAGCAATATCAATTAAAATGGTTGGTCTATTATTAATAACTGGAATGTTGATTATTCCAGCTGCTATGGCTAGAAATATTTCAGATAGTCCAATTAAAATGGTAATTTACTCAATCATAGGTGGTTTATTGTCAGTTGTATTAGGGTTATTTTCATCCTTAGAATTTAACACTTCATCTGGGCCATCAATAATTGTGGCTGCTTTGATTTTATTTATACTGTCATTATTAAATATTAAACAATCGATTAAATTGAAAAACTAAGGAGTAATTGGTAAGTATTTAGATATGCAAAAAGAACACAACCTTTCTAGAAATCAAAAAATAATTTTTGATCTCATTGATAAATCTGGTGAGCCTATGAAGGCTTATTCAATTCTTTTTAACGTTCAAAAAAAAGGGATTAAAGCACCGCTACAAGTTTACAGAGCTTTAGATAAGTTAGTTGAAATTGGAAAAATTCATAAGATTGAAAGTAGAAATGCTTTTATTGCCTGTCAAAATTCTAGCTGTCAGATCTCTAAAGCGACAGCTTTTTCAATTTGTGAAAGTTGTGAAAATGTATCTGAAATAAGTAATTCAAAACTTTCAAAATATTTATCTAATTTTTCAGATGACTCTGGAATGAAATATAGCAAATATAATTTAGAATTTTTTGGTTTATGTAAAAAATGTAAATCAAAATAATGAGCACTGTATCTTTAAGTTTAGAAGAAATATTTGAACTTGCTAAAAAAACTCTTTTAGCTAACGGTTGTGATAATGAAACTGCATCAATTCTATCAGATTTAATTAGAAATGCTGAAAGAGATGGATCTGTATCACACGGTTTATTTAGATTACCAGCATACGTGACTGGTCTTAAAGGTGGAAAGATAAATGGCAAAGGGAAGCCTGAGGTTAAAAAAATATCTCCATCTGTAATTAAAGTTGAAGGAAATAATTGTTTAGCACCTGTTGTTTTAAATAAAGGATTGCCTGAATTAGCAAAAGCTGCAAAAGAAAATGGTGTAGCTGTCTTAGCAATAAATAACTCACATCATATGGCTGCTATGTGGCCTGAAACAGAAAAATTAGCAGAGGAAGGTTTGGTAGCATTTGCTTGTACATCTTATAAGCCTGCTGTTGCACCTGCAGGTGCTATAAAGCCTTTATTTGGAACAAATCCAATTTCATTCGCTTGGCCACGTCCAGGTAAAACACCAGTTGTTTATGATATGGCAACAGCTTCAATGGCAATGGGTGAAGTTCAAGTTGCTAAAAGAGAAGGGCACAAAGTTCCACTTGGAACAGGATTAACTAAAGAGGGTAAAGAAACAACTGATCCAGGTGAAATTGCTGATGGTGGAGTTTTATTACCTTTTGGTGGTTATAAAGGTTCTGCAATTGCAATGATGGTAGAATTATTAGCAGGTGCTTTAGTTGGTGATAACTTTAGTTACGAAACTGCTGCTAAAGATAATAATGATGGTGGTCCTCCAAGTGGTGGTGAATTTATACTAGCAATAAGTCCAGATAAAACTTCAGGAACTAACTGGCAAAAACATGCGGAAGAATTTTTTGAGAAGATGAAATCTATGGGTGAAGTAAGATTACCAGGAGAAAGACGTCATAAAAATAGATTGGACACTGGTCCAAGAAATATAAACGAAGAGTTGGTTAATAAAATTAAATCTTTAAGTTAAAGTAATTTCAATTGGAGTGTGATCAGAAGGTTTTTCTCTTCCACGAGGATCTTTATTGATATTTATATCCTTAATTTGATCAATTAATGAATTAGACACTAAAAAATGATCAATTCTCATTCCATTATTTTTTTGCCAAGCACCCCTCATATAATCCCAAAAAGTATATCCTTCTTTCTCTTCATTAAAATATCTAAACACATCGTTAAAACCTAAATTTATCATCTCTCTAAATTTTTTTCTGATTTCTAATCTATATAATGCGTCATCCTCAAAACTTTTTACATTGTAAACATCTTCTGCTGATGGAATTATATTAAAATCGCCAGCTAGAATTAAATTTGGATTTTTCTTGGATAAAGTTTTTAGTTGTTTAATTAATTGATCAAGCCAATTTTTTTTATAATCATATTTTTCAGTATCAACAGGATTTCCATTTGGTGTGTATATATTTATTAATTGAATAGTTTTTTTCTTGTGCTCAAATTCAGCAGAAATTATTCTTGATTGTTTTAATTTATCTTTAATTAAATCAGTTTTAATATTTTTTAATTTATTTTTAGATATAATTGCTACACCATTGTAACTTTTTTGACCAAATACGTGGCTTTCATAATCCATTGAAGAAAAATCATCATAAGGAAAATTGATATCCTCAGTTTTGATTTCCTGCATCATTAAAATATCTGGTTTATATTTTAATAAATAACTTTTGATATTTTCAATTCTTGCTCTTACAGAATTTACATTCCAGGATGAAATTAGCATTAAAGTGAAAAAGAAACACCACAACCACAAGAAGATTTTGTTTGCGGGTTGGATATTTTAAACTGTTCACCTATTAACTCAGAAACATAATCAACTTCAGATCCTTTAAGTAAATCTGCAGAAGTTTTATCAATTAAAATATTTTGATAATTTAGATCATCATCTTGTTTTGATTTTTCAAAAGTGAATTCGTATTGAAATCCTGAACAACCACCACCTTTAATTGCGATTCTAAAAAATGAACCTTTATCTTTTTTTGCTAACAAACTTTCTATTTGTTTTAACGCATTATCTGTAAATTTAATTTCTTTAATCATGTCTCAACACTGATATTAATAATATAATACTTAATTATTTTAATTAAAGGATGAAAAAAGACGCTTTGTTAGGGGTATACAAAAGTAAAGGCAGACTAATTAAGGAAGCTAATTCAAAATATCGATCTCCTTTTCAAAGAGATAGAGATCGTATTATTCATAGTGCATCATTTAGAAGGTTAAAGCATAAAACCCAAGTATTTGTTAATACTGAAGGAGATCATTTTAGAACTAGGATTACTCACTCAATAGAAGTTGCTCAGATAGCAAGATCGATAGCAAAATATTTAAAATTAAATGAGGATTTAGCTGAAACTTTAAGTTTAGCTCATGATTTAGGTCATACTCCATTTGGTCATGCTGGAGAAGATGCCTTACATGAATGTATGGAGAATTATGGTGGTTTTGATCACAACCTTCAAACTCTTAGAATTGTTATGTTTTTAGAAAATAAATATTTTAAATTTAAAGGGTTAAACTTAACCATAGAAACGTTAGAAGGTCTTCTTAAACATAACGGACCCGTTGAGGACATTCGTTTGGTTAACAAATTAATAGGGATAAAAACTTTTAAAGGTAAAATTAAATTTAATTCATTTCCATCTCTTGAAGCTCAAATTTCAGCTATTTCAGATGACATTGCATATAACAATCATGATATTCAAGACGGAATAAAAGCTAACCTGTTTAAAATGGAAGAATTAGTTGAAATAGATTTTTTTAAAAATATTCATAAAAAATATAAGAATAAAATTACTAGTAAAAATTATAAAATTGCAATTTATCAAATTATAAGAGACTCAATTGATCTAATGGTTAGAGATCTATTAAATAATACTCAGAAAAATATCCAAAAGCTTAAGGTAAAATCTTACAAAGATGTGCCTAAATCTAATGAGTTAATCGTTTGTTTTTCTGATCAAATTAATAATGCAGAAAAAGAAATTAAATCTTTCTTAAGACACAAAATGTACGATAACAAGTCAGTATTACAAAAGAACCAAAAGGGTAAATCGATAATTAAGAAATTATTTAAAATAATTAAATCAAAACCAAGAAAATTTTTGTCTAAAGATCAATTGACTAAAGATAAATATAGAGCTATTTCAGATTTTATATCTGGAATGACGGATAGATATGCAATTAACCTTTATAACAATAATAAATGAATATTTTTGAATTATATTTAGATAAGATTAAATCTATAGTTGTTGATTTAAATAAAAATAATCAATTAGAAATTCCTGAAAGTTTTAATGGTATTAATGCAGAAATACCTCCACCAAAATTTGATTGTGATATTTCAACTAATGTTGCGATGGTTTTGTCAAAAATCAATAAAACTTCACCACTACAGCTTGCAGAAAAACTTGCTCATGAAATTAAAAATAAAGACAGCCAAATTGAAACTATATCTTTAGCCAAACCAGGATTTATTAATATTAAATTTAAACCATCCTATTGGTCAAATTTTATTAAAAATATTACAGATAATGCAGATAGTTTTGGAATAAATGAAAAAGAGAAAAAAAATAATTATTTGGTAGAGTTTGTTTCAGCAAACCCAACTGGCCCATTACATGTAGGACATTGTAGAGGTGCTATTCTTGGAGATGTTATCTCTAATGTTTTAATTTTTAATAAACACCAAGTTACAAAAGAATATTATGTAAATGACTATGGTAATCAAATTATAAACTTTACTAAATCAGTTTATTTAAGAATTAGAGAAGTTCATTTTAATGAGACATTTCCAAAAGATAATCCTGATTTGTATCCTGGAGATTATCTAATTGATTTTGCAAAAAATATTATTTCAAATAATTCAGGTCTTAACTTTGATAATTTTGATGAAATTAATGATAAATTGACTGCTTTGTCTATTGAGCAAGCGCTTCTGCTTATTAAAAAAAATCTAAATAGTTTGGGTATTAATCACGATAATTTTGTAAGTGAAAAGAGCATTGTATTAAACAATGAAGTTGAAAGTGTAATAGATTTTTTAAAAAAAAATAACTTCATTTATAAAGGAAAAATTAAAGCACCAGCTGGTGAAGATAATAAGGATTGGGTTGAAAGGGAGCAATTATTATTTAAATCTACTGACTTTGGTGACGATAAAGATCGTGCACTTCAAAAATCTGATGGTGCATGGACTTATTTTGCAAGTGATGTAGCCTATCATAAAAATAAAGTTGATAGAAAATTTGATTATTTAATCAATATACTAGGCGCAGATCATGCTGGTTATATAAAACGGATTACCTCATCTGTTGAAGCTCTTTCAGGAAAAAAAGATAAATTAATTTGTAAAATAAGTCAGTTAGTAAAATTAATAAAAAATAAGAAACCTTTTAAAATGTCAAAAAGAAAAGGGGATTATATTACGGTAGATGACTTGATTGAAGAAGTTGGAAAAGATGCAACAAGATTTATTATGCTTAACAGAAGTAGTGATGTTGAATTAGATTTTGATTTTGATGCTGTCAAAGAAAAATCTAAAGATAATCCATTATATTATGTTCAGTATTGTTACGCTAGAATTTCATCTGTCTTTAGACATATAAACAAAGATTTAAATTCAAATATTGAATTAAATGATTTTAATTTTGAGTATTCAAATGATGAAATTAAAATATTAAAAAAATTATCTGAGTGGCCAAAATGTATCGATTCTGCAAGCACTAAATTAGAACCACATAGAATTCCTGTTTACTTATACGATCTAGCTTCTGAATTTCATTCTTATTGGAATTTAGGAAAACAATTTCCAGAAAAAAGATTTATTAATGATCAAAAGACAGTGTCACCAGATAAACTGATCTTTTTGAAGGCTATTTCTAATGTTATTAAAACAGGTATGGATATCGTGGGTGTTGATACACCCAATCAAATGTAATGCTTAAAGAAATAAAGTACTTAATATTCATTTTAGTAATACTTTTATTTATTTTTTTTACGGGAAAATATTATTTTTCAGATGAACATAAAAAAAAATCACACAGATCCTATAAAAATATTGACGAGAAAATAAAATTATATTCAAAAAATTTGCCAGTTTTAGAGAATGATACTCAAAATATAATTGAGTATGTTAAGCAAACAAACAAAAAGAAAAAGAAAAAATTTAATTTTTGGAAATTATTAGATAATGATAAGTAAAAGAAAATCTTTAATAGTTGGTTTAAAATCAACAAAGTTATCTAACAATGAAATTCTATTTCTTAAAAAACATAAACCTTGGGGAATTATCCTCTTTACCAGAAATATTAAGTCTTTTGATCAAGTAAAAAAATTAACCTCAAATATTAGAAAAATTTTTAAAGATAACAAATATCCAATCATGATTGATCAAGAAGGTGGAAGAGTTAATAGACTAAGAGATTTAATTTCCTTTGATAATATGACATCTGAATATTTTGGAGATTTATTTAATAAAGATAAAAAAAAATTCGAAATCGTTTATAAGTTATTTGTAGACAAAACTTCTTATTTATTGAATTTAATAGGCGTTAATATCAATACTGTTCCAGTGCTAGATCTTAGAGTTAATGGTGCAAGCAAAGTAATTGGGGATAGATCTTATTCAAAAAATAAAAAAATTGTCTCTAAATTAGGAGATATTTGCATTGAATTATTTCAAAATAACTCAATAGGGACAGTAATGAAGCATATACCTGGTCATGGTTTAGCAAAAGTTGATAGTCATTACTCAACACCAATTATTAACAAAACACATGAATATCTTCTTAAAAATGATTTTTGCACATTTAAAAATAAAAAATGTTTTTTTGCTATGACAGGACATCTTGTCTATTCAAAAATTGACAAAAATAACACTGCCACACACTCTAAGAAAATTATAAATATTATTAGAAAAAATATAGGATTTAAAAATATTTTAATTTCAGATGACTTATCTATGAAGAGCTTAGGCGATGATTTAAAACTTAATACTATTAATTTATTCAGCGCAGGTTGTAATCTAGCTCTTCATTGCAATGGAAACATGAAAGAAATGAAGATAGTGGCGGAAAATTCACCTCAAGTAAATAGTTTTGTTGTTAAAAAAACATCTCAATTTTATAAAATTTTAAGTTAATATCTTTTTATGTCTGTCAATGATTCTGAATTATTTAATGTTGATATAAATAATTATAATGGTCCATTAGATGTACTCTTAGATTTAGCGAAAGCCCAAAAAGTTGACTTAGAAGAAATATCTATAACTAAGTTAGCAGATCAATTTCACGAGTATATTACTAATGAAAAAAATTTAAATTTAGAAATTGCATCTGAATATCTTTTAATGGCAACATGGTTAGCTTATTTAAAGTCAAAATTACTTTTACCTGGAACTCCAGAAGAAGAATTTAAAGTACAAGAAGTTGCAGAAAAATTAAAATTACAGCTAAAAAAATTAGAATTGATCAGATTACTATCCGAACAAATGCTTAAGAGAAAAAGATTAGGCAGAGAAATAAGAACTAGAGGAATGAAAGGAAATATCAGGTCGATTTATAGCACTGAATATAACTTAAGTTTATTTGAATTAATGAAAGCTTACTCAACAGTAATAATGACTAAAGATTTTCAAAAAATGAACATTCCAAAACTTCCTGTATTTACAGCAGAAGATGGAATTAAAACTATTAGAGAATTTTTTGGGAAATTATTTGAGTGGAAAAAATTGGATGAATTAATACCAAGTAATTTTAAAAGTGGTTCTAAATACAAGAAAACTGGTAAGGCTGGAATTTTTGCAGGATCATTAGAGCTAGTTAAAGAAGGAAATTTATCAATTAAGCAAGATAAATTGTTTGATGAAATTTATATAAAGGAAACAAATGATTAAAAAAGCAAAAGTTTCAAAAGATAATGTTGTAAAATTTCCATTAAAATTATCAGATTTAGATAAAGAAATAGAAGCAATTATTTTTGCAGCGGCTGAGCCTTTAGATGTTGATACAATAGAAAGTAAAGTTTCTAAAAAAGGTAACGTTCCAGAGTCTTTAGAAAAATTAAGGCAAGAATATTCAAACAGGGGAATAAATTTAATTTGTATTAAAGATAAGTGGTCCTTTAGAACATCTCCAAATCTATCAAGTTTGATGTCCCAAGAAAAAACTGTTGAAAAGAAACTGTCTAGAGCTGCAGTAGAAACATTAGCTATAATTGTTTATCATCAACCGGTTACCAGAGCTGAGATAGAGGAGATAAGGGGAGTTGCTTTTGGTACAAACACTTTAGAGATTTTAATGGAATTGAATTGGGTAAAACCTGGTGGTCGAAAAGATGTTCCAGGTAGACCAATTCAATACATAACTACTGATGATTTTTTAAGTCATTTTAACATACAAAAAATATCTGATCTTCCAACAATCGATGAATTGGGCGCAGCTGGTTTAATTGATAGCTCGAGTGTTGATAATGCTATTTTTGGAACTGGAAAATTTTACAAGGAAAAGCAAGACGAGAAAAAAGAGGATATTTATTCCAATATAGATGAAATGTTAAATAGCACTCTAGATCCAGAAGACAAAGATTAACAAAAAAGTAACTTTAAAAATAACCTTAAAAAGGTTATAAGTTTTTTATGAGTATAGGAATTTGGCAAATAGCTATTGTAGTTATATTGGTTGTTTTATTGTTTGGAAGAGGAAAAATTTCAAGCTTAATGGGTGATGTAGCTAAAGGTATTAAAAGTTTCAAAAAAGGAATGGCGTCAGATGTAACTGACGATACAGAGCCAAAAAATATATCTGACGAAAATAAAGATTCGGATAACAAAAATTAATTTAAATGCCTACTATCGGTTGGTTTGAAATTTTAATTGTCGTTGCTATTGCTATAATTGTTCTTGGTCCTAAAGATTTTCCAGTGATGTTAAAAAAAGCAGGTTCTTGGATTGGGTCTGCCAAAAGGTATGTAAACAATATTCAAAATGAAGTTTCAAATCTAGAGATAGATGAAGAAAAAATTGATAAAGAAATAAAAAAAGAAATAAAAAAAGATGAGTAACGAAGATCAGGAAGGTGGATTTGTAAGTCACCTAACAGAATTAAGAAAAAGGTTAATAAATAGTTTTATCTTTTTATTTATTTTTTTTGTAATTTGTTACTTATTTGCTGAACATATTTATGGCTTCCTTGTTGATCCATTTGCAAAAGCTGTGAAAGAAGATGGATCTGATAGAAGATTGATATTTACTGCCTTACAAGAAACCTTTTTAACATATTTGAAAGTATCATTTTTCACTGCCTTTTTTGTTACATGTCCTTTTATTTTGATGCAAATTTGGAAATTTATTGCGCCTGGTTTGTATAAACATGAAAAGGTAGCAATTCTGCCTTACCTTATATTAACACCTATATTATTTTTTTTAGGAGGCATGCTGGTTTATTATTTGATAATGCCTCTTGCGATTAAATTTTTTCTTTCATTTGAAAGCACAGGTCTTTCTACCAATTTACCAATTCAATTAGAGGCTAAAGTAAATGAATATTTATCTCTAGTCATGAAATTAATTTTTGCATTTGGTATTAGTTTTCAGTTACCTGTTGTTTTAAGTTTATTAGCTAGAATTGGTATAGTTGATAGTCAATTTTTAAAAGAGAGAAGAAAATATGTTGTTGTCATTATATTTGCAGCTGCTGCATTGCTAACACCACCTGATCCAATAACTCAAATAGGTTTGGCAATACCTTTATTAATTCTGTATGAATTATCAATATTTTCAGTAAAATTTATAGAAAACAAAAACTTACAAAAAGAAGATGCATAACATTAAAGAAATACGAAAAGATTTTTCTAAATTTCAAAAATCACTTGAAAAAAGAAATATAAATGTCGATTTTGAAAAGATTCAAAAATTGGATGAACAAAATAGAGATTTAATACAAAAAAAAGAAAGTTTAGAAAAAGAGAAAAAAGATATTTCTAAATCCAAAGATGAAAGTTTGTTTAAAAAATCTAAGGAAATAAGTAAGGAACTTGACAAAATTGTAGAAGATCAAAAACAAATTAAGTTTGATCTAGATAGTTTGTTGTCTAGGATACCCAATATACCACATGAAGATGTACCAAACGGTAAAGATGAAAATGATAATAAAGAAATATTAAAATCAGGAGAGATACCTAATTTAGAATTTAAACCTAAAACACATTACGAACTAGGCGAAAAACTAAATATGCTTGATTTTGATTTAGCTACAAAAACTACTGGATCAAGATTTGTTTTCGTAAAAGATAAATTAGCTCTATTAGAAAGAGCAATATCAAATTTTATGCTTGATACGCATATTCATCAAAATGGATATCAGGAGATATCACCTCCGCTAATGGCTTCAGAAAGTACGATGTATGGCACTGGTCAGCTACCAAAATTTGAAAATGATCAGTTTGAAATTAAATTTGATGAAGGATCAGATAGAAAATTTTTGATACCAACAGCTGAGGTGATTTTAACTAATATTGTAAAAGATAAAATGATTGATCTTAATAATTTGCCAATGAGATTTGTTGCTTCAACACCTTGTTTTAGAAAAGAAGCTGGTAGTTATGGCAAAGATACAAGAGGCATGATTAGACAGCATCAATTTTATAAAGTCGAAATGGTAAGTATTGTTGAAAACGAAAAATGTCTAGAAGAATTAGAAAGAATGACAAATTGTGCTACTGATATACTTGACAAATTAGAATTACCTTACCGAAAGGTAATTTTATGTTCGGGAGATATGGGATTTAGTGCAGAGAAGACCTATGACATAGAAGTATGGCTGCCATCAGAAAATTATTATAGAGAAATTTCGTCATGTTCATCTTGTTCTACCTTTCAAGCTCAGAGGATGAAGGCAAGATATAAAAATAAAAATAAGGAAAATGTTTTTGCTGGTACTTTAAATGGAAGTGGTTTAGCTGTTGGAAGAACTCTGATTGCAATTATGGAAAACTATCAAAAAAAAGATGGTTCTATTATAGTTCCTAAAGTTCTAAGACCTTATATGAACAATATGGAATTGATTTCCAACAATTAAAGTTGTTTTAATGAGTTAGATGGTATAAGAATGCCATAATTTAAAGGAGATTTATGGAAGGTTCAGGAATAGGTCAATTTATACCGTTAATTTTAATTTTTGTTATTTTTTATTTTTTCTTAATAAGACCACAGCAAAAAAAAGTTAAAGAGCATAAAGCAATGGTCGAAGGATTAAAAAGAGGTGATAAAGTAGTCACTTCTGGTGGTATCACAGGAAGAGTAGAAAGATTAATTGATAATGACAAAGTAGAAGTTGAAATAGCTGAGAATGTCAAAGTTGAAATAGTTAAAGCAACAGGTATTCAAAGTCTCTTAAACAATACTACAGAAGTTAAAAAATAATCAATTTAGATAAGTGCTTTATTTTTCTAAACTAAGAATCTTATTTGTAACTATATTTTCTTTATTATTTATCTTAATTGCCTCATCAAATTTATTTAAGTTTGATGATAGTTTTTTTAATAAAAAAATAAATCTTGGTTTGGATTTACAAGGCGGTTCTTACCTTCTTCTTGAAATTGACAATGAGCCTGTAATTGAACAAAAATTACAAAATTTAACAACCACTATTAGAAATTATTTTAAAGAGAAGAATATTAAAGTTAATAATATTAAAATTGATAATAAAAACATTTTTTTTAATGTTGCTGATTTAGAAAAGCAAACAGTAATAAATGTATTTCAAGATGAAAATAGTGATCTAAACCCTTATTACCCAAGGTTTAAGTCACATCAATTAGATATTGAAGACACAGGTATTAATTTAAAAGTTAGTTTTTCAAGACAAGGTGTAATTAATCTTAAAAATTCATCGCAAGATCAGGCTATAGAGATTGTAAGAAGAAGGGTAGATGAAGTTGGAACTAATGAACCCAATATTTTAAAAAGAGGTAATGATAGGATTTTAGTTGAACTTCCTGGGTTGGATGATCCACAAAGAATTAAATCTCTTTTAGGAAAAACTGCAAATTTAACTTTTAGATTTGTAACTAATGACGAAAGTGACAGATTTGGTGTTGATAAATTAAAATTTGAAGATGGCTTGGAGGAAGCAACTGTAAGCAAAAGAATAATCATCAGTGGTGAAAATCTATTAGATGCTCAACCAAAAATGGATACTCAGACAAATCAAACTATTGTTTCATTTACTTTAGATAGAGTAGGTGCCAAAAGATTTGGTAAAGCAACATCAACAGGTATAGGCAAGCAATTAGCTATTGTTTTGGATGGAAAAATAATTAGTGCACCAGTTGTTAGAGATACAATAGCAAGTGGATCTGGTCAAATCAGTGGAGGGTTTACTTTTCAAACTGCTACAGATTTAGCTTTATTATTAAGATCTGGAGCTTTACCTGCTCCATTAGAAATCATAGAAGAAAGAACTGTTGGACCTGATTTAGGACAAGACTCAATTAACGCAGGTATGATTGCTTTAGCTATAGGTTTTTTATTAGTTATTATTTTTATGTTTGTTAAATACAAAGTTTTTGGATTAATCACCAACGTAACATTAATAATAAATTTATTTTTATTACTTGGCATTTTAACTTTATTTGAAGCAACTTTAACTCTTCCTGGTATTGCTGGAATAATTTTAACTGTAGGAATGGCAGTTGATGCAAATGTTTTAATTTTCGAGAGAATTAAAGAAGAGTTAAAAGGTGAAAGTAATAATATTCTAGCCTTCGATGGAGGTTACACAAAGTCAAGAACAGCAATTATTGATGCAAATATTACTACATTGTTAGCTGCTATAATTTTATTTTTTATGGGATCTGGACCAGTAAAAGGATTTGCAGTTACTTTGGGTGTTGGAATATTTACAACTCTATTTTCTGTTTATTTTATAGCAAGATTGTTCACTAGTCTTTATGTAATAAGAAATAAAAATAAGGAAAAATTAATTTAATGATAGCTTTTAACAAATACTATAATCAATTTAATATATTATCGATATTATTAATTACAGCTTCACTTTTATTATTAATATTTAAAGGTTTAAATTATGGTATTGACTTTAAGGGTGGAACATTGATTGAATTAAGGTCATCAGATAGCAAAATTAACGTAAGTTCACTAAGAGATAAGCTTAATCAAATGGATTTAGGGGATGTTTCAGTTAAAAAATTTGGAAATGATACTGACTTTCTGATTAAATTTGAAAACAAAGATAATAAAAAAAATATAATTGAAGAAATCAAAAAGAATTTAGATAGTTCTTTTGGGAGCAATTATGACTTTAGAAGAGTTGAAAATGTAGGTCCTAAGGTTAGTGCTGAATTGCTCAAAGCTGGTGTAATAGCTATTTCCTTATCTTTAGCAGTGATGCTTATTTATATTTGGATACGTTTTGAATGGCAATTTAGTTTGGGTGCTATTTTGGCTTTATTTCACGATGTAATAGTTACATTAGGAATTTTTTCATTATTCAGCCTTGAGATTAATTTGTCAATTATTGCAGCTGTTCTAACTATAGTTGGCTATTCAATGAACGATACTGTTGTAATTTTTGACCGTGTTAGAGAAAATCTAAGAAAATATTCTGATATTAAAATTTTTGAATTAACAAATATTTCAATCAACGAAACTTTATCAAGAACGATAATTACTTCAGCTACGACTTTATTAGCTCTATTGGCAATATTCTTTTTTGGTGGTGAAATTTTAAAAGGTTTTTCTTTAGCAATGATACTTGGTGTTGTATTTGGTACCTATTCATCAATATATATAGCAAATACAGTTTTAGTCAGATTAAGGGTTTCGCAAAAAACAGTCTTAAGAGAAGACGATAATTAAACAGCTTAATATAAATTTTGTGCAATTACCATTGTTAACAACATCGGTAGAGATAATAATGTATTTGTTCTTGAAAATAACATTGCAGTCTTAGCAGACTTTGCTTTTGTTTCTGGATCAGTTTCAACTATTCCCAAAGCTCTTTTTTGATTTGGCCAAATTACAAACCAAACATTAAATGCCATTATAATTCCTAACCACATTCCAATACCTATGGCTGTATGTTTTGGAACACCAGATCCGATGCTTAAGGTCATAGCGTCATGTAAATATCCATTTAACAATGCTAGAATTAATCCTGATAAAACTGTAAATGCAGCTGCCCATCTAAAATAAAATAATGCAGCAGGAGCAATTACTTTACCAATAGCAGGTTTTTGATCATCAGGTATTTTTCCCATATTTGGAATCTGAACAAAATTAAAATACCATAATAATCCTATCCACATTATTGCTACAACAACATGAATGTATCTAAATAACCAGCTCCAGAAAAGAGTATCAATGGCTATACCATCATTTAAGAAAGATAGACCAAAAAATAATATAATTGCTAATGCTAGTGATGCGTGAATTGTTTTAGACAGTGATGATAATAAACTACTCATGATTCTTAATTAATATACACTAATTTTAGATTATTTTTAAGTTTTTATATCTAGTTCAAAAGGGGTTTTAAAAACTGTCCGGTGTAACTATCTTTTACTTTACAAACTTCCTCGGGTTTTCCTTCTGCTACAATTTTACCACCTTTAACACCACCCTCTGGACCCATATCAACTATGTAATCAGCTGTTTTAATGACATCTAAATTATGTTCGATTACTACAACAGTGTTTCCTAATTTCACAAAAGTGTGAAGGATTTCTAGTAATTTTTTAATATCATGTTGATGCAAACCAGTTGTTGGTTCATCTAATATGTACATTGTTCTACCAGTTGATCTTTTTGATAATTCTTTAGCTAGTTTAATCCTTTGTGCTTCACCTCCTGATAAGGTAGTAGCTTGTTGTCCAATCTTAATGTATCCAAGTCCAACTTTTTTTAAGGTTAATAATTTAGTTTTAATATTGGATATGTTTTCAAAATATTCACAACCTTCATCAACAGACATGTCTAAAACATCCGCTATACTTTTGCCTTTAAACTTAATCTCCAAAGTTTCTCTATTGTATCTTGTCCCTTTACACTCATCACATTGAATATACACATCTGGTAAAAAATGCATTTCATAAGTAATAACTCCATCACCTTCACAAGCCTCACATCTACCTCCCTTAACATTAAATGAAAATCTTCCTGGCTTATAACCTCTAGTTTTAGACTCTGGTAAGCTAGTAAACCAATCTCTTATAGGTCCAAAAGCTCCTGTATATGTGGCTGGGTTAGATCTTGGAGTTCTACCAATAGGGGATTGATCGATATCAATAATTTTATCGATTAATTCCACACCTTTGTAACCTTTAAATGCTTTAGGTGTTTTTCTAGCTTTGCTATTAAGTGTTAAATTTAATGCATGAAATAGTGTTTGTAATACTAATGTAGATTTACCACTACCAGAAACTCCAGTCACACAAGTGAAAGTACCTGTCGGAATTTTAAGATTAACATTGTTTAAGTTATTTCCACTAGCGCCATTTATTTCTACAAATCTTCCATTTTTCGCTAATCGTCGTGTTTTTGGAATTTCTATCGATTGTTTATTTGATAGATATTGTCCAGTTATACTGCTCTTATCCTTTTTAATTTCATCATAAGTTCCTTGTGCTGTTATTTGACCGCCATTAGTTCCCGCTTCAGGTCCAAGATCAATAATATGATCTGCATTTTCCATAGTTTCAGTATCATGCTCAACTACAATTACAGTATTTCCAAGATCTCTTAATCTTTTTAATGCATTTATTAATTTTACATTATCTTTTTGATGTAAACCAATTGACGGTTCATCTAGAACATACAATACTCCTGTCAAACCTGATCCAATTTGTGATGCCAATCTAATCCTTTGAGCTTCTCCACCTGATAAAGTTCCAGATTCCCTTGAAAGTGTTAAGTAATCCAAACCAACATTAAGTAAGAAATTTAATCTTTCATTTATTTCTTTTAAAACATGCTCAGCAATTTTAAATTGTCTTTTGTCTAAATTATTTTCTAAGTTTTTAAACCATTCAGACGCATCATGAATTGATTTTTTCGTGACCTCACTAATATTAAGATCATTTATTTTTACACACAATGCTTCCTCTTTAAGTCTGTCACCATTACAAGCTTCGCATGCAGTATCAGATTGATATTCAGCTATTGCTTCTCTTTTCCATTCACTATCAGATTCCAAAAAACGTCTCTCAAGATTATTTATTACACCTTCAAAAGTTTTTTTATATGAATATTTTTCATATCCATCATCATAATTAAATTTAATTTCATCCTCATCTGAACCATACAAAATTATATCTTTTATTTTTTTTGGGAGTTTTTTCCATTTTTCATCAAGAGAAAACTCATAATGCTTAGCAAGTGAAGCTAATGTTTGTGCATAATATAAAGTTGTTGATTTAGCCCATGGTTCAATGGCCCCATCTGCTAAACTTTTACGTTCGTCTGGCACTACTAAATTTGGATCTACATTTAATTTCATTCCGATACCTTCACATTCTTCACAAGCACCATAAGGACTATTAAATGAAAACAATCTTGGTTCTATTTCTTCAATTGTAAAACCACTTTCTGGACAAGCAAACTTTGTTGAGTAAATTAATTTTTCAATTTTTCGAAATTTTTGAGGAAGTGTTTCATCTTCATATTCAATAAAAACTAATCCATTAGCTAAATTTACAGCTGTTTCTACACTTTCTGCTAATCTGTTTCCAAGTTTTGAATTAAGTACAATTCTATCTACTAGAATTGAAATATTGTGCTTTAATTTTTTATCAAGATTTGGAGATTTTTCTATATCGTATAATACGTTATCAATTTTTATTTTTCTAAATCCACGTCTTTTATAGCTTAAAATATCTTTTTTATATTCACCTTTACGACCTCTAACCACAGGTGCATAAATATAAATAGTAGATTTTTTTGGTAATTTTTTGATTAAATCAACAATTTGAGTAATTGTTTGAGAGGTTATTGGTTTACCTGTAAAAGGAGAATAGGGAATACCTGCTCTTGCATAGAGTACCCTCATATAATCATAAATTTCTGTAACTGTTGCAACAGTTGATCTGGGATTTTTTGAAGTGTTTTTTTGTTCAATTGCTATGGCAGGACTTAAGCCCTCAATCAAATCAACATTTGGCTTTTTCATTTTATCTAAAAACTGACGAGCATAAGCAGATAAGCTCTCTACATATCTTCTTTGACCTTCAGCATAGATGGTATCAAAAGCTAATGACGATTTTCCTGATCCAGACAAACCTGTTATGACCACAAATTTATCTTTTGGAATCTCTACAGTCACATTCTTCAAATTGTGTTCTTTAGCGCCCTTAATAACTATCTTTTTCATCATATTTTTAGTTGCTTTGAGTCAATAAAATTAATATTCAGAAGAATTGTGATATAAATCTTATTAATTAATTTAACAAATAGTAAAATATTATGGCTGGAAGTTTAAATAAAGTATTATTAATTGGTCGTTTGGGCGCAGACCCTGAAATTAAACAAATGGTTAATGGCAAGAGTGTAGCTAGACTAAGTCTTGCAACCAGTCAGACTTGGAAAGATAAAAATACTGGTGAAAGAAAAGAAAAAACCGAATGGCACCGTATAGTTGTATTCAATGAAGGTTTAGTAAATGTTGTTCAACAATATTTAAAAAAGGGTGCTCAAGTCTATGTAGAGGGACAACTCACAACACGTAAATGGAAAGACGAACAATCTGGTCAAGATAAATATTCAACAGAAATTGTAATACAAGGTTACAATTCTTCACTTACAATGTTAGGTGGAGGAAATACAGGTGGTGGAATTCAAAATGACACAACTCAACAAAATAATATTGAGGATTCTTCTCAAGTGTCAAATGATATGGATGACGAAATACCATTTTAATTTCTATGCAAAAAACTGAAGAACCAAAAGATAAGAATATTAGTCTAATCTCTATGCATGACGAGATGAGCTCGTCTTATTTGTCTTATGCAATGAGTGTTATTGTAAGTCGTGCATTACCTGATGTAAGAGATGGATTAAAACCAGTTCACAGAAGAATTCTATATGCAATGTACAAAGGTGGTTATGATTGGTCTAAACAATTTAGAAAATCAGCAAGAATAGTTGGGGACGTAATTGGTAAATATCATCCTCATGGTGACCAGTCGGTATACGATGCTTTGGTTAGAATGGTGCAAGATTTTTCAATGAGTTTACCTTTGGTTCAAGGACAAGGTAATTTTGGTTCAATTGATGGCGATCCTGCTGCTGCTATGAGGTATACCGAAACAAGATTATCAAAGGTTTCACAATATTTGATTGATGATATCGAAAAAAATACGATTAGTTTTAAAAGTAATTACGATGAAACAGAAAAAGAACCTAGCGTATTACCTGCACAATTTCCAAATTTATTAGTTAATGGGGCTGGAGGTATAGCTGTTGGAATGGCAACTAGTATTCCTCCTCATAATCTTGGTGAGATAATTAATGGCACCTTAGCCTTAATAGACAATAAAGATATTAAAATAAAAGAACTAATGAAACATATTCCAGGACCAGATTTTCCAACTGGAGGTGTAATAATCGGCAAAGATATAATTAAACAAGGTTATAAAAATGGAAGAGGCTCATTTAAAATTAGAGGTGAAGTATCAGTTGAAAGCTTAAAGAATGGTAGAGAAAGATTGGTAATTACCTCAATTCCATATCAAGTAAACAAAGCTGTACTGAATGAAAGAATTGCACAATTAGTTAGGGAAAAAAAAATTGAAGGAATTAAAGATATAAGAGATGAGTCTAATAGAGAAGGTATAAGAGTTGCTATTGATTTAAGAAATGGCGTTGAACCAGAAACGATTAAAAGACAACTTTATAAAAACACTCAAATAGAAAGTTCTTTTGGTTTTAACACTTTAGCAATAGTAGAAGGGAAACCAAAAACATGTAATTTAAAAGAATTTCTTTCTAATTTTTTATCATTTAGAGAAGATGTAGTAATTAAAAAAACAAAATTTGATCTTCATAAAGCAGAGGAACGAGCCCATATATTAATTGGTCTATCTGTAGCTGTAGAAAACTTAGATAAAATTATAAAAATCATTAGATCTTCTAAAACTCCTGAAGATGCAAAAAATCATATTCTTAAAACTAAGTGGAAAATTAACAAATCACAAAAACTAATTTCTTTAGTAGAAGGAAAAAAAGGTAAAAATGTTTATTCTTTATCCGAACCACAAGTTTTAGCTATCTTAGAATTAAGATTACAAAAATTAACAGCACTTGGTATCAATGAAATTGAAGTTGAGATTAAAAAATTAGCTGAATTAATTGCAAAATATAAAAAAATTATATCGTCAAAAAAAGAGCTTTTGAGAGTAATAAGTGAGGAATTAAATAATATTAAGGAGAAATTTGCTGTTCCAAGAAGAACTAAAATTATCGATGCTGTATTAAATTATGACATCGAAGAAACAATACAAAAACAATCTGTAATTATTACCGTAACACTACAAGGTTATATTAAAAGAGGTTCATTAAATAATGTAAAACAACAAAAAAGAGGTGGAAAAGGCAAATCTGGAATTACTACCAGAGATCAAGACTCCGTAATTCAAACGCTTTCAGTAAATACACATACTTCTGTTTTATTTTTTTCAACAGAAGGATTGGTTTATAAAATTAAAGCATGGAAAATACCTGAAGGATCATCGTCTTCAAAGGGTAAATCTTTATTCAACATACTTCCGTTAAAAAGTCATCAATCTATCAGTTCAATTATGCCAATGCCCGATGAAGATACAGATTTAAAAAGTTATCAAATTATTTTTGCGACTGCACAAGGTAAAGTTAGAAAAAATAGTTTAGAAGATTTTTCTTCCATTAATGCTTCTGGAAAAATTGCAATGAAACTTGATAATAATGATAAAATTGTTGGAGTTAAAATTTGCAAAGATGATCAAGATATAATTCTAAGTACTAGATTTGGAAAATGTATTCGTTTTGAGGCTAGAAAACTAAGAGTATTTAAAGGAAGATCTTCTAAAGGAATAAAAGGTATAGAACTTTCTTCTGGTGATCAAATTGTTTCATTATCGATAATTAATAATGATAAATTGAGTAAAAATGGAAAAAAATCAAAAGATGAAAAATCTGAATTAAAAGCAAAAGAAAAATTTGTACTTGCAATAAGTGAAAACGGTTATGGTAAAAAGACTTCTCATTTAGATTATAGAGTTACTAATAGAGGAGGAAAGGGTATTATTGGAATAATAAATTCTCCAAGAAATGGCAATATAACATCATCATTTCCTGTATATGAAGGAGATGAAATTTTAATTTCTACAAACAAAGGTAGAGTTATTAGAGTTGCGGTAAAAGAAATAAGAACTGCAAGTAGAAATACTCAAGGTGTAAGAATCATAAAATTATCAGGTGATGAAAAAGTAGTTTCTGCAATCAAAATTGATGATAATTTAATTTAATGAATAAAATTGCTATATATCCTGGAACCTTTGATCCAATTACTTATGGTCATATAGATGTAATTAAAAAAGCACTAAAGCTATTTGATAAAATTGTAGTTGGTGTCTCAGATGTTAGTAATAAAAATTACTTATTTTCCTCAGAAGAAAGAATAGATATTGTCAATAAAGCCTTATTCAAAGATTTAAAATTAAACAAAAAAAAAATTGTTGTAGTATCATTTGGATCATTAACTACAGATTTGTGTAAAAAATATAAATCAAATATTATATTACGTGGTTTAAGAGCGGTATCAGATTTTGAATACGAATTCCAACTCGCTGGAATGAATAGAAAATTGAATCAAGATATTGAAACAATTTTTTTAATGTCAGACGTAGAAAATCAAATCATTTCATCTAGATTTGTTAAAGAAATTGTAAAATTAAATGGAAATATTAAAAAATTTACTACCAAAAGTACTATAAAATCTTTAAAAGAAAAATATGAATAGAATTTTATCTTACATATTTATTTTATTTTTTATTAGTGCAAATCAATTAATAGCTGAGGAGAATATAATGATTTTAAAACTAAAAGACGGTGATGTAAAAATTGAATTATTTGAAGACGTGGCACCAAAGCATGTCAAAAGAATTAAAGAATTAGCTAACAGTGGTAAATACGACAATGTTGTATTTCATAGAGTTATTGATGGTTTCATGGCTCAAACAGGAGATGTTAAATTTGGAAATTCAGATTCTAAAGATTTTGATTTAAGAAGAGCAGGCATGGGCGGATCTGATATGCCAGATTTAGAACAAGAATTTAATAGTTTACCTCATGACAGAGGGACTTTATCTATGGCTAGAGCTCAAGACCCAAATAGTGCAAACAGTCAGTTTTTTATCTGCTTTCAACCTGCTCCTTTTTTAGACAGACAGTATACTGTTTTTGGTAAAGTTATTGAAGGGATGGAGTTTGTAGATAAAATTAAAAGAGGTGACCAAAACAACAATGGTGCTGTAACAGATCCTGACAAAATTATAAGTTTCAAATCTTTGTAAAATATTAAATGGCATTGAAAAATTTTGCCTTTAAAGTTTTAAAAAAAGATAAATTTGCTAGACGTGGTGTTATAGAAACTCATAGAGGTAAAATTAATACGCCAGCATTTATGCCTGTTGGAACCCAAGCAACAGTAAAAGCCTGTACTATTGATAGTATAAAACAAACAGGATCAGAAATAATACTTTCAAATACTTATCATTTAATGATACGTCCTGGTGTTGAAAGGATAGTTTCAGCAGGTGGTTTACATAATTTTATGAATTGTGATTTACCAATACTAACTGACTCAGGTGGGTTTCAGGTAATGTCTCTTTCAAAATTAAATAAAATAGATCGTGAAAAAGGGGCTATCTTTAATTCACATGTGGATGGAAAAAAATTTTTTTTAAGTCCCGAAGAAAGCATTAGAATTCAATTAGGACTAAACTCAGATATTGTAATGATAATGGATGAATGTCCAAAAAAAACTGAGGATTACAATTTAATTAAAAAATCTATGGATTTATCATTGTACTGGGCTGAAAGATCAAAAAAGGCTTTTGGAAAAAATCCTCACAAGGCATTGTTTGGAATTATTCAAGGTGGACTATTTAAAGATTTAAGATTGAAATCATTAGAGGAACTAATAAATATTGGATTTGATGGTTATGCTATAGGAGGTTTGGCTGTAGGTGAAACTCAAAACGAAATGTTTGAAGTTTTAGATGGTATTAAAGAATATTTACCAGAAGAAAAACCTCATTATTTAATGGGTGTTGGTACACCTTCAGATATTTTAGGTGCTGTAAAAAGAGGTGTAGACATGTTTGATTGTGTTCTTCCAACAAGATCAGGAAGAACAGGTCTTGCTTTCACTTGGAAAGGAAGAGTAAATATCAAAAATAATAAATATCAATATGACAATACTCCATTAGATCCTGATTGTGAAAATTTAAATTTAAATAAATACTCAAAAAACTATTTAAATCATTTATTTAATACTAATGAAATATTAGCTTCGATGCTGTTAACACTTCATAATATAAATTTTTACCAAGAATTAATGTCAGCCATTAGAAAAAATATCATAAATAATACTTTTGATGAATTTCACGACAAATACATTGATAAGTTGTAGTTTTATTAACTGTGCTATTATGTATAAAACTTATCAATAAAAACCCTTCATTTATAACAATTTATTTTTGTAAAAAAATAGCTTGAACGAATTGAAATATTAAAATTTATCTATATACAAACCATATTCATTTTCATAAAAATGAAAACTATGTGGGCCGTTAGCTCAGTTGGTAGAGCAATTCCCTTTTAAGGAATGGGTCGATGGTTCGAGTCCATCACGGCTCACCATACTTTGATGTTTAGTAAATCTCATTTAAAAAAAAATTTTTCTGAATTTTTAACCTTTTACAAAAATAGGCCAATTAAAAATAATCAAAGTGGTATGAAAATTGACCATTGTTATGCATTATTTACCTTGCTAAAAAAAATTAAACCTAAGTATGTTATTGAGTCTGGTGTCTGGAAAGGGCAAACAACATGGCTAATTAAAAATGTGTTAAAAAATTCAAAGATCTTTTCTATCGATATAGATTTATCTCAGCGTGATTTAATTTATAAAAACGTTAAATATCTAGAAAAAGATATTACAAAACACAATTGGTCTAAATTAGATAAGAATAAAACTTTAATTATATTCGACGATCATGTTTGTTTTTCAAAAAGATTAAATTTTATAAAAAAAAATAAATTTAAACATATAATTTTTGATGATAATTTACCAAATCATCATATAAGTTATTACACACCTAAAATGATTGTTGAAAATCAGTATTTAGTTAAAAAAGAATTCATTAAATATTCCAATTTTTTTAGATTAATAAAATTTATTATAAGAATTATAAAAAAAGATTTTGAACGTAATACAAAAATAAATTTTTTTAATAGATATATAAAAATTACTTATCCAATTAAAAATAATAAAAATCTTAAAAAAAATTTTGATAGTTTTAAAAAGAAAGTTCAAATTTACTATGAATTTCCTCCAATAACCAAATTTAATTATAAAAAAAGGTTTATAAAAATACTTACTAATTTTAAAGAGTTTGTCCCTAAAAATTACAAAGTTAAGCGTCCAATTTTTTCAAATTCAGAAACACATTTACCTAAAGAACTTAAAAGTGAATTAAATGTACAATACAGTAATATCTGTTACATTAAATTAAATTAACAAATTATGTAATTTTTATAGGTGGATAATCTATAATTACCTCATTCATCCATTCATTTAGTTGTTTAATTCTCGTATCTGATGATGGATGTGTGCTCATAAATTGTGGAGGTTCTTTGCCTTTATTAAATTCTTTCATTCTCTCCCAAATTTTAACTGTTTCTCTAATATCATAACCTGATAAAGAGGAAAAAATCATACCAAGATAATCAGCTTCACTTTCTTGTTTTCTATTAAATGGATTCATTATTCCTAATTGAGCCAACATTCCAACCGTATTCATTCCTGTTGTCCTGTTTATGTCAGATAAAACTCCACCACTTGCTATATCTATAATACGTGCTCCAGTATTTAGTAATGCTCCTCTGCTTGCTCTTTCAACAGAATGTTTGGCTACAGCATGGGCAACTTCATGACCCATTACAGCAGCAAGACCATTCGTATTTTTTGTTACATCAAGCATACCTGTATAAAATGCAATTTTACCTCCTGGCATGCACCATGCGTTCCTAACTTTTTTATCAATTAAAATATATTCCCAATCAAAATTAGCAGTTGGATCATCTAGTTTAGCTCTATAAAAATATTCACTAATAGATTCTTCCATTTTTTTTCCTATTTCTCGTATTTCATTCAGGGTTTTAGTATCATCGCTCATTTTTTCTTTTTCTTTAATTTTTTCATAAACTTGTGCTGCTTGAGCATTCAATTTTGCTTCAGGGATTAATTTTAATTGTTTTCTGTCAGTAATCGGTGCACTAGTACAAGAGTGAAGAAGTACACTTCCACAACCGCAACCAACATATGTTAAAAATTTTCTTCTATTCATTTCTTTCTAAAATTGATAATAATTTATTATCATGAATCTTAATAATAAAATTTTAGTTGTATTATTTATCATTGCAATAATTTTTGTTGTTTATGCAAGCTATAGTTAAAAAAAAATATGTCAAAAAAAGGCTCTAAAAAATCTTTTTCACTAACTTTAAGAAATTACTTTATTGCCGGTGTAGTTGTGTTAATTCCTATTGGTTTTACACTTTACCTTAGTAAAATTTTAATTGGAATATCCTCAAATTTAATACCAAAAAACATAAATCCAAATAGTTATCTTCCTTTTAATATTCCTGGAGTGGAAATTATAATAACTGTAATATTTATTACTTTAGTTGGTGGTTTATCTTTATCTTTTTTTGGTAAAAGAATTTTAAAATTAATAGATGATCTATTTAAAAGAATTCCATTTTTAAGAACCGTTTATTCAGCAATAGTACAAATGACAGAAACCTTCTCCAAAAAGGATGATGGTAAAAAAAGTGTTGTCTTAATTGAATATCCCAGAAAAGGTGTATGGGCAGTTGGTTTTGCCACAAAAGAAAATACTGGAGAAATGGCGGAGAAGACAAATAAAAAATTAGTAAATGTTTTTGTTCCTACAACACCTAATCCAACAAGTGGTTTTTTGCTAATGTTTCCGGTTGAAGATGTTATATATTTAAATATGTCTTTTGAAGAAGCTTCTAAGTTTATAGTTTCTGCTGGAACTTCTAATAAATCTTAAGCTATATCGTTAATTATATCTGCTCTATCGTACAATTTAATTAGTGGTTTAAACTTATTTAAATTTTCATTTTCAAGTTCAATTCTTTTTATTTCTTTTTCAGCCATTTCAAATAAATCACTATTCTGAATTGGGTCTGCTAACTTGAAATTTTTAACACCACTTTGTTTAAAGCCCAAAATATCTCCAAAACCCCTTATCTTCATATCTTCTTCAGAAATAACGAATCCATCATTTGTCTCTTTTAAAATATTAATTCTTTTTCTAGCATTTTCACTTAAGTTTGATTTAAACATAAGAATACAAGTTGCTTCTTTTTCACCACGACCAACTCTACCTCTTAATTGGTGAAGTTGAGATAGACCAAACTTATTTGCATTTTCAATTATTATTACATTTGCGTTTGGAAAATCTATACCAACCTCAATAATTGTTGTTGATACTAATATTTTAAATTCTTTATTTAAAAATTTTTTTAATATTTTTTCTTTTTCATTTATATCTGTTTTTCCATGCAGTATTGAGACTTGACTAGGGAATAATTTTTTTAAATATTCAAATTTTTTAATTGCTGATGTGTGGTCTAATTTTTTAGATTCTTCAATCAAAGGACATACCCAAAATATTTGATTTCCAAAGTTAATCTCTTTTTTTATAAATTTGATTACATCCTCAATTTTACTTTCTAATTTACTGTAAGTTTTTATCATTTTACGGTTTTTAGGTTTTTCTTTAATAATTGATAAATCCATGTCACCATAAATTGTCATTGTGAGTGTCCTTGGAATGGGTGTTGCAGTCATTAACAAAACGTCACAATCATTTCCTCCTTTATCAGATAATCTTTTTCTTTGATTAACACCAAACTTATGTTGTTCATCAATAATAATTAGTCCTAATTTTTTAAATTTTACATTTTTTTGGAAAATTGCATGAGTGCCAAAAACAATATTAATATTATTATTTATTAATTCATTTAAGATTATTTTTTTTTCTTTGTAATCAGATTTACCAGAAATTAACTTTGTCGATATATTTGAAGGAAATATTTTTTTTGCTAAATCATAATGCTGTCTAGCTAGTATTTCGGTAGGAGCCATAACAGCAACTTGAAAACCAGAATTAATTGTATTGAATGCAGCTATCAACGAAACAATTGTTTTTCCACTTCCAACATCCCCTTGTAATAGCCTGAACATTTTTGTTGAGGATACCAAATCTTTATTTATTTCGTTAACTGATTTGATCTGATCATCTGTTAATGAAAAATCTAAATTATTAATTAGTTTTTTTTGCTTAATGAAATTAATAATTTTATTTTTTTTCTTAAATTTCTTTATTTTTTTTCTTATTTCTGAATTAACTAAAAATGTTGCAAATATTTCATCATAGGCGAGTCTTTGGTAAAAATGATCTTTGTATTTTCCTATATTTTCATATTTATGCAATTCTTTAATGGCATCATTCCAACTGATATTATTGAATTTATTTAAAATTTTATTTGAATGCCATTCCTTAAGGTTTGGTAAATTATCAATTATTTGGTTGATAATTTTATTATATATTTTTTCAGATATTCCATCAGTCAATGAATATTTGTTATGTACTTGTTTTATCAAACTAGAATCCTCAGAAACATACTTTGGATTAGTAATTTGATATTTATTTTTAAAATATCCAATTTTGCCACTTACAGTTATTTCTTTTCCCAAAGGTAATATTTTTTTTATGTATCCCTCATAACTATTAAAAAAAACACAATCTAATTCACCTGTTTCATCTGAACATTTAACTCTATTTGGCAATTTCCTAATTCGTGGAAACAAATATTTTTTTGCCACAACAGTAACAGTTTGATTTTCACCAATTTTTAAATCTTTGATTTTTGTTGACAAACTTCTATCTGTATAAGCTTTTGGAAGCTTCCAAAGTAAGTCAAAGATATTGTTAATATTCTTTTTTTTAAGTAAATTAGTTGTTTTTATACCAACGCCACTTAAAACAGTTAAGTCAGATAATAAATATTCATAATTAGTTTTATTATCCATAATAAATTAATTATATTCTAATAATGAGCTTCAATATAGATGAATTAAAAAAAAAAATTATTTACCGTTCAAATTATCGAGGCACCAAGGAAATGGATAAGCTCTTAGGTAAATTTGTAAAAAAATATATTAATGATTTACATGAAAAAGATTTAATTGATTTAGATAAATTTCTTAATATTGACGATACAAATTTATACAATTTCTATAATGGTTTCCAGACTGAAATTGAAATTGAAAAAAACAATATAAGTTTATTGTTTAAAAGCTTTAAATATTAAAATGATGGCGGAGAGACTGGGATTCGAACCCAGGAAAGAGTTGCCCCTTTGCCGGTTTTCAAGACCGGTGCTTTCAACCGCTCAGCCATCTCTCCTTGTGCAAGGTTTTATAATTATAATTATTTAATTCAACCATAAAATAGTCGTAAAAAACTCATTAACGACTAATATCAACGCTCAATGAATAAAGAATTTAATAAAGGGCTTTTACTTGCTGGATTTGGATCTTTTTGGTGGGGTTTTTTTGGAGTTTTGTATTTTAAATATATAACCTTTATTGGTTATATTGAACTTGTAATTCACAGATGTTTATGGACAACGTTGACTTTAATATTAACTACCTTCTTTTTTTCTAAATGGGATATTTTTTTTAAAATAATTAAAAGTAAACAAAATCTTATTTATTTATTTATTTCAGGTTTCTTGATTTTTATAAATTGGGGAGTTTGGATTTACGCTATTGCCACCAACAGAATAATAGATGCTAGTTTTGGATATTTTATAATGCCAATATTAAGTGTTCTTCTTGGTTATATTTTTTTTAAAGAGAAATTAAACAATAAAAGAGTATTTTCAATTACGTTAGTTTTTTTATCAATTTTATATTTAATTTTTGTAAGCTTAAAATCACTTCCTTGGGTTGGTATAATTGTAGCTTTAAGTTGGGGTTTTTACAATTTAGTAAGAAAAAAAATAAATGTAGAAACTGATATTGGTCTTTTGATAGAAAGCTTATTTATATTACCAATTGCAATTATTATATTCTATATGATTGCAGCTAAAGGTTACAATGATTTCTCATTATCCAATCCTTCGATGATGTTAATAATATTTTTAGCAGGTCCAATGACAGTAATACCTCTATTTTTATATGTAAGAGGAGTTGAATTATGTGGATTAGGACCGTCAGGAATGATTTTTTATATTACTCCAACTCTTCAATTTTTATTAGGTTTTTTTTATTACGATGAAGTTTTCTCATTTAATAAATTAGTAAGTTTTATTATAATCTGGTTTGCTGTAATTATATATTTGAGAGATTTATATGAAACTAATTAAACTTATATTTTTTTTGTCTCTCTTTTTTCACACAATCAGTTTAGCTGATGTAAATATTGAATTTGATAACTGGAAAAAAAATTTCAAAAAAATTGCTCTTAAAAATAATATTTCAGAAGCAACATTTGATTTGGTTATGTCTAATACTAAGTATTTACCTAATGTGATTAAATATGATAGGTATCAACCTGAATTTTATGAAGATACAAAAACCTATATATCAAAAAGAACTTCTGACAAAAAAGTTAAAATAGGAAAACAACTATATATTAATAATTTAAATTTAATTAATTCTGTTGAAAATGAATTCAACATAGAAAAAGAACTACTTTTATCATTAATGGGTATAGAAACAAATTTTGGAACTTATGTAGGTAAAATGGATATACTTTCTTCTCTTGCTACATTAAGTTTTGATAAAAGAAGATCAGAATTTTTCACTAAAGAACTATTAATACTTTTAAATTTAATAGAAAAAAAAAAAATTAATTATAAAACATTATATGGTTCCTGGGCAGGTGCTTTTGGTTATTTCCAATTCATGCCCTCCACGATAAAAAATTATGCTACCGATTATGATAAAAGTGGATCTATAAACTTAAAAAGCAATCCAGATTCATATGCGTCGGCAAGTAATTATTTAAAAAAAATAGGTTGGAGATCAAATGAACCATGTTTTTATAGAATTGATTTAAATAACGAAATTCCAAAAAAATATTTAAATATTTCTGCAAAAAATTTACATGACAAAAAACAATTAAAGTTTTTTAGAAAATATATTCAGAATAATTCAACTATTCCAAATAATTATGATGATTTAGAAGTTGCAATAATAACACCTGATAAAGATATAATTCCTGATGCTGAGACTTTAAATCCAGCATATGTAGTATTTAGTAATTATGAAATAATTTTACAATGGAATAGGTCATTGAGATTTGCTTTAGCTGTTTGTACATTAAAGGATAAATTTAAAAATGAGCTTTAAAATAATATTTTCATTTTTTTTATTAGTTTTTCTTATTGGATGTAAACAATTAGAAGAGCCACAAAAAAAAATAATTAAAACCAAACCTGAAAAAATTATTAAAAAAGAAGAAGTAACATCAAAACCTACAGATGAAATCGAAGAGGATAATTCAAAATATATTTTCAACAGAGAGTATACTAATCAAGGTTTTGCTTTAATTTATAACGAGGTTTTATTCAAAGAAAAAAAAATTTCAAAAAAAATAGATAATAGGGGGTTATATATTTTTCATACAAAAATTAGAAAAAATTCCTTTGTAAAAATTACAAATCCTGAAAATACAAAAACCGTGATTGCTCAAGTAATATCCAACAAGGTAATTTTTTCAAATTTTTATAATTCAGTAATAACTAAAAGAATTGTCGATGAACTATTACTTGATGAAAATGAACCTTACGTTGAATTGTCTTTAGTTTCCAATAAATCCACTTTTGTAGCAAAAAAAGCAAAAACATTTGATGAAGAAAAAAATGTTGCTCAAAAAGCACCTGTAGATGGAATAACTATAGATAATTTAGGAACTGAAGAGAAAAAAGAACTACCTAAAACAACCCAAAGTAATTTTCTGTATTCAATCAAAATTGCAGACTTTTATTATAAGAACTCAGCAGAAAATATGATTCAAATAATTAAGGACGAAACAAATATAAAAAATCCGATAATAAAAAAATTATCACAAACAAAATATAGGGTATTATTAGGACCATTTAATGATATAAAAAAAATTCAAGAGTCATTTGATGAAATTGAGAAATTGAACTTTGAAAACCTAAAAATTATTAAAGATGTATAAAAAATTATATTTATTTATTTTAATATTCATATTTTTTGCAACTAAATCATTTGCAAATTTTGATGTAAAAGCAAAAACAGCAATAATTCAAGATTATCATTCTGGAGAAATTCTTTTTGAAAAAGAGGCAGACTTGTCAATTTATCCTGCGTCTATGACAAAAATCATGACTTCTATTATTGCTTTTGACCTAATTAAGTCAGGGGATCTAAGTATGGATGAGAAATTTATTATTTCAGAAAGAGCATGGAGGTTATCTACGTCAGGATACTCTTCTATGTTTATAATGATTGGAGATGAGGTTTCGGTAGAAAATTTGCTTAAAGGTATAATTATAGCATCTGGTAATGATGCTTGTGTAGCACTAGCAGAAGGTATAGCTGGAACAGAGGAAGAATTTTCAATTTTAATGACGGCAAAAGCTAAAGAGTTAGGTATGGATAATACAATTTTTTCTAATTCTTCTGGAATTAATCATCCTGATAATCGTTCAACAGTAAGAGACATAATGATTATGTCTAGATATTTAATTAAAGAACATCCAGAATTTTATAAAATGTTTGCAGAAAAAGAGTTTACTTGGGATAGAACAGGAGGTGATCCAATAACGCAAGGAAATAGAAATCCTCTTTTATACAAAAATTTAGGAGCCGATGGAATTAAAACTGGATATCTCGCTTTAGAAAAATATTCATTAGCATCATCAATAGATAGAAATGGAAGAAGGCTAATTGCAGTTGGTAGTGGCTTTAAATCAAAAAATTCAAGATCTAAAGAAAGTACCAAAATGTTAACATATGCACTTACAAATTTTGACTTAGTTAAAATAACTGAAGCGAATAAACCTTTTCAAAAAATAGACGTTTGGTTAGGAAAAGAAAGCACAGTTGATGTTTATACAAAAGAGGATATTTACAAGACAATAAAGAAAGCAAAGAAAAAATTGTTAAAAGTGTCTGTAAATTATGATGGACCTGTGGAAGCACCAATAAATAAAGATCAAAAAGTTGCAACATTAAAAGTGATTTATGACCAAGAATTAGTAGGTGAATATGATTTGCTTGCCTCAAAAGAAATTAAAAAAGTAAATTTCTTTTCTAGATTGCTTAAATCTTTAAACTACTTAATTTGGGGTGATGTCTAAAAAACCCATAATTGTTTTTGAAGGTATTGAGGGTAGTGGCAAAAGTCACCACGTTAAAGTTGTATCAAGATTTTTAGATAAAAATAAAATCAAATACATAAAAATAAGAGAACCTGGCGGTAGTTTAAGCTCAGAAAAAATTAGAAAATTAATTTTAAATAAAAAATCTAATTTTAATGTAAAAACTGATTTACTTTTATACTTAGCTGCCAGAAGCGAAAATATTAATCTTATAAAAAAATCTTACAAAAAAAAAATTATCTTGATTGATAGATTCACGGACTCAACAATTGCTTATCAGCACTTTGGGATGGGTGTTGATATTAAAATTATAAATACATTGAATAAATATTTATTAAAAAATATAAAAGTTGGTTTTACATTTCTCAATGTTGTTAATAAAAAAAATCTTTTCTTAAGATTAAAAAAGCGTAAATCATTAAATAGATATGATCAATTTAATGCCAGTTTTTACAACAAAGTACAAAATGGTTTTTTAAAATTGGCTAAATCTAACAAAAAATCATACAAAATAATTAATTCAAATTTAGATATTAAAAAAAATGAAGATTTAATTTTAAATCAACTTAAAAAATTAATAAAATGAATTTAAATCCTTCAACTCAAATAAATTTATTTGAGCACAAAGATATTTTCAATCAATTATACAAATTATATAAAAACGATAATTTGCCAAATAAAATTCTTTTATCTGGTGAAAAAGGTATTGGAAAATCAACATTAGCATATCATTTAATTAATTTTGTATTGTCAGAAAATGAGGAACAGCCTTATGACTATGAAAATAATATAATTAACTCTGAAAATAAATCTTACAAACTAATACAAAATAAATCTAATCCAAACTTTCACCTTATTGATGTCCTAGAAGACAAGAAAAATATTGATATAAATCAAATTAGGGAATTAATAACAAGTCTTAATAAATCTTCATTTAACAAAAAAAAAAGATTTGTTTTAATTGATAATATTGAATTATTAAACTTAAACTCCATTAACGCTCTGTTAAAAATTTTGGAAGAACCTAATGAAAATATAATTTTTATTTTAATTAATAATAATAAAAGATTTCTACCAACTCTAAAATCCAGATGTTTGAATTTCAAAATTTTTTTAACAAAAGATCAATCTATCAGAATTGTTAATCACTTACTACACGATGACATAAATACTATCATCAATGATAAGTTATTGGATTACTATTCTACTCCAGGAAAATTATTTAAATTAATTAAGTTATCTAAAGAATATAACTTAGATCTTGCTAATTTTGATTTAAATACAACTCTAACAAAGATGATAAAAGATAAAATTTATAAAAAAGATAAATCAATAATTGAAATAATTTATTCTTTTATTGAACTTTATTTTAGAAATAATATATCTAGTGAAAATATTAGTTTACTAAAGTCATACCATTTTTTTTTAGAAAAAATTAATAACACTAAAATTTATAATTTAGATGAGGAAACATTATTTATGGAATTCGAGGATAAAATATTAAATGGATAAAACTTTTTATATTACCACACCTATATACTATCCCTCAGCCAAGCCTCATATGGGTCATGCATACTCAAGTATTGTCGCAGATTTTTTCGCAAGATTTAAAATAATTGATGATTACCAAGTTCATTTTCTTACAGGTACGGACGAACATGGTTTAAAAATTCAAAGATCTGCAGAAAAAGCAGGGAAGGAGCCTCAAATATTTTGCGATCAAATTAGCCAAACATTTAGAGATCTTTCGGATATTTTGAATTTATCAAATACTGATTTTATAAGAACCACAGAAGCTAGGCATAAAAAAACAGTTCAACATCTATGGAATGAACTTGAGAAAAATGATGATATATACTTATCAAATTACTCTGGATGGTATTCGGTATCGGATGAAGCCTTTTATAACGAAGACGAAATTGAGGAAGTAGATGGAAAAAAAATTGCTATATCCTCAAAATCTCCTGTTGAATGGATTGAAGAAGAATCTTATTTTTTTAGACTTTCAAAGTGGGAAAAACCTTTATTAGATTATTATGAAAATAATCCAGATTTCATTTATCCACAATCTAGAAAAAATGAAGTTATTAGCTTTGTAAAGAGTGGTCTTAAAGACCTTTCTGTAAGTAGAAAAAGTTTTTCATGGGGTATACCAGTTCCAAATAATAAAAACCATGTGATATATGTTTGGCTCGATGCTTTAACAAATTATTTAAGTGCATTAAATTATCCAAATAAAGATGATGATTTGTTTAAAAAATTTTGGCCAGCCTCAATACATTTAATTGGAAAAGATATACTTAGATTCCATGCTGTTTATTGGCCTGCTTTTTTATTAGCAGCAAAAATTGATTTACCAAATAGAGTTTATGGGCATGGATGGATATTATCAGGTGAAGAAAAAATGTCTAAATCTAAAGGAAATATCCTTGATCCAATTGAGATAATTAAAGAGTATGGTCTAGATCCTTTAAGATACTATTTAATTAAAGAAGTTTCTTTTGGTAACGATGGAAATATATCTCAAGAAAGACTAGAAGATTGTATTAATAGTGATTTAGCCAACAATTATGGAAATTTATGTCAGCGTGTAACTGCTTTTACAATAAAAAACTGTGATGGAAAAATTCCATTAGAAGTTAAATTTAATGATGAGGATCTATTAATACTAAATAAGTATAAAGATAAACTAGATAATATTAGGTCTCAAATTGACAATCAAAATATTAATTTTTATATCGATTATATTGTTAATTCACTTTTTGAAGCTAATAAATATTTTAATGACCAAGAACCATGGAAAAAGAAAGACGATATAATTAGATTAAATACTATTGTTTATACTACATTAGAAATTGTTAGAAAAATAAGTTTTTTATTATATCCAATTATTCCCGAATCTTCTCTGAAGGCATTAAAGATTTTTAATATTAAAGAAAAAGATATAAAATTAGATACAGTATCTAATAATGATTATTTAACAAAAGGTAATAATATTAATAAAATAGATATACTTTTTAAAAAAATAGAGAAAAACAATGATTGATTCACACTGTCATCTAGATCATGAACCATTATTAAGTGACTTATCTAACGTAATACAAAGATCAAAAGATGTAGGTATAGAAAAATTACTAACTATCTCAACTTCGTTTGAAAGTTTTTCTAGAGTAAAAGATTTAATTGATAAAGATGAGATTATCTATGGTACTATTGGTATTCATCCTCATGAAAGCTCTAGAGATATTATCACTTCAAAACAGATCATTGAAAATCTTAATTTAAATTCAAAAATTATTGGTATTGGGGAAACTGGTTTAGATTTTTATTACAATAATAGCGAAAAAGATAAACAGATAGCAAGTTTTAGAGAACATATAGACGCATCTATAAAAACCAATATTCCATTAATTGTTCATTCAAGAGAGGCTGAAAAAGAGACTTTTGAGATTTTAAATGAATATAAAAATGAAAATCTTAAAATTTTGATGCATTGTTTTACTGGGTCTAAAGAATTTTCAGAAAAACTACTGTCTTTAAATTCATTTTTTTCAGCTAGTGGCATCATCACTTTTAAAAACTCATTAGATTTACAAGATACGTTCAAATCTATTCCGATGGATAATATCTTAATTGAAACTGACAGTCCTTTTTTGGCGCCAGTTCCAAAAAGAGGTAAAAAAAATGAACCATCATTTATTGATTTTACTGCTGCAAAATTAGCTGAAATTAAAAATCTATCCAAAGAAGATCTTGTTAAAAAAACTACAGATAACTTTAATAAACTTTTTTTTAATTAAAATTAATGAAATTTATTATTTTAGGATGTGGTAGTTCAATGGGTGTGCCAAGACCAGATGGTTTTTTTGGAAATTGTGATCCTAATAACAAAAAAAATTATAGGACAAGATGTTCTGCTTTAATAAAAACCACAGATGAAAATATTCTTATAGATACATCTCCTGATCTACGACAACAACTTTTAAGACATAAAATAAAAAAGATACATAAAGTATTATATTCTCATATGCATGGCGATCAAACCCATGGAATAAATGATTTAAGATCTTTTTATATAAACAGTAGAAAACAACTTGATGTTTATGCTGACAAACATACTTCTAAATATCTTAATTCTACATTTTCCTATATATTTAAAAGCTATTCTAAAGAGTATCCTGCAACACTAAAACTTAATAAATTGCCAAAAAAAATATTTACAAAAAATAATAATAAAAAAATTGGTATTCAATCAATTATGGTTGAACATGGTAAAGTAAAATCAAATTGTTTTATTATTAATAAAAAATTAGCTTATATAAGTGATGTAAGTAAAATTTATAACAAAGATCATAAATATTTTAATAATATTCAATACTTAATTATTGATTGCTTGTGGTACAATTTTCATCCATCACATTTTAATTTAGAAACTTCACTTGCTGTAATAAAGCAATTCAATCCAAAGAAAGCTATTTTAACAAATTTATCACCAGTATTAGATTATAAAATTCTCAAAAAAATGTTACCTAAAAATATTATTCCAGCACATGATGGACTAACAATAAACTTATAAGATATTTTCTATAGCTTTAATTATTTTTTTTGACATTGGTTTTATAAATGATGCAAAAGTGTCTTGTACTTCACCTTCTTTATTAATTAAGATTTTATGAAAATTCCATTTTGGTTCTGCCGATTTACCGTGATTTTCTTTTGCCCATTTGAAAAGTTCATGAGCATTTTTACCTTTAACTTCAGTTAATGTTGTCATAGGAAAGTTAATATTAAAATTTACCTCACAAAATTCTTTGATATCTGTATTGTTATTTTTTTCTTGATTAAATGAATTAGAAGGAACACCAAGGACAATCAAACCTTTTTCTTTATATAAATCCCACAATTCTTGTAATTCATCATATTGTTTTGTGAAACCACAATAACTTGCAGTATTTACAACTAAAACAACTTTTTTTTTGTAATCTATAAAATTAATAGTCTCACCAGTTATATTCTCTATACTGAAATCATAAAATTTCTTTTCATAGTTTGCTATTGCTGAGGTTTTAAAAAAAAACATAAATATAGAAAATAGAAATATTAATTTTCTCATTTCTTAGGTTTATTTGGAGTAAGTAATATTAAAAAATATCCAAATAAAGTGGATAGCAATGAACCAGTCAATACACCTATTTTTACACCATCCATATATTGCATATTTTCAACGAAAGCTAAATTCCCTACAAACAAACTCATTGTAAAACCAATTCCAGTGAGAACACCAACGCCATAAAAATTATACCAACTTGTATCATTTGGCATTTGAGCTACTTTCAACTTTATAGATATATAAGAGAATATAAATACTCCTAGCTGTTTACCCAAGAATAGTCCTAATACAATACCTAGTGGAACTTTATCCAACAACGAAGCAAAAGATAAGCCTTCAAGAGATACTCCTGCATTTGCAAATGCAAACAGAGGCATTATTGCAAAAGCAACGTATGGGCTAATTGCATGTTCTATTTTTATTAATAATGAAAAATCTTTTTCTTTTTTTCTATGAGGGATAGTCATTGCCAATAAAACACCAGCAATTGTAGCATGTATACCTGAGTTATGTGTAAAATCCCAAAGGAAAAGACCGACGACTAAATAGGGCAAGAATTTTTTTATATTAAATTTATTAATTAACAACAAAACAATAAAAGCTAGTAACATTAAGGTTAAATATTTAATACTTAAATCTCCTGAGTAGAATAGGGCAATAATTACTATTGCTCCCAAATCATCAATAATTGCTAAAGCTGTTAAAAATACTTTTAACGATAAAGGAACTCTTTTACCCAACAAGGATAAAACTCCTAAAGAAAAAGCTATATCTGTAGCTGAAGGAATTGCCCATCCATTTAAAGTTTCACTGTCACCCAAATTTACAAAAACATAAAATAAAGCAGGGACCAACATTCCTCCTACTGCAGCTATTATAGGTAATAAAGCTTGTTTAATATTTGATAGCTCACCCTGTAAAAATTCCCTTTTGATTTCTAGGGTAACAAAAAAGAAGAATATTGCCATTAAGGCATCATTGATCCAATGTAATACTGATAATTTTAATCCAAAATTGTTAATACCTATAAATAAATATTTGTTTAGGGTTGAAAAATATAAATTTGCTAGTCCAGAATTACTTATAAATAATGCAATTATTGCAGCAAACAATAATACCAACCCACTTGCAGCTTCTAATTTAAAAAACCATCTAAAAGGCTTAGATATATAATTAATCATAAAAAATTAAATTAGGTCTATAATAAATAGTTTTATATCTTGCAATGTTTCAAATAGGTTAAATAGTATAATTTCTAATTCTGGAAACACATTAATTAGTGGAGTTTTTAGAGTATCTAGCAAGATAATAAATGCTACAAAAGATATAATAAATACTATTAAATAAGAAAAAAACTTACTTCCTTTATTTTCCTTTTTTTTAATTATAGTTGTGTTTTTTTGTTTTTCTGAATTTTTTTCTTTTTTTTTGTTATTTATTTCAGTTTTAATTATTTCTTCTGATTGATGTTTCTCTTCTATTTTATCCTCTTTATTTTCAGCTTTTGCTTCAATGTCTTCACTGATAATTTCCTGTTTCAGCTCTAGTACTTCATTATTTTTTTCCAGGATATTATAAAACCAAATATGATTACATGATCCACATTGTAAATCTCTACCTTCATCTGGTATTAAAGAATTATCAATTTTGAATTGCTTGTTACAATTTGGGCAAGTAATTATCATGCTATGTTATATACCAGATTTTATTCAAATTTCTTTTATTTTAGGCTTCTTTATACATTGAAATTATCAATAACTACTGTATTAGTACTTCGATCGGAGTGTAGCGCAGCCTGGTAGCGCATCTGGTTTGGGACCAGAGGGTCGCAGGTTCGAATCCTGCCACTCCGACCATAATCTTATGTTTTTTTATTTTAAAAAAAATACTTCTAAACAAAAAAATAAAAAACTTAAAATACTCTCAGGTTATAATTTTAGGTATAGAAGTATTGGTAAAAAATCTGAGGAAAGTATCATTAAATATGCTAATTATTTTAATTTTGATTATGAAATCGATAAAACAAATAAATTTGAAAGACATTTTTATTGGTTAAAAATTAAAATGATAATAGAAAATCTTGAAAAAGGAACTCATGATTTCTTTTTATGGCTAGATGCTGATACATTTTTTTGTAGATTTGAAAATATTTTAGATCATGTAGATAAATCTAAACATTTATTTGTGCATAATAATTTTTTTAAATCATCACACAAAACTAAATATAAATTTGTGAATTATCTAACCTGGGCACCCAATGTTGGAGTTTTGTTAGTTCGTAACACTAATTGGTCATTAAATTTTTTCAAAAATGTCTGGAGTAAAAAAAAATATTTAGACCATTTTTGGCCAGATAATGCTGCATTTATGGATGAATTAGGTTTTAAAGCTGAGATTTCTAAGATTTCTAGCAACAGTGTTAACAAAGACACTCTTAAAAAAATTTTTTTTCTACCTGGTATATGGAACAGTATGCCAAAAAAAAATTATAAAAATCCTGAAAAAGATGAAGTTTCAAATTTTTATTTTGACCCCATAATTATACATTTAGCGGGTATTAGAAAAAGAGATCGTCTAAAATTTATTAGAGATTATAAGCATTTATTTATATAGTTTATGTTATTATGAAAAAAGCAATAATATATTTACCAAATAAAAATCCGATGCAATCAGGTTTATCAAAAAATAAATGGATACTGGAATACAAAACTGATGATCCGTCTAAAAATCCTTTAATGGGATGGGAAAGCTCATCGGATACTTTTTCTGAAATCAAGTTAGAATTTTCTTCAAAGGATTTGGCGATAAATTATGCGAAAAAGAAAAAAATTGATTTTGAATTAATTGAATCAAGAAAAAGAAAAACTGTAAAAAAGTCTTACGCAGATAATTTTCTTAAATAAAAAATGTTTAGATTTTTCACTGAAAAGCATTGGTTTATTTGGTCTTGGATTGGTTCTTTTATAATCCTTTCATCACTTTGGGTTCAAGTTGAAATAGATGTAAAAATAAATGAATGGTTTGGTGTTTTTTACGACATGATTCAAAAAGCACTTGCAGAGCCAAATGCAGTTTCAATTGAGGAATATTTTGCAAGCCTTTTTTCATTTATTACATTGGCAGCAATGTATATTGCTGTCTATGTTGCTATTAGTTTCTTTACAGCACATTTTTTATTTAGATGGAGAACGTCGATGGTTGAATGGTATCACTCTGTCTATGATAGAGCACGTAAAATTGAAGGTGCATCACAAAGGGTTCAAGAAGATACAATTAAATTTACAAGAATTATGGAAGGATTAGGCACAAGTTTAATAGAGTCAATTATGATTTTAATACAATTTATACCCATATTATTTGGTTTAAGTGTGGGTATACCCATTTTCTTTTTTGGTGAATGGGAATACGGATTGATAGTAGGTGCATTGATTTGGACTATAGGAGGAACTATTTTTTTAATAGTGCTTGGTTTAATATTAAGATTGGTTGGTGTTGAATACGATTTACAAAAGCAAGAAGCAGCATATAGGAAAATTTTAGTTATTGCAGAAGATGATGGCAGCGTAAGACCAAAAAAAATAGATGAGTTGTTTGATGATGTTCGTAAAATTCATTTTATAAGCTATTTAAGATATTTATATTTTAATATTGGTCGAATAGCGTATTTACAAGCAAATGTATTATCGGCTTACGTTTTTTTAGCTCCAGCAATTGTAGCAGGTGTAGTTACATTAGGAGTTATGCAGCAAATCATTAGAGCTTTTGGAAGAGTTGAAGGATCCATGCAATATTTATTAAAAGCTTGGCCAACGATTATAGAACTTGCTAGTGTTTATAAGCGTTTAAGAGAATTTGAGTCTAAAATCAAACAAGCAGATTTTGTAGATGAAAAAGTTTAATGGCAATAGATAAAAAATTTGTAGATCAATTAGCTATTGTAACATCAAAAGCAGCACTAGCATCATCATACCTTGTTGGTAAAAAAGATAAAATTGCAGCAGATAAAGCAGCTGTGGATTCAATGAGATCTGATCTAAATAATCTTGATATTCAGGGTCAGATAGTAATAGGTGAGGGAGAACTAGATAAAGCGCCAATGTTATATATTGGAGAAAAGCTAGGGTCAAATAAAGGTCCAGAATTTGATATAGCTGTAGATCCCTTAGAAGGTACAAATTTTGTTGCTAACAACTTACCTGGTGCATTATCTGTAATAACTATAGCTGAAAAAAATAATTTATTTAAAGCACCAGAAACCTATATGGAAAAAATATCTGCTAGAGTAAATGAAAGTGGAGTTATCGATTTAGATTTTACAATTAAAAAAAATATCAATAATTTGAGTGATTATTTAAACAAAAATCCAGAAAATTTAACCGCATGTATTTTGGATAGGCCAAGACACAAAGAAATTATAGAAGAATTAATAAAATTAAAAGTTAATCTAAAATTAATAACAGATGGTGATGTATCTGGAGCTTTGCTAGTTACAGAAGATAAATATAATGTTGATATTTTTTTAGGTATTGGAGGTGGTCCAGAGGGAGTTTTAGCTGCAGCTGCGTTGGATGCTTATAATTGTAATTTTCAAGGAAGATTTTTGTTTGAAACCGACGAAGATAAATCAAGAGCAAGCGATATGGGGATAACTGATTTGAAAAGAAAATATGATTTAAATGAAATCGTGAGTGGCGATTCTATTTTTTGTGCTACGGGTATAACATCTGGTGATTTGGTTCCAGGTATTAAAATTGAAGACAATAAATTCACTTCAGAAACTTTTGTAACACATAAGTCATCTGGTTTAAAAAAAGTAATAAAATTAAAACAAAATATTTAATGATAAGCTTGATTAATTACTTAATTTACAATAAAAAGCTGCTTTTGGTCCCTTCGTCTATCGGTTAGGACACGTGGTTTTCATCCTCGAAAGAGGGGTTCGATTCCCCTAGGGACCGCCATTATGTCAAAATACTATTACGTTTATTTAATTGTTACAAAAAGAAATAATAAATTATTTTCATATGTTGGTTATTCAAATAATGTTAGCAAACGAATAAAATTACACAATTTTGGTAAAGGAGCTAAATTTACTAAAGGCAATTATTGGAAATTAATTTATAAAAAAAGATATAAAAATAAATCAATTGCAATGAAAGAAGAATATATTTTGAAAAAAAATTATAAACTAAGAAAATTAATTAAAGAAAAGTATATAGATGAATAAAGATATATTCATAATTCTTCCATACAAAGAAAGCTTAAATTCAACAAAAGCAGGAGCCGTTTCAATATATGTTCAGGACTCACTTAAATATTCTATCCATAAAAAAAGAATACAAATAATATCATCAGATGATTTTTCTAATTCAAAATTATTTAGAAACAAAACTTATATTAATAACTTTTGCAAAAAATATAAAAATAATAACATCTCAATAATAGAAATTCACAACAGACCAGAATATGCAAAAATATTAAAAAAAAATTTCCCCAACACGAAAATTATTTTGACTTATCATAATGATCCTCAGAATTTAAGGGGTTCAATTAATATTGAGGAAAGACAGAAACTTTTAGAAATATGTACAGAGATTGTATTTATTAGTAACTGGATTAAAAATAGATTTTTTACAGGTGTTAAGTCAGTTAAAAATGATAGTAAAATTATATATCATGGTGTCAAAAAGAAATTAAAAATAAATCAAAACAAAAAAAAGAAGCAAATATTATTTGTTGGTAAATTAAATGAAAATAAAGGCTATGATATTTTTGTAGAAACTGCAGAAAAATTTAAAAAAATTGATCCTGAATGGTCTTTTGTAGCTATAGGTAACGAATCTAGAAAAAAAATATTTCCTGATAAAAATATTGTAACAGAAATAGGATATAAAAGTAATACGGAGGTGCTTAAATACTATGAAAATTCTGAAATAGCTATTGGTAATTCACGATGGAATGAACCACTTGGGAGAATTGCTATTGAAGCTTCTAGCAGAAAGTGTTGTCCTATTATTACTAATGTTGGAGGTTTAATTGAATCAAGAAATATTGCTATAGTATTAAAAGAAAATAATTCTAAAAATATTATAAAAGTTTTAAATAAATTAACAAATAATTATAAATATTTAAGAAATCTCCAAAACAGTTTTTATGAAAAAAATAATTTTAACATAAAAAAAATATCTAAATTAATCGATGATATTAGAGACAAAGTTTTAATTGATAATAATTTTTTTAATAACACCAAAAAAAAAATATTACATATCACGAATTTAAACGAAAGATATAATGGTAGATTATTCTATAACACTGGTAGAAGACTAAATAATGGTTTTATTAAACTTAATCATAAAGTTTTAACACTAAGTGATAGGGATTTATTGAGAAATTACAGATCGTTAAGGGACATTTCTGGTTCAAAAAAATTAAATAAAACTTTTCTTGAAACTGTTAGAAATTTTAAACCTAATTTAATTATTTTAGGTCACGCAGACTCAATAAAAAAAGAAAGTTTAGAAATAATTAAAAATGAATTTCCTCAAATTAAAATCTCTCAATGGTTTTTAGACCGTATGGATGATAAGTGGAAAAATAACAAAAAACGTTTTTTAGATAAAATAGATTATATGGATTATAGTTTTTGTACAACAGACCCAAATTCTTTAAAATTTAACAAAAAATATAAAATATCATTTATTCCAAACCCAGTTGACGAGTCTTTAGACGATATGAATGTATATCAAAACAAAATACCAGAATATGATTTATTTTTTGCAATGTCACATGGTGTACATAGAGGTGTATTGAAAAAAGGTAAATTTGATCAACGTGAAAATTTTATTAATAACTTAATTAAAAAAAATCCTAAATTGAAATTTAATATATTTGGTATGAACAATATACAGCCTATATGGGGAGATGAATTTAAAAACAATTTATATAATTCTAAAATTGCATTAAATTTAAGCCAAGGTAAACCATTAAAATATTATAGCAGTGATAGAATTGCTCAACTTATGGGTAATGGTATTGCAACTTTAATAGATAAAAAAACGAAACTAGATGACCTATTTTCAGCAGATGGAGCAATTTTTTACAATTCTCTTAATGACTTAAATATAAAATTAAATAAACTTGTAAAAAACGATAAACTTAGAAACAAAATTGCAAAAAAAGGTAAATTAAATTATCATAAAAACTTTAACTCTACTCAAGTTGCTGACTTTATTGTTTGCAAAACTTTTAATATAAACAAAAAATTTAGCTGGTAAAAAATAAACTTAAAATATGAATAAAAATATAATTCTTGTTACTGGTGGCGCTGGTTTTATTGGGTCAAAGTTAATAGAATATTTAATTAAAATTAAAATAAAAGAAAAAATAATAAGTTTAGATAACTATTCCTCTGGTTATAAAGGGAATCACATTAAAAATAGTAAAGTAAAATATATCAAAGGTGATAATAAAAATATAAATATACTTTTAAGAAAATATAAAAAGAAAATAAAAATAATATTTCACTTTGGTGAATATTCACGGATTTTTCAGAGTTTTAAAAATTATAAAAAATGCTTTGAATATAACATTCATCATTCTTCAAAAGTGATAGAGTTTGCTAAAGATAATAAAATAAAAATTATTTATTCAGCAACCTCAAGTAACCTCGGAAATAGTGGTAAGGATGAAAATCTATCTCCATATGCTTGGTCTAAATCAAAAAATATAGAATTAATTAAAAATTATAACAAGTGGTTTGGATTGAAATATGAATTTGTTTACTTCTATAATGTTTATGGTCCAGGACAAATTTTAAATTCTCCAATGGCAGCTGTTATAGGAATATTTGAAGAGTTATTTAAAAAAGACAAACCCTTAACAGTTGTTAAACCTGGTACACAAAGAAGAGATTTTACTCATATAGATGATATAGTTGAGGGTTGTTATCTAGCTTGGAAAAAAGGTAACCAAAATCATTATATGCTTGGAACAAAAAAAACATACTCAATAATTGAAATAGCCAAAATGTTTAGTTCAAAAATAAAATATCTTCCAAGAAGACCAGGTGAAAGATTTGGATCCACTATAACTAATAATAATGCTAAAAAAATTCTTGGATATACCCCCAAAAAAGATATTAAAGATTATATAAAAGAATTTATTTCAGTAAATTAATGTTTTCAATTTTAATTCCAACTTTTAATAATTTAGATTATCTAAAAATTTGTATAGAAAGTTTAAAAAAAAATTCCAAGTTCGATCATCAAATTATAGTCCATGTAAATCAAGGTATTGATGGAACTATCGAATATCTTAAAAATAAAAATATTGAGTTTACTTATACAAAAGAAAATATTGGAATGCCTAAAGCTTTAAATTTAACATCAAAAAAAGCTAAGTTTAACTATATTTTAATTTCACACGATGATTTTTATTATTGTCCGGGGTGGGATGTTGAATTTGAAAAGGAATTAAACTTAATTAATCATAATAAATTTTATTTTTCTGCTACAATGGTTGGAGCTGGACAAGTCCAATTTAATGCAGGTCAAACTGCTCAATCCTTTAATGAAACAAAATTAATAAATAATTTAGAAACTATAAAAACATTCGATTTTCAGGGTACGACTAAATGTCCTGGATTAGTTCACTTAGATGTTTGGAAAAATTTAGGTGGGTGGAGTGAAGAATTTTCTCCAACAGGCGGAGATGATACTGATTTTGCAATGAAATTGTGGAAATACGATGTTAGAATATTTAAAGGTTTGGGTAAAAGTCTTGCTTATCATTTTGGATCTATAACGACTAGAAAAAAAGATAAATCACTATTTACATATTTAGGTAGCAAGGGTAATAAAATTTTTCTAAAAAAATGGGGAATTACAATCAATTTTTTTGAAAAATATTATTTAAGATCAGGACTTGATAATGAAAAGAAACTTATATTTAATAAATATGATGGCCCGTTAAAAAAACCATTTAAAAATTTTAAATTTTATAAAGAATTAATTAAAGTTAAAATAATGTTTGTATATTTAATTTTAATCAATTTTAAGTATAGATGAAAAGAATATTAATAACTGGAATAGCAGGACTACTTGGTTCTAGATTGGCTGATTGGATCATCAAAAATACTAAACATAAAGTTATAGGTATTGATGATTTGAGTGGTGGTTTTTTAGAAAATATAAATAGAGAAGTTCAGTTCTATAAATTTAATCTGATTGACCTTGAAGCTTTAAAAGGTGTATTTGAAAAAGAAAAAATTGATATTGTTTATCATTTTGCTGCTTATGCTGCTGAGGGATTGAGTCCATTTATTAGAAAATACAATTATGAAAATAATTTGATTGCCTCTACAAATCTAATAACGTGTAGTATACAATATGATGTTTCTCGCTTTGTTTTTGCTAGCTCAATGTCAGTATATGGAAATAAATATGATCCACCTTTTAAGGAGGATTTAGCTCAGGCGCCAATTGATCCTTATGCAGTTGCAAAATATGCGGTAGAAATGGATCTTGAAATCGCAAAACAGCAACACGGTCTTAATTATACAATAGTTAGACCACATAATTTTTATGGCATTAACCAAAATATTTGGGATAAATACAGGAATGTTTTAGGTATTTGGATGTATCAAATTTTAAACAAAAAAAATCCAACAATTTTTGGTGATGGTTCGCAAGTAAGAGCATTTAGTTATGTTGATGACTCGGTAATACCTTTTTGGAACGCATCACAAAATGATAAATGCATTGGAGAAATAATTAATTTAGGAGGCATTAAAGAATATTCAATAAAAGATGCCTGTAATATTTTGATAAATGTAACAGGATTGAATGTAAAACCTGTTTATTTAGAACCTAGGCATGAAACTAAATATGCTTGGTCCACATGGGATAAATCCGTAAAATTACTAAATTTTAAACATGAAGTCGACCTGGAAGAGGGTATTAAAAAAATGTGGCTATGGGCAAACAATCAACCAAATAGAGAAAGATTTACTTGGCCTAAATATGAATTAAATAAAGGTATTTATGAATACTGGAAAAATTAAATACAAATTTAAATACGCTTATAAGACTTTTTGTTTAATATAGATGAAAATAAACCAGATCTTCTAACTTTATATTTTTCAATTTTGATTTTATCTCGTTTTATTGTGTAAAGAAATACTCGAAAATTTATTCTTATAATAATAGGTATAAAATAAATTAAAGCTAAAGAAAAACCGTAATGTTTTTTAAAATAATAAAATTTTGACCATATAAAATGCCATGTTCTTAAATTATTTTGTTTTAACTTTTCTTCCTCACTTTTGTTTTCAACTGAATTACCTACGTCATGTTTTACTTTAATATCATTTATTTGGTAGTTTTTGTTAACTTTATGTGATCTCATACAAAAATCATTTTCTTCAAAGTATAAAAATATGTTTTCATCAAAACCATTTAATTTATCAAAGTTTTTTTTTGAAAAAAACATACATGCTCCACTAAGAAATTTCATTTCTGCAATTGAATTATTATCCAAACTTTGTTTTAAAGATTTACTGTTGGCATTTAAATACCTTGGGCCCATAACTGAGAATCTATTTTCTAATTTTTTTGCAGCATCTACAAATTTAATAACACTGTCTAGATTGATACCCTCAACATCAGGGTTGCTTATTAAAAAATACTCTGTATCAACTAATTTACTAGCGTAATTTATGGCATTTCCATATCCATTATTTTCAATTAAATAAATTTTTACTAAAGGATAATTTTTTTTAATTAAATTTTCCAGATCTGCATCATTTGAATTATCTATAATTAAAATTTTTAATTTAGAATAAACATTCTTTAAGTAATTAATTACTAACTTTTTACTTTTATGTGTTAAAAGTATTAATGTAACATCTTTATTCATATTCAGTAATTATTAAAATGTAAGATTTATCAATTTTCTTTTAATCATTCGTATTAAAATCGTTGATAGTTTTACCTTATGTTTTTCAAATTTTAAAAAACCTTCATAACTATAGTCAAATTGAGCAAAATCTTTTTCATAATATGAGTATATTTTATCAATTAATTTATTATTTGAATAAAAAGTTCTATAATCAACAAATTTTAATTTAGATTTTATATGATTATTAAAATTGTGATGTTTTATAGAAATTTTTATTTTTTTTTTGAGTTTCAATATATCATTTTCAAAATTTTCAAATTTTCCAATAAAATTCATATCTGAAATATTTTTAATGCCAATATAATCTATCATTGGTAAAGCAAACCAATTTTGTTTTTTATCTAAATCATCAACAAATTCATCAAATGAAATATTTTTGTTTAATCTTATTAAGTTATTATTTCTCATTTCAAAGTATAATGATACTGCTCTACTAAAAGGATTTCTTATAAATGTGAATTTATACTTATCTTTATCTAATTCTTTATTTTTAATTAATTGATATGGAAGATGATCTATGAAATCGTATATTTTCAAATCATAATCTTCAAAATTTTCATTTGGATTTAAATATCCTATTTTTTTAAAATTTTCTTTAGAGGCATTATACAATATATCATAATTTTTATTTAATGAACTTCTTATTGAAGATCCTCCTGTTTTAGGTATGTGAATGAAGATAAAATCTTTATAAATCATTTTTTAATTTATAATTTAATATTATTTAAAGCATTATTTTTAAATAAATTTGCTTCTTTAATGTATCTTCTTACCATTTGTGTTGTTTTGTGACCAGTCATCGACATAATACTTCTCTCATCAGCACCTGCATCAGCTGCAACAGTTGCAAAACCTGATCTCAAACTATGACCAGCAAAATTTTTATTTTCAATACCTGCTAAATTTAAATATTCTTTTATTAATAGAACTACAGATTGGTCAGTTAATCTGTTATCAGTTAATGAAGACCCTTTTGAAAATCTTCTAAAAATAGACCCTGATTTAATTTCAGAAATTTCTAACCATCTTTTAAGATTAATTACTGGACAATATTTTTTATTAGTGAAGTAGGGCAATCCTTTTATCATCCCTTCACCATATTGGTCAGTTTTTGACTTTCTAATAGTTATTTTGAGTCCCTCGGGTACAAATTCTAAATCTTCATAATTAATTGAAATAAGCTCAGTTCTTCGGAATCCACCTCCAAACCCGATTAGGATTATTGACTTATCTCTAAATTTTTTAATATCTTCAATTTTTTGATCATCAATTACATTAATTATAGATTTTAAATGATTGATTAATATAGGTTTTTTACCTTTTTGAATGCTTCCTTTCACTCTTCTTATTCCCATTAAGTTTTCAACAATGATCGGATGCTTCGTATCTAAATAATGGCCTTTCAATTTATGAGCCATGCTTATTGACACTAAACGCCTTCTTATAGTGCTTATTTTTGAATTTTTAGAAAGGTGCGTAAGGTATAAAGAAACTATTTTAGGCTCTGAAGGTAAAGAATTTAAGCCATGTTTTGCACAAAATGCTCCAAAATCTTTAAAATCAGATTTATAAGCTCTTAAAGTATTATTTGCTTTAGAACTTTTTAGATTATTTAAAGTTTCCTCATGTAGAGATTTTAAATCTGTAGTTAATTCACTCATATTATTACTATTGATAACAATTAATTATCATTAGTAATATATCAAGAGTTTTAATATGTCAAATGAAATAATTATTTATCATAAAGGACAATTAACGACATTGAGATCTCTATGAGCATGCAATAAAAATTAAAAATGGGTATAGATGGAGTAATTGAACCAATATATTTTTTAATAACTTCAATTGGTTTCGTAATATTAAGCTTTATTCAGTATAAAAAAACTGGAAAAACTCTAGAAACGATTTATTTGTCTATTTTAGCTGTTTTCTTTATAGTTTGCTATATTATTTTGAATTTTTATTGAGTTAATATTGATTAATATTTTTAGCATTTTGGTTGCAGGCATATTTTCTTGCATCATTTTAGATATTTTGGGTTATTTTTTAAAAAAAATAGGTATTCCAGAACCATCTTGGGGCATTGTAGGCAGATGGACCTATTATATGATAAAAAATGCCACTTTTTTTAACCCAACAGTTATTGAAAAACCTGAATTTAAATATGAAGTATTACTTGGATGGGTTTTTCATTACTTTATATCAATATCTTGGGCAGTTATTTACTATATTATCTTTATTTATGTTGGATTTAAAATGTCTTATTTTTCAGGTCTTGTTTTTGGAGCAATAACAACTTTAGCTCCACTTTTAGTATTTTTACCTTTCACAGGTCAAGGTATTTTTGCAAGAAATACTGATAAACCAATTGAAACTTCTATTATTTTTCTTATTAGGCATTCGATATATGGGGTAGCTATGTATGAAGGTTTTAGATGGTTTACAATTTAATAAATAAATAATTACAATGTTTTATCTAATAATATTAATGTAAATGATTAGAAAAATTAAAAGAAAAGATAAAGAAAATTGGATAAAATTATATTGTGGGTATGCTAAATTTTATAAAGTTCCTATGAAACAAGAGATTTTAGATATTTTATGGAGTTGGATACACGATGAAAATCATGTTGTTAATGGAATTTGTTACGAAATTGAAGATAAAATTGTTGGAATTGCACACTACAGAACAATGCCAAGACCAATAAAAGGTCAATATATTGGATTTTTAGATGATTTATTTGTAGATGAACACTTTAGAGGCCAGAAAATAGCTCACAAAATTGTAAATTACCTAGAATCTTTATCTAAAGAAAATAATTGGGATGGAATTCGTTGGATAACCCACTCTTCCAATAAGACAGCAAAAAAATTATATGATAAGATTGCTAAAAATACAGGATTTGAATTATATGAACTTAAAAGGGACTAAATTTCAGATAAAAGTTTGGAATTATTTGAAAAAAATACCTAAAGGAGAAGTTAGAACTTACCTCCAGGTGGCAAAAGCTGTTGGAAAGCCAAAAGCTCATAGAGCAGTAGCAAATGCAGTTGGGAAAAACCCATATCCTCCAAAAATACCTTGTCATAGGGTAATTAGGACTGATGGATCACTCGGAGGATACTCGGGAAAAGGTGGAATTAAGACTAAACTGCGTTTACTTAGATCTGAAAAAGTAGACATTTAAGGTTAAAAAAGTGATGAAAATAAAGGTTTTTAGGCAATTTTCACACATAATCACTTAGATAGTGCTATTCACCCTTTAGTTGTACTATATATCGAAATATTCTAAAATAAATACCCTCTATGGGCGATTAAAGAGCATATTCTATTACTGCATTGCTCTGTTATTCAATGATATCAACCCTTTTTTAATGTCTTAAATTTGCTTTATTTTACAGGTTTTTTTAGCCACCTGCCCTAAAATTTTTGATCAAAAATATACTTTAGAATCTTATTAGAAAAAAACTGTTGAAATTAAACACTTCTAGCAATTTATATTATTTTTAAACGCTTATAATTAAATTTAGTGTTTTTTATATGTCAATGTGATCCAAAAAAGGGTTAATATTAAAGATTATAATTAAAAAACCCAAATATTACTCTACTTCACCATGTATTAATGTATTTTTATTATATTTATTTATAAATAATTTATTCAATAATTACAATAAGTTAGTTATATATACTAATGTAAAACATTAATAATTAGTATAAAAATAATTACTATTAATTACCTCTTTTTAAAATGTATTCTCTTCTCGTTATATAGAGACCACTTAAGACAATTATAAAAAGACCTAAGTAAGTCCAATTATCAGGTAACTCATGAAAGAAATAATAGCTAATTAATATGTTTGTTATGATTTCCGTATAGCCCAAAGGAGCTAATTTTGAGGCATCAGCATATTTGAGTGATAAAATTAAGAAAAGATGGGCTACAGAGGCTATAAGGCCGATTAAAGCCATTAAAATCCATTGATTTGTAGTAGGATTTACCCATACAGAAGGCATAAATAAGCTAATAATCACCGTTCCTATTAAACCTGAAAGCAAAAGCGTTAAAAGAGGGTTGTCTGAAGTGCTAAGTTTTCTAGTTATAATAAGGTAAAATCCATAACAAATTCCATTACCTAAAGCAGCTAAAGTAGCTAAATTAAGTTCAATAAATCCAGGTCTAATAACAATCAAAGTACCAACAAATCCTAACGATACAGCAGTCCATCTTTTTACCCCTACTTTCTCATTTAAAAAAAATGGAGATAAAGCTGTGACACAAATTGGTGCTACAAATGCTAAAGTTAAAGCTTTAGGGAGTGAAATTTCAGAAATTGCATAAAAGAATAAATACGTAGAAAAAACAAATATCAAACCTCTTATTAGTTGAAGAGCCGGTTTTTTAGTCCAAACTAATAACTGTCTATAAAATATAAGCATTAAAGACAGAGTAAAAACAACTGTAAAAAAATATCTAGCCCATGTTATTTGCAAAACATCCATTGATGAGCTTAAATATTTAGCAAACGCGTCCATAACAGGGACAATCATCCAAGCAGATGCATTTAAAATTATAGCCTTCACAAAGGAAAGATATATCTTAATAGAAGTATTTTAAAGCAAAGAATAAAGTAATTGGAATAGTGAATAAAGACATTATTGTAGATACTACAATTGTACTAGATATATTATCGACAATTTCTTTTGGAGAATACATGTGAGCAATCAGATAGCATAAGATTGCACTAGGCATGCAAGACTGTATTAATAAAACACCAGCAGGAATACCTGATAAATTAAAAAATTTAATAACAGCAAATCCTATAATAGGGCCTAATATTACTCTTCCAAAAGAGGTTATTAATGCGTCTTTAAAAGAAAATACTTTCATTTGTGTAAGAGCCACGCCTAATGACATAAGGATCATTACTATCATTCCATAAGCTAAAAGCATTACTGTGTTTAATACAAATTGAGGAAATGGAATTTCAAAATACAAAAAGAACACAGTTATTAAAATTGCATAAAATGATGGACTTTTTAATATTGTTTTAAAATCAAAAGCCCGTTTTGCTAAAAAAATATTTAAAGTAAAATGAAGTAAAACAATTAAGGATGATATTGCCGCTGCTATACCCATTCCTAGTTCTCCATAGGCAAATAAACATATTGGGATACCCATATTTCCAGTATTTGGTAAAATAAAAGTTGGTAACTCACGGATATAATCTTTCTTCATAAGTATAAGAAAAATTAAACCTACAATACCAAATAATGTTAATAAGATAATTGCGTAACCAAAGTATTCACTAAATAACTCAAAAGTTACTCCACCTGCGGTAATTGCAAAAATTACTAATGCTGGTGTTCCAAAATTACCAGCGTATGTAGTTATAAACGATGTATCAAAATTTGGATTTTTTTTTCCTAAATGATATCCAAGGCCTACTATTAGGAAAACAGGAAATAAAACTTCAAAAAGTTTTAAATAAATTTCCATTAATCAAGCAATCTAATTATCGTGGGTGATTTTAAGATATTTTTATTTTTTTTAAATATAGATAAACAGCTATTACAATTTAATTCTGTAGTTTTATGTGTAACTATTACTATTGTAGCTTTATTATTTTTTTTATCTGGAGTTTGAATTAATCTTTTTACAGAAATTTTATATTTGGCTAAACGATTAGTTATTTGAGACAAAACACCTGGTCTATCTTTAACTTCAAATCTTAAATATAAGGAATTAATATAATTGTTTACATTATAAGTTTTTAAAGTTTTAAGTTTATTTACGCTTACACCAAATGGTTTTTTGATATTTCCTCTCAAAATCGATAATAAGTCAGATAACAATGATGATGAAGTAGGACCTGGCCCAGCACCCTCCCCTTGCAATACACTTTCTCCAACAGGTTTACCATTAAGGATCACAGCATTCATTACTCCGTTAACATTACCTATATATGATTTTTTACTTACAAGGCATGGATGAACAGTTTCAAAAAGTTGATTATTTTTAAGTTCAGAAATACCCAATAATTTAATTCTTAAATCTAATTGATTTGCAATTTTAATATCTTTTAAATCAATATTTTCTATTCCTTCCATTAAACATTTTTTATTTGATATTTTGCTGCTAAAAGTCAAGGCAGACAAAATTCTCACTTTTGCAAATGCATCAAAACCATTTAAATCTAATTTTGGATTTCCAGGTTCAGCATAGCCAAGGGCTTGAGCTTTTTTCAAAACATCGGCAAAATTTTGCTCAGAATTTTCCATCTCTGATAAAATATAATTTGAAGTACCATTTAAAATTCCATAAACTTTAGATAATTTATTAGTAGCTAATCCCTCTTTAATAGATCTCAATATCGGTATACCACCAGCAACTGATGCTTCGAATTCTAAATTAACATTATTTTTTTCAGCTAGTTTAGCTAAATTGTTTCCATGTTTTGAAATTAAAGCTTTGTTTGGAGTAATTACATGAATTTTATTTTTTAAAGCAGTTTCAACTAATTTTTTTGAAACCCCATCAGATTGTCCAATAACTTCAAATAATATATCAACTTTTTCTTTCTTAAAAATTTCGAAGGGGTTTTTGTAAAAAATTTTTCTATTAATTTTATATTTTCTTTTTTTATTTATATTTTTTGCAGAAATAGCTACTACGTTTACTCTTTTACCTGTTTTAAGTTCAATATCCTTTTTTTTAATAATCAGCTCATTATTTAAATAATTACCAACTTGACCAAGTCCAACAACTGCAACATTTACTATTTTATTCATTTACTTATATCTGGATATTTACTTTTTTTAGTATAGTCATCTATATAAATCTCATATTCTTTCAATGTCATTTTTGTTATATCGTCAGACTTTTTAAGTATTTCATTTATTTTTTTTTGATTTTTTTTATTTTTAGTAGGATGTTCAGTCCAATATTGAGAATCTTTATTTAAAGAGCAATTACTTAAAAAAAGTAGAAAAATAATTAACAGATATTTCATTATAAAGCAGTTTTTTCGGGAAAATTAAATTTATTATTTAAATTTTGAACAGCCTGACCTGCTCCACCTTTGATTAAATTATCAATTGCTGAAATGATGATTATTTTGTTTTTATATTTTGTTTTACACACTGTAATAAAGCAATTGTTTGTATTAATAACATCATTTGTGCTTAAAAGTTTATCAGAGTCTAATATTTTAACAAAATTTTCACTCTTATAAGATTTCTTAAGCGTTTTGATAATTTTTGATTGATTAACATTTTTCTCTAAATCTAGATAAATAGTACTCAATATACCTCTAAACATTGGAGATAAATGTGGGGTAAAACTAAATTGAAAATTTTTATTAGTAAATTTTCTTAAAAATTGTTGTATTTCAGAATTATGTCTATGAAAACCGACACCATAAGCACTTAAAGACTCGTATAAATTCTTATCTTTATATTTTTTATGAACTCCTCTACCGGCACCAGAATAACCAGATTTTGAATCAATAATTATATTATCTAATTTAACTAATTTTTTTTTAAACAAAGGAACCAGAGGTAATAATATTGATGTTGGATAACATCCTGGACATGAAATTATATTGTAATTTTTTAATTCATCACGATTTATTTCGGGTAAACTATAAATGCTTTTCTTCTGTAATTCTGGAGCTCGATGTTTTTGTTTATACCATTTTAAATAATCATTAATTTTTTCTAATCTAAAATCTGCTGCTAAATCAATTAGAGTAATATTATGATTAAGTTTTTTTGCTATATCTTGAGCTTCACCATTCGGTAAGGCTGTAAAAACAACATCAACACCATTTAACAATTTTTGATTAAATTTAACAATTTTTGGTAATTTTTTTTTTGATAAAGATTTATCATAATAAGAAATATTTTTTCCAACAGATGAATTTCCACATAAATATTTAATATTAATATATTTATGTTTAATTAATAATTTGATTAATTGAACACCAATATATCCAGTAGATCCAGCAACTAATGCATTAAGCTTAGGCATTTTTTATTATAACAGTTTAAATTGAAAAAAAAATTATCTTTTAGAAAACTGAAAGCTTCTTCTAGCTTTTCTTCTACCAGGTTTTTTTCTCTCTACAGCTCTTGAGTCTCTGGTTGTAAGTTTCTCAGTTTTCAATGTTGTTTTTAAATTTTCGTCAAAAAGAACTAAGGCTTTGGATATACCATGAACCATTGCTCCGGCTTGACCTGTTGGTCCACCGCCTTTTACGCTACATCTTACATCATAATCAGTAGCTTGGTTTATAATTTCAAAAGGTCTTGTAATTTGCATTTTATGAATTTCATCAGCAAAATATTCATTATATAATTTGCCGTTTACATAAATTTTTCCTGAACCTTTTTTTAACCAAACTTTAGCTATAGAAGTTTTTCTTCTACCAGTAGCGTACTTGCTGTCTTTAAAATCTAACTTTAGTTTAGGAGTTTTTGTATTTGATTGTAAATTTTCCATATTAATTTCTTGCAATGTTTTTATTATTTAATTTATCTAAATCTATAACTTTTGGATTTTGTGCAGCATGAGGATGCTCACTTCCAGAGTAAATTTTTAGTTTTGTTAATTGTTTTCTACCTAAAACACCACCTGGCAACATTCTTTTAACTGCCATCTTTAAAGTTTCTCCAGGTTTTTTTTCATGAAGTTTTTCTGGTGTTGTAACTTTTATTCCACCAGGATGACCTGTATGTCTATAGTACTTTTTATTTTGAAATTTCTTACCAGTAAATCTTGCTTGTTCGATATTTTTTACTACAACAAAATCACCATCATCCATATGTGGTGTGTATGTAGTCTTGTTTTTACCTCTAATTATATTGGATACAACAGTGGCTAATCTTCCAACAACTGCATTTTTTGCGTCTATCTCGTACCAAGATGATGTAACTTGATCTTTTTTTGTGAATTTTGTCATTGTGCGAGGATTAATACTATTAAATTATTCAAAGTCAATTTTATATTTAACTTGTAAAACATAACTAATATGCTAGAAAACCCATGCCGATTTGATCCTATTGCGGGCATAAAACTGCTAAAATGGAATTTTCATAAAATTTTAAATCGGTAGGCATTTGAACTGTATTGTGCGCCTTGCATAAAGCAAAAGCACTAAAAAAGGAGTAAAAATGAGCACAAAAAGAAATAATCCAGAAACTATTGCCATACATGGTGGAGATTATAGAAGTGATCCAGCTACAAATTCAGTAGCAGTTCCTATTTATAGAACAACATCATATCAATTTAACAACACTGAACATGCAGCTAATTTATTTGCGTTAAAAGAGTTTGGAAATATCTATACAAGAATAATGAATCCAACAAATGATGTGTTGGAAAAAAGAATAGCTGCTCTTGAAGGTGGTCTTGCGAGTTTAACTGTAGCATCTGGACAAACTGCTTCCACTTTTGCAATATTAAACGTTGCTCAAGCTGGAGATAATATTATAAGTTCAACAGATCTTTATGGTGGAACGGTTTCATTGTTTGCACATACATTAAGTAAGCTTGGTATAGAAGTAAGATTTGCTGATCCTTCTGATCCGAAAAACTTTGAAAAAGCAATAGATGATAAAACTAGAGCTTTTTATGGAGAGACGTTGCCAAATCCATATTTAAGAGTTTTTCCAATTAAAGAAGTCTCAGATATTGGTAAAAAATATAACATTCCATTAATCTTGGATAACACTGCTGCCCCTGTAATTTGTAAACCAATCGAACATGGTGCTGCTGTAGTTGTTTATTCTTTAACAAAATATATAGCAGGTCATGGAACAGTAGTTGGGGGTGCGCTAATTGATGGTGGTAATTTTGATTGGACAGCGGATCCGAAAAGGCAACCATTGTTTAACGAACCTGATGCAAGTTATGGAGGTGTTATTTGGGGTAAAGCAGTACCTGAATTAACTGGAGCAAATGTTGCTTTTGCAGTAAGAGCAAGAGTTACCTTGTTAAGAGATTTAGGATCAGCACTTTCTCCAGATAATGCATTTGGTGTTATACAGGGACTTGAAACTGTAGCTTTAAGAATGAAACAACATTGCGATAATGCCGCAAAAGTAGTTGATTATTTAAAAAATCATAAAGCAATTAAGAAAGTTATTTATGCTACTGAGCATGATGAAAACATATCAAGTCGAGCAAAAAAATATCTAAAAAATGGTAATGGTGCTTTGGTTGGTATTGAATTGGCTGGTGGTATTGAGGCTGGTAAAAAGTTCATTGAAGCTTTAAAAATGTTCTATCATGTTGCAAATATAGGTGATGCTAGAAGTTTAGCAATACATCCAGCAACAACTACACATAGCCAATTAAATGAAGATGAATTAGCAGCATCTGGTGTTACTCTAGGGTATGTTAGACTTTGTATTGGTTTAGAACATATTGATGACATAATTGACGATTTGGATCAGGCTTTAGACAAGTCAACAAAAGGTAACTTAAAAGCAGTTAGTTAATTATATTTATATGTCTACAAATAGAAATTAATTAATATCTCTTTTGTATTTTGAGATAAATATAAAATACAAAGTTGAAAGTATTATCAAAATAGAATTTATCTGGTGTAAAGATGCAAATAACATTTTTACTCCAGATAAAATAGTTATCACACCAAGAAAAATTTGAAATACCAAAGTCAAACCAATTACAATAATAGGTTTATATAATTTTTTGTTTCCAGTATTAATTACCTTCAAGAGGATTAAAGCATAAATGAAAATAATTAAGTATGCTAAATTTCTATGAATAAATTGAACAATAGATGGATTATCAAAAACTTTTAAATTTAAAAACTCTTTAAAACTACTATCATCAGGAAAATAATTAACACCCATCAACGGCCAAGTATTATAAATTTTACCAGCATCCATACCAGATACAAAGGCACCTATAATTAGTTGCAAAAATAATAAAAATAAAAATATATTTACAATATAAAGATCTATAGAAATGGTTTGATTTGTAGTAGAGGATAATTTTAAAAATTGCCAGTATACTATTGATAAAATTATAAAAGCTGTAACTAAATGTATTGCTAGCCTATAATGACTAACATCAATTCTTTCAACTAATCCACTAGAAACCATGTACCAACCTAAAAATCCTTGAAAACAAACTAATAAAAAAATAAGTCCATATTTTTTAATAATCCAAATTCCTTGTTTAATTGAAAAATAAATCATTGGAAGCAATACTGCTAAACCAATAATTCTACCCAACTGTCTGTGTCCCCACTCCCACCAAAATATTACTTTAAATTCATCTAAGGACATATTGTAGTTTTGCTGGCTGTATTCAGGAATTGTTTTGTATAAACTAAAATATTCTAACCATTTTTCATTTGAGAAAGGTGGAAAAAAACCAACAAACAATTCCCATGTGGTAATTGATAGACCAGAGTCTGTTAATCTTGTTAAACCACCAATTAATATTATTAAAGAAACTAAAACTAATAGGGTTAACATCCATAATTTAAGTTGATTATTTAAATGATTATTCTCACTGTACATGGTCAGATAAATATAATAATTATTAAGTATTCCAATAAATTAAATGTCGCCGAATAATAAAAAAAAACTAGATTTAATAAGAGTTAAATTAGATAAATTAGACAATAAATTATTATCTCTAGTAAAATATAGAACAAAACTAGTTGAAGAAGTTTTAAAACTTAAAGAATTTAAAAAAGAAATCGTAGATAAGAAAAGAATTGATTTTATTTTAAAAAAAATTAAAGAAAAATCCTTAAAAAAAGGAATAGATCCAAGAATAACTAATCGTATTTGGAAAAATATGATTTGGTCTTATATTGATTACGAAAGAAGAAATTTTAAAAAAAAATAATTTACTTACTATGAGGTGGAAGCTTTTTCTCCACGAACATTTCGTGTTTTCGAGTATCAGGATTATATTTTTTCGCAGATAATTTTACTTTTGCTTTCTCACCACCTGCTGGTTTTTTTACATAGTAAAAGAAAGGACTATCTGGTTTAGCTTCAGGTACCATTCTAACTTTTACGTGCGTTTTTTTTGCCATTTATTTTAGTGTTTTTAAAATATTTGATATTTTAGTTAACTTATTTTTTAATTTTTCAGCTTTTATAGATTTATCTGCCATTTCGTCAAGCTTTAAAGTATCTTCATTATCAAGGATCTTTTTAACTCCATTAATTGTCATTCCTTGATCTTTAAGCAAAAATTTAATCTTCTTAAGAAGATCAATATTTTTTTCATCATAATATCTTCTATTGGAATTAATAATTTTTGGCTTGATTTGTTTAAACTGTGTTTCCCAAAATCTTATTATGTGTGTAGGGTAAGAGCCCTTCTTATTGACTTTTAAGTCTAAAATTTTTGCAACCTCACCAATAGTTTTGTAAGCTTGATCGGCTTTATCCATAATCTTTAAGATTTATAAACTCTTTAAATTCTTTTGAAGGTTTAAATAAAACAACATCCCTACTAGATATTACTTTTGTTTCTTTAGTTTTGGGGTTTCTACCCATTCTACTTTTTTTTTGTCTTATTGAAAAAGTTCCAAATTTAGATAGTTTAAGTTTTTTCTCAGATTTAATATTAGAAACAATAGTAGACAAAAAATCATCAATTAAGTTTTCTGAAATTTGTTTAGAAAAACCTAGTTGCATATAAACTAAATTAACTAAATCTTTTTTAGTTAAATTTATTCTCATTTAAAGATTCTTTTTAATCTTTTCTATCAAATTACCTTTAACTATTCTATTGCAAACATCCAAAGAATTAGCAAAACCAATAAAATCGGTACCACCATGACTTTTTACAACTGGAGAGTCTAATCCTATAAATATTGCACCGTTGTACAACCTTGGATCTAATCTTTTTTTAAACTTTTTTAAATTTACTATGTTTAAAAGAGAGGATAACCTTCCTATCCAATTACCCGCCATTGCTTTTTTTAATTCGCTTGTAATAAAATTTGCTGTCCCTTCGGCAGTTTTTAAAGCAACATTTCCAGTAAATCCATCAGATACAATTACATCAACTTTACCATCCATTATGTGATTACCCTCTATGTATCCAGAAAAATTAAAATTTTCATTTTTTTTGTCATTAAGAACTTGATATGTTTCTTTTATTACCTCGTTGCCCTTTAATTCTTCTGAACCAATATTCAATAAAGCAACATTGGCTATTTCATCTGGATATAACGAATTATAAAGAGCAGCTCCCATCGAAGAAAAATCACTTAAATTTTTTGAACTACATTCAATATTAGCTCCAAGATCTAACACAACACTCATGCCTTTTTTGTTTGGCCAAAGCGCAGACAAAGCTGGTTTGTCTATATTTTCAATCATTTTAAGATTTAATTTTGATACAACTAGTAGAGCGCCAGTATTACCAGCAGAAATAACTATATCAGCCTGCTTTTCTTTTACACTCTGAATAGCAAGCCACATGCTTGTGTCTTTACCTCTTTTTGCACCTTCTAAAGGACTATCTGTACTTTTAATTTCATTCTCTGTATGAAAAATTTCATAGAACTCTTTGTTAATTTTATTTTCAATTAGTGGAGAAATTTTATTTTTATCTCCAAATATTTTGTAAAAATTGTTTTTATTTGATTGATGGTTGTAAATAATACCATCAACAATTTTTTTTGGTGAACCATCGCCACCCATTGCATCAACTGCAATTTTAATTTTTACGGACATTAATATAAGTATACTATTCTTTTGGGTCTAAAACTTGTCTTCCCTTATACATACCAGTTTTTAAATCTAGGTGATGTGAAAGCCTATATTCACCTGATTTTTTATCCTCAACTATATTTTTAGTTGAAAATTTCATTGTTTGCGCCCTTCTCATTCCAGTTCTGGATGGGGTTTGTTTTCGTTTAGGAACTGCCATAATTATGGGTTACTTACACTTTTTAAAAAAGAATTCAAAGTTTTTTTTGATAAATTTGAGTTAAATTCCTCAAAATATTTAAGCAAATCCTCAATATTATTAAAATCTTCCAAAAATATTGATAATTTTTCAATTTTATCTGAATTCGATAAGTTATCCCAAAAATGTATCTCCGAAACCATCGAATGAAATAAATTTATATAATCTTTCATTTTTTTGTTTATAGATTGATCTCCATATCCAATCTCTCTAATACTTAATTCTAATTGCCTGAAGTTAAAATCATAAATTTCTTGTAAGATTTTTTTATTTTCTTCATTTTTGTAATTTTTGAGAAAAAATGAAAAATGAAGTAAAAATAAAGTCAATCTATCAGAAAAACTATCTTCTCTATTTAAATCCTTATATAAATCTTTATTTCTAGTGAAATTAATTAAATTATTATAAATATGTATATACTTATTACTCATGAATAAATTATATATATTTTTTTTATTTTTAATACTTTCAAATTGCTCTTTTAAACCTGTTGTAAAACATCACGGAGTTCCGTCTTTAGAAAAAAAACAAAAAACTCTAATAATTAGCAAAACTAATAAAAACGATATATTGAAAATACTTGGAAGTCCATCAACAACAAGTAAATTTGATAATGATGTATGGATATACATCGAAAGAAAACAAACACAATCAAGATTAAAAAACCTTGGAAGAATGAAAATATTCAAAAATGATGTTCTTGTACTAGAAATTGACGATTATGGAATTCTAAATAAAAAAGAATTTTATAATAAGGATGATATGGAAAATATTAAAATAAGTGAAGCAACTACTCAATCAGGATTCAAGAAAAATTCTTTCATATATGAATTTATGAGTAGTATGAGACAAAAAATTGATGACCCTCTTGGACAGAGGGCCAAAAAACGTAAAGAGCTTATGAAGCGATAACAGCTAACAATAATAGAGCTACAATATTTGTTATCTTAATCATTGGATTAACAGCTGGACCAGCGGTATCTTTGTATGGATCTCCAACGGTATCACCTGTTACAGCAGCTTTATGTGCTTCAGAACCTTTTCCACCATGATTTCCATCCTCAATATATTTTTTGGCATTGTCCCATGCACCACCTCCTGCTGTCATAGAAACAGCTACAAATAACCCAGTAATGATAACTCCTAAAAGCATAGCTCCTACCGCAGCTAAAGCAGCTACCTGACCACCTATTGATAGAATTATAAAATATAAAACTACAGGAGATAAAACTGGTAATAGTGATGGAATTATCATCTCTTTAATTGCTGCAACTGTTAATAAATCAACTAATTTTGCATAATCAGGTTTCTGTTTTCTTTTCATAATACCTGGATATTTTTTAAACTGTCTTCTAACTTCAACAACAACGGCACCACCCGCTCTACCTACAGCCTGCATACCCATTGAACCAAATAAGTAAGGTAACATTCCACCAATTAATAACCCAACAACAACATAAGGGTTTGATAAATCAAAAGTTACAACTATACCCTCCAGAGCAGAACCTGCTTCTTTAGAAAAATGTTTAATATCTTCAGTATAAGCTGCAAACAAAACTAATGCACCTAACCCAGCTGATCCTATGGCATAACCTTTTGTGACAGCTTTAGTGGTATTACCAACTGCATCTAATGCATCAGTAGTTTTTCTAACTTTTTTATCCAAGTTAGACATTTCTGCTATTCCTCCAGCATTATCGGTTACAGGTCCATAAGCATCTAAAGCAACAACCATTCCAGCTAAAGCCAACATGGTTGTAACAGCTATAGCAATACCAAATAATCCAGCAATAGAGTTTGTAATCAATATACCTGCAACAATGATTAATGCTGGTATTGCTGTTGCTTCCATTGATACAGCTAAACCTTGAATAACGTTGGTTCCATGCCCAGTTGTTGATGATAAGGCTACAGATTTAACAGGTCTATAATTTGTACCTGTATAATATTCTGTAATCCAGATTAATAAACCAGTAATAACTAAACCAATAACCCCACAGTAATATAAATCCATTCCATTGAATGAATTTCCATTAACTGTATATTCATTTGTAAAACCAATAACATGGTCTGTTACAGGCCAAAGGATAACTAATGATGCAACTGCAGATACAATAAATCCCTTGTACAATGCATTCATTACATTGTTATTTTTTCCTAATTTAACAAAAAATGTACCTATGATTGATGTTAAAAGACATGCGGCACCAATTGTAAGTGGATAAATCATCATATTAAGATCACCAACAAAGAAAATTGACGATAAAACCATAGTAGCCACGATAGTAACTGCATATGTTTCAAATAAATCAGCTGCCATTCCAGCGCAATCTCCTACGTTGTCTCCAACATTGTCTGCAATTACAGCAGGATTTCTTGGATCATCTTCTGGAATTCCAGCTTCAACTTTACCAACAAGGTCGGCCCCAACATCAGCACCTTTCGTAAAAATTCCTCCGCCTAATCTAGCAAAGATAGAAATTAAAGAAGCTCCAAACCCTAAAGCAACAAGAGCATTAACAATTTCTCTTTCATCTACTTCGTATTTAAGTAATAAAAAATAATATACTGCTATTGCCAATAAAGCTAAACCAGCAACCAACATACCAGTTACAGCACCAGATTTAAATGCAACAGAAAGACCTTGAGCGAGACCTTTTCTAGAAGCTTCAGCAGTTCTAACGTTGGCTTCTACAGAAACTAACATCCCAACATAACCTGCAATACCAGATAAAGCTGCACCTATTAAATATCCAAGACCAACTAAGGGACTAAAAGCAATACTTACAATTATTAAAACTACAGCACCAACAATAGCAATAGTTTTGTATTGTCTTGCTAGATATGCTTTTGCACCGATTTGAATTGCAGATGCAATATCTTGCATTTTAGCATTCCCTGCACTTGAATTAAGAATATTTTTACCAGTTAAAAATCCATAAACGATAGATAATAAACCAGCTCCAATTGTATATAATAGTATTGTTTCGATTGTTCCGCTCATATTAACCTTAAGTTGTTGGTTGTTAAATTTTTAAGCCCGCACAATACAAAAAAAGATAAAAAAGACAACGATTAACTTCTAAAATTGATGAATATAACCTTTAGATTTAGCTTGTATTTGCTTATCTTTTTCATCAAATATCAACGATCTATCCTTCCCAAATACAATTTTACCAATTTTAGTTATTTTGATTCCTGTTGTTTTAGATGCGCTTTGAATGATTCTAGCTTTATCAACATTTGCAGTAAATAAAATCTGATAATCGTCTCCGTTCGAAACAAGATTTATTTTATTTAATCTTTGATTTTTAATCAAATTACTCAGTTTATTAGAAATAGGTATTTCCTTCTCAAATAAATGAAAAGATAAATTTTGTGTATTGATCATTTTTGATAAATCAACAATTAATCCATCCGAAACATCAATGGAACTATTAGCAAATTTTAATAAATATTTTGTTAAATTCAAAGGTAAAACTGGTTTGTAATATTTATTTATAAAGAATAGTTTATCTTTTTTTTTTATATTCAATTTATTACTTAATAGTTTAAGGCCTAAATAACTATCGCCCAAATTTCCAGTAACATAAATATCATCATCTAATTTAGCTTTATTACGATAAATTATTTTATTGGCATACCCTAATGAAGTGATTGTAAAACTTAGTTTGTTTGAAAACGTAGTATCGCCTCCACATAGAACTATATTAAATTTCTTTTGTTCTGAATTTAAAGACTTTGAAATTTTATATAGATTATTTTTTGTAAATGATGTTTTACTACCTGAACCAGAAATGAAATAAAATTTCGGTTTTACACCTTTACAAATTAAATCAGAAATTGATGATCGTAATATTTTTTTTATGACTAGATCAGGGGATTGAAAATTAAAAAAATGTGTGCCAAGAATGTACGTATCTACGGATATAACAACACCTCTTTTTTTATCAAAAAAAACATCATCATTTAAATTAAGAGCAGATTTATTTTTTTTAGCTATTTTTGAAAAATATTTTTTAATTAGATCAAATTCATGCATTGTGTAATCTTAATTTCTTTCCAACGTTATCTAATAAAGCATTAAGATACTTTGTTTGCGAGTCTTCAAGAAAAAAATTAGATGAATTTAAATATTCTTTAATAATTATATTAATTGATAAATTTGGTTTATACATAAATTCATATGTGGCAGCTTTTAAGATAGTTTGAAAAACTTTATCTAAATTTTCAAATACAAATTCATCACCTAGTTTATTATTTAATTCATCTAAAATAAGGTCATTTCTTTCTATTGTTCCCAAAACAATATCCTTAATAAATTTTTTAAATCTATGTTTTGGAAAATCCAAATCATCATCTTCATTGTAAAATTTTCCATATAATTTTTGAATAATTATAACCCTGGGGTTATTTTTTGGATTATAATTAGTTCTCATTTTTGAGACAAAACTGAAATCACAGCTTCTGCAGCTTCAGCACCCTTTTTTTTTCTAGCCCTTGCTTGAGCCATATTAAGACAAGTGATTATACCATTTCCAACAGGTTTTTTACTATCTATAGACAATTTCATTATGGCATCTGTTGACGATTGAGAAATAAAATCAAAATGGGGTGTTTGACCTTTAATTACACATCCTAAAGCTAAAAACCCATCATATTTTTTTAGATTTTTTGATATTGTAACTGGAATTTCAAAAGCACCGGGTACTTTAATAATTTTTATTATATTTTTTTTTGGAATTTTTTTTATAGCACTTCTTATTAATCCATCAGCAATATCTTTATAATAATCTGCTACAACAATTAGATATTTTTTTTTCATTAAATTAATTCTTGTTTTGTAATTTTTATACCATAGCCATCTAGACCAATAACTTTTTTAGGTGATTTAGTGATTAGTATCATATTTTTAATTTTCAAGTCTTTAATAATTTGTGCACCAATACCATAATTTCTTATTAACTTATCATTTCCCTTTTTATAAAAGTCTTTGTTTTTATAATCTTTTAAAGTTTGAGTCACTGATTTTAAATTTGAATCTTTAATAAACACTAAAACACAATTTTGATATTTTTTAAAATAATTTAAGGTCTTATTGAATGAATTTGGTAATGATTGATTAATAAGATAATTTTGCACAACGTTAGATGAAATTACTCTCACTCTTGGGGTAATCCCTTTTTTTAATTTACCTTTTATTAAAGCAAAATGTTCTGAACCATCTAAAAGGTTCTCATATATTCTAATATTATATTTTTGATTTTTTACATCGATCTTACTTTGCTTTTTAAGTTTAATAAGTTTTTCTTTTTTTAGTCTGTATGCGATTAGATCTTCTATTTTTCCAATTTTCAATTTATGTTTTTTTGCAAAATTGAATAAATCCTGACCTTTAGCCATTGTTCCGTTTTCATTCATAATCTCACAAATTACAGCAGAGTTATTTTTTTTAGCTAACTTAGATATATCAACAGAAGCTTCAGTATGACCTGCTCTAACAAGAACTCCACCATCTTTAGCTATAATTGGAAACACGTGACCAGGAGAAACAATTTCATTTTTATTTGCTTTTTTTTTTGAGGCAATTTTAATTGTTCTGGCTCTATCTTTGGCAGATATACCTGTTGTAATTCCTTTTTTTGCTTCAATAGAAATTGTAAAAGCTGTTTTGTTTCTTGATTGATTTACCGGTGACATTAAAGATAAATTTAATTTTTTTGCCTGAAGAGTATCAAGCGCTAAACAAATTAAACCTCTTCCGTATTTTGCCATGAAGTTAATATTTTTTGCGTTTGAGTCTGACGTAGAAATAACCAAATCTCCTTCATTTTCTCTTTTTTCGTCATCCACCAAAATAAACATGCCTCCTTTTTTGGCTACACTTATAATAGACTCAATTGGAGCAAAATTATTTTTCATTAAAATAATTCCTAACGTATTTAGACAAGATATCTATCTCAATGTTTACTAAACTGGATTTTTTTAAATTTGATAAATTTGTTTCTTTGTATGTATGGGGTATAATCCAAATTTGAAAACCTTTTTTTGTTACTTTTGAAATTGTAAGAGAAATACCGTTTACACTAATAGATGCTTTTTCTATTAAGTGTTTTCTTTCTTTTTTAGGTAATTCAAAATCAAAAAGGAATGATTTATCTATTTTTTTTATACTTAATACTTTGCCGACTGTATCTACATGTCCTTGACAAATATGTCCTGAAATTTTTGTTCCATATTTTAAAGGTAATTCCAAATTTATTTTATCTTTTATATTTAAAAATTTAAATTTTGAACGAATAATTGTTTCTTTCGACAGATAAAATTCCATAATTTTTGATCTATATGAAATTAATGTTAAGCAGACACCATCACAAGCAACAGACAAACCCATATCTCTTTTTGATAATTTAAGATTGCTTTTTACAAAAATGTTAAGACCTTTAGGTCTTTTAATTATTTTTGTGATAATACCTTGATTATAAATTATTCCATTAAACATGATTTTTATCTATATAATATTATTCTGTCTTTTCGCAAATTCAGATTTAAATTAATCTTTTTTGCATATTTTTGATTTAATTTTTTTAGACCACTAAATTTTAAATATTCTAAGCTTTTTGAAAGTTTTTTAGGACTTTTGAATAAATAAAATTTATTAAAAATTTTGTTCTTGATCAGGAAATTAGTTAGATCGTTACCACCCTCTACTAGTAAATTCCTACAGCCAAAATTATATAGTTTTTTTAAAATCTCTTTAATATCAAATTTGTTATCCCTATCAATTTTAGATTTAATTAAAATAATACCTTTTCTTTTAAATTTAGAAATTTTTAATTTATCAGCTTTATTATAAAATATTAAAGTATTTTTGTTATTTGAGGACTTAAATATATAACTATTCATATTAGAATTTAGTTTATTATCTAAAATAATTCTTTTAGGAGAAAAATTTTCCATACCTTTTAAACGACAATTTAATCTTGGATTGTCTTTGTTAAGAGTTTTATATGTAATCATTATGCAATCATTTTGATATCTCAACAAATGCGTAAATTGATCAGAGTAAGAATTTGTAATTCTTTTTTGGGATTTACTGTAAATAATATTGTTTTTTGAAATAGCTACTTTGCCGGTAACAAAAGGTAATTTTTTCTTTCTATTAAAAAAATAAGGATAATAAAATTTCTCAACTTTATCTTTTAACAATCCTTTTTTTACAATTATTCTTTTTGAATTTAAAATTTTAAAACTTTTATTTCTTACCCTTTTGTCTATGTCTGTTATTGAATAAATAACCTCTGAAATTTTTGATTTTATTATCGTGTCAGTACATGGTGGTGTTAACCCATGATGACAACATGGTTCTAAAGTAACGTACATTTTTGATCCTTTTAAATCTTCGAAACTATTTTTAATTGCATTGGTCTCAGCATGTGGTCTTCCATTAAATGAAGTTTGACCTATGGATATTATTTTATCATTTTTAACAATAACACATCCTACTGAAGGATTTGATCCGGTAAGACCATGACGAGATCTAGCCAGATCTAAGGCTATTTCCATATAAAATATATCTTTAGCTGTGAATTTATCTTTTTTTGTAGACATCAAGCCTGTCCACGAATTGTACAAAGTCTTTTTCTTCTCTAAAGTTTCTATAAACTGAAGCAAATCTAACGTATCCAACTGGGTCTAAATCCTTCAAACCATCCATAACCATGGTGCCAATTGTACTAGATGAAATTTCACCTTGACCTAATTCCTCTAAAGACCTTGAAATTTGACTAATAAATTTTTCTATTGTTTCTGTATCTATCGGTCTTTTCTTAAGTGCGATATAAATTGATTTAGATAGTTTTTCTCGATCAAAAACTGATTTTCTTCCATTTTTCTTAACAACCATTAATTCACGAATTTGAATTCTTTCAAAAGTAGTAAAGCGCTCACCACACATGCAAAGTCTTCTTCTTCTGATAGCTGTACCATCTTCTGTTGGTCGTGAATCTACAACAGATGTATCTCCCTTTTTTTCACACGGACAAATCATCTTCTAAAGGTTCTTATATATGGGAAATGAGGAAGTTAAAGCAATAACTTCATTTTTTACTTCATTTTCAATTTTACTATTATCTGTTGGATTTTCTGATAATCCCTTTAAAGTTTTTGTGATCAATTCTCCTACAGTCTTAAATTCACTTAAACCAAATCCACGTGTTGTAGCCGCTTGTGTTCCTAATCTAATTCCTGAGGTAATCATAGGTTTTTCTGTATCAAAAGGAATACCATTTTTATTACAAGTAATATTTGCTCTAGACAAACTCTCTGCAGCAAGATTACCTTTTACATTATAAGGTCTTAAATCAACCAACATCAGATGTGTGTCTGTTCCGTCTGAATAAATTTTAAATCCATTATTTTTTAAAGTTTCTGCTAACATCTTAGCGTTTGCTAAAACAGATTTAATATAATCTTGAAATTCTGGTTGTAATGCTTCGAGAAATCCTGCTGCCTTCGCTGCAATGATGTGCATTAAAGGTCCACCTTGATATCCAGGAAAAACAGCTGTATTGAATTTTTTAGCAAGATCTTCATGATTAGTTAAAATTATTCCTCCTCTTGCACTTCTAAATACCTTATGGGTTGTTGAAGTAACTACGTGTGCATAGTCACAAGGATTTGGGTATCCTTTTCCAGCAACTAATCCTGAGAAGTGAGCCATATCAACCATTAGATATGCTCCAACTTTATCTGCTATCTCTCTAAATCTTTTAAAATCAATTACTCTAGAATAGGCACTTCCACCCGCAATGATTAGTTTTGGCTTATTTTCTAATGCAAGTTTTTCAACATTATCATAATCTATCAATTCAGATTCTTTGTCTACATCATAGCCTACAGCGTTAAACCACTTGCCAGACATGGAAATTTTTAATCCATGGGTAATATGACCTCCTGAATTTAAACTCATGCCCATAAATGTATCGCCTGGGCTTAACAAAGCTAAAAATACTGCCCCATTAGCTTGCGCACCTGAGTGCGGTTGTGCATTTGCAAATTTACAATTAAATAATTTTTTTAATCTTTCGATTGCAAGGTTTTCTGCTACATCAACGTGCTCACACCCATTGTAATATCTTTTACCAGGATAACCTTCGGCATATTTGTTAGTTAAAACTGATCCTTGCGCCTCCAATACTGCTTGTGACACTATATTTTCAGACGCAATTAACTCAATGTGTTGTTGTTGTCTGATTAATTCATCTTTAATAGCTTTAAAAAGTTCTGGATCTTTTACAGACAAGCTATCTTCAAAAAAACTCTTATAGCTATCGTTTAAATAATTTTTTTCGCTCGACATAATTATATTTTCTTAAGCCTCCTCACGTGTCTACCACCATCAAATTTTGTTTTTAAAAAAACACTTACGAACCTTAAAGCATTTTTTTTGGTTATCAACCTAGACCCTAATGTAATGATGTTTGCATCGTTATGCAATCTGGATAATTTTGTTGATTTTAGATTAAAACATTGCGCAGCACGAATATTTTTATGCTTATTTGCCGCAATATTCATACCTGTCCCAGATCCGCACACTAAAATGCCGACGTTACTTTTATTAAGTTTAACTTTTTTTGCAACTTTATGGGCATAATCAGGATAATCAACGCTACTATCATCTTTTGGACCGAGATCCTCAAATTTTACTTTTTTATTTCTTAAATAATCTTTGATTGTTTCTTTTAATTTAAATCCAGCGTGATCTGATGAAATAAATATTTTTTTCAAATTAATTAAATTTGTAATCTAAAACACAAGCAACTAAATGTATTCTATTCTCTTCTCCACCATTAAATGCATTGTGGTACTTAGTATTATTCGTAACCCAAACTGAACCATCGGCGGGCATATGTTTTGCAACATTATCTATAACCATTAAACAACCAGGATTAGTTATGATAGGTATGTGCAATCTAGGTTCTGGGTCTCTATGCCAACTCAAAGTTGATCTAGGTTCTTTTAAAAGTATTCTTACTCTACCAAGTTTATACTTTACAGACAAAGCATCATAAACTTCCTTGAAATAAGTATTTTCATAATCTTTTATAAATTCTGAATAAGAAGACTCATCGATCGTTTCATCTCTAGTTACCTCTTTTCCTGACTTATCAGGTTTTGTCCAATATACACCTCTGGCTTTGTTACCCTTAATTGAGTCAGGATCACCAGGTATTTGTGTTAATGATATTGCGCCAAAATGCGTAACGCCAGCGTCTTCAAATTTTTTAGTTTTAACTATTTGATGATAAGCCTCTTGTAATTTAGCAATATCAAATTTAATTTCTTGTTTTTGAAAATCGCTAAAGTCTAAAACTCTTTCTTCTTTTTTAATATTCAAGTCTATTACTTTTGAAATTTCGTTGATCATCTTGATTGCTTTCTACCCTTTTTTTTGTATATGTGTATATTACATTTGTCGCAATTTGAAAGTAAATTAAAACATGATTACAGGTAAATATCCTAGTCTAAGACTAAGAAGAAATAGAAAACAATCTTGGTCTAGAAAACTGATTCAAGAAAATACCTTGAGTCCAAATGACTTTATTCTACCTATTTTTTTAACTGAAGGGTTAAATAAAAGACAAGAGATTTCATCAATGCCGGGCGTTTACAGGTATACAATTAACCGATTGAACCAAATTGTGGATAAAGCATTAAAATTAGGAATACCAATGATAGCTCTTTTCCCTAAAACTAAAAATTCAAAAAAAGATGAGTTGGGAACAGAATCATTAAATGAAAACAATTTAGTATGTAAAGCGTTGCAAGAAATAAAAAAAAGATACAAAAACCAAATTGGCATAATGTGTGATGTTGCTTTAGATCCTTACACATCACATGGTCATGATGGTTTAGTCAAATCTAATACTATTTTAAATGATGAAACAATTGAGGTTTTGATTAATCAATCATTACTTCAGGCAGAAATGGGTTGTGATGTTCTTGCTCCTTCAGATATGATGGATGGTAGAATAGGAAAAATAAGAAAGGCTTTGGATAAAAATAAATTACAGAATGTTCAAATTTTATCCTATGCAGCAAAATATGCATCAAGCTTTTATGGTCCCTTTAGAGATGCTGTAGGTTCAAAAAGCACATTAAAAGGAGATAAAAAAACATATCAAATGGATTTTAGAAATTCTGATGAAGCGTTAAGAGAAGTTACCTTAGATATAAAAGAAGGTGCTGATATGGTTATGGTTAAACCAGGAATGCCATATTTGGATATAATTAAATCAATTAAAGAAAAATTTAAAATTCCAGTTTTTGCATATCAAGTATCTGGTGAGTACAGTCTAATGGAAAATGCAATAAACAAAAACCTTGTGAATAGAGATGCAGTATATGAAAGTTTGGTAGCTTTCAAAAGAGCTGGCGCAAATGCGATAGTAAGTTATTACGCTGATCGAATTGACAAAATAATAAAGTAATCACCTTAAAGTATTAAGAAATAACAATCTATTATTTGGAAAATTAATATTGTTTGGTTTTAAAATTGTTTTATCAAGATAATCATTAACTAACTTCAAACCTTTTAATAAAATTTTAATATCTTCAACCTCTTTATCTTTTTCAATAAGAAAGTTTGGAACGTATTTTTTTTCATTTAATGATGAAACATAATAAACAGTTTCATTATTTTCAGTATCTTTCTCTACAATGTTGTCTAATTCTAAATCATAACCTAATATTTTGAGTAATTCTAATTCCCAAAAAATATATTTTTTTAACCAATTTTTATCTTGTAAAATTAAAAAAAAATTCTGAATTATGAAAAAAACTTTTTTATTTGATTGTGAATCTGCTGTTAAAATTTTAATCAAATTTATTGCAGAAGTTAAGCATGATAATTTTTGTCTATCATCAAAATATAAAGGGCTGTAAGCATTTAAGATTTCAACTTTAAAGTAGCCAATTCTATTTTCATTTTTTGAATTATAATTAACATGCAATTTATTACCTATTTGCAGATAATTTTTAATTTTTTTTGATGTACCACCAAAAATGATACCAGAAACTTTACCTTTTTGTTTGGTAAAAATTTCTACAATTAAAGAATTTTCGTTATATCTATTTTTACTTAACAAAAAACCTTCATCAGACCAATTCATATTATTTATTAAAACTATTTAAACACTCTGCAGCGGCACTTTGCTCGGCATTTTTTTTAGAATTGCCAATGCCAATAAAGTATTTAGTATTAGGTAATTTTACTCCCACTTTAAATACAGGTTTGTGTCTCGGTCCAGTATTAGAGATTAATTTATATTTAGGAAGACTTTTAAATTTTTTTAATGTTTGTTCTTGTAACTTGGTTTTGGCATCAATTTCAGTAACAACACTGTCACTAATTTTAGCTTCCCACTGCTTTAAAACAAATTTTTCAACAATATTAAAACCTTTATCGAGATAAATTGCTCCTACTAATGCTTCACAACTGTCCGCAATAATTTTATCCTCTATTTTTATTTTTTTATTTTTAGGATTAAAAGTTTTAATATATTTTTCTAAATTAATTGACTTTGCAATTTCAAGACAAGATTTTTTATTAACAAGTGAAGCAAACTTTTTATCAAGTATTCCTTCTTTTTCATTGGGATAAATTTCTAATAATTTTTTAGCCATGACCAGTCCAAGCACACGGTCACCTAAAAATTCAATTTTCTCATTATTTTTAGAGGAATTAAAACTTTTATGAGTAAGAGATTGGTCTAATAAATTTTTGTTTTTAAAAACTATATTTATTTTTTTTTCTAATTCTTGATACTTTATTTTCATTAATTAATAACATTAAAGGTTCTTTTAAATCTTATAGATTTATGCCATTTCCAAAATTCAATAAAACTTCCAATTTTTTTATCAGATGAAAAAAAAATAAATTGAGCCTTACCTACCAAGTTATCTTTGTGAACATAACCAACACTTGAAAGAAATCTGCTATCTTTAGAACAATCTCTGTTATCACCTAAAAAGAAATAATGATCATCTGGAACTGTGAAAACATCTGAGTTTTGATAGGTATAATTTTTTAAATAAACTGTATGAAATTTTTTACCATTAGGTAATTTTTCCTCAAACTTTAAGACATCTATTGTTGTGTCACTACAATAAATTTTTGTTTTAAGTGGGATTTTAGATTTAAGTATTTCACTACTATTTAAATATAGGTTGGCATCAATAAACTGAATTTTATCTCCTGGCAGTCCAATTAAACGTTTTATATAATCTGTTCTATTGTCAGCTGGAGTTTTAAAAACAATTACATCCCCTCTTTCAGGACTTTTAAACATTATTCTTTTACTAAGTATTGGTGGGCTAAAAGGGAAAGAATGTTTACTATATCCATATGAATATTTTGTAACAAAAAGTCTGTCACCTACAAGTAATGTGGGTTCCATAGAAGAAGAAGGTATGTAAAAAGGTTGCACTAAAAGTGATCTAATTATTACTGCAATTATCAAAGCATATAATAAAGTTTTTATATTTTCTGAAAAAAAGTTTTTATCTATTTTCATTATGATTGAATAATAGCAAATGCTGTTGAATATTTTTTCTCATCCGAAATGGATAGAAAACAATTATATTTTTTAATTTTAAATTTATTTTGGATCATTTTGGTGATTTTTTTATTTTTAACATAATTAGGTCTGCCCATTTTATCGTTAAATACTTCTATATCTTTAAAGTTCAATTTCATTCTAAATCCGGTGCCTAAAGCTTTTGAAAAAGCTTCTTTCGCTGCAAATCTTTTTGAAAAAAAAGCCACCTTATTCTTTATTAAGTTTGATTGTTTTTGTTCTCTAACACTATAAACTCGATTAATAAAAGATTTATTTTTTATAGCCTCTTTAATTCTTTTATTTTCAATTATATCAACTCCAATACCTAAAATTTTCATTAATTTTTAATAATTTTTTTAAAATCCTTAATTACTTTGGGTAGACCATAAAATATCGACTCTCCAATAATAAAATGTCCTATGTTGAATTCCTCAATTTCTTTAATTTTTGTTAAGATATTAGTTGTTTTGTAATCTAAACCATGTCCTGCATGCACTTGTATATTTAGTTTAGATGCAAGTTTTGAGCATTTTTTAATTCTATTTAATTCGCTCGAAAAATTTTTATGCGATTTAACATAATTAGCTAGTTTTCCAGTATGAATTTCAACACAATCCACATTTAATTTTTTTGAGAGTTTAATATCATTCAAATTGGGGTTGATAAATAAACTAGTTCTAATATTAGATTTTTTAAATTTAGAAATTATTTCTTTTAATTTTTTATAATTATCTTTTAGATTTAAACCTCCTTCGGTAGTTATTTCTTTTCTATTTTCTGGAACAATGCAAATATAATTTGGTTTATATCTTAAAGCTTTTTTAATTATTTCACTATTCATTGAGACTTCAAGATTAACTAACACTTTTTTTAAAGCACAAATCTCTTTAGTATCTAAATCATTTATGTGTCTTCTATCTTCTCTCAAATGAATAGTTACAGAGTTAGCGCCAAATTTTATAATTTCTTTTGCTGCAAAAACTGGATTGGGATGTTTTTCACCACGTGCATTACGCAGTGTTGCAATATGATCTATATTTACCCCTAGTCTTTTCACTTAATAAATCTACTTCCTGGTGTAGTAATGGGAATTGATTTTAGAGATTTAGGTATATTTTTAAGATTGTAGCTAGGTACATCTATTTTTAAATGAGAAATAATTTTATTTTTTATTTTCAAAGATTTTTTTGATGATCTGTTAATTATAGAGGCAAATCCAACAAGTTTTGCATTTGATTTTTTAATAAGTTTCACACATTCCAAACTGGATTTACCAGTCGTAATCACATCCTCTATAATTAAAACTCTTGCTCCCTTTTTTATACTAAAGCCTCTTCTGAGAGTAAATTTTCCATTCACCCTTTCGCAAAAAATTGTTTCTTTTTTTAAAATTTTACCAATTTCATAACCTATGATTACACCACCCATTGCAGGAGCAAGTATTAAATCTATTTTTTTAAAATTTTTTTTAATTTTATTTGCTAACGATTTACAAATTTTGTCAGCTAAATTAGGAAAGCTTAAAAGTTTAGCACATTGAATATACTTTGGAGAATGTAACCCTGAAGATAAAACAAAATGTCCTTCTAATAACGCATCAGTCTTTTTTAAAATATTTAAGGATTTTTTGAGTGAAAGCATTTCTTTTTTCTTCGTGTCTAATTATTTTAAATTTTATACCTTTTTGCTTTAGCTCTGCAATAAAATTTGTAAAATTCTTAAGATTTCTAATTATTAATCTAAATTTAAAATTAATATAGTTTGGATTTTTGCCTGCCATCTCTAAATTAGAAATGTTAAGTTTATGACTTCCGATTAAGGAACTTATATCACCAAGTTGACCGGGTTTATCAGGCAAAGAAATCCAAAGTGTAGTGTTATATTTTTTTGTTTTTTCCTCTTTTTGCTCACCTTTATCATGCCAATATCTTCTGATAGCAGCTCTTGCTTTACCTGTTTTTGTAGTAGGTATCCAATGCAATGATGGTGAACTATTTTTAGATGTGAGAATGTTAACCCTATCACCATTTCTTAATATTGTTTGCAATTCACTGTTATTTCCATTTACTTCACATCCTATTGCAGAATTACCAATTTTTGTGTGAACAGCATAAGCAAAATCGATTGCTGTTGCATCTTTTGGTAATTTAATAACAGATCCTTTTGGTGTGAAGCAAAAGACATTTTCCTGAAACATTTGAAGTTTTGTATACTCATAAGAGTCCTCAGGATTTTCATTTTTTTCAATAATCTCCACCAAATCTTTTAACCAATCATACTCTTTCCAACTTAATGAATTAAATTTTTCAGAAGATTTATATTGCCAATGCGATGCAACACCTCTTTCTGCAAAGTCATGCATTTCTTTTGTTCTTATTTGGATTTCAATAGGCTTTTTATTTGAACCAATTACAGAAGTATGTATTGATTTATATCCATTTATTTTAGGTGAAGAGATATAATCTTTAAATTTACCAGGTATACAGTTCCATTTTTTATGAAATAAACCAAGTGTTTTATAACAGTCATCAACACTATCTAATATTATTCTAAATCCAATAATGTCTGTGATCTGCTCTAAAGAGACTCGTTTTTTTTGAACTTTTCTCCAAATTGAAAATGGAGTTTTTTCTCTTCCATATATTTCTGCATTAATCTCGTGATCATTTAATATCTCACTAAGTTCATATGATTGCTCTTCAAAAACATCTTTTTTATCTAATTTAATTTCATCAAGTCTTTTTTTAATTAACTTTCTTGCATCATAATTCAAAATTTCAAATGACAAATCTTCAAGTTCATCACGTATACGGTGCATACCCATTCTATCAGCTAATGGAGCATAAATTTCCATTGTTTCTTGAGCAATCCTTTGTCTTTTTTCCTCTTTTGTAATTGCTTTAATTGTTCTCATGTTATGCAATCTGTCCGCAATTTTAACTAATAAAACTCTAATATCTTTTGAGGTTGCTAAAATTAATTTTCTAAAGTTTTCTACTTTTGAATTTGAACCTGCAGTATTTTCAAATACGGATATTTTTGTAACTCCATCAACTAGATCAGCAACCTCACCACCAAATTCAGCTTTAATTGTTTCATAGGTTGCAAAAGTATCTTCAATAGTATCATGCAACAAACCTGTGGTTATTGTAGCACTATCTAATTTTAACTCTGTTAAAATATTTGCAACTTCGATTGGATGAACAGAATAAGGATCACCTGAAGCTCTCTTTTGACTCTTATGGGCCTTTACAGCAAAATTATAAGCTTTATCTAATTTTTCAGGATTTAAAAATTTATTATAATTTTTAACTTTATTAATTAATTCATTACAATTCAACATATGGTTGTTATAGCATATATTTAAATTTGTTTAATAGACCTAATGTCTGCTTGAGGAAGTAAAGAAATCAAGGTTTTAAGATCTTTTTTAATAATTGGATGATGCCAATTTTTTTGAATTTCAAAAAAAGGGATAAGAACAAAATTTCTTTTATGCATCATTTTATGTGGCAAAGTTAATTTATTTTTAATTTTTAGAATTTTTTTATTAAAATCGATTATATCAATATCACAAACACGAGGATCATTTTTTTTACCTTTTTCTCTTCCTAACGAAATTTCAATATTCTTACATGTTTTAAGAAGAGTTTCTGGATCGAAATTAAACTTTGCCTTAATAACTATGTTTAGAAATTTTGGGTTTTGAGGGTTTGGCCAAGAAGGTGTTTCATAAAAACTTGAAAGAGATAAAAAATCCAAATTGTTTTCGCTTAGGTGTGATTTTGCAATTTCGATATTTTTTTTTCTATCACCTAAATTAGAGCCAATGCCCAAATAAACAATTTTAGCTTGATTTTCTAATATATCTCGCTTTTTCACGGTTCCAATCTCTACTCTTTTTTGTTGCTCTTTTATCATACTGCTTCTTTCCTTTAGCAACTGCTAATTCAATTTTAGCTTTACCTTTTTTAAAATACATTTTTGTTGGAACAATCGTAAATCCATCTCTCTGCATTTTTCCAATTAATTTGTTTATTTCTCTTTTATTTAGCAACAACTTTCTTTCATCGGTTGGACTATGGTTGGAATAACTTGCTTGTTTGTAAGGTGAAATATGCGAATTGATTAAAATTATTTCTCCATTTTTCTCAACTGCATAAGAATCTGCTATGTTAACTTTACCATCTCTAACTGATTTGATTTCAGAACCTTTAAGAACAATTCCAGCTTCTAAAATATCTTCAAAAAAATAATTAAAGCTGGCTTTCCTGTTTAAACATATTATTTTTAAACCAGGGTTGGTTTTTTTGTTCATTAAATCAATTTTGCATACTGAAGAGACTTTTTAACAATTTTTTTGGTTTGTTCAGTAACTTTTACCAGAGGTAATCTCACATCATCTTCACACAAATTTAATAGTTTAGCAGCATATTTAACTGGACTAGGGTTACTTTCAATAAACATTGAATGATGAATTGGCTGTAAAATTTTATCTAATTTTTCAGCTTGATTAATTTCATTTTCAGACTTAGAAAATTTTTGAAAATCAGAACAAAGCTTCGGTGCTATATTTGCTGTTACACTTATTGCGCCTACACCTCCTCTTTTATTAAATTCAAATGCGTTATCATCATTACCAGTCAGTTGAATAAATTCTTTACCCATTTTTAATAGTTGTTGATCTACTCTATCTAAATCTCCGGTAGCATCTTTAACACCAACTATATTTTTTAACTCAAACAACCTTGCCATTGTATCTACTGACATATCGATAACTGATCTACCTGGAATATTATAAATTATTATTGGTATACCACATTTATCATTTATGGCTTTGTAATGTTGGTATAGACCTTCTTGTGTAGGTTTATTGTAATAAGGTGTTACAATAAGAGCACCGTTTGCACCTGCTTTTTCAGCGTGTGAGGTCAACGAAATAGCTTCCTCAGTTGAATTTGAACCAGTTCCAGCTATGACTGGAATTTTTCCATTGCTTTCTTTTATACAAAGATCAATTACTTTTTGATGTTCATCATGACTTAATGTTGGAGATTCTCCTGTGGTACCTGCTGGCACAAGACCACTAGTTCCATTTTCAATATGAAAATGTATTAATTTAATATAGGCCTCCTCGTCTAATAGATTATTTTTAAACGGCGTAATTAAAGCAACATTTGATCCTTTGAACATAAATACTTATAACATAGTTTAAAGATTCATATACCAAAAGATTATGTTCAAAAAATTATTTTTTTTAATAATAATTTACTTGATAAGCTCTAATTTCAGTTGGGGTCAGATTGTGCCTTTAAAAAAACCGTCATTGTCGTCTGAAGAATTAAATAAAAAAATAATATTAAATACAATTAAACCTCTAAAAAAACCTTCAAAAGTAAAGGTTAAGAAAAAGGTAATTAATGAAGAAACCAAACTTAGTTTTCTTTTACCTAAAAAAAAACCAGTTATTAGCGGATTTATAAATTCAGAAACAGCAAAAATTTCTAAATTTTATAATAAAAAAGATTTTGGCATTGCAAAAAAAGCGATCGGAGAAATGCAAAAAGGACAGTGGAATTCTGCAATTAAAATCTCAAAAAAAGCTAAAGATAGATCTATATATAACTTTATAAAATGGAGACATTTATTAACAACAGGAAATCAAGAGTCTTTTTTTGATTACCAAGTCTTTATCAATGAAAATTCAGATTATCCTAGAATGGATAGATTAAGATATTTGGCTGAACATAAACTTTCAATCGAAAAAGTTTCTCCAAGAAAAATAATCAATTGGTTTTCAAAAAATGAGCCCTTAAGCGGATATGGTAAGATGATTTTAGGTGAAAGTCATATATTATCAGGTGACAAAGAAAAAGGAATTGATCTAATTAAAAATGGATGGATTTCTGCAGATTTATCAAAAAGTGAATTAAAGTTTTTCAGAAAAAAATATAAAAAATATCTTGATACAAATGACTATATTAAAAGAGCAGATCATCTAGCATGGAATAGTGATCATTGGGATTTAAAAAGATTAATCAGATATTTACCTAAAGACTATGAACTTCTCTATACAGCAAGACATATTTTGATGACCAAGGGATATGGTGTAGATCAAGCAATCAAAAATGTTCCAAATAAATTTAAAAACGATGCTGGATTAAACTATGATCGATTAAAGTGGAGAAGAAAAAAGGGACGATTGGAGTCATCTACTGAAATTTTGCTCAAAATAAGAAATGATAAAGATTATTTAGTTAGACCTGAAAAATGGTGGAAAGAGAGAGAAATCATATCTCGAAAGTTAATTTATAAAAAACAATATGAACTAGCTTATAAAATTAGTAGCAATCACGGAATGTCTGAAGGGTCTGAATTTGCGGAAGCAGAATGGATGAGTGGTTGGATATCACTAAGTTTTTTAAATGATCCACTTCTTGCAAAAGACCATTTTAAAAACTTTTTTGATAATGTTAATTATCCCATAAGTGTTTCTAGGGGTGCATACTGGTTAGGTAGAACGTATGAAAGACTAAAAGATAAAGATCAATCTGAAAAATGGTATAAAGAGGCTACAAAATATTTAACTACATATTACGGACAACTAGCATTTTTAAAAATTAATCCCACTGGAAAATTTGAACTTGATAAAACTATGGTAGTTGAAGATGAGTATAGAAAAGCTTTTTTTAATAAAGAATTAGTAAAAATTACACATCTTTTACATGAATTAAATAAAGACAAATATACAAAATTTATCTTAAGACATCTTGCTAATGATAATGTTTTTGAAGGCAGTGAGCTTTTAGCTGCTGAACTTGCTACCAGTATCAGTAGATATGATTTTGCAATACAAGTATCAAAAATTGCCTCTTATCAAAAAAGATTTCATAACAAATACAATTATCCATTAATAAGCACACCTAAATACATTAATGGAAGAAAAATTCCTGAAAGCGCATTAATTTTATCAATTATAAGACAAGAAAGTGAATTTGATTTAAAAGCAAATAGTCATGCAGGTGCAAAAGGTTTAATGCAATTAATGCCTTACACAGCAAAATTAGTTGCTAAACAAGCAAAGCTTCCTTATGCAAAATCTCGATTAACAACCGATCCAGAGTACAATATTAATTTAGGATCCCATTATATTGCTGGTTTAATTCAGCAATATGATGGTGCTTACCCATTTGCAATAGCTGCATACAATGCTGGTCCAAATAGAGTTAAATATTGGAAAAAATTAAATAAGGACCCACAAAAAAAACAGATAAATTATGTTGATTGGATTGAGCTAATCAAGTTTAGAGAAACTAGAAACTATGTTCAGCGTGTATTAGAAAATTACAATGTGTACAGATATGTTCTGGAGCAAAATCCAATAGTAATGAAAGATTTTTTTAAAGATCAGCCTTTGTATTAGTGGCGGAGAGAGAGGGATTCGAACCCTCGGTACAAGTTTCCTCGCACGGTCATTTAGCAAACGACTGGTTTCAGCCTCTCACCCATCTCTCCGTATGACATTGTGTAATAAGTGATTTTATTGAAAATTCAATATTTATAAAGTAATTATTCAATTATTATGGGAAATAAATACTCAGTATTTTCATTAATCAAAAACGCTCTTTCATATCATGAGAATTGGCAAAGAGCATGGAAAGACCCTATACCAAAAAAAGAGTATGACGCTGTCATAGTTGGTGGAGGTGGTCATGGTCTAGCTACAGCATACTATTTAGCAAAAAAACACAATATGAAAAATATTGCTGTTGTTGAAAAAGGATGGATTGGTGGAGGAAACACTGGTCGTAACACTACAATTATTAGATCGAATTATTTATGGGACGCTAGTGCTGGACTTTATGATCACGCACTAAAAATTTGGGAAGGATTATCTCAAGAATTAAACTACAATGTAATGTTTAGTCAAAGAGGTGTAATGAATCTTGCTCACAATTTACAAGATGTAAGGGATTTAAAAAGAAGAACGCACGCAAATAGACTAAATGGTATTGATGCTGTTTACTTGAGTACAGAAGAAGTTAAAAAATTTTGTCCAATTATAAATACATCTCAAGATATAAGATATCCAGTACTTGGTGGTACGTTACAAAGAAGAGCTGGTACAGCAAGACATGATGCTGTTGCCTGGGGTTATGCTAGAAGTGCTGATGAAATGGGTGTTGATATAATTCAAAATTGTGAAGTAAAAGGTATTAAAAGAAATAGTGATACTGTTGAAGGTTTAGAAACAACAAAAGGATTTATTAAAACTAAAAAAATTGGAGTTGTGGCAGCTGGACATTCAAGTGTAATTGCTAATATGGCTGGAATAAGACTTCCTCTAGAGAGCAAACCTCTTCAAGCACTAGTGTCAGAACCAGTGAAGCCAATTATTGATACAGTTGTTATGTCAAACGCAGTACACGCTTATGTTAGTCAATCTGATAAAGGTGAATTAGTTATTGGCGCTGGAACAGATGATTATGTTTCATATACTCAAAAAGGAAGTCATCAAATAGTTGAGGGTACTCTAAATGCTATTTTAGAATTGTATCCAATTTTTAGCCGTATGAGAATGTTAAGACAATGGGGAGGAATTGTAGATATATGTCCTGATGCAAGTCCAATACTAAGTAAAACTTCTATTAAAGGTCTTTATTTTAATTGTGGTTGGGGTACAGGAGGTTTTAAAGCTACACCTGGATCAGGAGATTTATTTGCACACACAATTGCTAATGATGAGCCACATAAACTTAACGCAGCATTTAATTTAAATAGATTTGTAAGTGGAGACCTTGTTGACGAACATGGTGCTGCAGCAGTTGCTCACTAATGTTTGTTATTAATTGTCCATATTGTGGTGAGAGAGATCAGCAAGAATTTAAAGCTGGTGGTGAAGCTCATATTGAAAGACCAAAACAACCAACAGAACTTAGTGATGATGAATGGGCTGAATATTTATTTATGAGAAAAAATATTAAAGGTGTTCAGTATGAAAGATGGAACCATGCTCATGGTTGTCGTAAATGGTTTAATATGGTTAGAGACACTTCGAATGATGAAATAAAAGCAATCTATAAGATGGGAGAAAAACCCCCTTCAATATAAAACAAATGTCAGAAAGCTTAAGAGTTAAATCTAGTCAATATATTGATGAAACAACAAGAGTTTCATTTAAATTCAACGGTACTACTTATTATGGATTTAAAGGAGACACACTTGCTTCTGCTTTATTGGCAAATAATGTTCATTTAGTAGGTAGGAGTTTTAAATACCATAGACCAAGAGGTATAATGACATCAGGTTCTGAGGAGCCCAATGCAATTGTTCAAATTAATCCCAATACTAATAGAACTGAACCAAATGTTAGGGCAACCGAAGTTGAAATATATGAAGGAATGGAGGCATCAAGTCAAAATTGCTGGCCGAGTGTAAACTTTGATATTGGTGGAATAAATAATTTTTTATCGCCACTATTTCCTGCAGGATTTTATTACAAAACATTTATGTGGCCTGCAAGCTTCTGGGAAAAATATGAATACTTTATAAGACACTCAGCAGGATTAGGAAAATCACCAACGTCAAACGATCCTGACATTTACGATCACAGAAATATTCATTACGATGTTCTTGTAGTTGGGGCAGGTATATCTGGGATTTTAGCAGCAAAAAATGCTGCAAAGAATAACTATAAAACTTTACTTTTAGATGAAAAAAGTGAATTGGGAGGATCAACTATTTATGAAAACAATGAAAGTAATAAAATTGACAACAAAATTTCATCTGAATGGTTAAAAAAAGAAATTGAGGAACTTAAAAATATTAATAATTTAGAAATAAAAACTAGAACAAGTGTTGCTGCCTACCATCAATATAATTATTTGCTAGCAAGAGAGAACTTTACAGATCATTTAGATAAAAAAGATAAGACAAATAAAATTAGACAAAGGTTACTTAAAATAAGAGCAAAGAAAGTAATTTTGGCAACAGGTGCTTTGGAAAGACCGATGATATTTAATAATAATGATAGACCTGGAATAATGCTTTCTTCTGCGATTAAAAAATATAGTGATTTTTATGGTGTAGCCTGTGGAAGGAAGATCGTATTTTTTACAAATAATGACAGTGCATATGAAAGTGCTCTTTCATTAAACGATAAAGGTATAAAAGTTGAAGCAGTAGTTGATATTAGAAAGCAATCTGAAACAAATTTAGAAAAAAGAGTTATTGATGCAGGTATAAAAATACACTGGGAACATACAGTTGTTGATACCTCTGGTTATAAAAAATTAAACAATGTTTCAATAATGAAACTATCAAATGATGGAACTTCAGTAACTGGAAATAAAATTTCTATTTCATGTGATTGTTTAGGGGTTGCAGGTGGATGGACACCAGCTGTTCACTTATATACTCAATCAGGTGGCAAACTTGCTTTTGATGAAGATAAAAAAATATTTATTCCTAATAAAAATAATTCAGATCAAATTAGTGTTGGATCTTGTTGTGGCGATTTTAAGCTTGATGAAATACTTAAAAACTTAAATGAAAAACTAAAAGTTTTTTTAGATATAACGAAAACAGATTTTGAGAATATTACAGTTCATAACGATCAAGAGATGTCAAAAAGAAACATATGGTTATTACCATCTGATAAAGCTTTGGGCAAAACAAAGCCTTTTGTAGATTATCAAAATGATGCTACTGCAAAGGATATAAAATTAGCACTAAGAGAGGGTTTTAGATCTATTGAACATGTCAAAAGATATACAACAACTGGAATGGGAACTGATCAAGGAAAATTAGGAAATATGCATGCTTTGGGAATAATAGCAGATACAGCAGGTGTAAAAATGGGAGAACTTGGAACAACTACTTTTAGACCTCCTTATACTCCTTTAACGTTTGGAACAATTGTAGGACGTAATGTTGGCAAGTTTTTTGATATTTTTAGAAGAACACCCATGAATGATTGGCATGTTGAGCAAAAAGCAGAATTTGAAAATGTTGGTCAATGGAAAAGAGCTTGGTACTACCCTATAAATGGTGAAACTATGGACCAAGCAGTTCAAAGAGAAAGCAAAGCTGCAAGAGAAAGTTCAGGAATATTGGATGCGTCCACACTTGGTAAGATTGATATACAAGGAAGTGATGCCTCAGAGTTTTTAAATAGAGTTTATACAAATGCATGGTCAAAACTTGGTATTGGCAAATGTAGATATGGTTTAATGTTAAATGAGGATGGTATGGTATATGACGATGGTGTAACTACACGATTAGACGAAAATCACTATCTAATGACAACGACAACTGGTGGTGCAGCAAATGTTCTTGGAAAATTAGAGGATTACCTTCAAACTGAATGGCCAGAATTAGATGTATATTTAACTTCAGTTACAGATCAATTTGCTACAGCGAGTTTATGTGGTCCTAATAGTAAAAAAATTCTTAAAAAAATTATTCCTGATTTAGATTTGTCTGATGAAAACTTTCCACACATGTCTTTTAAAGAAGCAAAAATTGGAAGCATTGTTTGCAGAATTATGAGAATAAGTTTCACAGGTGAGCAAAGTTTTGAAATAAACGTTCAAGCAAGTTATGGAAAAGATCTATGGGAAAAATGTATAGAGGCCGGTAAAGAATTTAATATTACTCCATATGGTACAGAAACGATGCACTTATTGAGAGCTGAAAAAGGTTTTATTATTGTTGGCCAAGATACAGATGGAACAATGACGCCAGTAGATTTACAGATGGATTGGATTGTTAGTAAAAAGAAATATGATTTTATTGGCAAAAGATCTCTTTATAGGTCAGACACCATGAGAGAAGACAGAAAACAATTAGTGGGATTGTTAACAGATGACCCCAATGTTGTATTAGAGGAAGGAGCACAAATTGTTTCTGAACTTAACAAAAAACCTGTTGAAATGCTTGGTCATGTTACTTCAAGTTACTTTAGTCCTAATTTAAATAAATCTATAGCCTTGGCTGTTGTCAGAGGTGGTAAAGATATGATGGGTAAAAAACTATTTATTCCTATGGAAGATAAAACAATTAATGTAACTGTTTCAAATCCAGTATTTTTTGATCAAACTAACGAAAGATTGAATGCTTAATTACAATCAAGTAACAAATAGTGAAATTAATAATAACGGTGTTTCCATAAAAGAGATAGCACCAATAATGAAATTAAATTTAAGGGGTAAAAAAAGAGAATTTTTTACAAATGTTGGAAAAAATTTGAATATAATTTTACCAACAGAAGCAAATACATCTTCATCAAGTGATAAACTTACTGCAATATGGTTAAGTCCAGATGAATGGATGATTGTATCCAACGAGACGACGAGCAAAGAAACTAATAAATATGAGTTAAATGATATATTATACAACAATATTTCAAAAAATTCATTAGGAGCAGTAACTGATGTAACTGACCAATTTGTTCAATTAGAGATAAAAGGTGATAAAATATATGACCTTTTTTCTTCAGGATGTCCTTTTAATTTTAACTTATTTCGTGAAAAAAAAGGGTCGACTGCTCAAACTTTGCTAAATCACATAGACGTTATTATTCATAATAAAGAAAAAGATTTTGTTAATTTATTTGTCAGAAGATCATTTGCTAAACATCTTTGGGAATGGATGGAAGATAGCTCTTCAAGACTGTAAAGATTAATTTTTTCGCCTATAATCCCATGGCATTTCAAATTTACCTTGCCAAATACCTAATTTGTTATTTTTGGCATTAATTTCATCTGAGACATATTTTTTAGAATACTTTGTATATGCTACCGCATAACCATTTGAAACCATCCAAGAATTTAAATTTATATTTCTTTTAAAACACTCGCCTATTAACCTTTTATACCTGTCAACATCTAAAATATTACAATTTAATTTTTGTTTATTAATCTTTTTAATTAACTTTTCAGTAGATACTTCTCCACACATATAATCTTTAGAAAAAGACATAAAAGATATTGTTAAATAAGTTTTTTTACATTTTTGTTTTTTTTCAGGTGCATCAATACCGTATAATCTAATTTTTTTTGAATTGATCTTGATTGTATCTCCATCAACAACTTTAGCAAAACCTGTGATTTTATTTATATTTTCAGATCTTACATCGATATATGTAAGTATAAAAAATATAATTGAAATAATTATTAAAATTATCAATTTCTTTTTTGTATAAAACATCAAACAGAAGTTAATTTATTGTTAATATAATATTTAACATAAAAGAATAATAAGATTGATATTAACCATTGCAACATTGCCCAGATATAAAAGAAAGTTTTAAAATCTGCACCAATAGAACGTGCTATATAATAAGATAAAAAAGGAACCAAAACGTTCCTTAATATATTGTTAATCATTGCTTTCTCAGATTTTTTTAAAGCCATAAAAAAACCATTGGATAAAAAAAAAATTGGGTATGCTGGTAAGATAAATGCGGAAATTTTTAAGTACATAGACCCATATTCTATAACCTCACTGTTTGATGAGAAAAATTTTGGCATTAGATCAGAAGTTGCAAATACTAATACTCCAGACGCTAACATTATGATCAAACCATATTTTACAGATGTAAAATAAGATTGTTTTACTCTATCATAGTATTTTGCACCTATATTCTGTGCAATAATTGATATTATTGCTGTATTGATCCCCAATACAGGCAGTAAGACAACCTGTTCTATCCTTGTTGCTGCTCCATAACCAGCTACGGCATATTCTCCTGTATATGCAACATAAGTAAATACGATTGTTGCAGCAATTGAGTAGCCAAGAATAGCTATTGTAATTGGCATTGATTGGAAGAAAATGTTTTTAATGTAGAAGAATTTGATCTTAAAATTATGAAAAGTGATCTCTTTAATACGTTTATTTTTTAACAATTTAATTAAAACGATTATTAGAGAAAGAAATTGTGCAATCAAAGTTGCATAACCTATACCGCCAACACCAAAAGCTGGGATAAATAAAAATCCAAATATAAATATTGGATTTAATAAAATGTTTAAAAAAAAAGATAATATAAGAGCATTTCTATATGTAACTGTATCTCCCTCAGCATGAAGGAATGAATTTAAAGCAACAACCAGAATAAAGAGAATAGTTCCATAAAATATTACATTAGTATATTCAAGGCCAAGAGTAGTTACTTCTCTTGATGAATTCATGGTTAAAAATAATTTTTCAGAGAAACTAAATCCTATTATCGATACAATTATTGAAATTATTACTGAGTAAAAAATAATATTTGTAAAATAACCTAATACATTTTTTTCATTTTTTTCCCCAATGCTACTACCAACTAACGAAGTGCCTGCTACAGTGACACCAATAGACGTAGCAATAATTAGAAAGTAGATTGGAAAGGATTTACTTAAAGCAGATAAAGCTTCAGGCGAAATTTTCCCAGCATAAAAAGTATCAACTAAAGTGTATAATGTTTGAAACAATGTTCCAACACTTGCAGGTATTGCAAGTTTTTTTATAAGTTGTGAAACTTCATCTTTTAATAAATTCATTTTTTTAACTAAAAATATTTCAATATTCTTTTTGAAAGATATGTCTTTTTCCAGTTTTTTTGGCAAGATTAATTTGTTTTTGTCTCATTCTAAATCTTGATTTTTGATCATTTGATAAGTTATCGTGACAATTTGGACAAGAAACTCCATCTTCATATTTATTAGATTTTTTATCTTTTAGAGAAATAGGTTTTCTACAACCACTACACATTGAGTAAGAACCTATTTTCAAACCATGCTTTAAACTAATTCTATTATCGAATACGAAACACTCACCTTTCCATAAACTTTTTTTTGGGTCTGTTTTTTTTAAATAGTTTAAA
>CACENW010000003.1 GCA_902560805.1 uncultured Pelagibacteraceae bacterium | reverse complement strand
TTCAGAAAAACTAGATTTTAATCTTTTAAATGATTTTTTAGAAAACAATATTTTTAAAATTGAAAAATTAGCAGGAAATTTTGTAAACAATATAAATATAGTAATTGAAAATAAATTAATTCTTTCTTCTAACATAGGTATAAAAAAAAAAAAATATACTGGAGAAATTACTGACATAATTTTAGAAAGTATGCTTACAGATGTTAAAGATTTATTTAAAGAAAATTACAATCAATATAAACTCATACATATGATTATTGATAAATATATAATTGATGGTGTAAGTTATTCTTCTTTGCAAGATCAAATTAATAATGATGAAATTTGTCTAGAAATTAAACTAATTTCAATACCAAATTTATTAATACTTGAAATTGAAAATATTTTAAAAAAATACCAAATTCAAGTAAATAATTTTTTAGACAAAGGATATGTAAAAGATTTTTTCTTAGATAAACAATTAAATATTTCTCAAATGGCGCATAAGTTGAAAAATGGTATGAATAAGAAAGAAGTTCAAATAACCTCAAAATACACAAAAAAAATTGGTTTTTTTGAAAAATTTTTTGAATTATTTAGTTAATTCTGTTTTTTCTCGTAACAATAGTTGTTTTTAATTAATGTGTAATTCAAATTAAAAACTTTGAGTGTCTTATTTAACTCAAAAAACAATTAAAAATAATATTTCATTTAGTGGAATTTCTCTTCATACTGGACTAGATGTAAATGTTTGCATTAAACCGGCATCTCCTAACAATGGTATAGTTTTTAAGAGAGTAGATTTAGAAAATAATAATTTGGTTTACCCAAATTTTATGAATGTCACTAATACATCTTTAAATACAACTATTGAAAATGAATTTGGGGTAAAAGTTTCAACTATTGAACACTTAATGTGTGCCTTATTTGGATTAGGTATAGACAACGCATTAATTGAAATTGATAATGAAGAGGTTCCAATATTAGATGGTTCTGCTAAGATTTTTATAGATAAAATTATTTCTGCGGGAATAGAAAGTAGCGAATATCCAATTAAAATAATAAAGATAAATAAAGAAATAAATTATTCTGAAGGAGATCGTTATATAAGTATCAAACCTTCAATATTGAGTTTAGATATTGATTTTGAAATAAAATACAAAAATTCTGTTATTGGTAATCAAAGAAATAAATTTAAAATATATGAAGATGATTTGACCGATGTTTATAATTCAAGGACATTCTGCCTTTATGAAGATATCGAAATGATTAAAAAAAATGGCTTAGCTAAAGGTGGAAGCTTAGAAAATGCTGTTGTGGTAAAAAATACAAAAGTTTTAAATCCAGAAGGACTTAGAAATGACAAAGAATTTGTAAATCACAAAATTTTGGATTGTATTGGCGATCTTTATACTTCAGGATATAGAATTGTAGCAAGTATAGATTGTTCTCAAGGAGGACACTATTTGACAAATCAACTTTTAAGAAAAGTATTCTCTAATAAAGAAAATTTCTCAATTTTAGAAATCAAAGAAAAAAATCTTCCTCATTCATTAATCAATAAGAGATTTTTGAGATCAATAGCTTAATTAAAAAGATCACTTTTAAAATTCACTTTAAAAAAGTATAACAAATATTATGAACAAATGCTTTTTACTATTTTTTGTATTAATATTATTTGTATCATGCTCTAAAGATGTTGAAAAAAAATCGATAATAAAAGAAAAAAGTTTAGATCTTCAAATAAGAGAAGCATACTCAGAAGGCTTAGATGCACTTGAACAAGGCGATGTTTTATTTGCAGCGAGAAAGTTTAATGAAGTAGAAATTTTATATCCCCAATCTGACTTGGCTCCAAAATCTGCTCTTATGGCTGCTTACTCTTATTATGTTCAAGAATATTATGAAGATAGTATAATGGAATTAGATAGATTTTTAAAAATATATCCAAAAAATCAAAATTTAGATTATGCATATTACATGTTGGGTGTTGCGTATTATGAGCAGATAGTAGATGAAAAAAAAGATACATTTTCAATCCTAAAAGCTAAAGAATATTTTGAGTATTTAATTAAAAATTACCCTGATACAGATTATGCATTTGATGCAGCATTCAAAATTGAATTAATTCAAGACATATTGGCAGCAAAAGAGCTTTATGTTGGAAGATATTATGTAGATAGAAAAAAATGGATCCCTGCAATAAATAGATTTAAAAATGTAGTGAATGATTATGATACCACCATCTATGTAGAGGAAGCTTTATATAGATTAGTTGAAATATATTATTTATTAGGACTAAAAGAGGAATCAAAAAAATATGCATCATTATTGGGTTATAATTATCAGTCTTCTCAATGGTATGAAAATTCATATGCACTTTTCGAAAAAAATTATGAAAAAATAAACAGAAATGAAAATAATTCAAAGAATAAATTGAGAAAAAAAATCAAAAAATTATTTAGTATAGATGAATAAAAAAAAAATTTATTCAGAATATTCGAAAAATATTAATTTATTTAAAAAATATAACAAAGCATACTACGAACAGAGTAATCCAAAAGTTACAGACGAAGAATATGATAATTTAAAACATGAAATTTTAAAGCTAGAAAAAAAATATAAATTCTTAAAATCTGACGACTCTCCACTTAAAATAGTTGGCCATAAACCATCAAAAAATTTTAAAAAATCTTTACATAAAGTTCCAATGTTATCACTTGGTAACGCATTTACTGAAGATGATTTAATTACTTTTGAAAAAAAAATAAAAAATTATTTATCAATAAAAAATGATCTTGAAATTAATTATAGTGCTGAGCCAAAAATTGATGGAATATCTGCCTCCTTAACTTATATAAATGGCGAGTTTCATAAAGGTCTTTCAAGAGGAGATGGAAAGGAAGGTGAGGACATAACTGAAAATCTAAAGACTATAAATGATATTCCCAAAAAAATTTCTAATAATGATTTTCCAGAAGAAATAGATATTAGAGGAGAAGTATTTATTCGAAATAGTGAATTTAAAAATTTAAATGAAAAATTTGCAAATCCTAGAAATGCAGCATCTGGTTCATTGAGACAAAAAAATCCAGAAGAAACAAAAAAAATACCTCTAAAATTTATTGCTTACACATTTGGATATGAAAAGGGTTTAAAAATTAACAATCAATTTGATTATCTAAAAAAATTAAATGAATGGGGTTTCAAAACAAATCCATTAAATATTTTAACCTCAGGTATTAAAAACTTAATGAAGAATTACCAAGAAATTGAAAAAAAAAGGGCTGACTTAGATTTTGATATTGATGGGATAGTCTACAAGGTTAATGATTTCTACATGCAAAAAAGATTAGGAAATGTGGCCAATGCACCTAGATGGGCAATTGCTCACAAATTCTCATCAAATAAAGCCGTTTCTCAAATTTTAGATATAGAGATACAAGTCGGTAGAACTGGTGCTTTGACACCAGTTGCAAAGATCAAGCCAATTAATATAGGAGGAGTTGTAGTTTCAAATGCAACTTTACATAATGAAGATGAAATCAATCGAAAAGATATTAGAGTTGGAGATACAGCTGTCATAGAGAGAGCTGGAGATGTTATACCCCACATACTTTCTGTAGATATAAAAAAAAGGTTAAAAAACTCAAAAAAATTTTTTTTCCCAGAAAATTGTCCTTCATGTGGATCAAGAACGATTAAAGAATTCAACAAGATAACAAAAAAAGTTGATGCTGTAAGAAGATGTTCTAGTGAAGGTTATTATTGCGATAAGATTTCAATTGAAAAACTAAAACACTTTGTTTCAAAAGAAGCATTTAATATCGATGGCCTAGGAAAAAAAATAATTGAAAATTTTTGGAAATTAAAATTAATTAAATATCCCCAAGATATTTTTAATCTAGATTTTTCAAAAATTGAAAAATTAGAAGGCTGGGGCAAACTTTCTGTTGAAAATTTAAAATATTCAATCGATCAAAAAAAAAATATTTCTCTAGAAAAATTTATATATTCTTTAGGTATAAGACATATAGGGTTAGAAAATGCAAAATTGTTGTCTAAACATTTTGTATCATTTTCAAAATTTAAAAACTTATTCATAAAATTTGATTATGAAGATATGTTAAATATTGATGGAATAGGTGAAACTCAGGTTAGTTCAATTAAGAGTTTTTTTTCAGTTAAAGCTAACAAAAAAGTTTTGATTGAATTGGAGGATGTTTTAGTAATTAAAAATGCAACTCAGAATTCTGATAACGGTTTATTAAGTGGTAAGACTTTTTTGGTTACTGGTAAATTAAATGGAATTAGTAGAGCAGAGGTTAAATCTATGATTGAGGAGAATTCTGGAAAAACAATTAGTAGTGTATCAAAAAAACTAAATTTCTTAATTATTGGAGAAAAACCAACTAAAAAAAAAGTAGATTATGCCAAACAGTTAAAAATAAAAGTAATTGACCAAGCTGAATTTTTGAAAATGCTAAATAAAACTAGCTAACCATCTTCTCTCATTTGGATTTAGATATTTTGATATCCTTGAATAAACTTCTAAATGATATTTTAACAGATAGTTTTTCTCATCGGTTGTTAATAAATCAAAATTTATTAAATCTTTCTCTATAGGTGCCATTGTTAAATTTTGAAATAATAAATTTTTCTTTATTTTTTTTACATAAACTAAATTTTCAATCCTAATTCCATATTCATTGGTTTTATAATATCCAGGTTCATTACTTAAAATCATACCTTCTCTTATTTTTACTTTATTAATTTTTGTAATAGATTGAGGTCCTTCATGAACGTTAAGAAAAAACCCAACACCATGTCCTGTACCATGTGCGTAATCTAAGTTACTTTCATTTAAAAATTTTCTTGCTCTTTTGTCTATTTTTTTACCTGTATCAATTTTATTTAAATCTGTTGAAGCTACAGCAATATGTCCTTTCAATACTTTGGTGAAAATATTTTTAATATTTTTTTTTTGTTCCGAAAAACATATCGTTCTTGTCACATCAGTTGTCCCATATTTATATTGTCCACCTGAGTCACATAATAAAATATCTTTTTTGTTAATAGTTCTACAATTCTTTTTTTTTGCACGGTAATGTACGATAGCACCATTTTTTCCAGAACCTGCAATGGTATCAAAACTAGGATAAAGAAAATTTTTATTTAATTTTCTAAAGTTTTCTAATTTCTTGGCCACTTCTAATTCTGTGATTTTTTTTTTGTTGATATTTTTTATCCAATATAAAAATTTTGTTAATGCTACCCCGTCTAAGATATGAGCATTAATCATATTCTTAATTTCAGTTTTATTTTTAATTGCTTTTAAAAGATAAATTGGATCCTCTCTTCTTACGATCTTAAATTTAGTCTCAATTAAATTTTCATAAAATACTGAACAAGATTTATCATCAATAATAAAGTTTTTTCCCTTAAGATGTAGTATTTTACTCGGTAAAGAATTTATATCTAAAAAATCATCTTTCTTAATAATTTTATTTTTTAATAATTGCTTACACTTTTTAAGATTACTTATAAGTAGTATTTTTTTTGATTTACTTATTATCAATCTTGAATTGGGAATTGGACTATTGGGGCCATCTCTACCTCGTATATTTAAAATCCACGCAACATTTTCTGGTGCACTAATAAAAATATAATCAGATTTATTTTTTTTTAAATATTTAGTTATTTTATTTAATTTAGAATTGATACTTTCACCAACAATGTTTTTGTCTAAAGAAAAAAATGGCATAGAAATATGCTTTTTCTGTTTTTTAATTTCATCAATTAGATTTTTTTCAATATGTTTAATTTTATTATATTTTAAAAAATAATTTTTTATTTGAGTATAGGTAAATAATTTTGGATCTATACCAAGTGTAAGATTTTTAAATAAACTACAATTTATTAATTTTTCAAATCCATAAATTTTAAAATTTTTCCCACTCTCAATTTTACTTTGTATTGTGTATCTTCCATCAGTGAACAAATAATTTTTATTTTTAAGAATTATAGCTAGACCAGCGGATCCACTAAAATTTGAAATAACTTCTAATCTATTTAATTTTGAATATTCCGTAAAAAAATCATCATTTTTTGGAATTACGTATCCATCAATTCCATATTTTTTAAACTTACTTCTTAATAATTTTATACGATTTCTCATTTAATTCTCTTTTGATATCTTATCCACCCAGGGCTTCTTGTTCCTTCTTCAATTTCAAAATCCTGATTAAATTCAAAATCATCATCATTGTTAATTTCTTCATCAAAGAAAGAATTTTTTTCTAAATTTTTTTCTGGTAATTCATCAATGAATCGCGAAGCCATACTGTCTATCCAATCCCCTTGATAAAATCTATTCATTGAGAAAGAAATTATAGCTTTTTTCTTTGCTCTTGTAATTCCCACATACGCTAGCCGTCTCTCTTCTTCTAGACCACTTTGACCTTTTTCTTCAATAGATTTTTGATGTGGAAATAATCCCTCTTCCCATCCAGGTAAAAATACAACATCAAATTCCAAACCTTTTGCTGCATGCATGGTCATCATGTTAATTTTTTCACCATCCCATTCCTGATCTACAGAGGTTGCTAAAGATACATGTTCTAAAAAACTTTCTAAATTATCAAATTCTTTCATAGCACTTAACAACTCTTTAATATTTTCTAGTCTATTTTCATTATCTAAATCTTTTTTATTTTTAAGCATTGCTGAATAGCCAGACTCATCTAAAACAATTTGTAATAACTTAATATGATTTGATTTCTTTATAGTTAAATCATTTCTCCATTTGATTAGAGAATTAATAAATAAACTAAGTCCAATTTTAGCTTTTGGCTTAATTAAATTTTTCTCAAGCATTTTGATTGACGCTCTTTCTAAATTTAAATTATTTTTTTTTGCAAACTCATGAATATTTTTTAAAGTACTATCACCTATTGATCTCTTAGGGTTATTTACTATTCTTTCAAAAGCTAAGTCATCTTTTTCTTGATGAATTAATCTTAAATAAGCCACACAGTCTTTAATTTCAGCTCTTTCATAAAATTTTGTACCACCCAGAATTCTGTAAGGCATACCAATTTTGAGAAATCTTTCCTCAAATTCACGTGTCTGAAAAATGGCTCTAACTAAAATTGCAATATTATTATATGAAAATTTTTTTTTAATTTTTTTTTCAATTTCATCTGAAACCCCAATCGCTTCATCTTTACCATTTTTAAAGCAGTTTAATTGAACTAAATCACCTTCTTCCATTGTAGTAATCAATGTTTTTCCAACTCTATTTTGGTTATTAGAAATAAGGTTTGAAGCAACTGATAAAATATTCTGTGAAGATCTATAATTTTGTTCTAATCTTATTACTTTTGTATTCTCATAAACTTGGTCAAACTCTAAAAAGTTTTTAATTTCAGCACCTCTCCAGCTATATATTGATTGATCATCATCACCAACACAGCAAATATTTTTATTTTTTTCAGACAGAAGATTAAGCCATTTACTTTGAATAAAATTTGTATCCTGATACTCATCTACCAAAATATATTTAAAGTTTTTAGAATATATTTCTCTTATATCAGGATTAAATTCTAAAATTTTTACTGCATGTAAAATCAAATCACCAAAATCACATGAATTTAAATCAGTTAATTTTTGTTGATATATTTTGTATAATGGAAGAACAGTTTTCTCATAAATATCTTTTTTATTTATAATTACTTCGCCAGGATAAAAACCTTTATTCTTCCATCTATCAATTATTGCAAGTATAAATCTTGGAGATAATTGTTTGATATCAATATTCTCAGCTTTACAGATATTTTTTATTAATCTAATTTGATCGTCAGTATCTATAATAGTAAAATTTGAGTTTAATTGTGCAGCTGAAGCATGTTTTCTCAATAATTTTGCACAAATTGAATGAAATGTTCCTAACCAAGAAAGACCAACAGCAGCAGATCCCAAAATTTTACTAACTCTATTTTGCATTTCTTTAGCTGCTTTATTTGTGAATGTGACCGCTAGAATTTGATTTGGAAAAGCTTTTTTTTCTTTAATTATGTTTGCAATTCTTGATGTAAGAACTTTAGTTTTTCCTGAACCAGCACCAGCCACTATTAAAAGAGGACCATCGAGATGCATTACAGCCTCTTTTTGTGCCTCATTTAAATTATTTAAATATTCTCTATTTATCATTCAAAATAATGTTTTATAAGATTATTACTCAAAATGAATAATCCTAAATTTATTGCTAGTTTTTTAAAAAAATTCAGTAAATTTATTAATAATCTATTAGTAAAAAATTTAAACAAGTTAAATATTGATAATTTTAAAAATTTATTAATTAATAATAAAATATTTTTATCTATTGTCGCACTAATTATTTTATTTTTATCATATCTTTCATTCCCAAATATTCACAATAAAGAAGAAGTAGCTACAGAAATTAAAAAAAATTTAAAAAACAAATTAAACCTAGAGTTTAATTTTCAAGAGGATTTAGATTATAAATTTTTACCAAGACCTCATTTTACTACAAATAATTCCTCAATTAATTTTAAAGAAGATCAAATTACAGAAATAAAAAAATTTAAAGCTTATGTCTCTTTGGAAAATTTGTTTTCTTTAAAAAACATCAAATTAAATCATATCGTTTTAGAAGAAGCAAATTTTAATTTAAAAAAAAAAAATTATAATTTTTTTTATTATTTGTTAAATAGCAATTTTAAAGATTTAAAATTTGAAATATCAAATAGTAATGTTTTTTATAGAAATTTAGAAAATGAAGTTTTACTTATTAATAATATTTCTAATGCTAAATATTATTTTGATCATAAAGAAATTAAAAATATGCTTGATGCAAATAATGAGATTTTTAATTTACCTTATTCAATTAAAATTTTTGATGATAAAATTGAAAAAAAAATATATTCTAAAATAAATATAGAAAGTTTAAGACTCAAAATAGAAAATCAAACTTCATATGCTGACAAAAATTATTTTGGTCTTTCTGAAATCAATTTAATAAACACAAGAAGTATATTTGAGTATCAATTAAAAAATGATTTTTTTGAGTTTAAATTTTTTGATAAATTACAAAATCCTGAGTTTTCTTATGTAGGTAAATTTAATTTTAAACCATTTTATTCAAATATAACAGGTAACACAAATAAACTAGATCTTTCGCCTTTGTTTTCGTCAAATGCGATTATTAAAGAGCTTTTAAAAACTGAAATTTTTAATAATAAAAATATTGATTTTAATTTAATCGTTGCTGGAAATAATATTAATGAATTTAATGATTTTAAAAATGTTTTATTAAAATTAAAAATTCAAGAAGGTTTAATTGACATTGATCAAACCAAAATGACTTGGAAAAATAATATTGATTTAGAGTTTTTTAATAGCTTAATATTTGTAAAAGAAGGAAAATTAATTTTAGATTCAAATGTTGAAATTAATATAAATAATTCAAATGAACTTTATAAGTTTTTGGTTACTCCAAAAAATTTGAGAAAAAAAATAAGTAAAGTTAATATTAATTTCACTTATTTGTTTGATGAAAAAAATATCAATATTAATGATATCAGGATAGATGGAAAAACACTTGAAAAATCCAAATATACTTTTGATGATATTTTGCTAAAAGAAAATAACTTGCAAAATAAAATTTATTTCAAAAATTTATTAAATGAAGTAATAAAAAGTTATGCAGGATAAATCATTTTTTTAGGATCAACTATTTTCTCATAGTCTTTTTCATTAATTAATCCTGTTTTCAATGCTTCCTGTTTAAGTGTAGTATTATTTTTTAAAGCTGTTTTAGCAATTTTCGCGGCATTATCATAACCAATATGTGGAGCCAAAGCTGTTACTAACATTAACGAGTTATCTAAATGATCTTTAATTTTTTTTTTATCAGCTTTAATTCCCCTAACACAATAAAGAGCAAAATTTTTTGTACTGTCAGCTAATAAATCGATTGATTGTAAAATGTTGTGGGCAATTAATGGCTTAAATACATTAAGTTCAAAATGTCCATGTGATCCTGCCATTGTTATTCCATTATGATTTCCAATAACGTTTGCGCATACCATGGTAACAGCTTCGCATTGAGTTGGATTGACTTTTCCAGGCATTATTGAAGAGCCAGGTTCATTTTCAGGTAATATCAATTCTCCATATCCAGCTCTAGGCCCCGAGCCTAAAAATCTTATATCATTTGAAATTTTCATAAGTGCAACAGCACATGTATTTAATGTTCCAGAAAAATTTACTATTGCATCGTGTGCTGCAAGTTCGGCAAATTTATTTGGAGCAGGTTTAAATTTTATTTTAGTAAATTTTGAAATTTCTTTAATAATTTTTTTATCAAAATTTTTTTTTGAATTTATTCCCGTACCTACAGCTGTACCACCTTGTGCGAGAAATAGTATTTCTCTTAAAGCATACTCAATTCTTTCAATACATTTATTTAATTGAGCATGATATCCTGAAAATTCTTGGCCAAGAGATAACGGAGTTGCGTCTTGAAGGTGTGTTCTTCCAATTTTAATTATTTTTTTAAATTCTATAGATTTTCTTTTCAATTCTTTTTCTAAGATTTTTAAATTTGGCAACATTTTATTTAAAGTTTGTGTGGCCACAGAAATATGCATTGCAGTTGGAAAAACGTCATTAGTAGATTGAGATTTGTTCACATGATCATTTGGATGCACAGGTTTCTTAGTTCCTTTTTTTCCTCTTAAAAATTCAATAGCTCTATTAGCAATTACCTCGTTCACATTCATGTTTGTTTGAGTACCAGAACCTGTTTGCCAAACTTTTAAAGGAAAATTTTCATCTAATTTTCCTTTAATTACCTCGTCAGAAGCTTTGATAATTGCTTTTGAAATTTTACCACTAATTAATTTATCTTTGGCATGAACTATAGCTGCCGATCTTTTGATAATAGCAATAGATTTTATTATAGAAATATTAACTAAAATTTTACCAATATTAAAAAATTTTTTAGATCTCTGCGTTGATGCGCCCCAGTATTTATCATTAGGTACATTTATACTTCCAATACTGTCAAATTCTTTTCTTAATTTCATTGATTAATTTTTAAGTACAAATAATTATATTCATACAATAAATTTTAAATAACTTACAGGAGGAATATGTCGAATTTTAGTAAAGTTGGAACTTTTATGAAAACCTTTGGTCAAGATGTTAAAACTAAGCCATCTTTTAGCACTAGTAAGATAAATAAATTAAGAATAGATCTAATTAAAGAAGAGTTAGAAGAGCTTACTGAGGCTATGAATAATAAAGATCTACAGGAAGTTGCTGATGCACTTACAGATATTTTGTATGTAACATATGGTGCAGGGCATGCTTTTGGAATAGATTTGGATAAATGTTTTGAGGAAGTTCAAAATTCAAACATGAGCAAGTTAGATGAAAATGGAAAACCTATTTATAATGAAGCTGGAAAAGTTATGAAAGGTCCTAATTATTTTAAACCAGATTTATCTAAGTTTGTAAGTTAAATTTCTAGCTTAAAGTCAACTGCAGTAGCACTATGTGTAATGCTTCCTACAGAAATTCTATTTACGCCAGTTGAGGCAATAGCTTTAACAGTTTTTAAATTAACATTTCCTGAAGCTTCAGTTTCGTAAAATTTTTTTGCAATTTTAACTGCATTTCTTAAATTTTTGATATTCATATTATCTAGTAGAACAGTATTAAACTTCAATCCTAGAATTGATCTAAGTTGTTCAATTGTATCAACCTCTACTGTAATTTTTTTTCCCTTTTTGTTTTCAATTGCCTTAATAACTAATTTTTTTAAATCTGAACTGGCAATGTGATTATCTTTGATTAAATACTCATCACTTAAATTAAATCTATGGTTGGTGCCACCTCCTAACTTAACAGCATACTTTTGAATTACTCTAAGGTTTGGAATTGTTTTTCTCGTACAGCAAATTTTAGATTTTTTTCCAGCTAATTTAACAAATTGATTTGTTTTAGTTGCTATCCCAGATATATGTGACAAAAAGTTTAGAGCAACTCTTTCAGCGATTAAAATATTTTTTGCCCTACCTTTAATTAAAGCAACCAAAGAACCTTTTTTAATTTTTGAACCATCTTTTTTTTTGATAATAAATTTTATTTTATTATCGATTAATGAAAAACTTTGCTTAGCAAACAATAATCCACCAATAACTGCATTTTGATTTGATATTAATTTAAGAGTTACGATCTTATCATTATCAATTAAGGCTGAGGTGATATCTCCTGAAGGATAAAGGTCTTCGTTTAGTGCTAACTTAACTGTACTTTTAATAAATTCTTTGCTTAATTTAATTTTTGACACTTAATTATCTGCCAATGGCTGCCATTTTTTCAACAGATATTCTGGCTTTTTCAATTGTTTCTTTGTCCATAATAATTTCGCCAGTTTCGTTTTCCAAACAATCTAAAATTTTTGGTAAAGTGATCTTTTTCATATGTGGACACATATTGCATGGTCTAACAAAATCTACATTAGGATTTTCAATTTGAATATTATCACTCATTGAACATTCAGTAACCATCATTACTTTTTTTGGTTGATTATCTTTTACATATTTAATCATTCCAGAAGTAGATCCTGCAAAATCACTTGCCTCGATTACATCTGGTGGACATTCTGGATGAGCAATAATTTTTATTCCAGGATTATTTTTTCTAACATCTTCAATTTCTTTTTTATTAAATTGGTCGTGTACTATACAAATTCCCTTCCAAGATATAATTTCTACATCAGTCTGAGATGCAACGTACTTTGCAAGGTAATCATCAGGTAAAAATATAACTTTTTTAACTCCAAGAGATTTAACAATTTTTACTGCGTTTGCTGACGTGCAACAAACATCTGTTTCAGCTTTTACTTCAGCAGAAGTATTAACATAAGATACAACAGGAACACCTGGGTATTTTTCTTTTAATAACCTAACATCTTTACCTGTAATTGATGATGATAAAGAACAGCCAGCATCCATATCAGGAAGAATAACTTTTTTATCAGGGTTCATTAATTTTGCAGTTTCAGCCATAAAGTGAACACCTGCCATAAGAATTATATCTGCAGAAGTTTTTGAAGCTTCTATAGCCAGCGCAAGTGAGTCTGCAGAAAAATCAGCAACACCATGATAAATTTCTGGTGTTTGATAGTTGTGAGCTAAAATTACTGCGTTCTTTTCTTTCTTTAATTTATTAATCTTATGTATGTATGGTGCATGCACTGACCATTCTATCTCAGGTATCACCTTTGAAATTTTTTGGTAAATTGGATCTGTTGCTTTACGTACTTCTTGTGTAAATTCCATGAAGTTTTTTACCAATTTGAAACATACTTGTCATTCATTTATTATGAGACATATCGCGGTCGTGCTGAAATTGGTAGACAGGCACGGTTGAGGGCCGTGTGGACCAAGTCCATGAGAGTTCGAGTCTCTCCGACCGCACCAAAATTAAATTTTTAACTAATCCAATCAGGTTTTATTATGCATATTGAAGCTTCTTTAGTTTTAAATTCAACTTTTTCGTCAAAGTTTTCGTCTAAATATTTGATTAAAGCAAAAGGGTAATTACTATTTATTAATACTTTACCTATTTCATTTTCATTATTAAAAATACTTTCTCCTTCATTTAATTTTCCATTAATTACGTTTATGGGCATCAATCTTTTTGAAAGTTTATTTTTTAATTTAATTCTAGCTGTATTTTCTTGGCCTACGTAACAACCTTTTTTAAAATCAATTCCATTTAGTTCTTCAAAGTTGCATTCAATACCAAATAATTTGTCTTGTAACTTATTTAAATCTTTTGGAACTACTCCTAGTTTATGACTTAGAGAATAGTATTCATTAATATCTGCATCTTTTAGATCTAATTTTTTTAAGGATAAATAAAGTTTTTCTAAATTAATAATTAATCTTGCACCTAATTGTTTATTTCTTGGATCTAAAAAGATTGGATCTTCTCTATATTTAATTGTACATCCAGGTTGATCTTTTGTTTTGTCAAAAGTTAAGAATTTTTCAAGAGAAAATGCTGCTACTACAAATTCATTACTCAAATTAAGAATTTCAACTTTTGATCTTAGCTTATATAGGGATAATTGTTTGAACAATTCTTCTGCCTGAGGTTTTTCACAATCTAAAAGATATCCGGATTTATGTTTTACAATCATAAATTCATATAAAAATTTACCTTGGGGCGTTAGCAATGAACTAAAACAACTATTTAAATCACTTACTTTGTTTATGTCGTTACTAATAATATTTTGAAGAAACTCTTTTGCATTTTCTCCATTAATATAAAGAATTGCTCTGTCATTTAAAATATAAACGTTTTTTATATTCATAATTGATTAATTATAGATAGTAATATAATAACAATTTCTCAAAATGTTAGATCTTATAATTAAAAATGGACAATGTTACATCGATGGTGAGTTAAAAGATGTCGATGTAGCAATAAAAGATGGAAAAATTCAAAAGATTGGTCAAATTTCGTATGAAGCAAAAGAGACAATTGACGCTGTGGGTCAAACAGTTTTACCTGGTTGTATAGATACTCAAACACATTTCAGAGAACCTGGATCAACTGATACTGAAGATCTTCATTCAGGTAGTAGGGCAGCGATAGCAGGTGGGATTACTAGTGTATTTGAAATGCCAAACACTAACCCTCCAACTTCAAACATGAAAGAGTTTCAAAGAAAATTAGATCTCGCTAAAAATAGAATGTATTGCAATTACGGTTTTTACTTTGGTGCAACTGCTGACAACGCAGACGATTTAGCTAGCTTAAAGGATTTGGAAGGATGCTGTGGTATTAAGCTTTTTGCAGGATCCTCGACTGGTAATTTATTAGTTGCTGAGGAGGATGACATAGATAAGGTTTTTCAAAATGCCTCCAAAGTCGTTGCAGTTCATTCTGAAGATGAAGCGATATTAAAAATTAATAAAAAATTAATTAAAGAAGGAGACGTTCACACACATCCAGTATGGAGAAGTGCAGAATGTGCTATAGCATCAACTAGAAGAATAGTTCGAATTGCAGAAAAACATAACAAAAAAGCTCATGTTCTTCATATAACAACAAAAGAAGAAATTGATTTTCTTTCTCAGCATAAAGGCAATATTACTTTTGAGATAACTCCTCAGCATCTAACTCTTTATGCTCCAGATTGTTATGACAAACTTGGAACATATGCTCAAATGAACCCACCATTAAGAGACAAATCTCATTATGATAGATTATGGTACGGAGTTAGAAATAATTTTAATGATACTATTGGATCAGATCATGCGCCTCATTTAAAAGAAAATAAAGATAAAGTTTATCCAAATACTCCTTCAGGGATGCCAGGTGTTCAAACTTTAATGCCTGTGATGTTAAATCATATTAATGACAGAAAGCTAAGTTTAAATCAACTGATGAACTTTGTTTGTGAAAATCCAGTTAAAATTTTTGGTATTAAAAACAAAGGTTTCATCAAAGAAGAATATGATGCTGACTTTACAATTGTGGATATGAACAAAACAATTGAAATTAAAAATGAAAATATTGAGAGTAAATGTAAATGGTCTCCATTTAATGGATTTAAATTTAAAGGAACACCTACTCACACTATCATTGCAGGCAAAATTAAAATGAAAAATGGAGAAATTATCGGAGAACCTTCTGGAAAACCAATTAGATTTATTTGAATTTTCCCACTAAATTTGGTTTTGCTCTATGTCTAAAATATTCATCGAAAACTTCAAATCTATTTAATTTTTCTACTTTTCTAAAATCAGGACAATAAAGCTTTATGCCTTTTGATAAAATTATTGATGATAAAATTGTAAAATTATTTGGTTTAAATATATCAAATTTTTTATCGAGACAATTTTCCATGTCGGCTGTTAGCAGATAATGATATTTTTTACTTTTAGCATAATAACTTTCATCAAATAAGTAATTTGGTTTTGAATAATAAAAGTTTGCAACACCATATATAAGCAATATTAAAATTAATAATTTATTTGTTTTCGTAACTAAAATGTATTTCAACAAGTAGAAAAAAGTAAATAAAGAAATAGCAAAATAAATATTACTTTGCCAATTTACAGAATAGTATGATTGATTTCTTACAATAAGCCATCCAATAATTGAAGTAACTAAAATTATGTTTATTTCATTTTTAAATTTATTTTTATACAATTTATTATTTAGGTAAAATAAAATTACATAAAATTTAAATATTACAAAAAAAATTATTAAACTACTTTTAAAAATTCTTTTGCTAAATAATTCAGCATCAACCTTACCGCCCTCAGATTTTGCAAGATTTTTTAATTTTTCATTAAATTTGCTGTATGTATCACTGGCTAAGTATTTTTCATTTAAATTATCAATAATTTTAATTTCTACACCATCAACAAAAGGAAACAAATATCTTGAAAAACTCATTATTGATTGATTTTTAAATGGGCTAACAAAATGAAATTCCGATGCAGCTTTTAAAAAATTATTTTTTGGCATCAAAATAATGTTTAAATGAATTAAAAACGTAAGTAATAATAAAACTAAAATATGAACTTTTTTAAATAAAAATTTATTTTTTAAGAACAAATAAAATAATACGGGAAAATAGATATAGCCAATTGTTGCTTTATTATTGATTAAAAATATTAAACAACAAACAAATAAAGCTATTCTTTCAGTTTTATCATACTGATTTTCAAAAATAATTGTCATCAAAACAATAGTGAGCACAAAAAATAAATACATGGAACCAAAATCATAATTCTGATTTATCTCGCCCAGAAAACATAAAGAAACTAAAGTGATAGAAAAAATAATTTTAAAATTTATTTTTTTTTTTGAATTTACATAAATAAAGTAGGAAAAATAAAAAATAGTAATAAAGAATTTAGTTTCAGTTATTAGGTGCATATTTGGCATAATTGAGAATATGTTAAGAGATGCTAATGTAGAATTACTTAATAGATGATAAGGACCTATAGAAAATGGATAGTGATGAGGAAATTTTAAAGTTCCAGAATAATCTGCCGTTAGAAGTTCTAATGACATGCCATGGTGAATGGTACTATTATTTATAAACTCATAAAAAAAAATACTTTTATCTATAAAAATTATGTAAGAAATTATTAAAAAAATAAAAAATTTTTTATTATTTGAAATTTTAAAATAAATATTTTTTAAATAATTTTTTTGTATTTCTAACTGAGAGAATATTGAAAATAGAATTAATATAAAAATTATTTCTCGGCTGTAGTTTGGATAGAAGTATCCTGTTATACAAAGTATTAAAGATGCAAATAGCCATCCAAATGTAAAATTATAAAAAAAATTTTTTCTTATAAAAAAATTTCCTATACAAGATAATAAAATAGATGATATTATTAAGAAAATTGAATTTATTATTAATATGTGCATTTTAAATTATTTAATATAGGAAATTAAATTATATTAATTTTTTTTCTAAATAATATTTTATTAAATTTTTAATTATTTTTTCACCAAAGATATTGTTTCTCCTTTTAATCTTATTACGTTTTAGACATTTTATGTAATTAGATTTTTTTTCCATAATTTCTTTGTTTCTTAAATATTTTTTATGATTAAAAATAACATAATTCTTATAATCTAGATTAATATAATTAAATGCAAACTTAAGCATTTGTAATGCTGAGAAACTTTTTCCATTAGATAAAATAAAATCTTGTGGTTTTTTTTTTAGGAATTCTAGAAGATATTTTACTTGTTCATCACACCAATTCCATTCTCTAGAAATATTAAGATTCCCAAATTTAGTTTTTTTATTATATTTTTTTGCATTTATTGCTGCAAAACAAATTTTTGGAATTAAATAGGATTTATCTCTAAAATATGATTCAGTGTTAAATATAACAGCATTATATGAATTAATATTATATTTTTGTCTGTATTTTTTTGTGATTTTAAATGATTTTAACTTTGAATAACCGTACGGATTAACCGGTTTTTTTATTGTTTCAATGTTTATTTTATTTTTGATTTTTCCATACATTTCACTTGATGCTGCATTAACAAATTTACAATTTAATTTTGTTTCTTTAATAATTTTTAGAAAGTTTTTACATCCAATTACATTTGATTTATAAGTTTCCTTTTTTTTAAAAAAAGACTTAGCTACTGAACTCTGCGCGGCATAATAAAAAACAATATTTGGTTTAATATTTATCAATAAATCTTTAACTTTTTTTTCACTGTAAATATTTAGTTTATAAAACTTCAAATCTTTATTCTTCTGAAGAAGCTTTTTTTTTGAAAGTGATCTTGATGTAATTATTACTTTATAATTTTTTTTTAATAAAAATTTTGATGTAATAATACCGAATTGTCCTGTTCCTCCAACAATAATTGCAACTAACTTTTTCACTGATATATTTATATAATGAGTTTAAACAAAAAAATATTAGTTTTTACAGCAACATATAACGAAGCCGATAATATTGATGATTTGGTAAATTCAGTAATGAAACAAAATTTTAAACCAGATCTATTAATAATTGATGATAGTTCGCCAGATGGAACCTCAGAAAAAATTTTGTTTATGCAAAAAGAATTAAAAAACCTTTTTCTAATAAAACGAAATGAAAAATTAGGTTTAGATAGTGCACATAAAGAGGCTTATAATTATGCTTTAAAAAATAATTATGATTATCTTATTACTATGGATGCAGATCTTTCGCACGATCCAAATGAGTTAATTAATTTTGTAAATAACTTGCATAATTATCAGGTAGTTATTGGATCAAGATATACGGTAGGTGGAAAATGTCTTATGAAAGGAAAAAGATTAATTTTAAGCAAATATGGAAATTTGTTTATTAAAAGTTTTTTTAAATTTGATTGTAATGAGTTTACAACTTCTTACAGAGGTTTTAATTTAAAAAAACTAGGAAATTTCAATTTAAATCAAGTTAAAACCAAAGGTTATAGTTTTTTTATGGGAACTATTCATGAAATTTTCATTAGAGGTTTTTCTGCTAAAGAAATACCTATTATTTTTAAAGATAGAACAAAAGGTAATTCTAAAATTCCCAGAATTGAAATTTTTAGAACTTTAAAAAATTTATTTATATTAAAGTTTAAAAAAAAAATTAATTAATATTAAAAGCTTTTTCCAGTATAAATATTTACCAAGATTACACCAATGACAATTAGAAACATTCCAAGTATTGCTTGCCAACTCAATGTTTGTTTATAAAAAATATAACCAAATATTGCTATAGTAAATATACCAAGTCCACTCCAAGTTGCATAAACAATAGAGACAGGAAGTTTGTTCATAACAAAGGTTAAAAGATAAAATGCAGTTAAATAAAAAATTGCTAATGCAAATGTTGGCAAAAGTTTTGTAAAATTTTTTGTAATAGGCAATAGCAATGTACCAGCTACTTCAAAGAATACAGCTCCAATCAAAAAAAAATAAGTTTTTGTCATTAGGTAAGTATTTTATTCTCTATTAGATTTTGTTTTATTTCGTCTAAAATTGCTAGATCATCTATTGTTGGTGGAATTTTATACTCAACACCATCTGCAATTTTTCTTATTGTCCCTCTTAAAATTTTTCCTGATCTAGTTTTTGGTAATCTTTTTATAACAATAACGGTCTTAAATGCAGCAACAGGACCAATTTTATCTCTTACCATTTGTACACATTCTTGTGAAATAGTTTCATTGTCTTTATTAACACCTGATTTTAAAACAATTAAACCAATTGGTAATTGACCTTTAAGTTTATCTGCAATTCCAAGAACAGCACATTCGGCAACAGATTGATTTTCAGACAATACTTCTTCTATGGCACCAGTTGATAATCTGTGACCAGCAACATTAATAATATCATCTGTTCTAGACATGATCCAAATGTAACCATCGTCATCAATGTGACCTGCATCATATGTTTGATAATAGCCTTCATAATTAGTCATATAGTTTTCTTTGTATCTTTGATCAGCATTCCAAAGAGTAGGAAATGTTCCAGGAGGCAAGGGTAGTTTTACAACTATATCTCCCATTTCATTAGGTTTAGCTAAAGATTGATCTGGTTTAATGATTTTAACATCATATCCTGGAACAGCTTTACAAGCCGAGCCATATTTGGTTTTCATCATTTCAATTCCTGTACAATTCGAGCTGATTGCCCAGCTAGTCTCGGTTTGCCACCAATGGTCAATTACTGGAACCTTTAATAAATTTTCAGCCCACTTGATAGTATCTGGGTCAGCTCTTTCTCCAGCAAGGAACAGGCTCTCAAAATTAGATAAATCATATTTTGAGAAAAATTTACCCTCGGGATCTTCTTTCTTGATAGCCCTAAATGCAGTTGGTGCAGTAAATAAAGATTTTATTTTATAATTTGAGATAATTTTCCAGAAAGCACCAGCATCTGGAGTTCCAACAGGCTTTCCTTCAAATAAAACTGTTGTACATCCTTTGAATAATGGAGCATAAACAATGTATGAGTGCCCAACAATCCAACCAATATCACTTGCTGACCACCATATGTCATCTGTATCAATATTATAGATATTCTTCATAGTCCATTTTAGAGCAACGATATGGCCACCAGTATCTCTAACAATCCCTTTTGGTGTTCCAGTTGTTCCAGATGTATAAAGAATATAAACAAATTCATTGGAATTCATCTCAACACAATCAGCATCTTTTGCATTTGAGACTGCTTCCTCCCAACTTATCTCAGTTGGAGCATTTAATTTGACTTCATTTCCTGGTCTTTGAAACAATATCATCTTTTCAATCTTATGATTGGCTATTTTTATTGCTTCATCTACCAAAGGTTTGTATTCAACAGTCCTTCCGGGTTCAAAACCACATGAAGCTGTTACTAATAGTTTTGCTTTACTGTCATCTATTCTGCTTGCAAGCTCATTTGAGGCAAATCCACCAAAGACAACTGAGTGTATAGCCCCAATTCTTGCACAAGCAAGCATAGCAACTACTGCCTCAGGGATCATTGGCATGTAAATAATTACTCTGTCACCCTTATTAACACCTTGATTTATTAATGCCCCTGCAAATTTTGATACTTTTGCTCTTAGTTCTTCATAAGTGAACTTTGCTTTGTTACCTGTGATAGGACTATCGTAAATTAAAGCAGTTTTTTGTCCTCTTCCTTGATCAATATGAATGTCTAAAGCATTATAACAAGTATTAGTCACACCATCTTCGAACCATTTATAGAATGGAGGATTAGATTTATTTAAAATTTTTGTTGGTTTTTTAAACCAAAAGATATCTTCACTTGCTTCTTGCCAAAACTTCTCAGGATTTTTTATAGATTTTTCATAAATACTTTGAAATTTTCCTAACATCTAAATTTGATTCGATTTTTGTTTTTTTTTGGTTTTTAACTTATAAATTGTATTTAATTTTAAAAATTCAGTAAAATCAATGTAAATTAACGACAATTAAGTCTTCATAAAACTAATTTAATTTGCTATTTAACCTCAACTTTGGCTTAGGGTTACTTAAGTCTAGTTTATATAAACTAAATAAATAAAAACTAACGAAGAGGGAGTTTTTTATGAAAAAACTTAAATTGTTTGCTCTAGCAGCTATGACCTTAATAGGTTTTTCAGGTGTAGCTATTGCAGCAGACGCAACGATGTTGATGCAAGATGATTTCGTAGGAATTTCATTCTGGATCATCTCTATGGGAATGTTAGCAGCGACTGCTTTCTTTTTCATGGAAGCAGGCAATGTCGCATCAGGCTGGAGAACGTCAGTTATTGTTGCTGGTCTAGTAACTGGTATTGCATTCATACACTACATGTACATGAGAGAAGTATGGGTTGCTACTGGAGACTCGCCGACTGTTTACAGATACATTGACTGGTTAATCACTGTGCCTTTACAGATGGTAGAATTCTATTTAATTCTAGCAGCTATCGGTAAAGCAAACTCTGGAATGTTCTGGAGATTGTTAATTGGTTCACTAGTAATGCTTATCGGTGGTTACTTAGGTGAAGCAGGATATATTAATGCTACACTAGGTTTCATCATCGGAATGGCAGGTTGGGTATACATTCTTTATGAAGTATTCTCAGGTGAAGCTGGTAAAGCTGCAGCGAAAAGTGGTAACAAAGCTCTTGTAACTGCATTCGGAGCAATGAGAATGATTGTTACAGTAGGTTGGGCGATTTACCCATTAGGTTATGTATTTGGTTACTTAACTGGTGGTGTAGATGCTAATTCACTTAACGTTGTTTACAACTTAGCTGACTTTATTAACAAAATTGCATTCGGTCTAGTAATCTGGGCTGCGGCAACTAGTTCAGCAGGAAAAAGAGCTAAGTAATAATTTTACTTAAAATTTAAAAAGGGCAGGTACATTTTTGTACTTGCCCTTTTTTTTGTCTTTTATAAAATTATATATAATCACTATACATAATTTTTTTTATGGACGTAAAATTAGAAAAATGGCACCGATGCAAAGTTGATATTGAAGTTCTTAAAGAGCTTTCAAAAAAATCTGACATCAAAGGGCTCCAACATGTTTCTGTTTTTTTTGGATTGTTATTGGTAACAGGAATTTTGGCATACGTAACTTGGGGCACATGGTGGTCTGTTTTTTGGTTTTTGGTTTATGGAAATATTTATGGTTTCTCAAATCCATTATGGCATGAAACAGGTCACAAAACTGCATTTCAATCAAAATCTTTAAACGAATTTTTTTACTATATATCTTCATACCTTTCTAACTTTGAACCTTTAAGATGGCGATACACACATTTTGTTCATCATGGAAATACATATTCAACAGAAAATCCATTTGATCATGAAATTGAATATGGAAATAACTTTAAAGAAACGCCAAAAAATTTATTAATGAATTTAATTCCTTTTATGGAACTTGTTTATTTTAAAAAAAGTATAGCTTACGAAATTATTCAACATGCATTGGGTATAAAAACAAAAGTAATGCAAGACTGCATTCCGGAAAATGCACAACCAAAAGTTATTTTTAATTCAAGAATTTTTGTTGCAATTTGGATTGCAATTATTTTGTGGTCTTTAATTACATTATCTTGGTTACCAGTTTTATTTTTTTTATTACCAAAATTTTATGGAAGAACTTTACATAAACTTGTTTCTTTTACTCAACACGCAGGTTTAGCAAGAGATATTAAAGATCATCGATACACTACGCGAGAAATGTATTTAAACCCTGTTTTAAGTTTTTTATACTGGAAAATGGAATATCATGTAACTCATCATATGTTTCCAACGGTTCCTTCTTACAACTTAGATAAACTTCATCACCATATTAAAGATCAATTACCAAGAACGAATGATGGTTTAATTGATGCCTACAAAGAAATTTTACCAGCTATAATGAAACAAGCAGAGGACTCTAACTACTTTTTTAAAAAGGAAGTACCAGAACCTCAAAATGCATAAAACTGATCAAGTTTGTTTTTACTTACTTGCTCAATTTAGATAAGAACCTATATATAACGCATGGCAAAAATTACTTACTACACACATGATAGTAAAACCCACACAATTGATGTTCAAAATGGATTAACAGTGATGGAAGGTGCTGTTCAAAACGATATTCCAGGAATTGATGCTGATTGTGGAGGTGGAATGGCATGTGCTACTTGTCATGTATACGTAAAAGAAGATTGGTTAGATAAACTTCCAACTAAAGAGGACGGCGAAGAGGATATGCTGGACATGGCATATGAACCAAAGCAAAATAGTAGATTAAGTTGTCAACTGATTGTTTCTGATGAATTAGATGGATTGGAAGTTACCATTCCAGAAAAGCAAACTTAGATGAATAAAACAGATGTATTAATAATTGGAGCAGGACCAACAGGATTATTTTGCGCTCATCAGCTTGGAATTATAGGACTTAAGTGTGAAATCGTAGATAATTTAGATAAGCAAGGAGGACAGTGTATCGAACTTTATCCTGATAAACCCATTTATGATATTCCTGCAGTTCCAGAATGTACTGGAGAGGAATTAACAAATAATCTTCTTCAACAAATCAAACCGTTTAATATTAAATTTCATTTGAATGAAAGAGTAGAAGAATTAAAAAAAGCTGAAAATCGTTGGCATGTTAAAACTAGTGGAAATCAAGAATTTGATGTAGCTGCAATTATTATTGCTGGTGGAGTTGGATCTTTTGAACCTAGAAAATTTCCAGTTAAAGAATGTGAAAAATTTGAAGGATCCTCATTATTCTACTCAATAAAAGATAAAACAATTTTTAAAGACAAAACCATCTCAATATTTGGTGGGGGAGACTCCGCTTTAGATTGGGCAATTGAATTATCAAACACTTCTAAAGTAAATTTAATTCACAGACGTGAAGGCTTTAGTGGAGCCGAATCTAGTGTGCAAAAAGTAAAAGAATTAAATGATCAGGGAAAATTAAATTTATACACTAAATATCAAATGGACTCTGTTAGTGGTGATAATCAAATTAGTTCAGTAAATATAAAGCATGATGAAGGAGAAATTAAAGAATTAAAATCTGATTTTGTATTAGGTTTTTTTGGGTTAATTATGCAACTTGGACCAATTTTAAATTGGGGATTAAATATCAATAAAAAAACAGTCGAAGTAAACACTGAAAACTTTGAGACTAATGTTGATGGTATATTTGCAATTGGAGATATTTGTTCTTATCCAGGTAAATTAAAATTAATTCTTTCAGGTTTTCATGAAGGGGCTCTAGCTGCAAGAGGTTGCTTTAAATATGCAAGACCAGATGAAAAATTAAGATTTGAATTTACAACTACATCAAAGGCTGCACAAGAAAGACTTGGGGTAAAAAAATGATAGAACTATTTTCTGCTAATACTCCTAATGCTTGGAAAATTAGTATAATGCTTGAAGAAATTGGTTATGAATACAAAGTATCACCAGTTGATATTTATAATAAAGAGCAATTTAAAAATGAATTTTTAAAAATAAGTCCTTTTGGTAAAATTCCAGTAATAATTGATCATGAAAACAACAAAAGTATTTTTGAGTCTGGTGCAATTTTAACTTATTTAGCGGAAAAAAGTGGAAAACTTTTTGATCAGAAAGATAGACTAGTAATTAATCAATGGTTGATGGCTCAAGTTGGAACAGTAGGACCTATGTTTGGTCAACATCATCAGTTTCATCATTTTAATCCTGGAAAAAGTCAATTTGGTGAAGAAAGATTTTTTAATATTGCAAAAAGAATTTATGGAGAACTAGATTTAAGATTAAAAGATTCGAAATTTCTTGCTGGATCAGAATATACAATAGCAGATATTGCAACTTGGCCTTGGTTAGCAAGACATGAGTGGCATGATATTGGTTTAAAAAATTATCAAAACTTATCTAGATGGTATCAAGAGATTTCTGAACGTGAGGCAGTTATTAAAGGTTATGCTTTTATGGATAAAGATGCAAAAATTCCAAAAGTTTAAAAATTATTGACTAAATAAACGAAATACATTCGTTAAAATCCCGTGTCCAGTCAATTCAATTAATACAATTGCTCCAATTATAAAAATTAGTTTCTTATTCATTTAGTAAATAAATATAACAAAAGAAGTACCCAAAAAAAAGGGTAGTAAAAGTAAATATATTTCTTTGCAAACAAAAATGAAATTGAATTTTGTTTAGAATTTTTCTTCTTATTCTTTTTAGTCATCTGCATGAACTTTTTCGTCTTTTTCATGCTTTTCTTGTGCAGCGATTGTATATTTAGCAACTGGTCTTGCCATTAATCTTTTTAAACCTATTGGTTCAGCTGTATCTAAACAATACCCATAAGTATCATCCATAATTCTTCTTAAAGCTTTATCAATTTCAGAAATTAGTTTTATTTGTCTGTTAATTGCTTTCATCTCTACATTTTTATCAATATATGAACTTGCTTGATCCACAAGGTCAGCGGAAATGTTATTGTCATCCATACTTCCATTGTAAAGAGCTTCATTATTTGCTTTAATTAATTCTTTCTTCCACTCATTTAATCTCATTCTGAAAAATACTTTATGTTTTTCGCACATATATTTTTCAGTTTCTTTTGGAACGTAAGATTTAGAAATTTTTATAGGAACTTTTTTAACAGGCGAAGCAGCAGTTTTTTTTGGCTTACTTACAACTTTAGTTTTTGGTTTAGATACTTTTTTCTTTGCTTTAGCTGTCTTTGGCATAGCTTAATTTTGAATGGTCGGAGTATATTCAGCAAAATAGGGGTGTCAAGCAAGCTGAATTGTTATAAATATTTATAAATGACCATTAATAACAAAAATATAGATAATCTTTTTTATATTTTTGTTACATCTCATCTAATTTTTTGGACTTTGATTCCAACTATTACTAATCACAATTTACCCTTGGATACAATTGAAGCTTTAGCTTGGGGAAGTAATTTAGATTGGGGTTTTAAAAAGCATCCTCCTATGAGTGCTTTCTTTACTGAAATTTTTTTTCAAATTTTTGGTTCACAAGATTGGGCTTATTATTTGTTAAGTCAAATTTTTGTAATTATTTCTTTTTATTATGTATTTAAACTTTCCAATGAAATACAAAAAAATAAATTTCTTGGTTTAATTTCAGTTTTATTAATTGAAACAATTTATTTTTATAATTTTACTACACCAGAGTTTAATGTAAATGTATGCCAATTGCCTTTTTGGTCTTTAACAGCTTATTATTCTTGGAAAATTTATAGTGGTAACGATATCAAATTTTGGGATTGTTTTTTAATAGGTTTATTTGGTGCATTAGGATTTTTATCAAAATATTTATTTGTCTACTTATTAGTTTCAATATCTTTTTTATTTATTTATTTAATTATTAAAAAAGAGAGAAAGTTTGATTTTAAATACTTGATCATAATTGAAGTATTTATAGTTGCTTTAGTTCCTCACTTAATTTGGCTTAATAATAATGAATTCATTACAATTGCTTATGGACTTGCACGAGCAGGTTTGGAGCAATCAAGTTTAATTGACCATATCAAATACCCATTGCTATTTTTAGGAAAACAGATTGGTATATTAATTCCATTTATAATCTTGACGTGGTTATTGGTAAAAAAACTTAAATTCAAAATTAATTTCAAAGATAAAAATTTATTATTTTTGTTAGCAATTAATCTTTTACCAATTACTATGATGTTTTTAACTTCATTGATAACAGGGTCAAAAATTAGAACAATGTGGATGACACCATTTTATTTATTCTTTGGAATATTAATTGTTTATCTATTTCGGTCACAAATAAATTTAAAAAAAATAAAACCATTTATGGTTGGATTTTTATTCTTTTTCTTTTTATCACCTGTTCTTTACGCCTATGTTTCATTTTTAAAAGATGATAAGAGAACAGACTATCCGGGAAAAGAAATTGCCATGAAAACTCAATACGCATGGGATCAACAATTCAGTTCAGAAATTAATGTAGTACTTGGAGATGAATGGAATGCTGGTAACCTGTCCTATCATTTAAAATCAAGACCAGTTTGGGAAGGTGTAGTTAAAAGAGAAAAACTTGATCAATTGAAAGATTATATGTGTCTTGATAGTATTTGTGTTGGATCAAGATAATCTATGAAATATTTCATTTTAGTACCTGTTTACAATGATCGTAAATCTTTAAAGTTACTAATTGAAAATATTAATAATGAGATAAAAGGTCTAAATTCAGAAATATCATTAGTGGTAATTAATGATGCCTCTTCACAACAAATCATTGATGAATATCCAAATATTGAAAACATTCACTCAATTGAAATAATAAATATGAAAGAAAATCGAGGACATGCAAGATGCATTGCTTCTGGTTTGAAATATATCTATGAAAAAAAGGAATTTGATTATGTCATTCCAATGGATGGGGATGGCGAAGATAGACCTGAAGAAATTAAAAATTTTATCGAAGCCAGTGAAAATTCTGAAGGAAAATCAATTGTTGGAGAGAGAGTAAAAAGATCAGAAAGTTTATTTTTTAAAACATGTTATCAGTTTCACAAGTTTTTAACTTTATCATTTACTGGACAATCAATTAAGTTTGGAAACTTTACCTGTTTGTCAAAATCGACAGTTGAAAAAATGATTAAGGAAAAAGCTACATGGAATAGTTTTTCAGGTTCGCTTAAAAAAACAGAAAAAAAATTATTGTCTGTTCCATCAATTAGAGGGCCAAGGTATCATGGTCCTTCCCAGATGAGTTTTTTTAATTTATTAAAACATTCGCTTGCAATAATTAGTGTCTTTAGAAAAACAGTTTTAATTCGTTCAGCTTTATTTATTGTTTTTTATATTTTGTTAATCAAAAATAATGCGTCAATTGTTACCTCATTACCTTTAGTTTTGTTATTAATTATGATTTATTCAATTTCTAGTTTAGCTTTAAGAGAAAATATTGAAGAATATAATAACTCTTTAACAAACATCCACGATATTGATAAAATTAAATGATTGTTATATTATAACACTATGAAAAACTTTTTTAGAAAAGTTGCATTTGGTTTAAAACCCGATGAAAAAGCTCCATCAGATCCATTAATTTGGGCTCAAAAACAAGTTGAGTCTATACCTGAATTTAACTGGAAAGGTAAACATATTTATTCTGAAAAAGAAATGAGGAAGTATTGGATCACCCAAAGAGTAGAAGAAAATACTACATTGAGAAAAAAATATAAAAATGATCCAGAAGGATTTAGACGAGCTGAGCGTAAGTTAGAAGCTGATACTGGAAAACACCTTTGGCCAGCTAATGAACTGTGTATCAGACATGCCGAAGGCTTGAGAAGTGAACATCCAGTTCTAGCAAAGCTTTGGTATTTTTGGGGAAATCATTTTACGATAAGTGACACACAAACATTAGGTTCGTATTCTACTGGAGCTTATCAGAGAGAATTTTTAAGAGCCAATATGGATAAGAATTTTGAGGTAATGGCAACAGAAGCAACACTTGCATGGCCAATGATTATGCATCTTGATAATAAAGACAATATTGGACCCAAATCTGAAAGTGGAAGATCAGAATGGAGAATAAGAAAAAAGAGACCCGCAACACTAAATGAAAATCACGCAAGAGAATTAATGGAGCTTCATACTATTTCTCCAGAAGCAGGTTATACACAAGAAGATGTTATAGAGTTAGCAAAAATTATGACTGGATGGCGACCTGATTGGAGCGAAAGAAAAGACCACGGAAATGATGTTGGTTTTGAATCAGATAAACACGAGCCTGGAAAAAAGAGAGTTTTAGGTAAGGAATATAAAAGTGGAAGAAAAGGAATAAAATTAGCAATTAAGGATTTAGTTAACCATCCATCTTGTAGAAATTTTATTGCAACAAAGCTTTGTAGATATCTAATTACCGATGAACCAACACCTCAAATGATTGCTCCAGTTGTAAAAGCGTGGGAACAATCAGATGGTTTTTTGCCAGAAGTTCACAAAGCTGCAATTAAAGTTGCGTTTGAATATAATGATAAATATAGAAAATTTCAAAATCCAGAAAATTGGTGGCTTACAACAATAAATATGTCTGGATCAACTTACTCATATCCAGTTAGAGAAAAATTAATTGATAGCCATCCATTAGGCATCAAACCTTTTGGAGAGATTAGCGAGCAAGCATGGTTTTTAAAAGATTTAGGTTGCCATCCTTATAGACAAAAACAACCTAATGGATTTTCAGATCTTGAAAAAGACTGGTTGTCAACGGAATTAATTATAAGAAGAATAATGTTCGCTAAAACTGCTTTCCATAAATTCAGTACTCAAGATATGTTAGATGACAATATTCACGAAAAAATAATTCGTAATAATTTTGATAACCCAGATAAAATTCTTAAGATTGTATCAAAAGCAAAGACTAACGAGGAAAAACATATTATATTATTTAACTTACCAGAGGTATTAAAAGCATGAAGATATCAAGAAGAGATTTTTTAAAAGGAACTGCAACTTCTTTGTTTTTAGCTGGATTTAATTTCCCAGTTTTAGCCTCAACATCCAAAAAGAAAAATTTAATAGTTATTATGCTCAGAGGAGGAATGGATGGTCTTTGTGCTGTTCCTGTTATTGGAGATAAACGTTTTGAAAAAATTAGAAAAGGTATTTTAATTGAAAATCCAATGAAACTTGATTCTGATTTTGCTTTGCATCCCAAGTTAAAAGGATTTAGTGAATGTTGGCATGATAACACTGGTGCTATTGTTCATGCAGCCAGTATTCCATATACAGCTCGATCTCATTTTGAAGGTCAAAATTTAATGGAGTCTGGTGGGAGAGTTCCTTATCAAGAAAAAACAGGTTGGCTTGGTCGAGGAATGAAACTTGCTAATCTTAAGGGAGAAGGTTTGGCTTTATCTTTACCAATGCCATTATTATTAAGAGGTGTTCCTAAAAATGATAATTATTATCCAGCCGATGGAAGACTTCCAAGAGATGAAACGCTTGAGCTTTTAAAATCAGTCTACGCAGATAGTTCAGAAGAAGAATTACTAGACATGATGAATTTTATTAAAAAGCGTAAAAATGAACAAATGGGTACTGGGGTGGGTTACGATAAAAGAAAAAATAAAAACCTTGCAATGAGAGCAGGACAACTTCTGTCAAATCCAAACGGTCCAAGAGTTGCAGTATTTGAAGTAAATGGTTTTGATACTCACGCAGCACAAGGTGGAATTAATGGTACTCATACAAAATGTTTAGTCGAAATGGATACAATTATTCAAAATTTAAAAATATCAAAAAAGACTTACGAAAATTCAATTATCTTAACTGTTACAGAATTTGGAAGAACAATTAAAAAAAATGGTGGCAACGGAACAGAGCATGGTTATGGAACTGCAGTATTCCTAGCTGGAGGTTTGGTTAAGAAAAGTCAAGTTCATACTGATTGGCCAGGTTTAAAACGAAAAGAGCTTTTTGAAGGAAGAGATTTAAATGCCACTATTGATGCAAGATCAGTTTATGCATCTGCTATGTCTACTGTATTTGATTTAGACTTCAATAGAATTGAAAAAGAAGTTTTCTTTGGAGATAAGCTTCAAAACTTGTCTGATAAGCTTTTTAAAGCTTAATGAAAAAAATCTTAATAATAATAGTTACTATTTTACTTTCAAACTTGTCTAATTCTTATGCTGACAAATTTGAAAAAAAAATGAGCAAGAAAGAAAAAAAAGATTTTGCTAATTATGTTCTTAGAGCTCAATCAAAAAACAAAATGGTTTTTCCCATAAGAAATGTTCCTAACCGTCCTGGCTTATATAAATTTTTTGATAAATTTGAGGATAATTTAGGTGTTGCTGAAAAAGGAATTGAATTTAATTTAAGTTATTCAGATATTGGAGATAAAAATGACTGGAGTAGATGGGGAAGACCTGGTTTTGCACAGAGATTTCAAATGCATGAGCCTTACAAGCACACTACAAAAAAAGGTAAAACGAAGTGGTATAGAATTGGTTATTTCATTGATAATGATGTGAACACTGAAAAACATACTATTTCTTTATTCGACTTTAAGATGCTCTATGGAAAAACGGAAAAAGCACCTGGGCCAACTCTTGCTTATAATAACAATGTATTTCAATGGATGTTTAATGGTCCAAATTATAGAGTTATGGATAATGAGGTGGGTGAACAGTATTACTTTGATGGCATTGGTGTTTCTTTGGATGAAAAATTTCAAGCTATGAAAGGAAAATGGGTCAATGTTCTAATAAATGCTAAATGGGCTGAAGATGGGTTTTTACATTTATGGATAGATGGAAAATTAAGATCGAGTTATTTTGGAGATGTACTAGGTGGTGCTTCAAGAGTGAGATTTAAGTTCGGACCATACAGAAATTATATGACTGGTGCAACAGATGCTGGTTTAACAATAAAAGATGCAATCATTAGGTATTCAAATGTGGGTAAGGCAGATACTTGTGATGAGTTATGGAGTGGTTGTGATCAAATTATAGGTCAACTTACAAATGAATCTCAAGTTAATGGTATTTTAGGTGCTTCACTTTGCAGACCAGCTGGTACTGATAAAGAAGGTACTTGTAAAGATTTAGGTTATCCAAAAAATCAAAGACCGTTGAGTAATATTAATTTTAATTAATTAAAATAATTCACTTAATTTCATTATAAAACTTATCCACAGCCTATAATTTGAATTGAAATAATATTTTAGAAACTATAGCCTCTCCATCGATGAGAATTGAAGAAGAGCTTAAGCTAGATTACTCTGACGTCTTATTCAGACCTAAGAGAAGCACATTAAAAAGTCGAAAAGACGTAAACCTTCTTAGAACTTACAGATTTAAATACAGTAAAAATGAATGGTCAGGCATTCCTATTATGGCAGCCAATATGGATGGTGTTGGTGAATTAAGTATAGCTGAAAAATTAAATGAATATCAAATGATCACATGTTTAACAAAACAACACGATGTAAAAAAAATAAAAGAAAATAAAAATATTAAAAAAATCTATCCTAATATTGCTCTTAGTGTTGGTATTAAAAAAGAGGACTTTCAAAATTTAGATAAGGTTTTAAAGGAATTTAGTTTTTTCAAATTCATTTGTATCGATGTTGCTAATGGTTACTCAGAGCATTTCACTAATTTTATCAAATCAGTAAGAGAAAAATACCCAAATAAAACTATTATTGCAGGAAATGTTGTAACTGCAGATATGACACAAGAATTAGTTCTAAGTGGTGCAGATATTGTTAAAGTTGGAATAGGACCTGGAAGTGTTTGCACAACAAGAATTCAAACTGGAGTAGGGTACCCACAATTGAGTGCTGTTATTGAATGTGCAGATGCAGCTCATGGTCTTGGTGCACATGTAATTGCTGATGGAGGATGTACATGTCCTGGAGATGTTGCAAAAGGTTTTGGTGGGGGTGCAGATTTTGTAATGTTAGGAGGAATGTTGGCAGGTCATGATGAAGGAAAAGGAAAAATAGTAAAAGTAAATGGTTCTAAATATATTGAATTTTATGGATCAAGCTCTGAAGTTGCTAATAAAAAACACTATGGTGGATTAGCAGATTACAGAAGTAGTGAAGGAAGAAAAGTTAGAGTTAAATATAGAGGTAAAATAAACGATACTGTTTTAAATATTCTTGGCGGTGTTAGAAGTAGCTGTACTTATGTAGGAGCTCCATCACTTAAACAATTAAGCAAATGTACTACTTTTGTAAGAGTATCTAGTCAATTTAATGATACTTTTGTAAAATAATTTTAACATTTATAAAATAGATTAAGATTTTAAAATGAAAAATATTTTAATTATATTATTTACTTTATTTATTTTTTTATCCGCTCAAGCAAAAGATCCCCCTAAAAAATATTTAGATGAAAATTATGTTTTTAAACACTCAAAATTTATAAAATGGCCAGAGAAAACAGGATCATGGGGTAAAATTGAAACTCATGGACGTATCGCACCTAATCCTTGGAATTTAAGATATGAGACAAAAATTGTTAGAGATGGAAAATATTCATTACGTTTTGAGATGAGAGATGGTGATTGCCATCGACGAGATTGTGATAGATCTAATAAAGCTGGAAGGAGTGAAGTTATTTTTCAAGGAAATTATCCATCTAGTGCAAAAGGGCATATAGGAAATGTTTGGTATGCATGGTCAATGTATATCCCTGAAGATACAAATCATATTAGACCTGCCTATACAATCTTAGGACAATTTAAAATGCCAAGTGACTATATTAAGCAATTGGATAGAGTTAATTCTTCTGGTTTTGATGAAGATTGTCCTGAAATACCAATAGTGTTCAAATTAGAAAGAGAAGGAGTTACAATTGAAAAAGATGGAGTACTCCAATGCGAAGGGTATGGAAGAGAATTAATTATACCTACAAACGCTTTGCATAATAAATGGCATGATTTTTTAATGAACGTAAATTGGACTGATAAAGAGGATGGATTCATTGATTTATGGATTAACGATAAACTAGTTTATCAATCAAAAGGTAAAACATTTGGTAAGTTGCTTAAAAGAAAGAAAGATGGAAAAAAAATGGGACCTAATTTTCGTTTTGGAATTTATAATGGAAAAAGAAAAATTCCTGTAAAAACACAAGTTGCTTATTACGACTCTTTTAGAAGTGGAAAAAAATGTAAGAAAACAGCTTTATTTCATGATTGTAATAATTTACCAAAATAATTTATGAAAAAAATAATTTTAATATTATTTGGATTAATACTTTGTAGTAATGCTTTAGCTTTAAAAGTTGGTAGTGAGGAAGAAGTAGTAGCAGCATTAAAAAAAGGTGGAAACATAGTTTTTATTAGACACGCTTATGCCCCAAGAATTAATAATAAATTTGAGCCTGATGATTTTTACAGTGGTTCTTTAAAGAAAAAAGACTGTTCTGTTCAAAGAGATTTAGATGATAGAGGCTTAGCTCAAGCAAAAGTAATCGGAGCTGTATTTAAAGATAATAATATAGAAATAGATAAAGTATTAACCAGTATATATTGTAGATGTTTTAAGACTGCTGAAGAGATTTCAAGTGATTATGAAATTTCAAAAATGATTATTTCAATAGGTAGAGGAAATGTCAGTAAAAAGAAAAAACAATTAAAAAAAATAAGAAAATATATTGAAAAGTGGGATAGCAATAAAAACCTAGTAATTGTAAGTCATTTTAATGTTATCAACCCCTTGTTTGAAAAAAGCTTACTATCTATCAGCTCAGGAGAAATAGTTGTTGCTGATAAAGATTTTAATATTTTAGCTAACTGGAAAGTTCCTTATTAAATTTTATGAAAAAAATTTTAGGGATTGTGGCTTTGAGTTTATTGTTGAGCGAAAGTGTTTATGCAAAAAAAAATAACATTGTTATTCCAAAATATTTCTTCGCAAATGAACTAACAAAAGAAACTTGCCCACTAAAAGGTGTACATGGTCAAGGCAGTTGGGGTAAAGAATATTGGGAAATGGATCTTGCTATAAATCATGTGAGCAAGTCAAAAAATCCCGAACTTCAAGGAAATAATTATGATCATTTAATGGAACTTACTAAATATGATTGGAACAAAGATCATAAAGCTAGGTCAAACAGTATATATGTAAATCATGAAAAACATTCTAACAGGTTGGCGCTATTACACGGAACTATTGTTTATGCAATCGTAAATAACAAAATGGAGGAGCACGGTCCAATTATTGCAGAAGTTATGGTAGCTTGGGCAGAAGCAGGTGTGATGTTAAGTACTTTAACTTCTAAAGAAATTAGTAAACTAAAAGATGAAGGTAAAGTTGATAAACTATGTTACGGTGGTGCGAAAGCCAAAGGTGACAAACCTTGTATTTCACACAGGCCACACGAAGCTCAAATATATGGAGCCACTTACATTCAACAGGCATATTTAATGAAAGACCAATTTACTAAAGAACAATTTCAAATTGTAGATGAGTACATTGATAATTTATACAAAAAATATATCAAGCCTTGGGCCAAAAAAGAATTAACTACAAAAAAATCTGCTAGAGGGTTTATACAAATGGCAGATGGAACTATTTCCGTTTTATCATATTTAGCTTGGAAAGATAAACCAGAGGAAGTTTCAAAATGGATTAAAAAAGGAATTGGTAAAGCTAACAAAGTTATATACGAAGACGGCTACATTCATAATAACAGCTTCAGGGGTGTTAGGGATGTCTGGTATCATTCACAAGGTGTAAACAATTTGCTCGGACTTTATGCTATAGCTGAACTATGGGGTTACAAAAAGTTTCCAAAAAAATTAAAGAAAAAAATAGATAAAACTGTAGATGTTTTAAACTTGGGTCTGACAGACGTTAAAACTTATAGAAAACGTAAAGACCCATCTGGATTGAAGAATTTTACAAAAGATCAAGCACACGCAACATATCACGTACATCAGATGGCTATATCTTTAGACTGGTTAATTGAGAAGTACACAGACAGAGATCATACAATTGTTGCAAATGATAGGATGTGGAAATCAAAAAAATCAGCTTATTTTGTAGACAGAAATTTTGGATTTGAACCAAAGTGTATTAATTAATGAAAAAACTTTTATTAACTTTTTTATGTTTATTTTTCTTTAGTTTTAACGCTTATTCTGGCGAAAAAGTTATTAATGAAAGTATTACATTTAAGCCTTTTAAATGTGAGCAAATAAAATCAGAATTTATAAGAACTAAATCTGAAAATAGTTGTTTAATTATTCAGAAGCTGGAAAATCATTATGAAGTTAAATCACATGAACATTCAATTAATACCTGGAACTCTCCTCAATTATTAAAATATATTGATAATGAAGATGGAAATAAAATTATTGCTCACACCTGGAATAATGTAGTTGAATGGGGAAAACAATCTGACAAACAACCATTTTCACATCTAGTAAGCATAAGTTTGGAAAATTTAGATAATTTATTTAAAACAGATAATTTAGAATTAAAATCTAATCATTTAACATTACCTCTAACCGCTAGAAGAATGAATGTTTTGGATATTGATAGTGATGGAAATAAAGAAATAGTTTATCTAGGTAATCGTGAAGATGGGAGAAATAGAAATAGCAGCTGGAAAGATGTAAATTATATTTTTGATCTAAATTCAAATGAATTAAAAAGTTTTGGATCACCTCATTTTTCTCATGATTTAATGTATTTTGATTTTAATCAAGATGGATATTATGAAATTATTGATTACTTCTATGGCGACCAAAAACCTGGAGCCATTGAAGTTTGCGATATGAAAACCAATAAATGTCGTAAAGCTAAAAAAGCAAATAATTTTATAGACATTGGATTTAATCATATTCTTCCAACAAAAAAAGGAGCAATTATTTTTGGAAGTTGCCCAGGTTTAGGAAACACAACTTTTTGTTGGTCTAAGGTAACTAGTAAAAAAAATAAATTAAAATTTGAAAAACTTGATAGTTATCAATTTAAAGAAAAACCAACTGGTAAAGCAAACTTTTTAATCTGGACAGGAGACATCAACGACAAACCTGGTTATTGGGTAGAAGGATCAGATAAAAAAGTTTTTAAAATGGCTGATCGAGCATGGATTTCTACCGCTATAGATTTTAATAAAGATGGTAATACAGATAGTATTGGTGTTGCTAAAGATGTAGTTTGTAAGCGAAGAGATAATTCAAAACCATTTGATCGTGGAAAAGATTGTAAGACTGAAGAGTTTTTATATGTTTTTAAAAACAATAATGATCAGTCATTTGAAAAATATCAGGTAATGCCAGTTTCTCTCAATGGTTCATTTAGAATTGAAACTGCAGATATAAATAAAGATGGAACAGATGATATTTATGGATTTAAAGAGGATTGGTTCAATCCATGGATTGATTGTAAAAAACAAGTAAGTGCAATGTATTTTAATCAAGATAACAAATCTTTTGAACAAGCATCTAAATCATTTAATCAAGAAAATTTTGGGTTATATGGTTGTGAACGAGCTTCTAGTTTTTTTAAAAAAAATAACAATTTTTATAGATTGTTTGTCACAATACCTTCTACAGACTCAAAGTTTGCATATCTTGGAATTGAAAAATATTAATATTATGAAAAAAATTCGAAATATTCTTTTTATAATGGCTGACCAGTTAAGATGGGATTATCTTTCTTGTTATGGTCATCCTCATTTAAAAACTCCTAATATTGACAGTTTAGCAAAAAAAGGAGTACAGTTTGAATCTGCTTTTGTCCAATCACCAGTGTGTGGCCCCTCAAGAGCATCTTATTACACTGGTAGAACAGTTTTTAGTCATGGCTCTACCTGGAATCAAGTTCCACTTCCAATTGGAGAATTAACTATTGGCGATTATCTACGTCAATCAGGAATAAGGACGGGGGTTGTTGGAAAAACTCATATGAGACCAGATTTAGATGGAATGAGCAGACTTGGTATTACTAAAGATACTGAAATTGGATTGATAGTTAGTGAACCTGGGTTTGATCCTTATGAAAGAGATGATGGCCTTCATCCAAATAATCAAATTAAAAATTCTAAAAAAACTTTATCTTACAATGAATGGTTAAATAAACTTGGATATGATGGGCCTAATCCATGGAATGATTGGGCAAACTCTGCTGAGGGAGAAAACGGTGAAATATTAAGCGGTTGGAGATTAAGAAATTCTAATAAGCCAGCTAGAATTCCAGAAGAGCATTCCGAAACAGCTTTCATGACTAATCGAGCAATGGAATTTATAAAAGAAAGTAAAGATAAACCATGGTTTTTACATTTATCTTATATCAAACCACATTGGCCTTATATGGCACCAGCCCCTTATCATAATATGTATTCTGCTAATGAATTTTATCCAGTCCATAGAAATGATGCTGAACGAAATAATGATCACCCAGTTTATAAAGCATTTATGGAAAATAGTATTTCCAAAACTTTTTCAAAAGACGAAGTAAGAAATACAGTTCTTGCTGGATATATGGGTTTGATAAAACAAATTGATGATAATCTAGGAAGGTTATTTAAATTCTTAGAAAGCTCAGGTCATATGGATGATACGATGATTGTATTTACTTCAGATCATGGAGACTACCAAGGTGATCATTGGCTAGGAGAAAAAGAATTATTCCATGAGCAGTCAGTTAGAGTTCCAATGATTATTTATGATCCAAGTGATTATGCAAATAAAACTCGAGGTACAAAAGAAGAGAGATTTATTGAAGCCATCGATTTACTGCCAACTTTTATGGATGCAGTAGAAAGTCCAGCGAGCAAACATAGATTAGAAGGAGATTCATTAATTCCATTATTAAAGGGAGAAAGTAATAAAAATTGGAAAGAATTTGTTTTTAGTGAAATAGATTATGCATTTAATGAAGCAAGAAAAATTCTTAACATAGGAGCCTCAGATGCAAGAGCCTTTATGATAAGGAATAATGATTGGAAATATATTTATTACAAAGGATTTGAACCACAATTGTTTGATTTAAAAAATGATCCAGACGAATTTAATGATTTAGGAAAATCTGAAAAACATTCAAAGATTAGAGAAGAAATGAAAGAATTACTTCTGAAAAGAATTATAGATAGAAAAAATAGAGTTGCAGCTACCGACGAGTTTGTAACTAAAGAAAGAGATTATACCAAAGATGATGGTATTATGATCGGTGTTTGGTAATTATGATCATGCCATTAAGCTTGGCAAATACAAACATATCGCAGGAAAAGCAATAATGAGCGCAACTCTAATTACATCGGTTAGTAAAAAAGGAATTGTTCCAAACCAAATAGTTTGAAGAGGTGTATTTTGCATCACACCTTTAATTACAAATAAATTCATCCCAACAGGAGGAGAGACCAATCCAAACTCAACAACTATCACAGCAAATATTCCAAACCAAACGGGATCTATTCCTGCATCAACAATAACTGGAAAAAAAACTGGAATTGTTAAAAATAACATTGCCAAAGAGTCCATAACTGTTCCAAGCACTAGATAGATTACACAAATAACCAATATAATTCCTAATGGTGTCAGTTCTAAATAATTAATAAAATCAACAACAGCAAAAGGTAGTTGCGTAACAGTAATTAAGTAATTGAATATACTTGCTCCAATTACAATTAAATATAAGGATCCAACAGTTTTAATTGTTGTCCATAATGCCTCTTTTAATAAATTTAAAGTTAGTTGCCCTCGAGCAAAAATAAATATCAAAACTAATATTACTCCAACTGCAGCACTTTCCGTTGCTGTAAAGAAACCTAAATAAAGACCACCCATTATAATTGCAAAGATTAAAAAAATTGGGAACACTTTTGAAATTGCTGAAATTCTCTCGTTTAGAGGCATCTTTTTTCCGTAACCTCCATGTGAAGGATAGATTATGAGATAAACTCTTATTGCAATCATGTATAAAATTACTGCTATTAGACCTGGAATTAATGCTGCAAAGAATAGTTCTTGAACTGATTGCTCAGTTAAATAAGCATAAATTACCAAAATAACACTTGGTGGAATTATAATTCCAAGAGTTCCTCCAGATGCAATAGAGCCACTTATTAAAGCATCACTATAACCGTGTCTTTTCATTTCTGGTCCTGCCATTTGGGACATCGTTGCGGCGGTTGCAATAGAAGATCCACAAATCATTCCAAAACCAGCACAAGCTCCAACAGTAGACATTGCTAAACCACCTTTGTAGTGACCAACAACTGCATAAGCTGCATCATATAAATTTCTTGATAAGTTTGCACTATTAGCAAGATTTCCCATCAAAACAAAAAGAGGAAGCACAGATAAAGTATACTTGGATACTGCATCAAAGGGTGCTGTCCCTAAAACAAAAATAGCAGGATCAAAACCTGATATTAATGCAAATCCAGTGAACCCAACAAGTAACATTGCAATTCCTATTGGTATATTTAAAACCATGAGCACCAAGACTGCAGCGAAAGCTATACCACCATTAATTATTGGACCCATTTCCATTAAAATTCCTTTGTTTTAGAATTTGTTTCAGACAAAGCTTTAATAAACCAAAATATAATAGCCAATACACTTAGCCACATTCCAAAAGCAGAAATAAAATAAAATGGATAGAAATATAGCTCTAAATCAATCGTAACTCTTTCATTTGACATAAATTTCAATGAGGTTTTTGTTGTTGCATAAGCCATTAAAGACATAATGATGATCATTAAAAAAAATTTAAGAATTATTAACCAAGTCTTAAATATTCCTAAATTTAAATTATTAATAAAATCAGCAGATACATTTGCATTTAAAAAAAATGCTCTAGGCATTGCCAAGAAAGCAACTAAAGCCATTCCAATTTCAACTAATTCAATTGTTCCTGTAACAGGTGAGTTTAAAAATCTTCGACCAAATACGTCGCAAAAAGTTAGTATAGATAAAAATAAAAGTATTAAACCTGAGGCAATTGCCGAGTAGTCAAATATTTTATTCATATTTTAAAAATCTATCTTCAAATATAATAAACATTAGCATATAAGGTTGGTTTAAAACAGAAAGTATTATTTATGAAATTTATTTCTTATTCACATAACGGTGAACATAAATTTGGTATTTTAGATAATGATTTAATTACAGATCTTACAGGCAAAATATCAGGTGCAACTTCTTTAAAAGATCTAATTTTAAAAAAAGGTATTGCTGAAGCAAAAAAATATGCCAGTTCAAATCCTGGTGATTTAAGTGTTAACGATATTGAGTATTTGCCATTAATACCAAATCCTGGAAAAATTATTTGTGTTGGTTTGAATTATAGTGAGCATGTTAAGGAAACTAATCGAACAGTAGAAGAAAATCCTGTAATTTTTCATCGTTTTCCAGAAAGTCAAACTGCACATTTGCAATCAATTCAAAGACCAATTGCATCTGATAATTTAGACTTCGAGGGAGAAATGGCAGTAATTATGGGCGAAGCTGGCAAACATATAAAACCTGAAGATGCTTTAAAACATATAGTTGGTTATTCTTGCTACAATGAAAGCACGATAAGAGATTGGCAGAGACATACTAGACAATTTGGAATGGGAAAAAATTTTGAAAAGACAGGAAGTTTTGGACCACATATGGTGCTTGCAGAAGACATTAAAGATTACAAAGAGCTTACCCTTGAAACAAGATTAAATGGTCAAGTGATGCAAAACGCAAAATTAAGCCAACTAATTTTTGATATACCTATTCTAATTTCCTACGTTTCAAAAGCTATGGCTTGGAGAGCAGGAGATGTCTTAGTCACTGGAACCCCTGGAGGTGTTGGTTTTAAAAGGAACCCGCCAATTTTTATGAAACCAGGAGATAAAGTTGAGGTGGAAGTGACCCAAATTGGTGTTTTATCTAACACAATTAAAGATGAAATAATTTAAATTTCAAGTTACTATTTTAGATTAATTATAAACAACTATGAGGGGTGTTTTATGAAAAAGAAACTTATCGGATTAGTAATTGGATTATTTTCTATAAGTATAGTCAGCGCATCTGCTGCAACTGAACTTAAGCTAGCAACTTTTGAACCACCAAAAGCATTTATCGCAAGTAAAATTCTTGCAGGTTGGGCAAAAAAGGTTAACCAATGTTCGGGAACATTAAATGTAAAAATGTATGCTGGTGGAGTACTAGGAAGTCCTCCTAAGCAGTATGATATCGTAACTTCAGGAGTTGCAGATATTTCTTGGACAGTTCTAGGTTATATTGGTGGTCAGTTTCCATTGAGTTCAGTAATTGAATTACCATTTCTTACAAAATCTTCAAAAGCTGGAACTACTGCTTTGAACACTTTGTTCAATGAAGGATATTTGGATAAAGAGATGGCAGGAATTAAAGTAATTGGATTACATTCTAATCCTGGATACCAAATACACATGAAAGAAAAAAAAGTTGTTAGACCGGCAGATTTCAAAGGTATGAAAATGAGAGTACCAAGCAAAATTGCTGGAACAATTTTAAAAACTTTAGGTGCAACAGGAGTTAAAGTTCCTGCTCCAGGAACATCTGAGGCATTAAGCAAAGGTGTGGTTGATGGAACTCCATTTCCGTATACTGCTGTAGGATCATTTAGATTATTTGACGTAACTAAATATCATACAGAAGTTAATCTAACGAATGCAACATTTGGTTTGATAATGAATGAAGATAAGTTCAATAGTTTACCAGCGGGAGATCAGGCTTGTATAAATAAATTTAGTGGACATGCTTTTGGTGATTGGGCATCAAGCTTAATTGACAACCAAAATGCTAAGATGAAAACTGAAATCTCAAAAAGAGATGGCCATGAAATCATTATTGCATCGGATGATGTTATTGCTGAATATAAACAAATATTAGCACCGATTGAATCTGATTGGTTAAAAGAAATGAGTGGCAAAGGTCTTGATGGTGATGCTGTTCTTACAAGAGCAAGAGAGATCATCACTTCAATTGAACGTTAAAAAGTAAATATTTTTATGAGCCCACATTAGAGTGGGCTCATATAATTTAAGGAATTTTCAAATGGCCATAACAGCTCTAAGCTACATTGGAGTAAATTCAGATAAATTTGAAGACTGGTCTGACTACAGTCAAAAAAATTTAGGAATGCAGTTAGTTGATAGAGGCAAAGATATTCTGTCTTTTAGAATGGATGATCAAAAACAGCGTCTAACAATAACTGGAGATAAAGGTGACAATCTTGGATTTATGGGTTGGGAAGTTGAAAATAAAGAAGATTTACAATTTTTTGCCTCAAAACTAGAAAAAAATAAAATTGATGTACATCAAGGGAAAAATTCATTTGCAGACAAGAGATTTGTTGAAGATTTAATTTATTTTAATGACCCACAAGGTAATAGAGTTGAACTAGTTTATAAACCATTGAATGATACTGATCCATTCAAACCAGGTCGTCCAATTTCAGGATTTAAAACTGGTGCATTAGGGATGGGTCATGCAGTTATTCATGTAAAAAAAATTGATGACTTAATCCCATTTTATACTGAAGTTTTAGGTTTTAAAATTAGTGACTACAGCCACACACCTATTTCTTTATGTTTTTTTCATGTTAACGGCAGACACCATAGTTTAGCATTATTTGGATCTGGAAGAACAGGCTTTCATCATTTTATGGTTGAGTACAACAGTCTTGATGATGTTGGTCAAGGATATGACTTGTTACAATATGAGGAAAATAAAATCGCTTATACTTTAGGAAGACATACCAATGATTATATGACGTCATTTTATTCAATAACACCATCTGGTTTTTTTATTGAAAATGGATGGGGTGGAAGAATTATTGATCCTAAAACATGGAAAGCCATTGAAACTTTTGAAGGACCAAGTTTTTGGGGTCATGAAAGATTGTATTTACCAGATGAAGAAAGAATGAAATTTAGAAACAAAAGATTAGAAACCGCTTCAGAAGGAAAACAGGCTCCACTTTTTATTGATTGCCCTTGGTTATATTCAAATACAATTAACAAAAAATAACAGTATTATTATTTTGTAAATGAAAAAGTATGATGTTGTAATTGTAGGTTTCGGTCCAACAGGGGGCACTTTAGCAAATTTATTAGCAATGCATGGTTTTTCAATTTTAGTTTTGGAAAAGGAAAAAAGTTTTTATCCATTACCAAGAGCTGTACATTTTGATGACGAGGTTATGAGAGTTTTTGAAACAATCGGCATAACTAACACATTTTTAAAACATACAATAATTAACAAAGGAACAAAGTTTGTTGATAAAAAGAATAGAGTAATTTTAGATTGGCCAAGACCAAGAGAAGTTACTGAGAATGGATGGTATCCAAGTTATAGATTTAACCAACCTGATTTAGAAAGAGAGCTTAGAAAGAAACTAAAATCTTACAAAAAGGTTGAAATTAAACAAAGTTCTAATGTCAAAAAAATCATGAATAATAAAAATGATGTAGATATCACGTTTGAAGACATTAATTCAAAAAAAATATTTGAAATAAAATCAAAATATTTAATTGGTTGTGATGGAGCTAATTCAATAACTAGATCACAAATGAAAACAAAAATGAAAAATCTTGGTTTTACTCAAAAATGGGCCGTAATAGATTTAATACTAACCAGAGAAAAGAAAAATTTGCCAGATAGAACTATTCAATATTCAAATCCCACAAGACCAGCTACTTATTGTAGAAATGTAGGTAAAAGAAGAAGATGGGAGTTTGCAATTAAAAAAACTGAAAAAATAGAAACCATTCTTACTGATAAGTATATTTGGAATTTTCTAAAGCCTTGGCTTAAGAAAAAAGAAGCTAAAATGGAAAGGAAAACTATTTACACTTTCCAATCTGCATTGGCTAAAAAATGGAGAAATGGTAGAGTTTTTATAGCAGGAGATGCGGCTCATTTGATGCCACCATTTATGGGTCAAGGAATGTGTGCTGGTATAAGAGATGTTTCAAATCTTGCATGGAAGATTTCGCATTGTTTAAAGAAAAAACATGATGATAAACTTTTAAATACCTACCAATCTGAGAGATCCTCAAATGTTAAAGAGTATATTGAAACTACAATGCGTATGGGTGAGTTTGTAAATGCGGTAGGTAAATCACCTATAACAAACAATATTTCTGCAGATAGTGAGGGTAGAAAAAGTATGAAATCTATAAAACCCAAGCTTGGACGTGGTTTAGGTAAGCTTAAAGATAAATTTAGAGGAAATATTTTTCCACAATTTAAAAATAACGAAAAAAATTTAGATATAAAATTTTCTAAAAAACCAATTTTAGTTCTTTCAGACAAATTCAAAAAATCATTATCAAATAAAATTAACTGTTATAGAAATAAAAGTAATACCAAGCTTTCAAGATATCTAGAAAATGCAAATTGTGAAGGTTTAATTGTTAGGCCTGATAGATTTATTCTTGCATCAATTAAAAATTTGAAAGACGTTAAATTAATAACAAAAAGAAATTTAAAATTATTAATTTAAATTTAAAAGCTCTTTAACTGCCTTTACTTTTGTGTGATTATTTGGAGCTATTTCACCATTTGGCATTAGCATTGAATTTTCAAATCCAATTCTAATTTTTCCATCTAAACTTATCGCTTTTTTTAGACAATCAATCTCTTCTTTGCCAAAAGCACAAACAGCCCAATCTGCATTTAAATTATTATTACTTAGCTTGTCTAAAAATAATGGAATTTTATTTGGATCACTTATTTTTCCAGAGTAGTGACCAATAACAAACAAACACCAGGTTCCATCTTTAGAAATTTTTCCTTTATTCAATAAATCAGAAAGTAAATCTAAATCTTCTGGTTCATAACATATGTGTTGAATTTTTGTCCCATTTTCGGTTAGAGATTGATATAATTTTATATCTTCTTCTGTTGGATTTCTTGAAGGTATCATCTCTCTTATTCCTATAGAGATACCAGGAGGTGCTACCTCATATGCGAGATTTCTCATTTCAATTGGTGAGTATCTTCCAACAGCTTCTGTAGTTACTTGCAGATGCATGTTAGGGACACTTAATTGTAAATCATTTAAAGCTTTCAAACACATTTCTGAACTTAGAATATGTTCACCTTTTTCATCCCTTAGATGAAAATGTATTCCTTCTGCTCCTTCATCGAAACATAATTTTGCTGTTTCTACCACCTCATCAATGGTTACAGGAACCTCAATATGATCTTTCTTTTTAGGTCTTGCTCCATTAGGAGCTATCATAATTTTAGGTAAATTTTCAGGTTGATAAAAACTCATTAATTAGCAACAACTGCAACTCTTCTTACTTTTTATTTGCTGATCCTCAGTTTTTGTATCTTCTATTTTTTTTTGTTCTTCTTCAATTGCTTTTTGTTTCTTTGAAATCTTATCTTCTAAATACGCATAAAGAGAAGCAAAGCCTAATTTAGAGGCTCTTTTTTCCTCATAAACTCTTCGTCCTTTAAGGTTTTCAATTATTTTCATTATTTCTTGGTTTTGCATGCTACTTTTTTATTAAAAAGGCCACATAATTCAAGCTCTAATAATTGACAAATAATAAAAAAGTTTTTTTGTGCTAGGATAAAGGGATGAATATAAGTCAAAAAAAACTAGAAAAATCAAAAGGTAGATTAGAAATAAAAATTAAAAATCAAAATTTACAAAAACTTTATCAACAAGGATCTTTAAAAGCTTTGATGCCAGATTTTCATGAAAATTTAAAACAATTAATGCTTATAAATACTGCTGGTGGAATTACCAGCGGAGATGAATACTATTATGATATAGAGATTGAAAAATCGAATCTATGTATTTCAACCCAGGCGGCAGAAAAAATTTATAGTGGGTTTGGTAATTCAGCCAACTTAGAAATTAATTTAAATTTATTAAATAATTCAAGTTTATTTTGGTTACCTAAAGAATTAATTTTATTTAATAATTGTAATCTGAAAAGAAAAATAAATTTTAATTTATCGAAAGATTCAAATTTACTACTTTGTGAAAATATTATTTTTGGACGAACTTCAATGATGGAAGTATTTGAAAAAGGATATTTTTCAGATTTTTGGAATATTAATATAGATAATAAATTAATTCATACAGAAGCAATAAATACAAATTTTTTTGAGAAAAAATATTTTAATAGTTTCTCTACATTAAATAGTAATTCTGCAATTGCGACAATTATTATTGTAGGAAAAAAATTTTTGAATAATGTGAATAATTTATCTGAAACTCTAACAAATAATGAAAATACAACTTCAAATTATTCTCACTGGGACAATAAATTGATCGTAAGATTTTTATCTAAGGATAGTTATAATCTTAAATTTGCAATTGATAAAATTTTGTCTTATTTTTCTGAAGGTTCAAAAATACCAAGAATATGGAATATCTAAATGAAATTAACTCCTAGAGAAAAAGATAAACTTTTAATAAGTCTTGCAGCAATTGTTGCTAAAAATCGGTTATCAAAAGGTATAAAATTAAATTATCCAGAAGCTATAGCTTTAATAACAGATTTTGTAGTCGAGGGAGCTAGAGAAGGCAAAAGTGTTGCAGAATTAATGGAGGCAGGAGCTCATGTAATTAAAAAAAAGGATTGTATGGAAGGCATTCCAGACATGATTAAAGAAGTTCAAGTAGAAGCTACTTTTCCTGATGGAACCAAGTTAGTAACAGTACACAAACCTATTAGGTGATAATTATGAAGCCAGGTGAAGTAATTACAAAAAACGATAAAATAGACTTAAATAAAGACTCCAAAGTTACTAAGATTAAAATTTCTAATTCTGGAGATAGACCCGTACAAGTTGGAAGCCATTATCATTTTTTTGAAACAAACGAGTATTTAGTTTTTGATAGGAAATTATCATATGGAAAAAGATTAAATATACCATCAGGAACTGCTGTTAGATTTGAACCAGGTCAATCTAAAGATGTTGAGCTTATAGAAATAAATGGATTAAAAAAAATATATGGGTTCAATAAGAAAGTTATGGGTAATTTATAGTGGCTAAAATTTCTAGAGCAGCTTATGCAGATATGTACGGGCCTACCACAGGAGATAAAGTAAGGCTTGCAGATACTGACTTATTTATTGAAGTTGAGAACGACCTAACTACTTATGGTGAGGAAGTAAAGTTTGGTGGCGGAAAAGTAATTAGAGATGGGATGGGCCAATCACAAATTAGTAGAAAAAAAGGAGCTTCTGATACAGTTATTACCAATGCTTTAATAGTTGATGTAAATGGAATTTATAAAGCTGATGTAGGTTTAAAGGATGGAAAAATATTTGAAATTGGTAAAGCTGGAAATCCAGACACTCAATCAAAAGTAAATATTATTATTGGTCCAGGAACAGAGATAATTGCTGGTGAAGGAAAAATTTTGACAGCAGGAGGTTTTGACAGTCACATTCATTATATATGTCCACAACAAATTGATGATGCTTTGCACTCAGGTATTACAACCATGCTTGGAGGAGGAACTGGACCAGCTCATGGAACACTTGCAACAACATGTACACCTGGACCATGGCACATACAAAGAATGATACAATCTGCTGATGGTTTTTCTATGAATTTAGCTTTTGCTGGTAAAGGAAATTCTTCATTGCCGGAAGGTATTGAGGAACAAATTCTAGCCGGAGCTTCAGCACTTAAACTACATGAGGATTGGGGTACAACTCCTGCAGCTATTGATAATTGTTTAAATATTGCTGACAAAAATGATGTTCAAGTAATGATTCATACAGACACTTTAAATGAAAGTGGGTTTGTAGAAAATACAATAAAAGCAATTAACAAAAGAACTATCCATGCTTTTCACACAGAAGGTGCTGGCGGTGGACATGCACCAGATATTATTAAAGTTTGTGGAGAGGAGTACGTTATTCCTTCTTCAACAAATCCGACCAGACCATACACAGTCAATACAATAGAAGAACATTTGGATATGCTAATGGTTTGTCACCATCTTGATAAATCTATTCCAGAGGATGTAGCATTTGCTGAAAGTAGAATAAGAAGAGAAACAATTGCAGCTGAAGACATTCTTCATGACATGGGAGCTTTTTCAATTATTGCATCAGATAGTCAGGCTATGGGAAGGGTTGGAGAGGTTATAATTAGAACTTGGCAAACTGCACATAAAATGAAAGTTCAAAGAGGAAGTTTACCAGAGGAAAAAGGAGACAATGATAACTTTAGAGTTAAAAGATATTTAGCAAAATATACAATTAATCCAGCAATCGCTCATGGAATTTCGAAACATATTGGTAGTATTGAAAAAAATAAACGTGCAGATTTAGTTTTATGGGACCCAGCATTCTTTGGCGCAAAGCCAGAGATGATATTAATAGGCGGAAGTATAGCTTGTGCGCAAATGGGAGACCCAAATGCATCAATTCCAACTCCACAACCAGTATACACTAGACCAATGTTTTCATCATTTGGAACTTCTTTAGAGAAATCTTCAGTAATTTTCACAAGTAAATTAGCTCTTGAAAAGAATTCATTAAAAGATGCAAGTATAAGAAAAGATTTACTGCCTGTAGAAAATACAAGAGCTATTTCAAAAAAAGACATGCTTTTAAATAATAAGTGTCCAAAGATTGAGGTTAATCCTGAGACATACGAGGTAAAGGCAGATGGTGAAATAATTACATGTGAACCAGCTAAAGAACTTCCTTTAGCACAAAGATATTTTATGTTTTAGCTTATGGATAATTGTTTTTTAATAGTAAATAAAATAGCCAAAAATAAAGCAAAAGATCACATATCTCTATCTTACGATGAGAGATTTTTAAGAAGAAAAAAACTTGTTTCAGATAATGGTTTTGAATTTTTAGTCAATTTACCAGAGACAAAATCACTGTCAGAAAATCAAGCGTTTAGGCTTCAAAGTGGAAATTTGATTTTAATCAAAAACAAAAAAGAAAATTTATTAGAAATAAAAGGAAAAAATTTAATGCAATTAATTTGGCATATTGGAAATAGGCATATGCCATGCCAAATTCAAAAAGATAGAATTTTTATTCAGTATAATGAAGTAATAAAAAAAATGATATTAAAATTAGGTGGAAAGGTTAAGAAAGTTTCAAGACCTTTTAAACCAGAGGGAGGAGCATATGGAATTGGTAGAACCCATAGCCATAAACACTAAAATAAAAAGTAAAAAAGATTTAAAAGAAGCTTTACAAATTCTTCAAACTTGGTTTTCACCATCATTTCCTGTTGGAAGTTTTTCATATTCTCATGGTTTAGAGGCAATGATTAATGATAATTTTATTAAGTCAAAAGAAGATATTTTGGATTATTTAAAATGTATCTTAAAATATGGAACTGGTAAAAATGATGTAATTTTAATGAAATATACCTATCAGGGAAAAGAGTTAAATGAACTTGCATTATCGCTTTGTCCAAGCAAGGAAAGAAAAATAGAATCCATAGAGATAGGTAATGCATTTAGAAAAGTTTTAGCTGATAGTTGGGATTTTAATATTCAAGAAAATACTGCTTATCCAATTGCTGTTGCTAAAGCAGCCAAACATTTTGATATACCCTTAAATTTAACGATTGTATCTTATCTGCAATCTTTTGTATCAAATCTAATAAATGTTTGTATCAAACACATACCAATTGGACAAAAAATTGGACAAGACTGTATAATTCAAACTTATGATTTAATTAGAGAAATAGAAAAAGAAAGCGAAAATTTAAATTTAGAAGACCTAGGTGGAATTTGTTTTAATAGCGATATCTATAGTATCAAGCATGAAAATTTGAAAACAAGAATTTATAAAACATGAAAAATATAAATGGACCATTGAAAGTTGGAATAGGAGGACCTGTTGGTGCTGGAAAGACAAGCTTGACAGCTGAATTATGTAAATTTTTATCTAAGAAAATTTCTATGGCAGTAATATCAAACGATATTTATACAAAAGAAGATGCAGAATTTTTAATGAAAGTTCAAGCCTTACCTCTTGAGAGAATTAAAGGAGTTGAAACAGGAGGATGTCCACACACAGCGATACGTGAAGATGCTTCAATTAATATGCTTGCTGTAGAAAATATGAAAAAAAAATTTCCTGATCTTGATTTGATTTTAATAGAGTCTGGTGGAGATAACTTAGCAGCAACTTTTAGTCCAGAATTAGTAGATCTATCTATTTATGTTATTGATGTTGGTATGGGTGGAGATATTCCTAGAAAGGGCGGTCCTGCTATCCAAAAGTCAGATTTGTTAATTATTAATAAGACAGATTTAGCTCCCCATGTAGAAGTTAATCTTGAAACCATGAAAGAAGACGTAAAAAAGGCCCGAAATGGCTTACCTTATGTTTTTTGTCAGATGAAAAAACAAATTGGTGTTGAAGATGTTGCTAAATTTTTATTTTCATCAGGTGGACTATAGATTTTTTGATCTAAGCTCTAATCGTTGGTAAACAATAAAAATCAGCTGTATCTATTTTAGATGAGTATTGCCTTCTCATATTCCACTTTTTATGAACACCAGCACTAGCAACACTTAAAGTAGATCTTCCATATTTATGATTAGTATTATCAATTGATCTCATTAAGCTATTTATTTTTTCATCTTTTTCAGAAGTAAATAAATTTGTTTTATTACTTGCATTCGACAATCCTGTTAGCATCACACCTGCTTTTTGATAACGATAACCATTTTTGAAAATACTTTCTAATATTGAAACTGCTGTCTTAACTGTTTCTATACTGTTGTTTGTTGCAATTGGAAAATCTACTGTTTTTGTATTTGAATAATATCCAAAGTTTCTATGAAAAGGGCTTGTTCTAACAAATACTGTAATTGCTTTTGCAACTAAAGATTCTGATCTAATTTTTTCAGATGCATTTAAACAATAGTTTGCAACTGCTTCTTTTAATTCTTGAAAAGTTTCAATTCTTTTTCCAAATGATCTTGAAACAACACAACTCTTTCTTTTAGTAGTAGTTGTTTCTAAATCAATACAAGGAATTCCTCTAAGTTCCATCGCTGTTCTTGAACTTAAAACATTGGAACTTTTCTTAATCCAAGTGTTAGATTTATTTTTTAATTGCTTTGCATTATAAATTCCATGCTTTTGATAAAATTTAGTAAGTTGTCTGCCAACTCCCCAAACATCATTGATCTCAACTTTTTCTAAAATAGGATCTAAATTATCTATTCCAATTAAACTTGTTACCCCTGATTGTTTTTTCTTCGCAATATGATTTGCAACTTTACTTAAAGTTTTTGTTTTTGCGATCCCAATACTAGTTGGAATACCTGTCCATTGCAAAACTGTTTCTCTAATTTCTTTTCCAACTTTTTCTACATCTTGATCTTTAAAGTTTGTTAAATCTAAAAACGCTTCATCAATTGAATAAACTTCTATTTCAGAATTAAATCTTTTAAGGGTACGCATTACTCTTCTAGATAAATCTCCATATAAAGAATAGTTTGATGAAAATACATTTACGTTATTTTTAATGATAATATCTTTTGCTTTAAAATAAGGTTCACCCATTTTAATTCCTAAAGCTTTTGCTTCATTCGATCTTGAAATTATACAGCCATCATTATTAGATAAAACGACAACAGGTTTTTTTCTTATTTTAGGATTAAATAATCTTTCACAAGAAACATAAAAAGAATTACAATCAACGAGTGCTATTTTTTTAGTATACTGAGTGGATGACATAAGTAACTACTCCCCAAATAAAAACATCTTGTTCTTCATTAATTAAAATTCTGTCAGAAAACTCTTTAGATCCAGAGGTTAAAAATTTTTTATCTCTTTCTTGAACTAAAGTTTTAACTACAAGTTCATCGTGAACATTTGCAATCACTGTTGAAAAGTTTTTTGGTTTTAAACTTTTATCAACGACCAATAAATCTCCATCATTAATACCAACATCGACCATTGATTTACCTTGAACTCTGATGATGAAAGTTGCTGGAACATTTCTTATTAAATGCATGTTTAGATCGATATCTTCTTCGATATAATCTGTTGCAGGAGAAGGAAAACCAGCGCCTGCTTTATGTAGATAATATGGGATTGTTAGTTTCATGTTCTTGTTTTGTTCTAATTTATAGACCATTTATGGAATACACTCAAGAGGTTGTATTCTGAGTCTGTAACTGAATCAAAAGTGAATCAAAACGTGAACATCTAATCCACATATTGTGGACTTGTGGATAACTTCAACCATAGATAGTTTAAGTTGATTATTTAAATATATAAATTCTGAGTTTAATTATGAATGTTTTAGATTTTGTAATGGTTGGTTCTGATGATCATCAAAAATCAGGTGATTTTTACGATGCAGTGTTTGAGCCTCTAAAATTAAAGAGAGTTTTGAAAACAGAAAAGTATCTTGGTTACGCTCATTCAAGTAATCCAGATAAAGTTCAATTTTATGTAACGCACCCTGTAAATGGTGAACCTACAACTTTTGGAAATGGAACACAAATAACTTTATTAGCAGACTCTAAAGAAGCGGTAGATAAATTTTATGAAATTGCAATTTCAAAAGGAGCAACAGATGAAGGAGCACCTGGAGTCAGAAAAGATGGAAATTATTATGGATATATTCGTGACTTAGATCGAAATAAGATTGCAGCTAAAAGTATTTTAAAATAAAAATAGGAGCTATATGAAACTAAATTGTCATTGCGGAGCTGTCGAAGCAGAAATTAATGCTACAGTTAATGAATTAGCAAAAATTGTAAGATGTAATTGTTCTATTTGTAAAAGAAAAAATGCAACAATGGGCATGGTTAAAAATGAGGATTTTAAAGTTACTAAAGGAGAGGATAAATTAAAACTTTATCAATATCATACTAAAGTTGCCAACCATTATTTTTGTACTGAATGTGGAATTTATACTCATCACAATCCAAGAAGTGCACCTGCTATGACTGGTTTTAATTTAGGATGTGTCGATGAGATTAAAGTTGAAGACATAAAAGAAATAGCTCAATTTGATGGTCTCAACCATCCAATGGATCAAGAAAAATAAAAGTTCAATGCAATATACTGCTGAGTGTTTTAAAAAAGTTAAAAGTGATTGTATAAAATTTATTAAATCACAAGAGACCTCAAAAGAAAAATTTAGCAATAAAGATAAGATGCTTAAATCTTTTCTAATTCCAGTAAGTTTTTGGATTGCAAAAAAAGCAAATAATAAAAAACCTTACTTTGTTGGTTTAGCAGGAGGACAAGGTACTGGCAAAACAACAATAAGCTCAATTATAAAAATAATATTAGAAAAATATTTTAAATTAAAAGTATTTAAAATTTCTATTGATGATTTTTATAAAACTAGAAAAGAAAGATCTATTTTGTCAAAAAAAGTTCATCCAATGTTAATGACGAGGGGAGTACCAGGGACACATGATGTAAAAATTATGTTGGATTTCTTTAAAAAATCAAAAAACAAAAACTTTAAATCAATTCAGTTACCAAGTTTTAACAAGGCAGTTGATGACCGATCACCCAAAAAAAATTGGTATAATATTAAAGAGCAACCAGATGTAATTATATTTGAGGGCTGGTGTGTTGGAGCAAGAGCAGAAGTTAACAAAACACTTAAAAAGTCAATTAATTCTCTTGAACGAACTAAGGATCCAAAACAAATTTGGAGAAAATATGTAAATGATCAACTAAAGACAAAATACAAAAAATTGTATTCTCAACTAAATTGTTTGATTTATTTAAAAGCTAAAAATTTTAGTTTGCTTCAGAAATGGAGACTTAAACAAGAGCACAAGTTGTGGTTAAATACTAAAAATAAATCTAGTCATAAAATAATGAGTAAAGGAGATGTGATTAATTTTATGCAAACTTACCAAAGAATTACACAGAACATGTTTCAATTTGCTCCAAAATATTCTACAATTATTTTAAATTTAAATAGCAACCATCAAATTAAGACAATAAAATACAATAAATGAAAAAATTTTTATTAATTATCTTTTGCACGATCATTTTTCCATTAAGTGCATTTTCAGCTACTTTACAAGAAGCACTAAAACAAACTTTTGATAACAATCTAGAACTTCAAGCAGAGAGAAAAAATTTAGAAATTCAGCAAGAAGTAATCAATATGTCTAGAAGTGATTTATTACCTACTTTAACTCTTACTGGTAAAAAAAATTTTGAGGAAACAAATGAAATTACTACACAAGCTGGTGCAGATGCATCAGTTACAGATGTGGACACATCATCAGCTTCAATTAAACTTGAGCAAACATTACTTGATGGTAGTGGAAGGAAAACAGAATACGAAAAAAGTAAATTAGGACTAAATTTAACAGAAGCAAAATTAATACAAAAAGAACAAGAAATATTCTTAAGAGCTATTGAGGCATATACAGGATTAATTTTGGCTTATGAAAAATTAAACATAAATGAAGAAAACGTAAACTTACTTCAAAGACAATTTGAATTAGATAATGCTAGATTAAGTAGAGGACAAATCACTGCATCTGATTTAGCACAATCCCAATCCTCTCTAGCTGGTGCTCAAGCAAGATATATTGAGGCACAAAATAATATAGTTACGAGTAAACTAAATTATGAAAATGTAATTGGTACTATTGCAGAAGAGGCAAAATTAAAAAAAATATATAATGCACAAGTAACTATCCCTAAAAATTTGAGCGAAGCTAAAAAAATATCTTTGGAGAAAAGCCCAGAACTGATTATTGCAGAAATAGAATATGGACAATCAGAACTAGATGTAAAAATTGCAAGATCAGATCTTTCACCTACAGCAAAAATTTCATTAGAAAGAACTTACACTGATGATTTAAGTTCAACTTACGATGAAAGAGAGAAAGATGTTTTACAAGCAACTGTTTCATGGCCTTTTCAATTTGGTGGAAAAAATAAATCTAATGTAACCAAAAATCTTCAAGCTAAAGGTATGAAAAGATTATTATTAGAGAATGCTCAGAAAAATAATACACAATCAGTGACTTCTTCTTGGTCAACTTTACAATCTTCAAGAAGCTTTTTACAAGCTGTACAGTCACAAGTTAAAGCTTCAGAAGTTGCAACTGAAGGAATTAGTTTTGAGTATGAAAGTGGATCTGGAAGATCTACTTTTGATGTTCTTCAATCTAGATCAAACTTAATTAACGCAAAAATTAATCTTGCTGAAGCTGAAAGAAGCTATTTGTTATCTCAATATAGAGTTTTAAAATCAGTAGGTCTTTTAAATAGCGACTATTTAAATCTTAAGTAATTCAGTCCTTTTTTACCCATTAAAAACAAAGATCTTGCTAATGAGAACAAAATGTGTACATTTAAATCATGATTCGACTGTTAAAAAACGTAAAAAAAGAGGCAAAAAATGACGAAAAGTAACCTAAAAGTAGTTAAATCTACTAAAGATCAAGAAATGGATAGTAAAGAAAAGAACAAAGCACTAGATGCTGCAATAGCTCAAATTACAGATAATTTTGGAAAAGGCTCTGTAATGAAGCTTGGTGAAAAGAGAGCGATGGATATCGAGTCTGTTTCAACAGGTTCTTTAAGTCTTGATTTAGCTTTAGGTATAGGCGGATTACCAAAAGGAAGAATTGTCGAAGTTTACGGACCAGAGTCATCTGGAAAAACAACATTAGCATTACAAGTTGTTGCTGAAGCCCAAAAAGCTGGAGGCATTTGTGCATTTGTTGATGCAGAGCATGCTTTAGATCCAGTTTATGCAAAAAAATTAGGTGTAAATACAGAAGAACTTTTAATTTCACAGCCAGATACTGGTGAACAAGCGTTAGAAATTGCTGATACACTAGTAAAATCAGGCTCTATTTCAGTTATTGTAATTGACTCTGTTGCAGCCTTAACACCAAAAGCTGAGATTGAAGGAGAGATGGGAGATCATCATGTTGGTCTTCAATCAAGATTAATGAGTCAGGCTTTGAGAAAATTAACAGGTTCAATTTCAAATACAAATACAATGATGATTTTCATCAACCAAATCAGAATGAAAATTGGAGTTATGTTTGGAAGTCCAGAGACAACATCAGGTGGTAATGCACTTAAGTTTTATTCATCTGTAAGAATGGATATTAGGAGAATTGGTGCCATCAAAGATAAAGATGAAATTATTGGTAACTCTACAAGAGTGAAGGTAGTTAAGAATAAAGTAGCACCACCATTTAAAGTTGTTGAATTTGATTTGATGTATGGAAGAGGAATTAGCAAGATGGGTGAATTAGTCGATCTTGGTTCTAAAGCAGATATAATTGAAAAGTCAGGTGCATGGTATGCTTACAAAGGTGAGAAGATTGGTCAAGGTAGAGAGAATGCTAAGACTTATCTAGCTCAAAATCCTAAAGTTGCTGCAGAAATAGAAATGGCAATTAGGGAAAAAGCAGGTGTGATTTCTAAGAAAATAGAAGGAAACCCGATAGATCCTGAAAAATTAGAGAAAGAAAAGAAAGTAGCTGAAAAAGAAGAAGCTGAAAAAGCAGAAGCTGCTCCTCCATCTAAAAAGAATTAATAGGTCATCTTTATTAATAAAAGGCGCTTAATTTAAGCGCCTTTTTTCCCTTCGATATCTAGACATAGAATAAAAAAGCTGTATTTTAAAAATATGGCAGACAAAACTTTAAATGAAATACGTAGTACTTTTCTAAAGTATTTTGAAAAGAACGATCACAAGATTGTTGAGTCTAGTAATTTAGTTCCTAACAACGATCCTACATTGATGTTTGCAAATTCTGGAATGGTTCAATTTAAGAATGTTTTTACAGGATTAGAAAAAAGAGATTATGTGAGAGCTACAACTTCACAAAAATGTGTGAGGGCAGGTGGTAAGCACAATGATTTAGAAAATGTTGGTTATACACCTCGTCACCATACATTTTTTGAAATGTTAGGAAATTTTTCTTTTGGAGATTATTTTAAAGAACAAGCAATTCATTATGCTTGGGACTTAATAACAAAAGATTTTGGAATAGATAAAAGTAGACTTTATGTAACTGTATTTCATGAAGATGATGAAGCCTTTAATTTTTGGAAGAAAATAGCGGGTTTTAGCGATGATCGAATAATTAGAATTGCTACATCAGACAATTTTTGGTCAATGGGTGAGACAGGTCCATGCGGCCCTTGTTCAGAAATCTTTTTTGACCACGGAGATCATTTACCAGGAGGTTTACCTGGAACTAAAGATGAGGATGGAGATAGATTTATTGAAATCTGGAATTTAGTCTTTATGCAATTTGAACAAGTTACAAAGGATAAAAGAATAAATCTTCCAAAGCCATCTGTTGATACTGGTATGGGTTTAGAGAGAATTGCAGCTTTATTGCAGAGTACGCATGATAATTATGAAACAGACCACTTTAAAAAAATAATAAATTCCGCATCAGAAATTGTAAAAGTTAAATCAGATAAATCTAATCTTTCAAGTTTTAGAGTTATTGCTGATCACTTAAGAGCAAGCTCTTTTTTAATAGCAGAAGGTGTTTTGCCATCTAATGAAGGTAGAGGATATGTTCTACGAAGAATAATGAGAAGAGGGATGAGACATTCTCACTTATTGGGTTCTAAGGAACCAGTTTTTTATAATTTGTTCGATACTCTTAAAAATGAAATGTCTGGAAACTATCCAGAGTTAGTTAGAGCAGAATCTTTAATTAAAGAAACTCTAAAAATGGAAGAAGAAAAATTCTTAGTTTTATTAGATAGAGGTATAAAAATTTTAAATGATGAAATATCTAAAATAGATAAAGTTTTACCTGGAGAAGTTGCATTTAAATTGTATGATACTTATGGTTTCCCATTAGATCTTACAGAAGATATTTTAAGAAATAAATCAATGTCAATTGATACTGGAAAGTTTCAATCTTTGATGAAGGAAAGTAGGGAGCTTGCTAAGAAAAATTGGAAAGGTTCAGGTGATGCTGCAGTTGAAGATATTTGGTTTGGAATAAAAGACAAGCTAGAAGCAACTGAATTTTTGGGATACGAAACTAATCAAGCTGAAGGTGTTGTGTTGTCTCTCTTAAAAGACAATAAAGAAGTTGATCAATTAAACGAAAATGATGAAGGAATGATTATTGTAAATCAAACACCTTTTTATGGAGAGTCGGGAGGTCAAGTAGGAGATACTGGTGAAATTATATCAAATGACTTTAAATTTGAAGTGACAGATGTTCAAAAAAAATTAGGTGATTTATTTGTTCATTATGGAAAAGTTGTTAGTGGATCTTTAAAATTACAAGATAATGTTGAATTAAAAATAGATGTTGAGAGAAGAGATAATACCAGGGCTTATCACTCCGCAACACATCTTCTACATGAGTCATTAAGAAGAGTTCTGGGTGATCACGTAACCCAAAAAGGCTCTTTAGTTGAACCAAGTAGATTAAGATTTGATTTTAGTCATATGAAGCCGATACAGATTGAAGAGATTGATAAAATTGAAGAATTTGTAAACAGCATGGTTTCAAAAAAATCAGACGTAAAAACTAGATTAATGACACCTGATGAAGCAGTTGAAAATGGTGCTTTAGCATTATTTGGGGAAAAATACGGTGATGAAGTAAGGGTTCTTTCAATGGGAGATGAGGATGGAAAATATTTTTCAACAGAATTATGTGGTGGAACACACGTCAAAAACACTGGTGATATTGGTAAATTTAAGATCGTCAGCCAGTCATCAATTGCTGCAGGTGTTAGAAGAATTGAGGCTTTAAGAGACAAGCAATTAGAGGAATATTTAAAAAATAAAGAGAAATTATCAAACCTATCTGCAGAAAAAGACGAAGAAACAATAAAAGATTTAAGTCAGCAAATTATTAAATTAGGAGGAAAACCAAGTTTAGAAAAAGTTGATCAAAAAACTTTAATAAAAAATTTAACTAAACAATTAGAAACTATCTCGGTAAATGCGATTTTAGAGGATAAATCAAAAAATATTATTAAAGATGAAGAAATTAATGGAGTTAAGTTAAGACTTCAAAAAATAGATGGATTGCCTCCAAAAGAATTAAGAAAACTTGTAGATAAAGGTAAAAAGGATTTAGGCGAAGGTATTGTGGTTGTATTTGCAAATAAAGATGACAAGGTTGGATTAGCTGTTGGAGTAACAGACAATTTTACCAGTAAGTTTGATGCAGTTCAATTTGTTAAAGTTGGATCTGAAATAATTGGTGGTAAAGGCGGCGGAGGAAGAAAAGACTTTGCTCAAGCTGGTGGACAGGATCAATCAAAAATTGAAGAAGCTTTTGGAAAGCTTAAGAGTTTAGTTTAATTTTTTTTTTAAATTACCATCAATTTCATCTAAAAATTGATTTGTAGTTAAGAATTTACTATTTGGACCTACAAGAATTGCTAAATCTTTTGTCATTGAACCATTTTCAACACACTCAATACATACTGCCTCTAATGTTTGAGCAAATTTAATTAATTCTTGATTGTTATCTAATTTTCCTCTGTGCGCCAATCCTCTTGTCCATGCAAATATAGATGCTATAGGATTTGTCGAAGTTTCTTTTCCTTGTTGATGCATTCTGTAGTGTCTGGTTACAGTTCCATGAGCTGCTTCAGCTTCCATAACTTTTCCATCAGGAGTTAATAGGGTACTTGTCATCAAACCTAATGACCCATAACCTTGAGCCATAGTATCTGATTGAACATCACCATCATAATTTTTACACGCCCAAATATATTTTCCACTCCATTTCATTGCACACGCAACCATGTCATCGATTAATCTGTGCTCGTAAGTTAAATTATGTTTTTCAAACTCTTTTTTATATTCATTGTCAAAAACTTCTTGGAAAATATCTTTAAATCTTCCATCGTATTGTTTTAAAATTGTATTTTTTGTCGACATATACACAGGCCATTTTTTAATTAAGCCATAGCTAAAACATGATCTTGCAAAGTCTTGAATAGATTTATCTAAATTGTACATTGATAGTGCTACCCCTGGACCTGTAAAATTAAATACCTCGTATTTTATTTCATCTTTTCCATCCTCAGAAGTCCATTTAACTTCCATTTTACCTTTACCAGGTACTTTAAAATCAGTTGCTCTATATTGATCTCCAAAAGCATGTCTTCCAATAATTACAGGATCTGTCCAAGAAGGTACTAGCTTTGGAATATTTTTACAAATAATTGGCTCTCTGAATACTGTTCCTCCGATAATGTTTCTTATTGTTCCATTAGGAGATCTCCACATTTTTTTTAAATCAAATTCTTCAACTCTTGCTTCATCTGGAGTGATAGTTGCACATTTAATTCCAACACCAATTTTCTTGATTGCATTTGCTGAGTCTATTGTGATCTGGTCATCAGTATTATCTCTACTTTTCATTCCAAGATCGTAATATTCAATACCAAGATCGATATATGGTAAGATTAATTTGTTCTTAATAAACTCCCAAATAATTCTAGTCATTTCATCGCCATCTAACTCGACAACTGGGTTATTTACCTTGATTTTGCTCATTAAATTAAATTTATCTTATTAATTGAATTTGATTGGTTTATATACATATTAATCGAAAATTAGCAAATAGAAGAATATGTTTACCAAGATATTTCCAAAGATACACACTGAAGGTTACAAGTTTATTGTAATTGCAGGTTTCATTACAATCATCTTATTAATCGTAAATGGATTTTTAGGATTAATAGGGTTGCTGTTAACTATATGGGTTTATTATTTCTTTAGAGATCCTGAAAGAACAATCATAGGAGATGATAATTATCTAGTAAGCCCTGCGGATGGTGAGGTGATTAAAGTTGAAGAGGTAGATGGTCCAAAAGAGTTAAATTTAGAAAACAAGAAATTTCAAAAAATTAGTATCTTTATGAATGTATTTGATTGTCATGTAAATAGAACTCCTTGTTCAGGAAAAGTTGAAGATATTTTATATAAGCCAGGAAAATTTTTAAATGCTTCACTAGATAAAGCAAGTGAAGATAATGAAAGGAATTATTACAAACTAAAAGACAATCACGGTAATGATATTATTGTAGTTCAAATAGCAGGTTTAGTTGCAAGAAGAATTGTTTGTGAGACCAATAAAGATCAAACACTTAATCAAGGTGACCGAATTGGAATGATAAGATTTGGAAGCAGAGCAGATGTTTACTATGAAAATTATGAACCATTAGTAAAAATTGGTCAAACTGCTATTTCAGGGGAAACTCTATTAGCCAAAAGATAAATATGCAACAACCCAAAAAAAATTTTAAAATAGTTCCTGAAAAGAGAAGTGCTAGAGTAATTTTACCTAACATGCTTACACTTATAGGTGTTTGTATTGGTCTTACTTCTATAAGATTTGCTTTAGATGGAAGATATGAGTTTGCAATTATTGCAATAATTATTGCAGCAGTCATTGATGGATTAGATGGAAGAATAGCAAGATTGATTAAAGGTACATCAAAAGTTGGAAAAGAACTTGATTCCTTGACTGATATGATAAGTTTTGGGGTTGCTCCTGCTTTTATTATGTATTTTTGGAAACTAAATGAACTTGGAAGGTTTGGATGGTTAGTTTGTTTAATATATGTAATTTGCGTTGCATTAAGATTGGCACGTTTTAATGTAAATACAGGAGGTGAACCATCTTGGAGAGATAATTTTTTTGAGGGTGTCCCATCTCCAGCTGGTGGAATTTTAGTATTAACACCACTGATATTTAGTATGTCTAGTATTGAATTACTTAAAATAGATTATGCAATTATTGTGCCTATATTTTTTATTGTCACATCTTTTTTATTGATCAGTAAGTTTCCAAGTTATTCATTTAAAAAAATTGTGATTCAAAGAAAAGCTACAATATTTTTATTATTTGGAATTGTCTTATTTTTTGGATTACTGTTAATTTATCCTTTTAATGTGATTTCAGTAAGTGCTTTAATTTATTTATTTATGCTTCCAATAAGTTTTTTTCATTATCAAAAACTTAAAAAGCAAAATGAAGGTCAAAATTATGATGATGAAGATGATGATCTTGAAGATGTATTGTAATGAAAAAAAAAACCATTGTTTCACTAGCTGACTCTAATTATTTCCCTTTATTGGATGAATTAATAGACTCTATTAAACGGTTCAAAGAGAGCAAAGATACAGCAATATGTGTTTTGGATGCAGGATTATCAGAAGAACAAAAGAATAAATTGCTATCTAAAGTAGATGAAATTAAGTCTGCAGAGTGGGACATCAAAGTTCCTGAAAGCAAAATCAAGGGAAGAGAATGGTTAAAAAGTCAAGTTTCAAGAGCATTTCTTCCAAAATATTTTCCTAATTATGACAAATTTCTTTGGGTTGATTGTGATGCTTGGGTAAATGATTGGGAGTGTGTAGAGCTATATTTTAAAGCATGTGATAATGGGAAGTTAGGTATTACTCAAACTATAGGACCTGGATATAAAATTACATCAAGAGTCAATTGGTTATTTGGTAAACTTGCAATAGTTAAATCGCAAAATTTTAAACATGCAGTTAAATCTAACATTAGTTTAGATAAAGCAAGAAAACTAGCTTTTGCTCCTCATATTAACATAGGAGTATTTTCGTTAGAAAATAATTCTCAAGCGTGGACGTCATGGCAGAATAATTTGTCTCAAGCGTTAAAAGCTGGAAATATTTTTGGGAGTGAAGGACTAGCAATTAATATGTCGGTATATATTGATGATTTAGAAACAGAATTTTTACCACTAAATTGTAACTGGATAACAAGTAATCTTTTACCAAAATTTGATGAGGTAAATGATACATTTGTTGAACCATATTTACCAAACAACAAAATTGGAATAATGCATCTTGCAGCAGGTATTTGGAAAGATAATCAAGATATGAGACTAAATAAGGATATCAAAATAGAAATCAAAACTCTTGATGGTAAGACATTGAATAAAAGCTTAAGATTTGAAAATTAATTGAAAAAAAATAAAATTTCAAAAAATTGGGTTAATAAACAACGAAGAGATACTTACGTTAGGCAATCAAAAGTTGATGGTTATAGAGCTAGATCTGCCTACAAACTTATAGAAATTGATGAAAAATTTAAAATTTTTAAAGGTGGATTAACAGTTATTGATATTGGAGCTGCTCCTGGAAGCTGGTCACAATATGCTGATAAAGTAGCTAGGAATGGCAAATTAATTTCAATTGATTTAAAAAAGATGGAGCCAATTGGTTCTAGTCTTCAAATACAAGGTGATTTCACTGATGAAGGTACTCAAGAAGAAATAAAAAAAAACATAAACTCTAAAGTAGATGTTGTGATGTCAGACATGGCCGTAAATACTACAGGAATTAAAAATATTGATTCAATTCAAACAGGTGAGCTTTGTAAAGAAGCAATGGTATTCGCAAAAGATTTGTTAAATGAAAATGGTTATTTTATTTCTAAAATCTTTATGGGTGGGACTTTCAACGAAATAGTCGCAGAAGGTAAGAAATATTTTAAAGAAGTGAAGGTATTTAAACCTAAATCGAGTAGAAAAGATTCTAAAGAAAGTTTTATTATTTGTAAAAAACTTAGATAGAGACTTTAAAATAAAAAGGAATCGTATATAAAAGATTATGGTTCCTATAAAAGAAGCACTTACCTTTGATGATGTAACATTAGCCCCGAAGTACTCGGAAATATTACCATCTGAGGTAAACACATCAGTAAATTTAACAAAAAATCTAAAACTTAAAATCCCACTTTTATCTTCTGCAATGGACACTGTCACAGAAAGCAATATGGCTATAGCAATTGGTAAAGCTGGAGGAATAGGAGTTATTCACAGAAATTTAGATATCCAAAAACAAATATTAGAAATTAAAAAAGTAAAAAAGCAAAAATTATTAGTTGGTGCAGCCGTCGGTGCATCAATTGCTGAATTTGATAGAGCAAAAGCTATTCTTAAAGAGGGAGTTGATTTAATTGTAGTAGATACTGCTCACGGTCACACAAAAAAAGTAGGAGAAATAGTTAAATATATAAAAAAAATTAAAGCTAAGAATACCGCTTTATGTGCTGGAAATATTGCAACACCAGAAGCAGCAAAATTTTTGATTAAATTAGGGGTGGATATAATTAAAGTTGGTATTGGACCAGGATCAATTTGTACTACAAGATTAGTTGCTGGAATTGGTGTTCCACAGTTAAGTGCAATTTTATCTGTAAGAAATGGACTTAAAAACAAAAATGTAAAAATAATTTCTGATGGCGGAATAAAATATTCTGGCGATTTGGCGAAAGCTTTTGCAGCTGGAGCAGACGCAGTTATGATAGGTTCACTGTTTGCAGGTACAGATGAAACACCTGGTAAATTAATTAAAAAAAATGGAAAATTATTTAAAAGTTTTAGAGGGATGGGATCAGTAGGTGCTATGAACAAAGGTTCAGCAGATAGATATTTTCAAACTAAGCAAAAAGATACATCTAAATATGTTCCAGAAGGAGTAGAAGGTTTTGTAAAATATAAAGGAGGTGTTGGTAGTATTATATTTAAATTAATTGGTGGTCTTAAATCATCTATGGGCTATCTTGGTTCAAAAGACATTGTGAAATTGAGAAATAGACCACAATTTGTTAAAATTACTAAAGCTGGATTTTATGAAAGTATGGTTCATAATGTGGATGTAATTAAAAATGATAGCAAATATTAATGAATAAAATTTTAAAATTAATTTCACTGATAGTTTTAATTTTTTCAATTCAATCAAATTCATTTTCAAAAGAAAATTTTTATGAGGAAGCGATTAAATTGTATAAAAAAGAAAAATATGAGGATGCAAGATTTTTATTTGAGAGAAATATTGTATTTAATCCAAAGGATGCAAATTCATATTTGTACTTAGCAAAAATTTACAATCATGAGGAAGATCAAAGAAAAGAGGAATACAATTTAGAAACTACTTTATTAATTGATCCTCAAAATGAAGAAGCTATTCTAATGATGATGAAAATTGCTTTAGAAAAATCTAATTATGATAAAGTTAAAGAATTATCCGAAACATTCGTCCAAGTATGTAAGTCATTATGTAATGAAAACAATCAAATTTTAGATTCTTTAAAAAATCTAGAACCAAGTAATGATTCTTGATAATAGCCTTAACAAAATCTTAATTGTAGATTTTGGTTCACAATTTACTCAATTAATAGCAAGAAGAATAAGAGAACTGGGCGTTTTTTCAGATATTGTAAGTCATAAAAAAATTAAACTTAATCAAATTAATCAAAGTGTAAAAGGTATAATTTTATCAGGTGGTCCTCTGAACGTTTATCAAATTAATAAGTATTCGTTTGATAAAAAAATTTTGGGATTAGATATTCCTATTCTTGGTATTTGTTTTGGGCATCAAATATTATCTAAACTTAATGGGGGTATAGTTAAACAATCAAAACATCGTGAATTTGGTTTAGCAAATGTAATAAAAAAAAATAATAGCCTCTTAACTAATAATTTTTTTGGTACAAAAAAATCTAAAGTGGTCTGGATGAGCCATGCGGATCAAGTATCAAAACTACCAAAGAATTTTAAAGTAATTGCTTCAAGCTCAAATTCAAAATTTGCAATTGTAGAAAATAAAATCAAAAATTTTTATGGTGTACAGTTTCACCCAGAGGTAACTCATACAGAAAATGGAAAAAAACTAATTAGTAATTTTATTTTTCTTATATGTAAAATTAGGAGAAATTGGTCCTCAAAAGATCAAAAGAGAAAATTGATTAAAAATGTTAGAGCCCAAGTTGGTGATAATAAAGTAATTTGTGCTCTATCAGGTGGTGTAGATAGTAGTGTGGTCGCACAGTTATTGAATAAAGCAATAGGTAAAAAACTATATTGTATTTTTGTTAATACCGGCTTGCTTCGAAAAAATGAGGAAGCTCAGGTAGTTCAAACTTTTAAGAAAAAATTAAAAATAAATTTAATTTATGTAAATGCTGAAAAGGAATTTTTAAATAAGTTAAAAAATGTATCTGATCCTGAGAAAAAAAGAAAAATAATTGGAAATCTATTCATCAAAATATTTGAAAGGTATGCAAAGAAAATAAAAAATGTAAAGTTTCTAGCACAAGGAACTTTGTATCCAGATTTAATTGAAAGCAAGTCTGTTACAGGCAGTCAAACTTCTAAAATCAAATCGCATCATAACGTTGGTGGTTTACCTAAAAAAATGAATTTAAAATTATTAGAACCTTTAAAATTTTTATTTAAAGATGAAGTAAGAAAATTAGGTTTAGAGTTAAATTTAAGTAATGAAATAATTTCACGACATCCATTCCCTGGTCCTGGTCTAGCAATCAGAATGCCAGGTATAATTACCAATGAAAAAATAAAAATTTTAAAAGAAGCTGATTATTACTTTATTCAAGCTTTAAGAGATCATGGGCTCTACCATAAGATTTGGCAGGCTTATGCTGCATTACTTCCAGTTAAAACAGTTGGAGTTATGGGTGACAACCGAACATATGAATATCTATGCTTACTAAGAGCAATTACCTCTGAAGATGGAATGACTGCAGATTTTTATGAATTTAAAAAATCATTCATGCAGACTATTTCTAACAAAATTGTTAATAGCATAAGAGGAATTAACAGAGTAGTGTATGATATTACTTCTAAGCCTCCAAGTACTATTGAATTAGAGTAATTTTAATTATAAAAACATCTGATGAAATATTTACATACAATGATCAGAATTAAAGATGTAGATGAATCTTTAAGATTTTTTTGTGAAGGTCTTGGTTTAAAAGAGACAAGAAGAATGGAAAATGAAAAAGGTAGATTTACTCTAATTTTTCTTGCTGCTCCTAATGATGAAAAGGCAGAAATTGAGTTAACATACAATTGGGATGGTGATGAGCTAGGAGAAGGTTCAAGAAATTTTGGGCATCTTGCGTATAGAGTAGATAATATTTACGAAACATGCCAAAGATTAATGGACATGGGCTACACTATAAATAGACCTCCTAGAGATGGCCATATGGCATTTGTCAGATCGCCTGATAAAATTTCAATAGAAATACTACAAGAAGGTAATTTAGAACCAAAAGAACCTTGGTCTTCTATGGAGAATACAGGTACCTGGTAACATTTTTTAATGTGGATTGAGAAGTTTAACAAACCATATAAAGAAAAAATTAAAAAATTAACTTTTAACTTTGCAGACATTAAAAAAGGTGAAACAATGCTAGTGTCGTCACCATCATCGATAGCTAAATTCATAAAAAAAATTCCAAAAGGAAAAAAAAAGACAGTTATTGAAATGAGAAATGCATTAGCAAAAAAAGCTAAAGTAAACAAAACATGCCCTGTTTCTACAGGAATATTTTTGAGAATTGCTATAGAAGCATCATTAGAGGAACAAAGAAAAAAAAAATTAAAAAAACCCAACCTTCCTTTTTGGAGAATTATTGATGAAAAAACTGCAATTGCAAAAAAACTATCTATATCTAAAAAGCTCTTAAATACTTATATAAATCAAGAATTAAGAAATGAATAAAATTAAAAATTTTATACGAAAAAAAAATAGGTCAAAAATAGTTAGTCTAACTGCTTATTCAAAAAATATTGCTTCAGTTTTAGATAATTATTGTGATCTGATTTTAGTAGGGGATTCACTTGGATCAGTTTTATATAATTATAAGTCTACTAGAGAAGTAACTTTAAATACTATGATTGAACACTCCAAGAGTGTTCGTATGGGTATTAAAAAAAGTATAATGATTGTTGATATGCCTCATAATACTTATCGTAATCCTAAAGAGGCATTGAAAAACGCAAAATTAATTATGAAAAAAACTAAATGTGATGGGGTCAAATTAGAAGGAGGAAAGAAAATTATAAATACTATTAAAGCCTTAGTTAAAAATAATATTCCTGTAATGGGCCACTTAGGAGTTTTACCTCAGTCAGATAAAACATTTAAATTTAAAGGTAAGAAACAAAGTGAAAAAGAAAATATTATGAGAGATGCAAAGTTAATTGAAGAAGCTGGTTCATTTTGTATGGTTTTAGAGTGTGTTCAAACATCATTAGCAAAACAAGTAACTAAAAGTGTTAGTGTTCCAACAATTGGGATAGGAGCATCTAATAATTGTGATGGTCAGATTTTGGTATTTGATGATTTAATAGGTCTAAATCCAATCAAATTTAGATTTGTTAAGAAATATTTAAATATAAAGACAGAAATATCAAAAGCAGTCTCTAAATATGCAGCTGAGGTTAAAACAAGAAAATTTCCCTCGAAAAAATACTCTTTTAATTAAAAGTATTTTTTAAATTCTTCATTAATTTTTAATATTTCAAGATCTACTAAACCACCTATTATTAATTGTAGACCAACAATTAAAATAAATATTAAACCAATGTATGCTATCCAGATATGTTTTTGAATATAATTAGCCATGTAAGTGGCTAATGCACCTGTAAGAACGACTGATAAGACAAGACCAAAAATCATATAACCAAAGTATCCTTGAGCAGCAGCTACAACGCCTATTACATTATCAAAACTAATCATCAGATCAGCAAATAATACTTTACCTATACTATTTATGTATGAAGGTTGTTTTGTTTTTTTAATTGAAGGTTTTATATTTTTAATATCAACAAGGTCTTTTCTTAAATCATTAACTATCCACACTAACAACAAACCTCCTAAAATTTTTATAAAATAAAATTCAAATAAAAAAGTAGCGAAGATTGCAAAAAAGATTTTAAAAACAAATGCTCCAATTACACCCCATAAAATAATTTGTTTTCTATTTTTAGGTACAAAATTTGATGCTATAGAACCAACTATCACTGCATTATCTGCTGTTAAGATAATAGTGATAAAAATAATTTGGGTTAGAATTATGAGCTCTTCAATCAATATATTATTATAATAGTATAAACTGGCAGATTTTCAATGAGACTATAATGATAATTTTATTGATTTACTTTTTGATAGATTATTAAATATGAATATTAAAAAGGAGGATAGATGAAATTGTTCAAATTATTTATATCTGTAATTATTTCAGTCTTGTTGTTTGTAAATGTTTCTTTAGCTGAGAAATGGGATATGGCACTAGCGTATGGTGCAGGAAACTTTCATTCTGCTAATGCAACAGAATTTGCAAAGAATGTAACTGAAAAAAGTGGTGGAAAACTTACAATTGTTACTCACCCAGGCGGATCATTGTTTAAAGGTGGGGAAATTTTTAGAGCTGTAAGAACAGGTCAAGCACCTATCGGTGAAAGATTTATGTCAGCTCTTGGAAAAGAAGACCCTTTATATGAAATTGATTCATTACCTTTTTTAGCAACTACTTATGATGATGCTATGAAATTATATGAAGCTTCAAAACCATATATTGTTAAAAGTCTTGATGAAAAAGGGTTGGTATTTCTTTATGCAGTGCCATGGCCTGCTCAAGGACTATACAGTAAAAAGCAAATTGATAAAGTTGGTGATCTAAATGGTTTAAAATTTAGAGCATACAACTCTGCAACAATAAGAATTGCAGAGTTAACAGGAATGGCACCAACTAAAATTGAGGCAGCAGAAATTAGCCAAGCATTTTCTACAGGTGCAGTGGAAAGTATGATAACTTCTCCCACAACTGGTAAAAATAGTAAAATTTGGGAAAATGGTGTTAAATATTTTTATGATATAGCAGCATGGTTTCCAAAAAATATGATAATAGCTAATAAAGCCGCTTGGAATAAACTTGATAAAGCAACTCAGGATCTTGTAATGAACCAGGCAGCAATCGCTGAGGAAAAAGGTTGGGAATTATCTAAACAAGGTAATACTGGAGATAAGAAAGCTTTAGCAGATGCTGGAATGGAAGTAGGCGAAGTTAATTCAGCTTTGAAAAAACATTTTGAAAAAGTTGGAGTAACAATGTCTGAAGAATGGAAAGCAAAAGCTGGAGACAGAGGTGCTGCAGTTTTATCTGCTTACAAATAAATAATCTTAAAAAAAAGGCCAACTTGTAGTAAGTTGGCCTTTTTACTAAATGCTTCAATCAATAAACAACAATCTAAATAAACTCTATAAATTTTCAGGATATTTAGCTGCTTTTTTTTTAATACTCGTTGTGGTTTTTATTTTAATTGGAATTTCTTCAAGAATTTTTGGTTTTTATATAAGAGGTTTAGCTGAATATTCAGGTTATTGCATGGCTGCAGCTTCCTTTTATGCTTTAGCGTTTACTTTTGTTGAAGGCGGACATATTCGAATTACCCTTTTCTTAGAAAAAGCCTCTTCATCTTATAAAAGATTTTTAGAGATATGGTGTTTGATTGTAGCAACAATTTTTTCAGGCTATTTGTCTTTTTACTTATGGAAAATGTTATTAATTTCTTATGATTTTCAAGAGAGAAGCGAGGGTGCAGATGAGATCTTAATATGGATTCCTCAAACCAGTGTAGCTATTGGATCTCTAATTTTTTTTATAGCTGTTTTGCATAAATTTATTTTAACAATTTTAAGTAAGAATGACTGAAATATTTCTTATAATATTTTTTATAAGCGTGCTTTTGTTTTTTCTTGGGTCTGGCATCTGGGTAGCTATAAGCATGATAGGAGTTTCAACAATTGGGATGATGTTATTTACTTCAAGACCAGTTGGAGATGCTATGGCAACTACAATATGGGGAACCTCATCATCATGGACATTAACAGCTCTGCCATTGTTTGTTTGGATGGGTGAAATATTATTTAGAACCAAGCTATCTGAAAATTTATTTGCTGGACTATCACCATGGATGCAAAAATTACCTGGTGGATTAATTCATGTAAATGTTGTTGGATGTGCGCTTTTTGCTGCAATTTCAGGCTCCTCAGCAGCAACTGTTGCGACAGTAGGCAAGATGTCTATCCCTGAACTTAGAAGAAGAAAATATCCCGAAAAAATTTTGTTAGGCAGTCTAGCGGGTTCCGGAACTTTAGGGCTTCTTATACCTCCATCAATAATATTAATAATCTATGGTGTAACCGTTCAAGAGTCTATAGCAAAGCTTTTTATTGCAGGAATTATTCCAGGTATAATGATTGCAATCATATTTATGTCTTACGTGATCATCTGGTCTTTAATTAATAAAAAAAGTATGCCAAAGTATATAGAAAATTTCACCTTTTTAGAAAAAATAAAAAAATCTAAGCAATTATTACCAGTAATTATTTTAATATCAGCAGTGATTGGATCAATATACACTGGAGTTGCAACAGCAACAGAGGCTGCTTCTTTAGGTGTAGTAGGTGCTTTAATTTTATCTTACTTTCAAAAGAGTTTAACTATTGAAACATTTAAACAATCATTATTAGGAGCAACCAAAACATCTTGCATGATTGCTTTTATTTTAGCTGGCTCAACATTTTTATCATTAGCGATGGGTTTTACTGGTCTTCCAAGAAATTTAGCTATCTGGATACAAAATATGGATCTATCACCTTATGTATTAATTTTTGTCTTAATGATTTTTTATATTATTCTTGGAATGTTTCTTGATGGAATTTCAGCAGTAGTATTAACAATGGCAATAATTGAACCAATGATTAGGCAAGCTGGGTTTGACATGATTTGGTTTGGAATATTTTTAGTTATTGTAGTTGAGATGGCTCAAATTACACCACCTGTAGGTTTCAATTTATTTGTCTTGCAGGGAATGGCTAACAAAGATATGGGATTTATTGCAAGAAGTGCTTTTCCATTATTTTTATTAATGATACTTGCAGTAATTCTAGTTGTTATTTTTCCTGAAATTGCATTATGGATGCCTCAACAAATGGTCCAAAATATAAATTAATATTTTGATTGTTTTGTTCCATCAATAATTTCTTTTAACTCTGTATACTCTTCGCAATTACAACTTTCTAATATTTTTAGTCTTTCTTTAGCTAAATCTAATCTATTTGTGACCACGTATAGTTCACCCAAATATTCGTTAATACCCACATGATTTGGATCAATTTCTAAACCTAAAAGATAATACTTTTCTCCATTTTCAAAATCTCCAAGTTTTCTAGTCGTAAAACCAAGATAATTTAAAGTATCCGCTTGAAGAGGCTTTTCTTTATTTGATTTTAGAAGAAGCTTCTGAGCTTTTTGATATCTCTTTTTAGCTTTTTCTAATTTACCTTTTTTTTCATATTTTTTAGCCCATTTAACTGATTCAACTGCTTTATCATAATCTGATTTAACTTTTTTTGGTTTAGGATCTGATCCAGCTGCAAATGAAGTTGTTGTAAATAAAATTAATATTAGTGTAATAAATGTTTTTCTAATCATTATAAAAATTTCTCCATTTTACTTAAAGGTTTTAAATTAAGTCCATTTTCAATTAAATTTTCTCTAATTGATCTTGCAGTAGCAAGTGAACTCTCATTATCTCCATGTATGCATACAGAGTCGATTTCACAAGGTATTTGCTTTCCACTGTGACAATTCAGTGCCTGATTTTTTACCATGCTTAATACATGTTTTTTAGCTTCTTCAGGATCAGTAATTAATGCATGTGGTTTTTGTCTAGAAACCAAATTTCCATCATCTTCATAGGTTCTATCTGCAAAAATCTCACATGCAATTTTCATATCTAATTTTTTAGCTGCTTGTTCCATTTTAGAACCTGTTGGAACTAAATAGATTAAATCTTTACTTATCTCATTTATTGCTTTTGCTATAGTGGTGGCTAGATCAATATCCTCACATGCCATATTGTTTAATGCTCCATGTGGTTTTATGTGAGTAACATTTTCTCCATAATCTAGAGCAATCTTTTGTAAAATTTCAAATTGATCAATAATTAGTTTTCTAATCTCATCAGGCGGAAGATCCATTCTTTGTCTTCCAAAGTTTTCAGGATCATTAAATGATGGATGGGCGCCAATACTAACACCATTTTTTTTTGATATTTGAACTACTTGTTTCATGGATTCTTCATCACCAGCATGAAATCCGCATGCAACGTTAGCAGAATTAACTATATCAAGTAAATCTGGATCATATTTATTTGAATGGTGTTTTGATTTTTCACCTAAATCGCAATTTATATTAATTTCCATAGTACTAATTGTTGAAGTATAACATGCCATGATAAAAAATATATCAAATCTTGGTGACGCAGCTGTTTATTGTGATTTTGGTTCAGAGGTAAATAAATCAGTTAACTCTGAAGTAATAAAATATTTTAAAGCTTTAAAAAAAGAAAACGTTGAAAGTATAAATAATCTTACGCCTTCTTATAATAAATTAATTGTTTCTTATGATCTTAGGAAAACAAACTTTAAAGAAGTTAAAAAATTAATTGAAAATTTAAATATCAATGAGGCTCAACATAAAAATAATACTAAAATAGAAATTCCAGTTTGTTGTGATGATCAATTTTCTCTTGATATAAAAAGATTAGAAGAAAAATTAAAAATCAATAGAGATAAAATTTTAAAAAATTTTTTCAGTAAAGAATATTTTTGTTACATGACTGGATTTATTGCTGGTATGCCATTTTTAGGAGATCTGGATGAAAATATGAGGGTACCGAGATTAGAAACACCAAGAGTAAAAGTTCCAAAAGGGTCAGTTGCTCTAACCGAACAATTTGCAAATATTTATACGTTTGAGAGTCCTGGTGGATGGAACATAATTGGCAATACACCATTAGATATTTTTGATAATTCAAAAGAAGTAGAGCCAAATGTAATTAATCCAGGAGATACAGTTGTTTTTAAACCAATAAATATTGAAGAATACAATAGTTATAATGACAAATAATTTTGAAATTATTAGGGCTGGAGTTAACACAACTTTTCAAGACCAAGGAAGAAGTAACTTGTATCACATAGGTATCCCATTTAGTGGAGCAATGGATAATAGAAATTATAGTTTAGCTAACAAGTTAACGGGCAATAAATTAAATTCACCAGTTATAGAATTTGCATATCAAGGACCACATTTAAAATATACTGGTGAAAAAATAAATATAGCAGTTACTGGTGATGTAGTTTTTAAAATTATTAAAAGTGGTAATGAAATTGATGGCAATTGTTATGAAAGTTATCAAATTGAAAGTGGAGATCAAATTAATCTTATCTCAACAAATAAATCAGTATATGGATATCTGGCAATTGGTGGCGGATTAGATTTAAAATTACAATGGAATAGTTGTTCAATAAATACTAAAGCAAATATTGGATCAAACGATGGAAAGAAATTAGAAAATGGTCAAAAAATAAATATCTTAAATATTAATTCAGACCAAACTAAAAAAAAGACCAATTATATTAATTCTAAAGTTGAAAATATCAGAGTAATAAAAGGACCAAACTTTGATTATTTTTCTGAAGAAGGAAAAAAGATATTTTTTGAAAAAGAATTTACTGTATCAAAACTTTCGGACAGAATGGGAATGCGTTTAGAAGGCTCAAAAATCGAAAATATTGTAAATACCAACATTAAATCAGAAGGATTAATTAAAGGTGTCATTCAGGTACCTGCTGATGGGAATCCAATTATTATGCTTTCAGATCATGGAACTGTTGGCGGCTATCCAAAAATTGGTGTTGTTGCAAGTGTTGATTATGATCGATTAGTACAAATATCACCTGGTTCAAAAATCAAATTTAAAGAGATAGAGTTATCTGATGCTCAAACACTTTTTAAATTATATGAAATGGAAACCCAAAATTTACTATTACAAATTTAATGATTTTTTTATCAAAAATACCGGGGCCTTTTTTAGTCTTTTTAGGAGCATGTGCGTTAAGTTTTGGAGGCTTAATAGTTAAGTCTTTTGATGGATCTACACTCTGGCAAATATTATTTTGGAGATCACTATTCTTTATTGGAGTAATTACAATTTTTTTATTCCTTACATATAAGGGAAAAATTTTCAGCGCTATTTATGAATCTGGAATACCAGGATTTATAGGTGGAATAATTTTATCTATTGGATTTGCTAGTTATGTATTTGCTATGTATGAAACAACAGTAGCAAATGCAAACTTTATTATACAAACTCAGGCATTATTTTTGGCAATTTTTGGTTATATTTTTTTAAAAGAGAAAATTTCTAAACTTACATTAACTTGTATTATTACAGCAGTAGTTGGTATCATTTTAATGTTGGGAACTTCAATAACACCAGGTCAAATGACTGGAAATTTAGTTGCTTTCATTATGCCAATATCGTTTGCGATCTTAATTTTAATTGTTAGAAAATATCCTAAAGTTGACATGATACCTTTACAATTAGTTGCTGGAATTTTTGCGACATTAATAGGTTTGTTTATGTCACCAAGTATTATTGTTTCAACAAATGATATTTTTTTAGGTTTTATTGCAGGATTTTTTCAAGTTGGACTTGGTTTTATACTTATAACAATTGGAGCAAGATCAACTCCCTCAGCATTTGTTGGAATAATTATGTTAACTGAAGCTGTCTTAGGACCTTTGTGGGCATGGATGTTTGCAAACGAAAACCCGCCACTTACAGTGCTTTTTGGAGGAGCCGTAGTTATAACAGCAGTAGTTATACAGTTTTTGTCTCCATTACTTGTCAAAAAGGTAGCTAAATAAATTTCACATAAACATTTTAAATGTGCTATAAGTTTATATACGGGAGAGACTACTTTTGTAGCGCCGAAGGAGCAACCACCCCGGAAACTCTCAGGCAAAAGGACCGTACATATTAACTCTGGAAAGAGAATTATTCTCGCCGAAGGAGCAAATCTCTCAGGCACCAAGACAGAGGGGGCATAGAAGAGTTAATATGGAAATAAAAAAAACGTCGTTAAATAAACTTCACCAAAGTAACAACGCTAAGTTTGTTGAATTCGCTGGTTATGAAATGCCCATTCAGTATAGCAAAGGTATTATTGAAGAACACAAATTTACAAGATCACACTCTGGAATATTTGATGTATCTCACATGGGACAGTTATTTATATATGGTGATAAAAGTTTAACAGAAGAATTAGAAAAAATTTTTCCATTAGATTTAAAAAATTTAAAACAAAACTGCTCTAAGTATAGTTTTTTAATGAATGAAGATGCTGGAATTTATGATGATTTAATCATTACCAAAATAGATGAAGGATATTTAATTATACTAAATGCTGCATGTAAAGATAAAGATTTTGAGATTTTATCCAATCTAATAGGTTCAAAATTTAAAATGAGTTTAGACAACACTAGATCTTTGATAGCAATACAGGGACCTAAGTCTGTTGAAATTTTAAACTCAATCATAAATGGGGTTGATCAATTAAATTTTATGACAGGCAATTGGTTTGATTCTGATAACAAAAAATTATTTGTCACTAGATCAGGTTATACAGGGGAAGATGGATTTGAAATTTCAATATCTAACGAAAATGCTGAAAAATTTGTAGAGAATTTAATAGAAAAGGGAGCACAACTTATAGGACTTGGGGCAAGAGATACCTTGAGATTAGAGGCTGGATTGTGCTTATATGGTCACGAATTAGATATAAATAAAACACCAGTTGAAGCAAACCTTAGATGGGCAATCTCAAAATCTAGATTATCAAATGGAGGTTTTATCGGATCGAAAAAAATTATGAAACAAATGCTAGATGGAGCAAGCCAAATAAGAGTAGGGATTAAACCCGAAGGTAGATTGATTGCTAGAGAAAAAACTAAAATATTTGATGATACAGATAAACAAATCGGTGAGATAACTAGTGGCACATTTGGACCAAGTGTAAATGGTCCTATAGCGATGGGTTATGTAAATAAAGAGTTTTCAAAAGTTGATACTAAAATTTTGATTGAGGTGAGAGGTAAAAAACATCCAGCAAATGTTTGTGCATTACCATTTTATAAAAAAAATTATGTGAAAGGAGTAAATTAATGAGTGAAGTAAAATTTTCAAAAGAACATGAGTGGATTACTTTAGAGGGAGATGTAGCCACAATAGGAATTACAAAACATGCAACAGAAATGCTTGGGGACATAGTTTTTGCAGAACTTCCTGAAAAGGGGTCTAATGTTGAAAAAGATGGTACTGCAGGAGTAGTAGAGTCTACGAAAGCTGCTAGTGATGTTTATACTCCAGTAAGTGGTGAAGTGGTAGACACTAACCAGTCTATAGTAGATGATCCTGCCAAAATTAATGAGGACCCTGAAGGTAGCGCATGGTTTTTTAAATTGAAAATTAAAGACACATCTGAGCTAAATACTTTAATGAATAAAGAAGAATACGATAAATTTGCAAAGGAGACATCAAGCTAATGTTACATAATTCACAAAAGGATTTTATTAGAAGACATATAGGTCCATCAGAAAAGGACCAAGAAAAAATGCTTAAAGATCTTAACTTTAAGTCATTAGATGAATTTATTAATAGTACCATCCCAGAAAAAATTCAGTTTAAAGGTGAATTAAATATTGGTGAACCAAACTCAGAATACGAAGCTTTAAGAAAATTAAAAGCAATTTCAAAAAAAAACCAAATTTACTCAAATTTTATAGGCATGGGTTATTATGGAACTTACACACCATATGTAATTTTAAGAAATATATTAGAAAATCCAGGATGGTATACATCATATACACCTTATCAGCCTGAAGTAGCACAAGGTAGATTAGAGATGCTATTAAATTTTCAGCAAATGATTGTTGATTTTACTGGAATGGATATAGCAAATGCGTCTTTACTTGACGAAGGAACAGCAGCTGCTGAAGCTATGGGCTTAAGTCATAGACTTAATAAAAGTGATAGTAATTTAGTTTTTGTTTCAGAGAATTGCCATCAACAAACAATTGATGTTATTCAAACTAGAGCAGAGCCAATGGGTCTTAAAGTCCTTGTTGGAGATGAGGATAAAGTTTTAGAGCAGTTAAAAGAAGACATTGTTTGTGGAGTATTACAATATCCGGGAACTTTAGGTGATATCAAAGACCCTAGTGAGGCTATAAGTAAAATTCATAAAAAAAACGGAAAAGCAATTTTGGTTTGCGATCTTCTTGCGCTGTCTATGCTAAAAACACCAAGAGAACTTGGAGCTGATATTGCAGTTGGTAGCTCCCAAAGGTTTGGTATTCCAATGGGTTATGGAGGACCTCATGCAGCCTTTTTTGCAACAAAAGATGAATACAAACGATCTATGCCAGGTAGGATTGTTGGAGTTTCAGTGGATAGGCATGGAAACAAAGCTTATAGATTGTCATTACAAACTAGAGAGCAACACATTAGAAGAGACAAAGCTACAAGCAATATTTGTACTGCTCAAGCCTTACTAGCGATTGTTTCAGCAGCTTATGCCATTTATCACGGACCAGATGGAATCAAAAGTATTTCTGAAAGAGTATCTCAATTAGCAAAAAATTTTGCAGATAAAATAAAACAATCTGGATATGAATTATACTCAGATTATTTTTTTGACACTGTAACTATTATTACTAAAGAAAAGACTGATCAGATTTTCAAAAATGCTTTAGACCAAAAAGTTAATATTAGAAAAGTAAATTCAGAAATGCTGTCTGTTTCGTTCGATGAAAGAAAAAATGTTTACAGAGTAAATCAGCTACTAAAAATATTTAATGCTGCAGAGTCAATTAAAAAAGAAGATCCTACTGTTAGTTTGCCAAATCTACCAAAAAATTTATTAAGAACTTCAAAATATTTGGAACACCCTGTTTTTAATTTATATCATTCAGAGACAGAAATGCTTAGATATCTTAAAAAGTTAGAGGATAAAGATATAGCTCTTAACAGAACAATGATCGCTCTAGGTTCATGTACTATGAAATTAAATGCTACTGCAGAAATGATACCTATTTCGTGGAGAGAATTGGCTGAGCCCCATCCATTCGTACCTGTCGAACAGATGGAGGGATATAGAGAAATGTTCACAGATCTTAAAAATTGGTTAAGATCTATTACTGGTTTTTCTGGTGTTTCACTTCAGCCAAATGCAGGAGCACAAGGTGAGTATGCAGGGTTAATGGTAATAAGAAAATATCATTTAGATAGAGGGGATGAAAATAGAAATATATGTTTAATTCCAAGCTCAGCACACGGAACTAATCCAGCAAGTGCACAGATGGTTGGAATGAAAGTTGTAGTTGTTGATTGTGATAAAGAGGGAAATGTTGACTTTCAAGATTTAAAGAAAAAAGCAGAATTACATTCTGAGAATCTTGGTGCATTAATGGTAACTTACCCATCAACACATGGTGTATTTGAAGAAAAAATTAAAGATATATGTGAAGTAATTCATGAACATGGTGGTCAGGTTTATATGGATGGAGCAAACCTAAATGCACTTGTTGGAGTTGCAAAACCAGGAAATTTTGGTCCTGATGTTTGTCATATTAACTTGCATAAAACATTTTGTATTCCACATGGTGGAGGAGGACCTGGAATGGGACCTATTGCATGTAAAAGACATTTACAAGTTTATCTGCCTAATCATCCAGTTGTAAAAGATTGTGGACCTGCAAGCGGAATAGGTGCTGTTTCAGCAGCTCCTTGGGGAAGCTCAAGTATTTTATCAATCTCTTGGATGTATATTAAGATGATGGGATCTGAGGGCGTAAAACTTGCAACCCAAATTGCAATCCTAAATGCAAATTATATAGCAAATAGATTAAAAGACCATTACCCAATTCTTTATAAAGGTTCAAATGGTAATGTAGCTCATGAATGTATAATTGATATCAGATCAATTAAAAGTGAAACAGGCATTTCAGAAGAAGATATAGCTAAAAGATTAATAGATTATGGATTTCATGCACCAACAATGTCATGGCCGGTTGCTGGAACAATGATGATAGAGCCAACAGAGAGTGAGAGTTTATCTGAACTGGACAGATTTTGTGACACTTTAATTAGCATTAAAGCGGAAATAGATATGGTCAAGTCTGGCAAGTTTGACAAAGTAGATAACCCTATTAAAAATGCACCACACACTGATATAGAATTAGCCTCAGATGAATGGATTCATAAATATTCAAGAGAGCAAGCTGCATATCCAGCGAAATTCTTAAAAGCAAATAAATTTTGGCCTCCAGTTGCAAGGGTGGACAATGTTTATGGAGATAAGAATATATTTTGTACTTGTCCAAGTATTGATGAGTTTAAAGAAGACGCAGCATAATTATTAATGAAAATTGCCGTAGTTGGTTCAGGTATATCAGGCTTAAGTGCTGCTTATCATTTATCAAAAAAACATCATGTAGATCTTTTCGAGAAAGAAGATCATTTTGGTGGTCACTCTCATACAATAGATTTAATTTTTGATGAGAAGAAGGTATCTGTAGATATTGGTTTTATTGTATTTAATTTTCAAACCTATCCAAATTTAATTAATTTTTTTAAAGAAAATGATGTTGAGATTGAAAAAAGCAACATGTCCTTTTCTGTATCAGTAGAAAATACAAACTTTGAATATTGTGGAAAAGGTTTGAATGGAATTTTTTCTAACAGATCTAATTTGATTAATATTAATTTTTTAAAAATGTTTTTTGATATCATCAAATTTTATAAGAATAGTGATCAAATAAATGTTACAGATCAAAAGTTAACCTTAGGCGAATATTTGGAAAAAAACAAACTGTCAAAAACTTTTATCGATTACCATATTATTCCGATGGTATCTGCAATTTGGTCTATGCCACCTTATGAAGCAAGTAAGATGCCAATAACATTCTTTTTAAAATTTTTTCAAAATCACGGGCTCTTTAAATTAAAAAATAGACCTCAGTGGTATACTGTAACCAATAGAAGTAGGACTTATGTTAATAAAGTAATTTCAAAGATAAGTGGTGAATACTTTAAAAATTACAAAATTAAAAAAATTATAAGAAAATCAAAAGGTTTAGATTTATATTATGGTGGTGAAAGTGAATTTTTTGATTACGACAAGGTTGTAATAGCAGCTCATGCTGACGAAGCTTTAAAGTTAATTGATAATCCTACTCACGAAGAGACAAAAATTTTATCCAATTTTAATTATAAGGAAAATATTGCATATATTCATACTGATAAAAGAGTGATGCCGAAAAATAAAAAGGTGTGGTCTTCGTGGAATTCTTCGATAAATGATAAAGATTTAAAAAAAAATTCTATTACTTATTGGTTAAATCTTTTGCAAAACCTTAAATGTGATCAGGATATTTTTTTAACTCTTAATCCTTATTTTGAGATTGATGAGAGTAAAATACTTAAAATAGTTAAATTTACTCATCCTTATTATGATCAAAAAGCATTAGACGCTCAATTAGAACTATCTAATTTACAAAATAAAAAAGATTTACTTTTTTGTGGGAGTTATTTTGGTTACGGTTTTCATGAAGATGGAATAAAATCATCTATTGAAATGCTAAAATACCTAAATGACTAACTCATGTATATATAACGGTAAAGTAATCCACAAACGTTTCAAACCTAAAGAACACTATTTTAAGTATAGCGTTTTTTCACTTTTAATTGATTTATCTGAATTAAGAAAAATAAATCAAGAAATCAGTTTTTTTTCATTGAATAAATTCAATTTAATTAGTTTTTATGAAAAGGATCATGGTGAACGTGATGGATCTTCTCTTGAACAATGGGTTAAAAAAAATTTAGAACAAAATAAAATAGAAACTGTAAATATTAAAATTAAGCTGCTTTGTTATCCAAGAATTTTTGGTTATGTATTTAATCCTCTAAGCATCTTTTTCGTTTACAATCAAAACGATAATTTAATATCTATTTTATATGAGGTGAAAAATACATTCGGCGAGCAACATACTTATGTATTTAAGGTAGATAATAAGAATAAATTAATTCAAAATAATTGTTCTAAAAAATTTCACGTTTCACCTTTTATAGAAATGAACTGTAAGTACTTTTTTAGAATTCTAAATCCTAATGAAAAACTTTCTGTAATTATAGATCAATACGATCAAGAGGGAAAAATTCTATTTGCATCACAGGATGGTAAAAAAGCAGAGTTAAATAGTAGTCAATTATTTAAGTCTTATTTAAAACATCCTCTAATGACTATTAAAATAATATCAGCGATCCATTTTGAAGCATTTAAATTATGGATGAAAGGAATTAAAATTATAAAAAAAAAAATAAAAATGAGAAACAACATAACAGTAGAAAATTAATGTTATTAAACAGAGCTGCAGATAAATTAGTTTTCAAATTTTTAGGTAAAATTAAAAATGGATACCTTGAAATAACTACCTATGAGGGTGAGGTTTTAAAATTTGGTAATCCAGATCAATCTTTAAAAGCAAATATTAAAATTAAAAATCCTACTCTTAATTATAATTTAATAAGAGGTGGAAGTATTGGTTTTGCCGAAAGTTATATGAGAGGAGAATTTGAAACAGATAACCTCTCAGATTTAATTGAGTTAACAGCTAGAAATATTCAATTGATATATAAATTCTCTGGTCTGCTTGATTTGCCTGTAATTAATTTTATAAAAAATAAAATAATCAAAAATACAAAAAGTCGAAGTAAGGAAAATATTGCAAAACACTATGATCTTGGAAATGATTTCTTTTCATTATGGCTAGATGACACCTTAACTTACTCAAGTGCAATATTTAATGATAGTTCAAAAAATTTAAGCGTTGCTCAAAATAACAAATATCAAAAATTAATTGATCTAATCAAACCTAGTTCTGGAGATAAAGTTTTAGAGATTGGATGTGGATGGGGTGGCTTTGCTGAATATTTAGGTAAGAAATATGATGTGAAATTAGATTGTATTACTATTTCAAAAAAACAATTCGAATATGCAAAAGAGAGAATTCATAAATGTGGTCTAAATGAAAAAGTAAATATTGAGATAAAAGATTATCGAGACCTTAAAGGAAAATATAATTCGATTGCTTCAATTGAAATGATTGAGGCAGTTGGGCAAAATTATTTAGAGACTTATTTTAAAACTATTAAGGATAATTTATCGAATGGGGGAAAGGCTGCAATTCAAGCAATAACAATTGATGATAGTTTGTTTGATAGGTACAAAAATAAACAAGATTTTATTCAAAAATATATTTTCCCAGGAGGATTTCTTCCTAATAAAAATAGTATTAATAGATATGTTTCAGATAATGGTTTAACAATTAATTCTTATATTTCATATGCAGATCATTATGCGGAAACGTTGGCTATCTGGAGAGAGGAATTTTTAAGAAAGTGGGATCAAATTAAAAATCAAGGATTTGATCTGACATTTAAAAGAATGTGGGAATTTTACTTATCTTATTGTGAAGCTGGATTTAAATCTAAAAATATTGATTTGATTCAATTTTCAATGCAGAATAAATAACAACAATAATATGAAAATAATTAAATCAATTTCGTTGATAATTTTGGTATTCTTAATTACAAGTTGCTCAAATAATAGTGCTATGAAACCAGAAGATTTTAAAAATAAAGAACCTAGATTAATTATTGAAGAATACCTAACAGGAAACGTTAAAGCATGGGGTGTTTTACAAAATCGATCAGGAAAAGTCACAAGACAATTCTCAGCTGATTTAGACGGAACATGGGATGGTAAACAGTTAATTTTAAAAGAAAAATTTAATTGGGATGATGGTGAAGTTCAAGATAGAGAGTGGACAATTACTAAAATTGATGAACATAATTACGAAGGTACAGCTGGGGACGTTGTTGGAAAAGCAATAGGTTATTCATACGGACCTGCTTTTAAATTTGAATACGTTTTATTAGTTCCAGTTAAAGGAAAAGAATTAAAAATTACTTTTGATGATTGGATCTTCAAACAAGATGAAAGAGTTGCAATCAATAGAGCTACAATGACAAAGTTTGGATTTAAAGTTGCAGAACTTACTGTTGTATTTGTTAAAGATTAATTATTTCTTTTGAAACTTAGTCATCCTACCTACTAATTTAAAATAAAGTTTACTTGGAAGAAAATTAAATAACTTTAAAGTTAAAGTAAGTGCTTTTGGAAAATGGATCTCAAAAATATTTTTATTAATTAAGCCATCATAAATTTGATCAGCTGCAAATTCAGGTGTTTTTAAAAATGGCATTTTAAAATCATTTTTATCTGTCATTGGTGTTTTAATAAAACCAGGGGAAACCAAACAAACTCGAACATTATATCTTTGAAAATCAAAATATAAACTTTCTGCCAAATTATTTAGTGCAGATTTCGATGGTCCATAACCAGTTGAATTAGGTAATCCTCTATAACCAGCAATAGATGAAACTATAGTAATTATACCATTTTTTCTTTCCCTGTAATATTGCTCTACTGCTTTAATGGAGTTTACTGTTCCAAAAAAATTTACTTTGAAAACTTCTTCCATTTGTTCAACATCGATTTCTTTTTCTTTTTTTGGATTCCATGTACCAGTTGAAAAAAAACAAATATCAATATTTTCAAACTTAGTTTTAATCTGATTAAAAATTTCTATACATTTTGTTTTATTAGTAACATCTAAAGGAAATGATGAAATATTTTGATAATTTTTTGAAAGTTCGTCTAATAGTTCAGCTCTTCTTGCGGATACAGCAACATTCCATCCTTTGTTTGCAAATTTAATTGCCAAGGCTTTGCCAATGCCTGTACTACCGCCAGTTATCCAAATAGTTTTTTTACTCATTTTTTGTTATGTATAAACATTATGTTAAAAAATAAAATTGTAACATTTATATTATTTCTTATCATTACATTTTCAGCTTCATTAATTGGAGGATTAGCTACATTCACTTTTAAGGAGCCTTGGTATTCTTTATTAAATAAACCTGTTTTTAATCCACCAGATTGGGTGTTTGGTCCAGTATGGACAATTTTATATTTATTGATGACAATTTCTATTTGGATGTATTGGCATTCTAAAAATAAAGAGATGAACACAGTTTATATTTATTTTATTCATTTAGTTTTCAATGCAACTTGGAGTATAGTTTTCTTTGCATTTCACAACATGGTTTTAGCGTTGTTGGTATTGATTGTGTTAATTGCATTAATTATCAATCTAATCATAAGATATAGACGCGTCACAATGATGAGCTCGTATTTAATGATTCCATATTTACTTTGGTGTTGCTTTGCTCTAATTTTGAATACAAGTTTGATAATCTTAAATTAATTATGGATGATGTTGTTGTAGTTGGTGGTGGAATAATTGGAGCAGCAACTGCTTATTTTCTATCAAAAGAAGGAAGAAAAGTTAAAGTTATTGAAAGAGATCCAACTTACAAAACAGCATCATTTCCTTTATCTTTAGGAGGTTTTAGAAGACAATTTTTTCAAAAAGAAAATATCTTACTAGGCAAATTTGCAAGAGAATTTATTTTTCAAATACCAGAATTATTGAAAACTGAAAAAAATCCTAATCCAACAGCAAGTATGGTGACCAATGGTTACCTTTTGATGTTTGGTCCTGAACATGCTGAAGAACAATATAAAGCTTTAGAAAATCATAAAGAATGTGATGCAGGTACAAAAAATATTAAAGGCTCAGAGCTATCAAAAGTGTTTCCATATATAAATGATGAAGGTGTTGAGACTGCTACTTACACAGACAATCAAAGTGAAGGTTGGATTGATCCTTTTATGTTTCATAGTGCACTTAAAAGTAAGGCAATAGAACTTGGAGCAGAATTTATAAAAGGAGAGGTTAAAAATCTTTCAGAGATAAAAGCTAAAACAATTGTCTCTGCAGCTGGCTGTTGGACCAAAGAATTGTTAGAAGACATTCCTGTTGAGCCTCAAAAACACACTGTGTTTAGAGTAAAATGTCCAACATATATAAAAGAAATGCCACTAACTGGTGATTTAACCACTGGTGTTTATTGGAGACCTGAAGGAGGAGAGTATTTAGCAGGATCACCATTATCAGTATTTGGTGCAGATGATTTAGAGCCTGCATGGAATGATTTTGAGGAATTAGTTTGGCCAGCACTAGCAAAAAGAATACCAGCTTTTGAAGAATTAAAATTAACTGGAGGATGGGCAGGTTATTACGATTGTAATAGATTAGATAATAATGCTGTTGTTGGAAAACATCCTAAGTATGAAAATGTTTACATGGCTACAGGTTTTACAGGAAGAGGATTAATGCAAGCCCCAGGTATTGGAAGAGCATTAACTGAATTGATTACAACTGGTTCATACCAAACAATTGATATAAGTGATTTTGCTGTTGAAAGAGTTTTGGGTAAAACAGCAAGAAGAGAACCTTACGTATTATAATTTTTTTTAATTATGAAAAAAATTGTAATTATTTTTTCTTTTTCAATTTTAACATTGTTAACATTAGCTTTTATCTTTGATAAAAAGATAATTAATTTTGTAATAGAAAAAAATTTATCTAATATTATCAATTTTAATTCAAACTTTAAAATTAATAGAATTAATTATTTTTCCCAACAAATAGAAATTATAGATCTTAAAATTAAAAATAAAAAAAATTATTTTAATGAAAACGTTTTTGAAGCAACTAAAGTTTTAATTGAATATGATTTAACCTCAATTTTTAGTGATTTAATCGTTATCAAATCCATATTGTTAATAGGACCAAAATTTTATTTTGAAATTTTAGAGAACAAGATTGAAGGAAATCGAAATGAAAATTTAAATGATAACGTTGATTTAATTAAAACAATTAATCAAGAAAATCCAAAAAAATATCCCAAGAAGGAAAAAGATAAAAATTTTATTATTAAAATTGTTAAAATAAATAATTCATCTGCTTATGTTAAATCACCACAAAATAAAACAAATATAAATATTAATTTATCAAACATGGAATTTCAAAATGTGGGCAATGCTGATAAAAATGGGGAACATAAATTTCAGCACTTTAAAGATATTTTTAAAATAATTTTAATGGATATTTATTTTAAGATACCCGATCAAAGTTTAAAAGAATTAGTAAAGAAAAATTATAAAATAAATTAAATTTTAAGTTCCACAAAAAGTTTGATATTTTTTATTACCAATTTGTGCAGGTTTTTGAAATTCAATAATATTTTTTTGATCAGAATAAGGATTACTTAAAACTGATAAAAGTTTATTCATTGTTTCTAGATTTCCTTTATCCGCATCAGCTAGGGCTTCCTCTACTTTTTGATTTCTTGGAATAATTATTGGATTAGTTTTTTTCATTAGTTCTAAATGTTTATCAGACGAATTATTTAACTTTAATCTTTTTTGCCATTGATTAGCCCAAACTTTAAAATCATCATTTTTGAAAATTTCATCATCAATTTTAACACCCATTAAGTGACAGAAGGTATTTGTATAATCTGCATTATTATTTTTCATCCAATTTAAAAGTTTATTAATTAATGTTTGATCATTTTTATCTTCACCAAATAAGCCAAGTTTATCTCTCATCATATTTAACCATTTTTGTTCATAAATAATTTGAAAGTTATCAATTAACTCTGTTGCAATTTTAATCGCTGTATCTTCATCTTTATCAATAAGTGGAATTATACATTCTGCAAATCTTGCTAAATTCCATTTTGTAATTGGAGGTTGATTTGAAAAGGCATACCTCCCAAATTTATCTATAGAACTAAATACAGTTTTTGGATCGTATTGATCCATGAAAGCACATGGACCATAATCAATTGTTTCACCAGAAATAGCCATATTGTCAGTATTCATTACTCCATGGATAAATCCTACTCTCATCCAATTGATTACTAACTGACATTGTTTTTCCATTACAATACTTAATAAATCTAAAGCTTTATTTTTAGAGGATTGAATTTCTGGATAGTGTCTAGTTATTGTGTAATTAACCAATGTGTTAAGATCTTCAAGGTTTTGAGTGGCTGCAATATACTGAAAGGTGCCAACTCGTATATGACTTGACGCAACTCTAGTTAAAATTGCTCCATTTAACAAATTTTCTCTTACAACTTTTTCTCCGGTTTTAACAACCGCAAGACTTCTAGTTGTTGGAATATTCAAAGCATTAATTGCTTCACTAATTATATATTCTCTTAGCATTGGACCTAAAGCGGCCCTTCCATCGCCACCTCTAGAGAAAGAGGTTCTGCCTGAACCCTTAAATTGTATATCAAAACGTTGATTTTTATTAACTAAATGCTCTCCTAATAGAACAGCCCTACCATCACCAAGCATTGTGAAATGACCAAATTGATGACCAGCATATGCTTGTGCAATTGAATTAGTTCCATCAGGTAAACTGTTTCCCGAAAAGATTTCAGCTAATTTTTTTTTATCTATTCCAGAAAAGTTTAAATTAAGATTTTTAGCAAGTTCTTCGTTTAAAATAACAAGTTCAGGCTCATGAACTGGTGTAGGATTGATATCTTCTTTAAATGTTTTTGATAGTTTTGAATATGAATTGTCAAAATGCCAACCAATGGTCATTTTAATTAACTAACTTCAGCTTGATGTTCTTTTGGTTTAACTTCTGTTTTAAATTGATTAGAAATTTTTTGAACTTCAACTGATGAAACTTTGTATTCAGCACACATTGTCTCTTCATCTTTTCCATGACCAGTTACCATATTGACCATGTGCTCTGGGAAGTGGAATGTTGTAAATACAATTCCTTCTTTAACTTTATCTGTTACCTCTACTTTTAAAGCAACTTCTCCTCTACCAGAATATAATCTTCCAATATCACCTGAATTCAGATTTCTATATGCTGCATCTTTAGGGTGAATTAATAAAACATCTTCATCAACAATGTTTATATTTTTTGTTCTTCTTGTCATTGTTGCTGCATTATAGTGTTGTAAAACTCTACTAGTTGTTAAAATTAATGGATAATCTTTTTGATTAGCCTCTATCTCACTAGATTCTTTCCAATCAAAGTTTTTCAATCTTCCTTTACCAAGTTTAAACTCTTCAGTATGTAAAATTTTTGTATCCGAACCATCTTCTTTTACAGGCCATTGTAATCCTAATTTTCCAAGCCTTTCTCTTGTTACTCCTTTAAAGAAAGGAACAATATCAGCTATTTCTTCTAAAACCTGATCAGCATCATAAGACGGTTGATCAAAACCTAATTTTTGCATCATTTCAGTTACAATTAATCCATCAGGTTTTGTACCTGGTAGTGGAGGTACTGCTCTATTCACTCTTTGAATTCTTCTCTCAGTATTCGTGAAAGTTCCGTCTTTTTCTAAGAAAGTTGTTCCAGGTAAAACTACCGTTGCAAGTTTTGCTGTTTCACTCATAAATATTTCTTGAACAACTAATAGCTCTAATGAGTTCATTGCTTCAATAACATGTGCACTATTTGGATCTGTTTGAACTATATCTTCACCAATAATCCATAAACCTTTTAATTCTTTATTGATTGCAGCCTCAAACATTTGAGGAATTTTTAAACCAGCTTTAGTAGGATGAGTTACACCATATTTTTCTGTATAAAATTTTTGGTTTTCTGTTTTATCTACAGGAAAATAACCTGCACCTTGGTGAGGCTGACATCCCATGTCTGCTGCACCTTGAACATTATTTTGACCTCTAAGAGGATTTACACCGACACCTTTTCTTCCAATGTTTCCTGTAATCATTGCTAAATCAGCAATTAACATCACAGTTTTTGAACCTTGTTCGTGTTCAGTAACTCCTAGTCCATGGAATTCCATAGAATTTCTTGCTGTTGCATAAGCAATTGCAGCCTCTTTTACTAATTGTTTATCAACACCAGCAACTTTTGCTAATTGATCAACATCTTGTCTTTCAATTTCTTTCAAGAAATTATCAAAACCTTCTGTTCGATCTCTTACAAAGTCAGCGTTATATAGTTTTGATTTAATAATAAAGTGTAACATCATATTTAGAACCGCAACGTTAGTTCCAGGTCTAAGTTTGATATGATAATCAGCAAGTTTAGCTAATTCAGTTGTTACTGGATCAAGGACAATTAATTTTTTACCTTTCATCACTTGCTGTTTAATTTTTGCACCTGTAACTGGGTGAGCATTAGTTGGATTAGCACCAATAACTAAAAACAAATCTGCATGGTAAATATCTTCTGTTGAGTTTGTTGCAGCTCCTGTTCCAAATGTTTGCTGCATACCCCAAGCTGTAGGTGAGTGACAAATTCTTGCACAACAATCTACACTGTTAGTTCCAACAGCGGCTCTAATCATTTTTTGGAAAACATAGTTTTCTTCGTTTGTACATCTTGCAGAAGAAATTCCAGCAAAAGCATCTGGACCGTTTTCTTTTGTAATTCTATTCACTTCTTCTTTGATAAAATCATATGCTTCATCCCAAGAAGCTTCTTCGAACTTTCCATTTCTTTTTATCAATGGAGTTTTTAATCTGTCGGGATGATCATAAAAACTGAATGCATATCTACCTTTAATACATGTGTGACCTGCATTTACTTCTGTTTGCTTAGGAGTATCAATTGCTACTACTTTATCATCTTTGATTGATGCTTCTAAGTTACAACCAACACCACAGTATGAACAAGTAGTTCTAACTTTTTTATCTACAGCTACAGATTTAGATTGGAATACATCTGAAATAGCATCTGTTGGACATGTGTGAGCACAAGCTCCACATGATACACATGAACTATCTCCAAACATCATATCGTTATCCGTTGTAATTCTTGATTCAAATCCTCTACCGCTCATTGTTAAAACAAATGATCCTTGAATTTCATCGCATGCCCTAACACATCTTCCACAGTTAATACAGTTATCTAAATTCATTCTCATGTAATCATGAGAAGTGTCTCTTGGAATTCCTTTATGTTGCTTAGGACTATTATATCTATGATCAGCAACACCCAAATCATTTGCAACTGTTTGAAGTTCACAGTTATTGTTTACTTCACAAGTATCACATTCCATAGGGTGGTCAGTTAAAACTAACTCAACAATATTTTTTCTAAGGCTTGTTAATGCTTCGTTTGAAGTAAATATGTGCTGGTTTTCTGCAACTGGTGTATGACAAGATGCAACTACTCTAGTTGGTCCGTCTTTTTCTAACGCAACTTCAACTGAACAAACTCTACAAGCTCCATATGGCGCTAAGTTAGGGTCATCACATAAAGTTGGAACCTTTTTTTCACCAACATAGCTTTTAACGAATTTTAAAATAGATGTATGATTAGGACCTATTTCGTAAGGTTTTCCATCAATATAAGCAATTTTTCTTTTCTCTGAGCTCATTAATTATCTTTCACCATATCATTTTTCATTTCATCGCCAAAGTATTTTAGGATGTTTTGAATAGGAGTTGGGATCGCTCCACATAGAGCACATAAACAGCCTTTTTGCATAGTAACCAACAACTCTTCTAGTAATTTTAAAGGAATTTTAGCTGTTTTCTTCTTAGCTTGATCAAACATTTCTTTTCCTCTGTAAGATCCAAGTCTTCCTGGGAAACATTTACCACAAGATTCTTCTGCAGAAAATTCAAATAAATGATGAATGTATTCAGCCATTGGAAAATCTTTAGGGATACTAACTATACTTGCGTGACCTAACATAAAACCTTTTGCAGTAAACTCTTGAAAATCTAAATTTAAATTTTCTATTTCACTTAAAGGAACAACTCCACCTAAAGGACCACCTATTTGAAAAGCTTTAACAGGTTCTTTGTATCCACCACCAATTTCATTAAATATTTTTTTCATTGGTGTTCCCATATCAATTTCATAAACACCAGGATTGTTAAAAAAACTATCTAAGCAAACTAATTTTGTTCCAGCCGACTTTTTATTTCCAACTGAAGAAAATTTTTCCGATCCGTTTAATAAAATTCCAGTTGCTGCAGCTAAAGTTTCAACATTGTTAACTACAGTTGGTTTTTTATATAATCCCTCAGTAACCGGGAAGGGCGGTCTTACATCTACTTCAGCCCTTCTTCCCTCAATAGAAGCTATCAAAGCTGTTTCTTCTCCACAAATATATGCACCTTGACCGATACAAATTCCAAGATCAAAAGAAAAATCTGTTCCTAAAATATTTTCACCTAATAAATTTAATTTTTTAAGTTCATTGATACATCCATTTATCGCTTCAATAGATTTTGGATACTCACCTCTAATATATAAAACTCCTTCATCACTTCCAATTACAAATCCACAAAGCACCATTCCAAAAATAACTTTTAATGGTTGATCTTCTAACAGGTATCTGTCTGAAAAAGCTCCTGAGTCACCTTCATCAGCATTGCAGATAACATATTTCTTATCACCTTTTGCTTTACTACAGAAATCCCATTTCATTCCTGTTGGAAAACCTGCGCCACCTCTTCCTGTTAAGTTTGAGTCTAATAATGATTTTACTATTTCTTTTTTATCTGTTTTTAAAAATTTACTTAACTGTTCTTTAAATTGATCTGTTGATGATAACTTGTCATCCATTAAAAAACTTGTTGTTGCATAACTCTTAGAGAAAAACTTTTCTTGTTTAATTTCTTCACCTTTTAAAATTTGATCAATCTTTTCAATATCTTTTCCAGCATAATTTTCACCATCATAGTGAAATGCATGATTTTCATAACAATGACCTAGACAAAACATCTCTCCAACTTTGTCATCACCTAATTTTTCTTTTAGTTTGTCTTTTAGTTTGTCTTGAGTACCTGCACACATGCATGCACTACCATTACAAACGAAAGCTTTTTTTTCTCTGTGTGAAGGTCTTAAAAATTCATAAAAAGATTCAGCACCGTGGAGTGTTGAAACTCCAAGGTTATGTTTTTTTGCAATTTCTTTAATATCTTGAGGGTTTTCACTTAATGTGTTCTCTGAAATCTGCTTAAATAGATTGTCTTTTAGGCCTATTCTTCCAGATAAATTACTTATATTTTTTGACACAATTACCCTTTTTTTATTATTCCACCTTAACTTTTTTGTTATTTGTGTAAATATTAAAACTGTCCCTCTTTACGAAACCTATGAGGGTAATGTCAAACTTATTAGCTAAATCGATAGCAAGACTTGTTGGCGCACCAACCCCAATCATAATACCAATATCTGTCATTAAAACCTTCTGAACTAGCTCAAAATTAAGTCTCCCAGAACACGTAATAAATTGGTCTTTTGGATCAAATTGGTTTTTCTCCAAAGCACAGCCGATAAGTTTGTCTAAAGCGTTGTGTCTTCCAACATCTTCTCTTAGAGCTATCAATTTTCCATCACTGTTAAATAGTCCACTTGCATGAATACCACCAGTTTTGCTGAATTCAGACTGACCTTCTCTTAAAATATCAGGGGATTGAATAATTACATCTTTTGAAATTTTAGGTTCAGAGGCATTTGTCTTTGTAGTTTTAATTATCTCTAGCGAATCCAATGAAGATTTCCCACAAACACCACAAGAGGAGTTGGTTAAAAAATCTCTTTTAATTTTTGATATATTTACATTTTCTGAATTATTAAGTGTTGCTAGTATTTTATTTTGAATTTTATATTGACCAACGTTTTCTCCATAACTTTCAATACTATCAATATCATTTAAACTTTTTACAATTTGTTCATTAAATAAAAATCCTCTTACAAGATCTTCATCATTACCAGGAGTTCTCATCGTAATAGATAAAGTTTGTTCAACCCAATTATCTTTTTCTTTGTACCTTAAAGAAATCTCTAATGGTTCTTCAATTGAAACTAAATCATCAACATCTTTAAAATTATTAGATGAATACTTTAAAACTTTATATTTTGAATTCATAAATTATTTTAAGGGATAGTTTTTTTGCAATAAATATTTATTGATTATAATTGCGAGTAATAAAATTATCATACATCCAAATATAATTGGATTAATTAAATAATCATAAGAAGCACTTCCAATAATAACAATTATTGGGTTTCCTCCCGCAGGAGGGTGAACAACATTAAATAAAATCATTAAGAACACTCCAATTCCTACTGCAAATGCAATACTCATATAAATTGGAAGTGGAATAAAATTAACAAATATTACTCCCACCAAAGCAGTTAATAAATGTCCAAAGAAAACATTTTTTGGTTGAGCAAAAGGACTTTCAGGAAATCCAAACAATAAAACCATGGATGAGCCAAATGATGCTGCAATAAAATATCCAAGAGTACTTTTATAAGTCAATACTGTAAGTACTCCTATAGTGATTGTTGAAAAAAAACCTGCTATCAATGCTTTTTGTAATAATGGTTTTGTGATTTTGATCATTTAAATTTTTAATGCTTTAGCAATTGTTCTTAAAGGTAAAAGCAAACATTCTTTTCGTGAAAGATTTTTTTTGTCTAAAATTTCTTTAAAATCTTTCCAATGTTTTTCTATACTTACTTTTGCGTCTTCAAAAAGTTGCTCTCCAGCTTTTATAAATTGCTTTATATCATCAACTTTTTTTTCCTTAATTTTTCTAGATAATAGGCTGACAGATGCCTGACAATAAACACAAGATTTACACTGATAACCCATATCTTTTACAACGTCATCTTTGACAATTAAGCTTATTTCCATCTCATCACCACATAACGGATTTTTATGTTTTGTTTTATGTGTATAGTTTTTAACTACTTTATTGTTCTCCGTGTGGGCTGCTATTTCTAAAATTCTTAAATCCATTTAATTTCTTTAATTCAACTTTGAATGTTTTATATTTTACAGATGGATCATAACAATATTTTAGGAACAGTGCTAGCAGGCGGTAAGTCACAAAGGTTTGGTGAAGATAAATCTCAGATATTGCTAGCTGATAAAATGTTAATTGATTACATCTTGGCAGAAATATCGAATGAATTTAAGGAAGTATTAATAGTATCAAATAATTCAATTAAATTTACTAATTCAGATAAAATTTCACTAATTGGAGATATTAAAAAAGATCTTGGTCCTTTAGGTGGAGTTCTTTCAGCAATGAAATGGGTCAAAGATCATAATAAAAACTATCAATGGATAGCAACTTTTCCAGTAGATACTCCTTTCTTTAAAAAAGAAATTTTAGAGCAATTCATTAATCAAATTGATGAAAATGAAAGTAGTTTATTTTTTATAAAATCAAACAATACTAGGCATAACATCTTTGGTTTATGGTCAATGAGTTTATTAGATCAATTAGAAGATGATCTAGAAAAAGGAGCTAGAAAAGTTGAATTGTGGGCCAATAGTATTGGAGTTAAAACAATTAATATGGAGTTTCCAAATCAAGATCCTTTCTTTAATATCAATACAAAAGAAGATTTAGAACAAGCTAAAGAATTATTAAAAAATGATTAGTTACGATCAATCTAGAAAAATTTTAAAAAAAGCAAAAATTAAAATTAAAGATGAAACTATATTGAGTGAAAACTCTCTTAACAGAGTGATTTCAGATAATATTTATTCAAAGATCAATTATCCAGCAGGAGATAACGCTGCATTTGATGGATTTGCAGTTAAATCAAAAGATACTAATGGAATTAAGAAAAATTCACCAAAACAATTTAGAATAATTGGATCCATTGCTGCAGGAACAAAATCATTAAATAAAAAAATTAAAAAATATGATGCTGTTGAAATAATGACAGGTGGAATAATTCCTAAAGGTTTTGATACAATCATTCCAATAGAACAAATTATTTTTTATCCAAACAAAAATAATAAAAAATACATTTTAGTTAATCAAAAAATTAAAAAGTTTAATCATGTAAGATTTTCAGGTTCAGACTTTAAAAAGGGTGAGATAGTTGTCAAAAAAAATACAATAATACAGCCAAACCATATTTTAGCTTTTAAAACCTTGGGGATAAAAAAGATTAAAGTTAAAAAGAAAATTAATATTTTATTTTTTTCAACAGGAAATGAAATTACAGATCGAGACAATGTTCCAAATTGGAAAGTTAGAAACTCTAATAGTCATTACATCAAAAACCTTAAAGAAAGCTTTTTATTCAATTTTAAAAATGGTGGAATACTTAGAGATAACCATCAAAATATTTATAAATCTCAAATTAATAAACTTATAAATAGTAATACTGATATATTGATAACATCAGGCGCTGTTTCTGCTGGAAAATATGACTATATTCCAAGCGTTGTTAAGACATTTAAATTATCTAATTATTTTAAAAGTGTAGCAATTCGACCAGGAAAACCAATTCTATTTGCCAAAATTAAAGGAAAACAAAAAGCAATCTTTGGACTTCCAGGAAATCCAATGTCATCATCTGCTTGTTTTAGATTTTTCGTTATTCCTTTCATGGAAAACATTTTAGGACTAAGTGAAGAGCAACCTATCAGAGCCACTTTAAAAAATAGTTTTTCTAAAAAACAGAATTTTACAAGGTTTGCAAAAAGTAAATTAAGCACAACTAAAAATGGAAAAATAGAAGTTGAGATTTTACAAGGGCAAGAGTCTTTTAGAGTAAAATCTTTTGTTAAATCAAACATTTGGTCTTTGTTGCCAGCAGGGAAATCAAAATTTAAAAAAGGAGATATCTTAGATTGTTTTTTCCCCAACCATTCTAATCAATCTTTGATTTAGAAACGTATTTTTGTTGTAGAAAAATCTTTTTAGATTTAGATTTCTACAAATGTTAGAGTTAAGAAATCCAAAACTTGCTGTCCCAATTGTACTATTTGCTGGCATATTATGGTCATTTGGACCTTTGGTCGTAAGATATATGGATAGTCCCAATCTTGTTCCTTGGCAGTATATATTTGGAAGAGGTTTAACTATTTTTATACTCCTTAACCTCTACTTATATTTTGAAGAAGGAAAAAACTTTTATAAAAATTATTATAAAATAGGATTGTCAGGGATAGTTGGTGGTTCGGGTCTTGGAGTTGCAATGATCACTTTTATTTATTCGATAACAAATACCAGTGCTGCTGTTACTTTACTTTGCTTAGCTGCAATGCCTTTTTTTACAGCTCTTTTGGCATTTTTATTTCTTAGAGAACGGATTTCACTAAATGTTTGGATATCAATCATAATTGCAACAGCAGGTATATTGATAATGGCAATAGGCAATACAGGTGAGAAATCTTTAATAGGATTTGTATTTGGACTTACCTCATCAATAGGTTTTTCAGTGTTTTCAGTCTCACTAAGATGGAGAAAAGAAACTCCTAAATTTACAACAGTTGCATTTGCTGGTTTCTTCTGTTTTGTGTTTGCATCAATTATGATTTTGTCTACGGGACAAACGTTCTTTGCTACAAGTTATAACAGTTCCTTATTTTCACTTCATGGGTTTCTAGTTTGTTCAGGATTAATTTTATATTCAATTGGCTCAAAAGCTATACCTGCTGCAGAATTGACACTGCTATCTTTAACTGAGGTAGTTGGTGGAATATTTTGGGTTTGGTTACCAATTTTAGGAATTAACGAAGTGCCATCAACAAATACGATTATAGGTGGTTTTTTTCTATTTGTATCTTTATTTTACTACAGCTTAATTATGAGATGGAATAAGCGCCACATAGCACTAAATTAGTTTATGGAAAGACCAGATTTTTTTGAACTCAAAAATGGTGAAAAAGTAAAATTACCATTTACAGATAAAGAATATAACGATCGAGTAAGTAAACTTAGATCTGTGATGGATAAAAATAATTTAGATATGGTTATTTTAACATCCATGCATAACGTTGCGTATTACACAGGTTTTATTTACTGTTCTTTTGGGAGACCATATGGATGTGTGATTACTCAAGATAAAATTTCAACAATTTCAGCTAATATTGATGCAAGTCAACCTTGGCGTAGATCACATTGTGATAATGTTATTTATACTGATTGGAAAAAAGATAATTTTTTAAGAGCAATTGTATCAATTATTGGAAGAGATGAGCCTCCAAAAAATATTGGAATTGAAAATGATCATGTCACTATAGATATGAGAGAAAAAATAGGATCTATTTTTACTTTCTCTGTTTTTAGTGATGTTTCAAAAGATCTAATGAAACTTAGAATGATTAAATCTGATGAAGAAATTGAGATCATTAGAAATGGCGCAAGAATTGCAGACATTGGTGGTGAAGAAATAGCTAAAAATATTAGAGAAGATAACACTGAGATCGAAGTAGCAATAGCTGCAAGGGATAGAATGGAAAGGGAGATTGTTAAAAGTTATCCAGGTGCAGAATACATGGACACTTGGGTATGGTTTCAATCTGGTATCAATACAGATGGTGCCCACAATCCAAAGACTAATAGAAAATTAGTTAAAGGAGATATTTTATCTTTAAATACTTTCCCAATGATCTCAGGTTACTACACTGCATTGGAAAGAACTTTGTTTTTGGATCATGCAGATGATGCCTCACTTAAAGCTTGGCAAGCAAATGTTAAAGTACACAAACGTGGATTAGAATTAATTAAACCAGGTGTTAAATGTTCAGACATTTGTCATGAGCTAAATGATTTATTTGCTGAACTTGGTTACCTTCAGTACCGAACATTTGGCTATGGTCATTCATTTGGTATGCTTTCACACTTTTATGGAAGAGAAGCTGGTTTAGAATTAAGAGAAGATATTGATACTGTTCTTGAGGAAAATATGGTGGTGTCTATGGAGCCAATGATCATGATCCCAGAAGGTAATCCTGGTGCGGGCGGATATAGAGAGCACGATATATTAGTGATTGGTAAAGATGGAACAGAAAATATTACAAAATTTCCTTTCGGGCCTGAGCATAATATTATAAAAAACTAATCTTTATGAGCGAGAATAAAACTATTGTTAATAGTTGGAACGAGTGGGATCCGTTAAAACATGTTATTGTTGGAAGAGCGGATGGCACTTGTATTCCAGCACCAGAGCCAGCATTAGATGCAAAAGTTCCTGAAGATAGTGATATGCGAGGTCAGTTTGGTCCAAGAACTAAAGACACTGTTGATAAAGCAAATGAATTATTAGATAATTTTTCAAACATGCTTCAAAAAAGAGGCATCAAAGTTGATCGGCCAACACCAATTGATTTTAATCAAAAGACATCAACACCAGATTGGGAGGCGGAAACTATGTTTGGTTGTATGCCTCCAAGGGATGTTTTGCTAACTGTGGGTAATGAAATTTTAGAAGCAACTATGAGTTATCGATGTCGTTGGTTTGAATATTTATGTTACCGGCCACTTCTTAAAGATTATTACAATCAAGACCCTAACATGAGACACGAGTCTGCTCCAAAACCAAGATTAACAGATGCTGATTATAGAAAAGATTATTTATCAGATAAAATTGGGGTTCAAAAAAGATTAGAATGGACTGAAAAAAAATATTTTGTAACCACAGAAGAAGAACCTTTATTTGATGCAGCAGATGTATTGAGATTTGGAAAAGACTTAGTTGTTCAACATGGATTTACAACTAATTTAAAAGGAATTGATTGGCTAAAGAGACATTATAAAGATCACAGAGTACACGCAGTAAATTTCCCAGGAGATCCATATCCTATTCACATTGATGCAACCTTTACCCCAATAAAAGAAGGTTTGATTATTAATAATCCTCAAAGAAGATTGCCAAAAGAGCAAAGAAAACTTTTTGAAGATAATGGATGGGAAATTGTTGATAGTGCTCAACCAGCACATAATGAACCACCGCCACTCTGCTATTCTTCAACATGGTTATCAATGAATGTTTTAGTTTTAGATCCTAAAACAGTTTGTGTTGAGAAAAGTGAAATTTATCAAGCTGAGCAATTAGATAAATTAGGAATGGAAGTAGTTCCTGTTGAATTAAGAGATGCTTACGCATTTGGTGGAGGACTTCACTGTTGTACTGCAGATGTATACCGTGAAGGTGAGCTAAAAGATTATTTTCCAAAACAATAATAATGGCAAAAATTAAAACAAAAAGAGAGCGAGTTAAATTCGCCTCAGATAATGTTGCGGGTGCTTGCCCTGAAGTATTAGAGGCAATCTTAAAAGCAAATGAAGGAGACAGCACTCCTTATGGAAACGATCCTTTATCAACAGAGTTACAAGATAAGTTTTCAGAGATATTTGAAAAAGAAGTAATTGTTTTTCCAACTGCATCAGGAACCGCAGCTAATGCTTTAGCTTTATCAACTATGACACCTTCTTATGGAAATATTTATTGTCATAAGATGTCTCATATAAACACTGATGAATGTGGTGCTCCCGAATTTTATACAGGAGGTGGTAAATTAGTTCCTTTAACAGGAATAATGGGAAAAATAACTGCTGAAGAACTAAACCAATCGATAGGTGGAAAAGGTATTGTTCATCATACTCAACCCTCATCAGTTAGTATTACTCAAGTGTGTGAAACAGGCGAAGTTTACCAATTAGATGAAATCAAAAAAATTGCAGAAGTTACTCATAAACATAATTTAAATTTACATATGGATGGCGCTAGATTTGCTAATGCATTGGTATCATTAGATGTAAGTCCTGCTGAAATGACATGGAAATCAGGGATTGATGTATTGTCGTTTGGAGCAACTAAAAATGGATGTTTAGCTGCTGAAGCGATTATATTTTTTAAGAAAGAATTAGTAGGGGACATTGCTTTTTTAATGAAAAGAGCAGGGCATTTGTTATCTAAAATGCGTTTTGTCTCTGCTCAACTCGATGCCTATATTTCAAATGATGTTTGGTTGAGAAATGCAAAACACGCTAATGAAATGGGTAAAAAATTAAGTGATGGTTTAAGCAAGCATAATGATATTGAAATTGCTTATCCAACAGAAGCAAATGAAGTGTTTGCAAAGTTTCCAAGAGAAAAAATAGAACATTTAAATTCGGAAGGTTACAAGATGAACGAAGAAGAATTAGATGGAAAAGCGGTTAGATTAGTTGCCGCTTGGAATACCAAAGCTAGTGATGTTGATGAATTGTTAGATACAATTAAAGCTAACTAGGATTTTCTTTTAAAAACTCAATATACTTTATAACTTCATGGTACTGTTCGTCAGGAATGTCTTTATAACTTGCGTTAAATTTGCTTTTCACACAGATAGCAACATGAGCATACGGGTTTCTTCCTTTAGGGTGATTTGGGTGGTCAGGTAATTGACCCACCAAATAATCGCCAGCTTCCTGAATAATTTTCCAGAGTTTACTTGCGTTTTCTTTATTCATTATCTCCAAAACTCTGATTTATCTCTAATATTTCTAGTTTCATTTCTAGTATCCTTTAAAATCCTTTAATATAATTTATTGTCCCAAAGACTCTTTTGCTTCTTCAACAGTATAATTAGTTCCATGCTGAGCATTGTAGTCTGCAACAGCATCTGCAAAACTACTATAACCTAAACCTTGAGCAGTTGCCTCTAGATCTACAGTTATTCCTGCGCTAGCTGCAACTCTAATAGTATCTGCCACATCTTGAAGACTTGCTCCTAACTGACTAGCAAAATTATAGTCAAAATTACCTTTTGCTAGAGAATTAATAACATCGACATTTGCTTGATATACAGAAGAATATTCTTCTACAGACCAGTTAGCTCCATGTTGTGCGTTTGCTAAATCTGTTAAGTCAGAGTAGTTATTAATATCGAAACCGTATGCATCACCAAAAGACCTAGCAAAATCATCAAGAGTAAAAGAAAATTCGAATGACTGTGTATTTAAAGTTAAATCATTTGCAATTTGTGAAAAATTATCAGAATTTGTTTTAATCAAATTGTTAAACTCTTCTAAATCTAGTAGTTCCTTAAAATTTTTCATAGCTAGTTGTGCTTTTATTGATTCAATTTCATCCTCAGACAGAGTTATTTCAATTCCAGCCTCATCAACGATTGATTTTGGAATAGGATTTTTCCAAGCATTTGCCCAATCACTAAGTTTCCAATCTTTCATTTCAGAGGATGAAGCAACCATAAGGTTTATGGTATCTAATTTTACATTAAGCTCGTCTTTATAAACATTTAAAAATCTACTTACTGGAATATTAGAATTTTCTAAATTTAATATATGTAGCTGAATTTCATTTGATTTAACATTTTTATTAAGTTTCGTCGACTTAGTTATTTTTCCTAATATTTCCAACTCTTCTTGTTGAAAGTCATCAAAATTAGCATTTGATAAATCTTGTTCAAATTTTTTTGGTATTTTGTCTTTTTTTATATTTTGAAGTACAAATTCTGAAATCTTGTATCCACTCAATAATGCATCAAGATTATTATCTCTTAATTTTTCAATTTCTATCAAAAATGAAGTTAAAAGCTCATAATCTTTATTATTTTTATTTTTTTTCAAATCTTTAGATAGAGATTTAAAAGTTTTATTGTATTCCTTGTTAAATTTTTTCTTATTTAATCTCGCATTTTTTTTATCTTCTATAAGAGATTTTAATTTGGATATATTTTTAGAGATTTTGTTATGTATTTTTATTGATTTTTTATCTTCTTTAGAAATTTTTATAGTCTTAACTTCAGCCTGATTTAAGAGTTTATATAATGTGTAGTATCTTTTGATAGCTACTTCAGGACTATCATTTAATGAAAGGCCCAATGCTTCTCTCATAGATTTTTTTGCTTTGTTTAACCCATATAATTTTTTTACATTTTTTTTAGTTGCTGCATTTACATTGGGATATTTGGCTTGGAATACTTCAAGTGATTTTTTATTTTCTTTTAATTGTTGCATATAAAAATATTCAAAATATGCCATTCCTAAGATGACTCTATCTGTATATTTTTCCATTAATCCTTTTTGAGATATAAATATTTTAATAAATTTTTTGTTAGCGATAGCTTGTTTTTTATAAAAACTGTTTGCTGTTTCTGGAAACATTCCTTTTGGAGAAAAGTCTATTTTTTCGAAACTTCCAATATCAACTAGGTCATCTAAAAATACACCTAATTTAATTTCTTTTTCTGATCTTTCATTGCTATTGGCGATATTCAAATTTAAAAAAATTAAAAGAATATAAATTACAATTTTTTTCATTACTAATTTATCTAAAATATTTCTAGTTTCATTTCTAGTTTTTTGATTAAATTGACGAGTCTTTAAGCAATTTATTTTAAGCTAACTTTTTAATATCTGCATAAGTACTGTAGAATAGTGTCGGTTAATGTGGATTAGTTTGTTCCACTAGCACCCCAAATAATCGCCAGCTTCCTGAATAATTTTCCAGAGTTTACTTGCGTTTTCTTTGTTCACATTAACCAATTTTTTGTTTTATCTCTTTCGTTACAAGTTTATTACAAGTTATCCTATAAAATCCTATTAATTTTTTCTCCTATAATCCCATGGATATTCAAATTTCATTTTCCATAAACCTAAATTATTTTTTCTAGCAAATTCCTCATCTTTAATAAATTTTTTTGAGTATTTTCTGTAAGCAAATGCATAACCGTTTCTAACCATAAAACTTGATAAACTTTCACTATTATTGATATAGCATTCACCTATAATTCTCTTGTATCTGTCTACACTTTCATCAATACAAGTGATTTTTTTGTTTGATATTTTTTCTTTAAGAGCCTTTGTTGCAAATATTCCACATAAAAATTTTTTATTTTCAAGTTCACAAATTTGTTTTTTTTCTGGTGCATCAATACCTGAAAATCTGTATTTAATATTTCCAAAATGAATTGTGTCTCCGTCTATAACTTTGAAAGATTTATATTCTTTTTTTAAATTTTCTTTTTTTTTTGGAGAATGACAGTGGAAACTATTTTTTTTATTGTCCTTATGACATCCTTCAGAATTTGTTCTTCCAGAATGACCGTAGGACGTAGAATGAATTATCAATATTATTAAACTACCTAGTGTTATATTTACAATATTTTTGATAATTTTTTGCTTGAGCATATGTTAAATTAAGATTTTTTAACTCATTAATTTGTTTTTCTTGAGGTTGTTCATATTCAAATGTAATCCCACCTTTGGAAATATAGCATGTAACTTTTTTCGGATTGTTTCCCTCAAGTAAGTCTTTTGTAGTGCTATAAGTAATTCTAGTCATTATGTTAAAACCTTCTGCCGTGGCATTTAAAAATCTTAATGTCTCAGAATTATATTTTATTATTTCTCCATCAACGACTTTCTCTTGTTCTTTGTCAATATTTTGACTTTGTTCAAATTTTTCATCAACAACATTAATTTTTTCTACTAATTCTGGATTGGGTTTTTTATATATATTATAAGCCCATGCTAAAAGTATAGCCAATATTCCTATACTCACTAAAACTAAAGATATAACCTTTGCATACTGCCAAGCGATTCTAGCTCTTTGAGCTCTAATGGACTCGTCTATAGCTTTATTTAAAGGATCAAAATTGTTTTCTGTGTAGGTAATTGTTTCTTTAGACATCTATTTCTTTTTCTTAGATTTATTCTCCATTTCAGAAATTTCTATTTTTTTTCCAACAAGATCAGGATCCTGTGTCCAAAGAGGGACATGAACAAGTTCTTTTTTTACGACTTCTTTAGGAACCTCTACTTTTTGATAAACAATTTTCTCCTCGATAATTGGTTTTTCGATAATTTTTTCTACCTCAACCTCCTTCTCTACAACTTTCTCAATTGTTTTTGGTTTAATCATTAAAGATATATATGTTTTTAAAAATCTTGAGATGATGGTTATCAATCTTCTTAATCTATAACCTAAAGTAGTTTTTGATGCTAAAATCTTGTTATGTTTGAGGTGCGCTTCCTTATCTTGCAAATGCAATCCTGCAAAAGCTACAAGAGTACCAATTACAGAAATAATAAAAGCTAATAATCCACCAAATACCCAAAATGCTCTCTCCAGATCTCTAGCAGTTAAATCCTCTTCCCCAAAATCATCTGGGATTTTTTGATCTGAAAACCAATAAAGCGGTGGAAAAAATTTAATTAATTTAGCAATACTATAAATTTGATTTCTACCAGCAAGATCTCTAAATTCTTTTGTTTTTTTATCGATTTCACTTGTTATTTCAAACTTATCTTTAAGATAACTTTCATTATTTAAATTTCCTCCTGTATCGCTTTTCTTATTTGGAATAGAATTTTTTAATTCTTGAATATTTCTTTCATAGTCTTTAATTTTTTCTTCAGAACGTTCAATATTTTTGTCTTTTAAATTATCAATTGTTCTTTCTTTAGGTTCAATTTTTTGTTTTGAAAGTCCAATTGTTTTGTCATATTCATTTTGAAGATTTTCAATTAATTCATTTGTTTTATTTGTTTCTTGATCATAATAATTTTCTAATTCGGCCTGTCTTTTGATAATATTATTATCTAGTATTTCAATTTGATCTTCTTTTTTTGTAATTAAAATTGAAATATCTGATAATTTTTGATCAATAGATTTTTTTGCACTATTTTTGAATGCACCAAGTTCAGCTTTTTCTGATAAAAGAATAGTTTCATCATTCCTTAGAGCAGCAATATTTTTTTGTTCTCTTTCAATCTGATTTCTAAACTGTTTAATTTTTGAGTCTTCAAAAATTTCACTCTTATTTTTTTTTAACTCAGAAAGTTTTTTCTTTGCATCATCTATCCTTATTTTTAGGCTTTGAGCTTTTGGATTTGCTTCTGAAAGCTCTTTTCTTAAATCGTCCTTGTCTTTAATTGCATCACTTTTATATATAGAAATTTGATCTTTTTGGTTTTCAATATTTTTTTCTAATACTTCAATTTGCGCAAGTATATTAGCGGTTATATTATCTTTGTCTGTTTTTTGATTTTCTATATTTGCTAATTGATCTTCTAAATTTTTTAACTCTTGTCTTTCTAGATCTACAGCTAAAGAGTTTGCGGTAAATGCAGTTCTTAAACCCTGCACAATAGTTTCAATAGTTAAAACGTTAACAGCTATTAAAGCAATAAAAAATATGATTTTAAAGTTTTGTGTTGCGGCATTATATAATGCTGTTGCCAAAGGAATTTTTGTTAGTTCAATAATTCCGATTACAAAAAAGGATAAACCAATTATAATAAAGTCAATGTTTTGAGCTCCCTCAGCTCCAATTTGAGCAACTTGCTGTTGACCTTTGAGTACCAAGCTAATTGATATAGAAAAACTTACAAGAGCTACTATAATCTCTATTGCCCAAGCAAAGTATATAAGTCTTTTTCCAGTAATTTTTAAATTTTCTAAATCGGACAATTTATTCTCGCTGTTACCATTTAACTAATTTTTATATTTTGAGATTAACAAAATGCTTATCTCGAGTCTAATTTGATTAATCATAAATTAAACAACTTTGAAGCAAAATTTAAACATACGATAATGTTTAAGTTGCATAATGCATTGGATTTCAATCCTTTTCTATCGTATTCCGCTGTTTTTATTATCTCCCTTGTTGCGTAATTCGAATAAACAGAAAAGGGTTGAGTCTATAACCAATTATAAACTTTTAACCTTAAAAAAATCAACTAACCTCAGGAGTTCTAATACATGGAAATAAACCGTGTCTGTAAGTATTGTCATGTGAATACATACATTGCATACGATAATTGTAGCCCCGTATATAAACAATCATTTAAATTTGAAATAAAACCAGGAGAACACAACAGCTTAGTCTGGGATAAAATCATAAAAATATTTAGGAAATATGGATATAAAGTGGAGCTCAAATCATGAAGAGAGTTCTACTTATTATTTTATTACATTTATCACTATTTTTTATTGTTTTTGCTTATCAAGCACAAGCTCATGCTGAAGAAGAGGAATGGACTATAGATAGTTTAGAAACTATGGCTTATGCAAGAGTTTCAGGAGAAGTTATTCATGGTGATAATTTAAATTTCTTCATTGACTCTAGAGATGATTGTCAAAAAGTATGGAATAACTTTACATTTGTTACTTACAACGATCCTGGAGACATTAAACAGCTTATAGGAAAACATATTCCAATAACAATTAATGGTGAAGAAATAACAGCAAAAGTTGAATTTATTTCTCCTTTCTTAAAACTTGGTTGGAGAGTACTTTTTACGATCGGCACATATCCTGTGAAAGAATACATAAATGTATTAAATAATTTTTATATAGAAGAAAAAAAATATGAAATCAAAATCATTGATGGAATAGATTTTAAAGCTGAAAAATATTTTGATATTTCTGTTAATAGCTGGAAATTAGATAAATTAGTCCCATCTGTTTTAGCAGCTCATAAGCTTTGCAAACAATTAAACGATATGGAGAGTTAAATGTTTAGAATTTTTTTGTTATTTATCCTTTTATTTCCTAATATTTCTCATGCAGATCAAGGTCTCAATCTTACATGTAAAAATTTATTATCAGCACTTGGAAGAAAATATGAACCTTTAAATTTTAAGCTTGAAGTAACAGGATTTCATTATTTTGATAAAGATCATAACGAATTCAAGATCATTCCAGCAAAAGATTTAGAATTTGGTAACGACATGTTTGTAGCTAAATTTCCTGAGTATGAATTAGGCTTTCAAAGAATAGTATATGCTGGTGAAACAGAGCAAATTATTACTATGTCAAAATATGATCATATAAATAATAAATTCATCGCTCATTACGAGTGTGATGTTGAGACGACATATATTGATTAATTTATAGTGGTTTGATTTATATATTTTATTACAAGTTTGTGATCAAGTTTTTTGATTAAATCGATGAGTCTTTATGCGATTTATTTTAAATCAATTTTTAATAATCCGCATAACTACTGTCAACTAGTGTGTAGTAGTGCGTAGTAGGGTGTCCCTCTATTCCCCCAAATAATCGCCAGCTTCCTGAATAATTTTCCAGAGTTTATTTGCGTTTTCTTTGTTCATATTAATGATTAATTTATATACATTTTAAAATATGAAAAAAATAATTAACGAACCAGGTAATTTTGTAGATGAGTCTATTGATGGTTTAATTAAATCCCATCCAAATGTTTACTCTCTAGCAGAAGATAACTCTAGAGTAATAAAAAGAGCAAAAAAATCATCCAATAAGGTAGGTCTTGTTACTGGAGGTGGGTCTGGACATTTGCCTGTATTTAAAGGTTATGTTGGTGAAGGTTTATTGGATACATGTGCAATAGGATCAGTTTTTGCCTCTCCCTCTGTGGATCAAATTGCTTCAGCAATTAGAAACGCAGATAATGGAAATGGCGTTCTTTGCATTTTAGGAAATTATGGTGGTGATGTAATGAATTTTGAAATGGCCTGTGAAATAGTTAAAGATGAAGGTGTTAATACTAAAACAATTATAGTTGCGGATGACATAGCAAGTGCCAGTTTAGAAGAAAAAGAAAAAAGAAGAGGAATTGCTGGAATGATTTTTGTCTTCAAAGTTGCAGGTGGTTTTGCTGAGACAGGAGCTTCCTTGGAAGAAGTTTTTAAATTAGCGAATGAAACTAATAATAATATTCGAACATTAGGTGTAGCTTTGTCACCATGTATTTTACCTGAGGCAGGAAAACCTACATTTGAGATTGGTAAAGATGAAATAGAAATAGGAATGGGTATTCATGGAGAGCCAGGAATTTCCAGAGAAAAATTAAAAAGTGCAAATGATTTAACAGATGATATCTGTAATAGGATATTTAATGATTTTAAACTAGGTGACAATGACGAGATAAGTTTGATGATCAATAGTTTGGGAGCAACACCATTAGAGGAACTTTATATTGTTTCAAGAAGAGTAATTGAAAATATAAATAAAAACAAAATTAAAATTTATAAGAATTATGTAGGAAGATATGCAACTTCAATGGAAATGGCAGGAATGTCAGTAACAGTTTTGAAATTGAATGAGAATATTAAGAAAAATCTAATTGCTCCAAGCAATTGTCCTTTTTGGACAAATTAAAATGCTCAATAAGAAAAATTTTATATTTATTTTAGAAAAACTATTTCAACAATCAAAGGTTTGTTATGATGAATTTAATTCTGCTGATGGAAAAATTGGAGATGGAGATTTAGGTATTACGATTTTACATGGATTAGAGGAGATAAATAAAAATTTAGATAGTTTTTCTGAAGATATGGGTGAAAATTTTAAAATTTGCTCTAAAGCTTTTGTCAAAAGATCTGGCTCAAGTTTTGGAACTTTAATTGCATTTTCTTTCATGAATATAGCAAAAAATTTTAATAATAAAAAAGAATGCAACCATGATGATATTATTGTTATTTTTAAGACTGCCTTAAATACAATTATGGAAAGAGGAAAAACAAATCTAGGTGATAAAACAATTGCAGATACTTTAAATTTATTTATTCAAAAACTTGAAGAAAATAAAAATTATTCAGAACTTTTTAAGTTAGCTAGCAAAGAAGCATTGCAAAATTTTAAAGGTAAACAAATTCTTATAGGTAGAGCAAGAATGTTTAATGAAAAAACTAAAGAACTAGATGATCCTGGAATGTATGCTTTAAGTAAGCTTTCTGAAATTTTTTAAATTAATTTATTTTGGCAACCATGAATGATAAAGTGGATCATCTTTATCTATTTGAAGTTTAATGTTTTTATTTTGTCTCGAAGAATCATAGACAGCGGTTACAAATTCCAATGATTTTCTCGCATCTAATAATGTTACTTCATCACTAGTAGATCCATCTAATTTGTTTGCAATTTCATCAAACATACCTGCATACCAAGATTGTGGTTCTTCTACTTTTGATAACACTTCATCTATTTGAGCTTGAGTAACAGGTGATCTTGGCAAAAAATACCATTCATCATCAGCTGGACTATAGGGTTTATCTGGCGATGCTCCAGACTCAGCGGTTAATCCTTCAAAACAAAATCTTAGTCTACTAGTATCATTTGCAGCTCCAAGTGTGACTGAGCTTGTAACCAATGACCCATTTTCCATTTGAATTGATAGAGCAGCACAATCTTCAACCTCAATATCATTTACTCTAGTTGTTAATTTTGCAAATACATTTGAAACAGGACCTAAGATCATACTCACTAAGTCATGAATATGGATTGAATGACTTAATATTGCTCCACCTTGTTCACCTTCCCAAGTTCCTCTCCAATGTTTTGAATAATAATCTTTGTCTCTATTCCAATGCGTTTCTAAAGAGGCAACCAAAGGTTTTCCTGCTAAACCAGATTTCACTAGTGCTTTTAACTTTGAAAATCCTAGACCATATCGATATTGGAAAACTGGAAAAATAATTTTACCAGTTTCTTTACTGATCTTTTCTAATTCATCGACTTCTTTAAGACTTGATACTAATGGCTTTTCACAAATTACATGCTTGCCAGCTTCCATAGCTTTTTTACAAGCAGAAAAATGCAAATGGGGTGGAAGACATATATCAATGATATCAATGTCTTTTACTTTTAAAACATCATCAAAATTAAGTGATACTTTTGTTTCAGTATCTTTTGATAAAATATTATCAATAGCTTCTCTTGTAAGTCCACACAAAGTATGAACATTAAATCTATCTTTAATTTTTTGAAAATCTTCATAGTGCTTAGCACCAATGTTGGTTCCTATAATTGCTACTTGATACTTATTCATTTTTTTTCAGCTTGCTCTTGAGCTTTTATTGCAAGTTCCATTGAAAGATAAGTTATTTCCTGTGTGCAAGCAGTTTCAGTTCTATTGACTACATCATTTATTAAATTTCTAAAGTAGGGCAGCTTCACATCTGAGCAATCAATGTATTTTACTTCTTCACTATTAGCTAAATATAAATGATTACCTTTTTCTGATTTTGCTAAATCTGTGTATTTTCTTATTTCTATATAACCTTTATCTCCAAGTATTAATAATCTTCCATCTCCCCATGTTGGAAGTGCATCAGGAGTAAACCAATCTAATCTAATATAACCATGTCCACCATTACCAGTAAGGTTAACCTCTCCAAAATCTTGAAAACCAGGCTTTTCCACTTTTGTAGTATTTTCTACAAGAGCGTGATTAATTTTAGCTTCATTTGAATTAGTAAATACTAAAAACTGGTGAATTTGATGTGAACCAATATCAGTAATTATCCCGCCATAACTTTCTCTATCATAAAACCAATCAGGTCTTTCGTAGTTACCTTGTCTATGAGGACCTGTACCAATAGTTTGTTTTACTTTTCCTATTTTACCTTCATTTACTAATTCTTCAGCTTTAGCAACTGCAGCAACGTGAAATCTTTCAGAAAAATTTACAGACCATATCTTTCCAGTTTCTTTAACAGTGTTTTTCAAATTATTTAACTGATCTAAGGTAGTACAGCCTGGCTTATCTACCATAACATCTTTCCCTGCCTTTAATGAATCTATTGAATGACCTGCTCTATCTTCAGGTATTGAAGATATTAAAATCATATCAATAGATGAGTCATTTAATATTTCCTCTTTATTTTCTTTTCTTTTAATATTTGGATATTTTTTATTAAATTCTTGAAGAGTTAAAGGATCCCCATCTGTCCAAAAATAATCACATGTACACCCTTCTTTTAACATTTCATCCAACATGTCGAAGATATGACCATGATCAATACCTATCACTCCAAGATTAATAGTCTTTTCCATCTTGTTAATAAGTTCCTTGTTTTTCTGAACCGTTATAAAAAATTTCTTGTAAATATTTATTTTCTCTAATTCTTAAGGACTTACCTTCTTTACTCATTAAAGAATTAGTACGATTAATAACCTCGTGATAATGATATTCATCTTTTCCTCTAGCAATTTGAACACTATTTTTTCCTAAAACTTGTTTAACATTAGTTCCTATATAGCTTTGAACAACAAAACCAATTCTTCGATCATTACTTTTATTTATCCCAGAGCCGTGAACTACTCTTGGGTGGTGTAATGACATTTGACCTGCTTTAAGCTCTACAGGCCTAATCTCATTTTCAGGAACATCTTCTACTGTTTGTCCACGTGTTAATAGATTTCCCTCATTAAACTTTTGGTTATGATCTTTTAATTCTACGTGAGATCTAGGCCACATTCTCATACAACCATTTTCGTTATTAGAATCTGTAATTGCTATCCATGCAGTAACCCAATTATGGGGTTCCAATCCAATATATTTTGCATCTTGGTGATAACTTACAAATCCCTCTTGTTTAGGATTTTTAATGAACAAAGTAGTACTACAAACCAAAATATTTTTTCCAATAAGGCTTTCAACAGCATCAAGAATCTTAGCATTATGAACAATGGCATCTAGTTTGGGAGAGATCAAGTGAGTATTATATCTGCCAGATTTATCAATTTCATTTGGCATTTCTTTTTCTATAAATTCTATTTCATTTCTTGCATCAAGAGCTTCTTCTTTAGTCAAAATATCTAAAGGAGCAATATATCCCTCTTCATTGTACTGTTTAAGTTGATTTGAATTCAGATAAGTCATATTATTTTTTTAAAGATTATATGAGTGCAATTATTACTTCAATATATAACTGTCCTGTAAAATCTATTTCATTTCAAAATATTGATAAATGCAAAATCAATAAAAATATTGGAATAGAGGGGGATAGAGTTTTTGCTTTTTCTCAAAATCTTGATTTGGATCAATCTAAAGAATTTGAAAAAAATCCCGATACTAGAAAAGGCAAATGGAATAAAATTGTAACACTTAAAAATACTCCTGTATTTAATAAGTACAATTTTTTACATGAGGATAATAAGTTAACTTTAACAATTAAAAATAAAGAAATTATTACTATTAATGTTAATGACACCAATGAGAGAAACGATCTTGCAAAAAAATTAATTGAATTAGAGGGTTCTTTAAAAAATGATATTAGACTTATGAGAAATGATGAACACCCTTTTTATGATACTTCCATATCTAATAAATCAATGTTTAGAAATTCAATTTCTCTATTAAATATCAATAGTATTAAAGATTTTGAGAATAAAATTGATCGAAAAGTTGAAAAATCCATTTTTAGAGCCAATTTATATTTTGATGGAATTGAAGCTTGGGAAGAAAGAAATTGGATTGGCAAAACTATAAAAATAAATGATGTGTTGTTTAAAGTTGAAAAAAATATTCCAAGATGTGTTGCTATTAACTTAAAACCTAAAACAGATGATAATTCTTTTAATTTACTTAAAACTTTAAAAGAAACTTACGATCATTTTGATATGGGTGTTTATTTAACACCTGAAAATGATGGTGAAATAAATTTATCAGAAAAAATCCTTATAAAATAAATATTAGACAACTTAAGATTGAATAAAATTATTTTGGGTGGGTGTACACAGCTTCTCTAATCTGTTTAAATTTATCAAAACATAACAAAGGGGTATATAATGAGAAAAATATATAAGACTTTAACTGTTTTATTTGTTCTTCTGTTTAGTATTTCGACTGTTAATGCAAAAACATTAACGGAAAGGCTTGCGGACGGTCACAAATTAAGACTAGGTTTTGGTACTGCTGTGCCATGGGCATACGCTGGAGATAATGGTGAAGCATTAGGTTTCGTAAACATGATAGCTTTAACTGTTTTAGAGGAAATGGGTATTACTGAGCATGAAACAAAAGTTTTTGAATGGTCAGGTCTTATTCCAGGAATTAACGCTGATAGATCAGACATGATTACTGGAGGTATGTACATTCTAAAAAGCAGATGTGCCAATATTGATTTTTCAGATCCAATTGGAGTATTTGGTGATGCGATGTTAGTTCCAAAAGGTAATCCTAAGGGAATTAATAATTATGCAGATGTAATTAGAACCGGAGCTAAACTTGTAACAGGAACTGGTTTCAATACTGTAGAAGCTGCAAAAAAAGCTGGTGTTCCAGATAGCCAAATGCTTTTGGTAGAAGGTGAAGTTGGTATTTTAGCAGCAATGAAAGCTGGAAGAGCAGATGCTGCTGTACAAACTTTCTTTGGTGCAAAAGAGCATGAGGAAAAAACTGGTGGAGCATTTGAAGTAACTGATCCTAAATTGATGCCTAAAGAAACTGTAAACGTTGTTGGTATTGGTTTTAGAAAAAGTGATAGTAAGTTCAGAGAAGCTTTCAACGCAGCTTTAGCTAAAGTTTTAGCTAATCCAGGCAAAATGTTAGAGAGAGCTGGTAAGTATGGCTATGATAAAGCTCAACTACCTCCACCTGACATGACCACAGAGTGGGCTTGCTCAACTAAATAATTTACATTTTTAAAAAATTAAACCAGGCAATTTAATTGTTGCCTGGTTTTTAAACTCTAAAGGAAAATACTTTGACATATTTTGAATTTTTAAACGAACATGGAGTTACACTTTTATTGGGAACAGTAACCACACTAAAAGTTCTTGTTTGTTCTATGATTCTATATGTGATTATTTCTATGATTTTTGGTTTGATGAGACTTTCTAAAAATCGAGCGATACAAGGTATTGCTACAGTGTATATAGAATTTTTCAGAGGAACTTCTTTGTTAGTTCAATTATTTTGGGCCTATTATGTATTACCTTTCTTTGGGATATCACTTGAGGCTTTTACAGCAGGAGTAGTGGCCCTTGGTTTAAACTTTGGTGCATATGGTGCAGAAATAGTTAGAGCAGGAATACTTGCAGTTCCTAGAGGGCAATGGGAGGCAGCACATGCTTTAAATTTTACTCCAGCAAAAAGAATTAAAAGAATAATTATTCCACAAATATTTCCAATAATTCTTCCGCCTGCTGCAAATTTAACTGTAGAATTATTAAAGGCTACCGCATTGGTCGCATTGGTAACAGTTGTGGATTTAACCTTTGAAGCAAAACAAATTAATTCTATTACTTGGTTATCAGCACAGTGTTTTGGGACAGCATTACTGATTTATTATATTATTGCTAGATTTGCATTAGTTCCATTTTTAAGATGGCTAGAAGTATTAGCAGCTAGAAAAGTTGGAAAGGAAAGAATTTAAGTTATGCAAATGGGATGGAGATGGGATTTTACATTTGAAATATTGCCACAAATGGCAATAGCAACTTTAAATACTATTCTTGCAGCAGGTGTAGGTTATGCAATCGCATTAGTTGTTGGATTATTTTTTTTACTTGGTCAAAAAACACCTTTTAAAATTGTTAATTGGATAAATAGAGAAATAGTAGAATTTATAAGATCAACACCACTTTTAATTCAGTTATTTTTTGTATATTTTGTATTACCACAATTTGGAATTACTTTGTCTGCTTGGGTTTGCGGAATGATAACAATTGGTCTTCATTTTGGAACTTATTTATCTGAAGTTTATAGAGGTGCTTTAGAAGGTGTTCCAAAATCTCAATGGGAGGCATGTAGAGCTCTTAATTTTTCAACAATTTATACTTATAGAAGAATAGTTCTTCCACAAGCATTCCCTATAGCTATACCAGGAATGGGAAATTATTTAGTAGGTATCTTTAAAGATACTCCATTACTTTCAACAATAGGAGTTGCAGAATTATTCCACGCAGCAACTGCAGTTGGTGGATATAATTATAGATATTTAGAGCCTTATACTTTGGTTGGAATTATATTTTTAACTCTTTCAATTCCAGCTGCAATGTGGGTTAGAAAATTAGAAAATGATGTTAATAAAGCACAGGGAAAAATAAAAAAATAAATTATGAAAAATACATCTGATGAAATAATTGTAAAATTTGATCAAGTAACCAAACAATATGGTGATTTAGTAGTTTTAGATAAATTAAATCTAGATATTAAAAAAAATGAAATGGTTTCAATTATTGGACCTTCAGGATCAGGTAAAACTACAGTTCTCAGAGTTTTAATGACTTTAGAAAAAATAAACGGTGGTATAATAAATCTAGACGGGGAGCCCTTAACACATATGAGTGAAAATGGTAATCTTGTTGAGGCAAGTGAAAAGTATTTAAGAGAAAGACGTTCAAAAATTGGAATGGTATTTCAGCAATTCAATTTGTTTCCCCACATGACAGCTTTACAAAACTGCATAGAAGCTCCAATTGAAGTTTTAGGGCTTAAAAAAGAGGAAGCAGAGGAAAGAGCTTTAGAGCTGCTTGAGTTAGTAGGTTTGACAGATAAAAAAGATCAACATCCGAGTAGACTTTCAGGAGGTCAACAACAAAGAGTTGCTATAGCAAGAGCTCTTGCTATGAGACCTAAAGTTATGCTTTTAGATGAAATAACTTCTGCACTCGATCCTGAGGTAGTAGGGGAAGTTTTAAATGTTATACGTTCATTAAATAAAGAGCATAATTTGACTATGATAATGGTTACTCACCAAATGGGTTTTGCTCGTGAGATTTCAGACAGAGTTTGTTTTTTTAACGAAGGTAAAATATTTGAGGAAGGACCCCCAGAAAAATTATTTGGAGATCCTCAAAATGAGAGAACCAAACAATTTCTTCACGCAGTACTAGACTCGCATTAATATTTAAGTTTAATATTTTTTAAATTCAGGATTATTAGTTATAGTAGTTTCTTCCAATGTAGCAGGAGTGTCTGGGTCTAATTCTAGTCCAGCAGGTGTAATTGTTGCAGGAATCGGTGTAAATGTTGAGTCTGGGTTTTCAACAGTATCTCTAACTTTCATCCTATATAAACCAAATCCACCAATAATTGCATGTGCGATAATTAAAAAAACAAATAAACCGTTTAATCCGAACCATTCCATAAATAAAGAACACAAAATAGGACCACTAATTGCACCAATACCAAAAATAAATTGTAAACCTCCTCCAGCTGCTACGAATTTTGATTTTGGAACAAAGTCATTAGTATGAGCAAGATTAAGTGAAAATAAAGGAAGACATAAACTTGAATACAGTCCTACAGCAACAAAAAATATAATTTTTCTTAAAGCAAATTCATCCATGTAATAAATATTTTGAATAGGATCATTTGAAGTTAGAATTGAAACAAAAGCTAAAAATGAACTTCCAAAAGTTGTAATTACGATTACTTTTCTTCTATCGAACGTATCTGAGAAATAACCTATTGGCCCTTGACCAATCACCCCTGCAATTGTTGCAATAAACAAAAGTATTGATGTTTCAACTAAAGTTAATTTTGCAAGTGTTGCATAAACGGATATTAAAGAGAAGAATGCTGCATGAATTATACCAGTAAAGAATGAACTTAATGAACCTAGCGGTGAAATTGTATACAATTCTTTAATACTTATTGTCTCTATTTTTTTAAATTTTGGGGCAGGTCTTCTAGTTAATAAAATAGGAACAAGCGCAATAGAAAGTAAAATAGAAACTAAAATGAATGGTTCATAGTCTTCTGGTTTGCTAACATTAAGTAACAACATACCTATAGCTAATCCAAAATAGATTACCATCATATAAGCAGACAATAGTTGTCCTCTATTTTTATTATTCGCTCTATCATTTAACCAGCTTTCTGTGACCACGTAACAACTAACTAAACTTATACCCGTTATGAACCTGCTAATCGTCCACATGAATGGATTTACATAAATAACTGCAACCAAAGCACTTAAAGATGCAAGCGAAGCGAATGCAGCAAATACCCTTATATGACCAACTTTTGAAACAAAATTAGGAGTAGTTCTTGAACCCACAAAATAACCGACATAATATCCAGACATGAAGATACCAGTGGTAAAGACACTAAAATCTTCTATTACGGATCTAATACCCATCAACTGCATTTGCAATCCATGTGCAATCATCATCACCCCAATACCTATAAATAGGGCCCAGGATTTTTTAACTTCTTTTTGCATTTCTAAATTTTAATTCTTAACAAATTGCGGGCTAAGTAGTTTTGGTTTGTGTTTTTTTTATGGCTAGTAAAGAATGAATTGCTATCGTGAGAATGATAATTATACCTCCATAGATAGTCTCGTTGGAAGGCTGTTCTTTGATAACCATCCAAACCCATATTGGTCCAATGATAGTTTCTAGTAGGAAAAATAGATTAACTTCAGCTGCAGTTATAAATCTTGGTGCTATGGTTACCAAAACAAATGGTATGGCTACACACATCACACACATTAAAGGTATATAAAAAATATCATTTCCCGCTAAAGCAAAGTCTTTAACAAAGAAAAAGGCAAATATTGCAACACACGATTTCCCAATTACCGCAGCAGGTACTAAATCGGTCGATTTTGCATATCTTGCAATGTTTGCGTTACAGGCTAATCCAAAAGCAGTTATTAAACCAAATAAATCCCCATAAAAATTACCAAGACTTAAAGAATCGTAAAAAATATAAACACAAGCAACAAAGGTAATTATTATTGCAATCCAAGTTTTATTGTCTGGTTTTTCTTTTAAAAAAATAGCTCCCAAAATTGCCGAAAGCATTGGTGCAAGAGCAACCATTAATAAAGTATTTGCTACATTGGTGTTTTGTATTGAGATAATAAAAGTAATATTGCAAATAGAAAAACTAATTACATAAAAAATTCCTGGGTAACCAATTTTAAACAATGCTTTTAAGAAATTAGTTTTATAAAAAAAAAGAAGACCAATTAGAACTACTACAAATGGAATTGCTCCTCTGTAAAAAAGCATTCCCCAAGTATCAATATTTGACAATCTTATTAGTAAAGAGTCCGGAGTTATAAACATAACTCCTATGAAAGCCATTAACGAACCTTTTTGTTGATTAGTTAAATTATTCAAACCTTAAGTTCTTTCCAAAATGTTTTAGCTAAATTTTTACCAGATAGATCAAAAAGTGTTTTAAGACCAGTTGGAGATGTTACATTTATATCTCCATTAAGTTTTTGATCTATAAAATCAATTCCTGCAAAAAAAATATTTTCTTTTTTTAAATCTTTTGCAATTAATTTTGAAATTTTATTTTCTAATTTTGTTAAATTAATATTAATTGGCTTAGCACCTTTACTCATATTACTTAAAAAAGATCCTTCTTTAGGAACTCTAGAGATTGCACCGCAAACTTTTCCATTAATTATAAAAACTCTTTTATCTCCTTTATTAATCTTAGATAAAAATTTTTGACACATTATATGATCATGTTTTTTAATAAATTTACTTATAAGTTTTGAATTAAATTTATTTAATAAATGAATATCATTTCCACTATAACTATGAATAGGTTTAATAATTATTTTTTTATTTTTTTTAATAAATTTTTTGATTTCATTTATGTTCTGAGAAAAAAGTGTATCAGGCATATATTTTAGATACTTGGCAGAATATAGTTTTTCAGAAATATTTCTTATAGATGTTGGGTTATTTATTATTTTAACTTTATTTTTAATAAAATCTAAAATGTAAGTAGTTGAAATATATTCTAAATTAAATGGTGGATCTTGACGGATTAGAATAAACTTACATTTCGTAAGGTCTAAAGTTTGTTCTTTAATAATTTTGTAAAATTTCTTGTCTTGATAATTAAATTTAATGAAGAAGCCTTTAGCTAAAACTTTTTTCTTTGTTAAAGATAAATTTTTTGGGTCATAATAAAAAATCTTATATTTATTTTGGATTTCGTTAGCTAAAAAAACACTAGTATCAGTTACAGGGTTAAGAGTAGAAGGATGATTTCCTTGAACAGCTACTATTTTATTTGTCATATAATTCTTCTAAATTTTCATTCTTTGAAAATTTACTAATCATATGATCTGCATTTGTAGTTTTGTTATCAACTACATTTTGCAAGTGATTTAAGAATATAGTTTCGTTATTTCCTTTTTTACTAATGATATCTCTTTTTTCTAAGCCTTTCCTAGATATGTCCAAAAGAGCAGAAGTCCAATACAATAAGTCTTTACCCATTAATTGAGTATTAAATCCTTTTTGTGGAGCATCTAAATAAGCATTGATTATTTTATCTGTTTCCCACGAAGAGACTAGTTCGTATGCTTCATCTAAATTTCCGTACAACATACCAATATTAAAAGCTGGTCCAGCACATAGGCAATCCCAACCACATGTATCCATAGATCTAAGCTCAATATATTTCTTCAGTCTATTTTCAGTAAATATTGTGCTTAAGTGTGTTGTAAGATCATTCTTTGTTGGAAGTCTATTTCCTATCTCTTCAATTTTTCCATCCATAAAATCTTTAAATATATATTTTCTTCCTGAAATATATTGATCATTATGTTGAATGAATAGAATTGGAAAGTTCATCACAAATTCTGCATATTTATCGAAATCTAAATTATCAAAAAATAATTTAGGTAAACCTCCTCTTGAAGTACTCTGCCATACCTTAGATCTGTAGGATAAATAATTACTATTCTTTTTTTCAACTATTGAAGAGTTTGCAAACAATGCAATTGAAATTGGAACAATAGAATTAACTAATTTAAATTTTTTAATAAAATCTTCCTCTGAATTGTAATCAATATTTAATTGTGTGCCACATGTTCGATACATCATATCTAAACTAAGTTCTCCACCTAGCGGCATATCTTTTGTCATTAACTCATAACGTTGCTTAGGATTTTTTGGAATATCTTCTAATTTTGTAATAGGATCAAAGCCTGCACTAACTATTTGAATACCTAATTTTTTAGTAACTTGTTTTAATTCAAATAAATAATCTTGAGATTCTGAGCAAGCCTCATGCATATGGTTTAATTTATCACCTGATAATTCAATTTGGTTGCCAGGTTCTAATGTTATATTTTTACCACCTTTATTGAGACCAATGATATTTTTTTTTTCAAAAACAGGGTTCCAGCCAAACTCAGTCAAGGCTGTAAACATTTCTTTAACTTTTGGATAATCAATTCTTTTATTATTTTCAATGTTGAACAAAAATTTTTCGTGTTCAATTCCGATTTTAAAGTCTTTTGTTTCTTTAATACCTGACTGAAAATATTCTATAATTTCGTCTTTCGTTTTAATCATGGCTTCTAATTAGTGATTTATAAATGAATTTAAAGGTAATAATAAGGTTCTTTTGAGAATATTTTCCTTATTAATGGCGTAAAATCCTTTAAAGACATACTTTTATATTCAGGATCAAATGAGCACTGATCGTATTTTTCACAAAAATCTATCGTGTCCTGGTAGTATTTATGATCTTTAAATTTGTCTCTTGCGTTTCTATCACCACCTAAATGATGAGCGCTATAATAAGTTTGAAAAAGTCCATGATGAAGAATGATCCAATAAGTTCTTTCAGAAACGTAAGGTCTTAAAATAGAAGCTGCATATTGTGAATGATTCATTGGCGCAAGATCATCTCCTATGTCATGTAATAAAGTTGCAACAATCATCTCATCACTCTCATTATTTTTAAATGCTCTTGTTGCGGCTTGTAAAGAATGTTCTAATCTTGTGATTTTATATCCTTCTAGAGTTGTAGTTTGTTTAGATAAATAATTTATTATTCTATCTGCTGTTTGCCTTTCAAAATTTTTTTCAAATTTTTCTAATAGCTCATAATCTTCTTTAGAACCATTTTTCATTTCAGTAAAATTTACTGTTTTCATAATTAATTATTAGATGCTGTACTTAATAAAGAAAGTTGAGTTATTTTATTATCACCCAATTCATCAACGGGTTTTACTGGGTAATCCCCAGTAAAATAATGATCTGTTAATTGAGGATAAGCCTCATTTCTTTTGTCAAATCCAATTGCTCTATACAATCCATCAATAGATAAAAATTTAAGTGATTTTGCACCTATATATTCACAAATTTCATCATTAGTTTTGTTTGCTGCTAATAACTCTTTTTTAGTTGGAGTATCTACGCCATAAAAATCTGGATACTTAATCTCAGGACAAGCTATTCTTACATGAACTTCTTTTGCACCCGCATCATATAACATTTTAACTATCTTATAGGAGGTAGTTCCTCTAACTAACGAGTCATCAATTAAGATAATTTTTTTATCTTTAATTGTACTTTGGTTTGCATTTAATTTTAATTTTACACCTAAGCTTCTTATTTTTTGACTTGGCTCAATAAAAGTTCTTCCAACATAATGATTTCTAATTAAACCATGTTCAAAATTCATTTTTAAATGTTGAGCAAAACCAAGTGCTGCAGCGTTTCCTGAATCTGGTACTGGTACAACTATATCTGCTTTTAGATTATTTTCTTTTGCAAGTTCTTTTCCTAAATTCTTTCTATGTTCATAAGCTGTTTTATTATCAAGTAGGCTGTCTGGTCTTGAAAAATAAATATACTCAAATACACATGGTCTTACTTTTTTAGGAGAGAAGGGTTTGATACTCGTTAATTCATCATTTTCAATTAATACTATTTCTCCATTCTCTACTTCTCTTATAAATTTTGCACCAATTATGTCTAATGCGCAAGTTTCGGAGGTTAGCACATAGCTGTTTCCTAATTTTCCAATCATTAATGGTCTAATTCCATATGGATCTCTTACACCTATTAAAGATTTTTGTGTCATCATTACTAATGCATACCCACCTTGAATTTGGAATATTGCGTCTATTATTTTATCAATCGTTTTTGATCTTTTAGATTTAGCAATTAACTGGACTATAGTTTCAGTATCAGAGGTGGTATAAAAAATCGCTCCTTCTTCTACAAGTTTATTTCTTAAAGATATTGAATTTGTTAAGTTTCCGTTATGAGATACCCCAATTCCACCCGCATTAGTATCTGCAAAAAAAGGTTGAATATTTCTTAAAATATTATTCCCAGTAGTACTATATCGATTATGTCCAATTGCATAATTACCCTTAAGATTTTTTAAAACTTTTTCTGTATTAAAATTATCTCCAACTAATCCAAATCTTTTTTCAGAATAATATTTTTCTCCATCAAACGTAACTATTCCACAACCTTCCTGACCTCTATGTTGTAATGCGTGTAAACCTAAAGCAGTTAATGCAGAAGCGTCTTTAGCATTGCTGATGCCAAATACTCCACACTCTTCTTTTAATTTTGGATCAAATATCTTCAATTTTTTCTTTAGACTCTTGATATGTTTTTTCATTAGGGAATTCTTTTATCAGATAATTACTACCTTTTTCTAAATATGGAAAGGTGTATGATTTATTTAAATTTATTGGCCATTTATCATGATTATAAACAATATGAATTGCTGAAAAAATACAAACAGAAACAATATATGCTTTTACAAACCCAAAAAAGAATCCAAAGGTAGTGTCTAAACCTCCTATACCGGTATATTTGACAGCTTTACTTATACCTTTGTTAACTAATAATACTAAAAAGATAACAACTATAAATATTGCGATCCCAAGACTTACATCGAGAACATATTCGTTGTCGATTATATCTTCCACGTAAGGTTTTATACGTGGAAATAAAATTAGTGTAATAACGTAGGCTAGAAGCCATTTTGTCATTGAAAGAATACTTAATATAAAACCTTTTCTATAACAACTTATTAAAGACCATATAGTTATTGAAATATATATTAAATCAATAATAGACGATGCTTCAAAAAAATCTTTAAAAGCGTCTACCATTAAACATTTTTACCAAAAGGTTTAACCACCAATATCAATACTGGCAGTAAAGTTAATACAGATATCATTGCAAGTAACATTGCAAGACCTGTAAACATACCAAAATAAATAGTAGGTATAAATTTAGATAAAACTAAAATTGAAAAACCAAAAACAATGGTTATTGAGGTATTTAAAATTGCAACTCCAACTGTTTCATGACATGTTTTTAAAGTTTTTTGGTAATCTTTTAATTTATTAAACTCTTCCTTAAATCTGTAAATATAGTGAATGCTATTATCAACAGCTATACCAATTGTAATTGCTGCAATTGTAATGGTCATCATATCTAATGGGATTTCTAACAAACCAATTATTCCTAAAATAAAGAATGCAGCTATAAAATTTGGCACAACACCAATTAATGAAAGTTTTACATTTCTAAACAAAATAATAAACATTGAGAAAATACCAATCATAACTAGACCAAGTGTTAAAATTTGTGACTTGAACAAACTTTGTAATAAATTATTAAACAATATTAGTACTCCAGCTAATTTATAATCATCTTTTTCTAAACCTAATTCATTTTTTAGATCAAAATTAATCTTATTTATTAGATCGTTTCTTCTCAAGTTTTCTTGAGAGTCTATTATTCTGAGATTAATTCGAGCCTCATTATTTTCTATTGATAGATATGGATCAATTATTTCTGTTTTAATACTTTCAGGTATCTTTGAATATAATACTCCCATTTCTAGAGTACCAAGTGGCCTATTGTTATTTAATTGTGTAGCAACATCTATAATTGATGAAAAGGATAAAACTTTACCAACTTGTGGAAGACTATCTAAATAATTGTGAACAGATGTAATTCTATCTACTTTATCTTTTGTAAACCAATACTTTTCATCGTTAGTATCTTCTTCATCTCCCCAATCTTCAAACTCCTCATCTTCTTCCTCTGATTTATTTTCTTGTTTTTTAGGAAATTTTAGAATTACTTCTAAAGGAGTAGTTCCACCTAGTTCTTCATCAATTAGTTTCATTCCTTTATAAATTTCAGTGTTTTTATCAAAATAATTTATAAAACTATTCTCAACTTTAAGTTTACTAATTCCAATTATACTTAAGACAATAATAATTCCAGTTGCAGAGAAAATTGTAAATTTGTTATTTAAAGAAATTGAACCAAGAGTTGATGTAATTTTAGAGTCTTGTTCTTTTTTCAAAGACACATTTCCAGTTGAAGTAAAACTTAAAAGAGTAGGAAGCAAAGTAAAAGTTATTATAAATGATGTAATCAAACCAAAAGTCATCATCCATCCAAAATCAATAATTGGTTTAATTTCGCTAAAGATTAGAGATAAGAAAGCTAACATTGTTGTTAAAACTGTATACAAAATAGGCCAAAACATTTTGCTGGTTGTTAAGGAAATGATTTCAAAGTTATTTTTGGAGGGAAGATTTTTTTTAAGCTGTAGAAATCTGGTACTCATATGAATATTCATTGCCATTGTAAGAATAAGCATCAAGGCAATAAAATTTGATGAAATAACTGTTACTTTCCATCCAAGTAATCCAAGCAGACCCATCATAATAATGACAGAGAAAAAACAACTACTTATAGGAACAATAATCCAAATTAGATTTCTAAACACAAACCAAAGTGTTGCTATAATAAATAATAAAACTCCAATACCAAATACAATGATATCACTTTTGATAAAAGTCATCATGTCATCCGCAATCATTGGAATTCCACCTAAATAAATTTTTCCAACATCTTCGTAGCTTTGAATTACTTGTCTTATCTCTAATATATTTTGATGATTTTGTTTTTTTATTTGATCTTTATATTTTTCAATTTCATCTCTAGATTTACTTTCTACATTTTCTAATTTTTTATTTTCTTTAATATTAACA
>CACENW010000002.1:32500-196127 GCA_902560805.1 uncultured Pelagibacteraceae bacterium | reverse complement strand
GATGTTTTGTGCTTTTATTAAATGAAGGAATATAAGCTCCATCTAAATTAAGTTTTATTGCAATTTGAATGTTGTTAGATAAATAAAATTTTATTCCTTTTTTCTTACAATAGTTTTTAATTTTTAAAATAAGTTTTTCATTTAGTGTTTCTGAGGAATAATTTCTATAAATAATAGTTGTTTGATTATCTAATTTATCAATATTGTTTGTTTCAAATTTATTTATGAAGTAATATTTGATATTTTTATGCATAATACTGTTAAAAATTTACTAGATATTGACAATAATATTAAAGTTCATCTCAATAAATTAAATATTAATAGTAAGTCTAAAATTATAGCAGTATCTAAGACTTTTAAAATTGATAAAATTTTACCACTTATCGAATATGGTCATATCGATTTTGGAGAAAATAAAGTTCAGGAAGCAATTGAAAAATGGACAGATATTAAAAAAGCAAATCTTCAAATAAAATTGCACATGATTGGTAAATTACAGACAAACAAAGTAAAATATGCTGTTAGAATATTTGATTACATTCACTCTGTTGATAGTCCAAAACTTGCAAAAAAAATTGCTGATGAACAAAATAAAGTAAATAAAAAAATTAAAGTTTTTTTACAGATAAACATAGGCGATGAAGATCAGAAATCAGGCATTAATAAAGCTGAAGCAAGTCAGTTGATTGCTTATTGTAAAGAAATTGGATTAGATTTAATTGGCTTGATGTGTATTCCTCCAGCAAATGTTGATCCTAATAATTATTTTGAAGATATGAACAGACTTAATAAATCCTTTGGTTTTGAAGATTTAAGTATGGGTATGTCCTCAGATTATCTTATTGCTGCTAAAAATTTCGCTACATATGTTAGAATTGGGTCTAGTATTTTTGGGAATAGAAATTAAAAAATTTTAATTTTAGTATTTTTTTTAATCAACTTAAGTAGTATTAAAAAATCCTTTCTTTTTAAAGCAATACATCCATCAGTAGGTTTGAAATCTTTAGTTAAGTGAATAAAAATACAGCTTCCTAGACCAGCAATAGGTTTGTTAAAATTGTATCTAATTGGTATCAGAAAATCATATTTATGATCTTTTCTTAGTAATTTTTCATGCCCAACCTTCCCTTCAATTTTAATAAGCTTGTTATATTTTTTTGGAAAATGAATATCATCGCACCAACCCATATTTTTTTTTATTTCAATACATTTTAGTGAAGTCGATGGTTTTTTAAAACGGTCTTTTCTGAAATAAAAGTTTTCAATCTTAAAGGTACCTTTAGGAGTTTTTTTATCTCCCTCTTTTTTATTCTTTGTTGATCCTTTTTTTCCTATACAACACCTAAATTTAAATTCATCTATTTGAAGAGTATGTTTATTTTTTACCAAAATTGTCATATTCTATATTCGTGCTAGCTCAGAATTTAATAATATATAAATTTTCGAAATTATATCATATCCTTGAAGAAATTAATTCAGAATTAAATTTTAACATTTTATTTGCAGACAGTGAAAATATTTTAAATGATACAATTAAAAATCTTAATAATTATTTGATCATAACAGATAAAAAATATTCAAATATTGGTAATCAATTTATTTTAAATGATGCACCTGTTAATATCACTAAATTTGTAGAAAAAATAAATATAGAATTTTTAAAATTACAATTCAACAGTCAATCCGAAGTTAAAGTAAACAATTATATTATAAATTTAAATTCAAGAGAAATGTCAGCAAAAAATATTAAGCTAAAATTGACTGAAAAAGAAATAAACACAATTATATTTTTATCCAAATCAAATAAACCAGTTAGCGTTAATGAGTTACAAGAAAAAGTATGGAGTTATCAATTTGATATAGAAACCCATACTGTTGAGACACACATTTATAGATTAAGGAAAAAAATTTTAAGTACATTTGATGATAATAAATTTATAATTAGTAAAAAAAATGGTTATGAAATTAACTAAAAAAAACCCTATTGCCAAAAACTTGTTTTCTAAAAAGTATAAACCAAAAACAATAAAGCCTAAAAAAGGTAGGGGGAGTTTTAAAAGAAATAAAAGTTGAATCTAAAGCCTCGCCCCAATTTTTTGTATTATTTTTGATGACATTTCAGTACCTTTTTCTAGGCATTCTTTTGTAGATAGCTTGTTTATGTACCCATGTAAAAATCCAGCAGCAAAGAGATCACCTGCACCTGTAAGATCAACTATTTTTAGATTACTTTGTATTCCATTCTCAACAACTTCATCTCCATTAATTGCAATTGCACCTTTTTCACCTCTAGTTACAACTACCAATCTATTAAGTTTTTTTGAAAAATTTATAACTTCTGCAAAATTTTTTGCATCAATCAACGAAGTAATTTCTTGTTCATTAGCAAAAGTTATATCGAGTTTGTTTTTAACTAAGTTTAAAAAATGAGGTTTGTGTCTGTCCACACAAAATAGATCGGAAAGAGACATTGCAACTTTATTTGCATTATTTATAGCTTTATCAAATGCCTTTTTGGGTTCTCCTTCATCCCACAAATAACCTTCTAAAAATATTATTTCACTTTTTTTAATAGCATCAGAACTAACATCATTCTCATTAATTTTTCCCGCTATACCCAAGAAGGTGCACATTGTCCTTTCTGAATCTGGAGTTACTAATATTAAGCAAGTCCCTGTGGGTAATTTTTCTTTCTTTTTTGAATAAAAATACGCTACATTTTCTTTTTTTAATCCTTCTTCATAATTACTACCAAATTCATCATCTGAAATTTTTCCTATAAATCCAGCTTCATTACCAAGCTGAGATATACCAACGATTGAGTTTGCAACTGATCCTCCAGAAACTGTTTTTTCAATTTTTAGACTTGTTAATAAGTTTTTGAATTCATTTTCATCAAAAAATAATTTCATCGTACTTTTTGTAAGGTTATTTTGATCAATAAAATTTTCATCAACTTTACAAATTACATCCACAATAGCGTTGCCTATTCCTAAAATTTTCATGTTAAGCCTTTTTGGTAATAACAGGTTTTTTTCTATTTGGGTAGCAAGTAGTACATATTTTGCAGCTCATTCCATGACAATCTCTGGCTTTACAATATTCTCTACCATAAAAGATTATTTGTAGATGAAGTTTAGACCAGGTTTTTTCAGGAAATATTCTTTTTAAATCTTTTTCGGTTTGAACTACATTTTTTCCATTTGTTAAACCCCACCGTTGTGCAAGTCTGTGAATATGAGTATCAACAGCAAAAGCTGGATACCCAAAACCTTGAGACATCACAACACTTGCTGTTTTGTGTCCTACACCAGGTAATTTTTCGAGTTCTTCAAAAGTTTTTGGAACTTTACCTTTATGTTTTTCTAGCACCTGTTTTGACATCAAATAAATGTTTTTAGCTTTGACCCTAAAAATTCCAATTTTTTTTATTAATTTTTCAATTTTTTTTCTTCCTAATTTTACAAAGTGTTCTGGCTTATAGTATTTCGGATATATATTTTTCGTTACATTGTTGACATTTACATCAGTACATTGTGCAGAGAGTAAAACTGAAATTAATAGAGTGAAAGTATTTTTACTTTTTAAAGGAACAGGTGCTTTAGGATAAATTTTATTTAAAGTATTAATAATTATTTTTGCTTTTTGTTTTTCATTCATTATGAAAAGTTAAGTAAATCTCTCATCGAATATAATCCTGATTTTTTTTTCATTAACCATTTTGATGCAGTTAAAGCTCCATCTGAGTAAAGTGCTCTATCAAAAGCTTCATGATTTAAAGTAATTATTTCTTTTCCACTTGAAAATTTTACTTCATGTTCACCAATAATTTCACCTTTTCTAATTGAGTTAAAATTAATTTTTTTTCCGTAAGGAAAAGATTTTTTATTCAAGAATTTTTTACCAATTAAATTATATATATTTTTATTTTTTCCATCTGCTATTCCTTTACCTAGCATTAAAGCAGTACCGGATGGATAGTCTTTTTTATGTTTGTGATGTATTTCAAATATTTTACTTAAGTATTCATCATTAAGTGATTTTGAAGCAATCTCAGTTAAATACATTAATAAATTTACACCTAAGCTCATATTACCAGCCTTTAAGATTGGTATTTTTTTTGAATATTTTTTAATTAGTTTTTCTTGGGCTCTAGTAAATCCGGTGGTACCAATTACTACTTTTTTTCTTAATTTTGAAGCTATTTTAAGTATTTCAAGCGTACACCTTGGTACAGTGAAATCAATAATTATATCGGTTTTTTTAAACGCTTTATCAGAATTTAATTCAGGTTTGATTCCATTAAATTTTTTATTTACCAATCTACTTTCTGTAAGTGTAACTAATTTAAAATTTTTATTTTTTTTTGAGGATTTAATGAGCTGTTGACCCATCCTACCCATGCATCCTGAAATAGCTAAGTTAATTTTTTTCATTAAAAGATAAAATATAGAAATAGCATAAGAACTAAAACAATAATACCCCAAATACTTAAATTTTTAAAAAATACTCTTTTCTTTAAGTTTGATTTTATAAAGGTAGGTAGAACAAGAATTAATATTAATATTAAAGCTATTGATGGAATTATTTCCTCTAATCCCATAATTTAATTTTTCCAAAAATCTTTTGCTTTTTGAAAAAACTTTTTAATACTTGGATTTGACTTGTCATTTTCTATTTCTCTAAATTGTTCTAATAATTCTTTTTGTTTTTTGTTTAAATATACCGGTACTTCTGTTTTTACTTGAACATATAAATCACCAAAATCACCTCTCCTCATAAATGGCATTCCTTTACCTTTTAATCTAAATTGTTTACCATTTTGAGTTCCATCTGGTATTTTTATTTTTGCTTTACCACCATCAATTGTTGGTATTTCAATGGTAGTTCCAAGAGCCGCATCAGCAAGAGATAGAGGAAATTCAAAAAATAGGTTTTCGTCTGATCTTTTAAATAGTTCATGAGAATGAACATTTATAAATAAATACAAATCACCTGTGGCACCACCTCTGCTGCCAGCTTCACCCTTTCCGGCAAGTCTTATTCTAGTACCATCATCTACTCCTTTAGGAATAGTTACAGATATTTTTTTGGAAGTCTGTTTTTTGCCCTGACCATTACAATCATTGCATGGATTAGTAATTTCTTCACCATTACCATTACATTGTGGGCAAGTCTGTTGAACAGTAAAGAAACCTTGGTTAGATCTTATTCTTCCATTTCCTCCACAATAAGAACACCTATCTGGAGAGTAACCTGGTTCTGAACCATTACCTTTACAAGTTCCACATTGTTCAGTAGTTGCAAATTTTATATCTTGCTTTTTCCCATGATAAGCTTCTTCTAATGAAATTGATAAATCGTATCTTAAATCTGAACCTCTATTATTTGACCTTCTGTTTCTTGATCTTCCTCCACCTCCAAAATCTCCAAAGAAATCCTCAAAAATATCAGAAAAATCAGCTCCACTAAAACCACCAAAACCTCCACCTTGTCTACCACCACCATTTTCAAAAGCAGCATGTCCAAAGTTATCGTAGTTTTGCTTTTTTTCTTTGTCTGAAAGTATTCCGTAAGCTTCGCTAGCTTCTTTAAATTTTTCTTCAGCTTTTGAATCACCTGGATTTTTATCTGGATGATATTTAACCGCCAGTTTTCTATACGCAGATTTTAGTTCTTCAGGACTTGCGCTCTTGTTAACGCCTAGGACATCATAATAGTCTCGTTTAGCCATCAAATTACCCCAGACAATTAAATGTCAGTTTATGCGCTTTTTTCTTTATTCTCGTCTTTCACTTCTTCGAAATCAGCATCAACAACATTCTCGTCTTTTTTACCTGTATCATCTCCACCATCATCTTTTCCTGATTCCGGTTTAGCACTTTGTTGTGATTTATAGATTGCTTCTCCAAGTTTCATTGAAGCTTGAACTAAAGCTTCTGTTTTTTTCTTGATATCTTCAATGTCTTCACCTTTTAGGGCTTCTTTTACAGAAGTTGATGCATCTTCAATTGCTTTTTTTTCAGCATCTGAAATTTTTGATCCATGCTCTTTTAAGTTTTTCTCTGTAGAATGAATTAAAGTGTCTGCTTGGTTTCTAACATCAACTGACTCTCTTTTCTTTTTGTCAGCTTCTTTATTAGCTTCAGCATCTTTGACCATTTTTTCAATCTCCTCGTCACTCAATCCACCAGAAGCTTGAATTTGTATCTTTTGTTCTTTACCAGTTCCTTTGTCTTTTGCTGAAACATTTACGATACCATTGGCGTCAATATCAAATGTAACTTCAATTTGAGGAACTCCTCTTGGAGCTGGAGCAATACCTACTAATTCAAAATTACCTAATAACTTATTATCAGTTGCCATTTCTCTTTCACCTTGCAAAACTCTAATTGAAACAGCCGGCTGATTATCTTCAGCAGTTGAGAAAACTTGGCTTTTTTTAGTTGGAATTGTTGTATTTTTATCGATTAGCTTTGTTGAAACTCCACCTAGTGTTTCAATACCCAGTGATAACGGTGTAACATCTAATAAAAGAACGTCTTTAACATCTCCTTGCAACACACCTGCTTGAATAGCGGCACCCATTGCAACTACTTCATCAGGGTTTACACTCTTATTAGGGTCTTTTCCAAAAAAGTTTTTAACTTCTGCTATAACTTTTGGCATTCTAGTCATACCACCAACCATAACCACTTCATCTATCTCACTTGCGGTAATTCCAGCATCTTTTAAAGCAGTCTTGCACGGAGGCATTGTTCTAGCAATTAAATCCTCAACTAAAGCCTCAAGTTTTGCTCTAGTCATCTTTAAATTGATGTGTTTTGGACCAGTTTTATCTGCAGTTATAAATGGTAAATTAATATCTGTTTGTTCTGCAGATGATAATTCTATTTTTGCTTTTTCAGCTGCCTCTTTTAATCTCTGTAAAGCAAGTTTATCTGATTTAAGGTCAATACCATTATCTTTTTTAAATTCAGAAACTAAATAATCAACGATAGCATTATCAAAATCTTCACCACCTAAAAAAGTATCACCATTAGTTGATTTAACTTCAAATACACCATCACCTAACTCGAGTATTGAAACATCAAATGTTCCACCACCTAGATCGTAAACAGCAATTTTTTTGTTTTGTTTTTTATCTAAACCATATGCAAGCGATGCAGCAGTTGGTTCATTTATAATTCTTAAGACTTCAAGTCCTGCAATTTTACCTGCATCTTTTGTTGCTTGTCTTTGTGCATCGTTAAAATAAGCTGGTACTGTTATTACTGCTTTTGTTACTTCTGATCCTAAATATTTTTCTGCTGTCTCTTTCATTTTTTGTAAAATGAAAGCAGAGATTTGCGAGGGTGAATATTTTTCTCCTTTTGCTTCAATCCAAGCATCACCTTTTTCAGAGTTAATTATTTTAAATGGTGCAGCCTCGACATCTTTTTTTACTGTTGGATCATCAAAATTTCTTCCAATTAATCTTTTAACTGCAAAAATTGTATTTTCAGGATTTGTTACCGCTTGTCTTTTAGCGGGTTGACCTATTAATTTTTCATTTTCATCAGTGAATGCAACTACTGAAGGAGTTGTTCTTGCTCCCTCTGCATTTTCTAAAACTTTAGCTTGTGTTCCTTCCATTACTGCAACACAAGAGTTGGTTGTTCCTAAGTCTATTCCAATTATTTTGCTCATAACTTTAATGTCTCTCTTTCGTCATATAGGGTTTAAATTTGAAACTACAAGTTGATCTCATTATTATTTATCTCCTGAATTTTCTTGATTTTGTTCAGTTTTCTCCTCTTTTTTAGTAACTTTTTTTGAGACTCCAACCAAAGATGGTCTTAGAAGCCTATCTTTAATTGTAAATCCTTTTTGGACTTCCTGGATGATTGTTCCAGGTTCCTTGGTATCATCCTCTATTTCCATCATTGCTTGATGAAAGTTAGGATCTAGTTTTTTGTTAAGGCAATCAATTGGTTTAATATTATTTTTTTCAAAAATAGAAATTAAGTCTTTTTTTATTATATCTAAATGTTCCAGTGCTTTTTTTAGCGCCTCTGTTTCTTTTAAGCTATCATCGCTTTCTAAAACATGTCTAGAACGATCTAAGTTATCAACTAAATTTAATGCTTCTTTCGCAAAACTAAAACCTCCGTACTCAAAGGCATCCTCTTTTTCTTTTTCAAACCTTCTTCTTTGATTTTCCATTTCAGCAAAAGTTCTTGCCAGTTTATCTTCTAGTTCAGAAATTTTTTCTTCTGGAGTTGGTTCTTTAATCTCTTCTTTGGTTTCTTCAGGTATTTCTTGTTTATTATCACCTGCTGAGTTTTCCTTAAGCTTTTCTGTTTCGTCTTCTAAATTCTGTTTCTCGTCTGTTTGAGTATTGTTTTGGTTTTCTTCTTTTTCCATAGGCTCTTATATGGTAAGGAATTTAATTATTTCTAGATGTCTAAGCAAAAAATTAAACAATTACTTATAGGTACTAACAACAAGGGTAAATTAAGAGAAATTAAGAGTTTATTACCAAATTATATCAAAATTTACTCTACTTCTAACTTTAAACTTAAAAGTCCTGCTGAAAATGGAAAAACTTTTCAAGAAAATTCTTTAATAAAATCAAAATATTTTTCTAGAAAGACCGGTCTGATATGTTTGGCTGATGACTCTGGTTTGGAGATAGATCATTTAGATAAAAGACCTGGAATTTATTCTGCACGATGGGCAGGAAAATCTGGGGATTTTAATAAAGCTATTAAAAAAGTATATAAAGAGCTAGATAAAAAAGATAAGAACTGGAAAAATAAAAAAATTAAAGCAAGATTTGTTTGCGCTCTATCAATCTCGTATTTAAATAAAAAAATTGTTTGTGTATTAGGCAAAGTTGAAGGTCGAATATCAAATGAGCCAAAGGGGAAAAATGGATTTGGTTATGATCCAATTTTTATCCCACTAAAAAAATCTAAAACATTTGGCGAAATGAAACCATCTAAAAAATATAAAATGGACCATCGTTATCAAGCTTTTAAAAAGATTAAAAAATTTCTATAAGTTTTTTATTTTCTATTTTATAAAAATTTAATCTGTGATTGATTTTGTTATCTTTAATATCAAAAATCCCTATTTTTCCTTTAAATGAATTTTTCTTCTCTAATACCTTGTTCAATTTCGAGAGGTTTGATTTTAAGGAGAGATAATATATCAAACCAACCAAATCATAACTCAATAATGAGAGATGTGATGGATTTTTATTAAAAGCATTAAAATATTTAATTTTATAATTATCAAAATTTTCTTTGTTTATTGAAGGATAATAAATTGGTTGAATATTTGTTTCTTCTATTAAGCTCTCGTCAAACCATTGGTTAAGAGTTATAAAATATTTATTTTTAGGAGAAACATCCGTGTAAATTAAAGATGTTGCAACACTTTTAAGACTTTCATCAAAATCAGATATAACAACTGCATCAAAATTAACATTTCCAAGTGTATATTTTTTTTCTAAGTTTTTTATTTTTCTTTCTTTGTTAGCTTCATTTGAATTTTGAATTCTTCTTATTTCATCTGTTAAATTTTGTTTCCTAATTTTGTATTTAGTTATTTCCTCAATTTGTTTTGTAAGTTTAGTTGGTTCAGTATTGTATTCAAAATTTTTAAAAACTTTTATTTTAGAGTTTCTTAAACCATCCTTAACTTCAAACTCAAAATTTTGGATTGGAGTTAAAAAAAGGGTTTTTTTTAAATTATTATTATCTAAAAATTTTTTTATAGTATTAAACTGTGAAGTGGAATTTATTCCAGCAGAAATTACATTTTCAGGTAAATCTAAAGTTTTATTTGTTAATGATAAAAAAGTTAAATCTTTCATCTCATCTAAATAAGTTAAACTTTCATGAAATATTGGTCCGATAACAATTTTTATTCCCATTTGTTTTAATTCAAAAGCAGACCTAAGAGTTTGGTTAGCTCTTGTTGCAGTATCTTTTGGGTAAATTTCAATTAAATTATTATTAATATCTTTGACAGCTAAACTTACAGCCTTAATAATAGATGACCCCAGATCTTTATTTTCTCCAGTCATAGGAACCAATAGTCCAATTTTTATTTTTTCATTGGCATTAACTAAATTTAAGAAGTTTAAGAACAATAGAAGTAAAGAAATAGAAATAATTTTGATAATCTTTTTCATTTTGATGTTATTATATAATTTTTAAGCTGAATTATGATCACAAAACCACAATTTAAATCAAATGATTATAAAAATGGGCTTTATTTAGTAGCAACACCAATAGGTAATTTAAAAGATATATCATTTAGATCATTAGAGGTTCTGGAAAAATCAGATTATATACTTTGTGAGGATACACGTGTGTCTAAAAATTTATTAGACAAATATCAAATTAAATCAAAATTGATTTCAAATCATAAATTTAATGAAAAAAAAAATACTTTAAAGATAATTGAATATTTAAAATCTGGTAAATTAATTTCACTTATATCCGATGCAGGAACTCCAAGTATCTCTGATCCAGGATTAATTTTAGTAAATGAATGTATCAAAAATAATCTTAATATATTTTCAATACCTGGACCATCAGCAGTTACAACTGCTGTAGCTGCAAGTGGATTTTCTGATAAATTTTTATTTTACGGTTTTTTACCAGAAAAAAAAAATCAAATTGAAGATCAATTGAAAAAACTTTCAAATTTTAATCACAGTTTAGTTTTCTTCTCATCATCAAAAAAAATAAATAAAATTATTCCAGGATTTAAAAAATTTTTTGCTGGAAGAAAAGTAGTGTTTTGTAAGGAGATATCTAAACTATATGAGGAATATATTAGAAAAAATATTGATGAATTAGAATTATTTAATAATGAATTAAAAGGCGAATTAACAATAGTAATTTCTGAAAAAAAAGAAGAAAATACTTCACAAAAGCTAAGTGAATCAGATATTAATCTGATTAAAAAAATGATTAACAAATTAAGTACAAAAGAAATTACAGATTTAATTAGTAGTGAGAGAAATGTTCCAAAAAAACTAGTTTATAATTTTTGCTTAAAACTAAAAAATGAAAATTAAAAATTTAATAGTTATTTTTTTATCAGTTATCTTGAGTGGTTGTGCGGCAGGAGTTGGTTCATCTGGTTTATTCGGAACTGGTGTATCAGTTGCAATGGATCCAAGAACTGTTGGAACTCAAATAGATGATTCTATTATGCAAAAAACTATTTCTACTAAAATACTTGCTTTGGATAAAAAACACTTTCTAAAGGTGAAGACAAAAGTTTTAGATGGACGAATTTTTATAACTGGAAAAGTAGATGAACCGGAGGAAAAATTAAAAATTACTAAAATTGCTTGGGAAACTAAAGGCACAAGATCTGTAAGAAATGATATTAAAATAAAAGAAGAATTTAACTTTAAGCAATCAGCTAAAGATATACTTATCACTTCTCAATTAAGAACAGCCTTGATAGTAAACAAAAATATTAAAGCAACAAATTATCAAATAGATACCTATAAAAAGAAAATTTATGTTTATGGAATAGCTTTGACTGATGAAGAAAAAGAAATGGTTATTAGCGAAGCTAAAGAAATTCTAGATGTCGAAGATGTTGTTGCAAGTATTTTATTACTTGAGGATTTGAGAATTCAAAAAAATTAATCAACTTTTATATTCAATAACCTGTGATGAATAAGCTGCTATTGAGGCTAAATTAATAATTTCAGATGTTGAAGATCTAAGCGGAGCAATCTCAATTGGCAATCCAAGCCCAATTAATAAAGGACCTATAACTTTTGTATCACCAAAAGTTTTCATTAATTTATAAGATATTGCAGCACTGTGTTGTCCTGGCATTATCAAAATATTGGCTTTACCCACTATTTTTGCGAAAGGATAAAGTTCTTCATAATCAGAATTTAAAGCAACATCTGGCTGCATATCACCATCAAATTCAAAATTAACTTGTTTGTCTTTTAAAATATCTACTGCCAAACGAATGTGTTTTGTTCTACTTGTCAAAGGTTGTCCAAATGTAGAGTGTGAAACAAATGCAATTTTTGGATCAATTCCAAAAAGTCTAACTACTCTTGCAGCTGAAATTGCAATTTCAGCCATCTCTTCAGATGTTGGGTATTCATGAACACTTGTATCTGCAATAAAAATTGTTTTTCCTTTGTTAACGACCATATTTAGTCCAAACATGATTTCACCTTTTCTTACATCAACTACTTGTTTTATTTTTTCAAGAGATGCTCCAAAGCGTCTAGTATTTCCAGTAACAGCACCATCTGCGTCTCCACAAGCAACCATGCTCGTAGCCCAAACAACCCTATCGTTTCTGACCATTCTATCACAATCACGTTCTAATAAACCTTGCTCTCTTTGAAGTTTTTTGAATAGATGATTTACGTATTTTTTTCTTTTTTCCTCGTCTTTTGAATTAGTAATCTCAATATCAAAATTTTCACTGTAACCAATATTTTTAATCTGTTCTTTGATTTTACTTTCTTTACCAACTAAAATTGGAATACCAAGTTTTGAATTTTTAAATGCTATTGCAGCTTTTAAAGTATTTTCATCTTCACCATCAGCAAAAACAATTCTTTTTTGATTTTTTTTAATAAAAGAGTTTATACCTTGCATAATTGTAACTGTAGGATCTAGCCTTTGTTTAAGTTGTTCTTTGTAGCTTTCAAAATTGTCAATTTTTTTTCTAGCAACTCCACTTTCTATAGCAGCTTTAGCTACTGCTGCTGGAATTACACTGATTAATCTTGGATCAAAAGTTGATGGGATTATGTAATCTTTTCCATAATGAGGTCTTTCACCACCCATGGCTGCCACAACTTCATCTGGTACATCTTCTCTAGCAAGTTTGGCTATAGCTTCAGCAGCAGCAACTTTCATTTCTTCATTAATTGTTTTTGATCTTACATCAAGTGCACCTCTGAATATGTAAGGAAATCCAATTAAATTGTTTACCTGATTAGGATAATCTGATCTTCCAGTTGCAATAATTGCATCATTTCTTACTTCATTTATTTCTTCTGGTGTAATTTCTGGATCAGGATTTGCACATGCAAATATAATTGGATTTTTAGACATGCTTTCAACCATATCTTTTTTTAAAACACCTTTTGAAGATAATCCTAAGAAAACATCGGCCCCTTTAATTGCATCGCTCAAAGTTCTCAAATTCGTATTAATTGCAAATCTTGATTTCCATTGATCAATACCCTTCGTTCTTCCTTTAAAAATCACACCTTTGCGATCTAGCATTATTATATTTTCAGATTTAACACCTGAGTTAATGAATAACTCTGTACATGCCTGAGCAGATGCACCAGCACCATTAACAATGACTTTTATATCTTGAATTGATTTCCCATTTATATCGAGCGCATTCAATAAAGCAGCTGTAGTAATAATTGCTGTTCCATGTTGATCATCATGAAATACTGGTATATCTAGAATTTCTTTTAGTTTTTGCTCTATGATAAAACAATCTGGTGCAGCTATATCTTCTAAATTTATTCCTCCAAAACTTGGAGCAAAGTTTTTAATTGAATTGATAATTTCTTCAGCATCTTTACAATCTATTTCCAAATCAATTGAATCTATATCTGCAAACCTTTTAAATAGAACTGCTTTTCCTTCCATTACTGGTTTAGATGCTAATGCTCCCAAGTTGCCCAATCCTAAAATTGCAGAACCATTACTAATTACTGCTACTAAATTTCCTTTACTCGTATAATCATAGGCTGCTTCTGGATCCTCACTTATTTTTTTAACTGGGGCAGCAACTCCAGGAGAATAAGCAAGCGCTAGGTCTCTTTTAGTAGTCATGTTCTTTGAAGAAATTATTTCGATCTTTCCAGGTTTTTTATCTTTATGAAAATCTAAAGCTTCTTTATCTGTATAATGATCAATCTTTGTCTTTTTCATTTTTATTAAACTGAATATAAATTTTATCTATTCTATATTTTTTATTATTTGGAATATTTGATCTATATATTCTTATAATAAGTATACAATTAGGGTAAAATTAAGACTAATATGATTTATGAACTTAATTAAGTCAACAGGCACATTTGGCTTTTATACCATCATTAGCAGATTGCTTGGATATATAAGAGACATTTTAATAGCAATATTTCTTGGAACAGGTTTGTTGGCTGATGCTTTTTTTGTAGCATTTAGAATTCCAAATACATTCAGAAGATTATTTTCAGAAGGAACTTTCAATGCAGCCTTTGTACCTAGCTATACATCTGAAATGAATAAAGGAGAAAAATCTGCAAATAAATTTGCAAATAATATTTTTAATCTTTTATTTTTAGGTCTCTTAATTTTAACAATAGTTGTTCAAATCTTTATGCCCGGATTTGTATCAATTATTGCTCCAGGTTTTGTAGATGATCTAGAAAAAATGGATTTAGCTATTAGTCTAACAAGGATCACTTTCCCTTTTTTAATATTTGTTAGTTTGGCATCTTTTTTTTCTGCAATATTAAATTCTCATAATAAATTTGCCGCAGCTTCAGCAGCACCAATTCTTTTAAATATTATTTTAATAATTGTTTTATTTTTTTCTAAAGCATTAGGAGATGAGCTTGTATACTATTTATCTTATGGTGTATCTTTTGCAGGATTTTTACAATTAATTTTTTTATATCATTTTGTTAAAAAATTTTTTTTATTAAAATTTAATTTTAATTTAGGAGCTGATGAAAAAGTAAAGTTTTTTTTTAAAAAACTTTTACCGAGTATTTTTTCATCTGGCGTAACTCAAATTAATATTTTGGTTGGAACAATTATTGCCTCGTTTCAAGCTAGTGCAGTATCATATCTTTATTATGCAGATAGAATTTATCAAATCAACCTAGCGATAGCCGGCATTGCTATCGGTATTGTCATTCTTCCACAACTTTCAAGGTTTGTAGATTCTAGAAACAAAGAAAAAATTTCTCTTATTCAAAATAAAGCTTTAGAGTTAAGTTTATTTTTAAGTATTCCAGCAACAATAGCTTTAGTGATTGGTTCAGAAAAAATAATTTCAGCCTTATTTGGTTATGGTAATTTTAACAAAGAATCTGTTGATAACACAAGTCTTGCTTTATTTTATTTTGCTTTAGGTTTGCCCGCTTTCGCTTTGATAAAAGTTTTTTCAAGTTTTTTATTTGCTAATCATAATACAAAAATACCATTTTATATTTCTTTTATTTCGGTTCTTTTAAATATTTTGATTAGTATTTATTATTTTAACAAAATAGGATTTATTATAATTCCCATTGCAACTTCAATTTCATCTTGGTTCAACGCTGTAGTACTTTTTATATATTTGAAAAATAAAAATTTGTTTTATTTTAAAAATAATTTTATTTTAAATTTCTTCAAAATAATTTTTGCATCAATTTTAATGGGATTATTTTTTAACTTTTTATTAAACTTTTTTGAAAATCAACTTTCATTTTATAATAGCTTTAAATCAATTTATTTAATCTTAAGTGTATTATTTGCACTATTCTTTTACATATTTATTAGTTATTTGATCAAAGCTTTTAAAATTAGTGATATTAAATTAAAATATTAAAGATATGGGTAAAAAAATATTTTCTGGTGTTCAACCAACTGGTAATCTTCACTTGGGCAATTATTTAGGTGCAATTAAAAATTTTGTAGACCTTAATAATGACGTTGAGAATGATTGTATATTCTGTGTAGTCGATCTCCACGCTATTACAGTCAAACAAGCTCCAAAAGAGTTAAAAAATAATATTCGAGAGACTGTTGCTACTTTTATAGCAAGTGGAATTGATCCTAAAAAAAGCATTATTTTTAATCAATCTGGTGTAGCAGCTCATTCTGAGGGAGCTTGGATTTTGAGCTGTGTAGCTCGAATGGGTTGGTTAAATAGAATGACGCAATTCAAAGAAAAAGCAGGTAAAGATAAAGAAAAGGCAAGCGTTGGACTGTACTCATATCCTGTTTTAATGGCAGCAGATATTCTTTTATACGACGCAACTCATGTTCCTGTTGGTGATGATCAAAAACAACATCTTGAGCTATGTAGAGATATTGCTCACAAGTTTAATAACGATTTTGATCAAGACAACTTTTTGCAAGTACCTGAACCTTTAATTCAAAAAGAATTTTCTAGAATAATGAGTTTAAAAGATGGATCAAAAAAGATGAGTAAATCTGAATTATCAGATTTAAGTAGAATTAATCTAACAGATGATAGAGATACAATTGTAAATAAAATAAAAAAAGCAAAAACTGATCCGTTACCTATGCCAAGTAGTGTTGAAGAATTAAATGAGAGGTTAGAAGCAAGAAACCTTCTTGGAATATACTCAAGCTTTAATAATTCAACTTTACAAAATACAGTCGAAAATTTTTCAGGTAAAAATTTTTCTGAATTTAAAAATCAACTTTCGGATTTATTGGTTAAAAAGATTGAACCTATTTCTCTGGAAATAAAAAAACTTTTAAATGATCAATCTTATTTAGACAAAATCCTTCTAGAAGGAGTTGAAAAAGCAAACTCAATTGCATCAAAAAAGATAGATAGAATTAAAGAAATAATCGGATTTTAATATAATTTAAATATCAAGTTTAAATTTTCGAAATAAGCTCTATATATATTTAGAACATGTTCGTACAAACTGAAATAACACCAAATCCTAATTCTTTGAAATTTCTCCCTGGGAAGAAAGTATCAAATAGTGGTCCTTATGAAATCACAAATAAGGATCAAATAAATAATGATTTGGTCAGAAATATATTATCAGTTAATGGGGTTGAAGGAATTTTTTTAGGACAGGATTTTATTTCAGTAAACAAAAATGACCAAATTAAGTGGGACGAAATTAAACATATTGTTATTTCATTAATAAACGATTTTTATTTAGATGGTAAAGAATACGTTATTGATGAAAATGAAGAAGAAAAAAATAATAATCTAAGTGAAATTGAGGAAAAAATTGTAAAAATTTTAGATCAAAAAATAAGACCTGCAGTTGCGAAAGATGGTGGAGATATAAAATTTAAAGAATTTAAAGACGGAATAGTAAAAGTACAACTACAAGGGAGTTGTTCAGGCTGCCCAAGTTCGACAATGACTTTAAAGCAAGGAGTGCAAAATCTTCTATGTCACTATCTTCCAGAAGTGAAAGAAGTTGTTGCAATATAAAAGTTTATGAAAAAAAATTTAATTAAATTCCAATTTAGCAAAAATAAAAGTATAAATTCTATTTCTAGATTCATATTAAGTGGAATTTTTTTAATTTCATTTTTTTATGTAAATCCTATGTTTATTAATTTTGCTGAAAAAAATTTTAATAACAAAGAATTTACTAACAATTCTAAACATCTTTTATTAAAAAAACTCAATACAAACAATTTAATAGAAGAAGATATCACAGGTGAAGTAGATGAGATGGATTTACTTTATGATATTTTAGAGGAAAATAATTCAGAAATTAATTTAGTAAGGTATACAATCTCAGAAATTAATTCATTATTTAAGGAAGTAAATTACAACTTAAAAGATGTGAGAGAAAATAAGCTGGTTAAACCTATCGATATAGGACTTCTTCCAAACGAAATAAATAATATTTCAAGCTCAAAGAAAAAAAAGGAGATGTTTATAAAAATAATTCTCCCATTGATTGTTAAAGAAAACACTAAAATTAGAATAGATAGAAAAAGACTTTTTACGATTTTAAATAAAAGTAGCAATACTGAGATAGAAAAAAAATGGCTTGAGAAAAAATTTAAGCAATATGGTGTTAGGCAAAACGACTTTTCATCTTTAAAGGTCAGAATGGATGAAATTCCAGCTTCGTTAGCAATTGCACAAGCAGCAAAAGAAACAGGTTGGGGAACTTCAAGATTTGCTAGAAAAGGAAATGCTTTATTTGGTCAATGGACATGGTCAGGTGAAGGTTTAAAACCTAAAGAGGCTGAGAAAGGTGAGACTCATAAAGTAATGAAATTTAATAGTTTACAATTATCTGTGAGAGCATACTTAAGGAATTTAAATACTCATAAATCCTACATAAATCTAAGAAAAGCTAGAAGTGAATTGAGAAGTGCTGATAAACCACTTGATAGTTTAATTTTATCTAAACATTTAGATAAATATGCAGAAACTGGAAGTCAGTACATTGAAGTATTACAAAAAATAATTAATCAAAATAAATTAAAAGATTTTGATGAAGCAAGATTATTGCCATCTAGTAAGGATTTAGAGAGTTTGATTTAATTTTTCTTTATAGGAAATTGAACTCCAAACCATCTCCATTTACCATTATCGTTTAAAGAGCAGTTTACCCTACCTCTTCTAGGTTTAAAAGGTTCTCTAAATTCAATAGTTAAGATTTGATTAGAAATATTAGTTTTAGATTTATCCCACCTATCTCCTTCGTTGGAATAACAAGTAATATTATTTAAATTTTTTTGTTCTTTAAAAAATTCAACTTTAAAATTTGGTGGATTATCATTTATTGTAAGTTGTTTTTCACTCGGAGATAAACTTTTATATTCCAAAGGATAGTAATTAATTATAGATTTAAATCTTTTAAGCTCTCCATATTTTTCATTTATTGGAAATCTCGGCAATTCAAATTTATTTTTATTAAGATCAATAACCCCAGAATGTTGACCAAATGCGTATTTAAAGTTTTGAGAAATATAATCTCTCATAAATTTAGAATATTCGCCAAATGGATAAGAGAATAGATCAGGAACATAATTGAGCTCCTGTTTAAAAATTTTGTTTGCGGTTTCAATGTCTAAAATAAAATTTTCTTGAGTTTCTTCTATTAGGTATTCGTGGCTATGTGAATGATGTCCAATTAAAGAAAAGTCTACTGCATCAATTTCTCTAATCTGATCCCAGGTCATGTAACCTTTGTTTCCCACTGGTTCTGTTGAAACAAAAAGTATAAATGGAATTTTGTTATCTCTCAAATGTGGCCAAGCTTCATTGTAAAATGATTCAAATGCATCATCAATTGTTATCAAAATTTCTTTTTCTGATTTTGAAGTTTTAAATTTTGAATCAAATTCATTAGGACTAATAAAATTATATTTAGAATTTTTAACAATTTCTAAGTGTTTCTTAAATACCTCCATATCGATATTAGTTGACGGGTATTTATATTCGTTAAAACGATGATACATTATTGATAAAATCCCATTATCTTCTGAATAAAATTTGATATTATTTTCATCTGATTTAGAACTAAAACTAAAAAACAATGATAAAATGAATAAACTTATAATTGATGTAGCTGGAGATAAAATTTTTTTAATAATCATAGCTAATGGTCATATTTACAATATTACTCATGAGAATACTAAAATAAATTATGAAAAATTAACTTTGATATTAAAAGAATTTTTAGAATTAAATAAATTTAAATTGAAGGATATTAACAAAATATACATTAACAGAGGTCCTGGAAGTTTTGCAGGGATTAGAAATTCTATTTCTGTTGTAAAGGCTCTAAAATTAGCAAAAAATATTGATTATTATTGCTACAGCTTAGAGGATTTTAAAGGTGAAAAAGATGTAAAATATGAAAATATTCCTTATTTGTGCGATAAATTTAAAATTAAAAAAAATTTGATTAACCCTATTTATATAAGTTAAAATTAAATTATGTCTGAAACAATTGAACAAAAATGTTTAGCGAAAGGTGTGAAATTAACAGATCAGAGAAAAATAATTGCTCAGGTCATGTCCCAGTCTACTGATCATCCTGATGTTGATGAACTTTACAATAGAGTTTCAAAGATAGATAATAAAATAAGTATTGCTACCGTCTACAGAACAGTAAAATTATTTGAAGAGTCTGGAATACTTACAAAGCATGAGTTTAAAGGTGGAAAAGCTAGATATGAAGAGCTAAACGAAGGACATCATGACCATTTAATAGATGTGAAGTCAGGTGAAATAATAGAATTTGTTGATGAAGAAATCGAAAAACTTCAAAAAAAAGTAGCAGACAAATATGGGTACACTTTAGTTGACCATAAGCTTGAACTTTATGGGATAAAAAAAAAATCCTAAATTAAAATGCAAAAAATTTTCATTAAAACGTTTGGTTGCCAAATGAATGAATATGATTCAAATAGAATTTTTGATTCAGTAAAGAAAATTGGTTATCAAAAAAGTGAAAACCTAGAAGAAGCTGACTGTTATTTATTGAACACTTGTCACATCAGAGATAAAGCAAAAGAAAAAGTTTATTCTGAAATAGGAAGAGTTAAAAAAAGCTTTAGAGCCAAAAAAAAACCATTAGTAATAATTGCAGGGTGTGTTGCACAAGCAGAAAACCAAGAGATGCTTAAACGTGAGCCTTATATAGATTTAGTAATTGGCCCTCAAGCCTATCATAAGATTAACGAAACAATTCTCGATCATATTGAAAAAAGAAAAAAAATTGAACAAACAGATTTTGATGCTGTTTCAAAATTCAAATATTTTAGCAAAATAAAGAATGAAGCAGGTAAGGTTTCGTCTTTTTTAACTATTCAAGAAGGATGTGATAAGTTTTGTCATTTTTGTGTGGTTCCATATACTCGTGGACCAGAATATTCTAGACCATTCAATCAAATAATTGAGGAGGCAAATTATTTGTCAGATAATGGAGCAAAAGAAATCATACTTTTGGGACAAAATGTAAATGCTTACAATGATAATAGTAAAAGACTATCTGATTTGATTTTAGAAATTGAAAAAATTAAAGATGTAAAAAGAATTAGATACACAACTTCGCATCCAAAAGATATGACTGATGATTTAATGGAAGCATATAAAGTCTCTAAAAAGTTAATGCCTTTAGTCCATCTTCCAGTTCAGAGTGGATCCGATAGGATTTTAAAGTTGATGAATAGAAAACATAAAATAGATCATTATTTAAAAGTTTATTACGAATTGAAAAAAATTAATCAATCAATTGAATTTTCTAGTGATTTTATTATTGGTTATCCTGGTGAAACTGATGAAGATTTCCAAAGTACAGTCGATTTAATTAAAAAAGTTAATTTTATAAATTCTTACTCATTTATTTTTAGTCCAAGGCCTGGAACAAAGGCAGAAGGTTTAGATTTAATTGATAAAAAAACTTCAATGAAGAGGTTAGAATTTATTCAAAATTTATTATCTGAAAATCAAACCCAAATGAACAAAAAATTAGAATATAGAACAATTGATGTGTTGGTTGAAAATTTAACTGAAGATAAATCCAAAGCTTTTGGCAGAACTGAATATATGACATCAGTAATTTTTAATGGTAAAAGAGAACATATTGGAAAAATTGTGAAAGTAAAAATTACAAATAGTAATAGAACTACATTGTTTGGAGAATTGTTAAGCAACCCAGATCAAAAGGTGGCATAATCTTTGAATAATACAATTAAAAAAAAAATCGATACCACCCTAAAATTTGTTTACTCAGATAACAATTCATTAAGTGTAATATTTCATAACAATGAATTACTCATGGGTGTTGCCGGAGAATTTAATAAAAATTTAAAAGAATTAGAAAAGATGACTAACTCTAGTTTGTATTCTAGGGGAAATTCAATAATGATAAAATCAGACCCACAAAAAAATGAATTAATAAAAAATGCAATTCAATTTTTAACTAAGCAATTTATAAATAATGGTTCAATCGAAAATAAAGATCTTATATCATCAGTTGATCAATTTATGATTAAAGAGAAGGTTAAAAATAATAATGTAACAGACATTATAAAAACACCAAAAAAATCAATTATTCCGAGATCCGAAAAACAAAAAAGCTATGTCAGAGCTCTAAGACAAAGTGATATTGTAATCTCAGCAGGACCAGCTGGAACAGGAAAAACTTTTTTAGCTGTAGCAGTTGGTTTGACTATGTTGTTAGAAAAAAAAATAGAAAGAATTATTCTATCTAGGCCTGCTGTTGAAGCAGGAGAGAGACTTGGCTTTTTACCCGGAGATATGAAAGAAAAAGTAGATCCATATTTAAGACCTTTATATGACTCTTTGTACGACCTATTTGATTTTGAAAAAATACAAAGAATGATTGAAATTGGCGATATCGAAATCGCTCCTCTGGCATTTATGAGAGGCAGAACACTCAAAAATTCTTTTGCTATATTAGATGAAGCGCAAAATGCAACAGATACACAAATAAAAATGTTTTTAACAAGGATCGGTGAAAATTCAAAAATTGTAGTCAATGGAGATCCTACTCAGATAGATCTTCCCAACAAAAGTATGTCAGGATTAGTTAGATCTAAAGAATTATTGGGGCATCTAAATGAAATTTCAGTTGTAGACTTTGATCATTCAGATGTAGTTAGACATCCACTGGTTTCTAAAATTGTAAAAGCCTACTCTAAAAATGATTAATTTAAACGTCTTCTCAGAAGAGAAGGCTTGGTCTAAAAAACTTAATAAAAAAGATTTTTTTTTTAAAAATATTTGTAATTCTTTTCCAAAAAAATATAAATTTTTTAATAAAAAAATAAGTTTATCTTTACTTCTTTCAAACAATAAAAAAATTAAAATTTTAAATAAAAAATTTAGAAATAAAAATAAATCTACTGATATTTTATCTTTCCCATCTAGCAAAATATTAAAAATATCAAAGCAAACTTACTTAGGAGATATAATTATTAGTTTTAATTTTATGAATAAACCAAAATCACAAACAGATAAACAATTTAAAGAAAAAATAATTAAAACGTTTATTCATGGTTTTTTACACTTGTTAGGATTTGATCATGTAAAAAATAAAGATTATTTAAAAATGTTAAAAGAAGAAGAAAAAATATTTAAATCAGTTATCTCAAAAATTAAGTAAATTGAAAAAAAATTTATATATTGATATAGTTTATTTATTGTTTCTTGGAGCAGTAACTTCATTAAGTTTACCACCCTTCAATTTGTTAATAATTAATTTTCTATCCTTTAGCTTATTCTTTATTTTTCTGATTAAAAAAAAAGAGAGCAAACATAAATCATTTTTTTTTTATGGGTGGTTATTTGGATTTGGATATTTTCTAACAAATATATATTGGATCTCTATTTCATTAACATTTGATGAAAACTTTAAATTTTTAATTCCATTTGCTCTAATTTTAGTTCCTTCTTTTATTGCGTTATTTTACGGTTTTGTTTGTTATTTGTTTATTTTCTTTAAACCAAATAAAACTTTGAGTTCAATTTTATTATTTTCTGTAATCTTTGGTTTTCTAGAATTTATTAGAGGTTCAATTTTATCAGGTTTTCCTTGGAACTTAATTGCATATAGTTTTTCAAAACATTTAGAAATTCTAAGCATAACATCTTTAATAGGCACATATTCTTTCAACTTATTTTGTATAACTTTGTTTCTAAGTCCTGCACTCTTCATTTTACGTAATGACAAAAAAGATTTAATTTTTTGCTTAATTTTACCTTTAATATTTTTATTATTTTATTTCTTTGGATATTCAAATAAGCAGGATTTTTACAATAGTGATGTTGAAAAACTTGATTATAAAATAAGATTAGTTGGTACTGATATTTCTTTAGATAGGTTTTATTCAGGAGAGGGGCCTTTATCAACTATAGAGGATCTTATAAATATTAGTTCACCAAATAAGAAAGAGAAAACAATTTTCATTTGGCCAGAGGGTATATTGCCTGGAATTTCTCAGGATCAAATTCAAAGTTATGATTATTTATTCAATGAAAGTTTTAACGAAAATCATTTACTCATCCTAGGAATCAACAATAAATCAAAAGTTAATAATCAAATTAAGTATTACAATTCTTTATCTGTTTATGATCATAATCTTAATTTATTAAATTATTATAATAAAATAAATCTTGTACCATTTGGTGAATTTTTACCTATGGAAGGTTTATTAAAAAAAATAGGTTTCAGATCTTTAACTAACAATTATCAGTCTTACTCCAAAGGTCAAAAAAGGGAGATTATAGAGTTAAATCAAAATAGTTTTTCCATAAAATTTTTACCATTAATTTGTTATGAGATAATTTATTCTGGGAAATTATATGAAAATGATGAATTTGATATAATAGTAAATATCTCAGAGGATGGATGGTTTGGTCAATCAATAGGACCAGAACAACACTTTGTCCACAGTATATTTCGAGCTATTGAGAGTGGAAAATATGTAATTAGATCAGCAAATAATGGAATAGCTGCTGTAGTAAATCCCATTGGTATTGTTGAGGAAAAAATTAATTTTAAGGAGGTTGGATATATTGATTTTACTAAAATGAGAAAAATTCAACCAACAATCTTTTCTAAATATGGGAATAAAATTTTTGGCCTAATAATTTTATTGTATATTTTTTTAATATTTTCATTTAATAGAGTGAATAATGAGTAATATTAAAAATTTCCTATTTACAAGTGAGTCAGTTTCAGAAGGACATCCTGATAAAGTATCAGATAGAATTTCTGATATGGTTGTTGATAGTTACATTTCTGGAGATCCTTATTCAAGAGTTGCTTGTGAAACTTTAACGACAACAAATAAAGTTGTGCTTGCAGGTGAAGTAAGAGGTCCTGAAATTAAAAAAGATGATTTAATTGAAAAAGTAAGGAATTGTATAAAAGATATTGGATATGATCAGGAAGGATTTACTTGGAAAGAAGCAACAAAAATAGAAAGTCATTTGCATTCTCAATCCGCTGATATTGCAATGGGTGTGGACTCGTCCGGAAATAAAGATGAGGGTGCCGGAGACCAAGGTATAATGTTTGGTTATGCATGTAATGAAACAGATGTGTTTATGCCTGCACCAATTCATTATTCGCATAAAATTTTAAGACTTATGGCCGAGGATAGAAAATCTGGTAAATTAAAAAATATTGAACCTGACTCAAAAAGCCAAGTTACATTCGAATATGTTGATGGTAAACCAACTAAAGTAAAGTCTGTTGTTATATCATCTCAACATTCATCCGATGTTAATCAAGCCCAGGTAAGAGATTTATTAAGACCGTATATGTTAAAATCAATTCCAGAAAAATTTCTTAAAGACTTTAATGAGGAAGAGTTTTATGTAAACCCAACTGGTAATTTTGTAATAGGTGGTCCAGATGGGGACTGTGGTTTAACAGGAAGAAAAATTATTGTTGATACCTATGGTGGAGCAGCACCCCATGGAGGAGGAGCATTTTCAGGTAAGGATCCTACAAAAGTAGATAGATCTGCTGCTTATGCAGCAAGATACATTGCTAAAAATGTTGTTGCTTCAAAAATAGCAGATAAATGTTTGATACAGTTAGCTTATGCAATAGGAGTTTCAAAACCTTTATCAATTTATGTTGATTTGTTTGATAATGATTTAGATAAAAACAAATTTGTTGTTGAAAAGATTGATGAAAATTTTGATCTCAGTCCTAGAGGAATTAGAGAGATGTTAAACCTTAATAGACCTATATATGAAAAAACAGCAGCCTATGGTCACTTTGGTAGAACTCCAGGAGATGATGGATCATTTTCGTGGGAAAAAACTGATAAAATCAACGTTTTTTCTAAATAGTTTCAGTTGAATTAAAAAAAAACTTTACTATATTGCCTTTACATTGTTGAATTATCAAAATGGGCTCTGGCCCATTTTTTTTTGGAGCAAATAAAAAATGTTAAACAAAAGAGCAGATAAATTAGAATTATTAAGAATTGCTGAAGCAGTAGCTTTGGAAAAATCGATAGATAAAGAACTTATAATTAGTTCTATGGAAACAGGAATAGCTAAAGCAGCTAAATCTAAGTTTGGCCAAGAAAATGAAATTAAAGTTTCAATCAATAGAGATAATGGAGACATAGAATTGTTCAGAAAACTTGTTATTTCTGAAAATCCTGAAAATGCAAATACAGAAATAAAATTGGAAGATGCAATAAGTCTTAATGAAAACAATAAAGATAAGTCAATCGGTGATGAAGTTCTTCAACCATTACCATCTTTTGATTTTGGTAGAATAGCTGCTCAAACTGCAAAACAAGTTATAAGCTTTAACGTTAGAGAAGCAGAGAGAGAAAGACAATTTAATGATTTCATTGATAAAAAAGATACAATTTTAAGTGGTATTGTTAAGAGATTAGAATTTGGAAGTGTTATTGTTGATCTAGGAAGAACAGAAGCAATCATTCAAAAAAATGAGTTAATTCCTAGAGAAAATATTAAAGCTGGTGATAGAATAAAAGCTTATTGCTATGACGTAAGAAGAGAGCCAAGAGGTCAACAAATTTTCTTATCTAGAGCTCACCCAAAATTTATGGAGAAACTTTTTGTTCAAGAAGTGCCAGAAATATATGATGGACTAATCGAAATTAAATCTTCTTCAAGAGATCCTGGAAGTAGAGCAAAAATTTGTGTTAAAGCAGTTGATACATCTTTAGATCCAGTAGGAGCTTGTGTTGGTATGAGAGGCTCTAGAGTTCAGGCAGTTGTAAATGAACTTCAAGGAGAAAAAATTGATATTGTGAATTGGTCGGAGGATGCTGCAATATTAGTATCAAATGCTTTGTCGCCTGCAGAAGTTCAAAGAGTGAATGTTGATGTAGAAAGAAAAAAACTTGATGTAATCCTAACTGAAGAAAATCTGAGTAAAGCGATTGGTCGAAGAGGTCAAAATGTAAGATTGGCAACTAAGTTGTTAAATTATGAAATTAATATTATGACTGATGCGGAAGACTCAGAGAGAAGACAATTAGAGTTTAAAGAAAAGACAGATAACTTTGTTAAAAATTTAGAATTAGACGAAACGTTAGGTCAGTTATTAGTTGCTGAAGGTTTCTCAACAATTGATGATATTAAAGATAGCTTGCCAGAAAATTTAACTAAAATAGAAGGAATTGAGGAGGAAACAGCTATTGCATTAATTGAAAGAGCAAAAGAGTTTCATCAAAAAGATCAAGAAGATATATCTGAAAGAATTAAAGAGCTTGGTCTACAAGATGTTCTTATTAACCTTAAAGGTCTTACACCAGGAATGTTGGTTACACTTGGTGAACAAAAAATATTAACATTAGAAGATTTTGCAGATCTTGCATCTGATGAACTTACTGGTGGCTATGATGTAGTTAAAGGAGAGAGAGTTAAAATTCAAGGTTATCTAGAGGATTTTGCTCTATCAAAAGAAGAGGCAGATGAACTTATTATGTCTGCTAGAAATATAATTTATAAAGATTGAGAGATGAGCAATGGAGAAAAAAACAAAATTAACAATATCCGGCTCTGCAAAGAAATCTATAAGAAATATTGAGATAGCAAAAACTCAAGGAAAAAATTCTAGAGTAATTGAAAAACAAGGTGGTAAATTTACTAATAGAGCTGGATCTTTTAGACCTGGTGCAGGAAAACCAAAATCTACTACTTCATTTAATAGAGGTGCACCTTTAAAACCTTCTTTTGCACCAAAATCTCCTCCAATTACAAGCGATTTTGAAAGAAGGAAATTGGCAGAGCAAAGAGCTACTAAAAGACTTAAAGGAGATAGTGAAAAAGATAAAAAAACATTAAAAGGTGGAACAAAAAAAAGAGAATTAAAATTAACTGTTTCCAGAGCATTAAGTGATGAAATAGAAGCAAGAGAAAGAAGTTTAGCATCAGTTAAAAGAGCTCGACAAAAAGAAATAAAAAACTCTTCCAAAGAAGAGACACAGGAAAATTCAAAACCAGTAAAAAGAGACATAAATATTCCAGAAGCAATAACTGTTAGAGAGTTAGCCAATAGAATGGCGGAGCAGTCTAGCAATGTAATTAAATATTTATTTGGAATGGGAGTGACTGTAACAATTAATCAAACTTTAGCTGCTGATACAGCTGAATTTTTAGTTAAGGAATTTGGACATAATCCAATAAGAGAAGAAAAAGCAGAGGAAATAATTCAAAAAATAAAAGCTACTAGAGTAGAAAATTTAAAAAATAGACCACCTATTGTTACGGTAATGGGCCATGTTGATCATGGTAAAACTTCTGTTTTAGATGTTTTGAGAAGTGCAAATGTTGTTTCAGGAGAGTTTGGTGGAATTACTCAGCATATAGGAGCATACCAAATTGAAAGTCAAAATAATAAATTAACTTTTATAGATACTCCAGGTCACGCAGCTTTTACAGAAATGAGAGCTAGAGGATCAAAATTAACAGATGTGATTGTTTTGGTTGTAGCAGCTGATGACGGGGTAAAGCCACAAACAGTCGAATCTATAAAACATGCAAAAGCTGCGAATGTTCCAATCGTAGTTGCTATAAATAAGTGTGATCTTCCTGAAGCTGATCCACAGAAAATTAAAAACCAATTACTTGAACATGAGTTAATAGCAGAAGACCTATCTGGAGATACCTTAATGGTTGAAGTTTCTACAAAAACTAAACAAAATTTAGATAAGTTAGTTGAGTCTATTATTTTACAAGCTGAAATTTTAGATCTTAAAACTGATTATGAATCTAAAGCCACAGGGATTGTATTAGAATCAAAAATAGATGTTGGAAGAGGACCAGTTGCAAATATTATTGTAACAACAGGTACTCTTAAAAAGGGTGACTTTTTTGTAAGTGGTTTAAAATGGGGAAAGGTTAGAGCAATTATTAATGATAAAGGTCAAAATATTAGCGAAGCTCCACCGTCAACTCCTGTAGAAGTTTTAGGTATAAATGGTGCTGCTAAAGCTGGAGATGATTTTATTGTTTTGGAAACTGAAAAAGAAGCTAAAACTTTGAGTGAAAATAGAGCTCAAGAGAGTAAAGATGGAAAGAACCCATTAACTTTTGCGACACAAGATTCTGCTTTTTCAGATAAGTCTTCTGAAGAATTGAATCTAATCATTAAATCTGATGTACAAGGATCTTCAGAGGCTATCAAAAATGCAATTGCTCAAATTAAACATGAAGAAGTTAAGCCAAAAATAATTTTAGCAGATATTGGAATGGTAACCGAAACTGATGTTACATTGGCTAAAGCATCTAATGCTGTCCTCATAGCCTTTAATGTTAAACCAAGCAAAGAGGCTAAAAAACTTGCTGAAAATGAAAAAATAAAAATTTCTTCTTATAATATAATTTATGAGGTGTTGGATTATGTTAAGCAAAAAATGTCTGGACTATTATCTCCAGATGTTCAAGAAACAATTACTGGGACAGCACAAATTCTCGAGATATTCAAAGTTTCAGGTGCTGGAAAAGTTGCAGGTTCAAAAATTACAGAAGGCGAAATAAACAGTAATTCTGATGTAAGAATTATTAGAGATGGTGCAATTATTTATACGGGAAAAGTTTCAACAATTTTTAGAGAAAAAAACCAAGTAAAACAGGTTAGTGATGGTCAAGAATGTGGAATTACCGTTAAAGATTATATGGATTTCCAAAAAAACGACACAATAGAGGCATTTAGTGTTACATCTACAGAAAGATCAATTTAATGGCTGATAGAATAGGAAAAACAGTATCACAAAGACAGCTTAGAGTAGGAGAGATGATTAAGCAGTCTTTAAGCATGATTTTCATAAGAAATGAGGCTAAAGTGCCGAATTTAGAAACAAATACTATAACAGTTACTGAAGTTAGAATGAGTCCAGATTTAAAAATTGCTAAAGCATATGTTCTTCCATTAGGAGGAAAAGATGCTGAGGAAACAATTAATGTTCTGAAGGAATACTCATTTTTAATAAGAAAAATTTTATCACAAAAAGTGGTTATGAAATTTTTACCAAAATTACTTTTTAGAAAAGATGAATCTTTTGAGTATGCGGAAAAAATAGAAAACTTAATAAAACAAACAAATAAATAGGAAGCAAGAGGCATGAACAAAAAAGCACAAGAATTAGCAATGCATGACAAAGATACTGGATCTTCTGAGATACAGATCGCTTTGTTAACAGATAAAATTGAAACTCTCTCTAAACATATAAAGCAATTCAAAAAGGATAAACATTCATCTGTTGGATTGTTGAGAGCGGTAAATAGAAGAAAGAAACTGTTAGAATACCTAAAGAAAAATAAAATGGATTCTTACAAAAATGTACTGTCAAAATTGAATTTAAGAAAATAAAAGTCAAGATAGATAGAACGGAATGGAACGAAACGAACGAAACGAAATGGAAATGAAATGTTTAAAGTATATAAGAAGGAAATCGAAGTAGCTGGAAAGAAGATAAGTTTAGAAACAGGTAAAGTAGCAAGACAGGCAGACGGTGCAATAATCGCAACATGTGGAGAGACAGTCGTATTAGCAACAGTAGTAGGAGCAAAAAAAGTAAATCCTGATATGGATTACTTTCCATTATCTGTAAATTACCAAGAAAAATATTATGCAGCTGGAAAAATTCCAGGCGGATATTTTAAAAGAGAAGCGAGACCAACTGAGAGTGAAACATTAATCTCTAGATTAATTGATAGACCAATCAGACCCTTATTTCCTGATGAATTTAAAAATGAAGTTCAATTATTACCAACTGTAATTTCATACGATAAAGAAAATGAACCTGATATTTTATCAATAACTGCATCATCAGCAGCACTAGCTATATCAGGAATGCCATTTATGGGTCCTGTAGGAGCTTCAAGAGTTGGTTTTATAGATGGAAAATATGTTTTAAACCCATCTAAATCAGAGTTAGAAAAATCAAAACTAGATTTAGTTGTAGCAGGTACAAAAGATGCTGTGCTAATGGTTGAGTCTGAAGCAAGTGGTTTAACAGAGGAAGAAATGTTAAATGCAGTTAAATTTGGTCATGAGGGATTTGTTCCGGTAATCGAAATGATTGAGGAACTTGCAAAGGAATGTAGAAAACCTGAGTGGACTGTTGAAAAGAAAGATCTATCAGAAGTTAAGAAAAAACTTGAAGAAACTTTTACAGAAGATCTTAAAAAAGCTTTTGCAACTAGAGATAAACAAGATAGATCAAATCAAATTTCAGAAATCACTGATAAAGCTAAAAAGCTTTATGATGATGACGAAAATTACACCGATCTAGATGTTAACAGTCAGTTAAAAAATCTTGAAAAATCAATTGTTAGAACTGACATTCTAAAAAATAAAAATAGAATTGACGGAAGAGGTTTGTCAGACGTAAGACCTATATCTTGTGAAGTAGGTGTTTTACCGAGAGCTCATGGTTCTGCATTATTTACTAGAGGAGAAACACAAGCAATTGTTGTTGCAACTTTAGGAACATCTGATGATGAACAAAGAATCGAAAGCTTAGATGGATTGCAAAGAGAACGATTTATGCTTCATTACAACTTTCCACCTTTTTCAGTTGGAGAAACTGGTAGAATAGGAACAGGTAGAAGAGAAATTGGTCATGGTAAATTAGCATGGAGAGCTATTAACTCTTCATTACCTACAAAAGAAGCATTTCCATATACTTTTAGAGTTGTTTCAGAGATTACAGAGTCTAATGGTTCTTCATCAATGGCAACTGTTTGTGGAACATCATTAGCATTAATGGATGCAGGAGTACCAATTAAAGAGCCAGTTGCTGGTATTGCAATGGGATTAATTAAAGAAGGTGATGATTTCAGCGTCCTTTCAGACATCCTAGGGGATGAGGATCATCTTGGCGACATGGACTTCAAAGTTGCTGGAACTAAAGATGGAATTACTTCTCTTCAAATGGATATCAAAATTACTGGTATTACTTTTGAAATTATGGAGCAGGCATTGAGCCAAGCTAAAGATGGAAGAGTTCATATCTTAGGAGAAATGAATAAAGCATTATCAGCTTCAAGATCTGATGTTGGAAAACATACTCCAAAAATGGAACAAGTTAATGTTGATAAAAAAGACATTGCAGCTGTAATTGGAAAAGGTGGTGCAACAATCAGAGAGATAGTTGAAAAATCAGGTGCAAAAGTAGATGTAAATGATGAAGGCGTAGTAACAGTTGCTGCTCCAGATGAAGAGTCAAGAAACATTGCTATGCAAATGATTAAAGACATCACAGCTAAAGCTGAACTAAATAAAATTTATTCAGGTAAAGTAATGAAGATTATGGAGTTTGGTGCATTTGTTAATTTCTTAGGAAAACAAGATGGGCTTGTTCATATTTCAGAACTAGCAGATAAAAGAGTTGCTAAAGTAACTGATGTTGTCAAAGAAGGTGACGAAGTAAAAGTTAAAGTGATTGGTTTCGATAGAGGTAAAGTTAAACTTTCTATGAAACAAGCTGCTGAATAATAGCCTAAATTAAAATTCTAAACCCCTGGAATGAAAGTTCTGGGGGTTTTTTATTGGGAATTTGGCAACAGAACCCCCCTAATATTTTTAACTAAATTTAACTATATTTTAAGAAATATTCTTAGGATCTGGCATCCCAACCTTGTTATATCCAGCATCTACATAGTGAATTTCACCAGTAACACCATTTGCAAGGTCACTTAATAGATATAAAGCTGAATTTCCAACATCATGGATATCTACATTTCTCTTAAGGAAAGAATGGTCTTCGTTCCATTTATATAAGAATTTAGCGTCTCCAATTGCAGAGGCAGCCAATGTCTTGATAGGTCCAGCACTTATAGCATTTACCCTCATACCTTTGGCTCCTAAATCTCTTGCTAAATATTTAACACTTGCCTCAAGAGCTGATTTACAAACACCCATTACGTTATAATTTGGAATTGCTTTAGTAGATTCGTAAGTTAAAGTTAATAAACTTCCACCTTGTTTCATTACTTTAGATGCTTCTTTTGCTACTTCAGTAAATGAAAAACAAGAAATTAACATACTTCTTAAAAAGTTTTCTCGTGTAGTATTTAAATATTCACCAGATAACTCTGATTTATCAGAGAAAGCAACTGCATGTACTACAAAATCAATTTCATTCCATTGGGATTTGATATCTTCAAATAACTTTACAACTTCCTCTTTTTTTTCAACGTCACAGCTAAATGTACAATTTGAATTTAATTTTTCTGCTAAAGGAACTACTCTTTTTTTAAGAGCGTCACCTAAATATGTAAATGCTAGTTCCGCTCCAGCTTCAGCAAGTTTTTGAGAAATTCCCCAAGCAATAGATCTTTCATTGGCAACGCCCATGATTAATCCTTTTTTACCTTTCATCAAACTCATTAACTACACCTTTTCAAAAATTAAAGCTGCGTTAGTTCCACCAAAGCCAAAACTATTTGACATTACTGTATTTAAAGTTGCACCAGCTTCCGTTTTTGCAACGATTGGAAATTTCTTAGCATCATCATCCATATCTGTAATATTTGCTGAACCTGTAATGAAATTATTTTTCATCATTATCAAGCAATAGATGGCCTCATGCACTGAAGCTGCCCCTAAAGGATGACCCGATAAAGATTTTGTTGAACTTATTTTTGGAATGTCTTCTCCAAAAGTTTCTTTAATAGCATTAAGCTCAGTTATATCTCCAACTGGAGTAGATGTTCCATGAGTATTAATGTAATCAATTTTATTTTTAGCAGTTGCCATTGCCATTTTCATACATCTTACAGCACCTTCTCCTGATGGCGCTACCATATCATATCCATCTGATGTTGCTCCATAACCAGTTAATTCTGCATATATTTTAGCACCCCTAGCTTTAGCATGATCATATTCTTCAAGCACTAATACTCCAGCTCCACCAGCGATCACAAATCCATCTCTTGTTTTGTCGTAAGCTCTTGAGGCCGTTTCAGGCGTATCATTATATTTTGAGGACAATGCAGTCATAGCATCAAACATTGCCGTCATCGCCCAGTGAATCTCTTCACTACCACCAGCAAAAACGATGTCTTGTTTTCCCATTTGGATTAACTCCATTGAATTTCCGATACAGTGACCACTTGTTGCACAAGCAGAACTCATTGTGTAGTTAGTTCCTTTAATTTTAAATGGGACAGCAAGTGTTGCTGAAGCAGTACTAGCCATAGTTCTTGGAACAATAAAAGGTCCCATTAATTTTGGCGTCTTCGCTCTAGTTTTATCTGCTGCTAAAATTACATTTTCTATAGAAGGTCCTCCTGAACCCATCACAATTCCAGTTTTAAAATTACTTACTTCACTTTCTTCCAATCCAGAGTCTTCAATAGCCTCTTTCATTGCAATATAATTGTAAGCTGAGCCTGAACCCATAAATCTAATTGTTTTTCTATCGATATGATCTTCAAGTTTAATATTTGGTTTCCCGTGAACATGGCTTTTTAAGTTATGCTCTTTATAATCTTTAGCATAAGAAATTCCTGATTTTGAATTTAATAAAGATTGATAAACTTCTTCTTGATTATTTCCTAAACAAGAAACAACTCCTAAACCTGTAATAACTACTCTTCTCATTATTTAAATAACCCTACTTTTAAACTTTCTGCTGAATATATTTTTTTATTATCTGCAAGAACAATTCCATTTGCAAGCCCAACAGTTGTTCCTCCAGGAGACATAATTTTCTTCATATCTATTTCATATCTAACATTTTTTACACTCTGTAAAACTTCACCTGTAAATTTTACGGTACCCACACCTAAAGCTCTTCCTTTTCCAGGATTTCCTAGCCAACCTAGAAAAAAACCCACCAGTTGCCACATAGCATCTAAACCTAAACATCCAGGCATAACTGGATCTTTTTTAAAATGACAATCAAAAAACCAGAGATCGTCTTTAATATCTAATTCAGCCTTTAATGAACCTTTATTAAATGTACCATTATTCTCATTGATTTCTGTTATTCTGTCAAACATAAGCATTGGTGGAAGAGGTAATTTAGCATTACCAGGACCAAAAAGGTTACCATTTCCACAAGTTATGAGATCATTATAGGAGTATGAGTTTTTTTTCATAATTTTGAGCTCCCTTATTACTTGATTTAATCCTATTATAATATAATAAAACACTAAATTTTTAATCTTACTTTAGAATAATTATAAAAAACAATGACAAAAAACTGCAATTTCATTGAAAAATTAAGAGGAGCAGGACTCAGACCTACCAAGCAAAGAATAAACATGTGCGAAGTTTTGTTTAATAGAGAAAAAACTTTCCATTTCACAATTAACGATTTGGTTAAAATGATATCTGAGAAAATGAATCAAAAAATCTCTCTAGCTACAGTTTACAACACAGTTCATGCATTTGAAAAAAAAGGATATTTAAAAGAAATTTCAATCGATAGTCATAAAAGTTATTTTGACACAAACACATCATCACACCATCATTTTTTTGATGAAGATACGAATGAGCTAATCGATTGTGATGAGAGCGATATAGACAAAATAAATATTAGAAAAAATATTACCGGAAAAAAAATAAATTCCGTTGAAGTTTTGGTTAGAGTTGCGAGTGATAATCAAAATCAAAAATAATTCCATTAAATCAATTACTTAAAATCTACATTATAATAATTCTAAACTGTTGACATATTCTGCAAAAGCATTATATGGTGAATAACATTTAAAAGGAGAAAATAATGTCTTTAAAAGGAAGTAAAACAGAAGAAAATTTAAAAGAAGCGTTTGCTGGTGAAAGTCAAGCAAACAGAAGATATCTTTATTTTGCACAAAAAGCTGACATAGAAGGTTACAATGATGTAGCTGCAGTTTTTAGATCAACAGCAGAAGGTGAAACTGGTCACGCGCATGGTCATTTGGAGTATCTAGAAGAAGTTGGTGATCCAGGAACTGGTATGCCAATTGGCGAAACAAAAGCTAACCTCGCTTCTGCAGTACAAGGTGAAACTCATGAGTACACTGATATGTACCCTGGTATGGCTAAAACAGCTAGGGAAGAAGGCTTTGAAGAAATTGCTGATTGGTTTGAAACTTTAGCTAAAGCTGAAAAATCACACGCTGGTAAATTCCAAAAAACTTTAGAATCTATTAGCTAATCAAATTTCTTAGTGGGCGTTAGTCGCCCACTAAAAACAATTCAAATTTAAAATAACTTAATTATATGAGCAAAGAAGGCAGCTTAAGTGCACCTATAAGACATCCAATAGATTTTGAGCATCCTGATTTTCTAAATCCTGAAAAATTAGATACTGAAATGAGAAGAGTATTTGATATCTGTCATGGGTGCAGAAGATGTTTTAATCTCTGTGATTCATTTCCAAAGTTGTTTGACATGATTGATGAGTCTAAAAACGAAGATGTTGAAAGCTTATCTAGTGATCAATTTTCCCCTGTTGTTGACGCGTGTACTTTGTGTGATATGTGTTTTATGACTAAATGCCCATATGTTCCACCTCATGATTTTGATTTAGATTTTCCACATTTAATGCTGCGATATAGAACAGCTCAAAAAAAATTAGGTAAATTGCCAAGCGTACCAACACAATTAGCCCAAATAGACCGAAACGCTAAAATTGGTGTCATGTTCTCTAAAATAGTTAACTGGGCATCAAATATTAAAAATAAATTAATTAGAAAAATCTTAGAAATAATTATTGGAATAGATAAAAGGGTTCAATTACCAAAATATAACTCCGAAACTTTTTCAAATTTCTTTAAAAATAATAAAGATAAAATTACTTATGAAACAACTTCTAAAGAAAGAAAAGTTGTTATCTATTCAACTTGTTTTGTAAATTTTAATAAAAAAAATACAGGTGTTGCTGCTTTAAAAGTTTTGAAAAAAAATGGTGTAGAGGTGCAGGAGGCCTATCCTGGTTGTTGTGGAATGCCATTTCTAGAGCAAGCAGATCTACCAAAAGTTGTTGAACAAGCGAAAAAAGTTTCTAAGGATTTAATCGAATGGATTGATAAAGGATATAAAGTAGTAACCTTAACAGCAAGTTGTGGATTGATGTTAAAATTCGAATGGCCTTTGTTGCTCCCAAATGATGAAAAAATTAAAAAATTATCTGCAAATGTTATGGATATAGACGAGTATGTAGTTGATATATCAAACAACGAGGGATTAGAAGAAGGATTAAATGAGATTGATGGAGGAGTAACCGTACATCACGCCTGTCATGCTAGAGCACAGAATATGGGCAATAAAGCGAGAGATATGTTAAAATTGATACCAAACATTAAAATTGATGTGGTTGAAAGATGTGCGGGTCATGGAGGAACTTTTGGAGTAATGAAAGAAACTCATGATTTAGCAAATAAAGTCGGAAGACCTACAGCCAGACAAATAAAAAATAAAAATAATAAGTATATGGCCTCTGATTGTCCTTTAGCTGGCAAACATTTAAAACAGCTAGAAGTTGATACAAATATATCTAATAATGAGGCACTACATCCTATCGAATTAATGGCAAAAAGTTATAACTTATGATTATGCCTAGAGATAAAAGAGAAATCCAAAAACAAGATATCATGCCATTAGATGTCTATACAAAAAACAGAAGACAATTAAGAAAAAGTATTGTTGATTTTAAAAAAAATAGAAGAATTGCTCTAGGACCTTACGCAACTTTTTACTTTGAAAGTTATGAGACAATGTTGGCTCAAGTTCAAGAAATGCTATATATTGAAAAGGGTGGGGATGAGCAACTTAAAGATGAGTTGTCAGCATATAATCCTCTAATACCAAATGGTAAAGAATTAACAGCCACATTGATGTTTGAAATAGATAACCCTATATCACGTGCGGCTTTCCTAGGAAAAGTAGGTGGAATAGAAGAAACAGTGTTTATGAAAATTAATGATGAAAAAATAAAAGCTGTACCAGAGGAAGATGTTGATAGAACATCAGCTGAAGGGAAAGCTTCTTCAGTTCAATTTATTCATTTTAATTTTTCAGACGATCAAATAGCTAAATTTAATTCTGAAGAAACCAAAGTTGAAATAGTAATAGATCATAAAGAATATTCTCATACTACTAAGTTGTCTGCTGAGAACAAAAAGTCACTTTCGGCTGATTTTAGTTAATTAAATCCCCAGATTTTATCTGTTTTAATCCAACCTTGAAACTCTCCAGAGGTTATTTCACACCATTCTTGCTCACACTTTTTTAATATTAATAACCTCCCTTCCTTAATTAGTGCAATTGGTTTTGCAAAAGATGTAGGGTTTTTAAATAAAATTTTATCTTTGGTTGCTATTACAGAATTATTTTTTTTTAATTGAGATATGTGTATCCACCCACCATTATTTTTAAAGTCTATAATCCTCCTAAAGTTTTCTTTTTTATCTATTTGTTTTAAAGGAAGATTAATTTTTTTGTAAACATATTTTACATCTGAGTCAAAACTTGGGCCATACCTAACGTTTACTTTATTTTTTTTTAAAGAAACAAATATTTCATTTGCTGGGCTTATTGATATTAACAAAAGAAAAATTAAAATTGTTCTTATAATTAATTGCATAAACAATTTTTTCTTTTTTTAATTTTTGCTTTTCTAAAATTTAAATTCAATAAATCAATAATTAAAATATAATTATTTAAACTTTGACCTATATTTAAGATATTTTTTAAAATCTCATTTGCTTGGATTGTGCCAACAATTCCAGCAACAGTTCCTAAGACTCCTTCATATTCACAATTTAGTATTTCATCTGATATTTTTTCCTCTTGATAAAAACATCTTAGGCATGGTTCTTTTTTATTTTTGAAATTAAATGTAAAGATATGACCATCAAACTTGCTTATAGCACCAGTTACCAAAAACTTTTTATATTTTAAACTTAAGTCGTTAATTAGAAATTTACTTTTAAAATTGTCAGTTCCATCAACAATATAATCGTAATCTTTAATAATTTTTTGAAAATTAGATTTATTTAATTTGTAATTAAAAATTTTTATTTTTGTTAAAGAATTAATTTTGTTTAATTTTTTTTTAGCAACTTTAACTTTTGGTTTATTTAAATCTTTTTCATTAAATAAACTTTGCCTATGAATATTTGAAAGGTTTATTTGATCATGATCTACAATTCCTAATGAGCCAATCCCCGACCTAGTTAAGAATTCTGCTACTGGACATCCAAGACCACCCATACCTATTATTAATACTTTTGAATTTGTAATTTTATTTTGACCTAAAATACCAATATTTTTTAATATTATTTGTCTTGAAAAACGTTCGATTTGGTTTTTGTTTAACTTTTTGCTCATTTTCCTGTTGAGCCAAATCCGCCTTCGCCTCTTATTGTTTCCGGAAGCTCATCTGTCTCTTCAAAATTCATTTTTATTACTGGTGTAAGAATCATTTGAGCTATTCTGTCTTTATTGTTTATTAAAAAATCTTTATTTCCGTGATTGAAAAGTATTACTTTTATCTCACCCCTATAATCACTATCTATTGTTCCTGGCGTATTTAAAACACTAATATTATTTTTTGCGGCCAAACCTGATCTAGGTCGTATTTGAATCTCAAATTCATTTGAAAAAGCAACAGCAATTCCAGTTGGAATTAAACATGAATTTTGAGATTTAAGTAGAATAGGTTCCTTTATAAAAGCCATAAGATCCATTCCTGAAGCCCCTACTGTTTTGTAGGCAGGTAGCTCTATTGAAGGATCTAATTTTTTAACAAGGATTTTTGCCATTAATTTAATTGATCAATTATTCTATCAACTATTTCATCAGAAATTTCAGATTTTCTTTTGTATTGTAGGACTTCACTTTTTAAATATTTGTTTTTGTAGTGGATCGTAACTTCATTATAATCAGAGTTAAATCCAATATTTTTTTTAGAAACGTCATTAGAAATTATCCAGTCACAATTTTTTTTATTTAATTTTTCTTCTGCATTTTTTAAAACTTCATTTGTTTCTGCAGCAAAACCAATAACAATTTCAGGTCTCATGGAATTATGATTTGAAATATAATTTAAAATATCAACATTTTTTTCTAAATTTAGATTAAATGCATCTTTTTTTTTAATTTTTGTTTGGGATTTATTTTTTACTTTAAAATCTGATACTGCTGCTGAAAAAATTGCTACATCTACAGGCAAATTCTCTTGTGTAGCAGCAAACATTTCATCTGCTGTTTCAACTTCAATGAGTTTAATATTTTTTTCTACTTCCAGATTAGTTGGTCCTGAGATCAGTGTTGTATCAAAACCTTTTTTTGATAGACATTTGGCTAGCTCATATCCTTGCTTGCCACTAGATTTATTTGTTATAAAACGGACAGGATCTATATACTCATTTGTTGGTCCAGCAGTAACTAAAGCTTTAAATTTTTTATTTTGACTTTGGTTTAAAAAAAATTGATTTAATTCATCTGCAATTTTTAATGGTTCAGACATTTTACCTTCGCCGTATTCTCCACAAGCCATATCTCCTATTTCTGGGCCAATAAATTTATAACCAAAATCTTTTAATTTTTTTAAATTAATTTTTGTAGATTTATGTTCCCACATTCTAACATTCATTGCTGGCGCCAAATAAATTTGTTTATTTGAAGCTAATATAACAGTGGAAGCTAAATCATTTGTAGTACCTTGGGCTAATTTTGAAATAGTATTTGCTGTTGTTGGAGCAATGATAATTACGTCTGCCCATCTAGAAAGTGAAATGTGATCCATTTCAGTTTCATTTTCTAAGCTAAACAAATCACTATAGACTTTACCTTGAGATAATGATGCTACTGATAATGGAGTAACAAACTCTTTAGCACTAGAAGTAAGTATAGTTTTTATTTCTGCGCCATTTTTTTTTAATAATCTTATAGTTTCAAGACTTTTGTAAGCTGAAATACCACCACAAATAATAAAAAGAATTTTTTTGTTATTAAGATTTTTCATTTGAGGAATTAAAATACTATAAGACCAACAATTACAAGAAGTAATAAGCCAATAATTGATTGGTTTCTAAATGCTACCATTTCAGATTTTTTATCGTTTAAAGCTGTATAAGAGTTGGAGTTTTGTGGAATTTGTCCACTAGCTAAAAATGTCAGAGCTTGATTTGCTTTGTCCATTATTTCAGGAAACTCAGGTAATCTTTTAATTACTTCAGTACTATTTTTAAGTGTTTCATTAAAATTATTTATAGGATCTTTTGTTTCTCTTAACCAATTTTCCAGAACTGGTTTAGAAGTTGTCCAAATGTTAGTTTTAGGATTTAATTTTCTAGCAACTCCTTCAACTACGACCATTGTTTTTTGTAACATTAATAGTTGAGGTTGAGTTTGCATATTGAATTTTTCTGTGACATCAAAAAGCTGTTTTAATAATTTTCCACCTGATATATCTTTAACCTCTTGACCAAATATAGGTTCCCCTATTGATCTTAATGCTTGGGCAAGATCATCTATTGGCACATTTTTAGGGACTAATCCAGCTACCAAGTGAACTTCAGCCACTTTTTTGTAATCTCTCTGAATAAATCCAAATAAAATTTCAGCTAAAAAACGTTTACTCATTTTGTCTAATCTACCCATTATACCAAAATCTATGGGAGCTATTTGACCGCTCTCATCAATAAATATATTTCCCTGGTGCATATCTGCATGAAAGAAACCATCTCTTACTGCATGTCTTAAAAAATGTTGGATAATATCTTCGGCAATTTTACTAGTATTTAAATTTCTTTTTTTCAGCTCTTCTGTTTCACGAATTGATACACCGTCTATCCAATCTAATGTCATCACATTTTCACTAGTAAAGTTCCAATATATTTCAGGAACTTTAAATCCAGCATCATTTTTTGTGTTTTCTGCATATTCATTTGCAGCTGCTGCCTCAAACCTTAAATCCATTTCTAAGTTAGTTATTTCTTTCAATAAAAAAACAACTTCTACAAGTTTTAATCTTTTGGTTTTTTTTAAAAATGACTCAATGATAAAAGCAAATAGCATCATTGCATCAATTTCTTCATTAAATATTTTTTTGATGTCAGGTCTTATAATTTTTATTGCTACATCTTTAATCGTACCGTTGTCATTTATTTTAGCTTTATGAACTTGTGCTATTGATGCAGCCGCAACTGGTTCACTTAAATCAATAATAGAATTATAAGCATCATTACCTAAATCAGTTTTGATTATTTCTTTTGCCTGATTAATTGAAAATGGTGGTACACGATCTTGTAATTTTTCCAATTTTGTAGAAAGTTCCTCTCCTATGATATCAGGTCTAGTAGCTAAAAATTGACCTAATTTTATAAAAGTTGTACCCATCGACTCTAATGATTTTGAAAGTCGTTCTCCATCATCTTGTACATGTTGATTTAATTCTTTTTTTTCAAAAGAGATTGCTAACAGTTGAAATAAAATTCTGATCGTTACTGGCGGTTTTTTAAATTTAGATGCAATATCTAAAATATCAGATTTTGCAATTTTTCTTCCTAATTTAAATAAAGTAATTAATTTTTTTAGCATTATACCTTCCAACCACCATGGATAGAAACTATACCACCTGAAAAGTTCCTATAATTACATTTTGTAAAATTATGTATTTTCATTAAGTCGATCAATTCTTCCTGATTAATAAATTCTTCAATACTTTTTAATAAATATTCATATGGTTTTTTATCACCCACAATGAATTGACCAATATGAGGAATTATTTTTGAATAGTTTTTATAAACAAAATCTAAATTAGAATTTTGAATTTTTGAAAATTCTAAACATAAAAATCTTCCACCTGGCTTTAATACTCTATACGCTTCAGATAGAGCTTTATCTAAATTCTTTGTATTTCTGAGACCAAAGCTTATTGTGTAATAATCAAATTCGTTGTCTTTAAATGGAAGTTTCTCAGCAGCTGCATTAATCCATTTTATATTTTTAAGGTTAGACAATTTTTGTTTACCTTGACTAATCATACTTTTATTTGGATCTACACAAGTGACTTCTGACATTTGATTTGTGTTATTCAAAAATAATTTACCGATATCTCCAGTTCCACAAGCAACATCTATTAACTTTTTATTTGGAGACGGCCTCATAATATTGATTAGACTTTTTTTCCAAAATCTATGAATGCCCAATGACATGAAATCATTCATCAAGTCGTATTTACTATAAACTTGATCAAAAACACCCTCCACAAGGCCTTTTTTATTTTGAAGATATTGTTGCATAAAAAAATATATATTGAATATAGTGAGAAATGCCAGAATTACCAGAAGTAGAAATTGTTAGACAATCTTTGGATAAAAAAATTAAACAAAAAAGTATTAAAAAAGTAATTATTAGAAATAGAAATCTTAGATTTCCAGTTCCAAAAAATTTTAGTTCTTTTTTAAAGAACAAAAAAATTACTAAAGTTGATAGATTTTCCAAGTATTTAATATTGAATTTTGAAAGTGGAGATTTTTGTTTGATACATTTGGGGATGTCTGGAACAATCCACATCATTAATAATAAAAAAAAATTAAAATTCACTAATGCTAGTTTTTATCATTCTCCTATACTGCCAAAAAAACATAATCATATTGAGTTAATATTTAATTCTTTAAAAGTAATTTATAATGATCCAAGAAGATTTGGTTTTTTTGAGTTAGTAGAAAATAATCAAAAATTAAAAAATAGATTTCAAAATTTAGGACCAGAGCCATTTAATTTAAATTTTGATCTTAATTATGTTTGTAATTACTTTAAAGGAAAGAATAAAAATATCAAAACTTTTCTATTAGACCAAAAATTTGTTTCAGGAATTGGAAATATTTATGCAAGTGAAATTTTATTTCTGAGTAAAATTTATCCATTTAAAAAAGCAAGCTTATTATCCAGAGAAGATTGTAAAAAAATTATTTATAATTCAAAAAAAATTTTATTAAGAGCAATTAAAAAAGGTGGTTCAAGTATTAGAAATTTTAAGGATACATTGGGATCTTTTGGAAATTATCAAAAAGAATTTAAAGTTTATCAGCAAGATGGATTAAGATGTAAAACTAGAGGATGTACAGATATTATTAAGAAAAAAGTTGTATCAAATAGATCCACTTTCTTTTGTAATTCCTGCCAAAATTAGCCAAATATTTAGTTGACCGTTTTAAGTTCTCAAGCTATACCCCTGCGCATGGCAAATACAAAATCAGCTATTAAACGTATAAGAAGAATTTCTAAGCAAACAGCTGTTAATAAAGCTAGAAAGAGCAGATTTAGAAATGCTTTAAAGAAAATGAATGCTTTAATTGATACCAAAAAGAAAAATGAAGCATTAAAATTTTTACCCAAATTAAACTCTGAGTTGATGAAAATTGCAAAAACTGGTGTAATTAAAAAACAAAATGCATCAAGAAATGTTTCAAGAATAACTAAAAAGATTGCAGCAATTTAATAACTCTAAGTTGTTTCGAGGATAAATTATAAAAACACATTATATAAGATCTTAAAATTTTAAAGTTACTATATTTAGATTTAGTAAATCTTTGATCTTATACAATACAATTAATATTTGATTCAATCTGTATTTGATTCAATCAAAAATTTTATTTTTATAAAATTTTCAACTAATTTAAAAATCTATATTCATTTAAAAAAAGATTATAAAAAAAAATTCTACAATTGCAGATTTAATTTTTTTTTAATTTTGAATTTAATAGTTGTTGCAAATTTTTTTAAATAGTTCTAACTGAGGTATCCCCTTAAGTTATGAATAAATCTTTTATAAACAAAAACATTAATAATTTTGCTTCAGAAGAGCTTAATTGGCAACAAATTCAATCTGAAATTAAGAATAAATTAGGTTTAGAAATTTATGAAAGTTGGTTAAAAAAAATATCATTTCTTGAGGAACATAATAATTATTTACTTTTATCTGTTCCAACCAGATTTATTAGAGATTGGATTACTTCAAGGTATTTAGACCAAATTCTGAAAATTATTAAATTGTATAAAAAAGATATAATTAGAATTGAATTTAAAATTATTGATCAAAAAGTAGATAAGGAGTTTAAAGACCCAACAAATATTGAAAGTACCCAAAACGAAAATATTTCATTTATTAAAGATTCTTATCTTCAGTATAATCGAATAGATCCAAACAAACGATTTGATAACTTTATAACTGGATCAAGTAATAAACTTGCATATGAAGCTTCTTTCAAAGTTACTGAAACTATTTCTCATTACAATCCACTTTATATTTATGGTGGCGTAGGAATGGGGAAAACTCACTTGTTAAATTCCATTGGTTTTGAGATGAAGAAAAAAAGTAAAGTGATGTTCATTTCAGCCGAACGTTTTATGTATCAGTTTGTAAAATCAATTAAATCAAATGATATGGTTAAGTTTAAAGAATATTTTAGAAATACTGATATTTTACTAATAGATGATATCCAGTTTATTAGTGGTAAAGAAGTCATGCAGGAAGAATTTTTTCATACATTCAATGCTTTATTAGATAAAGGATCACAGATTATTGTATCTGCTGATAGAGCACCTAATAAATTAATGCGTATTCAAGAGAGAATTAAATCGAGATTTTCAGGTGGATTAGTCGTTGATATTCAAAAACCTGACTTAGAATTACGAAAAAAAATAGTTCAAAAAAAAACAGAAGAATTAAACAATTTATATTCAGATCAGCTTCAATTATCAAAAGAAATACAAGATTTTATTAGTAATGAGATTTCTGGAAGTGTTAGAGAATTAGTTGGATCAGTTAATCGAATAGTATCTTTTTCAAGAATTTATAACAAAGTTCCAAATTTACCTGAAACTAAAGTGGTATTAAAAGATCTTTTGAATATCTCAGAAAACAAAGTAACAATTGACTTGATACAGACTATTGTGTGTAAGTTTTTCAAGATAAGCAAAAATGAAATGCTTTCTGCAAGACGATCAAGATATCTTGTGAGACCTCGACAGACAGCAATTTACTTAACTAAAATTTTAACTTCAAAATCCTTACCAGAAATAGGTAGAGAGTTCTCGAATAGAGACCACACAACAATTATCCACTCTGTTAAAACAATAGAAAAAATCAAAGAAAAAGATCCAGAAATGTTAGATAATATCAATAAACTAAAAAATCAGATTTTATACAATAACAAAGAAAATGAAATTTAACGTCAATCAACAAGATCTTCAGCAAGCACTAAATTATTGTCAGGGTGTAATTGAAAAGAGAAGCACGTTACCAATTTTATCTAATATCCTATTAGATGCCAGTAATTCTAAATTAACAATTACTGCTACAGATCTTGATTTGATTTTTATACATCAGCTTAAAAATGTTGAAATTTTAGATGAGGGAAAAACAACAACAACCTCGTCAATTATGTATGACATAATCAGAAAATTAACATCAGGAAAAAAAATTAATCTTACCCTTAATGATGTAAGCAAATTACAAGTTGAGTCAGAAAAATCCATTTTTAATTTGAATTGTATTAGTGCTACTGAGTTTCCATTAACTGATGAGAATTTTAATGAAAATGAATTTATTATAAAATCAAAACAATTATTAAAACTTCTTAATAAATGTAAGTTTTCTGTTTCAAATGATGAAACTCGACATTATTTAAGTGGTATCTATTTTCACCAAACCGAAGTTGAGGATAAAAATTATTTAACAGCTGTTGCTACTGACAGTCATAGAATGTCGATTTCAAAAATCAGGCTAGATGAAAAAATTGAATTTGATCCTATTATACTTCCTAAAAAAACAATTTTTCAACTTTGTTCATTGCTAGATAGTTATGATGGTGATGTAAAAGTATCAAACTTAAAGTCAAAAATTAAGTTTGAGCTAAATAATAGTATTTTGATTTCAAAACTTATTGATGGAAAATTTCCAAATTACATTCAGGTAATTCCTAAAAATAATCAAAAAAAATTAGAAATTGATTTAAAACTTTTTCTAAACTCAGTTGATAGAGTGGCTTCTGTATCTCTAGATAAAAAAGATGGTGTAAAATTTAATTTATCAAATGATACTCTTAATCTTTCAGTAAATAATACTAATAGTGGAGACGGAAAAGAAACATTAAATGTTAAATTTGATCACGACCTTGAAATAAGTTTTAACTCTAGATATTTGATTGATGTAGCTTCTCAATTAGATGGAGATAGAGTTGAAATTTTCTTTAATGATACTGGCTCACCAGCTTTAATAAAAGATCCAGGTGATTTCGACAGTATTTATGTTGTGATGCCAATGAAGGGTTAGTTTATTAAATCTAGTTCTTGATAGATATTTTTTTCTAGAGTTTTTAAAAATTCATTTTTTTCTAGGCCAGCAGAAATAGGTTTCAATATTGATATAGTAATTGTTCTATTACTATTTTTACTACCTTTTTTTGGCCATACGTAACCAGAATTTATAGCTACTGGTAAACAATTGATCTTTAATTCTTCATATATTCTTGAGGCTCCTTTTTTAAATGAAGTTCTATCGTCAGGTAATACTCTTGTACCTTGAGGGAAAATAATTAATGGACGATTTGATTTTGATATTGTTTTTGAAATATCATTAAAAAAACCTAAATTATCTTTAGTTGTTTTATTTCTATTTATTGAAATTGATCCTATTTTTTTTAAATACCAACCAAATATTGGAATTTGTAGAAGCTCTTTCTTTAAAATAAAAACTGGTGAATTAAAAATAGTTTGTAAATAAAAGGTTTCAAACATTGATTGATGAGAAGCAGCAATAAAAAATTTATCTTCTTTAATTATGTTTTCTTCACCTTTGATAAAGATTTTTACTGAAAGGATAAACCTTAAGCAAATACCAGTCCAATAACCCATTAATTTACCACCAAGTAAAACAATCTTTCTTGGTAGAAAGAAAGAAGGTAAAAAAATTATAGAAATAAGAATAATTCCAGTAAAAAAAATTATTGAAAATAAAAAGTTTCTTATCATTATCTCAAAAGCTAAATTAAATCTTTATGCTTTTGTCTTTTTCTAATTATTTTTATTTTATTGTTTTTAATTAGTAATTCTAATGGTTTTGTTCTTAAGTTATAATTTGAACTCAGTGACATTCCGTAAGCTCCTACATCACAAATTGCAATATAGTCCTTTTCTTGAAGTTCTTGAAAATTTTTAATAGTTATAAACTTATCTGTACTTTCACAAATAGGTCCGACAAATTCATAAGTTTTTTTAGAAACTTTACTGGATTTAATAACTGGCAAGGTTTTATGAGTTGCACCATATAGCGCTGGTCTCATTAAATCATTCATTGCTGCATCTAAAATAATAAATTTTTTACTTTCACTATCTTTTATATAAATAACTTTTGTAAGTAATGTTCCAGCATTTCCTATAATCGATCGACCTGGTTCAAATATTATTTTAACTTTCTTGTTTTTTTTTAAAAATTTCTTAATAGCTAAATTATATTTTTTATAATTAAGTTTTTTATTTTTATCCGTGTATGAAATTCCCATACCACCACCTAAATCGATGTATTCAAATTCATGAGATGTTTTCTTTAAAATATTATCGACTACCTTAAGCATCTTTTCATATGGTTTATGATCTAAAATTTGGCTTCCAATATGAACACTTAGGCAATTAAGATCTATATTTTTTGAATTTTTACAATAATCAATAATTTCATAAAAAGTTTTTTCATTTACACCAAATTTGTTTTCTTTTTTACCAGTTGAAATTTGGCTTAATGTTTTTGCATCAGTATTAGGGTTTAATCTTAGACCAATTTTTACAATTTTATTTTTAATTTTAGCTACTCTGTTTATTTCTTTTATTTCACTTTTAGATTCTGCATTTATTAATAAAATTTTTTTTTCTATTGCGTAACTTATTTCATCTGTAGTTTTACCAACCCCTGAAAAGACTATCTTTTTTGGATTTACACCTGCTTTTAGAGCCATCATCATTTCACCAACAGACACAACATCAGCTCCTAAACCAAATTTTGCTATTTCATTTATCAAATTCACATTAGTATTCGATTTAACCGCAAAACATATCAATGGTGAAATTGATTTAAAATTCTTTTTGAAATTTAATATATTCTCTTTTAATTTTGAATAAGAGTAACAATAAGTTGGAGTGTTGTACTTTTGAGCAATATTTTGAAAATAATGTTTTTCAATTGAAAGCTTTTTATTAATATATTTCATTTTGTTTTAAATAGAGGATCACATTTCTTCTCTTCTGAACCAGTATAAGTTGGACAATTTTTCTTACCACAAGATACCAGCATAAATGAAATTAAAACTAAAAGTGATATTTTTTTTATCATGTTGTTTTCTTATATTTCATTATCATTTTTCTGACATTATCAAAAGATGTTCCTCCAAAAGATTTTTTTGAATTAATAGAATTTTTTAATTCAAAAATATTTAAAACTTCTTCTGTGAGTTTTGGTTCAATTTTTTTTAGTTCATGTAAAGTTAACTCGCTTAAATTTTTCTTTCTTTTTTCTGCCATGTTCACAACAGCGGCTGTTTTTTGATACGCCTTTCTGAACGACATCGAGTGTTTTCTAACTAAATAATCTGCTAGATCTGTTGCCGTAATATGACCTGTATTTGCAAGTTCAAGCATTTTCTTTTTATTCGCACTGCAATTTTTTAAAACTTCATCAAATATTTTTAAGCAATTTATTAGAGTGTCATTAGAATTAAAAACCAATTCCTTATCATCCTGTAAATCTTTAAAGTAGGATAGTGGCAAACCCTTTAGTATAGTCAGCATAGAAAAAAAATTTCCATAAGAAATGCCAGTTTTTCCTCTTAGATACTCTAGGAGATCAGGGTTCTTTTTTTGAGGCATAATCGAAGAGCCTGTAACAACTTTATCTGACAAGTTGATTAAGTTAAATCCATCTGAATTCCATATAATTAATTCCTCTGCAATTCTAGAAATATGCATTGAACATACTGAAATAGCATAAAGAAAATCTAGCACAAAGTCTCTATCCGAAACTGTATCTATTGAATTATTAGTTGGTCTTCTAAATCCAAGTTTTTTGGATGTAAAATTTCTATCTATATTAAACGAAGTGCCTGATAAAGCTGCTACACCCAATGGACTTTCATTTAAATTATCTAAATTGTTTAAAAATCTTTTTTTATCTCTAGTAAACATTTCCACATAAGCCATTAAATAATGGCCAAACGAAATAGCTTGAGCATTTTTAAGATGAGTAAAACCTGGCATGATAGTTTCTATATTTTTTTCAGCTAGTTTAATTGTGCTTTTGATTACTTTATCAATATTGTTATTTATATCTTTAGTTGCAGTCTTAATCCAAATTTTAAAATCAGTTATTACCTGATCATTTCTCGATCTAGCTGTATGAATGTATCCAGCTTCATCACCAATTATTTGAAATAATCTTTTCTCTATATTCATATGAATGTCTTCATATTTTTTATTAAATTCAAATTTTTTGTAAGTTATTTCTTTATAAATTTTATTTAGACCATAAATAATTTTATTTTTTATTTTAAAGGAAATTATCTTTTGTCTAAAAAGCATTTCAACGTGTGCAATGGATCCTTGTATATCTTCTTTGTAAAGTCTCTTGTCTATATCAATAGAATTACCAACTTTTTGAAAAAGGTTTGACGCTTCCTTTTGTATTCGCGTGTTCCATATTGCCTGGTTGTTTTTATTTTTTGCCATGATATTTAGTTATACCTAATTAATATGAGAATTTTAGCATTATTTATTTTTTTAATTACATCTGTAGAAGCTAGTGATTTACCGAACATTAAAAATATTGTTATTCATAAAGTTCCAAAAACGTATGAAAACGTATTTTTTTTAAATAAGAAAAATGAAAAAATTAAAATTAATGATTTCAAAGGAAAATTGTTAGTTTTAAATTTTTGGGCTACTTGGTGTCCCCCGTGTAAAGAAGAGATGCCTTCACTAGACAATATGCAAGCAAATTCATCACTCAATAATTTAAAAGTTTTTCCTATTAATATTGGGAAAGAAAAACTTATTAAAGTTGAAGAATTTTTTTTAAAATTAAACTTAAAAAATTTAGAACCTTTTTTTGATCCAGAAGTAACTTTAGCTAAAACTTTTTCTCTAAGAGGAGTCCCAACATCAATATTTATAAATAAACAAGGTGAGGAATTTGCAAGAGTTCTTGGCGACTTAGACTTTAATGACGAAGATTTTTTAAAGTGGATTGAGAAATATAATTAGTTTTTAAAAAAATATGCGAAAGCTACTAAAACAAGTATGGCTACAAATTGCAGCAGAACTCTAAGCTGCATTAGTTTATTTGAATATTTTTTACTTGTTTCTCCACCTTTAAATAAAGTTCCAATACCTAAAATTAGAACTATTCCAACAGCTATTAAAAGAGCGATAGATAAAATCTTAACTAATATTCCAGAAAACATATTATTATTGTAGTGTGTTTTTAAAAATAAAAAACATAATAAATCATCTATGACATTTTGCCTTAACTCAATCATCATCAAACCAGAAGAAGGAACAGAGATTAAGAATGCAATAATTTTACTTCATGGATATGGCGGAGATGGAAAAGACATAAGTATGTTAACTTTAAATTGGAAAAGACATCTGCCAAACACAATTTTTATTTGTCCTAATGGACATGAAAAGTGCATAATTAATCCATCAGGATATCAATGGTTTGATTTAACCAAAGAAGACCCATCTTATATACTTCAAGAGTCAATTAAAGCTGAAAATGTTATTAAAAAATTTATTGAGGAAGTTAAAACTGAATACAACTTATCTACTCAACAAATTTGTTTATCAGGATTTAGCCAGGGCTGCATGATGTCTTTGAATGTCGGTCTTACCTCAAATGAAAAATTTTTATGTGTCGTAGGATTTTCAGGAAAGATAATTGATCAAATTAATTTGAAAGATAGAATCAAAAATAGCACAGATACATTACTAATACATGGTGATGCTGATCAAATTGTTCCATCAACACATTTACTTGAAGCTAAGGATTTTTTAATTCGAAACAATATTCCTGTTGAAACGTTATTAATAAAAAATTGTGACCATCACGTTCCTATCGAGGCATCAAGTACAGCATTAAATTATATTTTAAAAAAAATTTAACATCTGATCATATTGATTATGATGCTAAACTAAGTTAATGTTTTAGTGTGAACAACTTTATTGAACAAGATGTGTCATTAGAAAAATGCCCTGCATTAGTTCTCAATGCAGATTATAGACCTCTTAGTTATTACCCACTATCATTATGGTCATGGCAAGACACTGTGAAATCAGTTTTTCTTGATAGAGTTATCATTGTAAGTCATTACGATAGGACTATTAGAAGTCCTTCATTTAATATGAAGCTACCAAGTGTTATAGCTTTAAAAGACTATATTGTTCCTCAAACGAAGCCAAGTTTTACTAGATTTAACGTTTTTTTAAGAGATAAATTCTCTTGTCAATATTGTGGAAGTAATGAGGAACTTACTTTTGATCATTTGCTTCCAAGATCCAAAGGTGGAGAAACAAATTGGGACAATGTTGTTACAGCTTGTTCAGCTTGTAATGTAAAAAAAGGTGGAAAATTATTAAAACATTCAGGAATGAAATTAAATCAATATCCTTTTAGACCCTCAACAGAAGATTTACATAAAAATGGTAAGAACTTTCCTCCTAATTTTTTACATAAAAGTTGGATGGATTACTTGTATTGGGATGTTGAATTAGAAACCTAAATCTTTTCAGAAATATTAATTGCAATTTTAGAACCAGTTTTAATTATTTTATCTAAAATACTATAAGGTCCTTTTTTAGTTGCACCTTTTTCATAAGCGATATCTTTATGATGAAGCTCATCTTCCCTAAATTTTGTAATTTTATCTTTGAGAAATTTTTCATCTTCATCTAACTGACTAATTTGATTTAAGTAGTGATCATCAATTACTTCTTCCACAGATGCTGTACATAACATAGCTGCTTTTTTTCCTAACAGAGTAGAACCAAATCCTAAACCAACACCAAGCAAATCCCACAGTGGTAAAAGTTTTGTGGGAGTAATATTTCTTTTTTTAATTTCGTTTTCAAAGAATTCACTATGTTCTTTTTCATGAATTTTCATATCTTCTATGATTTTTTTCAAATTTTCATCTTTTACAAATGTATTTAAAGCTAATAATTGACCTTCATATATTTTAACTGCCCCACGCTCACCAGCATGATCTACCCTTATAAATTCTTCAATTTTTTTTTTACTTACTTTTGACATAGTTTAAATAAATTTTTAATGTATTTATTGTAATTAATATTGAAATTACAATATTATAAGTTGTAAGAGATAATCCAAAAATTTTAAATGTTACATCTTTGCAGCTCACTTTTTGTTCTTGCAATTGCTTTAAAATTTCTTCTTTGGAAGTTACTCCAGAGCCATTTTTAAGATCACAAACTAAAGACTCTTCAATAAATCCTTGTTCTATACCAAAATGATAAACTGACAGGATGGTAGCTGTTAAAAAAACTATTATCAATAAAACCAAAAATAGTTTTTCAAACTGAGAAAATTTATAATTCAAGAGTATAATTACTATTGCAAGTAAATATGGAATTCTCTCTAAAATACAAAGATTGCAAGGTTGATGACCTAAAACATACTCAATAAAGAACGCTGATATTAAAGCAACGAAACTGACAAATAAAATTAGGTTAAGCAACAATTGTTTGTTATTAAGCATTAAATTTAAAAATTAAAAATATAATTCCTAATATTATAACTATTAAAATTCCAATTATAGTGAACCATTTTGAACCATGTTTCTCCATGAATTCAGTAAATAAGTCACCAAATTTATAAGATAAATAAGCAACAATAAAAAATCTAAGACTTCTGGAGATTAAACTTACAACAATGAATACAGGAAAACTGAATCCAACTATACCGCTAGCAATAGTGAATGCTTTATAGGGAAGTGGAGTAAATCCTGCTAGAAAAAGAATACTTAGCCATGCAAAAAAACCTGACCCTTTAGACAAGCTTGTCTTTAAATTTTCTACTTTATTTTCATAACCATAAAATCCAATTACATGAATAGCTAAATCATAAAACAAATAACCTAGTAAATATCCAAAAATTCCACCTAAAACTGAAAATATAGATGCGATTAAAAATATTTTAAAATATTCTTTTTTTTTAGCAATCACCATCGGAATAATCATTACATCTGGAGGTATAGGAAAAAATGAACTTTCAGTGAAGGAAACAATCCCTAGGTATAAATTTGAACTTTTGTGAGCAGCTAATTTTAAACACTTTTTATAAAGAGTTTGGAACATTTTTTGGTTTTAATATAATTTTAGTTCTTATACTATTTAATTATAATTTAATTTAATGGGCGAATGGCGGAACTGGTAGACGCGCACGACTCAAAATCGTGTTTCGCAAGAAGTGAGAGTTCGATTCTCTCTTCGCCCACCAAAGTTTATGAATATAAAAAACCATAATAATCTTTTAGAACTATTTTATAATCAGTATACAAAAGAAAAAGCAGATCAGATTTTTTTAAAATCCTTAAAAAATTCAAATGATAAGTTCTCTTGGAGAGATACTTATTTAAATATTTTAAAATTAAGTGATGAGCTTAAATCTTTAATTCAAAAAAAAGATAGATGCTTATTAATTTCGGAAAATAGACCTGAATGGATGATATCTGATTTAGCGATAATGTTAGCAGGCGGAATTACTGTGCCAGCCTATACCACTTACACTGAAAGAGATTATGAATATTTAATTAACGATTGTAACCCATCAGTGGTAATTGTTTCAGATCAAGTTCAATACAATAAAATTAAAAATTTAATTTCTACAAAGCCATTTATAAAAAAAGTTATCTCTTTTGATCAAATTGACAGTCAATCAGATACTAGATGTATTAAAGATATTTTTTCGAAAAACGATTGTGAAGAGATCGATTTTTTAAAGTTAGAAATTTCAAGAAAAGACGTAGCTTGTATTATTTATACATCAGGAACCCAAGGTAACCCCAAGGGAGTAATGCTCAGCCATGGGGGGATTTTAAATAATTGCGAAGGTTCTATTTCACTTTTAAAAGAGATAATATCTTACAAACCTAAATTCCTAACTTGGTTACCATTATCTCATTCTTATGAACACACCGTTCAGTTTGTCCAAATAGCAATAGGTGCCGAAGTTTACTATGCAGAAAGTATAGATAAGTTAATTAAAAATATGGGAGAATGTAGTCCTGATATTATGACAGCTGTTCCAAGATTTTATCAGAATCTGTATCAAAAAATTAATTCAACTTTTAATAAAGCTACTGGTTTTAAAAAATCTCTAATAAACAAAATGCTTTATCTTGGAGAAAAAGTACTAACAAATCAAAAACTTACTTTTTTTGAAAAAGTGCAAAATACAATTTGTGAAAAAATAGTTAGAAAAAAAATAAAAGCTCAATTTGGAGGTTCTTTAAAAGCATTTATTTCTGGAGGAGGTGCGCTAGATAAAGAAGTGGGTGTTTTTTTAAATTCGATAGGTCTACCGACTTTGCAAGGGTATGGTTTAACAGAAACTTCTCCAGTTGTAAGTTGTAACCCAATAAAAGATATAAGGATAGATACAGTAGGTCCTGCTTTTAGCGGCAATGAAGTGAAAATTGCTGACGATGGTGAAATTCTGGTTAAAGGTGAAAATGTTATGTTGGGCTATTGGAATAAAAAGGAAGAGACCGAAAAAGTTTTAAAGGATGGCTGGTTATATACTGGAGATATAGGACATTTTGAAAATGGTTACTTAAAAATCACCGATAGAAAAAAAGATATTTTAATTACACCAGGTGGTGACAATATTTCTCCTGTGAAAATTGAAAATGATTTACTTAAGATTGAATTTGTAGAGCAAGCATTAGTTTATGGAGATAACAAACCTTATTTAATAGCTATTTTAGTTTTAAATAATAATGAAAGTAATGTTTCAGATGAAAACATTTTAAAAGAAATAGAAACAATTAATAAAAACTTATCCAAGATAGAGAAAATTAAAAAGTTTTTTGTAATTAAAGATCAATTTACAATTGAAAATGGATTAATGACACCAACTTTAAAGTTAAAAAGATATAAAATTATTGAAAAGTATAAAAGTGAAATAGAAAAACTTTATTAAATTTTTTTAAATTAATAGTTTATTTACCGCATAAACATTAACTAAATTAATAAAAAATTTTTTTATAAAAATAAAAAATAAAAAATAATTTTTTTAAAATTCGCTTTTAATTAATGATTTGACATAAGTTGTATAAAAAAATAAAAATAACTTAACAACGAATCAATTTGATTCGTTAAACTAAAAAGGGAGCTAAAGATGCCTAAGAAAAGAAAAAAAGCGGCAAAGAAAACTAAGAAAAAAGCTAAGAAAAAAGCTAAGAAAAAAGCTAAAAAGGCTAAGAAAAGAAGAAAATAATAACTTAGTATTCTTTACAAAAAACGCTTCTCATAACTTTTTGTGTGAGAGGCGTTTTTTTTATTCGTCTAAAGGTTCATCAGTTTCAGAAATAGGTTCTTCGACAGGTAAATCAGCAGTTGGAGTTTTAGGATTAGCGCTAATCGCTTGTGTTTGTCCACCAACATTTCTCTTCAATGCTTTATCTAATTTTTTTTGAGTGTCTTCTAGTGATAAATTTAAAATTATCTGAAATTCTGACTGCATTCTTTCATAAGCTTTTTCAAAAAGTTGTCTTTCACTATAAGATTGATCAACCATAAGATCATCCCCTTTGTTTAGATCTCTAACAACTTCAGCTAATTCATAAATTTTACCTGATGAAATTTTTGCTTCATATTCTTGTGCTCTTCTACTCCACATTGATCTTTTGATTTTTGGTTTACTTTTTAATATAGAAATGCATTTGTTTACTTGATTAATTGTTGCTAAAGGTCTTAGGTGAGACTGTTTGTTAACGGGTACCATACCATTAGCTTTATCCTTTTCAAATTTAATAATGTATGTTTCAACATCAATACCTCCGATATTTATTTTTTTAAATTCTGTAATTTGACCAACGCCATGTTTTGGATAAACAACATAATCTTTAATTTTAAATTCTCTTTTTTCAGTTTCTTGTTTTTTAACTTTTTTTATCTCAGGTTTTACTTCGTTAGTTTTTGATATTCTTAAATTATCTACTTTTGGTTCATCTGATGTTTCAGTAGTTTTTGGAACTTTTTTTATTTTAGGTGATTTATTTGGAATTTTTTTTGAAACTTTTTTGGTTTTTTTTACTACAACTTTTTTGGTTTTTTTTACTACAACTTTTTTGACTTTAGTTACTTTTTTCTTTTTAACTTTTTTTTTCATTTCTTTGTCTGATTTGCCTTTAAAGATTTTCTTTAAAATACTTTTCGTACTTATTTTGCTCATTTTTAAATTTTTCGTGATCCGCAGGGGGATCTTTTTTTTCACTTATGTTTGGCCAGATTTCTGAATACTTTTTATTGATCTCCAACCATTTTTCGCTTCCAGGTTCAGTATCTGCTTTTATAGCATCAACGGGGCACTCCGGCTCACAAACGCCACAATCTATACACTCATCCGGTTTAATTACAAGCATATTTTTACCTTCATAAAAACAATCAACCGGACAAACGTCTACACAATCAGTAAGTTTACACTTAATACAATTATCGTTTACAATATAAGTCACTCTTTACTTGCCCCTTTTATTTTATGCTTAATATCTCCCATAGTTTTACTGTCAATGTATAAAAGTCCCGCTAATCTTCTCATGAGATTTGTTTCATACATGTCAGCATTTTCATTAGAGTAAATAATTGACCAAAGAGCTTCTACTATTTTAATTTTATCTTTTTCAGGTAAATTTTTAATTTCCCTTGTGAAGTCTAAAATTTGGTTTGAATTTTCCTCAATAATTTTTGCATCTTGGATAGTTTTTATGATTTTTTCATTTTCTAGGCCCAGCTCCAGAAGTGTTTTTTTAATTATTTCCTCTTCTTTGTCAGTATAACTTTCATCTATTTTTGCAGCATGGATCAATAAAGCACAAACTTTTACTATAAAATTATTCTCTTCCTTTTTATCTGTCTTTTTAAAAAACATAAAATTAACCTAATTTGAGATTTTTAAGAACTTTAAATGGATTTTCATTTGAAACTTTTTTGTTCTCCGTCTTTTTAAACTTTTTAACAGGATTATATCTAAAAAACATGTCTTGTTCTTTCTCATAAGTTTTATAACCCATTTTTTGTAATAATTTTTTAAAGTTCTCTTTGCTGCATCCTAAAAGATTTAACATTTCAGGTATCATTTTTATCTCACTATTTTCTTTTGAGGTAGCATTAATTATTTGTACAAAGAGTCTTTCAAGAATATCTATTCTAACAAAAAGATTATCAAATTTTTCAAATCCGCAGAGAAGCATAAAGTTTTTATTTTGAGAATCTTTATCCTCTAAAAAATTTAATCCAAAAGTTGGTGGTTTTAAATTATAGAATTTTTGATGAAAATTTTTCCACAATAAGGTTCTTAAAGATACAGCATCTGGTTTTATAAGTTGATAAAGGAATACATGGTATCTTCCAAATTTCACACCCAATTCTCTTAGTACTTTTCTATCTATTTGTTCAAGATTTTTTAAATAATTGGAAACTTGTTCTCTTTTTAAAACACCATTATTTTCATAAAGCTGATACGCCAAAGCCTTAATTGATGATTTTTCTTCTTTAATGTTTTTTAAATCGATTAAACTTTTCAAGACATTACTTATTTTTGAGTTTAGCCATTTTTGAATAAATTCATTTAGTTTTTGTTTTGGATTTTCTTCAATAATGTCATCAACAACTAAAGTAAAATTAGGACTTAAATAATCATTTCCTGGTAACAGCCTAGCAATTGGAAATTCATTCCAATATATTTTAAAATCTTCCTTCAAATCTATTAATCCTGTGTCTATAATTGATTGAATTCTTTTATCAAACTCAGGTCCAATTGATTGTCTAGCAGCTTTTTTTAATGACTTGATATCAGTTTCCAGAGAGCCTTTTTTTAAATCTAATTCTAATTTCAAACCTTTGATCTTACCAATAAACTGATCATCTATTTTAACGTCATTGTTCTGTAATATTTCAGTTTTGAATTCCATGTCTTGTTTTAAACCTCTTGCAAGTATACTTGCTCTTTTGTCGATAAAAGTCTTGGTAAGTTCTTCATGAAGTCTGTCAGAAAGTCTATCTTCTAAATATTTTGTTTTTTCTATCCAATAGTTTTGATTTTCTACCCAATTATTTTTATTTGAAACATAAGACCAAGTTCTTACATTTGCAATTCTATTTGATAAAGAATCTACATTTCCGTCTAATTTATCCAGTTTCATGAGCTGTAATCTCATGTAATCTTCTGAAATTAGACCTTTTTCGCTGTTTAAAAATTTAAAAACATTTCTGATCACCTCATAATGATTGCCGTAGGTTTTTTTAACAAAATCAGGTATCTGACAACATTCCCATAATAATTTAAGAGTCCTTTCGTTAAATTTTAGATTATTTTTTTCATCTTTTATAAAATATTTTAGTGCTCTTTCATCCTCACATTCATGAACTTTTCTTAACCATTCCATCTGAGGTCTTTCTTCAAGACTTTTAATTAGTGAATTTGGGTTGTTAAAATTAAGATCAGAATTTCTCCAGTATAAAGTTCTTAGTCCTTCAAATTTATGTCCTTCAATTAATTCTACTTCTTCAGGAGAAATTTCTTTGCAATCACCAGTTATTCCAAAACCACCATCATTTAAATATCTTCCAGCTCTTCCTGCTATTTGACCTATTTCAGATAAATTTAATTTTCTTAATTTTTTTCCATCAAATTTTTTAAGGTTTGAAAAATATACATAATCTAGATCCATATTTATTCCCATTCCAATAGCGTCAGTGGCTACTAAAAAATCGACATCTCCAGATTGATAAAGCTCTACTTGAGCATTTCTCGTTTTAGGACTTAATGAACCCATAACGATAGCTGCCCCACCCTTTTGTCTTCTTATTAATTCTGCTATTGCATAAACTTCTTCCGCTGAAAAAGCTATGATTGCAGTTTTTCTATTTATTCTTGATATTTTTTTATGTCCAGCATAGGTGAGTTTTGACAATCTATCTCTATTAATAAATTCTATATCCTCGTTTAATTTAGATATGATGTTTTTAATAGTGCTAGAACCCATTAACATCGTAAGTTTTTCACCTCTTAAATTTAATAGTCTATCTGTGAATATGTGACCTCTTTCATGATCTGCACACATTTGAATTTCATCTATGCCCACAAATTCTAAATGCTTTTCAATAGGCATTGATTCGACTGTGCATAAATAATATTTTGCGTTTGTAGGAATTATTTTTTCTTCACCAGTTATTAAAGCAACTTTGTCTATACTTATTTTTTTTATTACCTTGTCGTAAACCTCTCTTGCTAATAATCTTAAAGGGAATCCAATCATTCCGCTGTCAAAAGATAGCATTGTGTCAATTGCAAGATGAGTTTTACCTGTGTTTGTTGGACCAAGAACAGCTGTAATTTTATTTTTAGGCATTTCTATCTTTGGTGTATATTTTTTTTTACCTACCAGATATTGTTAGTGCTAAAGAACAAAAATAGACTAAAACATGACCGAATCGGAGGGTAAAAAGTTCTCATTTTTATATTAATATTAATGAGAATATCATAATTGGGATTAATTCTATAATAGTAATTTAATAAAATAAAAATGACCAATAAACTTTGGGAAGCATCTTTAAAAGAGAAAAAAAATTCAAATCTTTATGCTTTTGAGAAACTTATTTCAAAAAAAATTAAAAAAAAATTTAATTTAAATTATAAAACTTTGTTAAATTGGACTGTTAAAAATTCACCTGAGTTTTGGAATTATTTTTGGGAATTTTCAGAAATTAAAGGATTGAAAAGTAAAAAAAAAATTAAAAAATCAAAAATATTTCATAAAAATTTATTCTTACCGGGTAGTAAGTTAAATTTTGGTGAAAATTTATTATCGAAAAATAATAATGATAAGGCAATTACTTTTATAAGTGAAAATGGCTTTAGGGAAGAAAAATCTTGGAGAGAATTAAATTTAAATACAGGCAAAATTGTAAAGTTTTTAAAACAAATCAAAATTAAAAAAGGAGATAGAGTGGCAGCTTATATGCCCAATACTATTGAAACAGTTGAAGCATTTATAGCAGCAAGCACCATAGGAAGTATCTGGTCATCATGTAGTCCTGATTTTGGTATAAAAGGTGTTGTTGAAAGATTTTCTCAAATCAATCCAAGAGTTTTGTTCATTACAGATCAGTATTTTTATAATGGGAAAAAAATTAATGTATTAGAAAGATTATCTGAAATTTTAAAATCTATTCCATCAATTAGAAATGTTGTGATTGTTAATTATCCTGGAAAAAAATATATCATTAATCATAGCAAATATAAGAAAATAAAATTAATTAAATGGGGTGAGATTATTCAAAATCAATCTGAAAAAATAAATTTCAAAAAGTATGATTTTGAAAGTGAGTTAGCAATTTTATATTCAAGTGGAACAACTGGAAAACCAAAGTGTATTTGTCATAGAACTGGAGGAGTTCTTCTTCAGCACAAGAAAGAACACCAATTACATTGTAATATAAAAGAAAATGATAATGTATTTTATTTTACCACTTGTGGTTGGATGATGTGGAATTGGTTAGTTAGCTCATTAGCTTCAAAGGCATCAATAGTACTTTTTGATGGTTCTCCAATGTACAAAACAAGTGATTTACTTTTAAAAATAGCACAAAGAGAAAAAATTACTCTATTTGGAATTAGTGCTAAATATATTGATGCTCTAAGAAAATTAGAACCTAATCTTAAATTTAAATATAAACTTAAAAAACTAAAAACAATCTGTTCAACCGGTTCTCCTTTATCAAGTGAAGGTTTTAAATATGTTTATAAAAATATTAAAAAGAAAGTTCACCTCTCATCTATTTCAGGAGGTACAGATATTGTGTCGTGTTTTGTTTTAGGAAATATATACCAGTCCGTTAATATTGGTGAAATACAGAATTCTGGTTTAGGTTTAGACGTTGATGTATTTAATGATAGAGGCAAATCTTTAAAAAATTCAAAAGGTGAACTTGTTTGTAAAAATCCATTTCCATCAATGCCGCTTAAATTTTGGAATGATAAAAATGATGTAAAATTTAAAAAAGCTTACTTCAACAGATATAAAAATACTTGGCACCATGGTGATTACGCTGAAAGAAAAAATACCAATGGTTTTATTATACATGGAAGATCTGACACTACCCTTAATCCAGGAGGAGTAAGGCTTGGTACTGCTGAAATATATTCAGAGGTAGAAAAGTTTAAAGAAGTTAAAGAAGCACTCGTAGTTGGTCAATCTTGGAATAATGACATAAGAATAATTCTTTTCGTTGTAATGAGTAGTGGTTACATACTTAATGATCTTTTGCTTACTAGAATTAAAACTCAAATAAGAACAAATGCATCACCTCGACATGTCCCTAGTAAAGTTATTGTTGTAAAGGATATTCCAAGAACTAAAAGTGGTAAAATTGTTGAGCTTGCAGTTAAAAGCACTATAGAAGGAAGCATTGTTAAAAATAAAGAAGCTTTAGCAAACCCAGAAGTTTTAAAACAATATAAAAATTTGAAACAATTAAGTTACTAAATGTTAAAAAATATAGTTAAAGATTTAAAACCATCTTCTACACTAGCAATTAATGAAGCTTCAAAAAAACTTGAGGATGAAGGAAAAAAAATATTTAAATTTGGTTTTGGACAATCTCCCTTTAAAGTTCCACAAGATATTGTAGAGGAGCTTAAAAATAATGCATATCAAAACAAATATTTACCCATGCAGGGTCTTTCTGATCTAAGACAGTCTGTTGCAAAATACACATCAAAAAAAAAAAATTATGAATATAATTCCGAAAATGTCATCATAGGACCAGGCTCTAAAGAGTTGATGTTTTTACTTCATGTAATATTTGACGGTGAAATTATATTACCTGCACCTAGTTGGGTTTCTTACGCGCCACAAGCAATATTAGGAAGAAACAAAATTCAAATATTACAAACAAAAAGAGAAAATAATTGGTTCCCTACAGCTCAAGAAATAGAGGAAGTAATATCAAAAGATAAAAATAAAAATTATTTATTATTTTTAAATTCCCCAAATAATCCTTCAGGGCAAGTCTGTGAAAATTTGGAGGAAATTTCTAATGTTGCTAATAAATATAATCTTATAATTTTATCTGACGAGATATATTCAGAACTAACTTTTACAAAAAATTATAAGTCTATTTCAAACTTTTGTCCTGAAAAAACAATTATCAGTACTGGTCTAAGTAAGTGGTGTGGAGCCGGTGGTTGGAGATTGGGGTATTTCATTATTCCAGAGGGTTTAAATGATATAAAAAAAATGATTAATGTTTTAGCTAGTGAAACTTTTTCAGCAGTAAGTGCACCTATTCAATATGCTGCAATCAAAGCTTATGAAAATAATCATAGTAAGTACATTAATAAATCTAAAAATATTCTAAAAGCTGTTGGCAATTATGTTTATCAAAATTTAAAATCAAACAAAATTTTAATTAATAAACCTCACGGAGGTTTCTACTTAATGCCTGAATTTTTAAATTCTAAATTTAAAAATTCATCAGAAATGTGTGAAAATATTTTAAAAGAAACAGGTGTTGTATTATTACCTGGATCTGATTTTGGATTTTATGAAAATAAAATGCTAGCAAGATTAAGCTTTACTGATTTTGATGGAGAAAAATTTATGAATAGTATTGATGAAGATCAGTGTATTGATTTTGTTATAATCAAAAAGTTAGCACCAAAGATTGTAGAAGGTGTTGATAATTTAAAAAAATGGTCAGAAAATCTTTAAAATCACCCTGTACATCCATTATAATTTTTTGGTAAGATTAATTTATAAAAATAACGACATACAATATAGAGAGGGGAAAATAATGAAAAAAATAATTACATCTCTATCAAGTGCTTTACTGATTTTATTTGCATCACTGTCATTAACTACAGTTGCTAAATCAGCAGAGTTCTTTACGATAGGAACTGGTGGACCTACTGGAGTATATTTCCAAACAGGTAACGCTATATGTAAAATGCTTCACAAATCAGCAATTAGTGCTGAGCATGGAAGAAAAAAAGGTACAGCTAAAGCTTATAGATGTACAGCTCCATCAACAGGTGGTTCAAACTATAATATTGGACAAATAGCAGCTGGAGAATTTCAGTTTGGCGTAGCTCAATCTGACTGGCAATATCACGCAGTAAATGGTTCAAGCAAATGGGAAGGAAAACAGTTTAGTGATTTGAGAGCTGTGTTTTCAGTTCATAACGAACCTTTCCAAATCTGGGCTAGAAAAAAAGCTAGAATTAAAGATTTTGCTGATTTAGAAGGTAAAGTAGTTAACATTGGTAACCCTGGTTCTGGTCAAAGAGGAACTATGGAAGAACTAATGAAAGCTATGGGTGTTGATAATAGTTTCTTTAAATCAACAACAGAGCTAACTTCTTCAGAGCAAGTGAAAGCTTTATGTGATGGTAAAATCGATGCATTTGGATATTCAGTTGGATTTCCAAATGGTGCAATGGAACAAGCTGCAACATGCGCTGCAAAAGCATCACCAATCAATTTGACTGGACCAGAAGTTCAAGGTTTAATTGATGGCGCTGATTATTATGCACAAGCTGTAATCCCTAAAGGCACTTATACTAAACAGAAAAAAGATGCTACTACATTTGGTGTTAAAGCAACTGTGGTAACTTCCGCAGATGTTTCTGAAGAATTAGTGTACTTAGTTACAAAAGCAGTTTTTGAAAACTTTGATGATTTCAAAAAACAACATCCAGCATTTGGATTTTTGGAAAAGAAAAACATGATTAAAGATGGTTTATCTGCTCCACTACATCCTGGTGCAATTAAATATTATAAAGAAGCTGGGTTAATGTAATCCAAGTTTTTTACTTTTTAAAAGGCCTGGTAATTTTTATCGGGCCTTTTTTTTATGGTATGAATATTTCTTATGAGTGACTCAATTAGCGCCAATATAAAAAATAAAATAAGCGAAGATTTATCACCAACTAGAAACATTACTGGATTTCATTTAAAGGTCGTTTCTGCAATAGCTATCATTTGGTCCTTATTTCAACTTTGGTACGCTTCACCATTTCCATTTATGTTGAATTTTGGAATTTTCAAAGGTTTACCCGCGAGAGCAATACATTTAGGATTTGCATTAACTCTAGCATTTTTAATTTACCCAGTAGCTAAAGGAAAAAAGATTTCATTTTTTGACATTATAATAAGTTTTGTGGGTGCTTTTTCTTGTCTCTATATTTATTTTTTTTATGATCAATTAGTAGATAGGGGTGGTGTCCTTCTAAGTTTAAAAATCACTGATACATTTAATTTTCCTGTAGAATTAATTTTAGGAGGATGTGGTATTTTAATTCTTTTAGAAGCCACAAGAAGAGCAATTGGATTACCTTTAGTTATCATTGCAACTTGTTTTTTATTATTTTCATATTTTGGAAGGTATGCACCAGAGGTAATTTCTCATGGAGGCTTATCTCTTAATAGATTGGTAGGATTTCAATGGTTGGATCAAGAGGCAATATTTGGAATCCCTATTGGAGTTTCCGTAGATTTTATTTTTCTGTTTGTTCTATTTGGTGCCTTACTTGAAACTGCAGGCGGTGGTAAATATTTTTTAGATTTAGCTTTCGCGATGGTTGGTAAAATGAGAGGAGGACCAGCCAAAGCTGCAATTCTAGGTTCGGGAATGACTGGCTTAATTTCGGGATCATCAATTGCTAATACCGTAACTACTGGAACATTTACTATTCCGATAATGAAAAAAACAGGTTTCTCTAAAGAGAAGGCAGGTGCAATAGAGGTCTCATCATCTGTTAATGGACAAATAATGCCACCTGTGATGGGTGCCGCAGCTTTTGTAATGGCAAGTTTTATCGGAGTTACTTATTTTGAAATAGTTAAACATGCTTTTTTGCCAGCAATTATTTCCTATATTGCTTTATTTTATATATCGCACTTAGAAGCTCTAAAATTAAATCTAAAAGGAATGGACGATGCTGATGTTCCCAATTTAAGAAAAACGTTTTTATCTGGAATTCATTTTTTAATTCCTATTTTTGTTTTAATTTATACTCTTGTTTATTTAAGGTTTACTGCTTCGTATTCTATTTTTTATGCAACAATTACTTTAATTTTAGTCAACCTAATTAACTTAATTATTAAAAATAATTATTCCAAAGACTCTTTTAAAGAATGGTTTAATCAAACAATCGTTGGTTTTGAAAAAGGAGCATTAAATATGGTAGCAGTTGGTATTGCAATTGCTACAGCCGGTATCATAGTAGGTGCAGTTGGCTCAACAGGCTTAAGTACTAACTTAATTATTGTTATCGAGTCTATTGCTAAAGATAACGTTACAATATTACTATTTTTAACAATAATTTTATGTTTACTATTAGGAATGGGTTTGCCAACTACAGCAAATTATGTTGTGGTTGCATCTTTGATGGCAACTGTTTTAGTTGATGTTGGTAATGCATCTGGATTTATTTTTCCACTTATAGCAGTTCATTTATTTGTATTTTATTTTGGACTTATGGCAGATGTAACACCGCCAGTAGGATTAGCTTCTTATGCAGCTGCGGGAATATCTGGAGGTGATCCATTAAGGACTGGAGCTCAAGCCTTTTGGTATAGTTTAAGAACAGGTATATTGCCAATAGTCTTTTTATTTAATCATGAACTTTTACTTATCGGTATCGAGAATATATGGCATGGAATGATTGTTATTATAACTTCATTAATAGGAATTTTAGTTTTTACATCGGCAACTCAAGGTTGGTTTATAAATAAGCTTAAATGGTATGAAATTATTATTTTTTTAATTATTGCTATTTCCTTATTGTCTCCTGATTTTGTTTTAAATAAATTTTATCCAAAATATAATTATGAAGAAATTAGTAAAATAAATTCATTACAATTAGACTCAGGAAAAGAAATTCAAATTAAAATAACAAGACCTAGTCTATATGGAGAAAGATATAAACTTTTTGTAATATCAAAAAATACTTTTGAAGACCATTTTACTTTAGAGGATTATGGAATTACTTTATTAACACAGGATGAAAAAATAATAGTTGATAACTTAAAATGGAATGGGGAAGCAAAAAAAAATGGTTTTGAAATGGGAGACTATATCAGTGAATTCAAAATTGAAAATTCTGATAGACCATCTAAAAATATAGTCTATCCAATTGCTTTAATTTTGTTGGTTATTTGTGGATATTTTAATATTAAAAGAAAAGAATAAATTAACCGCCTGGACCTAAATTTGAAGGTTTAACTTTTAAAATTTTCCAAACTCCTGTTGCTGATGTAATAATTTTGTTTTTACATTTTAGCTCACAAAATAAAAATATTAATGTATTGGTTTTTTTTAAAATTTTTGTGTGTCCAATAATTTCATCACCAACTTTTGAGGCACCAATAAACTTGATATCTAATGAAATAGTTACACATGGAGCATTATCAGCAGATCTGTGAGCTGCAGTTCCAGCACCAGCATCTATTAATGCTGATAGATAGCCTCCATGAGTTATACCAGCAGCATTCAAGTGATTTTCATTTATAGTAGATTTAAATTCATATTCAGTTTCAGAGATGTTTCTAAACAAAACACCACCATTGTGTTTCATGAACCCAGGGGTTAAGCTTATTTGTTCAAATTCATTGCTCATAAAATCAAAATATAAAAGCTAGTATAAATATAAAGAGAATAATAAATATAAAAAATAAAATTACAGATTTTTGAAGGGAAAATTTAAACAAGTTTTTTAACATAGTTTTAGGATAGAACTTTTTATATATGAAAAAAATATAATTTAAATTTATTTATGACTATTAAACATGCCAAATAATCTAAATATTTTATTTAAAAGTCTATAAAAAGATCTTCTAAACAAAAATACTTTATTCATTTTATTATCGACTGGTATTGTAGAAACAAACTTTTTTTTGTCTTGTTTTAATATAAATGGATTAATTCCTAAGAGGTTTACTCCACAATATAATTTAAAAATTATAAAGTTATCGGCAATAGTTTTTACAGGATAATTAAAAGAAGAAATTGCAATAGCAGCTTTTTTATTAATTATGTATGCATGAGCATAAACTGCGTTTGCTACATTAACAATTTCAAAATTGTTGTTTTTATCAATAGGTTTTTTAAAAAATTCCCAAAGCTCACTTAAAAAAATAATTTGTTTTTCATGAATGAAATTTTTAATTAAAAATTTTTTTAGATTTTCAGTTAATTTATCAATAAAAACTGCATCATCTTCAAGTATTAATGCATAGTCGAACTTAGAATTAATAAACTTTTCGTATGCCTTCAAATGACTTAAGGAGCAGCATACTTCTTGGTCATTCATATTTGTATTTAATGGATTTATAAATTTTTTATTTTTTGAAATAGAAAAATCTAGATCTTTTTTGTTTATCTTTTTTGCATCAACAGCTTCGATAACCTCAAAGTTATTTATATTCTGTTTATTTAATTCATAAGATATATTTTTTAACCTCTCGGTATCTTGCTTTAAATTTATTACATATACTTGAAGATTATTTATCATTATATTTTGGCGGACCGCCCAGAACTCGAATCTGGAATCTCCCGGTTCGTAGCCGAGCGCCTTATCCAATTTGGCCAGCGGTCCAAAATTAATTTTTTCAAGATACTGTATTTTATGGTTTTATTAACAAATTTTGTTCAATTAAAACACAGCTTTGCATAAAAAGATTAATTAATGTGATAAAATAACATAAAAATATATTTTATTTGAGTGTATAAGCCTTTTAAATAATGAGCGAAAAACTACTTGTTCCTGACATTGGTGATTTTGAGAATGTTGAGGTAATAGAATTACTGGTAAAGCCTGGAGATACAATCAAGGAAAATGATCCAATAGTTACAATCGAAAGTGATAAATCTAGTGTTGAAATTCCATCAACCATTTCAGGAAAAATTGATACCATTAATGTTAAAGTAGGTGATAAAGTTTCAAAAGGTGATTTACTTTTAAGTTTAAGCAATTCTACAAAAAGTCTTCCAGAGAGTAATGTTCCTAAAGATACAGAAAATATTATTAAACAAGCTGAGGAAGCTATGGCTGTGAATAAAGAAGAGCAGGTAAATTTTTCAGAGCCAGTTGAAGAAAAAAAACAATCTATAATTCAAGTTACAAATGGATTAGATATAGATCCTTTAGAAACCCAAGATTGGATAGAGTCTTTATCTGCTGTAATTTCAAAAGATGGAAATCAAAGAGCTCATTTTTTAATTAAGGAATTAATTAACAAAGCTTATCGTGAAGGAGCAAATATCCCCTACACTCAAAATACTCCTTATATAAATACTATTCCTCCTGAGGCTGAAATAAAATCAAATGGAGATCAAAATATTGAAAGAAGAATTAGATCACTGATTAGATGGAATGCAGCCGCAATGGTAGTAAGAGCTAACAAAAAATTTCCAGAATTAGGTGGACACATAGGAACCTTTGCATCTGCTGCAACTTTATATGATGTTGGAATGAATCATTTTTGGAGAGCAAAAAATAATAAATTTGGAGGTGATCTTATATATTTTCAAGGACACAGTGCACCTGGAATGTATGCTAGAGCATTTTTAGAGGGCAGATTAAGTGAGAAACAATTAGATAGTTTTAGACAGGAAGTAAAACCTGGAGGATTATCTTCATACCCTCACCCTTGGCTAATGCCAAATTTTTGGCAATTTCCGACTGTTTCGATGGGTTTAGGACCAATGCTTGCAATTTATCAAGCAAGATACATGAAATATTTAATCAATAGAGGATTAATTAAAGATGAGGAACGAAAGGTCTGGGCCTTTTTAGGAGACGGTGAAATGGATGAACCAGAATCTATGGGTGCAATTGGATTAGCAGCCAGAGAAAAATTAGATAATTTAATTTTTGTAATTAACTGTAATCTCCAAAGACTTGATGGTCCTGTAAGAGGAAATGGAAAAATTATTCAAGAACTTGAAGGTAGCTTTAGAGGCGCTGGATGGAATGTAATAAAAGTTATTTGGGGTTCGTACTGGGACTCATTGTTAGCTAATGATAAAACTGGTCAACTAGTAAAAATTATGAATGAAACTGTAGATGGTGAATACCAGGCTATGAAAGCAAGAGATGGTGCATATGTACGAGAAAAGTTTTTTGGAAAAAACCCAGATACTATGGAGATGGTTTCATCTATGTCAGATAAAGATATTTGGAGATTAAATCGAGGAGGACACGATCCCCATAAGGTATATGCAGCTTATGATAAAGCAATTAAAAACCAAGGAAGTCCAACAGTTATTATTGCAAAAACAATCAAAGGATATGGAATGGGAAAAACAGGTGAAAGTGTAAACACTACTCACCAAACCAAAAAATTAGATGTGGATGATCTTATGTATTATAGAGATCGTTTTGATGTTCCTCTAACTGATGAACAAGTTAGAAATATAGAATACTTTAGGCCTGATGAGAAATCTCCAGAGATTAAATACATAAAAGAGAGAAGACTTAAATTGGGAGGTTATTTGCCAGAGAGGTCAACCTTTGCAAAACCTATTAAAGCACCATCAAAAGATATCTTTGATTTTATGAAAGTTTCAACTGGTGAAAAAGAAATGTCTACTACAATGGCTCTCGTAAGAATGTTAACTAATTTGTTAAGAGATAAAAATATTTCGCCTAGATTAGTTCCAATTATCCCAGATGAAGCAAGAACATTCGGTATGGAAGGATTTTTTCAAAAAATCGGAATATATGCTCACGAAGGACAGAAATATGAGCCCGAAGATGCTGCACAACTAAGTTCTTATAGAGAAGATAAAAGTGGACAGGTACTTGAAGAAGGAATTAATGAAGCAGGAGCGATGTCTTCTTGGATAGCAGCTGCAACTGCTTATACAAATCATGATATTGAAATGATTCCAATATACATTTTTTATTCTATGTTTGGATTTCAAAGAATTGGAGATTTAGCTTGGGCTGCTGGTGATAGCCAGGCTAGGGGTTTTTTAGTTGGTGCAACAGCCGGAAGAACAACATTAGCAGGCGAAGGATTACAACATCAAGATGGACATAGTCATTTGATTGCATCAACAATTCCTAATTGCGTAACTTATGATCCTACATTTCATTATGAATTAGCAACTATTTTCAGAGAAGGTCTAAGAAGAATGCATGAGAAGAAAGAAAATGTTTTTTATTATATTACAACAATGAATGAAAATTATTCGCATCCTGAAATGCCTAAGGATAAAAATTGTGAAGAAGGAATTCTTAAAGGAATGTATAAGATAAAGGAATTTAACAAATATAAAAAAACAAAACTTCAACTTTTAGGCTCAGGAACAATATTAAGAGAGATGATGTCAGCAGCTGAAATTTTACAAAACGACTACCAAATTGATAGTGAAATATGGAGCGTTACAAGTTTTAATGAGTTAAGAAAAGATGGAATGGAAGTTGAAAGATATAATCTTTTAAATCCAGACAAAACTCCTAAAAAATCATATGTGGAGCAATGTCTTGGAAGTACTGAAGGTCCAATTATGGCAGCATCTGATTATATGAGAATGAATTCTGATCAAATAAGACCTTACACAAACAATAAGAGCTTTTATTCGTTAGGTGCGGATGGTTTTGGAAGAAGTGATACTAGAAAAAATTTAAGAAAATTCTTTGAGGTAGATAAAGAACATTTAGTTGCTTATGGATTAAGCATTTTAGCAAAAGAACAATTGATAGCTTCAAAATATGCAAAAGACGCTATGAAAAAATACAAAATTGATGGCGATAAACCTATGCCAACAAAATTATAATGTCAGATATTGAAATTAAGGTACCAAATATAGGAGATTTTAAGGATGTTGAGGTTATTGAGGTATTAGTAAAAAAAGGTCAATCAATTAAAAAAAATGACCCCTTAATTACAATAGAAAGTGACAAGTCTAGCGTAGAAATACCATCTAGTTTTGAAGGTAAAATTTCTAAGTTAAATTTAAAAGTTGGAGATAAAGTATCTGAAGGAGATTTAATTTTAACTTTAGAAAAATCATCACAGATAGATCAAAAAGTTGAAGAGAAACCAATAATAGAAAAAGAGTTTAAAAAAATTGAAGTAATAAAACCTGAAATTCAACAACAAACTAAAGTTATAAATAATGTATCTAATATTTCATCAGCAAGCCCTAAAGCTAGAAAATTTGCTAGAGAACTTGGTGTAGATATAAATAAAGTTTTAGGAAGTGAGAGAGATGGAAGAGTAGTTGAAGACGATATTAAAAAATTTGTAGCATTAAGATCAAACAATAACACTGAAGTAGTTGAGGAAAAAAAACCAAACAAAATTAAAAATGAATTTGAGCATTCAGATTTTGGTGAAATAGAGATCAAAGATATACCAAGAGTAAAAAAATTATCATCAAAGTATCTATCAAATTCATGGACAACTATACCTCATGTTACAAATCATGATGAGGCTGATATTACAGAAATGGAAAGCTTCAGAAATTCTTTGACTGATATTTATACAGGAGAAAAAATTAAAATTACTCCTTTAGCATTTATTGTAAAAGCTTTAGTTGCCTCGTTAAAAAAATTTCCAAGTTTTAATTCTTCGATTGATGAAATTGAAACAGGTAAAATGACGATGAAAAAATATTACCATATAGGTATAGCTGTAGACACTCCAAATGGATTAATGGTTCCAAAAATTAGAAATGCTAATAATAAAAAAATTTCTTATATTAGTAGAGAGTTAAGGGAGGTAAGCGAGCTTTGTAGAAATTTAAAAATAGATAAAAAGGAATTGTTTGGTGGTTCAATGACTATTACTAGCCTAGGAGGAATTGGTGGTTCATTTTTTACACCAATAATAAATTATCCAGAAGTAGCAATTTTGGGAGTAGGTAGATCAGAGAAGAAACAAATTTACATAAATGGAAAGTTTCAAACTAGGACAATGTTACCAATTTCATTATCTTATGATCATAGAATCATTGACGGTGCTGAGGCAGCAAGATTTAACAATGAACTTAAAGAAAACCTGGGCAAAAATTTTGCTTATAAGCTGGCTGTATAATTTAAAATGTCTAAGCCTATTTCGCTATTTAGTGCTTTATTATGTACTTTTATATGGGGCACAACTTTTATTGCTCAAGATACTGGCATGGACAATATTGGTCCTTTCACATTTAATGCTGTTAGATTCTTTGTTGGTTTTTTAGCTATTACTCCATTCGTAATTATATTTGAGTTAAAAAATTTTAAATCAGAATTAAAACTGGATAAAAAAACATTTGTAATTTATGCATTTTTAATAGGATTGTCTTTATTTTTAGGCTCCGCATTACAACAGGTTGCTTTGCTCTATACAGATGTTGCAAACGCAGCTTTTTTTACAATCTTTTATGTACCTATGGTGCCTATTATAATTTATTTGTTTGGAAAAAAATCAATTCACTGGAGTGTTTGGCCTTCAGTATTCTTGTGTTTGATTGGAGGATATTTATTAACAAATTTTTATGATGCAACTGTCAGGTTAGGAGATACTTTAGTTGTGCTCGGAGCTTTATTTTGGAGTACGCATATTATATTTACTGGAATAATCATTTCTAAATATAATCTTCCATTTACAATTGGAGCAATTCAAACTTTAATCGTTGCTTTTTTATCTTTTTTAATTGGAATTTTTTACGAAGAATTTGTTTGGAGCAACATTTTATTGGAAATATATTCTATATTATATGCTGGAATATTGTCTGGAGGATTTGCATTTGTATTACAGATTTATGCGCAAAAAAATATTACACCTGCACCAGCAGCAATTATTTTCTCACTTGAGGGCGTTTTTGCGACTGTAGCAGCATGGTTTATTTTAAATCAGGTATTAGATATAAATAATATACTTGGGTGTTTTTTTATTTTGTGTGGAGTTTTATTATCTCAATTACTTCCTCTTATAAAAAGAAAAAGTGTTTAATAAATTAAACTAAATAATATTAAAGCAATTATAATTCTATAAATTACAAAAGCGTTCATAGAAAACTTATTTATAAAAATTAAAAAATATTTCACTGTTAAAAAAGAAAAAATAAAAGAGGATATAATTGCAATTACTACCAAATAATTAAATTCTGTCGGTTGATTTAAAAAATCTTTTAAACTAAGTACACTTGCACCAGCTAAAGCTGGCATAGATAGCAAAAAAGATATTTTACTCGAATCCACTCTATTAAATTTTAAAATCCTTGCAGCTGTTATTGTAATACCTGCTCTGCTTACACCTGGTATTAAAGATAAAATTTGCATTATTCCTATAAACAGAATTGATTGAATATTTAAATTTGTAGAAATTTTTTTATCAAAGCGACTTTTGTCAGAAATATATAAAACAATTGCAAATATTAAAGTTGTCCATGCAATAGTTTCAATGTTTCGTAAGCTGTAAATTAACCCCGTAGTATATAAAATATATCCAAAGATTATTAATGGAATAGATCCAATAATTATCAAACTAATTAATCTCTTATTTTTATTTATGTTTAATAGCTCTTCTTTGAAATAATAAACTATTGCAACAAGAGATCCTAAATGAAGACTAATATCAATTAGTAATGAGCTAGATTTAAATTCATATAAACTTGAAACTAAAATTAAATGTGCAGAAGAACTTATTGGAAGAAATTCTGAGATCCCTTGAATTGCTGAAAGAATTAAAACTTCTATAATATTCTGAAACATAATTTCTTCGTAGCTTATAAAGTTTATATTTCAAACAATACGATTTGATCATAGTAGCTATGCATTTATTAGAAACCTGTTTATTTATAACAAAAATGAGAGATTAAAGGTCAATAAATATGACCTATTTAATGCTTTATTAAATAAAATCATTATATAATTTGCCGAAAATTGTATTTTTTATGACTGAAAAAATGTTAAAATTTGTAAAAATAGGTCAACAAACTCCACCTAAAAGGGAAATTGATCAAAGAAAAAAGGATTTTAACGAGATATATGACGAATATATCAATGAAAAGGCTAAAGAACAATCAAGTAGATGTTCTCAGTGTGGAGTTCCATTCTGTCAGGTTCATTGTCCTTTAAGTAACAATATTCCAGATTGGCTAAAGTTAACTGCGGAGGGAAGATTAAAAGAAGCATACGAGCTTTCCCAAAGCACTAACAATATGCCTGAGGTTTGTGGAAGAATATGTCCGCAAGATAGATTATGTGAGGGGAATTGTGTAATTGAACAGTCGGGTCATGGAACAGTTACAATTGGTTCTGTCGAAAAATATATAACAGATAACGCTTGGGAACATGGTTGGGTTAAACCAATTGAAGTTACAAATGAAAAAAATCAAAGTGTTGGAATTATAGGAGCTGGTCCTGCTGGATTAGCGGCGGCAGAACAGTTAAGAAAAAATGGGTATAAAATTACAGTTTACGATCGTTATGATAGAGCTGGAGGATTGTTAATATATGGAATTCCAAATTTTAAATTAGAAAAAGAAATAGTTGAAAGACGAACAAAACTTTTAAAAGATGGTGGAATAGAATTCATACAAAATTTCGAAGTTGGGAAAGATGCAAGTTTAGAGCAATTAAGAAAAAAACATGATGCAGTATTAATTGCAACAGGAGTTTACAAAGCAAGAGAAGTTAATTTACCAGGTAATGATTTAGATAATATTTTTCCAGCAATGGATTTTCTTACAGCATCAAACAAGAAAGGATTGGGTGATGAGGTTGAATTATTCGACAAGGGAATTTTAAATGCAGAAGGAAAAGATGTTGTTGTAATTGGAGGAGGTGATACAGCAATGGATTGCGTAAGAACTTCAGTAAGACAAAAAGCAAAATCAGTAAAATGCTTGTACAGAAGGGATAAAGAAAATATGCCTGGTTCAGCGAGAGAAGTTGCAAATGCTGAAGAAGAAGGTGTTGAATTTGTGTGGTTATCTAGTCCTAAAGAATTTAAAGGAACTAATAAGGTAGAAAATTTACTTGTAGATCAAATAAAGTTAGGTGAACCAGATGAAACTGGAAGAAGGAAACCTGAAGTACAAGAGGGATCAAGCTATGAAATAAAAGCAGATATGGTTATTAAAGCTCTTGGATTTGATCCTGAGGATTTACCTAATTTATTTGATAGCAATGAACTTCAAGTTACAAAATGGGGAACAATAAAGACTGATTTCGATACTATGGAAACTAATCTAAGTGGTGTTTTTGCTGCTGGGGATATAGTTAGAGGAGCTTCATTAGTTGTTTGGGCAATTAAAGATGGGAGAGACGCAGCGAATTCCATAAAAAATCATTTAGAAACAAAATCCAAAAATGAAAAAAAAGTAGCTTAATGAAAACCTATAAAAAAAATTTTGATCTACTTAAGAAAAATAATGTCTATTCTGAGGATATGGAACATGATGCTTGTGGAGTAGGTTTAATAGCTTCAACAGAGGGAAAAAAATCTAGGAATGTAGTTGAATATGGAATTGAAGCTCTAAAAGCAGTTTGGCATAGGGGTGCAGTAGATGCCGATGGCAAAACAGGAGATGGAGCTGGAATTCACTTAGAAATTCCAAAAGATTTTTTTATTGAGAAAATTGAGGTTACAGGACATACGCATGATAGTTCTGATATCTGCGTAGGAATGATTTTCCTTCCACGTAATGACTATGCAGCACAAGAGAGCTGTAAAACAATTGTTGAAAGCGAACTAACGAAAAATGATTTTAATATTTATGGATGGAGACAAGTTCCTGTTAATCCAAAGGTTTTAGGTGAAAAAGCTTTTCAAACTATGCCTGAGATTATTCAAGTACTTTTTAAATCTCATAATAAAGAACTTACAAATAAAGATTTGGAGAGAAAAATTTATGAGACAAGAAGAAAAATAGAAAATGAAGCTTTCAAAAAATCATTGAATAATTTTTATATTTGTTCGTTAAGTTCAAAGTCAATTATTTACAAAGGAATGTTTTTAGCTGAAGCAATTTCAGAATTTTATCTAGATTTAAATGATGAAAGATTTGTATCAAGATACGCAATATTTCATCAGCGGTTTTCAACCAATACAGCTCCAAGTTGGAATCTTGCTCAACCATTCAGAGCAATTGCACATAATGGAGAAATTAACACTTATAGGGGAAATAAAAATTGGATGAAAGTTCATGAACAAGAAATGAATAGTCCATTATTTGATAATGTAGAAAATCTTAAGCCAGTTATTCAACAAGGAGCCTCAGATTCTGCAGCCCTAGATAATGTTTTCGAATTATTAAATATTTCAGGTCAACCTGCACCATTGGCTAAACTAATGTTAGTTCCTGATGCATGGTCCAAGAAAAATAAAACTTTGCCAAAAGATCATCAGCAATTATTTAACTTTTTAAATAGCACGATGGAACCTTGGGATGGACCTGCTGCTATAGCTGGAACTGACAACGAGTGGGTTATTGCTGCGAATGATAGAAATGGACTAAGACCTTTAAGATATGCAATCACTAAGGATAAATTATTGTTTGCAGGCTCAGAAACTGGGATGATTGAGCTAAATGAAAAAAGAATTTTATCAAAAGGAAGATTAGGTCCTGGAGAAATTATTGGAGTAAGAATTGAAAAAGGAAAAGTATTTACTAATAAACAAATTAAGGATTATTTAGCAAAAGAGTACAAGCATTTTAATTCACAAATTATTGATTTAGATGACAAGCTAACGATTGAGGATGAAAAAAATTCTTATTCAGGTGATGATTTAAGAAGAAGACAATATACTTTTGGAATTAGTTTAGAAGATCTTGAATTAATTTTACACCCTATGGCAGAGGATGCAAAAGAGGCAACAGGGTCTATGGGTGATGATACTCCTTTAGCTGTGCTATCAGATAAATATAGACCTCTTTATCATTTTTTTAGACAAAATTTTAGTCAAGTTACAAATCCACCAATAGACTCGTTGAGAGAAAATAAAGTGATGAGTCTAAAAACAAGATTTGGAAATCTTGGCAATATTCTAGATTTTGATAACTTAACAAAACAGAATATTTATGTTCTTAATAGCCCAATCTTATCTAATTCTCAGTTTGAAAAATTCATTGATTTTTTTGGAAACAACTCAGCAATAATTGATTGTACCTTTGCAGAAAATAATAGTTTGTATGATGCTATTAAAACAATTCAAAAAGATGCAGAAATTGCAGTTAGACAGGGTGTTACGCAATTAATTCTTAGCGATAAAGACTTGTCAATCTCAAAACTTCCAATTCCGATGCTACTTGCAGTTGGTGCAATTAACTCGTATTTAATTGAGAAAAAATTAAGAGGCTATGTGTCAATCAATGTCCAATCTGGAGAAGCATTAGATACACACTCTTTTGCAACTTTAATTGGTGTTGGAGCAACAACGGTCAATCCTTATTTGGCATTTGATAGCTTATATCAAAGATTTGAAAAAAAATTATTTGGAAAGTTTAGTTTTGAAGAATGCGTTGAAAGATACATTAAATCTATCAATGCAGGTTTATTAAAAATCATGTCTAAGATGGGTATCTCTGTTTTAAGTTCTTACAGAGGTGGATGCAATTTCGAGACTGTTGGATTAAGTAGAACTATTGTTTCGGATTATTTTCCAGGAGTAGTGTCTAAAATTTCTGGTATTGGACTTACTGGTATTGAAAAAAAAATAAGAGCAATTCATAAAGAAGCATTTGAAAGCACTGATACAATCCTTCCTATCGGAGGGATTTATAGATATAGAAAAAATGGAGAAACACACCAATACCAAGGGAAACTTATACATTTACTCCAAAGTGCAGTTGGTTCTAATTCTTATGACGCTTATAAAAGATATGCGGAGGGTATTTATAATTTACCACCAATAAATTTAAGGGACTTAATTGATTTTAGAGAAAAAAAATTAAAGGGATCTATAGATATTTCAGAAGTAGAACCAATAGAAAATATTTTAAAAAGATTTGGAAGCGGAAGCATGTCTCATGGTGCTTTATCTAAAGAGGCACATGAAACTTTGGCTACAGGTATGAATAGAATTAAAGGAGCTTCTTGTAGTGGTGAAGGTGGTGAAGATGAAAAAAGATTTAAAGTTTTAGATAATGGAGATAGCGCAAACTCAAGAGTAAAACAAATTGCCTCAGCAAGATTTGGTGTAACAGTTAATTATTTAAATAATTGTAATGAGATTGAAATAAAAATTGCACAAGGTGCAAAGCCTGGAGAAGGTGGACAACTTCCAGGCTTCAAAGTAACTGATGAAATAGCAAAGTTAAGACACTCAACACCTGGAGTAACACTAATTTCTCCTCCACCACACCACGATATTTATTCAATTGAAGATCTTGCACAGCTTATTTATGATTTAAAACAGATTAATCCAAAAGCAAGAGTTGGAGTAAAACTGGTTGCATCCTCAGGAGTTGGGACTATTGCTGCAGGAGTTGCTAAAGCAAAAGCAGATATAATACTAATTTCAGGACATAATGGCGGAACTGGAGCTACACCGCAAACAAGTGTAAAATACGTAGGTATACCATGGGAGATGGGATTAACAGAGGCTAATCAGGTTTTAACATTAAATAATCTTAGACACACAGTTACACTCAGAACTGATGGAGGAATTAAAACAGGTAGAGATGTTGTTATAGCAGCCATGATGGGAGCAGAAGAGTATGGAGTTGCAACAACTGCTTTAGTTGCAATGGGATGCATAATGGTAAGACAATGTCATTCAAATACATGCCCCGTTGGTGTCTGTACTCAAGATGAAAAATTAAGAGAAAAATTTACTGGAACACCAGATAAGGTTGTTAATCTATTTACGTTTATAGCAACTGAGGTTAGAGAAATTTTAGCTAAATTAGGCTTTAAATCATTAAATGACATTATAGGTAGAACTGACTTACTTAAACAAGTTAGCAAGGGTTCACCTAATTTAGATGACTTAGATTTAAATCCTTTGTTTGTTCAAGCAGATTCTGGAAACAATGCTAGATATTGTGAAAGCCAAGAAATTAATTCGGTGCCAGATACTCTAGATCAAGAACTATGGCCTGAGATTGAAAAAGCTTTAGATAATTCTGAAAAAATTGAAAAAGAATATTTAATTAAAAATACTCACAGAGCAGTTGGAACAAGAATTTCTCACCATTTATATAAAAAATATGGTTATGAAAAACTTGATGATAATTTTTTAGTATTAAATTTTAAAGGGTCAGCAGGTCAATCTTTCGGAGCCTTTTCATCCAAAGGTTTGAAGTTAGTATTAAAAGGTGATGCAAACGATTATGTTGGCAAAGGTCTTTCAGGAGCTACAATTTCTATAAGACTACCAGAGGAAAGTAACTTAGTTTCGAATGAAAATACTATTTTAGGAAATACAGTTCTATACGGAGCAACATCTGGAAAACTTTTTGCAGCTGGTCAAGCTGGCGAAAGATTCTCTGTAAGAAATTCAGGCGCGGTTACGGTTATTGAGGGATGTGACTCTAATGGTTGTGAATATATGACTGGTGGAACTGTAGTAATTCTTGGAGATGTTGGAGATAACTTTGCTGCTGGTATGACAGGTGGTATGGCATTTATTTATGATAAATCACAAGAATTTGAAAAAAAAGTAAATCCAGAATCAGTTGTTTGGCAGAATGTTGAAACAGATTATTGGAAAGAAAATTTAAAAAATTTAATCAAAGAACATCATGAAGAGACAGGATCTTTGTTATCTAAAGAAATAATTGAAAATTATGATAATGAAATTAATAATTTCATTCAAGTTTGTCCTAAAGAAATGTTAGATAAACTAAAAAACCCTATCAGTTTAAAAAAAGTTATAAAAGAAGTTAGTTAATTAATAATTTTAATTCCTTTAAAATTATATTAAGCCATTTCTTATTTGATAGACTATGATCACCTTTTTTTACAATAATTAATTTCTTTTTAGCCCTTGGAAATAGTTTTAAAACTTTTCTAGAATAACTTACAGGTACAGCCTCATCATATTGACCATGCACCATGGTAATTTTTATTTTTGAATTTATTTTTTTATTTAAAACTCTATTTTTTCTTCCGTCTTTTAAAAGCTGATAAGTTATTGGATATTCATAATTCCCATGATTTAGATGATATATGCCTTTTTTGATCGTTTCTTGCTTCATTTTTTTGGTGAATTTTTTCCACATTAAATTTTCTAAAAACTCAGGTGCCGATCCAATACCCAAAAATCCTTTAATTTTTTTTTTAAATTTTTGGAATTGCCTTAGAGCAATCCATGCACCCATGCTGGAACCAATGATATAAAAATTATTATTTTTTATGTATTTCTTTATTAATATGGAAGTTTCTTTACTCCATTTTGAAATATTTCCATTTGTAAATTTACCTGTAGATTTTCCATGACCAGAATATTCTAAAGCAAGAAAACTTATTTTATTTTTGATTGCAAAACTTAAAAAAGCTTCTGGTTTTTTCCCCTCAAGATCTGACATAAATCCATGTAAGAAAACTATGAATGGAGAATTTTTATAAATTTTACAAATATGTCTAATTTTCTTAGTCTTTGAAATTTTGTGGAATCTGAAATTTGCCATAATCGTTTATAAGAATTGCTAATTAATATATAATCATATCAAATGTCATTTAATTTAAAAGTTTTGCAAGTAATCCCAAAACTTGGATATGGTGGTGCAGAGACTGGTTGTTATGATATTGCTCACTATTTGCCAGAAAACGGTTGTAAATCATTTATAGTTACTAGTGGTGGCGAGTTGCTTAAATTTGTAGATAAAAATAAAGTAAAAGTTTTTAGACTTCCAGTTCAAAGTAAAAACCCAATATTAATTTTAATTAATGCAATAATTTTAACTTTTATCATTTTATTTAATAATATTTCGATAGTACACGCTAGAAGCAGAGCGCCTGCATGGTCTTGTTTAATAGCCTCTAAGATAACAAGTAGAAAGTTTGTGACTACATTTCATGGAACTTATAATTTTAAAAGTAGTTTAAAAAAATTATATAATTCAGTAATGGTTCGATCTGACTTAATTATTGCAGGGTCAAATTTTATTTTTTCACACATCAAAGAAAATTATTCAAATTACTTAAATCAAAAAAAAAAATTATTAGTAGTATTTAGAGGAATTAATGTTGATTACTTTGACCCTACCACAAAACTTGAAACTGAAGAGAAAAAATTATTAAAACAATGGGAAATAGAAAAAGATAAAAAGATTATACTTTTGCCTGGTAGATTAACTACCTGGAAGGGACAAGAGGTATTTATTGAAGCAATCAATCTTGTAAATATTGAATTAGGTTATGAGGCATTTTATGCTGTTATCCTTGGAAGTGATCAGGGAAGAGATTTGTATAAAAAAAAACTAATAAGGCTTTCAGAACAATATAGGTTGACTAAACAGCTAAGATTTATTGATCACTGTAAAGATATGGCATTAGCTTACAAAGTTTCTGATATAATTGTTTCAGCTTCTATTGAACCAGAAGCTTTTGGTAGAGTTTCCGTAGAGGCCCAATCTATGGAAAAACCAATAATTGCAAGTAATATTGGAGGATCTAATGAGACTGTCGTTGATGAAAAAACAGGCTATTTATTTAAAGCTGGTGACGCAAAGTCTTTAAGTCAGAAAATTTTGAAAACTCTGACAATTGACGAACCTCAATTAAAATTAATTGGTATTGAGGGAAGAAAAAATATAGTTCAAAAATTTAATGTTGAAAAAATGTGCTTTTCTACTTATTCAGAGTATAAAAGATTAATAAATTAAATGCCTATAATTACATTACCTGATGGAAATAATATTGATTTCCCAAATAAAGTTACTGGATTAGAAGTAGCAGAAAAAATTAGCAAATCATTAGCTAAACAAGCAATGGTGATAAGTGTAGATGGCGAATTAAAAGACTTAGAACATTTAATTGAGAAAGACTGTTCGGTAAAAATTTTTACATCTAAAAATCCTGAGGGCCTAGAAACCATTAGACACGATACTGCTCACATATTAGCAATGGCAGTGCAAGAATTGTTTCCAGGAACACAAGTTACGATTGGACCTGTAATTGAAAACGGATTTTATTATGATTTTGCTAGAAAAGATCCGTTTACAGAAGATGATTTAACAAAAATTGAAAACAAAATGAAAGAAATTGTTGATCGAGACGAGATTACCAAAAGGGAAGTTTGGGACAGAAATAAAGCTGTAGATCATTTTAAAAAAAAAGGTGAAATCTATAAAGCTGAGTTAATCGAAGCAATACCGGAGAATGAAGATGTTTCAATTTATTTTCATGGAGATTGGCATGATCTTTGTAGAGGACCACATCTTTCATCAACAGGTAAAATTGGAAAACACTTTAAATTAATGAAAGTTTCAGGAGCTTATTGGAGAGGTGATTCAAACAATGAAATGTTACAAAGAATTTACGGTACAAGTTGGGCCTCTCAAAAAGATTTGGATGAATATTTAAAAAGAATAGAAGAGGCGGAAAAAAGAGATCATAGAAAAATAGGAAAAGAAATGGACTTGTTTCATTTTAGAGAAGAAAGTCCAGGCTCAGTTTTTTGGCATGAGAGAGGATGGGCATTGTTTCAAAAGTTAATTAATTATATGAGGAGTAGACAAGATGCTGCTGGATACAAAGAGGTAAATACTCCTGAAATTTTAGATCGACAATTGTGGGAAAAATCTGGTCATTGGGGAAAGTATGGAGAGAATATGTATACATCAGAAACTCCTGACGAAAAAGTTTTTGCAATAAAACCAATGAATTGTCCTGGACATGTACAAGTATTTAATCAAGGTTTAAAAAGTTATAGAGATCTACCATTAAGATATGCAGAGTTTGGCAAAGTTCATCGTTATGAACCATCGGGTGCTTTACATGGTTTACTTAGAGTTAGGGCTTTTACCCAAGATGATGCTCATATTTTTTGTACTGAAGAACAAATAACAAGTGAATGTTTAATTGTTACTAATTTAATACTAGATATTTATAAAGATCTTGGTTTTGAAAATGTAATTTTAAAATATGCAGATCGACCAGAGGTTAGAGTTGGAGATGATGAAGTTTGGGACAAGGCAGAAGCTTCACTTCTTGAAGCAGTTAAAGCCTCTAAGTTAGAATATAGTATTAATAAAGGTGAAGGTGCCTTCTATGGGCCAAAAATTGAATTTGTTTTAAGAGATGCTATTGGGAGAGATTGGCAATGTGGAACTTTACAAGTTGATTTAAATTTACCTGGAAGATTAGATGCATCTTATATTGATAAAGACGGAACAAAAAAAGTTCCTGTAATGCTTCATAGAGCGCTGTTTGGTTCTTTAGAAAGATTTATTGGAATATTGATTGAAAATTATGCTGGTAAATTTCCTTTTTGGATTTCACCTTTACAAACAATGGTAATTCCGATTTCAGAAGAATTTAATGATTACGCAATAGAAGTATCTAAAAAAATTAAAGATGCAGGTATAAGTTCTGCAGTTGATATTAAAAATAATAACTTAAACTATAAAATTAGAGATCATTCTTTAGCAAAAATACCTCTTTTATTAATTTGTGGTAAAAAAGAAGTTGACTCCAATTCAGTAACGATTAGAAGGTTAGACTCTAATAAACAAGAAAATATGGAAATAGACTTATTTTTAAAAACTTTCTCTGCTTTAAACAAAGCATCATCAAACTAAGTGGCAGATTTCAAACAAAACTACTTTCAAAGAAGAACAAAGGATAGAGGTCCAAGATCTAATAACAGAATATCTTCACCAGATGTGCAAGTTATTGCAAGCGATGGTGAAAATCTTGGAGTGATCAGCACTAATGAAGCCATATCAATGGCAAAAAACCAAGGTTTGGATTTAATTGAAATTGCACCTAATGCAAATCCACCTGTATGTAAAATTATGGACATGGGTAAGTATAAGTATGATGCTCAAAAAAAAGCAAATCTTGCAAAAAAGAAACAAAAAATAATTTCATTAAAAGAAATTAAAATGAGACCTGTAACTGAAACTCATGATTATGAATTTAAGGTCAAAAATGCAAAAAAATTTATCTCCAAGGGAGATAAAGTTAAATTTACTATCAGATTTAAAGGGCGAGAACTCCAACACTCTCATTTAGGGAATGAACTGATGGGTAAAATTAAAGAGGATATGAAGGATATCGGTAGAGTAGAGTTGCAACCTAAATTTGATGGGAAGCAAATGATTATGGTAATTCAACCTTTATAAGCCTTAATAGAGGTTGTAAAATTTAAACATTCTTTGTATAAGTCCGCAGAATTATGCCAAAATTAAAAACAAAAAGCTCAGCAAAAAAAAGATTTAAAATATCTGCTAAGGGTAAAGTTATATCTGCTCAAGCAGGTAAAAGACATGGTATGATTAAACGAACGAATTCACAAATTAGAAAATTAAGAGGCACTACAACTTTGTCTAAACAAGATGGCAAAATTGTTAAATCATACATGCCTTACAGTTTAAGAGGGTAACAATGGCAAGAGTTAAAAGAGGCGTAACAAGTAAAGCAAAACATAAAAAAGTTTTGAAAGCCGTAAAAGGTCAGTGGGGTAGAAGAAAAAATACTATCAGAGTTGCTAAACAAGCTATGGAGAAATCCATGCAGTATGCATACAGAGATAGAAGAAATAAAAAAAGAGATTTCAAATCATTATGGATACAAAGAATTAATGCTGGTGTAAGAGCAGAGGGTATGACTTATTCAAAATTCATCAATGGTTTAACTAAATGTGGTGTTGCAATAGATAGAAAAATTTTAGCTGAAATTGCTTACGATAGTCCAGAAGCATTTAAAACAATTGTACAAAAAGCTCAATCCGCTTTAAATTAATCTCTATTGTTTTTATTTCTTAAGGAAATAATCTACTAATATGTCAGACATAAAAAATATTAGAGATCAATTTGTATCAAAGCTTAAAAATGAATTAAGCTTAGATGAAATCAATTCAATCAAAACAGAGTTGTTTGGAAAAAATGGTCAAATTTCATCTTTATTCAAAACTGTAGGATCAATACCAGAGTCTCATAGAAAAAATTTTGCAGCTAATTTAAATAAAATAAAGGATGAACTTCAATCTTTGATTTTGGAAAAGATTAAAGAAATTGAGACAAAAGAAATTAATCAAAAACTTGAAAAAGAAAGAGTTGATATAACTTTACCTGGAAGATCTTTTGTTAGAGGAAAAATTCATCCTGTATCTCAAACAATAGATGAGATTTCATCTATATTTTCAGAAATAGGTTTTAGTGTTGAAGAAGGACCAGATGTAGAAAACGAATATAATAATTTTACTGCACTAAACACTCCAGATAATCACCCAGCTCGTGACATGCATGATACTTTTTATTTAGACGAAAATAAGGAAGTTTTGTTAAGAACGCATACTTCACCGGTTCAAATTAGAACTATGTTAAAGGATAAACCGCCATTTAAAATTATTGCTCCAGGCAGAACATATAGATCAGATAGTGATCAAACACATGCACCAATGTTCCATCAGGTTGAGGGCCTTCATATAGATAAAAATATTAACATGGGTCATTTAAAGGGATGTTTAAATTATTTCATTAAAGAGTTCTTTGAAGTGGAAAAAATCAAAATGAGATTTAGACCAAGTCATTTTCCTTTTACAGAACCATCTGCAGAAGTAGATATTGGTTACGAAATTAAAGATGGTAAAATTGTTATAGGCGAAGGGGATCAGTGGCTTGAAATTTTAGGATGTGGAATGGTTCATCCAAATGTTTTAAAAAACGTTAAAGTTGATCCTGCTAAATACCAAGGATATGCATTTGGCATAGGTATAGACAGGTTAGCTATGCTAAAATATGGTATTAATGATTTAAGAGCTTTCTTTGATTGTGATTATAGATGGTTAAATCACTTTGGATTTGATCCACTTGATGTGCCCACAAATTATAGAGGTCTAAGTCGATGAAGATAACTTTTGATTGGTTAAAAGATCATTTATCTGTAAGTGATAAGGAAGAGAAGTTACTTGAGAAATTAACTGATATTGGACTTGAAGTTGAAAGTGTTGAAAATTTATCTGAAGGTTTAGATTTATTCAAAATAGCAAAAATTTTAAAAACTGAAAAACATCCTAATGCAGACCGTTTAAAAGTTTGCGATGTTGATGTAGGTGAAAAAGAAATTAAGAAGGTTGTATGCGGTGCACCAAATGCTAGAGAAGGTTTAATAACTGTCTATGCTCCTCCTGGTGCAGTTATACCAAAAAATAATACAAAATTGGTTATAGCAAAAATTAGAGATGTCACATCCTATGGAATGCTTTGTTCTGAATCTGAGCTAAATTTGTCTGAGGAAAGTGATGGAATTACTGAGCTTTCATCTTCAAAATATAACAAAAGTATTGGAAAAAGTTTTTTTACACAATCAAGCTCTAATTTAATTGATTTATCTATCACACCTAACAGGCCAGATTGTCTTGGTGTTAGAGGAATAGCTAGAGATTTAGCAGCTTCAGGTTTTGGTAAATTAAAACAGATTAAAGAACAAAAAATAAAATCAAAAAAATCTCAAACAGTTAAAGTAAAAATTACAAACGAAAAAAATCAAGGATGTTTTTCTTTTGGAAGCTGCTTGGTAACAAATGTAAAAAATACTGAAAGTCCAAAGTGGTTAAAGGATAAATTAATTTCTATAGGTCAAAAACCTATTTCAGCAATTGTTGATATAACAAATTATGTAATGATTGATATTAATCGTCCATTACATGCTTATGATGCAGATAAAATTGAAAAAAGAATAATTGTTAGAAACTCAAAATCTGGAGAAGAGTTTACAGCATTAGATAAAAAAAACTATAAGCTTGAAGATGACATGTGCGTTATAAGTGATGACAAAGGCGTGTTAGGACTAGGTGGTATCATCGGAGGCACAAGATCTGGAACAGAAATGGATACACAAAATGTTTTAATCGAGTCAGCTTATTTTGATCCAAGATCAATTAGACGAACAGCAAAAAGATTAAATATAGATACAGATGCAAAATTTAGATTTGAAAGAGGAATAGACCAATTGTCAATTGAAGAAGGCTTAAATAAAGCAGCATTTTTAATTAAAGAAATTTGTGGTGGTGAAATTAGTAAGATTGATATCCAAAAAATTAGTACTTTTAAAAATCAAATAATTAAATTTGATCCAAATTCATTTGAAGAAGTTACAGGTTTTAAAATTTTAACAAAAGATATGTTAAAAATTTTAGATAACTTAGGTTTTACATGTAAAAAAAACAAAAAAATTTTTAAATTAACTATACCTTCCTGGAGACCAGATATTACTCAAGAGATAGATGTTGTTGAGGAATTAGTAAGAATAGTTGGGTATGATAAAATAAAAATTGAAGAACCAGTCAAAGAGAGAAAAAAATCTACTCTGACACAAACTCAAAAATTGTTTCATTTCCTCCAAAGATCTGTTGCCTCAAAAGGTTATTTGGAAGCAATTACTTGGTCTTTCACAGATGCAAAATATAATGATCATTTTAAAGGGCAAAATGATGAATTAAAAATTGTGAATCCTATAAGTTCAGAATTAGGAGTTTTGAGAAATTCAATATTTTCAAATTTAATTATGTATATGAGTAAAAATATAGATAGAGGATTTAAAGATTTATCTTTTTTTGAAATCGGACCAACATTTTTTGGAAAACAACCTGGTGAACAAAATATAGTAGTTTGTGGTTTATCAGCTGGAAAAAAATCTCGTCTTTCCTGGTTAGAAACAGAAAGAAATATTGATGTCTTTGATATTAAAAAAGATGTAGTTCAAACTTTAGTTGAAGCAGGTTACGATTCAGAAAAATTTTTTATAGACGATGAAACACCTGATTATTATCATCCAGGTAAATCAGGAAGATTATTTTTGAATAGAGGTAAAGAAAATGTAGCTGCATACTTTGGTGAAATTCACCCAAATATCATTAAGCAAATTGATATGAAAACCGAATCTTTAGTAGGTTTTGAAATATTTCTTGATAATTTAAAATTACCAAAAAAATCATTAAAAGATCAAAAAACAAAATATTCTGTTTCAGATTATCAAAAGTCAGAAAGGGATTTCGCTTTTATAGTCGATAAGAAAATTAATGTCCAAGATCTAGTAAATGTCATATCAAATGTTGATAAAAATTTGATATCAAACATTAAAGTTTTTGATGTTTATGAGGGTGACAATATTCCAGAAAATCAAAAATCAATTGCGATCAGTGTTACAATTCAATCTCAAGAAAAAACTTTAAAAGATGCTGATTTAGATCAAATAAATAAATCAATTATAGAAACAGTCGAAAACAAAACTGGCGCTAAAATTCGATCCTAAAGCCAATGAATTCAATCGATAATATAAGAAATTTTGCAATAATTGCACACATTGATCATGGAAAATCTACTATTGCAGATAGAATAATTCATAGTTGTGGTGGTTTGACTGAAAGAGAGATGAAAGCTCAAGTTTTAGACTCAATGGATATTGAACGAGAGAGAGGTATCACCATTAAAGCACAAACAGTAAAGCTAAATTATAAAGCTAAAAACGGAAAAGAATATATTTTAAATATTATAGATACACCTGGCCATGTAGACTTTAGCTATGAGGTAAGTAGATCATTATACGCGTGTGAAGGTTCAATTTTGATTGTGGATAGTACACAAGGAGTTGAGGCTCAAACTTTAGCAAATGTTTATCAAGCATTAGACACAAATCATGAAATTGTCCCAGTATTAAATAAAGTAGATTTACCAGCTTCTGATTTAGAAAGAACAAAAAAGCAAATTGAGGAAGTTATTGGGATAGATACTGAGAATGCTATTCCGTGTTCTGGAAAAACTGGCGAAGGAATAGGAGATATTTTAGAGCAAATTATAACGACTTTACCAGCACCAAAAGGTGAGAGTTCATCTAATTTAAAATGTTTACTAGTAGATAGTTGGTACGATACTTATTTAGGTGTTGTCATATTAGTTAGAGTTATTGATGGTAAACTTTCTAAACACATGAAGATCAAAATGATGTCTACAAATCAAGAATATATTGTAGAAAAAGTTGGTGTTTTTACACCAAAGCCAGTTGATATCATTGAATTAAAAACAGGAGAAATAGGATTTATCACTACGGGGATTAAAGTGTTATCAGAGACAAAAGTTGGAGATACAATTTGTGACGCAACAAAACCATTAAAAGAAGCTTTACCGGGTTTTAAACCAAGTAAACCTGTAGTATTTTGTGGATTGTTTCCTGTAGATAGCTCAGAGTTTCAAAAATTAAAAGATGGTTTAGCAAAGTTACAACTAAATGATGCAAGCTTTTCTTTTGAACCAGAGTCATCTTCAGCTTTAGGATTAGGTTTTAGATGTGGGTTTTTAGGTTTGCTTCATTTAGAAATTGTAACAGAAAGACTTGAAAGAGAATTTGATGTTAATTTATTAACGACAACTCCTGGTGTAGTTTATAAAGTTCATTTGAATAATAGTGATACGATGGATTTACAAAATCCATCAAGCTTACCTGATCCTACATTAATAAAATACATTGAAGAACCTTGGATAAAGGCAACTATTATTACTCCAGATCAGTACTTAGGTTCAATAATTAAAATGTGCCAGGACAAAAGGGGAGTACAAACCAACCTTAGCTATTCTGGCAATAGAGCAGTAGTAAATTATGAACTCCCCTTAAATGAAGTTGTGTTTGATTTTAACGATAGACTTAAGTCAATGACAAGTGGGTATGCAAGTTTTGATTATGAAATAATTGAGCATAGAGAAGGTGATTTAGTAAAACTTGGTATTTTAGTGAATGGTGAACCTGTTGATGCTTTAGCTATGATGATACATAAAGATTTTGCTCAAAAAACTGGGAGAGAAGTTTGTGAAAAACTAAAAGACCTAATTCCAAGACATAATTTTATGATCCCTGTTCAAGCTGCAATAGGAGGAAAAATTATTGCTAGAGAAACTATCAAAGGGTTTAAAAAAGATGTTTTAACAAAAATTCATGGTGGTGGAGCTACAGATAGAAAAAGAAAATTATTAGAAAAACAAAAAAAAGGTAAAGCTAGATCAAAACAATTTGGAAGAGTTGAAATTCCTCAAGAAGCTTTCATTGGTGTATTAAAAATTAGTAAGGAAAAATAAATATTAAAATTTATTTTTTATATCATTTCTTCAACACTTCTATGATCATCGCAGCATATAATTTTAGATTTGCTATCAAATGCTATCTTATCAAATTTTTTTTTGAAACTCTCAGGAGATAAGTTTAATTTATAAAACTCTTGTACTTTTGATCTCTTAAAAATAATCTCATCTTCGTTCATATTTAAAGCTTCATGAATTTTATTTTTAAGCTCATCTAAATTAGAATAAATCAATGAATTCTCGTTATTTAAATTAGGAAATATTAAATTATTACAACTTGTTATCGGTATCGATCCAACTTTAATACCCTCAATTAAATGATGACTTAATGGCATAACTACACCGGGGCAGTTTAGATTGAAACATGATAGACCTAGCAAGTTTAAGTTTTCTTTAAAATTCAATTTATATGTTGTTTTTTTGATTACATTTTCATGTAAACAAAAAATAATTTTTTTTTTAAAAAATGTAGAGCTTTTTAAATCTTTTTTTGAATTTATGAAATAAATTTCAGACTCAAATTCTTTTTTTATTAAATTGATAATTTTAATTCTATCGGGAAATCTTTCAGGTTCTTTCTTCCAATAAAAGTTACTGTAGCCCTCTACATTAACATTTCCAGAAAAATAAACTCGTATATTAAAATTAGGTTTTTTTAAAATATTAATTTTTTTATAAAACGAGTTATAGATTTTTGGATACATAAAATAAGGCATCACAATTTCATTTATTTTATTATTTTTAGTATCATAGATATAGTTGAAATAATTTGTATCAATTAGAATTTTATTATTTTCCTCATTTGAATTCATGCTTATTTTAATTTTTTTTTTATTTTTCAAAAACGAATTTGCTGTTGTGAATTTAAAGAAGTTAAAAAAACCAATTCTTCTCAACAATTTTTTTGCATGTTCATCGTTATTGTAAGTAAAAGAATATTCATCTTTTAAGCAGAACAAGAAATAATTTATATAGCTACTATCCTTAAAGGAGCCGATGTCTATAATCTTTTTAGAATTAAATTTAAAGATGTTAAGTTTTGCCAATATAGCTAAAAAAAAATTTTTAATTTTATATTCAATAAATCTTATTATAATTTTACTATTATTATATTTTCTAAATACTAAGCTTGCTTTATATTCTTTGAAGTTCATGTTGTTATTGTTTAATTATAATATATTAAATTAGCAATTAATAATGGAGAGGTGGCCGAGTGGTTGAAGGCGCACGCTTGGAAAGCGTGTAAAGGAGCAATCCTTTCATGGGTTCGAATCCCATTCTCTCCGCCATAAAATTAATTAAGTTTTTCAACAATTATTTAAGTATTTTATCTTGATATTGTTGAGATAAATCAGCAATTTTTTTAAAAAATGTTATAATTATTTTTTTCCAAAATTTAAAAAATGACAAATAAAAACACATATCAAGCAGACTCCATTAAGGTTTTAAAAGGTCTAGAGGCAGTAAGAAAAAGACCAGGTATGTATATAGGAGATACTGACGATGGAACAGGTTTACATCATATGGTTTATGAAGTGGTTGATAATTCTATAGATGAGGCATTAGCAGGTCATTGTAAAAATATAAATGTAAAAATTAATTCTGATGGAACAATTACTGTTAATGATGATGGTAGAGGTATTCCTGTTGACATGCATAAAGGTGAGAAAAAATCTGCAGCTGAGGTAATTATGACTCAACTTCATGCTGGTGGTAAGTTTGATCATGATTCATATAAAGTTTCTGGAGGACTTCATGGAGTTGGTGTTTCCGTAGTTAACGCATTATCGGAGAAACTTGAATTAGAAATAAATAGAGATGGAAAAAAATATTTTATAGAATTTAAAAATGGTGAAGCAAAATCTCCTCTTAAAGTTGTCGGAAAATCAAAAAATACAGGCACTCAAATAACATTTTTACCTTCTAAAGGTATTTTCTCTTCAATAAAATTTAGTGCAAATATTTTGATTAAAAGGATGAGAGAATTGGCATTTTTAAATAAAGGTATAAAAATAATTTTTACTGACGCCAGTCAAAAAAAAGAAAAAACATCTGAATTTAAATATGAAGGTGGTGTTCTAGAGTTTGTAGATTTTTTAGACGAGAAAAGAGAAAAACTACAAAATAAAAATGGCAATGATCTATTTCGAAAACCAATTTATATTGAAGGTAAAAAAAATAATATTGAAATAGAGTGTTCTTTAAAATGGAACGCTGGCTATGCAGAAGATATATTTCCATATACAAATAATATTTATCAAAAAGATGGTGGAACACATTTATTGGGTTTTAGAAGCGCTCTTACAAGAGTTGTAAATAAATATGCAAATGAAAATAATTTATTAAAAAAGAATAAATTGGCGATTTCGGGTGATGATATTAAAGAAGGATTAACGTGTGTTCTTTCAACTAAAATTCCTGATCCTAAGTTTTCTTCACAAACTAAAGACAAATTAGTTTCATCAGAAGTTAGAATGATTGTTGAAACATTAGTTAATGAAAAGCTATCAATCTGGTTTGATCAAAATCCATCGATTGCAAAAATAGTTTTGGCTAAAGTTATTCAAGCAGCTATGGCAAGAGATGTTGCCAGAAAGGCTAGAGAAAATGTAAGAAGAAAGGGAGCACTGGAGTTAAGTGGATTACCGGGAAAATTAGCCGATTGTCAGATAGGTAAACAAGAGGGTACAGAATTGTTTATAGTTGAGGGAGACTCTGCAGGTGGATCAGCTAAACAAGGAAGAAATAGAGCCAATCAAGCTGTTTTGCCTCTAAGAGGTAAGATTTTAAACACTTATGTTGAGGATATAAATTTAAAAAAAAATGGGAACGGGAACGGGAATGGTAATGGTTCAGATCTAAGAACAAAGGCTCTTGCAAAAATGATATCTTCAAATGAGATCGTAACATTAATCAATGCATTAGGACTTGATCCTAAATCTCAGGAAATAGATTTAAAAGATTTAAGATATGGTAAAATAATTATAATGACTGATGCTGATGTTGACGGTTCTCATATAAGAGCCTTGTTATTAACTTTTTTTAATAACAAACCATTTAATAAATTGATTGAAAATGGTCATGTTTACTTAGCTCAACCACCATTGTTTAAAATAAATAAAGGTTCAAAAGGTATTTATATTAAAGATGAAAAAGAATTAGAGGATTATATTTTAAACAATAATAAGCAATTAAAAAAAATAAAAAAGGGCTCTAAAGAGTATTCTAATGCCTTAGATTTAGAAAAATCAAAAATGAACATTCAAAGATTTAAAGGTCTTGGTGAAATGAATCCAGAAGAGTTATGGAATACAACTTTGGATCCAGAAACTAGAAATTTGCTTCAAGTTCAGTACTCAAAAGATCATAAAAAAGATCAAAGTCTTATACATACATTAATGGGAAATGATGTTGGGTTAAGAAAAGATTTTATAGTTTCAAATGCTATTAATGTAAAAAATCTTGATATTTAAAAATGAAGTTTTTTGAAACTTCTAAACACCATTCTTTTAAAAAATCTACCTATATTACTTTAAGATGGATTGGAATAATTGGACAATTAATTGCAGTTAATTTTGTATACTTTGTATTAAATTTCAAATTTGATTTCATAACTTCAAATTTAGTTATATTTATTGGAATCGTAAGTAATTTTTATTTAATTTTTATTTATAAAAAAACTCAATTATCAGATAGATCAGCTTTAATTTTTTTAGTTATTGATATTTTACAACTTGCTATTTTACTTTATCTGTCAGGTGGAATTATTAATCCTTTTGTTATTTTTATAATTATTCCAAGTGTATTTTCATCTTCTAATTTAAGTTTTAGAACTAATACCTTGCTTGTGTTATTAACATCTTTTTCAATTATATTTTTAACTTTTTATTCCACAGACTTACCTTCTCCACTTAGTGATCATTTTCATGTAAGTCCGTATTATTATTACTCTATCCCAATCGCTTTGATTATTGCTCTTGTTTTTTTAAATTATTTTGCAATGACTTTTGGAACTCAGTCTAGATTAAGAAAAGAAGCTTTAACTAAAATGGAAGAAGTAATGGCTAAGGAACATGAGCTATTGTCCTTAGGTGGTCAAGCAGCTGCAGCCGCTCATTCATTGGGAACACCGCTTTCAACCATAAAAATAATTACCCAAGAATTACTAAAACAATTCGAAGGTAACAAGGACGTAGAAAAAGATATCAATTTATTATCTAGTCAAGTTGAAAGATGTATTGAAATATTAAAAAAGTTATCTTTAAATCCAGACGAGGAAGATGATTTTATTGATAAGGATATTTCAATTAGAGATTATTTAAATGAAATTTTAAATTCATTTAAAGAGATAAGTGACAAGAAGTTTATTTTTAATTTTGATCAAGATTCTAACTCAAAAAAAATAATTAAATCTATAGAAATTGTCTATGGATTAAGAAATTTCATAGGTAATGCTAATAAATTTTCTGATGATAATGTTTTCATAAATTTAAAGAGTGATAGTGAATTTACCGAAATAAGTATTGAGGATGATGGTCCAGGTTATCCAAAAGATATTTTGTCAAAAATAGGAGAACCATATTTAAAATCAAATAATCCTCAAGATAAATCAAAAACAGGACTTGGTTTAGGTTTATTTATAGGAAAAACTTTGTTAGAAAAAAATTTTGCTTTTGTAATATGTAGAAACTCTAAAACAAGATCTGGTGCAGAAGTAATAATTAAATGGAGAAATAAAGATTTATTTAATATTCAATGAAATTTTTTCTTTGTTTCGAACAAAGAGCTAAGTTGAGATATCATTACATCTCCTAATTCATTTACATCAGTAATTTTTATAGCTCTATCGTAATATCTGGAAACATCATGGCCAATACCAATAGCTAAAATTTCAATATCTGATTTACTCTCGATAAATTTGACCATTTTCTTTAAATGTTTTTCTAAAAAGTCTCCAGAATTTACTGAAAGTGTAGAGTCGTCAACAGGAGCTCCATCTGAAATTACCATTAAAATTTTTCTTTCTTCTTTTCTTTTTTTGATCCGGTTGTATGCCCAAGAAATAGCTTCTCCATCAATATTTTCTTTTAACAAACCTTCTTTTAACATCAGACCTAAATTATTTTTTGCCTGTCTCCAATGTGTATCTGCGCCTTTATAAATTATATGTCTTAGATCGTTAAGTCTCCCGGGTGTTTTTGGTTTTGAATTTTTAGTCCAAAATTCCCTACTTTGACCACCTTTCCAGTTTTTTGTGGTAAATCCTAAAATCTCTACTTTGACCGAACATCTTTCGAGTGTTCTTGATAGAATATCTGCACAAATAGCAGCAATCGTTATTGGTCTCCCTCTCATAGAACCAGAATTATCAATAAGCAAAGTTACAACTGTGTCTTTAAAGTCTAGATCTTTTTCTTTTTTAAATGACAAAGAGTTATATGGATCTATTATTATTCTTGGTAACTTTGAACTATCAAGCAAGCCTTCTTCTAAATCAAATTCCCAGGCTCTATTTTGTTTTGCTAGTAATTGTCTTTGAAGTTTATTAGCTAACTTAGTAATTACATCTTGGAAACCAATTAACTGTTGATCTAAATTTTTTCTAAGTTTAGTAGCCTCATCTGCATTTTCTAGATTTTCAGCCTTAACAACTTCGTCGTATTGTGTAGTAAATATTTTATAATCAAGATTTACATTATCAATTTTTTTTTGAATTACTTGCTCAGAGTTTTGTTCATCAGACTCAACATCAGATAACTGTTCATCTAAATTAAACTCGTCTATACTATAATCAGCATCAACAGATGCCTCTGCTTGCTGTTCATCATTTTTATCTTTGCTATCTTCATTATCTTTATTTTGGTCATCATTTGAGGGATTGTCTTGACCTTGATCTTGATTTTCCTCCTCTTTTTGGTCTTCCTCATCGCTTTGAAAAATATCCATTTCTTCAAGTATTTCGGAAAATTTAGAACTGTATGTATTTTGATTTTCTAAATTATTTAGCAAAAACTCTTTATGTCTATTAATTGATTGCTCAAAATCTTTTTCCCAGAAATCAAGCATTCTAGATGTTAAAGGATTTAGATCTATATTATGAAAATTTTTAAGCATATAAAGCTCAAATGCTTCAGCAACAGGAACGTCTTCTTTAGTTTTAAGCTGATCTTTTCTTTTACGATTAATTATTTGGGAATAGTTTTCAGAAAAATTTTTTTGAATTCCTTTTAACATTTTACCCCCTAGGGCTTCATATCTAATCTTTTCAGCTATATTATATAAAGATCTAGAAGATGTGTTGGTGGGCAAATTTTTCCTATAAATTTTTTCATCTGAAAATCTTTTTTTAAGTGCTGAAGAGTCTGTCTCAGCTCTTAATTTTATAAAATCACTCGGACTAGTTAGATCATTTATTTCAAAAGATGAAATGTTTTTAGTCTTTTTATCTTCAGAGGATTTATTGTTTATATCAATATCGTCAGCAATAACTTTTGCTGTTGAAGATAAAGCAATTCTAAATTTTTCTTTTAAATTTGTCTCTTTATTGCTCATTTAAATTTGAATATTGATCAAAGACTCAGGCAACTCTTCACCAAAACATCTTTGATAATATTCTGCGATCGTATTTTTCTCAATATCATCGCACTTATTTAAAAAGGTTACTCTAAAAGCATAACCAGTATCTTTAAAAATTTCAGAATTTTCAGCCCAGTGAAGAACTGTTCTTGGACTCATTACAGTAGAGATATCTCCAGCAATAAAACCTTTTCTGGTTAAGGATGCTACTTTAATCATGTTAGCGACTTTTTCTTTTCCCTTAGCGTTATTTAAATTTTTATTTTTTGATAAAACTATATCCATTTCTCTATCTAGACTTAGATAGTTTAATGTTGTTACTATATTCCATCTATCCATTTGACCTTGGTTAATCTGTTGTGTTCCATGATAAAGTCCGGTTGTATCTCCAAGTCCAACAGTGTTAGATGTAGCAAATAATCTAAAATATTTATTTTGGCTAATTACTTTATTTTTATCTAGTAGAGTGAAATTTCCTTCAGCCTCTAATACTCTTTGAATAACGAACATAACGTCAGGTCTTCCAGCGTCATACTCATCGAATACTAAAGCAACTGGATTTTGAATTGACCATGGTAGAATACCCTCATTAAACTGTGTTACTTGTTTTCCATCTTTAAGGACAATTGCATCTTTACCTATTAGATCTATTCGACTTACGTGACTGTCTAAATTTACACGAATACAAGGCCAGTTTAGTCTTGCAGCAATTTGTTCTATATGTGTTGATTTTCCAGTTCCATGATATCCTTGTACCAATACTCTTTTATTAAACGCAAACCCTGAAATGATTGCAAGAGTGGTATCTCTATCAAATTTATAATTTTTATCTATTTCTGGAACATATTCACTTCTTTTTGAAAAAGCATCCACTTCCATTTCAGAATCTATTCCAAAAGATTGTTTTAAGGAAATTTTTATATCAGGTTGAATGTTAAGATTTGGTGTCAATTTTTTCCCTATAAGTATTTTTCAGCTGTGTGTAGGCTAAAGTTATTAGTTTTAATTTTTCCTCGTATTTTTTATTTCCGGCATTCATATCAGGGTGAAATTTTTTAACAAGCACTTTGAATTTTTCTTGTATTTTTTGCCACTTTAAACCTACGGTTATTCCCAATATTCCAAATGCTTTAATATCTTTATGATCAAATTTAAATTGACGCATATGGTTAAAATCTCCATTAAATTTATCTTTATCAAATTCATCTTTTAAAGTTGTGTTCCATAAAACTTTAAAAAAATTATCTGAGGAACTAAAGTTCTGTGTAGGTTTATGCCAAGTCATATCTGATTTTAAAAAATTTATTACTTGATTGTCACTCATTCCTGAAAAATAATTCCAGTTTTTGTTAAATTCTTTAACATGTTCTAGACAGAGCATTCTATATTTTCTGCTATTATCCTTCTCAATTGGTGCTCTATATTCACCAATTTCATTACAATTATTCCAGTCACAAATATTTTTCATGATATAATAATTACTATATGGATATTAATGAATTAATTGCAATTATAAAAAAAAAATTATCAGATCAAATAAATATTCAAAATATAGTAATCGAAGACAAATCTTTTCTTCATAAAAATCATAAAGGCAATCAAGAGGGCAAATATCATTTAAAATTAAATATAGTTTCAGATGAGCTAAAAAAAATGAATAGAATTGAAAGTAATAAAAAAATTTATAAAGTATTAGATAAAGAACTAAAAGAAACTATCCACTCAATTCAAATTCAGCTATCTTAAGTAATCGGTAAAAAATTTTTTTAATCTTTCTTTTGAATATTCATTATTTATGTGTGGAGATCCAATTTTTTTCAACAATACTAAATTAATTTTTTGGGATTTATTTTTTTTATCCTTTGCCATGAAAAATAATATTTTATTTAAATTTTTTTTTGTAAAAAATTTATTAACGGATATTGATAGATTTAAATTATTGATATGATTTAATATTACATTGTAATCCCTTTTTTTAAGCATTTTTAAACTTAGGCTAAAACTCAACGCAGTTTTCATACCTAAAATTACCGCCTCACCATGATTTAATTTTTTACTGTAATTTAAACTCGCTTCATAAGCATGAGCAAATGTATGTCCAAAATTTAGAACTTTTCTTAAATGTTTTTCTTTCTCGTCTTTTTCAACTACATTCTTTTTAATTTTGCAGCTTTCATAAATCGCTTTTTCAATAAATGGAGAAGTTAGTTGAGTAATTTTACTTACATTTTTATTCAAAAATTTAAAAAAATTTTTATTTCTAATTAAAGAATGTTTTAAAATTTCACCATATCCACAAATAATCTCTCTTTTTGGGAGCGACTTAAGAAAATCAACATCTGATATAACTAAGTTTGGTTGATAAAAACTACCAATCAGGTTTTTTCCATAATTTGAATTAATACCTGTTTTACCACCAATCGAAGAATCTACTTGGGATAAAAGTGTTGTTGGTATATTTATAAATTTCATACCTCTTTTAAAGATACTAGATGCAAAACCACTTACATCACCTGTAATACCTCCGCCTATTGAAATTAAGCAGTCATCTCTAGAAAAGTTTTTATTTAATAAAATTTCTAGAATTTTATTTATAATACCAAAGCTTTTATTAGCCTCGCTGGCATTAAAAAAACATATATATATTTTCTTTTTTTTTAATGAGTTTTTTATTTTAGTGATAAATTTTTTTGGTACATTTTTATCAACTACGAGAAGACATTGATTAAATATTAAAGAATTATTCTTAATTATTTTTGAAAAGTTAGTAATTAAATTTGATCCAATTATTATTGGATATTTTTGTGTTTTTGTTTCAATTTTTAATTTAATTGGTTTCATAAATTTCTTTAATTTTGTCTACGATTTCATTTTTTGTGAGATTATCACATTTGATTTCATATAACGCTTTAGAATAAATGTTAGTCCTTTTTTTGATTAAATCAATTAAATCGCTATCTGTAGCATTAATTGTTAAAGGTCTTTTTTTGCTATTTTTAATTCTTTCAATTAAAATTTTTTCATTCCAATTTAACCAAAATGAATAATGATTTTTTAAAACCTCATTTCTTATATTTTTATTTGCAAAAGCACCTCCTCCTAGAGAGACTACAGTAGAATTAAGTCTTAATTTTCTAAGTGTAGTTTTTTCTTCAATTTTTCTAAAATATTCTTCTCCTTTTGTTTCAAATATTTTTCTAATTGTTGTATTTAAATTTTTCTCAATTTCTTTATCTATATCTATAAAATTTAATTTAAATTTTTTTGCGACCAAAGAGCCAATAGAACTCTTTCCAGAACCCATCATACCTAAAAAAACAAGATTTTTTTTTGATTTCATAAGTTTAAATATTGAAAAAACACAAATATGTCTTAATTTGAAATTAACTAAAGTTATATGCAATTCAACAAAAATACAAGTTCAGGTAAAAAAAGTATAATTGGACTAGTTGTTAAATCTATTTTTGGACTAGTAATTGTTCTTGGTGTTGTTTTCATTCTTAATTCAATTGATTTTCCTGCCCCTAAAAAGGAAATAGAAAAAATTATTCCAAATGAAAATTTTAAAATTGTTAAATAAAAAATTTTTTTTTATTTTTTTTATCTATCTAGCTTTTTTAAATCCTATTCAAGCAGAAGATAATCCAATCGATATTTGGAATCTTGAAAAAAAAGAAAATGAAACTGTCGAAGAAACAGTTGCCTCGGAAGTTGAAAATAATAACGATCAAATAAGTGTTTTTGATATGCAGTCAGATAAAAATACTGGCTCTATAGAATTAGATGAAAATTTAATATCAAAAGAAGTTAAAATCGTAGGATTATATGATCCTGAAGAACATGGTTTGACTATTGATATGTGGACGAATTCTGATGGTCAAAAGTTAAAAAGCTTGTTTGATAGTTTAGATAAAATTAATCTTTCTAATGACGCTTTAGAAATTATGGAAGTCTCATTATTAACTAACGCTCATTATCCTAATCAAAATATTACTGAAAATGAATTTTTAAAATTTAAATCTGATTGGTTAATCAAAAATTCTAATTTAGAACTTATCGAAGAATTTTTGATTAATAATCAAATTGTAAGCTCTCATCCTGAATTAACAAGACATTTATTAGATAACTACTTATCTGACACAGATATAAAAAAGACTTGTGAATTTTTTACAAAAATTAAAGGACCAGTTGAAGATGAATATTTATCAAAATTAAATTTATACTGTTTAGTTAATTATGGAAAAAATGAAGAAGCACAATTAATTCTTGATCTTAAAAAAGAGTTAGGTTTTCAAGATGAATATTTTGAGAATAAAATGAATTATCTATTTGGTTATATTGATGAAGCATCCAAAGAAATATCGGAAGGTTCAGTATTCGAGTTTCATTTAGCACATAGGACAAATCCAGATTTTTCATTTGAACCAAATGAAAATACACCACAATTAATTTGGAAATATCTTTCAAATTCAAATCTATTACCCGACCTAAGTAATGTTGATATTAATGATCAAGACAAAATCTTAATTATTGAAAAAGCTGCAAATTATAAAATTTTTTCAGAAAAAGACTTGTTTGAATATTATAAAAAATTTCAATTTAATATTGATCAATTGTTAAGCGCAACTGATACTTACAAGTTGCTCTCTCCAGTAGAAGCAAGAGCATTAATTTATCAAAGAGCACTTTTAACGAGTGAACCAGAATTAAAATTGGAATTTTTACAGTTGTTGAAGCAGCTATTTGAGGACAATAAAATTGGATTAGCTTTTGATATAGAGCTCAATAACTTCTTGAACGAAATTGAAGTAGATAATGTTCCTTCAGATTATTTAAGTTTCTACAATAACTATTCAAAAAATCAGAATTCAGAGTTCAAAAAAATTGAGTACAATAATAATATTTTACATCAATCTAAGTGGGTAAATTATTTTAGAGGAGATTATTCAAAATCTGAAATACAAGAAGATTTAAAAAAATTTTTAGATAGAATAATTTTTAGTAATGAAACTTTATCTACTAAAGATATAATTTTTATAGAAAGTCTCAAATCAGATGGAGTAGAAATACCAAGTGAGTATGACCGTTTGTATTCACAAAAACCCTATGAACTAGATGAAAATTTAGTGGAGTTAATAAATGCAAATGAAGTTGGAACAGTATTATTATCTTTAATTAAGATTATAGGTAATGACAAAATAGAAAATATTGATGAAAAAAGACTTTATTTTATTTTGAATACACTCAATCAAATAAATGCTGATTTAATTAGAAATAAGCTATTACTAAAAGTTCTTCCTTTAAAAGTATAAAAATTATAATAACATACAACTTTTATGGCTATTAGAACGATTATTACAGAACCTAATAAATTACTTCGACAAGTTTCAAAACCAGTGGAAGTTGTTGGAAGTGAAGAGCAAAAATTAATGAATGATATGCTCGATACAATGTATGATGCTAATGGCATTGGTCTTGCGGCAATTCAGATTGGTGTACCAAAAAGAATTATAGTGATGGATATAAGCAAGGATGAAAATAAAAAAGAGCCCAGATACTTTGTAAATCCAGTTATAAAAAATAAAGATCCACTCAAGGCAACCTACGAAGAAGGGTGTTTATCAGTACCAAACCAATTTGCTGAAATTGATCGACCAAGCAAATGTGAAGTAGAGTATTTAGATTACAACGGAAAGAAACAATTACTTAAGGCAGATGGATTGCTTGCAACATGCATTCAGCATGAAATGGATCATTTGGAAGGGATATTGTTTATCGATTATCTTTCAAAACTAAAAAAATCAATGATCATAAAGAAACTTTTAAAATTAAAATCCAACACAGCCGAAGTTTAAAAAATGTCAAAAAAGTTAGTTTTTATGGGTACGCCCATGTTCGCTGTACCAATTTTAAAATCTTTATATCAAAATGGATATAATATTTCTTGTGTATATACACAGCCGCCTCAAAAATCAAAAAGAGGACAAAAAATTAATAAGTCTCCAATACAAGGTATTTCTGAAACTTTAAATTTAGAATACAGAACTCCACCAATTTTAAACAATGAAGAGGAATATAATTTTTTAAATTCTTTAGATGCCGATTTAGCAATAGTTGTTGCTTACGGACAAATCATACCTAAAAAATTTCTAAGCTTAACTAAAACAGGTTTTATAAATGTACACGCATCTTTACTGCCTAAATGGAGAGGTGCTGCACCAATTCAAAGATCTATTATGAATTTAGATCAGGAAACTGGTATAAGTATAATGAGAATTGCTGAAAAATTAGATACGGGGCCGGTTTGTAATAATTATAAAATTCAACTTAATGAAAATTTGAACGCGTTAGAAATTAGTGAAAAACTTTCAAATTTAGCAGCAGAAAAAATTTTAGATGATGTAGATGATATTTTAGAAGATAAAGCAAAATTTGTTGAGCAAGATCATGTGAATGCTACTTATGCTTCTAAAATTCAAAAAACTGAAGGTCAAATTAATTGGGATGAAAATGCTGAAAAAATTATTGGTAAGATAAATGGTTTATATCCATCACCAGGAGCATTTTTTAATTTTAATGGAGAAAGATATAAAATTTTAAAAGCTCAAATTGGAAGAGCTCAAGGAAATCCAGGGTCAGTATTGAGTGATAATCTTGAAATTGCTTGTGGTAATAATCAATCGATTATTGTGAAGGAAATTCAGAGACAGGGGAAAAGACCTCAAAATATTGGTGAATTTATACTAGGTTCGCAGATAAAAAAAGGCTCAAAGATATAAATGTTTAGATATCAGCTTTTGATTGAATATCTGGGGACAAATTATAAAGGTTGGCAAATTCAAAAAAAAAATAAAACTATCCAAGGAATACTTCAAGACAAAATTAGAAAATTATTAAAAGAAAATATTACTATAGTTGGATCGGGTAGAACAGATGCTGGTGTTCATGCCATAGAGCAGTCCGCACATTTTGATTTAAAAAATAAATTATTAAACTTAGATAAATTCATTAACTCAATAAATCACTTTTTAAAAAATGAAAATATTGCAATTCTTAAAATAAAAAAAAAGAATAGTAATTTTCATTCAAGATTTTCTGCAAAAAAGAGAATTTATAAATATATCATTTTAAATAGAACAAGTTCACCAGTGATTGAAAAAAACCAAGTTTGGCATGTAAGAAAAAAATTAGATTTAGATTTAATGAAATTAGGTGCAAAAAAATTAGTTGGTACTAAAGATTTCTCAACATTTAGAGCGTCAAGTTGTAATGCAAAAAGTCCAGTTAGAACAATGGATTTTGTAAAATTAAAATCTTCAAATGATAAAATAGAAATTCAATTTAAATCTCAATCTTTTCTTCAACAGCAAGTGAGATCAATGGTTGGTTGTTTGAAATATTTAGGTGAAAAGAAATGGGATTTAAAAACTTTTGATAAAGCTTTAAAATCTAAAAAAAGATCAATGTGCGCTCCTCCAGCACCACCTACTGGCTTATTTTTATCTAGAATTTTTTATTAGATTTTTTTTATTACTCATGGCAAATTTTTTATTTATCCGCCATCTAGACTCTGCTCTTACAATATACCCACAACAATTTTTTGAATCGCACTTACATGGAAATTGTTTGTAATTTTCGTCATAACCAAAACCATAATCACAGGTAAATTCTTCGCCTTTTTTAATATCTCTTATTGCTTTAACCCAAATTTTAAGACCTTTGCCATCATAATCACAATTATTGTCGCAAGAATGATTAATTAATCCTGCAGTATTCCATGAAAAATCTCCATCAAGGTCGTATTTTTTATTAATAGTAAATAAATAGATTGGTTTACTATTGTCATATTTATCAGATTTTTCTGTTTGTTTTTTTGTAATTAGTTTTCCAACGTAATCAATTATTTTGGTACCTTCTTTGATATCTTGAGTAGCATAAAGTCCTCTACCTCTTTTATCAATATCAGATTTTTTAATTTTATATAATTTCATAAAGATTTTTTTATTTAGAGTTTTCCTAGGATTTATCAATTAAATTCTAAAAGAGCATCAACATGTCTTTGAGTACTATCTTGCAGTGCTTTTAAATCATATCCACCTTCTAATATAGATACTACATTACCTTTACAAAATGATTTTGAAATTTCTAAAGTTCTTTTTGTAATTGTATAATAATCTTCAGCATTAAGTTTTAATTGTGCTAATGGATCATCAATATGAGCATCAAAACCTGCAGAAAACAGTATAAATTCTGGTTTAAATTCTTTTAATTTCTTTAATACTAGTTCATATGCATTTAAATATTCTGTAGAACTCGTCCCAGCTTCTAGTGGAATGTTTAAAATATTATTAAATTTTCCAATTTCTTTTTCTGAACCTGAACCTGGATAATATGGAAATTGATGTGTAGAAATATATAAAACTTTTTCATTATTAAAAAAAATATCTTGAGTTCCATTTCCATGATGGACATCAAAATCAATTATAGCTATTTTTTTATAACCATATTTTTCAATTAAATAATTAGCACCAACAGCAACATTGTTATAAATGCAAAAGCCCATTGCTTTCTCTTTTTCTGCGTGATGACCTGGGGGTCTCACTGCACAAAAAGCATTTTTAAATTGTTTTTCTTCTACACCATCAATCGCTGTTATAATTGATCCAACAGCATCCATTGTTGCCTCTTTGCTACCAGGTGACACGACTGTATCTCCATCTAAAAAATTAAAACCATTCTGAGGGAATGATTGATTGACCTGATCAATATATTCAGAAGAGTGGGTTTTTATTAATATTGATTTTCCAAATCTTGAAGGCTTTTTCCATATTAAATTTTTGTTATCTAATTTTTTAAAATTATCAATGACAGCTGTAACTCTATCTATTTTTTCAGGATGTCCATCTCCTGTATTGTGATTTTGATATGTATCTGAAGTAACTAAAGCTGTTTTCACTTAAAATAATTCTTTAAAATATTTGAATAAATTAAAGTTAATTTTTTTAAATCACTTAAAGAAACTGCTTCATCCACTTTATGCATTGTTTTTCCAACCAAACCAAATTCCAAACAGGGTGCTATTTTTCTAATAAATCTTGCATCAGACGTGCCTCCTGTTGTTGATAGTTCAGGCTTAATTTTAGTAATCTTTTTAATTATATCTTGGATCATATATGTAGTTTGGTTTGGTTTAGTTAAAAAAGCTTCACCAGATACACTATATTCAATTTTGTAATTTGATTTATTTTTATGACAAATTTTCTTTAATATTTTATTTATTTTTGTCTTAATTGAATTCGATGAATGTTTGTTATTGAACCTAATATTAAAAGTTGCATTAGCCAAACCTGGAATCACGTTGTCAGCTATATTATCAATATTTATTTTTGTAACCTCTAGGTTTGTTGGTTGAAAGTCTTTTGTTCCTTTATCAAATTTAATTTCTTTCAATTCTTTTAATATTTGAACAAGAGCAGTCGATGGATTATTAGCTCTATGAGGATAAGCAACATGACCCTGAATACCTATGACTGAAAGTCTACCGGTCATACTTCCTCTTCGACCAATTTTAATCATTTCTCCCAATTTATTTGGATTTGTTGGTTCTCCAACCAAACAAAAATTAATTTTTTCTTTTCTTTTTTTTAAGTATTCGACAACTTTTTTTGTACCATTAATAGCAACTCCTTCTTCATCACCTGTAATTAGTAAGCTTATAGAACCATTAAATTTTTTTTTATTTTTGACAAAAATACTGACAGCAGAAACAAATGCTGCAATAGAGCTTTTCATGTCATTTGCTCCTCTTCCAATCAAATGTCCTTTTTTAATTGAGGGTCTAAAAGGATTTACCGTCCAATCATTTAAATTTCCAGCAGGCACAACATCTAAGTGACCAGCGTAGCAAAAATTTGGACCATTAGACCCAAGTCTTGCATAAAGATTTTTAACTGATTTAGTGTTTTTTTCTTTAAACTCTAATATTTTAGTTTTGAACCCAAGTTTCTTTAATTTTTTTTCTAAGAACTTCATTACTCCAGCATCTACTGGTGTTACAGACGGGTAACGAATTAGCTCTTTAGCTAATTGTAATTCATTAATGGTTTGCATTTTAATCTCTTAAAAGATCGTTTACTGATGTTTTAGATCTTGTTTTTTCATCTACTTGTTTGATGATTACTGCACAATATAATGACGGCGCAGCTGGATTATTTTTGTCTGGTAATGATCCAGGGACAACTACCGAGTAAGGAGGTATTTTACCGTGAGTTACTTCGCCAGTTTTTCTGTTAACGATTTTAGTTGATTGGCCAATATACATACCCATACTTAGCACAGAACCTTCGCCAACTATTACACCTTCCACAACTTCTGACATTGCACCTACAAAAACATTATCTTCAATAATAGTTGGAAGTGCTTGTGCTGGCTCTAAAACTCCACCAATTCCAGTTCCAGCTGAAATATGACAATTTTTTCCAATCTGACAGCAACTACCTGCACGACTAAAAGTATCCATCATTGTTCCTTCATCTATGTATGCACCAATATTTACATAACTCGGCATCAGAACTACATTTTTAGCAACATATGATCCTTTTCTCATTGCTGTATTAGGTACCATTCTAAAACCTGCTTTTTCAAAATCAGCGTTTGACCATCCAGCTGTTTTTCCTTTTAACAAATGAGCTTTATCTCTCCAAGCTGAGTAGGGACCGTCTAAAGTTTCCATACCATGGATTCTAAAACTTAGCATAATTGCTTTTTTTAAGTGTTGATGAGTTACCCATTCACCATCAATTTTTTCAGCAACTCTAGATTTACCGCTATCTAGATCTTCTATTATTTGATTAATAGCATCTTTTAATTTTTGATCTGAATTTTGATTAACTTGATCTTTGTTTTCCCAAGCTTGTTCTATAATGTTTTCTATACTCATAATTTATTGGTTTTTTAATAACCTTATTTCTTTTAAAAATAAAGTAAGATTTTCAATTTTATAATCAATATATTCTTTTTCAGATTCTTTTTTACCCCATTCTTCATCATTAATTAACCAAGCTGTAATTGTTCCTCGCTCTTTACCTATCGATAAATTTTTTGCTATATCTTCGATATATAAAGTTTCTTTTGGATCAATTTTGAATTTTTCTATCATTAAATCAAAAGCTTTAGCTTCTGGTTTTGGATGATATTCCGCATCTACAATATCAAATATATTCTCAAATTGGTCATCAATACCAAGGGTTGTAGTGATATGCTTTACATGATTTTGACTGCCGTTAGTAAAAACAAATTTTCTTAAATTTATATTCTCTAACTCATATCTTAATGCTGTATCTTTTTCTAAAAAAGATAAATCAATATCATGAACAAAATCTAAAAATTCTTTAGGATCAATTTCATGATGTATCATAAGACCATTTAAGCTTGTGTTGTATTTATGGAAGTAATTTGTCTGAAGTTCTTTGGCCTTTTTTAAATCTACATTAAGTTTACTTGAAATATATTCAGTCATTTTTCGGCTTACTTGACCAAATACTGCCTCTAGGTCGCTATAAAGAACACCATCACAATCAAATAGAATATTTTTAATGTTTTCTAACTTTTTCATTGTCTAATTAAAGTTCCAGATCCTTCATCTGATAAAAGTTCAAATAGAAGAGAATGATTTTTCCTTCCATCTATTATAACAACTCCTTTTACTCCGTTACTAGCAACATCTAAGCAATTATTTATTTTTGGGATCATGCCGCCAGAAATTGTTTCATTATCGATTAAGTCTTTTATAGACTCTGAATTAATTTCTGGAATTAGATTTTTATTTTTATCCAAAACACCTTCTACGTCACTTAATATAATTAATCTTCTTGCGTTAATTTTTTTAGCAATATAGCCAGCTGCAGTGTCTGCATTGACGTTATAAGTTTGATCATTTTTATCTAAACCCAAAGGTGCAATAATAGGGACTTTTTTATCTGCTATAATTTTATCTATTATTGTTTGATCTATATTTATAGGAGATCCCACAAAACCAAGATCTTCATTTTCTTGGGTAACTGTTAAAATATTATTTTCTTTAGAATTAATACTCTGGCTTTTACAATTTTGCTGATCAAGAGCATCGATAATTTCTTTATTAAAATCAATTAATACATCTTCTACAACTTTAATAGTTTCTTTGTCAGTTACCCTTAATCCTTTTATAAATTTACTTTTTAAACCTATTTCATTAAGTTTATTACTTATTCTTTTTCCACCGCCATGAACAATTATAGGAGTAAATCCTAGTTTATTTAATATTGAAATATCTTGAATAAAAATATCAAAAAGATTTTGATCAATTAAAACACTACCACCACATTTAATAACAATATATTCATCGTTATATTTTTCTAAATATTTTTTTACTTCCTCAGTTGAAGGACCATCTAGCGGTAGAATTGTTTTTAATTCTTCTTCTTTTATATCCAACATTAAGTTGTTGTTTTAACAGTGGTTCGTTTCATTATGAAAACTTGTTGTGCCATAGTTAAGATATTATTCACTGTCCAATATATTACCAATCCTGCCGGGAAAGGTGCCAGAATTATTGTTAGGAATAATGGAAAGAACATAAATATTTTTGCTTGCATCGGATCTGTTGGTGCAGGATTTAATTTTTGTTGAACCCACATAGAAACACCCATTGCAACAGGCCATGCTCCAATGACTAAAAATGATGGTACATCATAAGGCAATAATCCAAATAGATTAAACAAAGAGGTAGGGTCTCTCTCAGATAAATCTTGTATCCAGCCATAAAAAGGCATTTGTCTCATTTCAATCGTTACAAATAAAACTTTGTATAAAGCAAAGAAAACTGGAATTTGCACAAGTATTGGTAAACAACCAGACATTGGGTTTACTTTCTCTTTTTTATAAAGAGCCATCATTGCTTGTTGCAATTTCATTTTGTCATCTTTGTGTAGCTCTTTAAGTCTTGCCATTTCAGGCTGTAAGGCTTTCATTTTTGCCATGCTTCTAAACGAAAAGTTTGCAAGTGGGAAAAATACTAATCTAATACAAATCGTAATTGCTATGATAGCTAAGCCATAATTTCCAAGCAATTTAAAGAAATAATCTATTCCAAAAAATAACGGTTTGGTAATAAAGTATAGAAATCCCCAATCAATTGTTAAGTCAAATTTATCAATGTTTAAAGATTCAGCATATCCATCAATTACATCAACTCTTTTTGCAGCAACAATGATTTGTAAGGTTTCTTCAATCAATGAATTTTCATTAAGCTCCAATGGTTCTGTTGATACAAAATTTGCTCTGAACTTATCTTTATAATCAAATGTTGTTTTAAATTCTTTTTCTCTAGGTGGAATTAACGAAGTTACCCAGTATTTATCTCCAATCCCTAACCATCCTTTTTGAGCTGTTCTTGAAAATTTCTTCTCTTGTATATCATCGTAATCTTCTTCAATAAGTTCATCATCAAGTGTTGCCACTAATCCTTCATGAAGGATATAGAAGTTAGATATATCAGGCATTTCATTTCTAATGATTTGCCCATAAGTATAAAAATCATATTTTTTATCTGTAGAATTGATTACACTTTGTTTAATTGAAAATAAATATTTGTCATCTAAGGCGATCTGTTTTTCAAATGTAATACCTTGATCATTTGTCCAAAATATTTTTATAGGAGATTGATTAGTTAATTTATTATTTCCTGAAACTTTCCAAATAGAATTTGAATTTGGAATTTCAACATTTTTATCAGAAGTAATAAAACCACTTTCAATAAAATAACCATCTTTTGAATTTTTTGGTGAAAGAAGCGTAACTTTTTCCTTTGAGTCTAGACTAACATTATATTGTTTAAAAGTTAGATCATCAATTACGCCACCTTTAAGTGAAATAGAACCAACAATACTTTCATTCTCAAAATTAATTCTTTCACTTTGATTTAAAGCTTCTTCTCTAGAAATTTTAGCAATATTTTCTTTTTGATCTAGTGAAGGTGTGTCACTGTTTTTTTCTACTTTATTTCCTTCAGCCGTATTTTCTTTAGTAATTGGTGGAGGAGCAAAAAATAGTGAATACAAAACTATAACTGCTGCTGATAATGAAATTGCCGCTACTATATTTTTAGTATCCATATTATTTTAATTTTGTATTTTTTTTAACTGGATCAAAACCTTCGCCACCACCTAAAAATTTGATTGGGTGACAAGATAAGATTCTTTTAATACTTAAAAATGATCCTTTTAACAGACCAAATTCTTTAAGAGCTTCAATACTATACTCTGAGCAGGTAGGTAAATACCTACAAGAATGTCCGAATAGAGGGCTAATCAGATATTTATAACCCTTGATAATTTTAATTAATATATTTGTAAAAATATTCATTATTTTATTTTTTCAAAATCCTGAAATAGAGTTTCTTTTATTAATTTGTACTCATTATTTAGCATAGATGACTTAGCGATAACAAGAAATGAATAGTTAAAATTTATTGATATTTTTTTAACTGCCTCGTTTAAAATATTCCTTAATCTTCTTTTAATCTTATTTCTTTTAACTGCATTACCTAATTTCTTTTTTGTTACAAAGCTAATATTAAGTTTTTTATTATCTTTATTCATTAATTTACCAAAGAAAATAGTTACGTACTTGTTTGAGAACTTTTTTTGTTTAAGTAAATTTTTAAATTCTTCGTTTTTTGAAAGAGCAATAATTTTGCTTTTCATTAATTTACACTGATACAGTTAAAGATTTTCTTCCTCTAGCTCTTCTTCTAGCTAAAAGTTTTTTTCCACCTTTAGTCTTCATTTTTGATCTAAAGCCGTGTTTTCTTGCTCTTTTTTTATTTGAGGGTTGGTATGTTCTTTTCATAAATAAATTGATTAAATTTTATAAATTTTTGCCCCTTTATATTAGCAATAATAAAAATAGCAAATAGAAGATTTAGGAATAAAATAACAATATTCATGGAAAAAACAAAAAAAATTAAACTATTTATAGGTTTATCTTACTTATTAATTGTTAGTTTATTTTTATATTTTTTCTTTTCAAAATTCAGTCTTCATGAGATTACATCTTATGAATTTTTGAGAAATAATAGATCTTATTTAATTGAGTTGAAGAATTCTAATTTATTTTTAGTTTCAATTACTTTTTTGTTTCTAACAGTGCTTTGGGTATTTCCTTTTTTAGGCTTTGGATCTCCCGTGGCACTTATGGGTGGTTTTATTTTTGGCAAGTGGATTGGAACATTAGTTGTGGTAACTGGTTTAAGTGTAGGTGCAACTTTTTTATATATATTTGGAAATTATTTTTTAAGAGATTTAATTAGAGAAAAATTTCTTAATAAATTTCAAAATCTTGAAATTAAATTTAAAAAATCTGAATTTTTTTATTTGCTTGTTTACAGATTTATTGGAGGAGTTCCTTGGCAAATAAGCTGTTTATTGCCAACATTATTTAATGTAAGAGTAAAAAATTTTCTATTTGCAACTTTTTTAGGAATAATACCCCAGATTTTTTTGGCAGTTTCAATTGGAAGTGGGATTGAAAAAGTAATCGATCAAAATTCAGAAGTTCCTGGAATAATGGATACTATCTTTTCTCCAGATATTTATATTCCTCTTTTAGGATTTTTTGTACTAATTGTGATTTCAATTATTTTTAGAAAAAAATTTTACAGAAATTAATGGTGCTCCCACCCTGTACTGACCAGGGAACTAGTCATTACCAATGACTTGTTATGCCATTTAACTACAGGAGCTAAAATACATTTAGTAATTTATTGATAATAAAGCATTTTTTTCAAATTATTGCCTTAATTTTTTGATTATAATGATCTATATCTACTAAAAAAAATGTTATGGGAATTCATTACGATTATAAATCAACAAAAGGCAATAAGCTTATGGAGAAGCAAGCTAAAAGAGAGAGAAAGCTTGCTGAAAAAAAAGCTAAACGTTTAGCCAAAGAAGGCACAAAAAAAGAAGAACCCACATCAAAACCATTAGATCCTAATAAACCAATATCGTTAGATTTTTTGACTAATCCTAACAAAAAATGAGTTCAAAAGATAAAAATGAACGTTTGAGCTTAGCTTTAAAAAAAAATTTAAAAAAAAGAAAAATATTTCAAAAAAAAAATAAAAAAAAATCTAAGTAATGTCTATTCAGCCTGACTCGTGGATTAAGAAGATGTGCAAAGAGCACAATATGATTGAACCATTTTTAGATCATCAAGTTGCGGAGGGAAAAATATCATATGGATTAAGTAGCATGGGTTATGATGTTAGGATTTCTGATGAATATAGAATATTCACTAATGTAAATAATTCCTTAGTCGATCCAAAAAATTTTTCAGATGACAATTTTATTGAGAAAAAGGGACCACACTGCATTATTCCTCCAAACTCATTTGTTTTGGCTAAAACAGTAGAATATTTCAGAATTCCAAAAGATGTACTTTGTATATGTGTTGGTAAAAGTACTTACGCAAGAACAGGTATAATTTGTAATGTAACTCCTATCGAAAACGAATTTGAAGGAAATATAGTTATAGAGCTAAGCAACACTACACCCAATCCAGCAAAAATTTATTCCAATGAAGGCATAGCCCAATTTTTATTTTTTAAATCAGAAACTCAACCAGAGACAACTTATAAATCTAAGAACGGTAAATATCAGGGACAAACTACTATTCAGGTTGCTAAAATTAAAAAGTAAGTTATGGACAAATTTCTGATTGATGGTCCTAGCAAAATAAAGGGCAAAGTTTCAATATCAGGTTCTAAAAATGCTTCACTGCCAATATTAGCAGCAACATTACTTTTCGATTTACCGGTTACAATTCAAAACCTACCAAGAGTAAAAGATATTACTACTATGCTTAATCTACTTAAGTCTCTTGGATCAAAAATTGAACTTTCTAAAGATAAAAAAACTGCAAAAATTTCAAACAATAAAAATATGAAAACTTTTGCAAGTTATTCATTAGTTAAAACAATGAGAGGTTCAATTTTAGTATTAGGACCCTTAATTGCAAAATATCATAAGTCAAAAACATCATTACCAGGTGGTTGCTTAATTGGTGCAAGACCAGTTAATTATCATTTGTCATCTTTAGAAAAACTTGGGATGAATTATGAAATTAAAGATGGTTACATTTTAGCAAAATCTTTTGGCAAACTTAAAGGAGGACTAATTAGATTTCCAAAAATTACTGTTGGTGCAACTGAAAATTCTATAATTGCTGCATGCTTGGCAAAAGGAAAAACAGTATTAAGAAATTGCGCTGTTGAGCCAGAAATAAAAGACCTTACTAACTTTCTTAATTCAGCTGGCGCAAAAATTAATTGGAAAGGAAGAACTTGTACTATTAACGGAGTAAGTTCTTTAAAATCAACAAATTATTCTGTGATGGCTGATAGAATTGAAGCTGGTACTTTTTGTGTAGCAGCAACTCTAGCTAAAGGAACTCTAGAAATAAACAATTTAGATCCGAAAATAATAAATACAGAACTTAATTTATTAAAAAAAACAGGAGCCAAAATAAAAGTAAGCAAAAATAAAATTCATATTAATGGACCAGAAAAAATTAAGTCTATTAAAAATATTAAAACAAAAGAGTTTCCTGGAATTCCAACAGATCTACAGGCGCAATTAATGGTCTTAATGTGTAAAGCAAAAGGAAAAAGTTCAATCACAGAGAATATTTTTGAAAATAGATTTATGCATGTTGCTGAATTACACAGATTGGGTGCAAATATTACAACTAAAAATAATAAAGCTTATATTGAGGGTAATACGAAATTTATTGGTGCAGAAGTTATGTCTAGTGATCTAAGAGCATCAGTAGCACTTGTCTTAGCAGCTTCAGTAGCACAAGGGAAATCTGTAATTAATAGGATTTATCATTTAGATCGTGGTTATGAAGAAATAGAAAATAAATTAAAAAATATTGGTGTTAAAATAAAAAGATTAAAAAGATGAACAAATATTTAGCTAAAATTATTGCTACAGACAAAGAGGGATTACAAATGATTTCAGCTTGTAGTTCAGGAGCCAAAGTTAAAGTTTCAGACATTAAGTATCTAGAATCTAATAAAGTATTTTTATTATCAATTGAGCGTATTAAAGTAGAAAATGAAAATGAGGACAAAAAAGTCAATAGTATCTGCAGGTTTGATTTTGTTGATAAGGTAAAGTCAAAAAATATTGATCAATCAAATCAAGAATTGGTTTTAGAATTAGTAGGAATAGATTATTTGAAAAATAGCGATGTTTATGAAATAAATCTCTTTTTTAGTAATAATGCTCATATTGCTTTAACCGCTGAAACGATTGAAGCAATATTAGAGGATCAAAGCGAAATAAATTAGAGATGAAGGTTTTAGATAGCAGTAAGAAAAATTTTGACAAATTATTAGATAATTTGTTAATGCAAAGAAAGAGAAAAGTTCAATCAAGTTCTGTTTCAGTCACTAACATTATTAAAGATGTTAAAAAAAATGGTGATAAAGCTTTATTAAAATATGAGAAAAAATTTAATAAAAATTCAGTAATTAAGCCTAGCTCAAATCAAATTCAAAAATCAATTCAATCATTAAATTCTATAGTAAAAAAATCTATCGATACAGCTTACAACAGGATTTATAAATTTCATTCATTACAAAAATTTAAAAATATTTCCTATACTGATAAATTTAAAAATAAACTTGAATATAAATATTTACCATTAGACTCGGTCGCAATTTATGTGCCTGGTTCAACTGCATCCTATCCATCTAGTGTGCTGATGAATGCAATTCCAGCTATTGTTGCTGGTGTAAAAAGAATAGTTATGATTAACCCAGGCTATAAAGGAAAACAAAATCCTGCAGTATTATATGCTGCTAAAAAATGTAAAATTAAGGAAATTTATTCAATTGGTGGACCATCTGCTATTGCTGCAGTTTCTTATGGAACTAAAAAAATTAAAAAAGTTGATAAAATTGTGGGGCCTGGGAATGCTTACGTTGCAGCTGCAAAAAAAGAAGTTTTTGGAGATGTTGGAATTGAGGGCATGACTGCTGGTCCTTCTGAAGTTACAATAGTTTGTGACAAGCATTCTAATCCAGAATGGGTTGCAAGTGATTTAATAGGACAAGCAGAACATGATGACCTTGCACAGTGCATATTAATTTCAAAAGATAAAAACTTATTAAATAAAGTTAAAACTGAAATAATTAAACAATTAAAAGAAATTCCAAGAGAGTCTATTGCAAAGAGAAGTTTGCAAAAAAATGGAATTTTAATGCACGTAAATTCAGATAAAAAAATTATCGATATTGTTAACAAAATAGCTCCAGAGCATTTAGAGTTAAATGTTAAAAATTATAAATCCATTGTTTCAAAAATAAAAAATTCAGGATCAATTTGTTTAGGAAAATATGCTGTTATGGCTATGACAGATTATAATGTAGGTTCAAACCATGTTTTACCAACAAATGGATCAGCAAAATATTCAAGTGGTATAAGTGTAAACGAATTCTACAAAAGAATTTCATACATAAACCTATCAAAAAAGGGTATTGAAAGTCTTGGACCATCAGTTATAACACTTGCAAATTATGAAGGCCTGGTTGGGCATGCTCAATCAGTATTAAAAAGAATAAGGAGAAAATAAATTTGTCAAAACAAGACTTACTTGAATTCAAGGGGACTGTGATAGATCTACTTCCGAATGCAATGTTTAGAGTTAAGCTAGAAAACGGTCATACGGTTACAGCTCACACAGCAGGTAAGTTAAGAAAAAACAGAATTAGAGTTCTCCAAGGTGACAATGTAACTGTGGAGATGACACCTTACGATCTTACTAAAGGAAGAATTATCTTTAGAGGATAAATAAGGCTGAGTAGCTCAGGAGTAGAGCAGAGCCCTGAAAAGGCTTGTGTCGGAGGTGCGAATCCTTCCTCAGCCACCACCACAAAGTTTGATCTTGAAATACCTGTAAAAGAAATTAACTTAATTAATATAATAAATAACAAAAGGACGAATAAATAAGATGAGTACACTACAAGGTAAAATAAAATGGTATAATGGTAAAAAGGGATATGGCTTTATAGAGAGAGACGACAAAGAGAAAGATGCCTTTGTACATGCTTCAGCTGTAAAAGCTGCTGGAATGAGATTTCTTAATGAAGGTGATAAACTTGAATTCACATTAGAAGACGGTCCAAAAGGTCCTTCTGCAGTAAATTTAAAAAAAATAGACTAATTTTCGTAAAATTTCTAAAGGACGTTATTTCTACATTTAGTAGATTAACGTCCTTTTTTTATTTAAGCCTTGAATATTAATAATTTTTGTCTAAAAGGCTGCTCATGAATATAAATATTACATACAGAATTACTTATAGAAGTACTCACAGAAACTTTATCCATAGCCATTAGGCTATTTATTTATATTATAATTTTCATTCCACATAAAATAAGATAATAACTAAAGGATAAGCTTTGGTGGTGAAATAGTATCACGTCGGTTTGTGGATCCGAAGTCGTAGGAGCGTAACCTACCCAAAGTACCACTAAAATGGAAAAAGATAAAAAACTCAATCCTTCCTTACCATCTGGATTTGAAGATCGTTGGAATAAAAAGTTAGTTTTAAAAAAACAACTTTTAAAAGTGATTGAAAAAAATTTTATAAAATTCGGAGCTGAACCATTAGAGACACCTTCTTTTGAGATCAGCGAAAACATTGGTTCGTTTTTAGCAGAGGACGAGGATAACCCTATGTCTGATGTATTCTCATTCAAAGATGGCGATAAAAATATTACACTTAGATATGATCTATCTAGTCCTTTAGCTAGATTTGTTGCTCAAAACAACCAAGAGCTTCCATCAATTTACAAAAGATACGCAATTCAAAATGTTTTTAGAAACGAAAAAGCAGGAAATGGAAGATACAGAGAGTTCATGCAGGCTGATTTTGATATTGTTGGAAATGTTAATTCAGCTCAAGCTAATGCAGAACTTTGCAATTTAATCTCGAGTACACTCTTAGATTGTGGTTTGAATAAAGATCAATTTACGATCAATATTAGTAATAGAAAAATTGTACAAGGTTTAATTGATGATTTAAAAATATCTGAAGATAAGCAATTAAAAGTAATTAGAGCTATTGATAAATTAGATAAACCTGGATTTGGTTTAAAAGGTGTTGAAGATCTTCTTAAAAAAGAGAGAAAAGATGCAAGCGGCGCAGTTACAAAAGGCGCTGATCTAACAGATCAACAAGCATCACAAATATTAAATTTTTTAAAAATAAAAAACTTAAAACAATTAAAAGAAAATTTAAAAAATCCATTGTCTCAAGAAGGAATTAAAGAGCTTGAGGAAGTTTTTGAAATTTTAGGATTTGGTTCTAATTTGGAACAAGTACAAACCAATTTTACTATTGTTAGAGGTTTAGCTTATTATTCTGATTTTATTGTTGAAACTAATTTAAATTTTAAAGTTACAAATAATAAAGGAAAAGAAGTTGATATTGGTAGCATTTGTTCCGGAGGGTCCTATGCTAAGCTTATCTCAAGATTTAAAGGGGTAGATATTCCAGGTACAGGGATTAGTTTTGGTGTGGATAGATTGTTATTTGCACTTTTGCAATTGGATCAAATTAATGTGGATGATCAAAAGCCCGTTTTAGTCTGTGTGATGGATGAAAAATATCTAAAAAATTATTACGAAATTTTAGATCAATTAAGGGAAAATAACATTAATGCAGAAATATTTTTAGATACAAAGAAAAATTTAGGCAAACAATTAACCTTAGCAAATAAACGTGAATTAAATGTAGCAGTTATATGTGGTGATAATGAATTTAATGAAGGTACTGTAACTATAAAAAATCTTAGAGGTGTTAAAGGTGAAAATAACAAAACATTTCCAAAATCAAATTTAATAGATGAAATCAAAAAACTTATCTGAAAACATTCTTAGATCGGTAAAATCTAAGGGTTACAAATATATAGATTTACTCTCAGTTATTGAGGTAAATCATATCGTTCAAAGGTCAGGTGAAAACTTTAGAAAATTCATTTTTTCATTTACGGATCAGAATGGAAGTGAGTTATGTCTTAGACCAGATTTAACAATTGCATCTTGTTTGAGATATTTAGAAAATAATCTAAAAGGAAAAGAAAAAATTTTTTATAGTGGTCAAGCTTATAGAAAATCTGAAAATAAAAGTGACTCTATTATTCGAGATCAAATTGGATTTGAAATTTTAGGTTCTAAAGATGAAAAAAATGATGATAAAGAAATTATCAATACTTCGCTAAAATCTCTTCAAAATATTAAATATTCATCAGGCAAACTAACAATAGGAAATGTTGAGATATTTAATTTGTTAATTTCAAAACTAGATATCCCGAAAAGATGGAAGTTAAGATTATCAAGACATTTTTGGAGAGAAGATTATTTTAATGATCTTTTAAAGAGATTAGAAACAAACTCTGATGTAGATCCAACTATCGTTGAAATAGATAAAAAGCGTTATTTAAAAATGCTAAAAGAAGATCTATCAAAAGTAATAGCAGGTAGAACTATTAATGAGATATTAAATCGATTTGATAACAAAATTAAAGATCCAAGAAGAGCTAGTAAAGGTAAAGGTGTTTCAAAAATTATTAAAGACTTCTTAAAAATCAAATGCCCAATCAATGAGGCTGCATCTGAGTTAAATAAATTTTTTAAGAAAAATAGAATTAATTTAGTAGTTGATCAAAGATATTTTCCTGTCTCTAAAAACAAAGTTTCAAAACTAAATGTAGTATTTTCAACTTCTTTTGGAAGACAATTGGAATATTACACAGGAATGGTTTTTAAAATTGATATTAAATCAAAAAATAAATTAAAAAATATTATTAATGGTGGTCGTTATGATCGATTAATCTCTGATCTTGGGTCAAAAAAACAAATACCAGCAGTTGGGGCTGCATTAAATTTAAATTATTAATGAAGAAAAATATTTTAAATATTGGAATTCCTAGCAAAGGCAGACTCAGAAAGGATGTCTTAAACATTTTTAAAAAAAATAAATTAAATCTAATTTCAGAAAGAGGAGAAAGAGATTTATTAGGTTCAATTAAACAAAAGAAAAATGTTAAAATTTTATACCTTCATGCAAGAGAAATTATAGAAAGACTCGGAGATGGTTCATTAGATCTAGGATTTTCTGGATTTGATTTGTTGAAAGAAAGTGAAATAAATATTCAAAAGAAAATTAATGTTATTAAAAAATATGATTTTGGGAAGGCCACATTAGTAGTTGCAATTCCAGATCCTTGGATTGATGTCCAAACTATTGCTGATTTAGAGGAAATAGCATTTGAGTTTAGAGATAAGAAAAAGAAAAGATTAAGAGTTGCAACCAAATATCCAAATTTAACAAGAGAATTTTTATTTTCCAAAGGGGTTACTCAATTTAAATTAGTAGATAGTTTAGGTGCTACGGAGGCATATCCTTTTACTGGTTCATCAGAAATAATTACTGACATCACTTCAACAGGAGAAACTTTAAAAGCTAATAATCTAAGAATTTTAAAAGATGGTGAAATATTAAAATCAGAGGCTTGTATGATGATATCTAAATCATCGTCTAAAAATAAATCTCTTCAAAGTTTAGCTAGATTACTTTCTAAGAATTAAATCTTTCCAATAAATAAGAATAATTTTAATAATACCTAGGTTTCGAAGGATTGCATAAACACCAACTAGTATTCCTAAACCAATAATAATTTTAAATATTAATAATAATTCCATTACATATTTTATATATGATATAAAGTGATTCATGGAAGCTGTATTTTTAGTTATTTTAATTCTGTTGCTCGGAGTAGTTTCGGTAATTCTTTACTTAAATTTGAAATCTAAGCCTGAAGATCAAAAAGAAAATAAAGAAGCTGAAGAAATAGCTAATTTAAAATCCGAAATCTCAAGTTTAAAGGACACCTTAAATACAACAATCAATAGCTCACTTGGAGCAATGTCCACTTCATTTAACAATCTGTCTACAGGAGTAACAAAAGATATGACAGAAGCTTTAACTAAAGTAGATGAAAAAGTTGGAAATTTTAATCAACAAGTTCAACTATTAAACCAAAGCCAAGAAGGAATAACAAAAATTTTGGCTGGAGTTAAAAAATATGGAACTCTTGCAGAGTTTAGTTTGGATGCACTGATTAAAGATTTACTACCAGCTTCTCAATTCATGACAAATGTGAAAATGAAAGAAAATACAAGTGAGAATGTAGAATTTGCAATTAAGCTACAAGGTGATGTTTTAGTTCCAGTTGATAGTCATTTTCCGGTAGAGAAATTTAAAGCAATTACCGATGGTCATGACGCGGAAGATAAAAGGTTAGTTGCCGATGCTAGAGCAAAATTAGCCACTGCATTTAAGGCAAAAGCCAAAAGTGTAAATGAAAAATATATTGTACCACCAAAAACTACTGACTTTGCAATTGTGTATGCTCCTACAGAAAGTTTATACAAAGAGTTAACTGAATACCAAGACCCAAGTACAAAAGAATTATTAACTCAAGAATTAATGAAAAAATATAAAGTTGTAATCTGTGGCCCTAATACTTTGTCAGCATATTTGCAATCTTTACACATGGGATTTCAATCCTTGAAAGTTCAAAAGGGAGCAACTGAAATTTATAATCATTTAAAAACAATAAGCACAAGATTTTCAAAACACTTTGACAACATAGTAGTTCTTAGAAAAAAATTAGAAGATGCTATGGTTGTGGTTGATAAATTTGGAACAGATGCAAGATCAATAAACAGAACTTTGGAAAGCATAAAAGATCCAGAGCAGGTTGAGAAAGCTGTACAAACAGACAACGTTGAAAAATTTGTTGATAAACAAAGACAAATTAAAAATTAATTTCTTTTTTTTGATAATACCATTTATAAGAAATCTCATGCAATGGAATCGTAAATATGATTATCCAAAATCCTCAAGAGCCACTGTAGATGGCATTAGAAGATATCTTTTGGGAGAAGAAAAATTACCAAGTGTTACTTCAATTTTAGATGTTACTAAATCTGAAGAAGATAAAGCAGCATTGGCTAATTGGAAAGAGAGAACAGGGTACAAAGAAGCTGAAGCTATTACGAAAGCAGCAAGTAGTAGGGGTTCACAGATGCATAACTACTTAGAATCTTATTTGCTTGGTAGAGAAAATTTAAGTTTTTTTGATGATAATGAACAATATAAATTGATGGCAAAAGAAATAATAGATCATGGTTTAAAAAATAGATTAGAAGAAATATGGGGTGTTGAATGTACACTTTACTATCCGGATAAATATGCCGGCACTGCAGACTGTGTTGGGGTTTATGAAGGAAGAGAAACAATTATAGATTTTAAACAAAGCAATAAACCAAAGAAAGCTGAGTATATCGACTCATGGTTATTACAAACCAGTGCGTATTCTTTGGCTCATAATGTTGTGTATAACTCCAATATCACTTCTTGTGTAATCTTGGTATGCACTGTAGATAAATTATTCCAAGAATTTAAAATTCAAGGACATGATTTAGTCATCTATCAAAATTTGTTTTTAGGAAGACTAAAAAAATTTCATGAATTATCTAATTTAACTTAAAATATTTAAGAAAATATGGACAAATTTGTAATCTACGACACCGAAACCACTAATAGCACTATTTGGGGATCAATTATTGAGGTTGGAGCTGTTGTTGTTGATAAAAATTTAAATGAAATTGGAAAGTTAAATATTAGAGGCAGAATGCCAGAAGGAGAAGTGCCAAGTGCCAAAGCTCTATTGGTAAACTCTACAAGTATAGATTTACTCACTAAAGGAAATTATTCTCATTATGAATTCTTAGGAGCTGTTGAAAACTTCTTCTCAAAAGCTGCACCAGCCTTATTTATGGGCTGGAGCAATTTAAATTTTGACAGACGTATGTTCCATTTTAATTTTTTCAAAGGCAACAGATATCCTTACATTACTCACTCGTCTCCAAATAAAGAACACGATGGTCTTCATGTTGCAAGAGCTGCACAAACAATTAATTCTGAAACTTTAAAAACTGAATTAACAGATGCTGGAAATGAAAGTCTTGCTCTTGAAGGTTTAGCAAGACAACAAGGATTTGATACTTCACAACAACACACAGCGTATCATGATGCATTCACAAGTTTAAAAATTTTAAGAATTATAAAAGAAAAACATAAAGATAATTGGGAAAAATTTTTAACCACCTCTACAAAAAGTAGTGTGGAATCTATTTTAAAAGGAGAGGGTATTTATTCAATTTTTGAAAATGTTAAAGGAAGAAATATGATGTATTTAGTTTCAACATTACATCCAGAACATTGTTTTCATCCATCTTATGCTTCCTGGGGATATCTTTGGGATTTAAGAAGAGATCCAGAGCCTTTTTTAAATATGTCGGTTGATGAGCTTAAAGCTAATCTTAAAAAAATCAGTCCTAAAGCTATAAGAGTTATTAAAACAAATAAAGCACCTGTTGTATTAGATAAAAAATTTGCTTTAAAAGAAAAAGCTTATGCAGATCTTGATTTAGAGACAATTCAAAAAAGAGCTAAATTAGTTAGATCTAGTGAAAACCTATGCAAAAATATTCAAATTATTAATAGAGAAGCTGCAGAAGAAAAGGCACAAACTCAAAATCAAGAAGATTTACTCCCTGAGGAAACTTTGTACGAGAAATTTGTTCCAAACAAAGACACTGCTTTATTTAAAACTTGGCATAGTTCATCATGGGAAGATAAATTAAGATTACTAGATAAATTTCAAGATAAGAGATGTGCATGGTTTGGGCAAAAAATTATTTACCAAGAAGCACCTCACGTATTGCCACCCGATTTATATAAAAATATTAAAAGTGAGATAGCTAGAAGAATTTTGAGTAAAAATAGAGAAAAATGGCAAACTATAGGAATGGCATACACTGAAATAGATACCTTAAGAGATCAAGCATCTAATAGAGATGATGAGGAAGAACTAAAAAAATTGGATGAAATAAATGAATTTATTATGTCTATTGAAAAAAAATATGAAATTGCATAGTTGACTTTAAAACTTTAATTTATAGAAAGGATTTATGCTTAAAGATTTTAAAGATGAGGATTTTGATAATAAAATCAAAAATGAAAATGTTTCAGTAATTCAGTTTTCAGCTGCTTGGTGTGGACCTTGCAAAGCTTTAAAACCAGTAATGGATAAATTAGCTGATGAATATAAAGATAAAGCTGGTTTTTATTATGCTGATGTAGAAGATGGTGGAATAAATACTGGAAGTGCCGCTGGCATAAGAGGGGTACCAACTGTAATTATTTACAAAAAAGGTGTTGAAGTAGATAGAAAAGTTGGTGGAGTACCTGAAAGCCACATGAAAGAATTTTTAGAAAAAAATATCTAATTTAAATTAAGTATTTCTCCAGCTAGATAAAGAGAACCTGTAATTAAAATTACATCGTTTTTCTTGACCGAAATAGACTTAATTGCTTCAAATATATTCTTTTTGTATTGAACATTTTCAAAAGAATTTATTTTGTTTTTTAAGTCTTTCCCGTTTATTGAATTAGGTTGGTTTGGGATATCAATAGTGGTCAAGGTTGAGATATTTTTAAAATAACTAATATACTCATTGTGATCCTTGTTAGACATCATACCTAAGATAATGTGTTTATCACAATCTAAAGTTTGGAGATATTCATTCACAACTCTAGCTCCATCAGGGTTATGATCTCCAGAAACTAATAATGTGTTATTTTTTACAAGTTCTTTTAGTTTTCCAGATTTAATTTCCTGTAATCTTGCAATATTATGAATTTTTTGAATACCACTTTTTATTTCAGAGCCCTGAATTCCAAGATTTAAAGTTCTTATAGTTGCAATAGCAGTTGATATATTTTCTAATTGAAACTGACCAAGAACATTTGGCAAAGGAAGTTTTAAACCCCCAAGTTTATCCTCATAGTAAAAAAAACTGTTCTCTTGAATTGAGTAACTAAAGTCCTCATTAAAAAATAATTTTTTTGAAGAGTTATTTTTTATAGTGTTTTTAATACACTGCATAGTCTCTTTTTTATTTTGCTTAGCGATAATAATATTTGAATTAAGCAAGGCTGATGTTTTTTCATAAACAATTTGTTCAATTGTTTGATTTTCTTTTGGAAGCCAGTCGAGATGGTCTTTACTTATAGAGGTTACTATACTTGCAAGATTACTTTTTAAAATATTAGTGGCATCAAAACGGTGGAATAAACCACTTTCCACTAAGTTTATATTGTCGGGATATTGTGCAGCTTTATAAAAAAAACAAGCTGACAACATTTCAAAAACAGTTATTGTTTCGTTATTATTAACTTTTTCAACCTTTTCTAATAAATCAGCTAATTCTTCGTCATTTAATTCCTGATTATTAAATACAAATCTTTCATTAATTTTTTGTATATGTGGGCTCGTATAAACATTACATTTTAAGTTTGCCTCTTTAAAAATTGCATAAATAGCCTGAATGGTAGAGTTCTTACCATTAGTCCCTACAACTGATATAGCCCTAATTTTATCTTGAGGATTTCCTAATTTTTTACAAAGTTTTTGAATTCTATCTAAAGATAAATCTATTTCTTTAGGATGCAACTTTTGAAAATTGCTGAGTATCTTCTGAAGTTTCATTTTGCTCAGAACTTATAGCAGAATTTTGTTTTAACAATATTGATAATAAAGTTCCTATTTTAGATGCTAGATCTTTTCTCTCTACAATTAAGTCAACAAACCCAGTTTTTTCAACATACTCACTTTTTTGAAAACCCTCAGGCAATTCTTCTTTTACTGTTCCTTGAATAACTCTAGCACCTGCAAATGCAATTAAAGCACCTGGTTCTGCAATATGAATGTCTCCTAACATTGCATAGGAAGCGGTTATTCCTCCTGCAGTCGGATCTGTTATACAAACTAAGTAGGGTAAACCTTTTTTCTTTAATTCATTAATTGCAAGTGTAGTTCTTGTCATTTGAGATAATGAAATTAAACTTTCCATCATTCTCATTCCTCCACCAGCACTTATACATATAAATGGCGTTTGATTTTCTATTGCATGTTGAATTCCATATAAAAATGCTTCACCTTCAGCGGCAGCCATCGAAGCTCCTAAGAAATCAAAGTCAGATGCAACAGCTGTAATTTTAATATTATTGATTGTTCCAGATGAAACCATCATTCCACAATCTAATCCAGTTTTCTTACGAGCACTTTTTAATCTATCTTTATAAGATTTAGAATCTGTCCAATTTAAAGGATCATCTTTTGGAATGGGTGTTTTAAAAACTTGATAATTATTTTTTCCAAATAAAATATCAAATCTTTGTTTTGGTTTAATTCTATGATGTTTATTACAATCTGGACAAACCCAAAGGTTTGCTTCTAAATCTTTTTTTAGAATAGGTCCTCGACAACAACTTGTCCATTCACTCTTTGCAATATCTTCTTTAGTAGCTCGTTCACGTATAGCAGTTTTTATCTTTTCACTTGCTTTAATAATTTTGGTTATCCAGTTCATTGAATTTTATTTCTTAATCTTTTAACTATATTAGTAACATTTGTGACAGTATTTTGTCTTCTTTCAATTGATTTAGATATTTCTTTACATATTGCGCTACCAACTACTAAACCATCAGCTTTTTTAAGAGATTTAATTGTTTTTTCTGTAATACCGAAACCAATCACTATATTTTTTGATTTATTTTGATTTTTAATTTTGTTGTACCTTTCCAAGATTTTCTTTGGAGAAACTTTTAGTTTCCCTCCCGTAGTTGATAACATGCTTATATAGTAAACCATATCATGCGAGTCTTTTATTATTTTTTTTAATCTAATTTGAGAAGTAGTAGGTGAGACTAGCTGAATAAAATTTACCCCGTTCTTTTTACATTTAGATGCAAAACTTTTGTTTTCTGGATAAGGCAAATCAACAACGATCAGTCCATCGACTTTTGATTTTTTACATCTATCTAAAAATTTATTTTCATTGTACTGGAATATCATATTGTAATAACCCATTAGTATAATTGGAGTATTTTTTTTTGATTTTTTAAAATTTTTTGCAATTGAAAATACATCTTTAATTTTTATACCGTTCTTAATTGCTCTGTAAGCGCTAGTTTGGATTTGACCCCCATCAGCTATGGGTGTGTTATGTGGAAATCCTAATTCACAAATATCAGCATAATTTGAAATAGACTTAAGAATTTCTAAAGATTTTTTTTTAGTATTATCACCCGCAACAGTATAAGTCAGCAAGGCTGGTCTATTTTCTTTTTTAGCATTTAAAAAAGCTTTGTTAAGTAAAGAGCTCATTAATGTTTTCCTAATCTCTCTTTTAAAATATCTCTATCTTTTTTCGCATCACCACAAGAGTTAACAATTATAATTGTATCTTTACTTAAATTTGGAGCAATTTTTATTGCCTCAGCAAAAGCATGACTTGGTTCTAAACTTGGATTGAGTTTTTCAAACTTAGTAACCATAACATGCGCGTATAGTGCATCTTCATCAGTTGCATAAGTATATCTTGCTCTTTTTGTATCTTTTAAAAAACAATGAATAGGGCTTACACCAGGATAATCTAAACCAGCACTTATGGATTCCGTGTCATTAATTTGTCCTTCATTATTTTGGCAAACATATGAAGCCGCTCCATGTAAAATGCCAACTTTTGCATTTCTACTTAGTGGCGCTGCATGAAGTTTTGATTTTTTAGGGCCTCCCGCTTCTACACCAATCAATTCTATTTGTTTCTTATCAAAATCAATAAACTCACTCCAAAATCCATATGCAGAACTACCACCTCCAACACAATTAATTAATTTAATTTTATTTGGAATTTTTTTAAATTCTTTTTTAAGCTGCGTTTTTAATTCTCTAGAAATTTGTGCGGTTGACCAACCACATATTTTTACGAAGATATTTGGTCCAACAGTACTACCAACACACATATGTGTATTATCACAATTAGATACCCAATATCTCATGCATTCACTAACTGCATCAACTAAAGTCTGACTACCAGAATAAACAGGTACTATTTCTGCTCCGTTTTTTTTCATAGCGTCACAATTTGGTTTTTGTCTTTTAATGTCTTTTGCACCCATAAAAATTTTACATTTAAGTCCAAATTTTTTAGCTGCCATACTTAACATTTTTCCTGCATATCCGGCACCAGTATCGCCAACAATATACTTTTTGCCCATAGCTTTACAAATTAGTGCATGAACAGTGGCATTATAGATTTTATGTGCACCTCCATTTGCCTCGGAAACTACTTTTGCCCATATTTGAGCTCCACCTAAATGATTGGACAAATTTTCTAATTTTACAAAAGAGGTTGGTGAACCAATATAATTTTTAAAATAATAATCTCTTTTTTTTAAAAATTCTTTATTATTTCTCAGTCTTTTAAATTCATTTGTTAAATCCTCTACAGGTTTTTTTAAAGTTTCAGGTATAAAACTACCACCAAACTTTCCTCCCCAAAAACCTTGTTGATCATGTTGATCAATTAATGGAATACCTTTTTTAAGCTTCATTTATAATTTTATTAACTTTATTTAAAAAAAATTCTATTTTGGATATGTCTTTTAATCCAGATGTTTCTACGCCACCAGATAAATCTATAAAATTTGCTAAATTTTTGTAATTTTTAAGCTCATCATTGTATTGAATATTTCCAGCAATCATTAATTCTTTATTTAAATTGATATTTTTAATTAAGCTGTGATCAAAAGACTGACTTTTCTCATAGCCTTTACTGTCAAATAGATAAATATCAGTATGATCAGAATATAATTTATAATTGTCTAAATCGGACTCTGATTTAATTGTGAAAGCTGTAATAATTTTCTTTTGATATTTTTCTTTTATTTCTTTTATTTCTCTTGGTGTGCAATCATACAATTGATAGTAATCAAAAGGTAAGTTTTTAATTTTCTCTAAAATATTTATATTTGGTTTAACTAGAACGGCAACATAGTAACTTTGTTTTGGTCTAACACTTAAAAGTTTTTTTAAATTTTTATATTCAACATATCTAGAACTTTTTGGATAATTACAAATAAATCCTATAAATGTTGGTGGGTGAGGGTGATTAATTAAAAAACTTAAAGTATTTGGGTCTGAAATCCCACAAATTTTAGAACCCTTAATCATCAGTTTAAATGATCAATTAATTTTTCAATATTATTTTTAATATTCCCTTTTGTAAGAGCTCTTCCAATTACAATTCCAGAAACTTTATTTTTAAAAGCATCTTTTGGAGTCATTACCCTTACTTGATCATTAAAGCCATCACCTGGCATTCTTATACCTGGAGTAATGATTAAAAAATTTTTATATTTTTTTCTTATTATCTTTGCTTCTTTTGCTGAGCAAACGATTCCATGACATCTAGATTTTTTCACAATACTAGCTTGCTTTAAAACAAGCTCCTCTACTTTTTTAGTGTGACCTATTTCTTTTAAAGATTTATTGTTAAGACTAGTTAATACAGTAACTCCTAATACTTTTAAATTTTTATTAATTTGTTTAGCCTTTTTTTTTATGGCTTTAAGCATTTCAAGCCCACCATTTGCATGGACTGTAATATATTTACAATTTTTTAGATCTTTTAAACTATCAACTGCAGAAAGAGCTGTTTGTGGAATATCGTTAATTTTTAAATCTAACCAAAAATCTGATTTATATTTTTCTAAAAATTTTCTTCCATTTTTTGAGTAAAAAAACTGCAGTCCAAATTTTGGAATAATTTTTAATTTTTTAGTTTTGATGTTTTTAAGGATTTTATTTATTTGAATAAGATTTGAAGTATCACAGGCAACAAATATTGTTTTATTCTTCATTATTAATCTTTTTAAACATTTCCTTACTCATTTTCCAAGATATTACTTTTTTTTCAGGAACTGCAACCTTTTCACCAGTTTTTGGATTTCTTCTAATAGAGGCTTTTTGAGTTTTAACTCTAAATGTTCCAAAATTTCTTAATTCAACTCCATCACTTCTTCTAAGAGCTCTTTTTATCTCATTTAAGATTATATCAGTAAATTTTTCTAAATCTTTTTTTAAGAAATTAGGATAGTTATTAGAGAGTTGTTTTAAAAGCTTTGATTTTACAATAGCCAATTTATAACTTCTTCAATTACTCTTTCTCTTCTTCTTTTTTCTTTAAATCCTCAGATAATGATGAAAACGGCAAGTTTTTACCAGATCCTTCGGATCCATATTTTTCAAGAGCTTCTTTTTTTTCAATTTCTTCAAGCAATTTGATACTTAATGTTACTTTTCTCTTACTAAGGTCTAAATCTGCTATTGCACAATCTAATTTTTCGCCACCTGTCCATCTGCTTGGTCTAGCGTCAGCAGCATTTATTGCTATGGCTGATTTTTTAATTTGAAAATCCATTTCACAACCTTCCGGTCTTACAATTAGTCCTTTGTTGTCAGTTGAAACAACTTTAACGGTTATTGTTTGATTTTTTGATTTATCTTTAAACCAGTCAAATGGATCAGTTTGTGTTTGTTTAAAACCAACTCTAATTTTTTGTTCTGAAGTTTTAATTTCTAAAACTTTAACACTAATTTTGTCACCTTTTTTATATTTAGCAAGTTCATTTTCACCATTATTTAAATATGTTAAATCATTACAGTGCAAAAATGCATCAACATCTAGATCTTTAATTTTAATAAATAAAGAATACTCATTTTTGTTTACAACTTCACCTTCAACAATTGTATCAATTGGATATTTCTTTTCAAATATTTCAAATGGATTATCATGAGTTAATCTATGTGATATTGCGACCCGTCTTTTATCTTTGTCTATTTCAGTTATCACACAATCTATCTCATCACCAACTTTAAACATTTTTTTTGCAGAAATATTTTTCTTAGTCCAACTTAACTCACTTGAGTGAAGCAAAGTTGTTAAGCCAGGTTCAAGCTCACAAAAAGCCCCAAAGTCCATTAGTTTTACAACTTTAACTTTATAAATTTTGTTTAACTCATAATTTTCAATATGTTCAAAAGGATCTGGAGACAATTGTTTAACAGAACATCCAACTTGTAATTTTTCTTTATCAACACTGATAACTTTTAGATCGTGTTTCTCACCTATATTGAAGACCTCATCTGGGTGGCTAACTCTTGAGTAAGAAATTTCTTGTAAGTGAACCAACACATCTAACTCACCATTAACATTGAAAAAGCATCCAAATGAACTATATCCTTTCACTTCTGCACCTTTAATAATGTCTCCAACTTTATATTTCTCAACTATTTTTGCCTTATCTTCTTTTTTAAAAGATGAAATTATTTCCCTCCTTGACACGCAGGCATTGCCTCTAACTTTATCTAATTTAATAAGAGCAAATTTTTGAGGTTCGTTCATCAAATGACTTATGTCTTTTAGTGGTTTATCACTGATTTGTGAACCTGGTAAAAACATAAGTGATCCTGTATCTATATGTTCTACTATACACCCACCTTTGCACTTAGATGTAATTTTTCCCATGATGGGTTCATTTTTTTCATATGCTTCCACTAATTTGTCCCAACCTTTAATCTTTTGAGCTTTATTAGCGGAAACTAAAACTTCACCATGTTTGTCCTCTATTTTTTCAAGTAAAACTGGAATAGTTTCTCCAACTTTAATTTTCTCAGAAAGACCCATGCTCTTTAATTCATTTATATCAAGAACTGGTTCTGATTTAAGGCCTTCAACAAACAGAAAAACAAATTTCTCAGTTATTTTATTTATTTTACCCTCGATGATTTTACCTTCTTCTATTTGGACTTTTGATAGCTGACTATTTAGTAATTTTTCGAACTCTTGAGATGCTGGATTAGATAAATCTTTGTAAATTTCCATTAATAATTAATTTTCTTGTCTATTATTTTTTTTATTTTTAAAAAACATGACCTTTTATTAAGGTTTGTCGTATTAATCAATAGTGAATCTTTGGTTTTCCTTAATGGAGCTATTTTCCTATTTAAATCACTTTTGTCACGTTTTTTAATGCTTTTTAAGACTTCCTTATATGTTATTTTTTTTTTTAACCCTTTTAATTCTTTATATCTCCTTAATGCTCTGGTTTTTATATTTGCAGTTATATAAAATTTGAAGTCAGCATCAGGGACAATATTGTATGTAATATCTCTACCGTCTAAACAAGAGCCTTTATATTTTTTAGGAGGGTTGTATGCAAAATTGATTTGAAAAGAATGAACCATTTTTCTAATTGATTTAATTTTTGAAATTATGGAAGCTTCTGTTCCAACCTCATCAGATAATAAATTATTATTCAAAAGATCTTTTGTCTTTAAAGACTTAATTTTTAATTTTATAAATTTATTGTTAAATTTTTTTGGAAACTTAATTTTTAAATAGGCAATAAATCTATATATTTTTCCAGTATCAAGATAAGAAAGATTATAGTGTTTAGAAATAGCTTTTGCCAATGTTCCTGCGCCTGCCGCAGCAGGTGAATCTATAGCAATTTTTAAGATATTCTCTCTTTTAATCATTTTTTTAACTTTCCTATAATTTTTAAAAAATCAGGAAATGATGTATTTATCGAGTCTTTATCATGGATAGTCCATTTTCCTCCAAACGATAATGCTGCTATCAGACTTGCCATGAAAACTCTGTGATCTTTCAAATAATTTTTAATTATAACTCTTTTATCTAAACTTAAATTTAAATTGGGATTACCATAAATTTTAATTGAATCATTTGATGTAATAGTTTTGACACCTAGATTAGTTAAAATTTTTTCAGCCCATTTCAGTCTTGGACTCTCTTTTTGATTTAACTCACTCAGATTTCTAAAATAAGAAATACCTTTGGCTTTAGCAGCAACAAGAAATATAACTAAAAATTCATCAATTGCTCCACTGTTTAATTTAGGAGGACAATTAATTGCTTTTATATTTTTTGCACTTACTATTTTTATGTCAGCCTTTTTTTCACCTTTATAAGTTTTCTGATTTTTAAAAATTATCCTTACTCCCATTTTTTTTAAAATGGTTATTATCCCTATTCTTGTTGGATTTATATTTACATTTTTTATTATTAATTCTGACTTTTTAGATAGCGCTGTTAAAACAATAAAGAATGCACTGGAACTAATATCAGATGGAATATCGTAATTTAAAGTTTTAATTTTTTTTACCTTATTAACTTCAATTTTATCAAAATTTTTAAAATTTTTAACTCTTATTGGTAATTTTAAATATTTACATAATAACTCAGTATGATTTCTTGATTTTTTTGCTTTAATTATTGTAGTACCTTCAGTTCTCATTGCTGCAAAAATAATTGAACTTTTGCACTGCGCCGAACCTTTGTTTTCACTATATTTTATTGGTTTTAAATTAGATGACCCATTAATTTTTAATGGTAGAAAGTTATTATTTCTTAATCTAAATTTAGCTCCGAATTTGCTTAGAGGTTCAGATACTCTACTAAAATCTCTCTTTGATAAACTTTTGTCTCCAATTAAATGAATTGTATTTGAAGAATTTACTAATAACCCAAGAATAAGCCTTCCTAATGTTCCTGAATTTTTAGCGTTTATTTTAAGGTTTTTTTTATACTTATAGCCATCAATTCCTTTTCCAAAAATTTTACTTTCTTTTTTATTTATAATTACTTTAATTCCTAATTTTTTTACTGCTTCTATCGCGGCCAAGACATCTTCAGACATTAAAAGATTTTTTGCTGTAGAAGTTCCATTTGCCAATGAAGAAAAAAGTACCCATCTAATACTTAGGCTTTTATCACCAGGTACTGTTATTGTTTTTTTAAAATTTCCGATTTTATTTTTTATTTTTACAATGTTTGACATTAAGGATTAGTTGAACTTAAAGTTGTCACCGAAATATGCATTTTTTGCATTAATATTATTAACCAAGTTAGAAGGAGTATCTTCAGCAATAATTTTTCCTTCACTTAGAATCATTGCAATATCTACACAAGCTAATAGATCTCTGGCCTGGTGGTCACATATGCAAATTGTAATTCTATTTTCATTTTGTAATTTTACTATTATTTCTTGAAGCATTTTGATCGTCATTACATCTAGTGCTGCAAAACATTCATCTAATAACAGTACTTTTGGCTCACTTAGCAAAGATAATGCTATAACTAATTTTTTCTTCTGACCACCTGACAAAAATTTTGCCTTAATATCTTTCAGATTATCAAGCTCAAATTTAGAAATTAAATAATTTACTCTTTCTGCTCTATAGTTTTTATTTTCTATAACAATTTCGCTTATTGCTTTTAAATTATCATAAAGTGTAAGGTCGTTAAAGAAGCCACCATATTGTGGAACATATCCTACTTTAAATTTTTTTGTCCTTAGGTAGATTGGATAATTTGTTACGTCTTGACCTGTAATTTTTATTGTACCACTATTTGGGCTTATTAAACCTGTGATTAAATTAAAAATTGTCGATTTCCCGACTCCATTTGGTCCGAGCATTCCAAAAATTTGTCCTTCATTAATCTTGAAATTTAAATTATCTAAGATCAATCTATTTCCATAAGAAAGAGAGATATTATTAAATTCGATTATGGAATTAATATTTTTAAAAGATTTTATTCTAAATTTTTTTATTATCGCCATTATTTTTTATTTTCTATTTTTACTTTTTTTTTCTCTTCATACATATAAATTTTAGTATCTTTAGATTTAATATTTATCTCAACAACATCAGCTTCTAGTATATTTTCTAGATTACTGTAATTTACGTTCTTACTAATTATCATTGAATTTCTATCTAAAGAAAAATCTAGATATTCTCCAGTTATTTTATTATCTAAGTAGTTAATTATTACATTTTTTGAAAAAATTGTATCATAATTTTCTGAATTATATTTTCCAAAATCAGAGACAATTGTCACTTCCTCTGAGTCAATTAATTTAATTAAAGCATAAACTTTCTTAAGAAATATAATATTTGGGTTTGAGAAATCTATTTCCCCTTCCTCCGCTTTTATGAGGTATTCATTACCATCCTTATCCTTAGTTGAGTATTCAACTTCTTTTATTAAGTTAGAGTTGTAATTTAGTTCTCCAGTTTGATCAGGAATTACTTTGATATTATTTTTTTTAAAGAATTTTATGTAAATTAAAGAAAATATTATTGATAAAATTATGAAAATATAAAAAATTTTCACTAATTTTTTATTAACCATTTAAGAAATATTAGATTTCAAAATTGTATGAATATGAACAACCCCAATTGTTTTTTGAGGTTGATCTTTCTTATTTACAATAAGTGACGTAATTTTTTTACTATTCATTGTTGAAAGTGCTTTTGCTGCTAATTCGTCTTTTTCAATAAATATTGGTTTTTTGGTCATTATTTCTTTGACTGGTCGTGAACGAAAATCAAATTTTTTTTCAGTAAATCTTCTTATTTGTCCATCAGTTACTATTCCAATTGTTTTTTTTTTTCTATTCAGGACAATTAATATACCCAATTTTTTTTCAGTTAATATTTTTAAAGCTTTACTCATTTTTAAATTTTCATTCACAAAAGGTATTTTTTTTCCAGTAATCATTATATCCTCAACAGTTTTAAGTTGAGCACCTAAACTTCCTGCAGGATGAAGTTTTTTAAAATCCTTTTTATCAAATTTTTTGTATTTCATCGAGGCTATTGCTAGAGAATCTCCCAAAGCTAGTTGTGCTGTTGTGCTAGAAGTTGGAACTATACCTCCTGCTTCTATAGCTTTTGGTATAAACAATTTGATATCAGCAGATTTATAAAGAATAGAATCTTTTTTTGAGACAATACCTATTAATAAAATTTTATTTCTTTTTGTAAATTGAATTATATTTTTTAGTTCATTTGTTTCCCCTGAATTACTAATTAATATTAAGATATCTTTTTTTGAAATCATACCAAGGTCACCATGAGACGCTTCACTGGCTAAAAGACTAAATGAAGGTGTACCAACAGATGCTAATGTAGCTGCAATTTTAGATGCTATCAAACCACTCTTACCTACTCCACATAAAATTACTTTTGATTGACATTTTGCTATTTTGATGACCGCTTTACCAAAGGAGCTATTAATACTTTTTTTTAATTTTTGGAGTGCTTTGATTTCAAGATTTATTACACTATTTGCTTCAGATATAAATTTTTTTTTATTCATTAGTGCGACCAGATATCATCTCTAAATAATGCAAGATCAAGGTCAACCCTTGTCTTTAAAAATTTTAAACAATCTTTATATAGTTGCATTCTATTTTCTCTTTCCAATATTTTTTTCAACTCATCATGTATACGATGTAAATATATCACATCGTTAGCACAGTATTTAAGTTGTGATGGTTTTAATTCACCTCCAAAATCTGAACTTTGAAATTGTTTACTAATATCTATATTGATAAATTCTTTAATTAATGTTTTTAATGAATGATTATCAGAATAAGACCTTGCTAGTTTTGATGCAATTTTTGTATCTAAAATATTGTTAGTTTGTGTTTTCAAATAATATTTAATATGAGCCATATCTGCTCGTGCATAATGAAAAATTTTCGTAATATTTTCATCACTCAATATCTTTACTAAATTAGGAGCTTTATAATTTCCTCTATCAAATTGAACTATATGAGCATTTGAGTTGCCTGAAGACACCTGAATTAAGCATAACGGATCACGTCTAACATTTAGACCCATGAACTCACCATCTACGGCAATAATATTGCCTAAATTTAAATCATCTGGTAAATCATTTTTGTGAAGTTGAATATTATTACTCATTTTTAAACATATATATATGAAAGCAAAAAATTGTCTAATTTTTGGTGGAAGTGGTCAAATTGGTAGAAATTTAATTAGGAAGCTTACAAAGAAGAATTATCAAGTAACTGTTGTCACAAGAAATATTCATCAAAAAAGCTACATCATTAAAACTCAAGCAAATGCAGGTTATATAGATATTGTTGAGTCAAATATTTTTGAAGAACAAAAACTTAGAAAGCTTTTTGAAAAGGCAGACATATGTATAAATTTAATTGGTATTTTATTTGAGTCAAGAAAAGGGAATACGTTTAAAAATATTCATACCGTTTTTCCATCTTTACTTTCTAAACTTTCAAAAGAATACAAACTTAAACATTTTATTCATTTATCAGCACTTGGAATAAATGAGGCTGCAGACTCTGATTATGCCAAAAGTAAATTAGAAGGAGAAGAAAGAATTCTAAAAAATTTTCCTTTAGCTACAATTATAAGACCATCTATTGTTTATTCCGTAGATGATAATTTTACCACAAATTTTATGACTCTTTTGAATAGATTACCAATATTTCCACTCTATTATGAAGGTAAAACTAAGTTCGCACCAATTCATTGCTCTGATCTTACAGATGTTATTTTTAATGTAATTTCGAGTAATGTTAATTCAAAAATAATTGAATGTGTTGGTCCAGAAATAATTTCATTTAAAGAAATATTAGAAAAATTATTAAATTTAATAGGAAAGAAAAGATTATTGATACCAATCCCTTTGCCATTAGGTCAATTGTCAGCGAGAATTTTTGAAATAATGCCAAAGCCAATTTTGACTAGAGATCAATTAAAACTTCTAAAATATGATAATGTTTTATCTGGTAAATATAAATCTAACTCAGACATAGGAGTACCAAGTTTAAGATATTTCGAAGAAGAAGTTAAAAAATATTGTTATATGTGGAGGGAAGGTGGTCAGTTTTCTACTGAAAAATATTCCTCAGATGATATAGATATTAAAATGAATTAAAATTTTTAAGCAGATTGAATTTTCTTCTCAATAAATTCTGGAACTTCTTCTTTATCTGAAACTTCTTCCTTTTTACCTTTTGGTTGATATGCATATAGCAAATGAAGTTTACAATAAGAAAAATCTTTTAAAGAAGATCTGCCACAAAAATAAAATGTTTTTTCATCTGGATGACCTATAGGCCATTTACATGAATTTTCGTCTAGCTCCTCCAATTGTTTAGGATTTTCTGGCTCAAAGTCTTTTTCAATTATTAACGATTTGAATTTACTTTTACGACCTCTTCTGGATTTTGTATTATTTTCCTGTATAGAACTCTCAAAACTTTTATTTGATGTGGCAGCTCTCGTTTTTATTTTTGCTGAGAGATTTAACCTATGAGCTTTGCCTATAACTGCGTTTCTACTTATTCCCCCAATAATTTCTGCAATTTGACTTGCAGTTTTACCCGAACCCCATAATTTTTTGAGAGATTCAACTTTTTCGTCTGTCCAGCTCATATCTATATGTTGTGTTCAATATTTATATAATGACAATATACTGTTATTAATTTAAATGAAACAATCAAAAAATCAGAGTTATCAACAATAAAAGCCTAGCTCAAATAAAATTAGTTTTTCAATCATAACTTGTATCTATGAAATAAAATTTATAAAAACAATTTTAATTTATGAGTAATTTAGCAAAAAATTATAACAGAAAAAAAATTTCTTTTAAGTATGGTAAAGGAAGCTATCTTTACTCTACAGAAGACAAAAAGTATCTTGATTTTGTGATGGGTATTGCAGTTAATTCTTTAGGCCATGCACATCCAAGTTTAGTAAAAACTATAAATAAGCAATCAAAAAAACTCTGGCATGTTTCAAACGCTTTCCAAATTCCAGAAGGAGAAATTTTAGCTAAAAAGATATGTAAAAAAACATTTGCAGATTATGTAATGTTTCAAAATAGCGGTGCAGAAGCTACAGAGGCTGCAATTAAAGTTGCTAGAAGATATTTTTTTTCAATAGGTAAACCAAATAAAAATAGAATTCTTTGCATTAAAAATTCATTTCATGGCAGAACATTAGCCGCAATTTATGCGAGTGGATCTAAGAAAATGACAGAAGGATTTGGTCCTAAAGTAAAAGGATTTGATCATTTTGCTTTTGGAGATCATAAATCATTAGAAAAGAAAATTACAAAAGATACTGCTGCTATAATGGTTGAAACGATAATGGGAGAGGGAGGAATTAAAGTTATTCCAGACTTCTGTTTAAGAGAACTAAGAAAATTATGTGATAAGAAAAAAATTCTTTTAATTCTGGATGAAGTTCAATGTGGAATAGGTAGATCTGGAGATTTTTTTGCGTTTGAAAAATCTAAAGTAAAACCAGACATAGTCCCTATAGCCAAAGGGATTGGAGGTGGATTTCCAATAGGAGCGGTACTTATGAACAAGAAGGTAGCTGCAGGTATGGTACCTGGAACTCACGGATCTACATTTGGAGGCAATCCACTAGCCATGTCAGTTGGCAATAAAGTAATGGATATAGTTTCAAACAAAAAGTTTTTAAATAATGTTAAAAAACTATCTAAATATTTTTTATCAAACCTAAACAAAATTAAGGAAAAAAATCCTACTATTATTAAACAAATAAGAGGAAGAGGTTTTTTAATTGGGATACAGTTACATCAAGATCAGACAAATTTTATTAAAAAATTAATGGAAAATAAATTATTAACTATTCGTGCTTCAGAAAATGTCGTCAGAATTTTACCACCTCTTAATGTTAAAAAAAGTGAGATTGATGAAGCTTTAAAAATTATTAACAAAGTTTGTAGCCAATTTAAATAATTATGAAACATTTTATAAATTTAAAAGATATTCCTAGTAAAGATTTAAGAAAAATAATTACTGATGCAAAAAAAAGAAAAAGCTCTAGAAAAAAACTCAATACTCTAGAGATAGATAAAGGCGCTCCATTAAAAGGTAAAATTTTGATTCAAATGTTTGAAAAACCAAGCTCAAGAACAAGAATTAGCTTTTATTTAGCTATAAAACAACTTGGAGGAGGTACTTTAACACTTAGATCTAATGAACTTCATTTAGGACAAGGTGGTGAAAGTATATCTGATACCGCAAAAGTTCTCTCAACATATGGAGATGGATTTATGTTGAGAACAGATAGTGATAAAAAAATTGAAGATTTTAAAAAATATTTATCTATTCCACTCATTAATGGTTTGAGTCCATCTTCTCATCCAACTCAAGTGCTTTCAGATGTTTTTACAGTTGAGGAGATTACAAAAAAACCCATTTCCAAATTAAATATTTGCTGGATTGGAGACTCAAATAATGTTTTAGATAGTTTAATCGCTGCTTCAGTTAAATTTTCTTTCAAATTAAGTATTGGTTGTCCAAAAAATTTTGAACCAGGAAAAGAAGTTAGAAGTTGGGTAAAAAAAAATAAAAAAAAAATTTATATTTATAATGATCCCAAAAAAGCTGCCAGTGGAGCAGATGTAATTTTTTCTGATAAAGTTATTTCGTTAAATGATAAAGTAAACAAAAAGAAAAAAATTAAAGCATTTAAAAAATTTAAAATTGATGCAAAAATAATGAGTTTTGCAAATAAGAATTGTATTTTTTTACATTGTCTGCCTAGAGGAAATGAAGTTTCTGAAGATATTTTCTTAGGAAAAAAATCTCATGTATGGGTACAGGCTTTTAACCGAGTTCATGTACAAAAAAGTATACTGTTGTATTGTTTTGGAAAATTAAGGTAGTGGTATGGGATTATCTGAATTTTCATTAAGATATTTAATTACAGATGCTCTATCTACCTCTTTTCTTAAACCTGCAAAAGCCATCTTAGTTCCTTTGATCCATTTAGCGGGCTTTGTTAAATAACCGTTAAGTTCTTCAAGAGTCCATTCTTTTTCATAAGCAGCTAACGCTTTTGAATATTTGTAATCTTCAACTGATCCAACTTTCCTTCCAACAACATTATACAAAGCTGGACCTATAGCATTTTTTCCACCCTTTATTATTGAGTGGCAGGCTGCACATTTTTTAAAAATTTTCTCTCCACTCGCTATATCGCCCATTGCCATTAAAGCAGCAATATCGACTTTCTCATCTACAGCAATTGTTGATGAGGATGATGCAGTTGATACTTGTTCAACTTCTACTTCATAACCTGGAGTTTCAGGCTTTTCTACATAAAAAATTACATCAGATAATTTTCCTATACCAATAACAAGAAGTGCAACCATTAGTACTGCAGCCACAATTTTGTTTATTTCAAAAGAATCCATTTTTATAATTTTAATTTTGAACGTATAACATGATAAATTAAAATTTGATTAAAATTTAATGTATAAATTTGCCTCTATTTTGATTAATGATTAATGAAAACTCTTATAATTATACCCTCTAGGTTATCAGCAACTAGGCTTCCAGGAAAACCTTTATTAAAAATCAATGACATTTCAATTATTTCACATGTATTTAACAAGGCAAAAGAGACAAATATTGGAGAGGTAATTGTAGCAGCTGAGGATCAAGAGATTGTTAATGATGTAAAAAAAAATGGAGGAAAAGCTATTTTAACTAGCAATAAACATAAAACTGGTACAGACCGAATATATGAAGCTTATCAACAACTTAAATTAGATAATATTGATTTTATAATGAATATTCAGGGTGATGAACCAGCAATTAATATTCAGGATATTATTAACCTAAACCAAATGATGTTAAATCATAGTGCGCAAATAGGAACCTTGGCTGCTAAAATACAAAATAAATCAGATTTAACAAATGAAAATATAGTTAAAGTTATCACTCAAAATAATTTAGAAGATGATCCGTTTTCTCACGCAAAAACATTTTTAAGGAAATCAGAAGATACGTTAAATATTTATCACCATATTGGAATTTACTGTTATTCATCTGAAATTCTTAAAAATTTTGTAGAATTAGCACAATCAAAAAATGAAATTGAAAATAGATTAGAACAACTAAGAGCTCTAGATAATAATATCAAAATAAATGTTGCTCTAGCAAGTAAAGCACCCATAGGAATTGACACAGAAGAAGATTATCTGGCCTTAAAAAAAATAATGGAATATAACACCTGATGGGTAAAATATATTTTCAAGGAACATTTGGAGCCTATTCTCATCTAGCAGCAGTATCAATTGACCCCGATGCTGAAATTTTACCTTGTAAAACTTTTGATGATTGTTTCAACAAAGCTACGGAAGAACCTGACTGTAAAATAATAATACCAGAGTCTAACAGAATTACAGGAAATATAGGAATCGAATATTTAATTTTTAAACATAGACTGAATATTTACCAAGAGCACTTTCAAAAAATCGAACACAATCTATTAGGTCAACCAGGAGCTAAACTGTCCGATATAAAAGAAGTTTATTCTCATGCACAGGGTTTATCGCAATGTTCAAATTTCATAAAAGAAAATAATATTGCTGAACATATAAGAGCAGATACAGCCGGATCAGCCGAAATGATTTCCAAAACAAAAGACAAAAAACAAGCAGCAATAGCATCATCTCTAAGTGCTGAAATTTATAATCTTGATGTAATTAAGAAAAATATAGAAAACGAGAGTGGAAATTTAACAAGGTTTCTTATTATGGGAAAAAATATATCTCAACCTGAGTTTGGAAATAAAAAATATATAACTTCATTTTTATTTAAACTAAAAAGTAAACCTGCAGCTCTTTACCAATCGCTTGGAGGATTTGCTATCAATGGAGTAAATCTTACTAAGCTTCAAAGTTACCCTGAAAAAAATTCTTTCGATTCTTATTTTTTCTTATGTGATTTAGATGGACATATTGAAGATCAAAAGGTTCAAAAATCTCTTGAAGAGCTTGGCTTACATTGTGAGGATTTTCACGTTCTAGGTGTTTTTGAAGCTGATAGTTTAAGACAAAAAAAATAATAATCTTTTCTTGTAGATTAGAAATTTTAACTGTTATAATAGATTTGGAGGCTAGAGGTGGATGCTGCTTGAACCCGACCAGATCTTAACGGAAGCAGTCGTAGAGACAGTTATTCAGGTTCTAGTCTCCTTAAAAATTTATGAATAATAACTCAAAAGTACTAGCTCTTAAATATAGACCTCAAATATTTGATGATCTTATTGGTCAAGAAGTTGTTGCTGAAACAATTATAAACTCAATAAAAGCTGACAAAGTACCTAATGCATATTTGTTTACTGGAATAAGAGGAATTGGAAAAACTACTACTGCAAGGATTGTTGCAAAAACATTAAATTGTTCAAACGGAATAGAAAATAAATGCAAAGTAAAATGTGATAATTGCGATGCGATAACTAACTCAAGTCACATAGATGTGCTTGAAATGGATGCAGCTAGCAAGACAGGGGTAGATGATGTTAGAGATTTAATAGAGTTTTCTAGATACGGACCAACTTCCGCGAAATATAAAATTTTTATAATCGATGAAGTTCATATGTTAAGTAAACAAGCATTTAATGCTTTATTAAAAACATTGGAAGAGCCACCTTCATATTTAAAATTTATATTTGCTACAACAGAAATAAAAAAAATTCCTATAACAGTTGTTTCTAGGTGTCAGCGTTTTGATCTTTCAAGGATTAAATCTTCTGAACTGTTAGATTATATAAAAAAAATTAAAAAGAAAGAAAACGGAAAAGTTACGGATGATGCTCTAAAATTAATTGTAAAAATATCTGAAGGCTCAGTAAGAGATGCATTATCTCTATTAGATAGAGCATTATTGAGTTTAGATAATGATAAAGAACTAGATTTAAATTCTGCTCAGAAGATTTTTGGTTATTTTGACAAATCACAATTAATTGATTTATTTGAATTGATATTAAGAGGAGAAGAAGAAAAGGTAATAAAAATTTACAGAAAAATATATAATCAAGGAGTTGAACCAAAAATATTTTTAAATGATTTTTTAGAGCTATTATATTACTTTAAAAATGTAAATTCTCTGACCTTAGAAAGCACAAATTTTTCTCTTAATGATGAAGAATTTAATAAAATAAAAAATATTTCTAATCAAATCCAACCAGATGTATTAATTTTATTTTGGCAATTTTCTATCAAGTCATTAGAAGAATTGGATATTGTTTCAAATCAACATTTATCAATTGAGATGTTTTTAATTAGATTAATGCACTTAAGTTCTGTTAAACAAGTTAAACAAATAGATACAAAACCTAAAGAAGAAAATTCAACTAGCAAAATTGAAATGAAATCAGAGACTAAAATTATTGATCAAATAAAAAATATCTCTCAAGAGGAAAAAAAGAATCCTGAAATACAAACTGAAGTTAAAGCAGAAGTCAAAACTCAAATTAATTCTTTTGATGAATTAATTGCTATTTGCACAAGTAAAAAAGAATTAAAACTTAAATTTGAATTAGAGAAAAATGTTAATTTGGTTAAATTTGAAAAAAATAGGATTGAGATTTCATTTAATGACAGCCTTGATAAAGATTTTGTAAAAGATCTTTCCACAAAGCTTTTTGAATGGACAAAAGAAAGATGGATTATCACACTTAGTAAATCAAAAGGAGATCTCTCAATTAGAGAAAAGAGAGAAAATGAAAAAAAAATATTAATTGAAAAAGCTAAAGAAACTGAAATTTATAAAAACTTTATGGCAAATTTTCCTGATGCAGAACTGGTAGATGTTAAATCGATAACTAAGGAGGATAAAGATAATGACTGATTTTAATAAAATATTAGATAAAGCAAAAGAACTTGAAGCAAAAATGAAAGAGAGTCAGCAAAAAATTAAGGAGATTAGAGTAGAAGGTGTTTCTGGCTCAAATTCAGCAAAAATTGTCTTAGATGGAGAAGGTGAAATGCAATCAATTAAATTATCTGATGAAATAATGAAAGAAGACAAGTCAATAATAGAAGATTTAATTGTAGCTGCTCATAACAATGCTAAATCGCAGCTAAAGTCGAAAACATCAGAAGAGATATCAAAAGCTACTGGTGGATTTGGTATACCTGGTTTTAAGTGGCCACTTTAATTTATGCAAAATTCCATAGAGATAGACGAACTTATTAAATTAATCTCAAAGTTACCAGGTCTTGGACCAAAATCAGCAAAAAGGATTGTATTAAAATTGATAAACAACCGTGATGAACTTGTTAAGCCTTTAGCAAAAACCCTTGCTGAGGTATACAAAAATATTTCTAGATGTAAAATTTGCGGTATTTTAAAATCTAACTCTGTCGAATGTACTTACGAATATTGTAAAATAATTGATAAAAAATATGATAAAATTTGCGTTGTTGAAAATGTCTCTGATCAATGGAGTATAGAAAGTTCAAATATATTTAAAGGATATTTTCATATTTTAGGTGGCACAATTTCATCAGTTGGACAAAAAAAGGAAGACTTGCTGATTAACTCTTTGGTAGAGAGAGTTAAAAAAGATAAAATAGAAGAAGTTATATTAGCCACAAGTGCAACTGTTGAAGGTCAAACTACTGCTTACTACATTCAAGATAGCCTAAAAAATTCTAATGTAAAAATTACTAAACTTGCTCAGGGGTTACCTGTAGGTGGTGAAATTGAAAGTTTAGACGACGGGACTTTATTTTCTGCTTTTAAAAATCGGTCTAACTTAGTTTCTAATTCAGATTAGACTTTTTAGTAAGTCTATTTAAATGTAGTAAAGGCTCAGTATAACCAGATGGTTGTTCTTTTCCTTTAAATACCAAATCACAAGCAGTTTGAAATGCAATTGAATTTTCAAAGTTATCACTCATTCTTACGTAATTAGAGTCATTTTTATTTTGATCATCTACAATTTTAGCCATATCTTTAAGAATTTCTACAACTTGAATTTTTGTTGTAATTCCGTGATGTATCCAATTTGCAATATGTTGAGATGAAATTCTAAGTGTAGCTCTATCTTCCATCAAACCTACGTTATTTATATCTGGTACTTTGGAACACCCAACTCCTTGATCGATCCATCTCACCACATAACCCAATAAAGTTTGAGCTGAGTTAGAAATTTCTTTATTAATTTCATCTACAGACCAATTTGGTCTATCAGCAGTAGGTATTGTTAAAAGATCATCAAGCTTTGCTTGTTCTCTTTTTTTAATTTTTTGTTGTTCATCAAAAATATTTATTTCATGATAATGTAGCGAATGCAAAGCTGCAGCAGTTGGAGATGGAACCCATGCACAATTTGCACCTGCTTTTAAATGTCCAGTTTTTTGCTCCATCATATCTTTCATTTTATCAGGCATTGCCCACATTCCTTTTCCAATTTGAGCTTTTCCAGAAAATCCACACTTTAAACCAATATCAACATTGTTGTTTTCATATGCTGTAATCCATTTTGAAGTTTTCATGTCACCTTTTTTAATCATCGGACCAGCTTCCATAGAGGTGTGCATTTCATCACCAGTTCTGTCTAGAAAACCTGTATTTATAAAGAAAACTCTATTTTTTAACGATCTAATGCACTCTTTTAAATTAGCTGAAGTTCTTCTTTCTTCATCCATTATTCCAATCTTGCAGGTGTATTTTGGCAAACCTAAAACTTCTTCAACTTTTGAGAAAAGCAAATCAGTAAATGCAGTTTCATCTGGTCCATGCATTTTTGGTTTCACAATATAAATAGAACCAGTTCTTGAATTGGTTTTTTTCTTAATATCATGAAGGGCAGCGGCTGTAGTAATGAATGCATCCATTATTCCTTCTGGAACTTCACTACCATCTTTTAAAATTATTGATGGATTAGTCATTAAGTGACCAACATTTCTAACTAACAGTAAACTTCTTCCATGAAGCTTTAAACCTTTACCATCTTTTGAAATATAGCTTCTATTAGGATTAAGTTTTCTTTCAAATAATTTTCCTTCTTTTTCAAATTTTGATTTTAGATCACCTTTCATTAGACCTAGCCAATTTCTGTAACAAATAATTTTATCTTCTGCATCTACAGCAGCTACACTATCTTCGTTATCGCATATAGTTGACACCGCAGATTCTAAAATTATGTCACTAATCCCAGCATGATCTTGTTGAGCCGCAAAAGCTCTTGAATCTTTTAAAATTTCTATATGCAAATTGTTATTTTTTAAAATTATAGCAGACGGGTTGTCAGCTTCACCCCTATGGCCAATAAACTTATTCTCATCTACCAAATCATAAATATCAGCACCTTTTAAAGCTTTAAATTTTCCATACTTAACCGCAAAACTTGTAATTTTTTGCCAACTCAATCCTGCTAATGGAAAATATTTATCTAAAAAATCTCTTCCATATTTTATTACCATCTCACCTCTTAATGGGTCGTATCTTTCAGATACACTATCTTCTGATTGTTCAATTACATCTGTTCCATACAGACTATCGTATAAGCTCATCCACCTAGCATTAGCAGCATTTAATGCGTATCTTGCATTCATTACTGGTACAACAAGTTGAGGTCCAGCAATACTTGTTATTTCCTCATCAACATTTTGAGTTGATATTTCAAAATCGTCACCTTCTTCTTTCAAATAACCAATTTCTGTTAGAAATTTTTTATATTGTGACAAATTAAACTCATTTCCCTTATTTTTTATATGCCAATTGTCTATTTGCTTTTGTAAGTCTTCTCTAAATTTTATTAATTCTTTATTTTTAGGTGCTAATTCATTGACTGTTTTCTCGAACCCTGACCAAAAATTATTTACAGATAGATTTGTTTCTTTTAATAGCTCGTCGCTAATAAATTGAGAAAGTTTTTCAGATACTTTTAAAGTATTTATATTTATATATTTTTCTTGCATATCACCTAAATCACCCCATCTGTATTTTTGCCTGAGAGTTTTGCTCCTTCGGCGGAATTAATTCTCTTTCCAGAGTGTTATGCAACTATCGGTCCTTTTTACCTGAGAGTTTCCGGGGTGGTTGCTCCTTCGGTGCTAAATCTATTAGTCTCTCCCGATAGCAAAATATGTATCTTCTTCTAGAAAAGAGTCAATTAATAACAATTACACTTTAAATTAAATATCATTTTATTGCCTTTTTTATGAATTAACCATCAGTTATAACCACATTATGAAAAATTATCTTAATTTTGAAACTGAGATTAAAGATTTAGAGACAGAATTGGAAAAATTAAAAGATCCCTACAATCAAGAGGGATTATCAGAAGTGGATACGCAAAAAATTTCAAAAACACAAGTTGAGCTAGATCAAAAATTAAATGATATATATTCAAACCTAGATCCATGGCAAACCACCATGGTTGCAAGACATGAAGACAGACCAAAGTCTAAATTTTTCATAGATAATTTATTCGAAGATTTTATTTCTCTATCTGGAGACCGTTATTATGGTGAAGATAAATCTGTACTTACAGGTTTTGCAAAATTCAGTGGTCATTCAGTTTTAGTTATTGGCCAAGAAAAGGGCGAAGATTTAGATAGTAGAATAGAAAGAAATTTTGGGATGATGCGACCCGAGGGTTACAGAAAAACTATTCGATTAATGAATTTGGCTAATAAATTTAATATTCCAATTATCTCTTTTATAGATACGCCAGGTGCTTACCCTGGTGTTGGTGCAGAGGAAAGAGGTCAAGCTGAGGCAATAGCAAAATCAATTGAATGTTGCATGGAACTTAAGGTCCCAACAATTGCAATAATTATAGGTGAAGGTGGTTCAGGTGGCGCAATTGCATTAGCATCGTCTAACAAAGTTATCATGCTAGAAAATGCCATTTATTCAGTTATATCTCCTGAAGGCTGTGCAACTATTTTATGGAGAGATCCAAAAAAGATGCTTGATGCAGCAAAAGCAATGAAGCTTTCTGCAAAAGATTTATTAAAATTAAAAGTTATTGATGAAATAATCCCAGAACCTTTAGGTGGTGCTCATAGAGATAGAGACCTGATACTAGATAATGTTAAAAAATCTATTTCTAAAAACCTAGAGCAATATAAAGAGATGACAGCAGAAGATATAATGAATGAAAGAAAAAATAAATTTTTAAAAATTGGAAGAAATGACGGTTTTATGAACAATGTAGAAGATTTAAGCAATTTGACCATTAAGAAAAATAATTTTGAAAATATTTTCAAATCAAAAAAATTATTATTTGGTATTGGAGGAGGTTTATTATTTATAGCTTTCTTATTTTTTCTTATTTAAGAATTACAAAGCTCCACAGCAATTTTTAAATTTTTTTCCAGTCGCTTCACATCTCTCATTCCTTGAAATTTTTTGATTTTTTTGAATTAGCAACAAACATTTAGGATTGTTAGATGGTTTAATTTTATTTGAATTTGAAATCCCTTCATCAGACTCAGTAATTACTTTTAAATTCATTAAAATTGTAACATAGTCTAATTTTAATTTTTCTAATAAATTTGAAAATAAATCAAAAGCTTCTTTTTTATATTCAACTAAGGGATCTCTTTGACCGTAAGATCTTAATCCAATTACTTGTCTAAGTTGTTCTAAATATTGTATATGAGATTTCCAATTCAAATCTATTGTTTGTAAAAATATTCTTTTTTCAATTTCTTTTGCATGCTGTTCGTTTAGAACTTTAATTCTTTCATTACGTGTTTCATTGAATTTTGAGGATATTTTCTCTTTAAGTTCATTATCTTTGGCAGCAATTAAACTTTGAAGCTCAGAATCATTAAAACTCTTTCCAACAATTTGTCTTATTCTATTGCTAAATTCATTGCTTTTAGGATTAGATAAATTTTGAATTTTTAATTTTATCAAGTCTTCTGATATTTCTTTTAAAAATTCGTCAGAATAATCAAAAATATTTTCACTATTCATTGCATTTTTTCTTTGAGAAAATACAACATGTCTTTGGTCATTTAAAACATTGTCAAATTTGATTAGTGTTTTTCTTATATCAAAATTTCTGGCTTCAACTTTCTGCTGAGCCCTTTCCAATGCTTTGTTGATCCAAGGGTGATCAATACTTTCACCATCTTTTAAACCAAGTTTTTCAAGCATATTATTCATAGATTCAGAGCCAAAAATTCTCATTAAATCATCCTCTAAACTTACATAAAATACTGAACTTCCTTCATCTCCTTGTCTTCCAGCCCTTCCTCTTGCTTGATTGTCCACTCTTCTAGATTCCATTCTTTCTGTACCAATTACAAATAAACCACCTAGGGACTTTATTTTTTCTTTATCTATTTTAAGCTGATCATCAGGAATCGATCCTTTTTTACCCCCAAGTTGAATGTCAACACCTCTACCAGAAATACTAGTCGTAATTATCAAAGATTTTTCTTTTCCAGCGTTTGCGATAATTTCTGCTTCATTTTCATGGTTCTTTGCATTTAAAACTACATGATTAATATTTTTTTCATTTAATAATTTAGAATAAACTTCAGACTTGTTGATACTAGATGTGAAAACCAAAATTGGTTGACCATTTTCATGTTTTTCAATGATCTTATTAATTATTGCATCATTTTTTTCTTTTTCAGTCCTAAAGATTAAATCATTATAGTCCTTTCGGATCATTTCTTTATTTGTTGGGATTACAACAACTGAAAGATTATATATTTCAAAAAATTCCTCAGATTCTGTTACTGCAGTACCGGTACAACCTGATATTTTTTTATATAGTTTAAAATAATTTTGATAGGTAATGGATGCTAAAGTTTGATTTTCAGCCTGTATCTGAATTTTTTCTTTAGCTTCAAGAGCCTGATGAAGCCCATCTCCAAATCTTCTTCCTTCTAAAATTCTTCCAGTTAATTCATCTATAATTTTAAGAACTCCATCTTTTACTATGTAATCCTTTCCTTTTTCAAATAAGTGATTTGCACGGAGTGCTTGATTTACATGGTGAACTAAATGAAGATTTTCTGGGTCATAAAAATTATCATTTTTTAAGATACCTGCATTAGAAAAAAGTTTTTCAACATTATTAATACCCTCGTTTGTTAAAAGTATGCTTTTTTCTTTCTCATCTATTTCAAAATCTTTATTATTTAAAATTTTAACCAGTTTATTTATTGCTAGGTATTGAGCAGTTTTATCTTCTGCAGCTCCAGAAATTACAAGTGGAGTTCTTGCTTCATCTATTAAACATGAATCTATTTCATCTACAATTGAAAATGTATGAGATCTTTGAACCATCTCTTTTTGAGAAAACTTCATGTTATCTCTTAGATAATCAAATCCTAACTCACTGTTAGTTGCATAAGTAATATCACAATCATAGTTTTTCTTTCTATCTAGATCATCTTGGTCATTATTAATAAATCCAGAGGTAAGACCTAGAAAATTATATATGAGACCCATTTCCATCGAGTCTCTTTTTGCCAAGTAATCATTAACTGTTACTATATGAACTCCGTTTTCAGAAAGTGCATTTAAATAAGCTGCTAAAGCAATAGTGAGTGTTTTTCCTTCACCCGTTCTCATTTCAGCAATTTTACCTTCGTGAAGGACTACACCCCCAACAAGCTGAACATCAAAGTGTCTTTCTTGTCTCGTTCTTTTTGCAGCTTCCCTTACTAATGCAAATGCTTCAGGTAGAATTTCGTCTAAACTTTTTCCATTTTTTAATTGATCTTTAAACTCAACTGTTTTCTTTGGAAAGTCTTCGTTACCTAATTTTATGAATTGTTCTTCGTATGAATTTATTTTTTCTATAATTTTTCCAATTCTATCTAGTTCTTTTTGATTACTAGATTTTATAAATTTTGTAATAAAGTTAAGTGGGTTAAGCATTACTATTTGATTTATTCTTTAAATATATTGTTTAATATATGTATTAAACAATTATTTTAAATATCATGGGTATTAATTTAACAAATTTTTTAACCTCGAAATCAAAAAATACTAGAATGATGGATTTCCAGGACCTTGATCATATAGATGGGCTATCTATTTCAGCTTTAAGTGCAGATTTATATAAAACTAAAAGAGATGATTTAGTAATGTTTTACTTTAGAGATGGTGCAAATCATGCCTCTGTCTATACTAAGTCAAAAATTATCTCAGAAAACATTAAATGGAATTTAAGTCAAAAAGCAAAAAAAATTTATTCTCTTATTGTTAATACTAGAAATGCAAATGCTTTCACAGGTAAAGAAGGTTACGAAAGTCTCGCAAAAATTGCTGATTTAACTTCTGAGCAATTATCAAAAAAACAAGTTGAAGACGAAAAGTATCCAAAGAAAATTACTTCAAAGGAAATTATATTTGGATGCACAGGCACAATAGGTGAAATCTTTCCATGTGAAAAGATAATAGATCAAATTCCAAATTTGATTAAAAAAATCAACTATACACAAAACAAATTTCTTTGGATGAAAGCAGCCTTAGGAATAATGACCACTGATACAAAACCAAAACTTGCGATGGAGCAATGTAAAATTGGAGATAAAGAGGTAAAAATTTACGGTTTAGCCAAAGGTTCGGGCATGATATTTCCAAATATGGGAACCACTTTGGCATACGTATTTACAGATGCCAACTTATCTAATGATATTTTAAGTAGATTATTAAAAAAAAATATTACAAATACATTTAATGCTATCTCGTGTGATGGGGACACTAGCACAAATGATATGGTTAGTATTTTTGCAACAAATAAAGCAAACAATTCAAATATTAAAAGTATTAATGATATAAAAATAAAAAAATTCGACAAAGCATTAAACAATGTTTTGTTAAATTTAGCTAAGAGAGTAGTTTCTGATGGAGAAGGAGCATCAAAATTTGTCACTATAAATATTAATAAAAGCAAAAGTGAACAAGATGCAAAGACAATTGCTTTCTCAATAGCAAATTCAGCTTTGGTAAAAACAGCTATTGCGGGAGAAGATCCTAACTGGGGACGAATAGTGATGGCAATAGGAAAAGCAGGACCAAAGATAAATTTAAACAAATTAGGTTTGAAATTTGGAAATTATCAAATAATTCAGGATGGAAAATTATACAAGAACTACGATGAAAAATTAGTAGCTGAGTATATGAAAGGTGAAAATATAGACATCAATGTAGATTTGTTTACTGGTCCTAAAAGCTTTACTGCTTTTACTATGGATTTTACAAAAAATTATATTGAGATTAATGCTGATTATAGAAGTTGAACATATTGAAATATAAATTTTTATAACTAATTCTATAATATGATAAAATACAAACTTTTATGTAACGACTGTGAATTAAAGTTTGATAGTTGGTTCTCTTCTTCATCAGAATATGAAAAATTAAAAAAGAAAAAACTTTTAGTCTGTCACAACTGTAATTCTGAAAAAGTTGAAAAAACATTAATGGCTCCCCAGCTAATAAGTAGAAAAGCTAAAAATGAAGAAAAATTTGACGCTCAAAAGTATAAAAAAATTAAAAAAACAATTAAAAATTATCAAAAGTTTATAAAAGATAATTTTAAGTACGTTGGGGATAATTTTGCATATGAAGCTAGATCTATTCATTACAATAGTAAGAAACCTACAAAAGGGATATATGGTAAAGCCTCTCAAAAAGACGTTAAAGAGCTCAAAGAAGAGGGCATAGATACACAATTAATACCTTGGGTTGATGAAAAAGAAAATTAGTTTTTCTTAAATTCAGCAATATAATTTACTGATAAATCTTTTGAAACATTCCATTCATCTTTCAGAATGTTAAACTTCATTCCATCTATTTTTTTGAGATTAAGATTTTTTTTGATAAGTATACTTTTTAATTCCTCGGGCTTAACAAACTTTTCCCATTCATGGGTGCCAATAGGAAGCCATCTCAAAACATATTCCGCACCAACAATTGCAAATATATAAGATTTTAAGGTTTTATTTATAGTTGCAACAAACATTAATCCATTTTTTTTTAAAAGGTTAGCACATGATTTTAAAAAAAAATCAACGTCCTCAACATGTTCAACAATCTCCATGTTCAAAATTACATCAAATTTTTTTGTAGTTTTTAGTTTTTCGGGCGATGAACATATATAGTTTATTTTAAGATTGTTTTTTTTTGCATGCAAGTTTGCTATGGCAATATTTTTATTTGAAGCATCGATTGCTGTAACGTTAGCACCTAATCTACACATGGGCTCAGATAACAATCCACCACCACATCCAATATCAAGGACATTTATTCCAGAAAGAGGATATTTTTTATTTTTAAGTTGAAATTCCTTAATTATATTTTCTTTAATATATTTTATTCTTATAGGATTAAATTTATGAAGAGGTTTAAATTTTCCTTCTGGATCCCACCATTCGGCCGCCATATTTGAAAATTTTTCTATTTCTTTTTTATTAATACTGTTCATAATATATAATTAGTTGACATAACAATTAAGATGTACTTTATCAATTTATAATTAAATTATATTAATTCAACTGATCATGAAAACTGTTGTACTAAAATTTGGTGGAACTTCTGTTGGTAGCATCGATAGGATAAAAAAAGTATGCAAAATTATAGCTGCTTATAAAAAGAAAAAAAATAGAGTTTTGGTGATTTCATCAGCAATGAGTGGAGTTACCAATGAGCTTGTAAAAAAATCGAAGCAAATTAGTAATAATTTTAGCAGATCTGAGTATGATGCACTTGTCTCAACTGGAGAACAGGTTTCATGTGCTTTAATTGCAGGAAGACTTACTCATGATGGTTTTAAATCTAGGTCATGGGTTTCTTGGCAATTACCAATAATTACTGATGGACCTTATTCTGTAGCAAGAATAAATAAGATATTTACAAAAGAATTAAATAATTATGTGAAACAAGGTGGGATTCCAATTATCACAGGTTTTCAAGGTATTAATAATGAAAATAGAATTACCACGATAGGAAGAAGTGGCTCTGATGCCACTGCAATAATGTTAGCAAAATTTATTAAAGCTGATGAATGTATAATTTATACTGATGTTGATGGTGTTTACACAACTGATCCAAGACAACATAACAAAGCAAAGAAAATTAAAAAAATATTTTATGACGAAATGTTAGAAATGGCATCTTTAGGATCAAAAGTGATGCAACCAACATCGGTTCAAGATGCAAAGCTAAATAATATTGATATTAAAGTTAAGTCTTCATTTGTTAATAAACAAGGCACATTAATAACAGGCTCTAAAAAAGCGTTTAGTGATCAAATAATTACTGGGATATCTTCAACTAAAAATGATGCCAAGATCACAATTGTAGGAGTGAAAGATAGACCTGGTGTTGCAGCTTCAGTTTTTAAACCACTATCAAGAAATTTGATTAACGTTGATATGGTTGTACAAAATATTTCTCAAAATGGAAAAGATACCGACTTAACTTTTACAATTAAATCTGATGATCTGAAAAAAACCGAGAAATTAATTAAGCAAAATAAATCGATATTTTATAAAAAACTTTCTTTTGATAAAAATCTTTCTAAAGTTTCCATAATTGGAGTTGGGATGATTACTACTCCTGGAATTACTTATAGGATGTTTCAAGCTTTAGCTTCAAAAAAAATTAATATTTTAGTTATATCAACATCTGAAATAAAAATTTCAGTATTAGTATCATCAAAAAATGTAAAAAAAGCAATAGCTGTTCTTCATAAAGAATTTAAACTAGATTAAGCTTATGAATGTAAGACCATTTAGAAATATAAATCGAAAAAAAACTAAAGTAATCAATGTTGGTAGTGTTAAAGTTGGTGGTGACAATCCAATATCTGTTCAATCAATGACAAATACTTTAACTACAGATATTTCAGCTACTATAGAACAAATAAATAAAATTCATGAAGAGGGTGCTGACCTTATTAGAGTTTCTTGTCCGGATGAAGATTCCTCAAAAGCCTTAAAAGAAATTACAAAAAATGTTCAAATACCTGTAATTGCAGATATTCATTTTCATTATAAGAGAGCTATAGAGGCTGCAGAAAATGGAGCTAAGTGTTTAAGAATAAATCCAGGAAATATTGGTGATAAAAACAAAATTCATGAAGTCTTAAGTGCAGCAAAAAATAATGATTGCTCAATTCGAATAGGAGTTAATGCAGGATCACTAGAAAAAGATATTCTAGAAAAGTATAAAGAGCCATGCCCTGAGGCATTAGTAGAGAGCGCAAAAAGAAATATTAAAATATTAGAAGATCAAGATTTTTTTAATTTCAAGATAAGCGTAAAGTCTTCTGATGTATTTTTATCAATTGCAGCTTACAGACAGCTTTCGGATGCTACTGATTATCCTCTTCATCTTGGAATAACTGAGGCTGGAGGTTTTGTGTCAGGAAGTGTTAAGTCTTCAATAGGACTAGGTTCATTGCTATTAGACGGAATAGGTGACACATTAAGGGTTTCTTTGTCAGATGATCCTGTAAAAGAGGTTAAGATTGGAAATGAAATACTTAAATCCTTAGGATTACGAAATAGAGGAGTTAAAATAATTTCTTGTCCATCTTGTGCAAGACAAGCATTTCAAGTGATTGATACAGTTAAAATTTTAGAGGAAAAATTATCTCACATAAAAACTCCAATTACACTATCTATAATTGGCTGTGTTGTGAATGGACCTGGTGAGGCTGCATTAACTGATATTGGAATAACTGGAGGTGGAAAAGGTAATAATATGCTTTATCTATCTGGAGTACAAAGTGAAAAAGTATTGACTGATGATATAGTTAATAAAGTCGTAGCAGAAGTTGAAAAAAAAGCCTCTGAATTAGAAAATTACCAATGATACCAACAAAGACTATTGAAGAACTAATTACAAAACATTCTACATTAGAAAAAGACCTGTCATCAGGAAGTTTAGATAACAAAGTATTTGCTGAAAAGTCAAAAGAATATTCGGATGTTAATGAAATAATTTTAAATGCTAAAAAATATTTATCCTTCGAAAATGAAAAACAAGAATTAGAGAAAATATTAGATGACAACTCATCAGATAAAGAACTGAAAAATATGGCTGAGTTAGAACTTGGTGAACTAAAATCTCAACATGAGATCAATGAAAAAAAATTAAAATTATTTTTACTACCAAAAGATGAAGCAGATAAAAAAAATGCAATAATAGAAATAAGAGCTGGAACTGGTGGACTAGAGGCAAGTTTATTTGCTTCAGACCTTTTCAAAATGTATGAAAAAGTAAGTCATAAAAAAAAGTGGTCATTAGAACTTATTTCTATTTCAAGAAGTGATGCGGGGGGTTTAAAAGAGGTAATTGCATCTATCAAAGGTATAAATATATATTCAACATTAAAATATGAAAGTGGTGTACATAGAGTTCAAAGAGTTCCAGATACTGAAACACAAGGAAGAGTGCATACATCTGCGGCCACTGTTGCTGTATTACCTGAAGCTGAAGAAGTTGATTTAAAAATAAACGATTCTGACTTAAGAATTGATGTTTTTCGAGCAGGTGGTCCTGGCGGACAGTCAGTTAATACAACAGATAGTGCTGTTAGAATAACTCATATACCCACTGGTTTATCAGTTTCTCAACAAGATGAAAAATCACAGCACAAAAATAAAGCAAAAGGTATGAAAATTTTAAGAGCAAGATTATATGAACTTGAAAGATCAAGAATTGATCAAGAAAGGTCACAAGATAGAAAAACTAAAATTGGTACTGGAGATAGATCAGAAAGAATTAGAACTTATAATTTTCCACAGGGAAGAGTTACAGATCACAGAATAAATTTAACTTTGCACAAATTAGAGGAATTTCTTGAAGGTGAAGCTTTTGATGAAATGATTGAGTCGCTTACACTGCAAGCACAAGAAGAAAGTTTAAGTAATTTAAAATAAATGAATATTCAATCAGCAATAAATCAAGGTGCTCAAATTTTAAAAGATAAATTTTGTTTAAATCCTTATTTGGACTCAGAAATTTTAATGTCAAAAGCAATTAATAAAGATAAAAAATACTTAATACTTAATTCTCAAGAAAAAATAGAAGAAATAAATTTAAATTTGTTTCAAAAACTAATTAATGAAAGGTCCAAAGGTAAGCCGGTATCGCATTTGACAAATAAAAAGTTATTTTGGAATTCAGAATTTTTTGTAACAGAAGATACTTTAATACCTCGTCCAGATACTGAGCTAATTGTTGAAAATATTTTAAATTTAACAAAAAATAGAAGTAAACTGAGTATTTTAGATATTGGCATAGGATCTGGATGTATACTTTTGTCTATACTAAAAGAGAGAAAAAATTTTTATGGAACAGGAATAGATATAAGCAAAAATTGTTTAAAAATAGCTAATATGAATGCAACTAGTTTAAAAGTCCATAATAGACTTAAATTATATAAATCTAATGTTGACAAATTTAGTTTGGGCAAATATGATTTAATTGTTTCTAATCCTCCTTATATTAAAAAACATATTATAAAATATTTGGATAAAGGAGTTGCTAGGTTTGAACCAAAAATAGCACTAGATGGTGGATTGGATGGTTTATCAGAAATCAGAAAAGTTATTAAAAAATCATCTGAGCTGATTAAAAAAAATGGTAAATTTATTTTAGAGATTGGTTTTGATCAAAAAAATAAAGTAATTAAATTATTGAATAAAGAGGGTTTTTATATAAATAGTGCTCTAAGAGATCTTTCTTATAATGATCGATGCATAATTTGCACAAAAATATAATTATTTAAATCATGGTAACATTTAGGAATAATAGCAATAACAACAACAGAAGAAATAATTTTAGAAGAAACGATAGAAATTTTAAATCCAATGGTGATAGGCAGAAATTTAGTTCAAATTTTTCTAATGGCGATAATTTTAAGAGAAAGTCTCCAGGTAGAAACAACCACAATGCACCAAAATTGATCGAAAAGTATAATGATTTAGCTAGAGAAGCTTTATCAAATGGTGATAAAATTCTTTCTGAAAATTACCTACAGCACGCTGATCATTTTACGAGAATATTAAATGAAAGAGAAAGCTATAAAAGAGAGAGAAATTCAGAGGAGAAATCTGATGAAAAAGGATCAGAAATAAATGAGCTATCAAAAGATGCTGATGTTGCCGAAAAAAATTTAAAAGATGACTCTAATTTAGATCTTAATACAGAAACTGCAACAGAGGTTAATTAATTTAAACCTATAATCTTTTCTGATTTAAGAACATCTAGTTTAATTTTATTTGTTTCAAATAGTTTTCTTTCTTTGCCTTTTAATATTTTACCTGAAGGAAGTTTTAGTTTTTGCGAATTAACTTTTTTTCCGTTTACAATTACTTCGTAATGTAAATGAGGTCCAGTAGACTTACCTGTAGAACCAACGTAACCTATTGTCTGACCTTGTTTCACTCTTACACCTGCTTTAATACCACGAGCAAATTTTGACATATGCGCATATATTGTTTGATAAGTTGAGTTATGTTTTATTTTAACACAGTTTCCTCCTCCTCCACACCATCCAGCTTTCTTAACAACACCATCACCAGATGCCATTATAGGTGTTCCAGTTGGTGCTGCGAAGTCGGTACCTCTATGCATTTTATTGTATCCATCTATAGGATGTTTTCTCATACCAAAAGGAGATGAAAGTCTTGCTCCGTTAATTGGAGTTTTCATTAATGCTTTTTTAACACTCTTACCATTTTTATCATAATGTCCTTCGCTGCCATCTTTATCAAAGTAATAAAGTCCATTATCTTGTCCGCTTAATTTTAAATTAGCAAAAAGTATTTCTCCTGTTTCAATAATTTCATTTTTGTCATTAAGGAATATTTCATACATTATTTGAAACTTATCTTGTTTTCTTATATCCCTTTGAAAATCTACTTGAAAACCATATATCCTAGCAAATTCAATTATAATATTTGCTGGTATTTTTTCATCTATTGCAGCTTTATATAGACTTTGTAAAATTAAGTTTTCTTTGTAAACAATTTTTTTATTTAATTTAATTGATATGATTTCATCATTAAATGTATTATTGGAATTGTCTCTTACTAAATATATTTTTTGTTTATTTGATATTTGAAAAGTAAATTCATTAATTTGATTTGTAGTTTTATCTAGGCTGAACTCAATAATTTGTTTAGTATTCAATTTATTAAGATTAACTTTTTTTTTTAAAGCATTTTTTATTTCTAATATTTCTTTTTTTTGTATTAGATAATCTTCTAAAATTTTATCAAATGTTTCACCAGATTTTATTTTATGTTTTATTTTTTTGTATTTTGGTTCAAGGTTTTTAACTATATGTGTTAGTGTTTTTTTTAAGTAAATGTTATCAATAAAATTATCGTAAATTTCTAAACCTTCTTTTTTTGATGAATTAAAATAAATTGTGGATATTGCGGTAAAAAAAATTAATAAAACTAACCCAATAATTTCAAATTTTCTTTCAATCTTACTTAATAGAATTTTTAACATTTTATATTTAAGTGAACTCAATTATTAGTTTAGACAGTGGTAAAAATCAAAAAAAAGCCCTTAAAATGCGATGTTTTTATTTAAAAATTTATTCTTAAATGCTTGATTTCCATTATTTTTAGCCTATAAGCACTGAACTTTCTCAATAAGATTATTGTTAATACAATAAATTTGCGAGGATTATTGAGCCTTTTTAGCTCAATTAGCTATTTTAAAAGTTAAAATTTAAGAAGAGAAGTGTGGACGGTTAAGGTTACCAAAAATTTGTCGTACACACTTCAATCACATATAAATTTTATTCTTAGAATTTATATGGAAGCTAGTGTGCGCCGTTTTTAAACTTGAGAGTTTGATCATGGCTCAGAACGTACGCTGGCGGCACGCCTAACACATGCAAGTCGAACGAAGTAGCAATACTTAGTGGCAGACGGGTGAGTAACATGTAGGTATCTACCCTTTGGCCTGGAATAACACGAGGAAACTTGTGCTAATACCGGATAAGTCTTTACGGAGAAAGCTTTATGCACCATTGGATGAGCCTGCACTTGATTAGTTAGTTGGTGGGGTAATGGCCTACCAAGACTGTGATCAATAGCTGATTTGAGAGGATGATCAGCCACATTGGGACTGAGACACGGCCCAAACTCCTACGGGAGGCAGCAGTGGGGAATCTTGCACAATGGAGGAAACTCTGATGCAGCGATGCCGCGTGAGTGAAGAAGGCCCTTGGGTTGTAAAGCTCTTTCGTCGGGGAAGAAAATGACTGTACCCGAATAAGAAGGTCCGGCTAACTTCGTGCCAGCAGCCGCGGTAATACGAAGGGACCTAGCGTAGTTCGGAATTACTGGGCTTAAAGAGTTCGTAGGTGGTTGAAAAAGTTAGTGGTGAAATCCCAGAGCTTAACTCTGGAACTGCCATTAAAACTTTTCAGCTAGAGTATGATAGAGGAAAGCAGAATTTCTAGTGTAGAGGTGAAATTCGTAGATATTAGAAAGAATACCAATTGCGAAGGCAGCTTTCTGGATCATTACTGACACTGAGGAACGAAAGCATGGGTAGCGAAGAGGATTAGATACCCTCGTAGTCCATGCCGTAAACGATGTGTGTTAGACGTTGGAAATTTATTTTCAGTGTCGCAGCGAAAGCGATAAACACACCGCCTGGGGAGTACGACCGCAAGGTTAAAACTCAAATGAATTGACGGGGACCCGCACAAGTAGTGGAGCATGTGGTTTAATTCGAAGATACGCGCAGAACCTTACCAACACTTGACATGTTCGTCGCAACTCTAAGAGATTAGAGTTTTCGGTTCGGCCGGACGAAACACAGGTGCTGCATGGCTGTCGTCAGCTCGTGTCGTGAGATGTTGGGTTAAGTCCCGCAACGAGCGCAACCCTCACTTTTAGTTGCCATCATTAAGTTGGGCACTCTGAAAGAACTGCCAGTGATAAGCTGGAGGAAGGTGGGGATGACGTCAAGTCCTCATGGCCCTTACGTGTTGGGCTACACACGTGCTACAATGGTATCTACAACAGGAAGCAAGACTGCGAGGTCAAGCAAATCCTTAAAAGATACCTCAGTTCGGATTGCACTCTGCAACTCGAGTGCATGAAGCTGGAATTACTAGTAATCGTGGATCAGCGTGCCACGGTGAATGCGTTCCCGGGTCTTGTACACACCGCCCGTCACACCATGGGAGTTGGTTCTACCTTAAGGCAAGGTTTAAAACCCTTGACCACGGTATAGTCAGCGACTGGGGTGAAGTCGTAACAAGGTAGCCGTAGGGGAACCTGCGGCTGGATTACCTCCTTTCTAAGGATGAATGAAAGTAAAATTTCATTCTAAACAATATACAGGTAATGTTGACCGTCCTCATTTCTCTTCTTAAAGTAGTGTTTCTCTTTGCATAGGGGCCGGTAGCTCAGTTGGTTAGAGCACACCCTTGATAAGGGTGGGGTCGAAAGTTCGAGTCTTTCTCGGCCCACCAATTTAAGATCATGGGGGATTAGCTCAGCTGGGAGAGCGCCTGATTTGCATTCAGGAGGTCAGCGGTTCGATCCCGCTATCCTCCACCAAAACACTTAGTTATAAAAAATCGTAAAGAATTAATAATTAATATCAATATCTATATCCGAACATTAGTAATGTTATTAGCTAATGTTCAAAATAAAAATTTGATTCAACACAGAATTTTTTTCTGTGCATAAATCAAGCGTTTAAGGGCGTGTAGTGGATGCCTTGGCACTGAAAGCCGATGAAGGACGTGATATACTGCGATAAGTTTCGGGGAGCTGTATGTAAGTTTTGATCCGAAAATTTCCGAATGGGGAAACCCACCACTTTATGTGGTACTTTAAACTGAATACATAGGTTTAAAGAGACAACCTGGAGAACTGAAACATCTAAGTAACCAGAGGAAAAGAAATCAATTGAGATTCCGTTAGTAGTGGCGAGCGAACGCGGACTAGGCCAGTAGTTTTGTTAAAAAAATTTGAATAGTTTGGAAATGCTAACCATAGAGGGTGATAGTCCCGTATGAGTAATGTTTAACAAAATTCTTGAGTAAAGCGGGACACGTGAAATCTTGCTCGAATATAGGGGGACCACCCTCTAAG
>CACENW010000002.1:0-27500 GCA_902560805.1 uncultured Pelagibacteraceae bacterium | reverse complement strand
TTCTCAGTTTCAAAAAGTTTAAAAAATAAAATTGTTTCAAGACAGAAGGCGCCAGCTACTTATGACCATATAGCTGCTATGTATATTTTTAAATCATCATATATAAGAAAAGCAAAGCACATATTTGATGGCAAACTAAAACATTATGAATTACCTTTAAATAAATCAATAGATATTGATAGTATTGAAGATTATGAATTAGTAAAAAAAATATTTGATAAAAATGTTTAAAATTGGAAATAGAAAAGTCGGGACAAAATATCCACCATTAATTATTGCTGAGATAGGGATAAACCACGAAGGCAAAATATGGAAGGCAAAAAAAATGATAGATGATGCATTTGATGCAGGATGTGAATGTGTAAAATTTCAGTATCACATTCCTGAAAAGGAAATGATCAAAAATAATACAATTCCTGGAAATGCCAAAGAGTCAATTTGGAATATCATAAAAAGATGTACACTATCTCATAAAAATGAAATGGAGATCTTTGAGTATGTGAAAAAGAAAGGCATGATTTATTTAAGTACGCCTTTTTCAGATAAAGCTGCTACAAATCTTAAAAAAATGGGTGTAAAGGCATTTAAAATTGGATCTGGTGAATGCAATAATTATCCATTAGTTGATTTTATCTCAAAATATAAAAAGCCAATAATTTTAAGTACAGGAATGAATGATATAAACAGTATAAAAAAAAGTGTAGATATTATTCAAAAAAACGGTTGTCCAATTGCAATCTTGCATTGTGTATCTTTATACCCAACACCTTTCTCGAAACTTAATTTACCAAGAATTCAAGAAATAAAAAAAAAATTTAAAAGAGCAGTAGTAGGTATCAGTGACCACTCATTAGGTATTCACGGTAGTTTGGCTGCAGTTACTCTGGGTGCGAATATCGTAGAAAAACATTTTACATCCTCAAAAAAATGGAAGGGTCCTGATATTTCAATCTCGATTGACAAAAATCAGCTGAAAGAATTAAAAATTCAATCAAAAGATATATTTAATTCGATTAACAATAAAGTTAATGAAACCAAAATGAGGAAATATGAAAAGAAAACAATTGATTTTGCATATTCCTCAGTTGTAACAATACAAAAAATTGAAAAAGGAGACTTTCTAAACAAAAAAAATATCTGGGTAAAAAGGCCTGGATTAGGTGACTTTTTAGCTAAAGATTTCCCAAAACTTCTTGGTAAAAAAGCTAAAAGAACAATATATAAAGATCGTTATTTGAAAAAAAAAGATATTTTATAAAATGAAAATAGCTTTTTTTACAGCATCAAGAGCTGATTATGGAAAATTAAAGCCAATTATAATTGAGGCATTAAAAAAAAAAATACAACTAAAAATATTTGTTACAGGATCTCATCTTATTAAAGAGTATGGTAATACAATAAATCAAATCGAAGCAGATTTTGGAAAAAAAAAAATTGTATCTTTTAGCAATCAAAAGTTTGGAGACCCTCATAGTCAAATTTTTAACAATACTGTACATAAATTCTCTAAATTAATAAATAATAAATCATTTGAATGTTTTTTTGTTCATGGTGATAGAATTGAAACACTAGCTGCCGCTTGTGTGCTTACTTTCTCTAAAATTAAAATTGCTCATGTTGAAGGAGGTGAACTATCAGGTACGGTTGATGAAATGATAAGGCATTCAGTTACTAAACTGTCGCATATTCATTTTGTTACAAATAATGCTGCTAAAAAAGTTCTTATAAATTCTGGAGAAAACAAAAAAAATATATTTGTAACAGGATCACCAGATATTGATATTTTAAAAAAAAATAACAGGCCGAATATATCTGAAGTTAAAAAAAAATATGGAATTTCGTATAATAATTATATTATTTCCTTTCTTCACCCCGTAACCACCCAATCAAAAATTGAAAATAAAAAAAATTCTGAGATTTACTTTAAAACTATTTCGAGCATTAAAGAAAAAAATATAATTCACTTTATGCCTAACAATGACGACCATTCATTAGTAATTTTAAGTATGATGAAAAAGTATCTTACAAAAAAAAAAAATATTAAAATTTTTAGTTCTATGCGATTTGAACATTATCTAACACTTTTAGAAAATTGTGATTTTATTATTGGAAATTCAAGTTCAGCAATTATGGAAGCACCTTATTTTAATATCCCTTCAATAAATTTAGGAGATAGACAATTGAATAGGCATGGGTTGAGAAAAATATTACATGCAAAATTCAACAAAAAAAATATACTAACCACAATAAAAAAAATTGGTACAATAAAACAAAATTATAGACCAATTTTTGGTGATGGTAACTCAGCAAAAAAAATAATTAAAGTTATAAAATCAAAAAAATTTTTAAAACTCCAAATTCAAAAATTTTATAAAAACCTAAAATGAAATATAATAATTTAGAGTATAGAATTCGTTCATATTTTTTAAAAATTGATACAAGAGATTATTTTTTTTCACCATTATTAAAATTTTTATATAAGTTTATTACAATTAATAAAAAAATAGAAAATTTAAAAAAAATAAAAATAAAAAAAAAAATAGATAATGACCTTATACATAATGGATTTAAACAATTAGATTCAAACGATGAAATAAAAAATCTAATATATAATAGATCTTATGAAATTTTTGAGTCTGAGGAATTTAAAAAGGAAGCAAGTAATAGAAAGACTTATTTAAATCAATACAAAATAGATTTATCTAGTAAAAAAAATCATATTTATTTAAAACTTATTTTAAGTAATAATCTTATAAATACTATTCACGGATATTTGGGAAATAATGTAGTTTTATCAAATTTACAACTGTGGCACTCTAAAAATGAGGATTTTGTATCTGGTGGTAGTCAAGATCTTCATATGGATGGTGAAGATACAAAACAGATTAAATTATTTTTTTACCTATCAGATGTAGATAAGGATGCTGGACCACTTAGTGTTATTTCTAAAAAACAATCAAAAATACTAAATTACAGAAAAAATAATAAAAATTTTATTAAGAGAAAAACGCAAAAAATTAGTGATAATGAGTTTAAAAATATTTCTAGCAATATAGAAATTCATTCAATGACTGGTTCCAAGGGAAGTATTAATTTAATAGATACTTCAAATTGTTATCATTTCGGAAGCAGACCTGGGAAAAAATCTCGTAAAGTATTAATGTATCAATTTATTAGCTCATATAGTTATTACTTACCAATGAAAAAAAATTATTCCTCACAAATATATAGTAGTGAAATTTTAAGCTCAGATGAAATTAACATAATAAATACTTTGCTTTATTAGTATTTCATAAGGAGATTAATTGTTCTTTGTTTATTTTTTCCATCTATTTCGCCAAGATATTTGTTTAAAATTTTGGATTTAAGAGGTTCCTCTAATTTAAAATTAGCATTTTGTTGAATAAAGTTGGATATTTTTTCCACAAATAATGTAGGATTTTTACAAATAAGATTTGTATTAATAAGCTCTTTAAAACCTAAATATTTTGAATATTTATTATCTAAAGCTTCATCAAAGAAAGGAATAAGTATGTTCTTATCAAATAGTATGGCTTCCATTATAGTAGTGGAGTTAAATGAGATAACTAAATCTGCTTTCTCTAGCAATGAATAATTTTTATCCTCTGTTAAATAATTTATATTACTAAGTTGGTGTCTTTTTATCTGGTTGTCATGATAATTTCTATATTGTTTAGAGTCATATTTTGCTTTAAACACAAATTCACATTGATCAAATTTTTTTGATAGTTTTATTATAGATTTATAGGTATTATCTAAAAGATTAAACCAACCAATATCATTCGACCAATCAGACCCATAATCTTTTCCATCAAATATCATTGCACCAGTTCCAAAAATATAAAAAAGTATATTTTTTTTATTTTCTGATTTTATGACCGTATTTATTTTTTTAATATTTTCATCTATTCTTAAAGGTCCAATTAACTCTATTTTATCTTCATCACAGAATTTCATATTAGTGAATACATTTTTGACTATTTTATTATGAACAATAATTTTAGAACCTTTATAACTGTCAATTCCCTTAAGTTGTGAGGAAATTTTTTCGATTACATTTTCATTTGCATACATACACTCTCTATGGAATGTTAAAAATTGAATCTTTAAATTTGAAGATATTAAGTCATACAAAAACTCAGATTTATAATGAACAGCAAAATTAATTACAAATTTTAATTTATATTTTTTTTTTAAATAATTTAATAAATTTTTTAAATATATTGAGTAAAAAAAAACTAATAATTTTTTTTTCCTTATAATTTTAACATATTCATAATATTTGAAGCTTGAATTACCAAAAAAAATTCCGTGGATTTTTTTTTGGAAATTATGGTCAAGATATATAATTCCATTATTGGTATCTTCTAATATTTGATCTATTTCAATTTCTCTTTTAAAATGTGTAAGTAATAAAGCATTTACCTTTTTTAAATTAGCTAAATGAACAATTTTCTTGAAAAAAAAAAACGGAAAAAAAGAGGAGATAACATAAAAAATTATTCTCAAAAATTTTAGAACTATCATTTTTTTAGTTTTAAAAAAAAATGCTGTTTTTTATAATAAATACCAAAACAATTTAATATGTAATGTATCAAGCTATTAATATTGGTTCTTAGTGTATCTTTAAAATTATTATTTCTACTTGTTCCATTAAATATTTGCCAAAAATTTATTAATTGTAAATCATTTTTTTTGCATAATTTTAAAAATATATTTGGCATCATATAGTTGATGTGATCTATATGATAGCAAGAGATATGATCTTCTTTTTTGATGTGTTTTGCTGAAATAAGATTTTTTAAATCTTTTTTTATGTTCATATATGGATTGTTAATATAAATAATTCCATCATCCTTTAGAAATTTTTTCATATTTGATATTTCAGAATTTGGATCTGAAACATGTTCAATTACAGACTGGCATATAATAATGTCAAATTTTTCATTATCCAAATCATTAGTTTTATTAATTGCCTTAGATGCTATTTTTAACCTTTTAAAAATATCATTAATATTATTTGGGTATAAAGGATCGTAAGATATTATTTCACTTATATTATACTTGTTTTTAAATAAAGAAAATTCTGAGTTACCAGAACCATAATCTAATAATTTTAAATTTTTTTTTTGTTTTAAATTTTTAATAATATTTATTAAAATTGATTGATTGTAATTAATATCATGTAAATTTGATACTAAATTTATTGGATTATAAAAATTCTCTAATTCTTCTTCAAAATTATTTTTTTTTTTTTCGGAATCTTCAAAAGCTTCACCTTTTATAATTTCATCTACATAGGCACATCCACATTGAATACAACTTACAATCCAATTATTTGTATTTTCTTCCCAACCATATTTAAATTTTGGATCAGATTTTCTTACATTTTTAATAAAATTATATGTGAAATTAAAAATTTTTTTTTTATCTTTCGATCCACATAATATACAATTTCTTCTCAAAACTTTTACATTCATAACGGAATAAATTTTTTTGTGATGGAATCTACAAAATTCCTAAAAAAAAATGGGCTTAAATAATATTTAAAATAAAATTTATAAATTTGATTTTTTTTAAATTCTTCAGATACTACGGTTGTGCTGAAGGCAAGTTGAAGTCCTTGATATTTTTCATTCATTTTAAATATAGCACCATTAATTTTTTTTGGCCTATATCCAACTCTAACAAAATAATTACAATGTTTCATTATTTCCTCTAAGTTTATTGGCGGCCCATAACAAGAGAGTATTACATCAAATTTTTTATTAGGATTTTTTTTAAAATATTCACTTACATCAGATTGTACAAAATTAATTTCTGGAAACAATTTATTGGCTGTATCTATTGCGTTTTTTGATATATCCAGTCCAGTCGCCTCTTTAAATTTATCTTGAATTATCCAAGTACTTACACCATATCCACATCCTATTTCCAGTATGCTTGAAACATTTTTCTTATCAAAATATTCAAAAAATGGTTGAAGTCTATCTATAAGCCAGTCAAGAACTTTATACGGATTAGTTATGGGACTGTGTGGAGAAAAACTATATTTACCATCCATTTCAAAATTTTTATTTTCCATTCTTAAAGATAACTCGTCTATCCATGCGGTTCTGGAATTAAAAAAATTAGTATAAAATTTTTTTATCTTAGGAAAATTTCTGTAATTTTTGTGGAGAATTTTGTTATAAATTTTTTTTAAAATCATTATATATATATATAGATGAAAAAAATACTTTTTCCATTGATTGATACTAATAAAGGTGGAAATATATTATCAACAATCTCAATATTCGATAAGATAGATACTAAAAAGTTTAAAATTTATGTTTTATTAATTTCTACAAAGGGAGTTGAAAATAAAATATTTAAATTAATTAAAGAAAAAAAAAATATTAATAAAAAAATTCATTTAATTTATATTAATTCTAAGTATGGAAGTATTTTTTTTCACATATTTTTAAATTTAAAATTATTTTTTTTCATTTTTGAAAATAAATTTGACTTAATACATACCAATGATGGATTTCTTAACTCAAGATTTTCAATATTGAAAATTTTTTACAGATTTAAACTTATTATTCATTTGAGAAATACAGATAATTCAAGAAGGAACTACTTAAATTTTTATTTAGCAGATAAAATTATTTGCATAAGCAAGTTCGTAAAAAATAAAATACCAATTAAATTCAAATTCAAGGCTGTAGTTTTATATAATTATGTTCAACTATTTAATAAAAACATACAAATTCAAAAAAATCATTTTCGTATAGTAAAAGCAAATAAAGATAAAAAAATTATTTTTTTTATTTCAAATTTACACCAAAGAAAAAAGCCTCTTACATTTATTAAAATAATTAATGACTTAAATAAAAGAAACAGGAATTACATTGGTATGATGTTTTTTCAGTCAAGCCAAAATCAATATAGCGAATTAAGACAATTTATTAAAAAATCAAATCTTGCAAATAAAATATACTTGTTTTGTAATTCTAAAACCCATTATTGGATACCTTTTGCTCGTAAATTTCAAAATAAAATTTTATTATCTACTTCAATTAATGAACCACTGGGAAGAAATTTAATTGAAGCAATATTAAGTAACATTATAGTTGTTGCAAATAATAGTGGAGGGCATAAAGAAATTATAAATAAAAAAAATGGTATTTTAACAAATACTGAAAATATAAAAGATACGTCAAAATTAATTGATAAACTCTTTAAGAAGAAAAAATTAGAAATAAACAAACCAATATTGCTTAAAGAATTGAAAGAAAAATTTCAAAATAAGAAATATTTTTTTCAAATTAATAAAATATATGGCAGGACTATAAGATAAATTTTTTGATGATAAATAAATTAAAAAATATATTAAATTAAATTAGAAGTAAATTTTTGTTAAATAGTTTCTTTAAATCTTTATTGTGTGTAACAAAAATTATGGTTTTGTTATTATATATAGTTAGTATTTTCTTAATAATTTTAATCTCGCTTTTGGAGTCAAGACCATTAGTTGCTTCATCCATTATAAGAACATCTTTTAAATGATACAATGTTCTAGCTATACTTATCCTTTGTTTTTCACCACCACTAAAATTTAATGAGTCTGGATTTATTTTAGTATTGAAAGTTCTTCCTTTATTTAAAAGTTTATTAAGCTCAACAATTTGAGAAATTTTCTTAAATTTTTTCTCATTAAACTCCATATTAAGAATTATATTTTCTTTAATTGATCTATTTAGTAGAATTGGATTTTGACTACATATACTAAATATAGAACGTAAATTTGAGATATTTTCTATATTTTTTAAGTTAATATTATATTGACCTTCATCAAATCTATAAAGTCCACAAATAATGTTTATAAGGCTTGTTTTACCTGATCCAGATTTTCCAGAAACAAATAATTTATCTTTATTTTTAATTATTAAGTTTAAATTATTAAAAATAATTTTTTTTTCAATTTTATAATTTGCTTTTTTAATTTCTAATAATTTAAACTTTCCAATTTCTTCTTTTTCATCTTTTTTTTTGAAAGATTTATTTTCTAAAAGTTTATTATTTTTTATAAATTCTAATAATTCTTTTGATAATTTAAAATTAGTGAAAGATGTGAAAATATTATCAGCATATGGTAGAATTCTATAAAAGCCAAAGACAAATATAGCTGCAATTGATATTAAATTTGTTAGTTCTAATTTTACTGAGTAATTTAATATTATTATAACTATTAAGATCACAAACGACTCAACTATTAGTCTTGGATATCTTGTGATTATTTTTGATATTACTCTATATTTATTAAAGATATTATAATCTTTTTTAAATTTTAATGTAAAGTAATCTTTTAAGTTTAATAATTTAATTTCTTTTAAGTTTTCATAAATTTCTAATGAAGTTTTTGTTATTTTCTTTGTTGTAAAAAACTTACCTTTACTTAGTTTTTTAATAAATGAATTAAATGTTAAATAAATCAATATATATAAAATTGAAATTCCTAAAATAATTGAAATAAAAAGCAAGGAATTGACTGAAAATAAAAAAGCACAAATTGCAAGAATTATAATGGAGGAACTAATTATCTCTATTATTCCCATGACCGTTGAAGCTGAAACCTCAAATGATTGATTAACTGTCAAATGTTGAAGATAAGAAGGGTTAAACTTATTTTTTAAAAAAACATTATCTCTTAAAAAAAAAGATAAAACTTTATTAGAAATTACCTCAGATATACTATGTGAGTATTTCGCTTTTATAAAAATATAAACACCAAAATATAAATTTCTTAAAATAGCGGAACTTATAACTAATATAGATATATTAAGTAAAGACTTTTCAATATCTAACATATTAAAATAATAATCTAGATTGATAAGATTATTATCTTCATTGATTAAATAATCAATAAAGTAAGATAAAGAAATTACACCTAACATTTCTACTGCTAATAAAAAAATAGTTGCAAATATTAACAAAATTAAAAATCTTGGTTTTATATATGCAATTAATTTTATTAAATTGGCCATCTTGAAAATTTTATATATATACTAAATAATAAATAAAGAATTAAATGCATCAAAAAATATTTTTTAATAATTCAAACTTACAAAAAAAATTCAGTGAATTTTATAAAATATATAAAAAAAGACCGATAAGTAAAAATGATAATGGTGTTAAAATAGAACATTCATTTTTTTTATTTCTTGTTATAAAAAAATTAAAACCAGAGTATATAATTGAGTCGGGTGTTTTTGCTGGACAAAGTACTTGGTTAATTGAAAAATTTTGTCCTAAAGCAAAAATATACTGTTTTGACACCAATCTTTCTAATCTTTATTACAAATCAAAAAAAGCAGAATATCATGAGAATGATCTATCTAAATATGACTGGTCAATTATAAAAAATAAAAATAAAGCATTAATATTTTTTGATGATCATGTAAGTTTTTATGAAAGATTGATTTTTTCTAAAAAGAATAATTTCAAACATTTAGTTTTTGATGATAATTATCCACCATTAATAGGTGATTGTTATTCATTTAAAAAAATACTTGCTGGCGTTGATAATGAATATTTAAATTATGAATATTTTCAAAACCCAATTATTGGAAAATTAAAATTTTATATAAAAAAAATTATTGGATTTAAAAAATTTTATGGATCTAGAGAAGTAACTTTATTGCATAATAAAATAAGAATATTTGATAAAAAAAGATATGTTAAATTTAAACCTAAACATAAATTTTTTTTTTTAAAAAATGTAAAAATTTACTATGAATTTCCACCTATAATAAATTTAGACGTAAAAAAAAGGTGGAAAAAATATAAGCATCTTGATCAAGAATTTCTTAAAGGTATTGATGTCCAAAAAGGGATATTTGATAAGGCAGATATTAGAAAACTAATTTCACGAAAAGATTATTTAGAGCTATCTTCACAATATAATTATTTTTGTTATTTGAGAGTGAAATCTTAATTATTTTCAAAGTAATGGTATATTGCTAAACGCTGTATATCTCTAGAATTTAAATCTTTGTAACTATATTTTAATTTACTTATTAAATTTAAAATTTTATTTTTACTAATCGAAACTTTTTTAGTGGAAAAAAAACCTTCTTTTTTGTTTAATAAAAAAGTGTTTGGCAAATATCTCATAATTATTTCTTTTTGTAATTGTTTTTGTTTATTCAAATGAATATTTTTATTTTTAAATGAATTTATTATTGTTAAAAGGTTTTTAGATAAGTATGGAGATCTATTTTCTATCGAGTTTCTCATGCTAGCTCTCTCTAATGCAGGAATTATTGAGAAAGGTAAAGTATTATTCAGATCAAAATTTCTCATTTCATCAAATAAATTATTTTTATCGTCAAGTTTTATAATATTATTTATATCCTGGTCTTTCAGAAAAATTTTATTATTTTTTAATTTAAGAAATCTATGATTATTATTTCCAATGTAAAAATTTAATTTCGGAAAATATTTTAAATTATGAATTTTTTTGAAATAATCAAAAAATTTATAATAGTTTATTCTATCGTAAGCAAATTTATATTTGTTATAACCATAAAAAATTTCATCCGCACCTGTTCCACTTAGTATTACTTTTGTGTTAGAGTTATTAGAAATATAATTTATCATTTTATAAAATGGAAAATAAGTCTCACAGTCGTTTAGGTCATTGAATGCATCATAAAAACTTGAAGCTTCGTAATTAAAATTCAATTTTGGTATTATTTTGACTTCAGTATTTAAATGATTGGTTAACCTTTTTACCGATTTGATATTTTCTACATCTTGTGGCTGGTAAAATGAATAAGTATCTAAATCAATTTTTAACTCTTTCTTCAAAATAACAAGAAGCAAAGAGGAGTCTATTCCACTTGAAAGCAATAAGCTCACTGGTTGATTGCTAATTAATCTTAATTTTACAGAATTTATAAGTTCATTATGTATATCATCAAGCTTAGTATTTAATGACACCTTGTTTTCTATTTTATTCTTAGAAAAAAAAATATTTTTTTCAAAATAATAAATTTTATTGGGTAAATATTTGTAAATATTTTTATAGATTGTTTTTTCACCAGTTAAATATCCTAGATAAATGAACTCCTTTAAAATTAAATCCGAAATATTTTTTTCAATTTTATTTGATAGGTATTCTTTGATTGCAACTATTTCTGAAGAAAAAATTATCTCATCATTGTTTTCAAAATAAAATAATGGCTTTTCTCCAAAATCATCAATTGCAGAAATAATTTTTTTTCCATCAAAAAAAACGAAAGAAAACATTCCATCAATTATATTTAAAGCTTTCTCTCCCCATTCAATTAGAGAGTATAAAAGTACTTCAGTGTCACCTGAAGTTCTGAATGAATATTTATGATTAAGTTTTTTCTTAATTTCTTGATAATTATAAATACAACCATTGAATACTAAAAAACAACCATTAGCGTGCATTGGTTGGTTAGAATTGTCTGAAAGATCTATAATTTTTAATCGATTATGCCCAAAAACTATGTTTTCTGATATTTTATTAACGCTTGTATTATCCGGCCCACGATATTTTATTTTTTTTAAAGAATTTTTTATTTTTGGAATATCAAAAGAATTTTGATTTTTTTTAATTACAGCAAATATTCCACACATTTAATTTATTTTAAAACCTTTTTAAAAATATTATTAATGTAATTAGAGAATAAAATTTTACCCTCTTCTTTAAAATATTTCATGAAATAGTTATTTCCTCTTCTTCCAATATTTAGACAATATTCTTTATCATCAATTTTTGACAGAATATCTTCAAAATTACTGAAATCCCAACTAAAACCTAAATATGTATCTTCATGTCTATAATAATCTGGCCATGTCCTTATATGACTCATTGAAGGTTTAATTAACATTGAACAGTTATAAAAGATTTCAAAATCTCTATAACAAATTTCCCCCCAACCAAAAGGTGATAAGCTTGAGTATGATTGACTTAATTCATTAAAATATTTAAGTTTATTTACTCTTTCAGTGTTAGTAACTTTACTAAAATTTTTTAAAATAAAATCTCTCTGAAAATTAATTGTGTTTCTTGAATAACTCTGACTAATTCTTGAACTTAAATTAATTTTCTTAATATTAGTTTTGAGATCAAATTTTAAAATTTTTGTAAATTTTGTTAAAGAAAAAATTTTTCTCTTTACGCTTGAGAACAGTGAGTAGTCACAAATACCATTATTCCAACCCAATATATTTTTTTTTTGATCATTTTTGGATATTGTTTCAGAATAATTAATTTTATCGTCTTTTACTTGATATTTTTTATGGTAAAAATCAGTATATGATCTTAAACCATAATATTGAAAATTATAATAATTTTCGTCTACAGGGAGTTTGCTTTTTAAATAATAGTCGACATACTTATAAATTTCACTGTTTATAAATAAAGAGGCTTCGTTATCACAATAAATTAGAAATCTACATTTTTTTCTTAATTTATTTAAAGTCCCAAAAATAACTGAGGTATTAAAATTATTAAACTCATCATAAAAGAATTTGCTATCAAGGAATATTAAATCATAAATTTTTTCATCTAAAGAGTACTCAATTTTTATATTAACACTTTCATTTATTATGTTTAAACTTTGATAAATTGGATAAACAAATGCATATGAATTAAAATATTTTAAATTTCCTATAATAAATTTAATTTTCATCTAAATGTTTTAATGTTTTTATTTATGGAAAAACCTGCTTTTTTAAAAGCAAATAAAGATGATTTATTGTTCTCATTTATTTCAGCAAAAGGAGAGTAAATAAAATAATTACTTTTAACTAAATATTTTAACATCATAGAAGCTATATTTTTTCCTTGAAATTCTTTCTTTATAGCAATCGATACTAAAGATTTTTTATTTTTAATCTCAATTTTAATATAGCCAACAAAATTTTTTTTATTTTTTATTACTAATAATTGTATTTTAGGATTTTTCAAAATTTCTTCTATATATTTTTTATGAACTTTGTAGCTAAAAGTTTCTTTATTACGATAATATTTTCTGTAGAATTTATTTTGTAATGAGTAAATATTTTTAGAAAAAGACAAATTAAAAAAATCAAGATAAATGCTTTGGCCAAAATTATTTTTTATTGGAAAAAAAATTATTTTTAATATTTTTGAATTAGAAAAATAAATATTTTGATCTGGAGATATAATTTTTTTTGATAAATCTAATTTTTTTAAATCCGCTATTTTGAATATTTTATTATTTTTGAATAAATAATTGAAATGTGGTCTCTGATTCTTAGATATAGGCTTGGAATAAATCAACTTTCCAAATGAAAGTGTTTCATAAATTATAATTCCAGAAGATATTATACACACATCTGCGTTAATTATTTTGTTTAATATTACTCTTCTATCTAAAGAAAAATAAAATTGAATATCAAAGTCTTTCATTTGAAATTTATATTTTGTTAGAACAATAATTTTATCTATATGTTTTGTATTTTTTTTTAATTTAAGAATTATATTTTTAATTAATTTTGTTCTATCCTTGGTACCAAAATAAATTAATATATTTTTTTTTTTGTTTTTAGTCTTTATTTTTTTTTTATTTGATAAAATAAAATTATAATTTGGGCCTAGTAATAATTTAGTTCTTGATGATAGTTTACCTCTATAATTTATTTCCTTTACATTTGGATTGTAGTTAATTACAAAATCCGAATAAAATTTTCTATTTATTAAATCATCAATTGTTATAGTAATTTTTGAAATTTTTTGAATTTTTTTTTCTAAAGCAGAGGAGGTTTTATAGCTATCTATAATTGCAACATTATAGAATTTATTTTTATTAAAAATTGATAAAGAAAAATTATTAATATTTATAATTCCTTTGATATTTAATTTCTTTTTAGTTACGAATGTTATGTTGCATTTTTGAAAATATTTCAATAAATGCAAACATCTGTTTAAATGACCTAAGCCTGTATTTTCATCATAATCTATAAAAAAAATTATATTTAATTTTTTCTTCAATTTTGAATACCTTTTTTCTTATTAATTATGAATATATATATATTCTTTAATTATCATAAAGTTATGTAAATTTTACTTCGATATTATTTAAATATTAAATAAATTTATTTTCACTAATTTCAGTACCATTAACTAATTCTTTTGCTGCTTTTTTTCCTATTAATTTTAATAATTTTTTTAATGACGAATTTTTTCCAATTCTTTTAGTGGTAATATCATCTATTTTTAATTTTTTACCTTTTTTCAAGGTTTTATTTAAAAAATAAGTTCTTTTTAAAGAAGCAATTTCCTTTCTTGATTTTTTTGCATCGTTTATTTTAATATTGCCTAAAAAAGCTTCTGCTTCTTTTATTTTAAAGACCATTTCTTTAAATTCTTTAAAATTTAATGAAATTTTATGATCAAAACCTTTTCTTTTGTTATTTAAAGTAAAATGCTTTTCTATTACTTTTGCACCTTTAATTGCAGCAAATATTGGAGCCTCTATCCCTATTGTATGGTCAGAATATCCTATGATTCCATTAAATTTTTTTTTGTAAAACTCAATAATTTCTAAATTTGCTTCACTATTTTTTAAAGGGTATTTTGATATGCAATGCATTAAAATAACTTTTTTGTTTCTTAGTTTTTTTAAGTATTTTATCAACTCCAGAATATCATCAGATTTATTCATTCCAGTAGATATCAACATTGGCTTATTTAAATTGTTTATTTTATTAATAATATTTAGATCTTGTGCTTGACTTGAAGATATTTTAAAAATTTTTTGATTTAATTTTCTAACTATATTTAAATAGTACTTATCGCATGTAGCAAATAATATAATATTTTTTTTTCTTGAAAATTTAAACAGCTTGTAAATTTCATTTTCACTTAATTCAGATCTTTTATAAATTTTGTAACTTTTAGAATTTTCTTTATAATTATTCTCAGCTCTAGCTAATTGTATTTTTACCGCGTTAGCTCCAGCTTTGTTTGCATTATTAATTAATTTAATACAGTTTTCATATTTACCTTCATGATTTATACCAACCTCAGCAATTATAAATGTCTGGTGATTGTTTGAAATATATTGATTATTTGTAATTTTTATAAATTTTTTAAAACTCACCCTAATTCTCGATATATTATATAAGACTCTGCGTTCTTCAAACCTACTTCAGAGCCTCTTTTTTTAGACAAAACCTCTATTCCTTTAATCGATCTAGGATGTGGAAAATTCTGTATCTCAGATTTATATGATTTGAGTGCTTGAGTTTTAAATTTAATTGTATCTTCTATATCTATATATAGGTTAGGTTTAAATTTTTTTTTATAAGACCATTCAGTACTTGATAGTGTTTCATAAAATAAAATTTGTTTTAGATGTTTATTTCTAATTATAGGTCTGCATGCTGTTAAAACTGCCCTTGTTACGATTTCGTGATCTACATTAAGATCGTATGGGAAGTGTGTAAATATTATATTCGGTTTTTCTTTTTTAATTATTTGCTCAATTTTTTGAATAATTTCTAATAAAGGATATTTATCTAATTTATTATCATCAAGTTCTAAGAAATAATTTTTTTTAAAACCAAGTATTTTAAATGCTTTGAGAGCATTTTTTTTCAATACATTAATATTTTTCAAATTAAATTTTGTTCTTGAGGTTATTCCTGTTGTAAATATACAAACAGCCGTATTATTAATTTTTGAAAGCTTTTTTATGTAGCCACCACAACCCAATGTCTCATCATCTGGATGGGCAGAAAATACTAAAATTTTTTTCTTCATATTTTAATACTGTAATTGTTTTTCAAAATAAGGAATATAATATTCCATGAAAATATCTGAATTTTTTTTTGATATAATATCACTAGTCAAAAAAGTTCTAAATGTAACGTCTTTTTTAAGTTTCATGGGTCTATAATTTAATTTCATGACTTTTCTAACCGCTTGAGCAGGAAAATTAATCCCAGCCTTGGAGCAAATTCCAACAGATCCACTTAATCTTGCACTAGCTTCCATTATTATTACCTTTTTATTTTTTAATATTACATCAAAATCACAAGGACCATCAATCTCTGCTCTAAGGATAAAATCTTTAATAGTTTTTTTAATTTTGTTATTTTTAACTGTTATGTGACCAGTAGAGTAAAAAAGAAATTGATTTTTGTTATTTCTTTTTCTGATTGAAAAATCCAAAAGTTTACCTTTAGATGCTATGCAGTCTACATCAAAAAAATCACCTTTAAAATAAGGCATTAATACAAATTTTTCTTTTCCATTAAAAGTTTTTTTATGAAAGTGTATATTGGTTTCGTAGCAGTTTCTTCCTTTAAGTATATTTATATTTTTTTTTAATTTTTTGTTAATTAGGTAAACACCTTTTGATCCACTACCCACCAGAGTTTTTAAAATTAATTTTTTATTTTTTTCTTTTAATGAAAATTTTCTAAATTCTTGGTAATTCCTTACTATAAAATATTTTTCTGTTAGAAACTTGTTCAATCTACAAAAATTTAAAAATTTCTCTTTATTTATAAGAATGTCATTTGGTTTAGATTTTCCTACCCAAAAATTTGTTTTTTTTACTGCATTTTTTAAATAATCAATATTTTTAGAAACAACTTCACATTCTTTGTCTGATAGCGGAAAAAAAATATCTATTTGATTTTTCTTTAAAATTTTTATCAACTCTCTTATGTATTTACTTTCATCTTTTGGATCACATACATTGATAAATTTATCACATAACACTTTTCCATGAGCATCCATGTCTTTATCAATTCCCACAATTTCAACATCAAAATCTTTTTGTTTTTTAAGAGAGTTAATAAAATCAAAAATTAGGATCCCTCCAATGCAGGAAATACAAATTTTAATTATCTTTTTTTTTAAATTCATTATAAAGATTAATTAGCATCCCTTTATCAATTCTTTTAAAGTTTTTTACTTTTAGTTTAAAATATTTTACAAATTCTACTAAATTAATTTCATTAATATTTAAATTATATTGTTTAAGCTTGTACTTGATACCAGCAATACCTGATTGTGAACTTAAATAGAGTTTAGAATTTGAAACTCCTATGTCTTCTGGGTTCATTATTTCATACGTTTTTCTATTTTTTACAAAACCATCTTGGTGTATTCCAGATTCATGAGCAAAAGCATTTTCACCAACAATTGGTTTATTAGGAGAGATTTTATAATTTATTGTATTTGCAACAATATTTGAAACTTTTTTTATTTTATTTGTTTTTATTTTAGTTTTGACATTAAATATATCCTTTCTTGTTTTTAAAGACATTACTATTTCTTCTAAACTTGCATTACCCGCTCTCTCTCCAATACCATTAACTGTACACTCAACTTGACTTGCGCCTAATTGAATGGCCTCAAGAGAATTAGCAACTGCTAAGCCTAAATCATTATGACAATGTACTGAAAAAGCAACGTTTTTTAAATTTTTAACGTTTTTATAAATTTTTTTAATCATTTCATTAAATTCAATAGGTGTTGTGTATCCGACTGTATCGGCAATATTAATAGTTTTTGCTCCATATTTTATCGCAATACTAATACATTCTGATAAAAAATTTACATCTGTTCTTGTTGCATCTTCACTAGACCATTCTATATCAGATATCTTGGTTTTTGCGTATTGTAATGTTTCTTTAATTCTTTCAAGGATCTGCTTTCTATTAAGATTTAATTTATATTTGAATATGAAAAATTCTTAAAAATTTTTTTATTATAATTTAAATTATATGAATTTATAAATTTAACATTTTTAAATAAAAAATTATTAAGATCAATTTCATGAATACTGTCATATATAATGCCACCAGCAATTTTGTTTTGCGTATAGTTCTTTTCGAAAGAATAATTTTTCCTCCAAAGCAAAACATTTGAGCTCATATTAAAATTGGCCCAGTAAATTTTTTTTACTTTGCTTAGCAATTTTTTCAAATGTAAAATTGATGACCTAACTCTTAAATTATAATTAACAGCTATTAATATTTTTTTAGAATTTGCAATTTTTATTATTTCTTTTGTTTTTTTTAGTTCATGTGTGAATGGTTTTTCTATAAAGATATGTTTTTCTTTTTCTACAAAGTATCTTAAATATTTTAAATGGGTGTAGCTTGGCGAAGATATAATTACTGCAAAACAATTATCGACTATTTCTTTTAAATTTTTAGCAAATTCTTTATTATTAATTTTTGGATCATAAATTAAAGTATCATACCCTAAGTTAATTAAATTATTTCTATGAACTCTTCCAATTGATCCATAGCCAATAATCCCAAATTTATATTTTTTTAATTTTTTCAATTTCATTTAAAATAGTATTCGCAATCAATTTAGCATCTTTAAAATTTATTTCATCATGGAGAGGTATACTAAGAACTTTTTCAAAATAAACATCACTATCAGGAAATTTTCTACTTTTAAATAATGGTTGTCGATTGAGTGGTAAATAATGAATTTGGGTGATGATATTTTTTTTTTTTAAATTTTCCATAAGTTGATATTTATTAATTGATTTAAAATCATTAATAAAAATCGGATATAAATGATATGCACTTTTAATATTATCTTTTATTTTTAAAACACTAATCAAGTCAGTTTTTTTGAAAAGTTTATCATAAAATTTAGCTATTTTTCTTCTGTGTGAAATTTTATCTTTGAATCTATTTAGTTGACTTAATCCTAAAGCACAATTTAAATCACTTATTCGGAAGTTGTAACCAGGTTTTTCTATTTTATAATAATTTAAATGATATGACCCCTTTTTAATTTTTTGATATTTATAACCGTGGTTGATTAACAAATTTACTTTATCTTTTATTTTTTTATCATTTGTTAATATAGCTCCTCCCTCACCTGTAGTAATTAATTTCGCTGGGTGAAATGAAAGTGTAGAAATATCACAGAATGAATTATCTCCAACTTTATAGGTTTTATCTCTAATTTTATATGACGTGCCAAATGCATGACAGGCATCTTCTATAATTTTAATGTTATTTTTTTTACAAATTGAATAAATTTTTTTTAAATTATCTATGTTTCCATTTAAGTGAACATTTATTAGACAAGAAATTTTGTACTTATTGATTATTTTTTTAAATGAATTTATCTTAAATAATCCGCTATCTTTATCAACATCTATTAGTTTAACTTTGTAACCTGACAGAAGTACGGAACTTGCTGATGCAACAAAAGTAATGTTAGGAACTGCTACATAGCTTTTTTTTTTTAAATTAAGAGATTTTAATGCTGTAATTAATGCTGAAGTCCCACTATTTACTGCAATGGCATATTTTGATTGTGTGATTTTGATTAATTTTTTTTCAAAAGCACTAATAATTGGTCCTTTGCTAATATTATGATGTTTTAAAGTTTCAGTTACTTTTAAAATATCTGATTTATAAATTTTTTGTTTGGAATAAGTATATTTTTTTTTCAAAGAATTTTTTTTGCTAGTTCTTTACCTTTTATCCAAGCTTTATTAGTATTACTTGAATACTCAAAGGCTTTATTTATTTTTTTTCCAGTTATTTTATATTTTTTTTTGGTCCAAAATTTGAACTCAGGTAATATAATAAAATAGTTTTTACAATCGAAAATATTCTTAGTTTCTTCATGTATAAGTTTTTCATGTATCTTTTCACCTGGAAGTATTCCAATTTTATTAATTTTTATTTTAGGCAAAATTGTTTTGATACAGTCAATTATTTTCATACTTTTCATTTTTGGGACAAAAATTTCACCTCCCTCCATTTTCTGAATAGAATGAGCAACAAAATTTACTGCATCTTCAATTTTAATCCAAAACCTTGTCATGTCCTCGTGTGTTAGATTAAATTTTTTATCATTATTTTTCTTTGCAATTTTTAACTTTTCAATAAGACTACCTCTTGAGCCTAAAACGTTTCCATATCTAACTATAGAAAATTTAGTATTTCCAGCTGAAATGTTATTAGAAGCCACAAATATCTTTTCGGCGCATAACTTAGTTGATCCATACAAATTTATTGGATTGACTGCTTTATCTGTTGATACAAGCATGCACTTTTTCACTTTATTTTTGATACAAGCATTCACTAAATTATTTGAACCATTTATGTTAGTAGAAACAGCCTCCATTGGATTATATTCAGCAAATATTACGTGTTTTAATGCGGCTGCATGAATAACTATATCAATACCATTTGTAGCTAGCTCAAGTCTTTTTTGATCTCTAATATCACCAATTAATAATCTAGTGTTTGTCTTAATTAAACCTGCATTTATCATGTCATTAAATTTATGTTCATCTCGAGCATATAAAACAATCTTTTTTGGCATATTTGATTTAAGACTGTATAAATATTTTAGAAAAGCTTTACCAAAAGTTCCTGTGCCTCCAGTTATCAATATTTTTTTTTGTTTAAAATAATTATTCATAGATTGTTATATTTTTATAGAGTAACATATTTGTATTTTCCCTGGTCAATAAAATGATATTTTTTGTTCAAATCAATAAAAACACCACTTTTTTTTAAAATATTATTTATATTTGTTTTTAAAAATTTATTAAATTTATCATGTGGAACTGCAAATATGATTACATCATAAACCTGCATCTTAAATTTAAGAATATTTTTATTTGAGTTCTTTAAATCATATACTAACGGATCATAATAGTGAATTTTATTTTTTATTGAAATTAAATTCAACAAGTCTAAATATTTTGAGTTTCTTAAATCGTTTATATTTTCTTTGAATGTAACTCCTAAGTAAAGGATTTTTGAGCTTGAATTTAAATATTTACTAATTTTTTTGTGATAGTAATTAATCATTTTTTCATTAGTGTTTCTAGCTGCCATAAAAACTTTTGGACTAAAATTGTTTTTTTCACAAAGATATTTCAAATAATATGGATCAACCCCAATACAATGACCTCCAACAAGGCCTGGTCTAAAATTTAAAAAATTCCATTTTGAGTTTGCTGCATCTAGAACATCATGAACAGATAAATTTATTTTATTAAGAATTTTAGATAATTCATTCATTAGGCCTATATTTAAATCTCTTTGAACATTTTCAATTAGTTTTGCTGCTTCTGCCACTCTGATATTTTTTGCTCTATAAATATTTTTATTATTTAAGGATCCATAAATCTTTTCCATTGTATTTAAAGTTTTTTTATTATTTGCCGATATAACTTTTGTTATTTTCTTAATTGTATTTTTACTATCACCTGGGTTAATTCTTTCAGGTGAGTATCCAATATTAATTTTTTTATTCTTAAAATATTTTTTAATTAACATCTCAGTTGCCCCTGGATAATATGTACTTTCAATTATAACTGTATCTTCATTCTTACTGATCTTGGAAATTTTTTTTAAAGAATTATTTAGTATTTTCAAATCAGGTTTTTTATTTTTATTAACTGGAGTGGGTAGGCAAAAAATATAAATATTACAATTAGTGAGACTTAAAATATTTGAAGTGAGTTTTAAAGATTTATTTATTGATAAAATTTCATTTGTTCTATCAATACCTTTTTTTAATTCCTTAATTTTTTTTACATTTGTGTCAAATCCAGTTGTATTAAAATTTTTTGATAATTCATTTGCAAGAGGTAGACCAACATAGCCCAATCCAATAACAGCAATTGAAATATCTTTATTTTTCATTTTGTAGAATGTATTATGATATTATTAACTATATCTCAACTTATAATGAAAATTTGTATAATAATTTCAACTTTATCTTCAGGAGGTGCAGAGAGAAATGCTAGTTTGCTAGCTAATTATTTTTCAAAAAGAAATTCGGTTTCCATTGTTACATTTCAAAAAAAAAAGAATACACATTATAAATTATCTAAGAAAATAAATTTATTTAACCTGAATTTATTAAATCAAAGTAACAATTTTTTTTTTAAAATTATAAATTTTATAAAAAGAGTTTATGTATTAAATAGAAAAATAAAAAAAATAAATCCAGAAATTATAATTTCATTTTTAGAAACAATGAATTTGACAGTATTAATTTCAACTTTATTTTTAAAAAATATAAAAATTAAAATAATATCTGACAGAAATAACCCTGATAAATCTGAAAGACGTATATTATTACTATTTTTAAAAGTTATATTTTATCAATTTTCTAATTTCTTAGTATTGCAAACTGAAGCTATTAAAAAAAATTATAAATTTATAAATAAAAATAAACTTAGAGTTATTGTAAATACATTTTCAGAAAAAATAGCATTCAAAAAACATTATAAATTAAAATCAAAACTCAAATTTATTTCTGTTGGAAGGCTTGAAAAACAAAAGGGTTATGATGTTTTGTTAACTGCATTAGCAAAATTGAAAAAAAGAAATATAAAATTTATTTGTGATATATATGGAGTTGGATCTCAGGCTAATTTTATTAAAAATTTAATTTTAAGTTATAATTTAAATAATTGTGTTTTTTTAAAAGGTGTCAGAAAAAACATTTTAAATATATATAAAAATTATGATTTTTATATATTATCCTCTCGGTTCGAAGGTTTTCCAAATTCTTTAGTAGAAGCAATGAACGCAGGAGTTATTTCGATTAGTTCTGATTGTGATTATGGCCCAAAAGAAATTATTAAAAACAATATAAATGGAGTAATTTTTAAGAACAATGATTCAGATGATTTATCAAATAAAATTTACAATTTAGTAAATAACAAAAAAAGAATACTTTTAATTAGAAAAAATCTAAAAAAAACTAATCCTTTATTTAATAATTTAAAAAATTATCAAAAATGGCAAAATTTAATAAAAAAAAATTAAGACTGTTTTTTTGTATAAATAACCTAAAAAAAGGTGGTGCTGAAAAGCAAATAAACTACATATCAAATTATCTTTCAAATTTTCATTATATTTATATCTTTGTTTTGGGTAATGAAAAAATTTCATACAAATTTAAAAATAATATTAAAATTTTTAAATTGAATAAATTTTTGTTTTTTTTACATTTTATAAAACAAGTTATTTTTATCAAACCAAATATTGTTTTTTTTGTTCTTCCTAAAGCTTATTTTCTTTTTGGAACAATTATGATATTTTTTCCAAAAATTAAAAAAATTCTTCTAAGACGAAGTTTAAACTATTATCATAAAAATATTATATTCAAAAATTATGAAATTTTTTTGCATAAATTTACAAACTTTTTCATTTGTAATTCTTATGGTTCTAAAAAAGATTTAGTTTTTAAAGAGTATATTTCAAAAAATAAAATTCAAGTAATTGATAATTTTATTTTTAAACCAAAAAATAAAAATTTACTAAAAAAAAGTAAGACCTTACTAAAAAAAAATAAAATTTTTAAAATTCTATGTATTGCCAACTTTCATAGATATAAGGGCCATAAGCTTATTATAGATACTTTAAGTTGTCTCAAAAATTTACCTATTGAAGTTTTTTTATTAGGTGAAGATAAAGATTTATCTAAAAAGGATTTAACCAATTATGCTAAAAAAAAATTAGTTTTAAGTAAAATAAAATTTATAAATAAACTTGACCTAAATTTTAAATTTCCAAATTTCTCACTTGGAATTCTTTTTTCGGAAACAGAGAGTTTTCCAAACGCAATTTTAGAATACTTTGCTCTGGGTTTACCTATTCTTGCTTATAAAACTGGTGATATACAGAGACTGATAGATTCTTCAAATGGATTAGTTTTTAAAACAAGGAACCCTTATCTTATATCCAAAAAATTAAAATTACTTTTTAATGATAATAATCTGGTTTCAAAATCAAAAAATTCATATAAAAGATTGAATGAATTTTCAGACGAAAAAAAAACAATAAAAAAATATCTTGATCTAGTTAATCAAATTACATGTGTGGAATAATTGGCAATATAAACAAAAATAATATTTTAAGTGATTTTGAAATTCAGAATTTGTTTGAAATTAGCAAAGAAATTAATTACAGAGGGCCAGATAATTTTGGTTATTATTTAAGCGAAAATAAAAAAATTTATCTAGGTCATTTAAGACTTTCCATTATTGATCTTTCAACTAATGGAGATCAGCCTGCTATTTCTAATAATAAACGATTTATAATTTTATTTAATGGTGAAATATATAATTTCAAAAATCTTGCTAAAAAAATTACTTATTTGGATCGATCTTCTTCACGATCAGATACTAAGGTATTGGTAGAATATATTTCAACTTTTGGAGTAAAAAAAGCTTTGGAAGATATCCAGGGCATGTATGCAATATCAATCTATGATACCCAACAAAACAAGCTTTATCTTTCAAGAGATTTCTTTGGCAAAAAACCAATTTATTATTTTTTTGATGATGATTTTTTTTTTTTTTCGTCAACACTTAAGCCAATAATAAAAAATAAGAAAATTAAAAAAATAATAAGCCCAGATTCCCTTGATCATTATTTTAATTATGGCTTTTGTCCTAATAAATTCTCAATTTTTAAAAATATTAAGAAGATAAGCCAAAACACATTAATGATATTTGACTTAAATGAGTGGAAAATAGTGACAGAAAAAATTCATCAAGAAAAAATTGAAGAAAAAAATAATTTCAAGTTGAATTATAATTATTTGGATAATTTAATCCATAATAGTGTTCAAAAAAGACTCGTATCTGATGTACCTGTTAGTATTCTTTTATCAAGCGGTATTGATAGCTCATTGGTTAGTTATTATGCATCTAAAATTGATAAAACAGTTGAAACTTTTACTGTAGGTTTCAAAGAGCAAATGTTTGATGAAAGCAAGGATAGTAAAAAAATTGCAAATTATTATGGACTAAAAAATAATACAATTTATTTTAACAAAGATGAGCTGGATCAAATAATTTATGAAATTCCAGATGCTTTTGATGAGCCTTTTGCAGACTCTTCTCAAATTCCAACAATGTTAATTTTTAAAAAAGTTTCTGAATTTTCTAAAGTTTGCATAACTGGTGATGGTGGAGATGAAATATTCTATGGATACAATAGGTATCAGTGGTTTTTGATTTGGCAAACTTTTTTTCAAAAAAATTTTTTAATAAACAATAAAACTCAAAAGTTGTTTGATTATTTTATAGATTTTATGGAAAAAAATTTTTTAGGTAAAAAATTATTTCAAAAATTAAACATTACGCAAAATAAAATCCAAAAATTTTCAGGTATTTTTTTTAATAAAAATAATATTTATGAAAGCTTCTTGAAATTATCTGTTAATAAAAATTTTACAAATAATCAAAATTTTTTCTTTGATGAAAAGGTAAATAACATTTTAGATTTGAGAAATTTTGATATTAATAATTATTTGGTTGATGATATTTTAACAAAAGTTGACAGATCATCAATGTTTTACAGTGTTGAAGCAAGATCTCCATTATTAGATAAAAGTATTTATAATTATATAAGTAACACAAGTGTGAATGAAAATATTAATATTTTTTCCAAAAAAAAAATACTTAAAAAATTAATAGATAAAAAAATACCTAAGCAACTAATCTCTAGGCAAAAAAAAGGTTTTGCATTCCCATTAGAAAGTTATTTGCTTGGTGAATTAAAGACACAGATTATTGAAGGATTTTATGAAATTAAAAATGATTATAGATTAGAATTTATACGAATTAATGAATTTGAAAAAATATTAAATAGATTTTTTATACATAATGATTATAAATTATCTTATCAAGTTTGGTCCTTTTATGTATTTTTCAAATGGTTTAATAAATATAAAGAATATATTAGTCATTAGTTTATTATTTTCTTTATCTTTATCAGTAGTATTTTTAAATAATTATATAAAAAAATGGAGTCCCGAAATTGCTGCTGATGAAATGTATAATGATACACTTAAAACATCAGAAGTTTATTTCCATTGTAATAGAGATTTTTATTACTTCATGGAAAATAATAAAGAAAAAACAAGACAAATCCATAAGCAGTTAAAAAATATTTGTGAAAAAATCGATTTTGACCATGATACTTCAAGTCTTTATTATTTTGAACCAGATAGCTTAACATATATTACAAGTTTAAATAAATTTCTTCTAATTGATAAATTAAGAAATGAAATTATAGAGGAACATAATGCCTATCAGCTCAATCAAATAATAAAACAAAGGTCACGATCTTTAGAAACATTTTTTTTGAACGGGGAACTGGACTTACTAAATGATTATGGAAAAAAACTCCTTTTTTTAACATATTTAGAACAAACAGACATTAAAGCAATTGAAAATGTTAAAATACTTTCTTATATCTATAATTTATTTTTTAACGATTTAAGCTATACATATTTTTTTATAGTTGGATTAAATTTCTTAGTATTAATAGTAACTATTTTTTTTATCTCTCACACTCTAAAGCTGATTTTTCCAAATCTAACTAATATTTTGTTGTTATTAATTTCTTTAAATGTTTTTTCTTTACCTTTATTTACTATTTATTATCTTTCATTTTATAAAGAGCCAATAATATTACTTTCTTTCGTAATTTTAATTTATAATTTTGTTTATTTTTATTTGAAGAAAGTGAATTTAAAAAGTTTTATCTTATTAACTATATTAATTTTTTTGGCATTTACCTTTATATTAAATTTTAAGTATGAGTACATTGTATTATTCTTCTTATCTCAAATATTAGCATTTGTAATTCTAGTTATTAAAAAACAAAAATTTTTTTATTTTCTATTCTTTCTTCAAATCATTGTGATTGGATTTTATATTTCTAAACCAAATTATATTATGTCGCTTTTACCAACAAAGATCGATAAAGCTGAAGTAGATAAATATATTTCTGGAGTTTCTGAAAATACGAAACAAAATTCATTAACATCAAGTGAAATAGAAAAGCAAATATATTATTCAGATACTCATAGATATATATATAAAAATATAGGCACTTTATATTTTGCAGAACCTAATCCAGAAAAAGTTTCCGTTCACAGTTATATTTATTTAGACTGTTACGAAATAAACCATAATTTATGCAAACAATTAAATAATTTTTTTCACAGAATATCATCAATAAAAAGAGCAACTTTGAGCGAAAACTTTTTTTTCGATAAAAATAAAAAATACAACAATAATTTGATAAACGCATTTGAATATGAATCTGCTTTCTCGGTTTTAAAACAGATACCTTTTTCAATTTTAAAAGGTTTTTACATGCCAATTTTATTTAATTCGCAAAAGCTTATAATTATATTTTCAATTTTTAAATTAACGATATTTATCTTAATGATGTATGCTTTTTATCATTTATTCAGAAATAAAAAATATAGAGAATTATTGTTAATGATAAGCATCTTTATGTTATTTACGCCTTTGTTATTATCTATAGATTTGGTTACAAGTAATTTCTTTACATATATGAGATATACTTTTCCATACAATGTAGTTTTAAGTTTGACTCTTATTTCTTACTTTATTTCTTCACAAAATTTTATAAGAAATGATAAA
>CACENW010000001.1 GCA_902560805.1 uncultured Pelagibacteraceae bacterium | reverse complement strand
TGTTTTTAATCAAATTTTTATTTAACATTATAATTTCAAAGAAAAATTTTTTTTTTGTTTTTTATAATAAAAATGATAGAAATTTTTTAATAAAAAAAAAATTTCATTTTAAAACTAAAATTATCTTAGGCTCTGGGATAAAATTAAATAATAGAAAAATTTTAAGTAAAAATAATAAGAGAGTAAATTTTGTGTTTTATTCTAGATTAAATCGCGATAAGGGTCTTTCGGATTTAATTAATGCAATTAATTTGGTTAACTCTAAAGGGTATAAAAATTTTTGTAAATTTTATTTTTATGGTTTGTTTGATAACAATCCTACTAGTTACAATAAATCTGATCTTTTAAATACTATCTCAAATATAAAAAATTGTTATTTTAAAGAAACAACTTATGAACCAAATTTAAGTGAAATTTTTTACAATAAAGATGTTTTTATTTTGCCTTCACATAGAGAAGGCTTGCCTAAAACGGCTTTAGAGGCAATGAATTATGGTAAAGTTCTATTATTATCTGATATACCGGGACACAAATTTTTAATAAATAAAAAAAATAAGAATGGTCTTTTTTTTAAAAAAAAAAATGAAATTGATTTAGCTAACAAAATTATTTGGATGATAAAAAATAAAAAACATTTTATGAATTTCTCAAAAAATTCAAAAAAAAATTTAGTAAAATTTTCTGACAGTAAAATAAATAAAAGTTTTTATGAAACAATTAAAAAATAAAATACTTATAACAGGAGTTGCTGGTTTTATAGGTTTCCATGTTGCAGAAGAATTATTAAAGAATAATGAGCATTGTATAGGTATTGACAATATAAACAATTATTATGATAAAAAACTTAAATTAAAACGCCTTAGTATACTTAAAAAATATAAAAATTTTAAATTTTTCAAAGTTGATTTATCAAATCAATCTAACTTTAAAAAAATATCTAAATATAAGATTAAATTAGTCATTAATCTGGCAGCACAAGCAGGTGTAAGATATGCATTCGAAAATCCAGAGAGTTATATTAAAAGTAATATTGTGGGATTTTCAAATTTACTAAGTTTTTTGAAAAAAAAGAAAATAAATAAACTGATTTTTGCTTCAACAAGTTCAGTTTATGGAGATATTAAGACTTTTCCTTGGTCTGAAAAAAATAAAACAAATTCTCCTTTAACAATTTATTCTTCATCTAAAATATTCAACGAAAACTTAGCATACTCCTATTCTAAATATTTTAAGATTAGTGCACTTGGTTTAAGATTTTTTACTGTTTATGGTGAATTTGGTAGACCAGATATGTCTATTTTTAAGTTTACAAAAAATATTTTGTCAGGTAAGCCAATTACAATCTTTAATAGAGGTGATCATATTAGAGATTTCACACACATTGATATTATAAAAGATATCTTTGTAAAACTCATAATAAACAAAAAATTTGAAAAAATTTTCAAAAATAGAAGTTTTGAAATATTAAACGTTGCTGGCGGCGGAAAAATTAAATTGTTAAAATTAATTCAATTAATAGAAAAATATTGTGGTAAAAAGGCAAAAAAAAATTTTGTAGGTTTACAAATGGGTGATATCAAACAAACTGAGGCCGATCTAAGCAGTCTTAAAAAATATAAATTATTAAATAAAACTGTTAAAATTAATGACGGTATCAAAAGATTTGTAAAGTGGTATAAAAATTATGCATTATAGGGAGTTATTACTCTTAGTTTTACTCCAGGTTGGTATTTATTTTGTCCTCGAAAAAAAATTCTTAAGATTTATTTTAAGAATAAAGCTAATAGATAGACCTGGAAATAATAAAATTCATTCTAATACCATACCCTTAACTGGAGGACCTTTAATTTTTTCATCAATTATAATTTACCTTATTTTTAATTTTATAAATATTTTAGATAAAAGTATAGTAAATGAGTCAATAATAATATTTGTAATAGGTTTTACTTTTGCTTTTCTTGTAGGTCTTGTAGATGATATTCTACATATCAATCCACAAAAAAAATTATTTATAATAACTTTTTTTAATATTTTATTGTTTCAAAATGTAGCTTTTTTTCAAACTAACATTTTAATATTTAAAAATAATTTTTTTTCATTAGAGTTAAGTATTGTTTCATTGGCCCTAATTTTTAGTATCCTTAGTTTTCTTGCATATCATTACTCTCTTTCAATTTTAGATGGCATAAACGGTATTTTTGGAACTTACTCAGTATGTTTCTTAATAATTTTGTTACTCTTTTTTGAAATGAAAATTGAGCTGTACAATTTTATATTCTATTTAATTCTATGTTTATCATTCGTAACATTTTTAAATTTTAAAAATAAGCTTTTCTTTGGTAATTCAGGATCACTAATGTTAGCGGCATTGTTTCCATATCTAATTCTTTACTTAAATAATCAGAGAGATAATTCTATATATTCTCTCTCGTATTTATCATTAGTTGCAATCCCCATCTTAGATATGATAAGACTTTTCTGTATAAGGATAACTAATAGAAAAAGTCCATTTTCTAAAGATTTAAATCATTTTCATCATTTATTATTTAAAAGATACCAATTATTTTTTACAATTCTTATCTATATTTCTTTAAGTTTCCTGCCTTTTATATTTACTCAAGTTTTTAATATAGATGCGCTGATAGCTTTAATAGTTCAATTTACATGTTTTTTTTCAGGAACATATTATCTTTCAAGAAAAAAAATTAATTTTTTTTGACATTTTATTTTATTTTTGTATAAACACGATGCCTGGTAATTATAGCGAAAGTGTAATACCCGATCCATTCCGAACTCGGCAGTCAAGCCTTTCAGCGCTGATGGTACTTTGTCTTAAGACATGGAAGAGTAAGTCGTTGCCAGGCTTTTAAATTAAAGATTAAATTAAATCCTATAAAATAAAACTTATTTAGCTAAATTAATCTATAATTATTTAGTCTTATATGATGTTAATTTTTTAAGATAATATTTTATTAATTCAAATTTAAGATAATAATACAAAATTAAGTGATAAAAAATTTTATATTATTCTCATTACCAAAACATTTAATTTACTTAATTCCAATTTTTTTAGTAACAGGACCTTTCTTAAGTGATTTAGCTGTTACATTAATCTCAATAATTTTTCTAATATTATTATTTAAAGAAAAAAATTTTAAAATCTTTAAAAATAAATTTTATTACGTATTTTTAATATTTTACTTTTACTTAATTATAAACAGCTTATCTCAAAATCAAAATTATGATTCTTTAAGAATTTCATTTACATATATTAGGTTCGGATTATTTAGTTTGGCTTTAACTTACTTTCTAAATCAAGATGCAAAACTTATAAAAAAGATTTTTTATAGTCTTCTTATAATTTTTATGATTTTAATTTTTGATGGTTTTTTACAATATTTTACTGGAAAAAATATACTTAGTTGGGATTTAAAATATCCTGGACCCAGGGTATCAAGTTTATTTGGTGATGAATTAATTTTAGGAAGTTTCATTGCAAGAATGCTCCCTCTTTTGATTGGACTAATGTTTGTCTGTAATTTTTCAAATGATAAAAAGTTTACATTTTGCTTTGTGATTTTAGCTTCATTATTTTTAGTTTTAATATCTGGAGAAAGAACAGCATTTTTTTTAACATTGTTATTATTAGTCTTAATTTTTGTTCTTATTTATGAGAATAAAAAAATAATAAGAAAAATAATTTTTTTTTCTTTTGCATGTTGTTTTTTAATTATAGCTTTTTCTAGCCCGATAAAAGAGAGAGTTATTAATGTTACTTTAGAAAAAATTTTAGCTTCAAAAAATCAAGAAAATAAATACTACATAATTTCAAAACAACATCACGAACATTATGTGTCAGGGGTAAGAATGTTTTTAAATAATCCAATATCTGGTGTTGGAGTAAAAAATTTTAGAGTTTTTTGCAGTGAGAAGGAATATTATATTTCTGATTATACTTGCAGCCCTCACCCTCATAGTACATATATTCAATTATTATCTGAAACAGGAATTATTGGTTTTCTAATTGTTTTGATATGTTTTATATATTTGAATATGAGACTATTTTATCATTACAAGGGATGTTTGGCTAATAAACCAATTTACAAAGATTATCAAATTTGTTTCTTAATTTCATTTTATCTTACTTTGTGGCCATTAGTTCCTAGTGGTAATTTTTTTAATAATTGGTTGTCAATAATATATTTTTATCCTCTGGGAATTTTTTTGTGGACAATCAACAAACAAGTTAAAAATAATTAAAAATATCTTATAAATTTCAAGATTTAGATTAGTTATTTAGTTTTAAATTAAATACACATCATTATTTCTAAATTTTGGGTTTTTTCTATATAAAGATTAATATTTATAATCTTTTTTTAAATAATATGTTTGAAGTTTTAATAGACATAGTTTAAATAGCCGTAAATTATGAAAATAAAAAGTTCACTTAAATCAATTAAAAAAAGAGATCTTAACTCTAAGTTAGTTCGTAGAAGAGGAAGAGTATACATAATTAATAAAACAAACCCAAAATTTAAAGCAAGACAAAAATAATTTTTATGGATAACGAAAACCATAAAAATACTTGGAATAATTTTACAAAATTCGTTTTGTGGGGAACTGTCGCAGTAATCTTAGTTTTAGTTTTAATGGCGATATTTCTTTTATAATATCTTAATTAATTTTATTATGAATTTATCCTCAGTTTCAGAAAATCGAGATATTGAAAAGCGAATAGCAATAACTCCAGAAATTGCAAAAAAATATATCGATTTAGGATTTAATTTAACACTACCAAATAATTATGGAACTCACTTAGGCTTTAATGATGAAAATTATAAAAACCTAGGGGTTAATTTTCTGGATAATGAAGAAGAAATAATTAAAAATTCTGAGATTGTTATTCAATTAGGATTACCTGTTGATGAAAAATTATCATTATTTAAAGCAAATCAAACTTTGATTGGTTCATTAAACGCTTTTGTAAATAAAGAAAAATTAGAGAATTTAAAGTCAAAAAAAATAAATTGTTTTTCTTTAGAGTTGCTACCAAGAATTACAAGAGCGCAATCAATGGATATTTTATCATCACAAGCTAACCTAGCAGGTTATAAAGCTGTGGTAGAAGCTTTCCAAGTTTATGAAAGAGCAATTCCAATGATGATGACTGCAGCCGGAACAATTCCTGCAGCAAAAGTATTGGTTGTTGGAGCTGGAGTTGCTGGATTACAAGCTATTGCTACAGCAAAAAGAATGGGAGCTATAGTTTTTGCAACTGATGTCAGGATGGCTTCTAAAGAACAAGTTGAAAGTTTAGGTGGTAAGTTTCTTACTGTTGAGGGATCTGAGAATTTAGAAACGGAAGGTGGTTATGCAAAAGAAGCTTCTGATGAATTTAAAAAAAAACAAGAAGAATTACTTTCAGAAACATTAAAAAAAATCGATATAATAATTTGTACAGCTTTAATCCCAGGTAGAGAAGCTCCAAAGATAATTAAAGAGGAAATGTTTAAAAATTTACAACAAGGTTCAGTTATTTATGACTTAGCAGCAGTTCAAGGAGGAAATACTGTATTTACTGAAGTTGATAAAATTGTGGAAAAAGATGGTGTTAAAATTCTGGGTGAGGCAAATATATTAAATAAATTACCCGTATCAGCTTCTAATTTATATTCTAAAAATGTATTTAATTTTATCTCTAATTTACAAGATAAAGAAAATAAGAAATTAAATATTAATTTAGAAGATGAAATAATAGAGAAAACACTTATTAAGTAGTATTATGGAAATAGATCCTTTTATATTCAGATTAAGTATATTTATATTGTCAATATTTGTTGGCTACTATGTTGTATGGAGTGTAACACCCTCTTTACACACTCCTCTAATGTCAGTTACCAATGCAATTTCTTCAGTAATCATCGTAGGTGCGATAATAGCAGCTTTGTCTGGAAGTGATGGAGTAGTTTTTTCATCATCTAGTATTTATGGATTTTTAGCAATAATTTTAGCTGCCGTTAATATTTTTGGTGGATTTTTAGTCACCCAAAGAATGTTAGCAATGTATAAAAAAAAGAAAAAGGATAAATAATTAATGTCTGCAAATTTATCTGCAATTTTATATTTAGTATCTGGTGTTTTATTTATTTTAGCTTTAAGAGGCCTGTCATCTCCTGAAACTTCAAGACAAGGAAATTTATTTGGAATAATTGGAATGGTTATTGCTGTAACAGTTACATTTCTTTCTGTTGGTAATTTTAGCTCTGGGTTTATTTATGTTCTAATGTTTTTGGCTATTGGTGGTAGCATTGGAGCATTTATAGCATACCGTATTCCAATGACTGCAATGCCAGAATTAGTAGCAGGCTTTCATAGTTTAGTTGGCCTAGCAGCAGTATTTGTTGCTATCTCTGCATTTATAAACCCTGCAGCTTTTAACCTCGGGACTCCAGGAAATATTAAATTAGCTAGTTTAATAGAAATGGCCATCGGAGCAGCAGTCGGTGCAATTACTTTTTCTGGTTCTATTATAGCATTCTTGAAATTACAGGGAATTATGTCTGGTGCTCCTATAACATTTAAAGGTCAGCATTTAGTAAATGCATTATTATTAATATTAATTGTAATTTTGACAATTTATCTTTGTTCTACACAGTCATCTAATTTATTTTGGATATTAATTGCAGTTTCTTTTTTGATTGGGTTTTTAATAATTATTCCCATTGGTGGTGCTGATATGCCTGTTGTAATTTCAATGTTGAATTCTTATTCAGGCTGGGCAGCAGCTGGTATTGGTTTTACTTTAGAAAACACCGCTTTAATTATTACTGGCGCCTTAGTAGGATCATCTGGAGCAATACTTTCATATATAATGTGTAAGGGGATGAATAGATCATTCTTCAATGTAATCTTAGGTGGTTTTGGAGCAACAGATCAAACTTCCAGTAGCCAACAGAGTAAAGAGCAAAGACCAGTAAAAAGTGGTAATGCAGATGATGCAGCTTTTTTGATGAAAAATGCTTCATCAGTTATAATTGTTCCTGGTTATGGAATGGCAGTAGCACAAGCTCAACATGCTTTAAGAGAAATGGTAGACACTTTAAAAAAAAATGACATAAAAGTCTCATATGCGATACATCCAGTTGCTGGCAGAATGCCAGGGCATATGAATGTACTTCTGGCAGAAGCCAATGTGCCTTATGATGAAGTTTTTGAATTAGAGGAGATCAACAGTGATTTTGCAAATGCAGATGTTGCTTTTGTTATAGGAGCTAATGATGTAACTAACCCAGTCGCCAAAACTGATCCACAAAGTCCAATTTATGGTATGCCAGTTTTAGATGTAGAAAAAACAAAATCAGTTTTATTTGTAAAAAGAAGTTTGTCCCCAGGTTATGCTGGTATAGACAATGATTTATTTTATAAAGAAAACACACTAATGTTATTTGCAGACGCAAAAAAAATGGTTGAAGAAATTACGAAAGCATTAGATTAATAATCTATTGTGAATTTTGATAAAATAATATCTTTTCTTACTTATAATTATTTTGCACAAAAGTTTTTAAGTATTACGTTTGTTTTTTATTTTAGAGAAAATATTTGGAAATTAAAAAATTTCTTTCTTAAAAACAGATTTAAACTCAATTTTAGTAAAAAAAATTTAAAGGGTTGGTCTTTAGTTTTTTTAACTACAACTTTAGACAAAAAAATTTTAGGAAATATCCTTAGTTATAAAAAAAAATTCAAAAAAACAAAATATGAAATTATAGTTATTTGTGATTACTCGAAAATTAAAATATTAAATAAAAATAAAATTAAAATCGTTAATTTAAATTCATCCAATTTTACTTTAGGATTTAAAAGAAATTTAGGAATATCAAAGTGCAAATATCGTAATATTTTTATGACACTAGATTACACAATACCAATAAAAATTGATCTGCAAAATTTAAATAAAGAAATTGAAATTTATGACCTTATTTGCCCAAGGTTACTTACAACAGATAAAAAAAGATATCTCGATTGGATGTACATTGATTTACCTAGTGTTGGTAAGTCATTTGCCTCATATAATTTGAAAAATTCTAGTTACATGTATTTTCATGGGACCACATATATCTTTAAAAAAAACTTTATCTGCAAAAAGTTATTTTCAGACTTTTTAGATAATAAAGAAGGTGAGGATGTTAGTTGGTCTTTTAGAATTAGGAAAAAATGTTTAGCAAAATCATCAAGTAACATCATTTTAAGAGTAAAAAGAAAAGCAAAAGATAATCCAGTATTAACAAATATATTTTTTAAAGAAAATAACAAAAAAATGAAATATATTTAATTCTCATGAATAGTAAAAAATTTTATAATAAAAATTTTTCTTTAATAATTCCTGCGAGAACTAAATCAACTAGGTTACCAAATAAAGTTTTGAAAAAAATAAATGGTATTACAATTTTAGAGCATGTTTATAATCTTTGTAAAAAAAAAGTAGATGAGAGGATTATTTTTGTAGCAACACCAGACATTAAAATTCAAAAATTTTGTATAGAAAAAAAAATTAAATTTATTAGAACTTCACAAAAATGTTTGACAGGGACAGATAGAATAAGTGAAGCATCTAAAAAATTAAAAAAAAAATATATTATCAATGTACAAGCAGATGAAATTTTTTTAGATCCAGAAAACATTATTAATGTTTGTAAAGAAATTAAAAAAAAGAAATACTCAGTTATTAATTGTTTTGGTAAAATTACAAAAAAAGAGGATTTCTTTTCTAAGTCGGTTCCTAAAGTAGTATTAAATGAAAAAAAAGAATTAATATATATTTCTAGGGCTCCAATTCCTTCTAGTAAAAAATATCATTTTAATAAAAGTTACAAACAAATATGTGTTTATGGTTTTACAAAAGAAATACTTCGTAAATTTGGAAAAAATAATACAAAAACAGAACTAGAGAATTATGAAGATATTGAAATTCTGAGATTTCTAGAAAAAGGAATAAATATTAAAATGATACATGGAAAAGGATCTCAACTGGCAATTGATACAAAAAAAGATCTTATATTAGCAAAAAAAATTCTTAATAAAAATATTTAGTAATTAAATTGAAAAATTTATTATTCATACCTTGTTATAACGATACTAAAAATTGTGAAAAAGTTTTAAATGAGATTTATAAATTAAATGATTATAATTTCGATATTTTAATAATAAATGATGGTTCGGAAAATATTTTAGAATTTAAGTCAAAATTCTTAAAAATAATTATTATTAATTTGAAAAATAATTTTGGTATTGGTCATTGTATGAGAATGGCAATTAATTTTGCAATTAAAAATAATTATGAAAATATATGTCGAATAGACTCTGATGGTGAACACAATCCAATATATTTAGAAAATATGTTTTCTATACTAAAACATAAAGATTTTGTTATAGGTCAACGAAACATATTTTATAAAGAGAAGTTTTTTAAAATATTTTCTAAAAAAATATTAAATTTTTTTATAAATAAATTATTTAATTTAAAATTTAATGATTATAATTGTGGTATGATGGGTTTAAATTATGAATCTATGAAAGTTATATCAAAAACTAATCTCATTAATTATCCTGAGCCTCAAATAATTATTGAATTATGTGCAAAAAAATTAACACATCAAACGATCAATATTGATCAAAGAAGAAGATATTATGGAGATTCTAGTTTAAATTATTTTAAAGGCTTAGATTTTATACTTGTTACTTTTTTATATATTTTAAATTATATAATGAACAAAAAATGATTAAATACATAGCAACAATTTTTTTATTTATCTTACCAATATATCTTGTTAAGAAAAAGTTCGTAAGATTAGAGAATACTCTAATTTGGCTTATAATTTTACTAATTTTATCAATTGCTAGTTTAAATATAGATTTTATAAGATCAATCTCAAATTACATTGGAATAATTAGTCCAGTCAATTTTTTAATATTTGCAACTTTTTTAATATTTTTATTTTTAATTCTAAGTCTTTTGAAAAAAATAAGTGATTTAAATAATAAACTCGAAGATATAGTTATTAAAACTCAAATAGATAATTTATCAAAAAAAAATGATAAAGAAGATTAACTGTGCAAGTAGATTTCTCTATAGTAATTCCGACTTTAAACAGTGAAAAATTCCTTGAAAAAACTTTAGACTCAATAAGAAAACAAAATCAGGAGATAAATATAGAATGTATTTTTTCAGACGGGGGATCTACTGATAGAACAATCGAAATTATAAATAATTTTGAACAAAAAAATATTTCTAAAATAGTTTTAAATGATCAAATAGGACTTTCGAAAGCATTGAATTCTGGTTTTCAAAAAGCCAAAGGAAAATATTTAACTTATTTAAATAGTGACGATATGCTTGCTTTTGATGCATTATTTAAAATAAAAAAAAATTTTGAAAGTTTGCCTAATTATGAGTGGATTATAGGTCTTTGCGAAAATATTGGTAACAAAAATTTTTTGAATAAAGCTATAAATATTTACAAAAAAAATTTATTTACCAGAATTAATTTCAATTTATTATGTATAAATAATATTATTTCCCAACCATCTGTTTATTGGAGAAAAACATTTTTTAAAAAAGTAGGAAATTTTAGTGAAAAATTGAATTACAATATGGATTACGATATGTGGTTAAGAATGATTAATATTTCTAAACCCCTTAAAATTAAAGAAAATCTATCATATTTTAGAAGACACAATAACAGCTTGTCTCACAATCATTCATTGAAACAATTTCATGAAAAATTTTTAACTATGAGAAGGTATAATAGAAATATATTTCTTTCATTTTTGCATCTGTTTTTATCTGTATTCATTGTTTTAATTTATAAGATAACTAATTATTAAATAAGTATGATAAATTTAACAAAGTACGATAAATATGATTATCCATTTCCATTTATTGTTATAGAAAATTTTTTTGATCAAATATTTTTACAAAATATTTTAAATGAATTTCCTAAAAAAGAACAAATCATAAATTTTAAAAAAACGATGGTAAATAGAAGATTTTTGTCAAATGATAATCCTAATTTTTATGATTATTTAAAGCAAAATAATTTTTGGTTCGAATTCTATAATAGAATAAACAAGTACGAATTTTATGAAGATATACTAAATTTATTATTGGAAAATAAGGAACAAAATCAAAAACTCTATGCTTTTAATTATCATAATAATTTTTATAAAAAGAATTGGTTAAAATTTAATATATCTTATTTTTTAAAAGAAATTACTCAAAGAATTCCAAATACAAATTTTTTTGATTTTTTTAAAAAAAAAACAAAAAATTTAATTTATAATTACAATGTCAACGATCATAGTTTGTATTTAAGATTTGATATTTCTAGCGCATCTAATGGGTATTTTAGAGATCCTCACAGAGATAGTGATGGTACAATATTGGCATTTCTTGTTTATTTAGAGGATCAAGAAAATATTGGAGGGACTGGCGGCAACTTTTTAATTAACGACGAAAAATTTAATATAATTAAATCTATTGAGCCAAAAAAAAATAAAGCTGTATTTTTTTTATCCAATGAAAAATCTTATCATTCCGTATCAAAAATTATTGATGCAAAGGGCTGGAGAAAATTTATTTATGGTGGGTTTACAAGTACTAACAAAAAAATTTGGAAGTTAATACAAAACTATAAATAATATAATATGCTTAAATATGAAAATAAAATCTTATTTATTTTAATTACTTTTTTATCATTTACTTTAATTCTTTTTACCGAACTACAATTGTCACCAGACTCAAAAACCTTTTTAAGAGTATCAAAAAATATTTCAAATATAGGCTCTATAATTGAAGTAGAGGAACCACTTTATTTGGTTTCTTACTTAGTTTTTAAATTTATTTCATTAACTAATAATTTTGAATTTTACTACAAATGTTTAAATCTGGTATCATTTTTTTTAATTTTGATTTATTCAAAAAAAATTTTATTTCATTTTAACATCAAGTTTGAAAATTATATTCAATATTTCTTTTATTTAGCTTTATTTTTTTTTAATTTTGAGATGTTGCAATGGACAAGATTTGCATTAACTGATTTATTATTGATTTCACTTATGATGATGAGTGCCTATTATTTTCTTAAAAATAGATACACTTACTCAATCTTGATATTTTTGCTTGCTTTACTTTTAAAACCTCAGTCAGTTTTTATATTATTTATCTTATTATTTTTGTTTTTTTACAAAAAGAGAAAAAACTTTCTGTTTTTTTCACTTTATTCTTCATTTTATATTCTTCTTATATCAATTTTTTTTATTATGATTTATTTTGATTATAACTTAAATTTTTATATATTTAATGTTATAAATTATATCTTTATTGAAACCCTTTATGATGGCAACATAGTAGATGATAGATATTATATTGAATTTGAAAATTTTTTTTCAATATTTAAAATTTATTTTTTAAGATTTATCAGTTTATTTTCTATATATTTCGAGCAATATTCATTTATACATAAACTCTACAAAGTGGTTTATTTTACATTTATATTTTTACCCATAATTACTTTTATTTATTCAAAAAATAAATTTAATAGAAGTTTTTTAAATTTTTCTTTTGGATGTTTATCTGTTATTTCAATTTTCATAATACTTACGTTCATTGACTATGATTTACGTTACAGGCTATATATTTGGCCATTTATAATAATGATTTCAAGTTATTGTTTCACAAAATTAATGAATACTAAAAAAATAATTTAATTTTTTTTATTAACTTTTAATTAAAAATATCGTTTTATGATCTATGAAAGATTTAAAATCATTTAAATGATCAAAATATTCATCTACAGCTTTTTTTACACCTGACCAAGTTCCATAATCATCAATAATTATTATGCCTCCTTTTATTAATAGTGGATATAGGTGATTTAATTCATGTTTAGTTGATTTGTAATAATCAGTGTCTAAGATAAGTAAACATATTTTTTCAGGAATTTTCTTTGGTATTGTCTCTTCTACGAGCCCCTTTATAAAGAAAATTTTATTTTTATCATAATTCGTAGAAAGCAAATTTTTTTCCACATTATTTATATTTTCATATCTATAAAAATTCTTTAAACTGGAACTTTTAGAATTATTATCTAGAAATTCATTATAATTTTTTTTTGAATTTATATTTATATCTTCAGATGATGCTCTAGGCATACCTTCGAATGTATCGTATAAGTAAATTTTTTTGTCTTCAAGACCGTTAGTTTTTAAATAATCACATATAAATCTGCAATTTGCACCCTTAAATACACCACACTCAACAATTTCGCCATCTATTTTATTACTTACCAAGTAATCTAAAATATTTTCTAAAGTTAAAAAAAATTCTACTTTCTTGGAACTTAAATTTTTACAAGATTCAAATCTCTCCAAAAATGTTTTTTTTAGAATAGAGTGATTTAATTTTTTTGCAATTTTAAAGCCAAGAATACCCAAAAAATAATTTATTGTATTTTGTATCATAAAGTTTATATCTGAGCCTTATATTTAACATAAATATTTTTTTGAGCAAAGTAACACTTGATAAAAACTTAATTGCAATAGAGAACACTTGGAAATTTAATAGTAAAGTTTCCAAAAACTTTGATAGTCATGTAATCAAATCTGTTCCACATTATGTGGATATTCAAAATTATGTTGTGTCTTTAAGTGAATGGTTTTTAAAAGAAAAAACAAGAATGTATGATTTAGGTTGTTCAACAGGAGAAACTATAAACAAAATAGCTAACTTGAAATTAAATAACAAAATTGAATTAATTGGAATTGATCAAAGTTCTAAAATGTTAGAAATTGCTAAAAAAAAAAATAAAAAAATTAATAATAAAAATTTAAAAATAATTTATGATAAAAAAGATTTAACTAAAATTAAAAATCTTAAAAACAATGACTTAGTATTGTCTATTTTGACTTTTCCTTTTTTGAATTTCAAACAGAGAAAACAACTAATTAAAATAATATATAAATCACTAAACAAAGGTGGGGGATTTATTTTTGTTGATAAAATAAGATCTTCCAACTCAGCTTTTGAGGATATATTCAATCAAGTTTATTTCGATTTTAAACTTCAAAAACACTTAAATCCAGCACAAATATTAAACAAGTCTAAATTATTAAGATCAAGCATGAATCTACTTAGTGCAAATGAAATCAATTTACAGTTAAATGAGATTGGCTTTAAGAAAAATGATGTTTTCTTTAAATGGTTTAATTTTATAGGCATAATTGGAATAAAATAATTTATTTTTTTTATAAAAATTTTTTTGAAAAAAATTTATTTTTATAAATAATAAAAGTTATTAAAATAAGTATAACATCGCAAATTTGTTTAATTGTAGCAATTGTAATAGCCAATCCATGAGGTAATGAAAAATAGTTAAATGTAATACCATGTACCATTTGTGAATATCCAATATTTAAAGGTAGAATTGATATTAGATTCAAATAAATAGAAATAAGACTTGATAAAAAAATATTTAAAAAATTGTTATCCAATAAATCTGGTCTGATATAATAGATAATCACAAAAGAAATAAAAATGTTAAGTAATAAATTAGCGATAAATAAAGAAAGACAAAAAAAATAATTTTTAAATTTTTCTAATTTAAAGCAAGTTAAAATTGCGAATAAAAATATAATAAATTCAAAAATTAACAAATTTGTATTTAAATAAGTATAAGTAAAATAAAAAAAAATAAATATAATTGTTGATAAAACCAGTATAATTAAATTAAATTTAAAATAATCATTTAAGTTTAAACCAAAAGACTTTATTAAACTTGAGTCTATCCAAGCTTTTGATGCAATGGTTGAGGCTGGTAACGCGGTTGATATTTGAGATAAAAATAAGATATTAAATATTTTTTTAAATTTACCTTGTTTTCCAAGGATTTTTAAAAGATAAAAAATTTTTTCCGTGTTAACTAAAACTTTTATTAATCTTATTAATATTACAATAAAAATTACTTGATAATAAAATAATGAATTTTTTAAAAAATTTAAATCAATTATTTTAACTAAATAATAAATTGTAAATATAATTAAAACTAATTTTAATACTAAAAAACCATATTTTAATATTTTATTCATAAATTAAATTCATAAAATATATCCCTAAAATTAAATATCTATAAATTAATTTATTGAGAATAACATTTTTTTTAGCAGGGCATAATGGAATGGCTAGATCTACAGTACTTAGGTTATTAAAGACTAAGAAAAAAAGTATAATATTCTAATCAAAGATTAAAAACAGCTAGATTTGACAGATCAAAGAAAAATTTATAATTTTATTAAAAATAACCTGTATAAATAATTATACTTAATTCAAAAATACAAATTATTACTAATGACAAAAATATTTTGTGACATTGCAGATGAAAAATTAATAAGAAAATTTGCAAAAAAAAAATTAGTTAAAGGCTTTACCACGAACCCAAGTTTGATGAGGAAAGCTGGCGCTAAAAATTATAAACAATATGCATTAAAATTAGTTAAGTTATCAAAAAATAAACCTATATCTTTTGAGGTTTTTGCAGATGACTATATTTCAATGAAGAAACAAGCTTTAGAGATCTCTGGATGGGGCAAAAATATATATGTAAAAATTCCAGTTGTTAATTCTAAAAATAAATTTACTGGCAATTTAATTAAGGAATTAAATCAAAAAAAAATTAAACTTAATATAACTGCAGTATATAATTTTATACAAGTTAAAAAAATATTAAGTTGCATTGATAAAAAAACTAAATGCATAATTTCAATATTTATAGGACGAGCAGGAGATGCTGGAAAAGATCCTATAATTAATTTAAAAAAAACATTAAGAGCTGTAAAAAAATTTAAAAATGTAGAAATTTTATGGGCAAGTGTTAGAGAGCCATATAATTATACGCAAGCTAGACAACTTGGATGCCACATAATTACAATACCACCTCTTATAATTGAAAAAATTGAAAAATTTGGAAAATCATATTCAGAATTAACAAGAGAAACAGTTTTAAATTTTTTAGAAGATAGTAAGAAGTCAAATTTTGAACTTTAATTTATGAAGTTGAAATTAAATAATTTAAAATTTTTAACTTACATATTTTTTCTAGTTATAGTAATATTTTTCTTTTACAATACTTATTATAAACCATTCCCATTTTTCAAAGTTGAGTATATTTTGAGTAAATCTAAATTTAATCAGAGTCCGCTAAAAAATTTAGATTTTTACGAAATCCAAATAACTGAATATAAAAATATCTTATCTGAAAATGATAATTTAATTAAATTTAAAGACAGTGATTTTTTTAAAAAAGTACAATATGCAACTGAATTAACTAGAAAAATTCAAGAGAAATCACTTGGAAAAGAAATTAAAATTTATGAAAATATTTTATCTAATGATATTCTTTTTAGAGAAATTTGTTCAGAGTCTTCAAAAATATTTTTATATATTATGAGCTTACTAGGAGAAAATGCTAGGGTGATTTGGCTCAATGGTCATACAATCTCAGAAGTATGGCATAATAATAACTGGATTTTTGTAGATACTTCATCAAATACGTATGCTTATGATACAAATAAAAAACGATTTGTTTCACTTCTTGATATTTTTGAGTCAAGGTCATCAATTGAATTTCAAGCAATAACTAAAAATAATTATAAACTTTGGGATTATAGATATGATCCATCAAAACTACACAAAATAATAGATCAAAATAATTTAGTTTTTATTATTAGCAATAAAAATATTTTTAATTTTCATATCTTAAAAGAGAAATTAAACCGTGTCATGAAGTCTATGTTTTTTAATTCTAATTTCTTAGCCAAACAATTCATAAGAGATGATAAAACCCCAAAAGTTGGTAACGTAGGATTAAATTTTTATAAAAGAATTACCAATTAACTTTAATAACTTGGTTGCGGGGGACGGATTTGAACCGCCGACCTTCAGGTTATGAGCCTGACGAGCTACCAGACTGCTCCACCCCGCGGTATTTCTAAATTCTATTTTTAAGTTTGTTTAACTTTTTAACTCTTTTAATATTTTCTTGTAGAATTCTCTTCTTTTTTTCAGAGGGTTTTTCGTAGGTATTTTTTAACTTTATTACTTTAAAAAAACCGTCTCTTTGTAGTTTTCTTTTCAAAACTCTTAATGCTTGTTCAACATTATTATCTTTTACTTCTATTTTAATAACTACCTCCAAAAAAATGGTTTACTATCACTTTTATAAATTGATGTCTATTAGTTTCGATCATTATACGCCAAGTTGATTAACTTTATTTTGTTTTTCTTTTTCTTTTTTTTCTCTTTTAATTCTTCTCTCAGCTTTTTCTATAGCCTCTACCAAGTCTTTTTGAGAAAATAAATTTAGTGCTACCGGATCTTTGGGGTTTAGATTGTTATAATTCCAATAACTTTTATTTCTTATTGAAGTAACAGAATTTTTCGTAACTCCTACTAATTTAGCAATTTGTGAGTCTTTCAAAATACTATGTTGCTTGATAAGCCACAAAGCAGAATCTGGTTTATCTTGTCTTTTTGAAAGGGGAATATATTTTTTTATTTTTTTTTCATTGTTTGAAATTTCAATATCGTTACTTTTAATTTGCAATGGTCTTTGCTCATCTTTAGATGATAACTCTATTTCTTCTCTAGAAAGTTGTCCTGAGATTATCGGATTATAAGCTTTAATGCCTTTCGCAACTTCTCCATCGGCAATTCCTTGAATTTCTACTTCATGTAATTTACAGAAATCAGCGATTTGTTTGAATGTTAAAGTTGTATTTTCTACTAACCAAACAGCAGTGGCCATTGGCATTAAAGGTGCGTTTGCCATTTAACTTTTCTTTTCTGATTTGAAATTTTGAAATTTTTTATTGAATTTACTTATACGACCTTTATCCATCAATTTCTGTTTCCCCCCAGTCCATGCAGAATGTGATTTTGGATCAATTTCAAGTTTAAGTAAATCTCCTTCAGTGCCCCACGTTGACTTTGTTTCGAACTGGGTCCCGTCAGTCATTTCTACTTTAATAGTATGATAGTCTGGATGAATGTTTTTTTTCATGACGAGACTTATAACAAAAGAATTTTTGAAAACAATTAAAAGTTAACTAATTTTTTAAGCATTTTATCACTAATTGCACTACTTGAAGCTCTGATATCTATATTTTTTATATCAAATTTATTAAATTCATTAACTATACCACCCGCTTCTTTAACCATCAAAGCACCTGCTGCGATATCCCAGATATTGATTTTATTGTGAAAAAACCCATCAAGTCTTCCAGAAGCTACATAAGCAAGATCAAGTGCTGCACATCCACTGCATCTCATGTTTAAATCACTAAATTTTACTCCCTCTTGGTTGCTTGAGAATAAACAATCTTCAATAGAGTTTTTTTTTGATACTCTTAGTCTTTGGTTATTTAAGTATGCTCCCTTGTTTTTTTCAGAGAAGAACATTTCATCTTTTATTGGATCAAAAATTAATCCAGTTATAATTTCGTTGTTAGACATGTGAGCAATACAAATAGCAAAGTGTGGAATTCCATGAAGAAAATTAGTTGTCCCATCTATTGGGTCTATAATCCAAAAATTTTCTTTGTCCTTGTTATTTATCTTGCCAGTTTCTTCTGTTATAAATGAGTAATTTTTTTTTGATTTAGATAATTCTTCTATTAAAATTTTTTCTACTTTTTTATCTGTTTTTGTAACAAAATCGTAAGTGCCTTTTTTAGAAACTTGTAATTTTTCAACTTCTCCAAAATCTCTGATCACAAACTTAGATGCTCTTTCAGCAGCCTTTATCATCAAGTTAAGATTTGAAGATATAGATATCATTTCAAATCTTTTTTACGTACTCTAAATTTCGAGTATCAACAATTACTTCATCACCTGCCTCTATAAATGGCGGTACTTGAATATTTAAACCATTATCTAGAGTTGCTGGTTTATAAGATGAAGATACAGTTTGGCCTTTTATTGCCGCATCAGTAGTTTCTATTTTACATTGTACCTGATTAGGTAATTCAACTGAAATTGGATTTTCATTATAAAAACTTACAGATACTTCAAGATTTTCAGTTAATAATTTACCTTGTTCTCCAATAATTTCTTTTTTAATTTCAATTTGCTCAAAAGTTTTTGGTTCCATAAAAAAATAACTAGCATCATCTTCATAAAGATAATTATATTTATTCTCATCCAGTGATGCTTTTTCTACAGTTTCACTAGATCTAAATCTTTCATTTAGTTTAGTATTTTTGCCAACACTTTTCATTTCTACTTGTGCAAATGCACCACCTTTTCCAGGTTTTACATGTTGTGTTTTCAGAACTTGCCAAAGATCATTTTTGTATTCTAAAAGCATCCCAACTCTAATTTCACTTGCATTTATTTTCATATTAAACTTTCTATAGCCTCTGCAGGTTTATATTTTTTATTATTCCAAATGTAGCCTGAAATAGCTAAAAAATTTGCATTGTTCAATAAAAGTTTTTTATAGTTTTCGTTTGTTATTCCACCAATAGCTACGATAGGTATACTGGTTAATTTTTTTGCTTTATTTAAAGTTTTTACGTTGGATTTATATTTTACTTTTTTGGTTTTTGTTGGAAAAAAAGCACCAAATGCAATGTAACTAGCTTTATTTTTAATTGCTTCTTTTGCTAATTTAATTGAGTTATGACACGTTATTCCAATAATTTTACTTCCAATTATTTTTTTAGCGTCTTTAATATTCATATCTTTTTGTCCTAAATGACATCCATCGGCGTTTAATATTTTTGCAAGAATTGGATTATCATTAACAATAAATTTTACATTGTTTTTTTTACACAAATGTCTAATTTTTTTTCCTATTAAAATTTTTTTTTCAAAAGAGTATTGTTTAAATCTCATTTGAAAAAAACTTATTTTACCTGATTTTAATACCTCTTTTAATATCTGGAAAAAATTCTTTGTTATTCTATTTGGAGAGATTAGATAAATAAATTTTTTTTTATTTATTCTCAAGATCGTTTGTCCATTTTCCTTGAGCAGCTAAAGAACACATTTTGGCTCTATGGTTAAACACATCCTGTGTTTCTGTAATTTTAGTGACATCTTTAGACCAAAATTTAAGTGCACTTTGTTGTAAAGCTCGACCATATGAATAAGTTATTATAAAATTTGTACTATTGTTTTTGCTAATTAAATTAAGATTTTCCGTTGCTTCTACTTCAGATTGACCCCCTGACAAGAAAGCAATTCCTGGAACTTCCGTTGGTACTGAATTTTTAAGACATTCAAGAGTTTTCTCTGAAACTTCTTCATTAGAAATTTTGTTTTTTGAACTGCTTCCAGCTAAAATCATATTTGGTTTTAAAATAATCCCCGATAAATCAATTTTATTTATAATTAATTCTTCAAAACATCTTTTTATAACCTCTGATGTTTTTTTTAAACATTCATCTGCTTGATGATCACCATCCATTAAAACCTCTGGCTCAACTATAGGAACCATTTCACATTCCTGAACTAACGCGGCATATCTTGCAAGAGCATGAGCATTTGAATGAATTGCAAGCTTGCTAGGATAGTTTTCGTTTATTGAGTAAACACCTCTCCATTTTGTAAATCTTGCACCAAGCTCATAGTATTTTTTTAATCTTTCTCTAAGTCCGTCTAGTCCTTCAGTAATTTTTTCCTCTGGAGAGTTTGCTAACATCTTTGCACCAGTATCTACTTTAATTCCTGGGACTGCTCCGCTAGCAGAAATTAATTCAGGAATTGGTTTACCTGAATTTGTAATTTGGTTTATCGTTTCATCGTACAAAATCACACCACCGATACAATCTCTCATACTTTCTGAACTAAAAAGAGTTTCTCTAAAAGTGAGTCTGTTTTTTGGCGTAGACTCAACATTAACAGCAACAAGTCTTTTTGTCATAGTTGCATTACTTTCATCTGCTGCAAGTATTCCTTTGCCATCTGAAAGTATTTTAAGAGCTATTTTATTTAGTTCTGACATGTCAATTTAAAGCGCTTATACCAGGAAGTTCTTTTCCTTCAAGATATTCCAAAAATGCTCCCCCTGCAGTTGAAACAAAATTAAAATTTTTAACAGCATTTAAAGAATTAATTAATGAAACTGTATCTCCACCACCCACGACAGAGTAAATTTTATTTCCTTTGTTTTTTTCAATTATTTTTTTTGCAATTTCAGTACTTCCATTTGCAAAATTGGGATTTTCAAAATATCCAGCAGGACCGTTCCATAATATGGTATTTGTGTTATCAATAATATCAAATATTCTTTCAACAGTTTTTGGACCTATATCCAAAATCATTTCATCTAATTCAATTTGATTTAATTTTTTAATTTTAGGGAGACCATTTAAATCATTAGCTACCACTACATCTTCAGGAAAAACTATATTACAATTTTTTTCTTTTGAATATGTGAGTATTTCATTAACTATAGAATTAACGTTTTCCTCTTTAAAAGATTTTCCAATATTATGTCCATTGTGTTCAATTAAATTATTCGCCATTGCACCCACAATTACTATGTTATCAAATTTTGAAATTAAGTTTTTTATAATATTAATTTTAGTAGAAATTTTAGATCCTCCTATTATACAAGTAACAGGTTTAGTTATATTAGAAGTAATTTTTTTTAATGCACTTATCTCTAAATCTAGTTGCAATCCCGAAAAAGATGGTAAAAATTTTGAAATTTGACAAACAGATGCATGCGCCCTATGTGAGCATGAAAAAGCATCATTTACATAAATATCACCCATACTTGCTAGATGTTTTGCAAATTTCACGTCATTTTTTTCCTCTTCTATATAAAATCTAATATTTTCAATTAGTAAAATTTTTTCATTAAAATTATCAATTATGTCTTTTTTTATCTCATAAATATTTTTTTCAATAAGATTTATTTTTTCATTTAATTTTTTTTCTATATCTTCTTGAATTGGTTTCAACGAAAGATCTCTTATTACTTTTCCTTTTGGTCGACCAATGTGAGATAAGATAATTATTTTTGAATTTTGCTTTAATAAAAATTCAATTGTTGGAAGCACTTTATCAATTCTTGTTGTGTCAGTTATTTCACCATTTTTAAGAGGGACATTTAAATCCAATCTTAAAATAACTTTTTTACCATGAAGGTTTGTTAGTTTGGAAACACTTTGCATTAAGAATTTTGATGAATAAATTCTGCAATATCACACATACGATTTGAAAAACCCCATTCATTATCATACCATGCAGAAATTTTACCCATATTATCTCCAACAACATTAGTAAGTGATCCATCAACAATAGCGGATGCAGGGTTATGATTAAAATCAATTGATACTAACTTTTCATGAGTAATTTCTAATACATTTTTTAAATTATTTTTAGATGCTAATTCAAATGATTTATTTATATTTTCCTTGTTAATATTTTTTTTTGTGCAGAAAACTAATTCTACAAGTGAAACATTTGGAGTAGGTACTCTCATTGCAACTCCCTCTAACTTTCCTTTCAAGCTAGGAATAATTTCACCAATTGCCTTTGAGGCACCAGTAGATGTTGGGACAATTGATTGACTCGCTGCTCTTGCTCTTCTTGGATCTTTATGAGAATTATCTAAAATTCTTTGATCACTAGTAAATGCGTGAATAGTAGTCATAAATCCTTTTTCAATTTTAAAATTTTCATTTAGAGTATGTACAACTGGAGCTAAACAATTTGTGGTGCAAGATGCAGCTGAGATTATTTGGTCCTTACTAGTTATATCTTTTTCGTTTACACCAAATACAATTGTTTTATCTGCGTTTTTACACGGCGCAGATACAATTACTTTTTTTGCTCCATTTTGAATGTGAGCTAAAAGTTTTTCTTTAGAATTAAATCTTCCTGTACATTCAAAAACATAATCAACATCAAATTTTTTCCAGTCTATATTTTCAATATTAGATTCCTGAGAAAATGTAATTTTTTCATTATTTATTATTAAGTGATTTTTATCAAAATCTAAATCAGCATTAAATTTACCATGTATTGAATCATATTTTATCAATGTACAGGTAGCCTCAGAATTTGATCTATTATTTATGTGTTGAATTTTTATATTTTTGTTTTCGTTTTCTATTATTGATCTGATTACCATTCGACCAATTCTACCCATTCCATTTATACCAACTTTAATCTTCATAATTAATTATTAATCAATTTTTTTGATTTGTTAGTTATATTTTCTTTTGTAAGACCAAAAAATTTATATATTTCTTTAAATGGTGCACTTTTACCAAATTCATTAATTCCAAAATTTTTTCCATTTTCTCCAACATACTTTTTCCAACAATCACTTGAACCAGCTTCTATAGAGATTTTATTTTTGGTTTCATTTAGTATTTTATTTTTATAAGATTTACTTTGTTTATCAAAAAGCTCCATGCAAGGTACTGAAATAACTTTAGAATAAATTTTATCTTTGGCAAGTTTATGACACGCTTCGATCGCAAGATTTACCTCTGACCCACTTGCTAAAATTGTTAATTTAATTTTTTTATTTGTTCTGAGAACTTCATAAGCACCAAGTGAACATTTATTATCTAAGGAATATTTTTTTCTAATCGGGTCTAAATTTTGTCTTGTTAGAGACAAAACACTTGGAGTCTTTGCAGTTTTTAATGCATGCTCCCAGCATTCAATTGTCTCAATTCTGTCTGCAGGTCTAAAAACATTTAGGTTAGGAATTGATCTTAAACCAGATAATTGCTCAATTGGTTGATGTGTTGGCCCATCTTCACCTAAACCAATAGAGTCATGTGTCATTACATAAATAACTCTTTGGTTCATTAGAGCTGATAATCTTATTGAAGGTTTACAGTAATCAGAAAATATTAAAAAAGTTCCACCATAAGGAATAAAATTACTATGGAGTGCGATTCCATTCATAACCCCGCTCATTGCGTGTTCTCTGACACCATAATGAATATAATTTCCATCAAAATTTCCTGGTGTAATAATTTTATGTTTTTTTGTTTTGGTATTGTTGGATCCAGCTAAATCTGCAGAACCGCCGATGAGATTATTATTTGAATTGGTTAATGCATTTAAAGTTAATTCAGAACACTTTCTTGTTGCTAAGCTTCTAGGTTCTTTAACTGCAAGTTTCTTTTCTGAATTTAAAGCATTTTTGATGTTATTTTTTTTGATTAGATTAAATTTTTTACTATGTTTTTTAATTAACTTATTCCATTTTTTTTCAATTAACTGACCCTTGCTTCCTATAGCTCTCCATTGCTTTATAAACTTATTTGGAACTTCAAAGGTTTTATATTTCCATTTAAGTGCTTTTCTGACCAATTTGATTTCATCTAGTCCTAAAGGACTACCATGTGAAGACGATTTGCCAGATTTGTTTGGAGAACCATATCCAATTTTTGTTTTACATGAAATAACAGTTGGTTTTTTTGCATTTTGAGCCTTTTTTAAAGCTCTATAAATTTGATTTTCATTGTGGCCGTCAATTAATATGTAATCCCATCCATAGCTTTGAAATCTTTTTTTAAAATTATCTGATACAGCAAGACTTGTTGGACCATCTATTGAAATATTATTATTATCGAAGAGCATCACCAAATTTTTTAATTTTAAGTGACCAGCTAAACTCATTGCTTCGTGACTAATACCTTCCATCAAGCAACCATCGCCAGCTAGAACATAAGTTTTGTGATTAATCAGATTTTTACCTATTTTTTTTTTGAGTATTTCCTCAGCTATTGCAAATCCAACTGCATTAGCTATTCCTTGTCCAAGTGGACCAGTAGTTGTCTCAATTCCAGTGCTTGGATGATACTCTGGATGACCTGCACAAATAGAGTTCAGTTGTCTAAACTTTTTAATCGAATTTAACGAAATACTTTTATAACCAGTCAAATACAACAAAGAATAAAGAAGCATTGAACCATGCCCGGCTGATAAAACAAATCTATCTCGATTTATCCAATTTGGATTTTGTGGATTGAATTTTAAAAAATACCTAAAAAGTACGGTTGCAACGTCTGCCATACCCATTGGCATCCCAGGGTGACCAGAATTAGCTTTTTGAACTGCATCAATAGATAAAAATCTGATACAATTTGCTAAATCGTTATGTATTTTACTCAAAATTATCCTGACTAGACTAAGAAGATTCTATTTAATAATATAAGTATATATATATGAATTCTATAAACGAAAAAGAAAAAAAACTTAATCTAGCTTTAGAGGAATTAAAAAATTTAGATCTAACCAATCCAGATTTGAGAAATAATATTGAAAATCTTAACTTGCAAAAAAATCAATTAGAGATTGAAAAAAAAGAGTTAGAAATAAAATATAAAGAGCTATCAGATCAAAATGAAATTTTATCAAAAAAATTAGATGAGTTTAGAAGTAAAGAAAAGGTTGAAGAAAGAAAACAAATGGAGTTTTCTGAGAAAATCGATGAATTAAATCAAGAAACAGATACTTTATTAGAAGAAATAGACAAATGGCAAATGTAAGTATTAAGTTTAATAATAAAGAGTTTTTATTGTCTTGTGATGACGGACAAGAGGAACATCTAGAAGAATTGTTAATACAAATAAATCAAAAATTTAATCATTTAAAAAACGATCTTGGCAATTTAGGGGAGAATAAACTCTTATTAATTACAGCAGTTAAAATAATGGATGAATACTACGAAACAAAAAAGAAAGTTGACCAAAAGAAACAAGAATTAAAAGATTTATCAAATAAATTTAAAGAATTAAAAACTCTAATTTATGAATATAAAGATAAAAAAGACGAAGAAATAAAAGAGTTAAATTTCAATCATGACAAATTAAAAATCGAGATTGAAACTAATCAAAAAAAATATGAAGATCTAATTGATAGTGCTGCAGAGAAAATTTCAAGTTTTGTCGAAAAAGCAAAACAAGAAAATTTATCTCAATAAATTTGTGAGTAAATCTAAATTAAGAAGAAAGATAACATCATTTAGAAAAAAAAATTTTAAAGAAAATTTCAAAATCAATTCTTTAAAATTGATTAAATTTCTAAAGGATAATAAGCTTAAAACAAGAATTGTTGGTGGATATTATCCATGTAATCACGAGATAGATGATTTAGAAGTTTTAAATTTATTTAGTAAAAATAAAAAAATTATCTCATTACCGATTATTGGGAATAATAACCAAATGGACTTTTATGAATGGTCCAAAAATAATCCATTAAAGATAAACAAATATGGGATTATTGAACCATTATCTCAAAAGAAAGTTTATCCAGATATATTACTAGTTCCACTATTAGCTTTTGATAAGCAATTAAATCGATTGGGCTATGGTGGTGGTTTTTATGATCGTTATATTGAAAAAATTGAAATTAAAAAAAAGATCTTTAAAGTAGGATTTGCTTTTTCTTTCCAAGAATTAAAAGAGCTACCGGTTAATAATTATGATAAGAAGCTTGATTTAGTAATCACTGAGAGAGGTTTAATATTTTGAGAATTTTATTTTTAGGTGATGTTGTTGGTATTTCGGGGTGCTCTAAACTTACGAGCAGCTTACTTAGTGAAATTAAATCAAAAAAAATAGATTTTGTTATCGTTAATGGTGAAAATGCTGCAGCTCAAGGTGTTGGTTTGACAGAAGATATTTGCAAAGATTTTTATAACTGTGGAGTTAACGTAATCACAACTGGTAATCATGTTTGGGATCAAAAAGAAATCATGAAGTATATAGAAAAAGAAGAGAGATTGTTACGTCCTAAAAATCTTTTTGAACCTGCACCTGGTCGAGGTTTTCAAATTTTCAAAACTGATAAAAATATAAGAGTTGGTGTACTTAACCTTATGGGTAATGTTTTTATGAAAAAGTGTGAAGATGTTTTTGAAACTTCAAAAAAATTTTTAAGTGAATACAATTTAAAAGATGATTACGATTTATTAGTCATTGATTTTCATGGTGAAATTACTAGTGAGAAAAATGCTATAGGTCATTTTTTCGATGGTCACGCTACGTTAGTTGTTGGAACACACACACATATACCAACTAATGATGCAAGAATCCTAAATAATGGCACTGGATACCAAACTGATGCTGGCATGTGTGGGGATTACGATTCTGTAATTGGGATGGATAAAGAAAATTCATTAAATAGATTTCTAAAAAAAGACTCGGTTAAACATTTTCCTGCAGTTGGAGAAGGGACTTTGTCTGGTGTTATTGTTGATTGTGATATAAATACTGGTTTAGCTAAAAATATTAATAGTTATATATTTGGAGATAAACTAAAAAATATTTAATTATATATGGCAGGTCATTCCCATTGGGCAGGTATTAAACATAAAAAAGGAAAAGCTGATAAGCAGCGTTCAAAAATTTTCTCAAAGTTGTCTAAAGAAATTACGGTAGCTGCAAAGCTTGGAGATAAAGATCCTGCAATGAATCCAAGATTAAGATCAGCAATACAGGCTGCTAGATCAGCAAATATGCCAAAAGATAATATTGAAAGAGCAATAGATAAATCTTCTGCAGCATCTGGTGAAAATTTTGAAAATTTAAGATATGAAGGATTTGGACCAAATAAAATTGCAGTAATTGTTGAAACTTTAACTGATAATAAAAATAGAACAGCTTCCAATATTAGAACCATTTTTCAAAAATCTGGTGGAAGTCTAGGTACGCAAGGATCAGCATCTCATAACTTTAAACAACTCGGGATTATAAAGATTGATAAAAATGAAGTATCAGAAGACAAAATTTTTGAATTGGCTATTGAAGCTGGTGCAGAGGAATGTATTTCTCACGAGGAATTTCATGAAGTTCAATGTGTTTCAAATGAAATATACAATGTTAAAAAAAATTTAGAAAATATAATTGTAAATTTTATTTCCACTGAGATTGAGTGGGTGCCAATTAACAGTGTTGATATTCAAAATGATGAAAAAGACAGTGTGATTGAGTTTTTAGAAAATCTAGAAGATGACGATGATGTTCAGAACGTTTTTTCAAATGTAAATTTAGGAATTATTTGATGTTAATAATCGGAATTGATCCAGGAATATCAGGATCCATATGTTTTTTAGAAGATGGAATAATTCAAGATGTGCTTGAGATGCCAACAATGACCGAAGGCAAAAAAAATAAAAAACAAGTTAATGGATCTCAAATATATAATGAAATTTCTTTTAGAATAAAAACATATGAAAAAAAAAATATTAAAGTTGTTATAGAGCAAGTTTCAGCTATGCCAGGCCAGGGGGTAACTAGTATGTTTAATTTTGGTCAATCTTTTGGAATTTTAAAAGGTATTTGTAGCGCAATGCAGTTACCAATTTATTTTGTCAGACCAGCAAAGTGGAAAAAATATTTTAATTTAATTAATTCCGAAAAAGATGCTAGCAGAACAAAAGCTATTGAGATATTTCCTTATTTTTCGTCAAATTTATCAAAAAAAAAAGACTCAAATAAAGCTGATGCAATTCTTATAGCCAGTTATTTTCATGAAACATATAAAAATGAGTAATCTTTAAATTTACATAGTCAAATTCATGACACAATTAAGTGTGATGAGTGATTATGGAAGCAGATATAGCCGCAAAAGCAATTGACCTTGGTACAAATACAGATTTTTCACTTTTCAGTCTATTTTTAAAAGCAGATATAATTGTTAAATTAGTAATGATTAGTCTTATACTTTGTTCAGTTTATTCATGGGCAGTAATTATAGAAAAATATAGACTTTTTAAAAAAATAAACAAATCTTCTGAGGAATTCGAGGAAAAATTTTGGAACTCTAAATCTGCTGAAAATTTTTATAATGGTTTACCAAGTAATTTAGAAGATCCAATGTCTCTGGTATTCCAAAATGCCATGGAAAACTTACTAAAGAAAAAATCTAAAACAAATTTGAGTGAGAGAATGTCGGCCTTCCTTGAGGGAGGAATAGAAAAAGAAATGTCAAAGATTGAAAAGGGATTTACATTTTTAGCAACTGTTGGCTCAACTGCACCATTTATTGGATTGTTCGGAACAGTTTGGGGTATTATGAATTCTTTTCAGTCAATTGCAATCTCAAGAAATACTAGTCTTGCAATAGTTGCACCTGGTATAGCCGAAGCATTATTTGCAACTGCATTAGGACTGTTAGCAGCAATACCTGCTGTAGTTGCTTACAATAAATTTAATACAGACGCAAAAAAATATTCAGAAAAATTAGAAAATTTTTCAAAAAGATTTTTAACAATAATTTAAAATGGCTTTTAAATTAAATCGGTCATCAAAGGAACCAATGAGTGAGATTAACGTTACTCCTTTTGTAGATGTGATGTTAGTATTATTAATTATATTTATGGTCACAGCACCCCTTTTAACTGTTGGTGTTCAAGTTGATCTGCCTGAAAGTTCAGCAGATTCTTTGCCTGAGGAAACTGAACCTTTAACACTATCTATCAATTCGAAAGGTGAAATTTTTATCCAAGAGTCAAAAGTTGAGTATGACAATATAATCGCTAAAGTTTTAGCTGTTTCAAAAAATAGAACTGATACAAGAATTTATGTAAGAGGAGATAAAACTATAAACTATGGAAGAGTTTTAGAGATAATGGGTTTATTATCTGGATCGGGTTTTACAAAGGTTGCACTAATCTCTGAGCCTCTTAAACAAAGGTAGTTCTGGTGAAGAGTAGTAGTATAGTTTTATCTTCTGCAATACACATATCTTTCGTCCTTCTGACAGCTTTAAGTTTACCTTTTCTCTCTAAAAAACCAATAGATCTTCCCCCAATAGTCTCAGTTGAATTGATTCAAATAACCGAGGAAACTAATATTCCTTTTGCACCTAAAGCAAAAAAAATTATTGAAAAAGTAAAAGAAAAAGAAAAAAAACTTGTTTCCGAACAAGCTCCACCAAAAAAGGTAAAAAAAACCAAAACTAAGACCGTTGTTTCAGAAAAAAAAAATAAAATGATAGAAAAACAAAATCCCGAAGCAGTGCCTTTGCCAGAAAAAGAAATTAAGAAAATAAAGACAAAAGAGGAAAAAAAACAAAATCCAGAAAAAGTTGACAATGAGGTAAAGCAAGTATCTGAGTTTGAAAAAAAAGATTTATTTGATCCAAATAATATTGCTGCATTGATAGATAAATCAAAAGAAGAAACAGCAGAAATAGTAAAAACAAATAATGATGTTACTCAAGATCAAGTAAGAAATATTGAAAATTCTAAACTTACTTTAAGTGAGGAAGATGCTTTAAAAGCCCAAATATTTGGTTGTTGGAGCATCCCTTTAGGTTTGCCATATGATGAAAATTTACTAGTTAGAATAAAATTAAAACTTAAACCAGATGGCTCAGTCACCAAAACTGAGATTTTAGATCATGCTAGAATGAATAAACCTGGGCAAGGTTTCTATAAAGTCTTAGCAGAAAGCGCCTTAAGAGCAGTAAGATTGTGTCAACCTTTAAGAGTTCCAGCTTCTGGATATGAGAGGTGGAAAGAGTTACAACTAAATTTTGATGCAAGAGAGATGTTAGGAGGTTAGTATAAAAAATTAATGATTAAAAAATTTATAATTCTTATCTTTATTTTTGTTCCAATTAAAGCTTTAGCTTTAATTGAAGTTGATATCACAAGGGGAAACTTAAACCCTCTGCCACTTGCTGTCTCACCATTATCAATAGATGAAACATCTAGGAAGAATTTTGAACAGATCTTAGATAAAGAAAACATCGGGTCTGAAATTTCACTAATTGTTGAAAACAATTTGAGAACTTCAGGTTTATTTAATCCTTTGGATAAAAAAGCATTTTTACAAGCTCCAGATATAGCAAATTTAAAACCAAGATTTGAGGATTGGAATTTAATAAAAGCTCAAGCTCTAATTACGGGTAAAGTAAATTATATTAAAGATAAATTAAGAGTTGAGTTTAGACTTTGGGATGTGCTTGCTGGAAAGGAAATGATGGCTTTGGCATTTACAACTGTGCCAACTAATTGGAGAAGAGTTGGACATATTATATCAGACAAAGTTTATGAAAGGTTAACAGGAGAAAAAGGATATTTCGATACTAGAATAATTTATGTAGCTGAGGAAGGACCAAAAACACAAAGAATAAAAAAATTAGCAATTATGGATCAAGATGGTGCTAATAATAAATTTCTAACTTTAGGAAATGAACTTGTGCTCACCCCACGTTTTAACCCTGCAAGTCAAATGGTTACTTATTTATCTTATTTTAAAAATATGCCACGAGTTTATCTTTTAGATATTGAAACAGGAACTCAAGAAGTTGTTGGAGATTTTCCTGGAATGACGTTTGCTCCTAGATTTTCACCTGATGGAAAAAAAATAATCATGAGTTTCGCAAAAGATGGTAAGTCAGATATTTATACAATGAATTTAGAAACCCGTTTAGTTGAAAGAATAACAAATCATCCTTCAATTGACACATCACCTTCATATTCGCCAGATGGAAAATATATAACTTTTAATTCTGATAGAAGTGGTTACCAGCAAATTTATGTAATGAAAAACGATGGTAGCGATGTAAAAAGAATTTCATTTGGGAATGGTTTGTATGGAACACCAGTTTGGTCTCCTAGAGGTGATTTAATTGCATTTACGAAATTACATAAAGGAAAGTTTTATATTGGAGTGATGCGAACAGATGGAACTGGTGAAAGATTATTAACAGAAAACTATTATCAAGAGGCTCCATCTTGGTCACCTAATGGAAGAGTTTTAATATTTTATAGAGAAACAAAAACCAATTCTAAAGGCGAGGGTTTTTCTGCTAAATTGTGGTCTATTGATTTAACTGGTTATAATGAAAGGTTGATCAAAACTGAGACAGACGCATCTGACCCATCTTGGTCGTCTTTATTAAGTAATTAATATCAATTTATCCTTGAATTAGATGAAATTTCTTGATTTTTTTGGTTGAAACATCTAATTAGTTGTGAAAAAGATAGTATTTGAAAAAGCAGCAAGGAGCAAATTAATGAGATTAAACAAAATTTTAAAAAATGCGTTACTAGTTATTTCTGCTGGAATAATTTTAACAGCGTGTGCAACTAAAAAAGAGGTAGCTGTAGAGGCACCGAAAAAAGAAGAAACAAAAAAAGAGGAAACAAAAAAAGAAAAAGAAGAAGTAACTAAAATTGAAAAAATTGCAGGCCAAATGCAAGGTGATGTTTACATTGGAACTGATACTGTAAAATATTTAGCTGATGGTGTTGCAGACAGAGTATTCTTTGCAACAAACGAATCTATATTAACAACAGCTTCGAGAGAAACTTTAAGAGCCCAAGCTGCTTGGTTAAGAGCAAATTCTAACATTACTGTAGTCTTAGAAGGTCACGCAGACGAAAGGGGAACACGAGAATATAACTTAGCACTAGGTGAAAGAAGAGCTAATGCTGCTAAGGATTATTTAATGACCTATGGCGTTTCATCTGACAGAATTACAGTAATCAGCTATGGTAAAGAGAGACCAGTTGACTCAGGTTCAAATCCTTTAGCTTGGTCGAAAAATAGAAGATCAGTAACTGTTAAAGCAAACTAAAGAATTTTTTAAAAAAGACCCTAAAAGTTTTTGGATTTTTAGGGTCTTTTTTTTGCCTTTATATAATCATATAAAAAACTAATGAGATCAATCTTCAGGTCAATTTTATTTAGTTTAATATTAATGTTAAATTTTCTTTTTTCAGGAAATGCTTACTCAGATAATCACAATATTTATGAAATCTTAGATTTAATTAAAAAAGACCTAAAAACTCTTGAAAGAGCTGTTTACTCAGGTTCAATTGAAATTGAAAGTAATACAAACAATCAATCAGTATCGAATCTTGATAATAATTCTGAGGATGTCTTGACTAGACATTTGTTAAAGTTATCAGAGGTAGAAGGGCAGTTTAGAGAACTTACAAATAAGTTTGAGGAAATTAATTTTAAGCTTGATAAACTTTCAAATAGAGTATCCAAGCTACAGTCTGATAATCAGATAAGGTTTCAAGATATAGAAAATGATTTAAGTTCTGTTAATGTAATCGATAGTAATCAACAATTAAGTTCTGCACCTAAAATTGAAAAGCAAATACTTCCTGGAAGCTCACAGCCACAAGATTTAGGCACAATTTCTTATAAAGACATGGAAACTTCAGAGAAGAACCAACAAATTCAATCGGTTGATACAACAGCTTCCATTGTAGAAGAAACTTTTCAAGTAGAAGATAAAATTTTACCAATAGATTTAACTCCAAAAGAACAATATGAATTTGCAACTAGCTTTTTAAAAGTTGGAGATTACAGTACAGCTGAAAGAGCTTTTAGAGAATTTGTCTTATCAAACCCTGAAGACGAATTGGCGGGTAGCGCTCAATATTGGTATGCTGAAACTTTTAGAATAAGACAACTTTATACTGATGCAGCTTCAGCTTATCTTGAAGGATATCAAAAATATCCAAAAGGTAAGAAAGCTCCAATAAATTTATTAAAACTTGGAGTTTCAATGGTACAAATTGGTGAAAAAGATCAGGGTTGCAAAATGATTAATGGTGTAGAGTTACAATATCCAAATGCAAATCAGTCTGTAATACAAAAAGCAAAATATGAGTCTAAAAAATTTGAATGCGTCAAGCAAGATTCATAAACACCTTTTTGGTAAGTTAAAAGATAAAAGAATTTATAAAATCTATAATAAATTTGAAAAAAATTTAAATTTAAATACTAATTTTACTGTTGCTGTATCAGGAGGCGCTGATAGCCTTGCTTTAGCTTTTTTCTCAAAAATTTATTCAATTAAAAAATCTTTGAAAGTTAAATATTTTCTAGTTGATCATAAATTGAGAACCAATTCGTCTGTGGAAGCTTTATTTGTAAAAAACCTTTTAAAAGATTTTTCTATTGATTTAGATATTTTAAGATGGAATGGGAAAAAACCTAAAAGTAATATCCAATCTCTTGCAAGAAAAAAAAGATATAATATTTTGATAAATCAATCAAAAAAGCACAAAATTAACCATATTTTATTTGGTCATCATGAAGATGATGTTTATGAAAATTTTTTTATAAGGCTTTTAAGGGGTAGTGGTTTAAAAGGCATCGTATCTTTAGACAAAAAAACTTTGATTAAGAAAGTAAATATTTTAAGACCTTTAATTAAAATTGAAAAAAAAGATTTAATCTACATTTCTAAAAAAGTGTTTAATAAATATGTAGAGGACCCATCAAATGAAAATGAAATTTTCACAAGAGTAAGAATAAGGAATTTAATTAAAAATCTTGAGAAAGAAGGTTTAGATAAAAATAAATTTAAATTATCAATTCAGAAATTAAAAAGTGTTGACAAATCAATCCAGTTCTTTTGTGAAAAAAACTTGAGAGAAAATTCGATTATTTATGAGAATAAAATTGTTTTGAACGAAGAATTTTTTAATTTTCCTCAAGAAGTTTTGTTCAGGTCATTTTCACAGATTTTACAGTTAGTCGGAAAAAAATACTTTCCAACTAGGGGTAAAAAAATTGTCAATATTTTAGAAAATCTAGAAAATAAGATTACTTTTAAAACTACACTTGGAAATTGTGTTATAAAAAAAATTAATAAAACAGTGATTGTATATAAAGAGCGCTAATATCTTGAAATTTGCAGTTATTTTGTCACTTGTTTAATTTGCAATAATTCTTATCTTATTAGCATGAATTTAAAAAATCTTGCTATGTGGGGAATAATAGTTTTCTTAACTATTGGTCTTTATAATATGTTTAAAAATCCTCAATCAAATATCAGGGGAGGAAATCAAATAATATTTTCAGATTTTTTAACTTCAGTTGAAAATGGAGAAATTCTAAAGGTAGAGATACAAGGAAACAACATTAAAGGTGTTTACTCAAATGGAAACTCCTTCTCAACTTATGCCCCAAATGATCCTAACTTAATAGAAAAATTATCAGATAAAGGTGTTAGCATTTCTGCAGCTCCATTAGAAGAAAAAATGCCTTCATTATTTGGTGTATTACTTTCTTGGTTCCCCATGCTTTTATTAATCGCTGTATGGATCTTTTTTATGCGTCAGATGCAAGGTGGAAAAGGTGGAGCGATGGGATTTGGTAAGTCAAAAGCCAAAATGATGAATGAGCTTAAAGGCAAAGTAACATTCAATGATGTTGCTGGAGTAGAAGAGGCAAAAGAAGAAGTAGAAGAAATTGTTGAATTTTTAAAAGATCCTAAAAAATTTAGTAGACTTGGTGGAAAGATACCAAGAGGCGCTTTGCTTGTAGGACCTCCAGGTACAGGAAAAACTTTATTAGCTAGAGCTATTGCAGGCGAAGCAGGAGTTCCTTTTTTTACTATCTCGGGTTCAGATTTTGTTGAAATGTTTGTTGGTGTCGGTGCATCAAGAGTAAGAGATATGTTTGAACAAGGTAAAAAAAATTCTCCATGTATTATATTTATTGATGAAATAGATGCAGTTGGAAGAAGTAGAGGCGCAGGTTTAGGTGGAGGTAATGACGAAAGAGAGCAAACTTTAAACCAATTATTAGTAGAGATGGATGGTTTTGATACCAATGAAGGAGTAATCATAATTGCAGCAACAAATAGACCTGATGTTCTCGATCCAGCACTATTAAGACCTGGCAGATTTGACAGACAAGTAGTTGTTTCGAATCCAGATATTATTGGAAGAGAAAAAATTTTAAAAGTTCATGTAAAAAAAATTAAGATGGCACCAGATGTTAATTTAAGGACTATTGCAAGAGGTACTCCTGGTTTTTCAGGAGCAGATTTAGCTAACTTGGTAAATGAAGCTGCCTTATTGGCTGCTAGAAAAAACAAAAGGATTGTAACTTTATTAGAGTTTGAAGAAGCAAAAGATAAAGTAATGATGGGTGCTGAAAGAAGATCAATGGTTATGACTGAAGATGAAAAAAAACTTACTGCTTATCACGAAGGTGGCCATGCTTTAGTCTCATTTAATATGCCAAGTTATGATCCAATTCACAAAGCCACAATTATACCAAGAGGAAGAGCGCTTGGAATGGTTATGAATTTACCAGAGAGAGATAAACATGGATATTCAATTAAGTATCTAAAAGCAAGATTGGCAGTTTGTTTTGGAGGAAGAGTTGCAGAAGAACTAATTTTTGGAAAAGACAACATTTCTACCGGAGCAGGTGGAGGAAGTGGTTCAGATATAAATCAAGCAACTCAACTTGCAAGAGCGATGGTAACTAAATATGGTATGAGTGAGGAGATGGGTCCAGTTGAATATGGAGAAAATCAAGAGGAAGTTTTCTTAGGTAGATCTGTTACTCAAACTCAATCAGTTTCAGAAGAAGTTGCTCAAAAGATTGATAAGGAAATTAGAAAGCTTGTGGATGAGGGATATAATCAAGCAAAGAAAATTTTGACTGAGAAAATAGATGATTTACATAAGATTGCCAAAGCATTAATTACTTATGAAACTTTAACAGGTGAAGAGATTGAGAATATAATTAATAAAAATTTGTATCCAAAAGATAAAATTTTAGAAAATCAAGACTCAAAAGATGATCAAGACTCAGCTTTAGGTGCCATGGGTCTAAAACCAAAAATTGTTCATTAATTTATAATGCAAAGATATTACACAAGAGTGTGTAATTTCTATTATGGTAATCAGTCAAAAAATTTAGTTAATAAAAAAAAAACTATACCATTACATCAAATTAAAGAAATATCTTTTGATCATATTGAAATAATAACAAGAAAATCGAAGAGAAAAATTTCTATAAGTCAAATCAAATATTTACCGAATGATTTAAAGAAAAAAGTTAATTTTGATATTAAAAAAATAAAAAATAAAAAAAAAAATTTTTCTAATTTAAAATTTAAAAAAGTTCCAAATATATTAGGTGTTTTAAATCTTACTCCTGATAGTTTTTCAGATGGAGGTCAATTTAAAACAAAAATTAAAGGAATAAATCACGCTATTAAGCTATATAATGAGGGTGCAGATTTAATAGATATTGGAGGGGAGTCAACAAGACCAGGCTCAAAGGAAGTAAATAAAAAATATGAATGGAAAAGAATTAATGAAATTTTAAAATCTATTGTAAAAAAAATTCCAATTTCTTTAGATACTAGAAAATCTGAAATAATGAAAAATGGAATTAAATTAGGAGTAAAACTAATTAATGATGTTTCAGGTTTGAGTTTTGATCCTGAAACAGTAAGTGTATTAAAAAAATATAGAATTCCTTTTGTCATTCAGCACACCCTTGGAAGACCAGAAAATATGCAAAAAAATCCAAAATATAAGAATGAGTTACTGGAAATTTATGATTTTTTTGAGGAAAAAATAAAACTCTTAAGATCTAAAGGTATTAAACACAACAATATAATTTTAGATCCTGGAATTGGATTTGGAAAAAAACTGAAACATAATATGAATTTAATTAGAGATGTTTCTATTTTTCATTCATTAGGTTTTCCTATACTTGTAGGAAATTCTAGAAAAAGATTTATTAAAGATATTTCTAAAAAAAATGATAGCTATACTAGAATTGGAGGAACAATATCGTCTTCATTATATTTGATGATGCAAGGAGTTCAGATTTTAAGAATTCATGATGTTAATGAAGTTATGCAAGCAATTAAAGTTTTTAAAGAGATAATAAATAAATAATGGCAAAAAAATACTTTGGAACAGATGGAATAAGAGGAGCTATTAATAGCAAACTTATAAATGGAGATATGTTTTTTAAGTTTGGATTGGCAAGTGGTACATATTTTAAATCTCAAAAGAAAAAAAAACAAATAGCAATAATAGCAAAAGATACAAGATTATCAGGATATACACTCGAACCTGCGCTTGTTTCAGGTTTAGCTTCTGCAGGTATGCATGTATATACTTTTGGTCCTTTACCAACTAATGGACTGGCTATGCTTACAAAAGAAATGAAGGCAAATATGGGCATTATGATTACAGCTTCTCACAATCCTCATTACGATAATGGGCTAAAGTTATTTGGACCTGATGGAATGAAATTGTCAGATAAAATAGAAAAAAAAATAGAAGCCCTTATAGATAAAAAAATATCTAAGAATCTCTCTGATCCTGAAAAGTTAGGAAGAGTCAAAAGATTAGAAACAGGGACTAAAAATTATATTAAAATATTAAAAAAAAATTTTACAAAAGAGTTTAATTTAAGGGGATTAAGAATAGTTATAGATTGTGCCAATGGTGCTGGTTATAAAGCAGGTCCTGAATTATTAAAATCATTAGGTGCTAAAGTTATAGCAATAGGCGTAAACCCAAATGGTTTAAATATAAATAAAGATTGTGGCTCAACATTTCCAAGAAAAATCAGAACAGCTGTAAAAAAATATAAAGCTCATATTGGTATTTCTTTAGATGGAGATGCTGACAGAATTATAATGTGCGATGAAAAAGGTAATATTATAGATGGAGATCAAATCATAGCTGCTTTGGCAACAAGATGGAAAAATAAAAAAATGTTAAAAGGTGGGGTTGTTGGAACATTAATGTCAAATTATGGATTAGAAAAATATTTTAAATCCAAGGGAATAAAATTTGTAAGAGCTAATGTAGGTGACAGATATGTTAAAGAAAAAATGCAAAAATATAAATTTAATTTAGGCGGTGAACAATCAGGACATATTATTTTAGGTAAATTTGCAACAACTGGAGATGGATTGCTTGTAGCTTTAGAAGCACTTTTTGCACTGAGAAAAGGTAAAAAAACTAGTGAATTTTTTCAGAGTTTTAAAAAAACCCCTCAACTACTAGAAAATATAACTGTTAAAGATAAAAATATTATTAACAAACCTGAAATAAAAAAAAATATAAAACTCGCAGAAAAATTAATCAAAGGTCAGGGAAGAGTTTTAGTCAGAAAATCAGGAACAGAGTCTAAAATTAGAGTGATGGCAGAAAGTGATAATAAAATACTTTTATCCAGATGTGTGAACATGATATCAAAAAAAATAAGATAAATTGAAACCAAACTCAAAAATTTTAATTATTGCAGGTTCAGATTCATCTGGTGGAGCTGGTATACAAGCTGATATTAAAACTGTGACAGCTTTAGGTTCTTATGCAATGACAGCTATAACTGCAGTTACAATTCAAAATACTACAGGTGTAAAATCAATTGTTAGTATTAATCCGAAAGAAATTTTCAATCAAATAGTTTTTACTTGTAAAGATATTAAGCCTGATGCAATTAAAATAGGAATGTTAAATTCTTCTAATGTTATCAAGATTGTAATTAAAGCATTAAATTTAATCAAAGTTAAAAAAATTATTTTAGATCCAGTTATGGTTGCAAAAGGTGGGGCTAAATTAATAGATAACAAAGCAATTAAGATATTAAAATCGGAATTATTAAAAAAAGTCTCACTTGTTACCCCCAATATCCCTGAAGCTGAAATTTTGACTGGAATAAACATCATATCTGTTGAAGATATGATTTACGCTGCAAATAAGCTTATAGAATTTGGAGCTAAAAATGTACTTATTAAAGGTGGACATTCAAAAAATAAAATAGTTAAGGATGTTTTTGTAAATAAAAAGGATATTAAGATTTTTAATAGTGTGCGTTACAATACAAATAATACTCATGGTACAGGTTGTACTTTATCAAGTGCGGTCACTACATTTGTTTCGTGTGGAAAACCAGCAAAGAAATCTTGTGAGCTTGGAATTAAGTATGTAAATTCGGCTATTAAAACAAACCCAAATTATGGAAGAGGTCATGGCCCAATTAACCATCTCACTTCTATAAAAGTAAATAGAAAATTTAATTAATGAAAAATATAGTTGTTGTTGGATCTCAATGGGGCGATGAAGGAAAAGGTAAGATTGTTGATTGGTTATCTGAACAAGCAGATGTAGTTATTAGATTTCAAGGTGGTCACAATGCGGGCCACACTCTTGTTATTGATGGTGTTACTTATAAGCTGAGATTACTCCCATCTGGTATTGTTAGAAAAGGGAAAATATCAATAATTGGTAATGGTGTTGTTGTGGATCCTTGGGCTTTATTGGAAGAGATAGAGGAAATTAAATCTAAAGGTGTAGAAGTAGATGTAAATAACTTCATAATATCAGAATCTGCAAATCTGATTTTGCCTTTTCATAGAGAAATGGATGAAATTAGAGAAGATACAGCAGGAAAAAGCAAAATAGGAACTACCAGAAGAGGAATTGGACCTGCTTACGAGGATAAAGTAGGAAGAAGATCAATAAGGGTTATGGACTTAAGATCAGAAAAAAATTTAGATCAAAGGTTAGATTCTGTATTAATACACCATAATGCAATCAGAAAAGGGCTTGGAAAAAAAATTTTTGAAAAAGATCAACTTAAATCTGATTTACTTAAAATTGCTTCTAAAATATTGAAATTTTCACAGCCAGTGTGGCTTAAAATTGATCAATTTAAAAAGCAAAAAAAGAAAATTTTATTTGAAGGTGCACAAGGTATTTTGCTTGATGTAGATCATGGAACTTATCCTTTTGTAACTTCGTCTAATACAGTTGCTTCGAGTGCAGCTACTGGAACAGGCTGTGGTCCTAATTCAATAAACTATGTTTTAGGAATTACAAAAGCTTATACAACAAGAGTAGGGGAAGGACCTTTTCCAACAGAACTAACTGATGGAGTGGGTGAACTTTTGGGGACACGTGGAAAAGAATTTGGAACTGTTACAAGTAGAAAAAGAAGATGTGGATGGTTTGATGGTGTTCTAGTAAGACAAACAATCAAAGTTTCAGGTATAGATGGTATAGCTTTAACAAAATTAGATGTTCTTGATGAATTAGATGAAATTAAGATGTGTGTTGCTTATGAACTTGATGGAGAAAAATTAGATTATTTACCTGCTGCTGTAGAAGATCAAATTAAAATAAAACCAATTTACAAATCTTTTCCAGGCTGGAAGGTATCTACAAGTGGAATTAAAAATATGGACTCTTTACCTGATAATGCAAAAAAATATATTTTTGCGGTAGAGGATTTTATAGGTGCAAAGATATCTAGTGTATCAACTAGTCCTGAAAGAGACGATACTATCTTAGTTGAAAATCCTTTTGAAGCTTAATTTGCTGGTAATAAATTTTTAGATTTAGCAAGAAGAAGCATTTGTTTTTGAAGTTTTTCAAATGCTTTATTTTCTATTTGTCTTACTCTTTCTCTGCTGATCTTATATTTTTTACTTAAATCTTCCAAGGTTGTTGGATCATCATTTAGTCTTCTTGAATACAATATTTCTCTTTCTCTATCATTAAGCACTGAAATAGAGTCTTTTAACAAATCTTTTCTTTGCTCCATCTCTTCGTGTTGAGCAAATTTTAAATCATGATCAAGTTCTTTATCTACTAACCAGTCTTGCCATTCATCACCATCTTCTCCAACTTGAGCATTCAATGAAAACTCTTTTCCAGAAAGTCTTCGGTTCATTGAAACTACTTCTTCTTTACTTACATCAAGTTTATTAGCAATATGGTTTACGTGTTCATCCCTTAAATCACCTTCAGTTTCAGGAGATATTTGGTTTTTAATTTTTTTTAAATTGAAAAATAATTTTTTTTGAGCAGTTGTTGTTCCAATTTTTACAAGACTCCAAGATCTTAAAATATATTCTTGGATGGATGCTTTAATCCACCACATAGCGTAAGTTGCCAATCTAAAACCTTTTTCTGGTTCAAATTTTTTAACAGCTTGCATCAAACCGACATTTCCTTCTGAAATCATTTCATTAATTGGCAGACCATAACCTTTGTATCCCATAGCAATTTTTGCAACTAATCTTAAGTGACTAGTTACTAGTTTTTCAGCAGCTTTAATATTTCCAGTTGTTTTCCAGTTTTTTGCCAACATATATTCTTCTTCCGCAGCCAACATTGGAAATTTTTTGATCTGCTCTAAATATGCAGAAAGACCACCCTCATTGGATAGTGTAGGAAGTTTGTTGCTCATAGTTGTACTCATTGCACAGTTTATTTAGTTAATTATACCTAATTTTCAATAATTTATTCTTCAGTGTTTCTAAGCATTTTTAAAATATTATTTAGTTCTTGGGGCAAAATTGAGGTAAAAATCATCTCTTTCTGAGTTCTAGGATGAACAAAGCCTAAAGTCTTTGCATGTAAAAATTGTCTGTCTAAATTTGTAATTGAATTTTGAACGTCAAAATCAACATTTTTAAATTTTTTATATTTTTTTTTATATTTATCATCTCCAACTAAACTATTCCCTTTATAGTTCATGTGTACCCTTATTTGATGAGTTCTACCAGTTTCTAATTTGCATTCGACTAAACTTAATGTTGGTATTTTATTATTTTCAAAAATTTCAATTGTTTTATAGTTTGTTATTGCTTTCTTACCTTTTGAGCGGCTCACTTCCATAAGTTGTCTGTTTTTTGAACTACGAGTAATAAATGTTTCTATCCTGCCAAAAGATGGCCTAATCTTTCCCCATATTAAAAGTTGGTATTCTCTAATAATTGTATGGTCACTAAATTGTTTTGATAAATTTTCATGGGTCTCGTTATTTTTTGCTATAACAACTAAACCTGAAGTATTTTTATCAATTCTATGAACAATGCCAGGTCTTAATTCATCTCCAATAGTTGACAAAGATTCTCTATTGTAATGCATTAATGCATTTACAATTGTTTTGTCATAGTTGCCTGCTCCAGGATGCATTATAATTCCAGAAGGTTTGTTAATTACTAATAAATCAGAATCTTCATAAACAATATTTAATTTAAAATCATAAGGCTTTAGTGATGAAATCTCTGGCTCTGGAATTGTAAGATTTAACACATCACCAATTGAAACTTTTTTAGATGGACTTTTAATTATTTCATCATTTAGTTTTAATTTTTCTTTTAAAATTAAATTTTTAACTCTTGTCCTACTAATAATTTCGTCTCTTTTGTTAATTAATACATCAACTCTTAAATTCTTTTCTTCTTCTTTAACAATAAAATTAATGCTTTTTTCCATAAAATATAATATTAATACTATATGCGCTTGTAGCTCAACTGGATAGAGCGCCAGATTTCGGCTCTGGAGGTTCAGGGTTCGACTCCTTGCAGGCGCACCATTTACTCTCCAATATTAATTAATGTCCCTTTTTCTCTAGCTTTATCAAACGAAAAATAAAAAGTTGCTATAGCAGCTGTCAAATAAAATGCATTTAGTGAAAGTGCGATACAAATATTTTCATAGCTAACAATTCCATTAACTAAGATATTTCTAGTTTCTTCAAATATATAAACTAAAGGCAATGCGAATGCTATTGATTGAAATATTTCGGGTAAAATTTCAACTGGATAATAGATACAACCAAAAGGTGCCAATAAAAACATTGTAGACCAGGCGATATTCTCAAAAGACGGACCAAATCTTAGCAATCCAGCAGAAACAAAAAGACCCAAAGTGATACCAAAAATATATAAGCTTAAAAAAAGAAAAGCTAACGGCAATCCTAAGTTTAATATAGATATTCCAAATAATGGTGAGGTTAATAGTATTGCTGGTATTAATCCAATCATAGCTCGTATTAGAGCAGTAATTACAAGTGCAGTAATTATTTCACTAATTTTCATCGGAGCTATAAATAAATTAGTAAAATTCCTACTCCAAATTTCTTCTAAAAATAGCATATTAAAACCTATACTTGTTCTAAAAAGAAAATCATAAAGAATTGCACAAGACAATATAACTCCTACAGCCCCACTATAGTATGAACTGTGTTCTGCAAAAAAATTGGAAATAAAACCCCAAAGAGTTATCTGGATAGAAGGCCAATATATTAAATCAAGTATTCTTGGGAACGACCTAGTAATTAAATAAAAATGTCTTAAAAATAATCCGTATATTCTTGTAATATTCATTTATCTTTCCTGACAATTTCTAAAAAAACTTCTTCTAGATTTTTTTGGCCATATTTTTTTATTAAATCTTCTGGAGTACCACCGTCTACGATATTACCATCTTTCATCATCATAACTGATTTACATAATCTTTTTACTTCATCCATATTGTGAGATGCCAACAAAACAGATATTTTTTTTTCTTCTCTGAGCTTTTCTAAAAAGGTTCTAATAAAATCTGCTGTTTCTGGATCTAGAGCAGCAGTTGGTTCATCTAATAAGAGCACGGTTGGATCATTAATCAATGCTTTTGCGAGACTGACCCTATTTTTTTGTCCTGATGATAGTTCTCCTGTAATTTTATCTAAAATATCTCCTAATCTTAATTTTTCTGAAAGAAAATTAATTCTCTCATTCAAATTTTTAATATTATAGAGCTTCCCATACACAATCAAATTTTGCTTTACAGTTAATTTTTTAGGTAATTCAATGTAGGGAGAAATAAAATTCATTTTGTGAAGAATTGAAATTTTATTATTTTCAATATTTTTACCATTGATTAAGACTTTGCCACTTGTGGGCTTTAATAATCCTAGTATCATTCCAATGGTCGTTGTTTTTCCACACCCATTTGGACCCAACAGTCCTACTATTTCATTTTCGTCAATTTTAAAACTTATATTATTAACTGCTTTTTTAGTCTTATATGATTTTGATAGATTTATGACTTCTATTGAGTTTTTCATTTGAAGTTTGATGCTCTCTTCAGTCTGTCGTTTATTGTTTTTCCAATTCCTTCATTTGGTATTTTTTCTACAGCTATTGATTTATATTTATCTTTTTTAATTTTCCTCAAAACACTATACAGGTTTTTGGCAGCCTCATTTAAGTTATTTGTTTTGCTTAAATAATAAATATCTTTAGATACATTTTCTCTTTTTTTTAAAAGTACAAAAGCTTCATTTATTTTATTTTTTTTTGCATTCATTCTTAAAGGTAATCCTGGAGAGTAGTGTAAAGGAAAAAGACCAGGAGAAATTTTATCTTTTGAATTTATATTAATAATTATATTTTTTCTTAAAGTTTTTTTGATTTTTGAAACACCCAATCCTCCATATCTTAGTAATCTTGGTTTATTTATTATGCTTATTATTGTGGACTCAACACCTATTTTACAAATACCACCATTCAAAATAAATTTTATTTTGCTGCCAAATTCTTCTTTGACGTCAGCTGCTTTTACAGCACTTAATCTTGAAGAAATATTAGCACTTGGTGCTGCAACTGGATATTCAAGATTTTTTAGTAATTTTCTAAATAGGGGATGTTTTGGAAATCTTATAGCAACTGTTTTTTTATTATTAGTTACAAACTTTGATATTTTAGAATTCTTTTTAAGCTTCAGTACATATGTTAACGGTCCTGGAGAAAATTTTTTATAAAGTTTAATAAAACTATTATTTATTTCACAATCTTCTGAAATTTTCTTTAAATTATAATAATGAACAATTAATGGATTGTTAGCAGGTCTTCTTTTTAGGTTAAAAATTTTTTTAACTGCTACATCTGAGTAAGCATTACCTGCAAGTCCGTAAACAGTTTCTGTTGGAACAGCCACACAATGACTTTTGTCTAAGTAATTTTTTGCTTTTTTGATATTTGATTGAATATTTTTCATGTAATAGTAATGATTAATATATGAAAGATAAAAATTTACCACTCGATTATGACAGTAGAACACTTGAGGAATTGACAGACGAAGCAAATCAAATAATAAAGTCATTAGAGGAAAAAGATGATTTAGATAATTCTGTAGAGAGTTATCAGGAGTTGCTAAAATTAAATAATTTAATTGAAAAAAAATTTAAAAAAAATTTTAGATCTATTAGCGAAAAAACAAATAAAAAAATTAAGGAAATTATTAAGAGAAAGTGAAAAATCAACTTAACAAAATTGCAAAAGATACTAATGTATTTTTGAAGAGATACATTCAGGAACAAGGAAATTCTAAATTAATTTATGCAATGAAGTACGGATTATTTCCTGGAGGAAAAAAAATTAGATCTAAAATATTAATTGATATTGGATCTTTATTCTCAATTAACTATAAAACATTAATTGTTATAGGGGCTGCTGTGGAATGTATTCATGCTTATTCTCTTATTCATGATGATTTACCATGCATGGATAATGATAATATGAGAAGAGGCAAGCCATCAACTCATATTAAATTTGGTGAGTCAACAGCTGTTCTTGCTGGAAATTCATTATTAACAATGGCTTTTGAAATTTTAACTAGCTCAAAGTTAAATTTGAGTGACAAAATTAAAGTTAAATTAGTACATAAACTTTCTACATGTTCAGGACATTTGGGTATAGCGGGAGGTCAATATTTAGATTTAGATTTTGAAAAAAAGAAAGTTTCAAAAAAACAAATTGTAAATATGGAGATTAAAAAAACAGGAAAACTTTTTAGTTTTTGTTGTGCGGTCCCAGCAATTATTAAAGATAAGAGCGTGAAGGAAATTAAATTTTTTGAAAGTGTTGGTTCTGATATCGGCGTTCTTTTTCAAATAGCAGATGATTTAATAGACTTTAAAGGCAATTCTAAAATTGCTGGGAAAAAAACTAAAAAAGATCAAAAAAAAGGAAAAGCAACACTTATAAGTTTGCTAGGTTATGATGCTTCAATCAAATATTGTGGTAAGATTATTTCAGATATAAATAGAAATTTAAAAATTTATGGTTCAAAATCAAAAAAATTAAATGATACATTAGAATTTATATTGAATAGAAATAAATGAAAAATAATTACAAGTTTTTAGATAATATTAACTTTCCATCCGATTTAAGAAAAGTTTCTGAAAATGATTTACAACAAGTAGCTGATGAAGTTAGAGAAGAGATGATCAGTGCAGTATCTAAAACTGGTGGACATTTAGGTGCAGGCCTAGGAGTTGTTGAATTGACTGTAGCTCTACACTATGTTTTTGACACGCCTAATGATCGATTAATTTGGGATGTAGGACATCAAGCATATCCACATAAAATTTTAACAGGAAGAAAACAAAAAATTGATACTTTAAGACAAGGTAATGGCTTATCAGGTTTTACAAAAAGATCTGAGAGTGAATATGACCCATTTGGTGCAGCTCATAGTTCTACATCTATATCATCTGCACTTGGTATGGCTGAAGCAAATAAATTAGAAAACAAATCTTCAAATGTAATAGCTGTTATTGGTGACGGTGCAATTAGTGCTGGTATGGCATACGAAGCTATGAATAACGCTGGTGCATCTAAAACTAAAATGATCGTTATATTAAATGATAATGATATGTCTATTGCAAAACCAGTAGGTGCAATGAGAACATATTTAGCAAAATTATTTACTGGAAAAATTTATTTTAGCTTAAGAGAAACTTTAAAATTAATCACCTCAGCTTTTTCAAAGAGATTTAGTGCTAAAGCTGGTAAAGCAGAAGATTTTTTTCGATCGGCTGTTACAGGTGGAACACTATTTAGCTCACTAGGTTTTTATTATGCGGGACCAATAGATGGACATGATCTTTCCACACTTGTCCCTATTTTAAAAAATGCTAGAGACTCAAAGCATGAGGGTCCAATCATGATACATATTAAAACTCAAAAAGGAAAAGGATATTCTTATGCTGAAAAAGCTAGCGATCACTATCACGGAGTATCAAAATTTAATGTTGAAACTGGAGAGCAACAAAAAAGTGGTACTAATTTACCTGCTTACACAAAAGTTTTTGCAAATACACTTGTTAAACATGCAAAAAAAGACAGCAAGATAGTTGGAATAACTGCAGCAATGCCAGGTGGAACAGGTATGGATATTTTCGGTAAGGAATTCCCAAAAAGAATGTTTGATGTTGGTATTGCCGAACAGCATGCTGTTACTTTTGCGGCAGGTCTTGCTACAGAAGGATACAAGCCCTATGCAGCTATCTATTCTACCTTTCTTCAAAGAGCTTATGATCAAGTTGTGCATGATGTAGCAATACAGAGTCTTCCTGTAAGATTTGCAATTGATAGGGCTGGATTAGTTGGTGCAGACGGATCAACGCACGCAGGTTCTTTTGATATTACTTATTTGTCGACTTTACCAAATTTTATCGTGATGGCAGCTAGTGATGAAGCTGAGTTAGTAAAAATGATTAATACTTCGGTTCATATTAATGATAAACCCTGTGCAATAAGATATCCAAGAGGAACAGGTATTGGAGTTGAACTTCCTTCAATAGAAGAAAAAATAGAGATAGGTAAAGGAAAAATTATTCACCAAGGAACCCAGGTTTGTTTGTTGAGTTTAGGAACTAGACTTGAGGAATGTAAAGTAGCTGCAGAAGAATTGAAAGCAAAGGGTATTTCAACAACAATTATAGATGCAAGATTTGCTAAACCTTTAGATGAAGATTTAATTTTAAAATCTGCAAGAGATCATGAATTAATGATTACAATTGAAGAAGGTTCTATAGGAGGATTTGGTTCCCATGTTAAAAATTTATTAGCCGAAAAAGGAATATTTGATAAAGGTTTAAAATTTAGATCCATGACTCTTCCAGATGAATTCATAGAGCAAGATAATCCAAAAAACATGTATGATATTGCTGGACTGAATAGTCCACAAATTACAAAAAAAGTTTTAGAAGTTTTATTTAATAAGGATTCAATTAGAGTAGTAAAAATCTAATTATTTATCCGCACTGAGCCTGATTCATTAGATAGTGGTCTAATAAAACACAATTCATCATAGCTTCTCCAACTGGAACAGCTCTTATTCCTACGCACGGGTCATGTCTTCCTTTAACAGATATTGTAGTATTTTTTCCAAATTTATTAATCGTTTTTCTTGTGGTTAAAATTGAAGATGTCGGTTTAACTGCAAATGATGCTATTATTTCTTGTCCAGAAGAAATTCCACCCAAGATACCGCCTGCATTATTAGAGTCAAATTTTAATTTATTATTTTTTGATGATATTTCATCGGAGTTTTGCTCACCACTTAGTTGTGCAGAATTCATCCCAGCACCAACATTTACTCCTTTAACTGCATTAATACTCATAAAAGCTGATGCAATATCCGAATCTAATTTTGAGTAAATTGGCGCTCCAAGGCCCGCTGGGATACCTCTTGCTCTCACTTCTATTACAGCTCCACATGATGAACCTGATTTTCTTACACCAAGTAAATATTTTTCCCATAATTTAATCATGGATTTATCTGGACAAAAGAATGGATTTTTTGAAATAATTTTATCATTCCATTGTGACGTATCACATCCTAAGATTCCTAATTGAGTGACGGCACCTATAACTTTAAATTTTTTTCCCAATTTTTTTTGAAGTACTAGTTTAGCTATAGCACCAGCTGCAACTCTTGAAGCTGTCTCTCTAGCTGAAGATCTTCCTCCACCTCTGTAATCTCTAATTCCATATTTTTTAAAATATGTAAAGTCCGCATGACCCGGTCTAAATTTATCTTTTATATTTCCATAATCTTTAGATCTCATGTCTTTATTATAAATAATTAGAGAAATTGGTGTGCCAGTAGTTTTTCCTTCAAATACACCTGAAAGTATTTGGACTTTATCGTCTTCTTTTCTTTGGGTTGTAAATTTTGATTGCCCGGGTTTTCTTTTATCCAATTCTAATTGAATGTCTTTTTCATCTAGATTTATGTTTGGAGGACAACCATCAACTATGCAGCCAATAGCAGGGCCGTGAGATTCACCCCAAGTTGTGAAACGAAATAGCTTTCCAAATGTGTTAAATGACATTATTTATATTATATAGATTATTTTGTTTAAATTATGAATGAAAAAAACCAACTTGGTATCAATAGCTGTTTTTTAAATTTAGATGACCCAATTAAGTTGTTTGAAATATGGATGGAAAAAGCTAAACAGACTGAACCAAATGATCCAAATGCAGTCGCGCTAGGAACTTCAAATAAAAATAATGCTCCATCCGTCAGAATGGTGCTCCTTAAGGATTTTAATAAAGATGGATTTGTTTTCTACACTAATTTAAATAGTAGAAAAGGTAATGAACTAAAGGAAAATCCTAACGCTTCAATGTGTTTTCATTGGAAAAGTCTTTTAAGACAAGTCAGAATTACTGGAACTGTATCATTAGTTTCTGATGATGTTGCAGATAAATATTATTCTTCGAGAGCATATGAAAGTAGAATTGGTGCATGGGCATCAAATCAGAGCCAAGAATTAAAAAATAGAGATGAATTAATAAATTCAATTAAGGTGTATAAAAATAAATATTCTGATGAAACAAAAGTTCCTAGACCAAAACACTGGTCTGGATGGAATTTAAATCCACAAAATATAGAATTTTGGCTAGATGGCGAAAATAGAATTCATGAAAGATTGCTATATACAAAAAGCCAGAGTGGATTATGGAATAAATCTTTATTAAGTCCTTAAAAATTTCTTGCTAAACTGAAAGATGTAAGTTTTTTAAGAATTTCTTTTTCTTTACTGTCCTTGAACACACTTAAAGAATTTGATGCTAAATTAATATAGTGCTGAGCTTTTTGGTAACATTCATTTATAATCTTATATTTATTAATCAAAGATATAGTATTATTAAAATCTTCTTTAGTTCTCTCTTTATTATTAAATAATTTTTTCAGCCCTTTTTTTTCGTTACTTTCTAATTTTTGGTAAAGCAAGATGATTGGTAAAGTCACCTTTCCTTCAAAAAAATCTTTTCCTATTTTTTTTCCAAATAACTTTAATTCAGAATTATAATCCAATGTATCGTCAGCAATTTGAAATGTTAATCCTAAATTCCTTCCATAAAATTCAAGCGCATCTTTTTCTTTATTTCCTACTTCAGCTAAAATTGCTCCTACTTTTGTTGAGGTAGCAAATAGCTCCGCAGTTTTGGCAGAGATAATTTTTAGATATGTTTCTTCAAGCATATCAACTTCATTATTATGCTGTAGTTGCAATACTTCTCCCTGGGCAATTTTAGATGAAGTTGATGATAATAATTTTAATACTTCTAAATTTCCGTCTTCCACCATCATCTCAAAGCATCTACTTAAGAGATAATCTCCAATTAAAACTGAGGAATGATTACTCCAAATTTTATTTAAAGTTTCTTTGCCTCTTCTAATCTCACCTTCATCGATAACATCATCATGCATCAAAGTTGCACTGTGAATAAGCTCTACACAAGCCGCTAAATTTACGTCTCTCGAACCTTTTGAGTAACCACATAACTTAGCACTTCCTAATGTCAATAAAGCCCTAAGTCTTTTGCCACCAGTTTCTATATGATAATTGGTCATTTTTTGAACTAATTGAACATCACTAATTAATTTGGATTTTATTCTTTCTTCGGTCAAAGCCAGTTTTTCTTCAACAGATTCCTTTAATTGGAAATATGAATTATTTATCTGGTTTTTAAGCTGTACTACGGTTCCCATAATAAATTTAAATTAATATAAATAGGCTATATTTATTACTTATCATTTGACGCACCTAATTCTTCAATTATAAGTAGTCTTTATAATCAATTAAATATTCTGTAAGAGATAAATATGTTCTCCTTTTTAAAAAAGAAAAAAATTATTTCACATATTAAATTAAATGGTGTCATTGGTAATGCTGGTAAATTTAAGCAAGGTATTGATTTTGCAGGACAGGAAGAAATTATTAAAAAAGCTTTTTCACTAAAAAAAGCTGCTGCAGTAGCAATATCAATCAATTCTCCTGGAGGCTCACCTGTACAGTCACATTTAATTTATAGTTTTATTCGACAGCAAGCTAAAAAAAGTAATAAGAAAGTTATTTTTTTTGCGGAAGATGTTGCTGCATCTGGGGGATATCTTATTTCATGTGCTGGAGATGAAATTTACGCCAATTCAAGTTCAATTATTGGATCTATAGGTGTTATATATTCTTCATTTGGTTTTACTGAATTAATTAAGAAAATAGGTATTGAGAGAAGAGTTCACACAGCAGGAAAAAATAAGAGTACGCTTGATCCTTTTATGGAGGAAAAGGAAGAAGATATTCAAAGACTTAAAAATATTCAACTAGATTTACATCAAGATTTCATAAATGTAGTTGAAAAAAGTCGTGGAGCAAAATTAAATAAAACAGAAGTAGAGTTATTTTCTGGTGAATTTTGGTCAGGTTCAAGAGCTAAGAAATTAGGATTAATAGATGGCATAGGAGATGCTCATAAAATTTTAAAAGAAAAGTTCGGTGAAGATGTCGTAATTAAAAAATTTGAAAAAACAAAAGGATGGCTAAGTCAAAAACTTTCATCTTCAAATCATATTGATCAATTTGCAAATATTTTAGATGAAAGATCAATCTGGCAAAGATATGGTTTCTAAATCAAAAGAAAAAATTCTTACATTTCAAGATACAATTTTTAATCTTCAAAAGTTTTGGAGTAAAAAAGGATGTGTAGTTCTCCAACCTTATGATATGGAAGTAGGAGCGGGCACATTTCATCCAGCAACTACTTTGAGGTCGTTAGGAGCTAAACCTTGGAAGACAGCATATGTGCAGCCATCAAGAAGACCTACGGATGGAAGGTATGGTGATAATCCAAATAGACTTCAACATTATTATCAGTTTCAAGTTCTTATAAAACCATCACCTGAAAATATTAAAAAACTTTACCTTAATAGTTTGTCATCTATAGGAATTGATCATGTAGATCATGATATAAGATTTGTAGAGGATGACTGGGAAAGTCCAACATTGGGTGCTGCTGGTCTTGGTTGGGAGGTATGGTGTGATGGCATGGAAATTACACAATTTACTTATTTTCAGCAGATGGCAGGATTTGAGTGCAAACCTGTTTCTGTTGAAATTACATATGGATTGGAAAGAATATGTATGTTTGTTCAGCAACAAAAAAATGTATTCGATCTGTTATGGAATGATGATGGTGTAAAATATAAAGACGTATTTCATCAAGCTGAGAAAGAATTTTCAGCATATAATTTTGAACATGCGAATGTAGAGTCACTTTTAAAAATGTTTGATATATACGAGTCGGAAGCAAAGTCATTAGTTGAAAAAAAAATTTCATTACCAGCTTATGATCAATGTTTAAAAGCAAGTCACGTATTTAATATATTAGATGCACGTGGAGCAATTAGTGTTGCTCAAAGAGCTGGTTATATTGCTAGAATAAGAGATATTACAAAATCAGCTGCTAGTATTTGGTTAGACAGTCAAAAATAATGTCTGAATTTTTCTTAGAATTATTTAGTGAGGAAATACCTTCAAATTTACAAAAAAATTTAAGAGAAAATTTATTAAAAAGTTTTAATGAATTTTTTTTAAAAAAATCTATTAAATTTAAAAAAAATTCATCTTACTCAACACCCAATAGATTGTTAATTTTGTTTGAGGGAATTGAAAAGAAAATAGTTTTAAAATCTGAGGAAATAAAAGGCCCAAATACGAAGTCTCCAGATGCTGCGTTAGAGGGCTTTGCAAGATCAAATGGTGTTTCAAAAAAAGAATTGTTTATAAAAGAAACAGATAAAGGTGAGTTCTATTTTTATAAAACTAGATCAAAAAAATTAGACACAAATACATTATTAGAAGAAGCCATACCTCAAATACTGAATAAAATTCAATGGAAAAAGTCAATGAAATGGTCAAATTATGAAATATTTTGGGGTAGGCCATTAAAATCTATCTTATCCATTTTTGATAAAAAAAAACTTAATTTTAAATTTCATCATTTAGTTTCATCTAACTCAACATTTGTTGATAAAGAATTTGAAGAAAAGAAAAAACAATTCTCAGACTTTAAATCTTATAAAAATTTTTTTAAAAAAATGGATATAGTTATCGATCACAATGAGAGAAAAGATTTAATTGAAAAAAAATTTGATATTATTTTAAAAAAAAGAAATATATTTATTGATAGCAATCCCAAACTTCTTCAGGAAGTAGTCGATTTAACCGACCAACCTAATGTAATTATTTGTGAATTTGATAAAAAATTTTTAAATATGCCTAAAGAGATTTTAATACTAACCATGCAACACCACCAAAAGTATTTTCCTACTTTTGATAAAAAAGGAAACATTACAAATCAATTTTTAGTAGTAGCAAACAATAAAGATAAAAAAGGATTAATTAAATCAGGAAATGAAAGAGTAGTTGAAGCAAGATTAAGTGACGCAGAATTTTTCTGGCAGAAAGGTAAAGCTCAAAACATGGTCAAAAAAATTTCTGATTTGAAATTAATGAACTACTTCAAAGGTCTTGGAAATTATTTTGATAAAGCTCAAAGAATGAGAAAGCTTGGTGCTATTATTTCTGATGAATTATTAATTAGCAAAGAAAAAGTAGAATTATCGGCATCTATATGCAAAGTAGACTTGTTATCTGAATTGGTTGGTGAATTTCCAGAACTACAAGGGCTTATGGGAGGTTATTTTGCAAATGTACAAGGTTTTGATAAAGAGTTATCACTTGCTATTAGTGAACAATACTTACCAGTTGGATCTGGAACAAAAATCCCCAAAAAACCTTATAGTATTGCTTTATCATTAGCTGATAAGATTGATACTTTAGTTGGATTTTTTGGTGTGAACCAAAAACCAACAAGTTCCAAGGATCCATTTGCCTTAAGAAGATTGGCACTAGCAATTGTTAGAATTATCATTGAAAATAAAAAAGATTTCAAAATTAGAGATTTAATAAATTATTCTTCAAGTTTGTATAAGGATCAAGGGTTTGAATTTGATAATAAATCTATACAAAAAGAATTACTAGATTTTCTTTTAGAGAGGTTAAAATATTATATGAAGGAGGAAAATATCCGAAATGATATAATACAAGCTTCAATTAGCTCTTTTAACTTAGATCAATCTGTAGTTATTTTTAATAAAGCAAAAAATTTAAATAAAATAATAAATAAACAAAATGGAATAGATATAATTGCAAGCTATAAAAGAGCATCAAATATTTTAGAAAGTGAGTTAAAAAAAGATGAAATCGAATTATCTAATACAACTGACCCTGGTATTTTTAAAACTGAGCTTGAAAAAAATTTATTTAAAAAAGTTAATGAATTGAGGAAATATTTTTTAAGTATTAATAATGATGAAAATTTTGTTCAAACATTAGACAATTTAGCCAGTATTAAACGAGATGTATTTGATTTTTTTGATAATGTAATTGTTAATGAGGATGATCTAGTAATAAAAAAAAATAGGCTAGAACTAATTCAAATGATGTGTAAAACATTCGACAATTATGTTAACTTTTCTCTAATCGAGTCCAATTAATGACCAAACTCATATTAAATTTCAATTCAAAGCAATCAAAAAGTATTAAAAATCCTCAAAATTTTTTAGGTGGAAAAGGTGCCAATCTTTCTGAAATGGGCAGGATGGGATTACCAGTTCCTCCTGGTTTTACAATATCTACTAAAGTTTGTGAGATTTTTTATAAAGATAAGAAAAAATTGAATAACAATTTAATTTCTCAAATTAAAAAAGAATTAAAAATTATAGAAAAGGATGTTTCTAAAACATTTGGGGACTTAAAAAACCCCTTGTTGTTATCCGTAAGATCTGGAGCGCGAGTGTCTATGCCAGGAATGATGGATACAATTCTTAATTTAGGTTTAAATGATAAAACGGTAAAAGCGTTAGCTTTGAAAACTTCCAATGGGCGATTTGCCAAAGACAGTTACAGACGATTTATTCAAATGTATGGAAACGTTGTGATGGGTGTAGAAAGCTACCATTTTGAAGAGCTAATTGAAAATTATAAATTAACAAAGGGTGTTTTGTTAGACACAGACTTAGATGAAAATGACTGGGATGGTTTAATTCAAGATTTTAAAAGAACTATAAAAGATAAAACAAAAAAAAAATTCCCACAAGATGTATTTCAACAATTATTTGGAGCAATTTGTGCTGTATTTTTATCATGGGAAAGTAATAGAGCAAAAGTTTATAGAAAATTAAATCAAATACCAGCAGAGTGGGGAACAGCAGTCAACGTTCAATCAATGGTATTTGGGAATATGGGTGATGATTGTGCTACCGGAGTTGTATTTACAAGAAATCCTTCAGATGGATCAAATGAAATATATGGCGAGTATTTAATTAATGCACAAGGTGAGGACGTTGTTGCTGGTACAAGAACACCTCAATATATAACTAAGAAGGCAAGAAAAAATGCTAAAGTTGAAGAGCATTCAATGGAGGAGTCTTTGCCAAAAGTTTTCAAAGAATTAAAAAAAATTTTAAAGAAATTGGAAAAACATTACAAAGATATGCAAGATGTAGAATTTACAGTTGAGAATAATAAACTGTGGATGCTTCAAACTAGATCGGGAAAAAGAACTACAAAATCTGCAGTAAAGATTGCAGTTGATATGGTTAAGGAAAAATTAATATCAAAAAAAGAAGCAGTATTAAGAATTGACCCAAATTCTTTAGACACCCTTTTACACCCTACACTTGATGAAAAGAGTGAAATCAATGTAATAGCAAATGGTTTGCCTGCCTCACCAGGAGCAGCAAGTGGCAAGGTGGTGTTTACTTCAGAAGAAGCTGAGAGATTAACTTCTATGATGCAAGATACTATCTTAGTAAGAGTAGAAACATCACCTGAGGATATACAAGGAATGCATGCTGCAAAAGGAATTTTGACAGCTAGAGGAGGAATGACGAGTCATGCTGCGGTAGTTGCAAGGGGCATGGGAAGACCATGCGTATCTGGGTCAAGTGAAATTGATATTAATTATGAGATGAAGACATTTAAAACATCATCTATGGAAATTAAAGAAGGCGACGTAATTACTATTGATGGATCAACTGGTAGAATTATATCAGGTAGTGTGGCAACAGTTAAACCAGAGATATCTGGAGATTTTTCCAAAATAATGATTTGGGCAGATAGTTTTAGAAAATTAAATATTAGAACAAATTCAGAAACACCCAAAGATACCAAAACAGCAAAAGATTTTGGGGCTGAAGGAATTGGTCTTTGCAGAACAGAACATATGTTTTTTGACGAAGAAAGAATTTTATCAGTAAGGGAAATGATTTTATCGAAAACAAAAGATGATAGATCAATTGCATTAAAAAAACTTTTACCTCATCAAAAAAAGGATTTTATAGAAATATTTAAAATTATGAGTGGATTACCAGTTACAGTGAGATTATTAGATCCACCACTTCATGAGTTTTTGCCTCGAACAGAAAAAGAGATTAATGAAGTTGCAAATATTGTTAATCTTCCAGTAAAAGAAGTAGAATCTAGAATTGATGAATTACATGAACAAAATCCTATGTTAGGTCATAGGGGATGTAGACTTGGAATATCTTTCCCCGAAATATATGAAATGCAATGTAGAGCAATATTTGAGGCTTTAGCTCAGCTTAAAAAAGAAAAAATTAAATCTGCTTTTCCGGAAATTATGATCCCGTTAGTGTCTACTGAAGCAGAAATTAAAATTATGAAAGATTTAGTAATTAGGATTGCAAGCGAAGTACAAAAAGAGCACAAATTAAAAATAAAATTTTTGGTTGGTACGATGATTGAACTTCCTAGAGCCGTAATCAAAGCCAAAGATATTGCAAAACACGCTGATTTTTTTAGTTTTGGAACTAACGATTTAACTCAAACTACATTTGGGATAAGTAGAGATGATAGTGGAAAATTTTTAAATGATTATTTAGATAATAAAATTTTTTCGATTGATCCATTTATTTCGATAGATGATGGAGTTGGAGATTTAATAAAATTAGCAGTTGAAAAAGGAAAAAACCAAAATAAAAATATAAAACTTGGAATTTGTGGAGAACATGGCGGTGATCCTATGAGTATTTCATTTTGCTCAAAAGCAGGTTTGAATTATGTTTCTTGTTCACCTTATAGAGTTCCGGTAGCAAGATTGGCTGCTGCACAAGCGGAGTTAAAAAAATAATTAGAGAGAGGATTTTATGAAGGGATATAGATTTATTACAGATGACGACACATCAAAATTTTGTCACCGTGTAACAGAAGCTTTGTCAAAGGGATGGACTTTGTATGGTGAGCCAAAAATGACATTTGATAAAAAGAGAGGTCTTATGCGGTGCGGACAAGCAGTAATAAAAAATTCACCTAAAAAAAAATATTCAAAAAAAATTAATCTATCATTTATTTAAATTAGGAAGTGTTCTATTTCCATGTTCATTTGAATATACTTCATGAATACTAAAAAATTGCATTATAAAAGTATATATTGTCTGATTTTAAAGACTTAGTTATGTGAAGAGTTTAAGTAAAATACAATTTAAAACTTTTTTTAATATCAAAAAAATAACATTTTATTGCTGTTTTAGAGTTAATCTTTACATTGATCTTTAATAATTTTATAAAAAAAAAAATAATGAAGTTAAACAAAAAAATAATTTTTGAAAAAAAAGCTCTTGTTAATCAAGATAGTAAAATTGTATCCCAATATAAAAAATATGGAATTGTAGTAATAAAGAATTTTTTTGAAAAAAAAGACAAAGATATTTTATGGGAAAATTATAATAGAGATTTAAAAAAATTAATTACAATTATTGCAGATAAAAAAAAAATAAAATGTAAAAATTTTAAGATTTTGAGAAAACAAAATCCTAATTTAATAGGAATATTAGCTAAATTAGGAAGTAAACCCAACAATGTTATTTCAGGTATTAAATTAAAAACTCATCACTTAATAATTAAATTAGTCAAAAGATTGCTTAACACATCAATACTTGGCACTATGAATTCATCAGATAGACTTTTTTTTGAAGGAAATAGTAATTATGAGAAAAAATTTTTTCAAAATATTCATAATGATTATGATTATGTTTTTCAAAGCAAAAAAGCTCTTACAGTCCATATTTGCTTAAAAGGTGCTGGAGCGACTGGAGGTGTAAATTTTTGGATTAAATCACATAAACTTAAATTAAAAGTTAGAAAAGATAAAAATGGTAGACCACAAGTAGTTCCAAGGGACTTAAGGAAACTAGACAATTGTGAAAAAATTTTTATTGGACATGATCCAGGAACTATTTGTTTTTTTGATACAATGCTATTCCACTCCACTGTTCAAAACACCAAAGATAGTTTGCGTAAAGTTCAAATTTTTAGATATTCTGATTTAAAACACCTAGAAATCTAACTAAATTGTAGAAAGTACATAAAAATTTCTTTCTTACTTTAATAATTATTTAACGACTGGTTCAGTTGTTTATTAAAAATAAAATTTATATTTTTTACTAAATTAACAATTGTGCAGGGGCGTTCTGTTGCCAGGTGCCCCGGACCCCGTGCTTAATTAACTATGTTAATTATGCAGCAAGTGCGTAACTTTCGTTAGCAATTATAAATTAGCCCGTTACGGTGGAACAATCCCGAACGAAAGAATAGCCTTTAGTCACCCGTCGATTCTAGTTCACCCCCATATATAATAATGGTGGAGGTGGTGGGTACTGCCCCCACGTCCGCAATGGTTATTACGAAATTCGTTTATCGTCGTAGTTGGAAACCAACATCTTTATTATAAAAATTTTTTTATAATTTTGCAATGAAATATCAAATTACTTCAAATATAAAAATTAATATATCATTAAAATAATTTTTTATGAATAGAAATATAAAATTGTACAGACCTGAAATAGATGCTTTAAAAGGAGTAAGTATAATATTGGTCTTTTTATTTCATTTAGAATTATCATTATTTAAATCTGGTTTTTTAGGTGTTGATATTTTTTTTGTAATAAGTGGTTATTTAATTGCTCAAATTTTTTATCAAAAAAATGTAAGTCTGAAAAATTACATACTCGGGAGAATTAAAAGAATATTCCCAGCTTATTTTTTAGTAATATCTTGTTTATCAATAATAATTTTTTTTTTGGATCCATATGAGTCATTTTCATTAAGCAGAGATCTTCTTTATAGCATCCCATTCTTGTCTAACGTTTGGTTTTCTCAAACAATAAACGATTATTTCGCTCAATCTTATAAAAGTCCTATTTTAAATTTTTGGAGTTTATCTGTTGAAATACAATATTATTTATTTGCATTAATTTTTCTTTTTTTTTTAAAAATAAATAAAAAATTTTATATTTATTTATTAATAACTTTAGGCCTACTATCTTTATTGTTGATTCAATTTGGAGGAAATTTAAAAATAAGATCACCATATATCGAAGAACAAGTATTCTTTTATAATAGTCCAACCTTTTTAGACTTCTATAGTTTTTCTGGCCGAATTTGGGAGTTTTTGATTGGCATGTTTTTTTTTGAAATCACTATCAAAAATAAAAAAAAAAAAATTAAATTTGTCACTTATGGTTTGATATTAATTTTTTTATCAATTTTATTTTATGAAATAAAAAAATTCCACCCAGGATTATTTACTTTACTACCTGTTCTTGGAACTGGATTAATTTTAACAAATTATAAAAATGATAGATATTATGACTTATTTTTTAAAAATAAATTCTTTATTTTTTTTGGAAAATTATCATATAGTTTATATTTAATTCACTACCCGATAATAATTTTTGAAAAAAAATATTTTGATATAGATATAAATATTTATTTTAAAATATTTATAATAATTTTAATAAGTACTTTTTTGTCATATTTATCATTTAAGTTTTTTGAGGGTCCGTTACGAAAAAAAACCAATATAAAGTCATCAATTATTGTTATAATTTTGCTGATATTCTTTTCATCGTTAATTAATTTTTTTAATTTTAAAAGTTATGGATATCAGAAGGATTTTTACAAAATTAATAATAACTATAATAATGTTTTATTAAAAAAATATGAAAATTTAGTAAGCGAAAGAGATAATTTGCTTAAAAATTTAAATGAAATTAATACCGAAAAAGAAAAAATTCTAATTATAGGAGATTCAAAAGCTGAGGATTTATTTATGTTATTTAAATATAATGATGGTTTTGAAACTGACCAAAAAAAATATGAATTACTTAAATACAGTTTCTTTAATAAAAAAAAATACGATGATTTTATAAGAAAATTTGATTTATATATGCAAAATAATAATGTTGAAAAAATTTTGATATCTTATCATTATGACTCATTTGATTTTAATTCTCAATTGAGTCAGTTGCTTTTATTTAGCAACGTAGCGAAAATGTATAATGTCCCATTGTTTTATGTTTATGGTTATCCTGTTTTTAAACAAGATGAAAATTTAAATAGAGGCCATTATAATATATTGCTTAAGATTTTGAGTTCTTATGACAACAAATTGAATGTAGTCGAAATAAATCGATTTTCATATTCTCTTTTAGATAAATTTTATTTTATCAAAAACAATCATTTAGAAAATATATTAAAAAATAATGGATTTAAATTATTAAACTTATTTGCTCACTTTTGTGATATTGATAATAAAAGTTGTGATATTGTAGATGATAAATTTAACAGCTATTATCTTGATAATTTTCATTTATCCACAGATGGTATTAAATATTTTTCAAAAAAATTAAGAATTCATATAGATATAATTAACTAGGAAAAATATGAAACTTACTAAAAAACAAATAGAAGAAATTGATAATCAAAAAAATCAAAAAAATATAACCAAGCGTGTGGTTGCTCCTGAGCTTGAAAAAGTTCTTTATGATGTAATCCCAGCATTAGATCATGGATTTGTAAGAGTTGTTGATTACATGGGTGATGATACATCAATCGTTCAATCTGCAAGAGTATCATATGGAAAAGGTACCAAACAAGTTTCAACTGACAAAGGTTTAATAAAATATTTAATGAGACATTGGCATAGTACGCCATTTGAAATGTGTGAAATTAAATATCATATAAAACTTCCAATATTTATTGCAAGACAATGGATCAGACATAGAACTGCTAATGTAAATGAATACTCTGCAAGATATTCAATTCTAGATAAAGAATTCTATTTACCTTCTAAAGAAAATTTAGCAGCACAATCAACTAGTAATCGACAAGGAAGGGGGGATGTACTTGAAGGAAAACAGGCTGAAGAAGTTTTAGAACTTTTAAAAAATGATGCAGAGAGAACTTATGAGAATTATGAGACAATGCTTAATGAAAGATATGATGGTTCAACTATTGATGAGAATAAAAAAGGATTAGCAAGAGAGCTTGCAAGAATGAATTTAACATTAAATACTTACACCCAGTGGTATTGGAAAACTGATTTATTAAATTTGATGAATTTTTTAAGGTTAAGAGCTGATAGTCATGCTCAGTATGAAATAAGAGTTTATGCAGATATAATGTTAGATACAGTTAAAAAATGGGTACCAATAACTTATGATGCATTCATGGATTACAGAGTAGGAGGAACAGAGGTTTCTGCTAAAGGAAAAGTTATAATTCAAAAACTTATAAAAGGTGAAAATGTTGATGTCGAAAGTTCAGGTCTTTCAAAAAGAGAATGGAATGAATTAATGACCGCTTTTGATCTTAAAGATAAGTTGATTTAATTTTTTCAGCAAATTCTAAATATATTTTTGAAATTTCATGATCTGGTTTCGACTCGACTATAGGTTTTCCTTGATCACCAAAATTTCCAACTTCAGGATTAATTGGTATTTCTCCTAAAAAATCTTTTTGAAATTCTTCAGCTGTTTTTTTTACTCCACCTTCTCCAAATATTTTATATTTCTTACCATCATCTCCGATAAAAAAACTCATGTTATCAACTAAACCTAAAATTTTTACTCCAAGTTTATCAAACATTTTAATTCCTCTTTTAACATCTAATAGGGCCACTTCTTGAGGAGTTGATACAATGATAGCACCATCCATTTTAATTTCCTGTGAAAAAGTTAATTGAGTATCACCAGTTCCTGGAGGCATATCAACAATTATAAAATCTAAATCTTTCCAATTAACTTTCTGAGTAAAAGTTTTAATTGCACTAGTTACCATTGGACCTCTCCATATCATTGGAGTTTGTTGATCAGCTAAAAATCCAATTGACATACATTGAATATCATATTTTGTTATAGGATCTAATTTTTGACCATCACTTTTTGGTTTTTCATTAATGTTAAACATTTTGGGAACAGAAGGACCATAAATATCAGCATCTAATAATCCAACTTTACATCCAATCTTTTTTAAGGCTAAAGCTAGATTCGTTGCAAATGTAGATTTACCCACTCCTCCTTTTGCGCTCGAAATTGCAATAGTAAATTTTGTTCCTAAGATTGGATTTTTTGTGAATTTCTTAGGCTCCAGCTTCTTTTTCATTGCGTCACTAAGTTCTGGCTTTTTATCAGTCATAAATCTATCATTACTTGTTTTTTGTAATAAAGACACTATATACTTTGGCATATGTCAGATGATTTCAAAGGAAGAGGCGGAAGTCCATGGGGCGCACCTCCAGGAGGTGGTAGTGGAGGAAATGGTTCAGGAAGAGGACCAACGCCACCAAACGTAGATGAAATTATAAGAGAATTTCAAGATAAGATAAAAAAGTTTTTACCCGGTGGGAAATCTTCAGGGGGAAAATCAATTGGATTAATTTTATTAGTCTTGGCATTTGTGTGGCTTGCGAGTGGACTTTATAGGGTGTTACCTGATGAACAAGGTGTTGTTCTTAGATTTGGAAAATTTGTTAAAACTACTCAGCCAGGATTAAATTATCATATACCTTTTCCAGTAGAGACTGTTCAAACTCCAAAAGTAACAAAAGTAAACAGAATTGACATTGGATTTAGATCTGAAAGAGACAGTGGATTTTCTACAGGAGGAGGCGTTGCTGATGTACCTCAAGAAAGTTTAATGCTTACAGGTGATGAAAATATTGTAAATATCGATTTTTCAGTATTTTGGGTTATCAAAGATGCAGGAAACTTTTTATTTAAAATCCAAGATCCTATAGGAACTGTTAAAGCTGCTGCGGAGACAGCAATGAGAGAAGTGATTGCTAAAAGTGATATTCAACCAATTTTAACAGAAGGTAGATCTAAAATTGAGATTGAGACACAGGAAATCATTCAAAGCATTTTAGACGATTATGAGAGTGGAATTCAAATTACACAAGTACAAACTCAAAAAGCCGACCCACCTGATCAAGTTATCGATGCTTTTAGAGATGTCCAAGCTGCGAGAGCAGATATGGAAAGGTCAAAAAACGAAGCTGAAGCTTATGCTAATGATGTAATCCCAAGAGCAAGAGGGGAAGCACAAAAAATTTTACAAGCTGCAGAAGCTTATAAAAAAGAGGTTGTTGCTAAAGCAGAAGGTGAAGCTAGTAGATTTTTAGCAATTTATAATGAGTATGCAAAAGCAAAACAAGTTACTCAAGAAAGAATGTTTCTTGAAACAATGGAAACTGTTCTAGCAGATATAAATAAAATTATTATAGATAAAGAATCAGGTTCGGGTGTGGTTCCATATTTACCATTACCAGAGCTTAAAAAGAAAGAGACAAATTAAATGAAAGCTGGAAAAGTATTAGCTGGAATATTGGTTTTAATTGGTGTTGTAGCATATCTATCTGTAATTATAGTTAAAGAAGTAAATCAAGCAATAATCCTTCAGTTTGGTGATCCAAAAAGAATTATAATGAAACCAGGTTTAAATTTTAAAATTCCATTTATCCAAAACGTTGTTTATTTAGATAAAAGAATTTTAAATTTAGACACTCCACCAGAGGAAGTAATCGCTTCTGATCAAAAAAGATTGATTGTTGATGCGTTTGCAAGATTTCAAATAGTTGATCCTTTAAAATTTTATATTTCTGTTGGCGATGAAAGAGTTGCAAGATCAAGGTTATCTACAATTATAAACTCAAGAATTAGAAATGTTTTGGGTCAAGAAGAATTACAAACTTTGTTATCACAAGATAGATCAAAACAAATGTCTTTGATTAAAGATGGGGTTAATAATGAAGCACAAAATTTTGGGATTAATATTGTAGATGTAAGAATTAAAAGAGCCGATCTTCCTACAGCAAACAGTGATGCAATTTATAGAAGAATGCAAACTGAGAGGGAAAGAGAGGCAAAGGAGTTTAGAGCAAAAGGAGCTGAGATGGCAGTAACAATTACTTCAACTGCTGATAAAGAAGTGACTGTAATATTAGCTGACGCTCAAAAGCAATCAGAAATCATGAAGGGTGAAGGTGATGGTGAAAGAAATAAAATTTTTGCAGATGCTTTTGGTCAGGACCCTGAATTCTTTTCTTTCTACAGATCTATGCAATCTTATAGCAAAGCATTTACTGCGGGTGAAACCTCAATGATCTTGTCTCCAGATAGTGAATTTTTTAAATTTTTTGGAAATACAAATCCTGATATTAAACAATAATTTTTAGATGAATGAGCTAGTTATAGCTTTTGGTCTTTTTTTATTTATAGAAGGAATTTTATATGCCTTATTTCCAGCAAAAATGAAAAGTATGCTTAAAAAACTTGAAGTTGTCAAAGATAGCCAACTGAGATCAGGTGGTCTTATTTTTGCAGTTATAGGTTTTGTAATTGTTTATTTAATTAAAAGTTAATATGAAAAAATTAAAACTCATATTTTTAACAATTGTATTTTCTATAAGTATTTCAATACAATCAAATTCCAAACCTGTTCCAGCATCATTTGCAGATCTTGCAGAAAGATTGATGCCTTCAGTGGTAAATATTTCTACATCAACAACTGTAGTAACTAATAGTAATCCTTTGCCTTTTCAATTTCCTCCAGGTTCTCCATTTGAAGACATGTTCAAAGAATTTGGAACTCCTCAAGAAAGAAAATCAGCAGCCTTAGGCTCTGGATTTATCATAGATGAAAATGGAATTGTGGTAACAAATAATCATGTAATTCAAGATGCTGATGATATCATTGTTAGAGTAAATGGAGACCAAGAATATAAAGCAAAGGTTCTTGGTGCCGATCCTTTGATGGATATTGCAGTATTACAATTAGAAACAGAAGAAAAATTTAAACCTGTTGGTTTTGGAGACTCTGATAAATCAAGAATTGGCGATTGGGTTTTAGCGATTGGAAATCCATTTGGTCTTGGTGGAACAGTGACTGCTGGAATTATTTCAGCAAGAAATAGATCAATTGGGTTATCAAGATATGAGGATTTTATTCAAACAGATGCATCGATCAATTCAGGAAACTCAGGTGGACCTTTATTTGATATGGAAGGAAATGTAATTGGAATTAATACTGCTATTTTAGGAAGAAATGGTTCTATCGGTATAGGATTTTCAATTCCATCAAATAGCGCTCAACAAGTTATTAAACAATTAATAGAGTTTGGAGAAACTAAAAGAGGTTGGCTAGGTGTAAGAATTCAAGATGTTACAAAAGAAATTGCTGAGGCTGAAAAACTAGATAAACCAAGAGGTGCTTTAGTTGCTAGTGTTGCTGAAAATAGTCCTTCTGAAAAAGCTGGTATTCAGGCTGGAGATATAATTTTAGAGTTTAATGGTGTTGAGATTAAGCAAATGAAAGAGTTACCAGCAATTGTTGCAAGAACAGATGTTGGAAAAAATGTAGATGTAAAAATTTGGAGAAATAAAAAAGAAATAACTAAAAAAGTTTTGTTAGGAAGATTGGAAACATCTGATGATTTCAAAGTAAGCGAAAATTCAAAAAAAGATGAAAATAATTTAGATGAAATTATTGAGAGTTTAAGAATATCAGTAAGACCTTTAACTAAAGAGGACATAAAAAATCGTAAATTACCAAACCAAACTACAGGATTAGTAATAACTAATATGGCTAATAATAGTCCTTTAGTAAATTCAATTGAGATCAATAGTATTATTATTGAAGCTCAGAAGAAAAAAATTAGGTCAGCAGATGATTTAAGAGATATCACTCAAAAAGTAATAAACTCAAATCAAAAAACTATTTTAATTGCAATTTACAACAATCAAAATCAAAGAAGATTTATTGGTATTAAATTAGATTAGTAATGGATTTGAAATCCAAGATAATTTTAATTTCAGGACCTACGGCATCTGGAAAGTCAAATTTCGCAATTAAACTTGCAAAAAAAATTAAAGGGGAAATTATTAATGCTGACAGCATGCAAGTGTATAAGCAGCTTAAAATTTTATCTGCAAGACCAGACCCTAAAAATTATCAATCAATAAAACATCATCTATATGGTTTTCAAGATGCAAAGAAAAGTTTTTCAACTGGAGATTGGCTTAAAATTGTAAATAAGAAAATAATTGAAGTTAGAAAAAGAAATAAAATACCAATTCTTGTTGGAGGGACTGGACTTTATTTTAAAGCTTTAACTGATGGTCTAGTTCGAATTCCAAACATTCCTGTTAGGTTTAGAAATCAAATAAGAAGTTTAAATAATAAAATTGGTCAAAGTAAATTCTATAAACAATTATTAAAACTAGATCCTCTTTCAAAAAATAAAATTAATCCTACTGATACTCAGAGATCAATAAGAGCTTTTGAAGTTAAAAAGTTTACAAAAAAATCTCTTCATGATTGGTTTAAAAATACTAAATCAAATTATTTAGAAGAGGACTTTTTCAAAATTTATATTGATTATCCACGTGATGTGTTGGTTCAAAGAATTCATCAAAGAACTGGACAGATGATTAAAATGGGTGCCGTGAATGAGGTTAAAAGATTTTTAAAACTCAAAATTAAAAAACAAATGACTGCTTGCAAAGCAATCGGAGTAAATGAAATTCAGGAATATTTAGATAATGAAAAAAAAATTGACGAAATCAAAGAAAAAATATCGATAAAAACTAGACAATACGCCAAAAGGCAAAACACATGGGCTCGAGGACACATGAGTGATTGGGTTAAACTCAAGCCATCAGAGATAAACAAATTTTTAAAAAAAATTTAAAATTTCCATACTTAACCTTGACCAATCAGCACAACTTCAGCTAGATTGTGAAATGCCAAAATTATTAACTGGAGCAGAAATCGTATTTAAGTGTCTTGAAGACCAAAAGGTAAACCATATTTTTGGCTATCCTGGTGGAGCTGTACTACCAATATATGATGAGTTAAAAAATCATCCATCTATTAAACATATTCTTGTAAGACATGAGCAAGGTGCAGGTCATGCAGCAGAAGGTTACGCAAGATCATCTGGAAAACCTGGTGTTGTTCTAGTTACATCAGGGCCTGGTGCCACTAATGTAGTCACTGCTTTAACCGATGCATATATGGACTCAGTTCCTATGGTTTGTATTTCGGGTCAAGTTCCAACACATCTAATTGGAACAGATGCATTTCAAGAATGTGATACAACCGGAATTACAAGACCATGCACAAAACATAACTGGCTAGTAAAAGATATTAATGAACTTTCAGTTGTTATGCATGAAGCTTTTAAAGTTGCAACAACTGGAAGACCTGGTCCGGTATTAATTGATATTCCAAAAGATATTCAATTTGCTAAAACAAAATATAAAAAACTAAAAAAAGATAAAAAACTTAATGGTAAATCTCACAATAAGTTTTCAGTCGATGAAATCGATCAGTTTATTAATTTATTATCTAAAGCAAAAAAGCCAATTATATATAGCGGTGGAGGTGTAATAAATTCAGGACCAAAAGCAAGTGAAGCTTTAAGAAAATTTGTTGAATTAACAGGGTTCCCAATTACATCAACTTTACAAGGTCTAGGTGCTTATCCTGGAGATGATAATCAGTTTTTAGGAATGTTGGGAATGCATGGAACATATGAAGCAAACAATGCAATGCATGACTGTGATTTGTTAATAAACATTGGTGCTAGATTTGATGACCGTATTACTGGAAAAATTGATGAGTTCTCTCCTAATTCAAAAAAAGTTCATATTGATATTGATCCATCCTCAATTAATAAAATTATCAAAGTAGATCTTGCAATAGTAGGTGATGTTACAAAAGTAATTGATAAAGTTAACAAAACAATTGTTAAAAAGAAAAATGGAAATGGTAAATCAAATAAACCAAATATTGCAAAATGGTGGGAACAAATTCAAAAATGGAGAAACAAAAATTCTTTAAATTTCATAAATAGTGAAGATAGCATAAAACCTCAGCATGCTGTTCAAAGACTTTATGAATTAACAAAAAATAATGATACTTATGTAACAACAGAAGTGGGTCAGCATCAAATGTGGGCTGCTCAACATTATAAATTTAACAAACCAAATAGATGGATGACTTCAGGCGGATTAGGAACTATGGGTTATGGATTACCTGCAGCTGTAGGAGTTCAAGTAGCTCATCCAGAAAAATTAGTTATTGATATTGCTGGTGAAGCATCTGTTTTAATGACAATGCAAGAAATGTCTACAGCTGTTCAATACAACTTACCAATAAAGATTTTTATCTTGAATAATCAGTACATGGGAATGGTAAGACAATGGCAAGAGCTGCTTCATGAAAAGAATTATTCTGAGAGTTACTCTGAAGCACTACCAGATTTTATGAAAATGGCCGAAGCTTATGGTTGCAAAGGAATTAAAGCTGATGATCCATCAGAGCTTGATGAAAAAATTCAGGAAATGGTTGATCATAATGGTCCAGTTATTTTTGATTGTCATGTGGATCCAAATGAAAATTGTTTTCCAATGATACCTTCTGGTAAACCTCATAATCAAATGATCTTAGGACCAAACGATCAAGAAGAGAATAAAATAAAAGGAAAAGGCAAAGCCTTAGTTTAATCTAAATGCCAAAATCAAAGTCAGCTTATAGCACTCCAACTATAAAACAAAAATCAGATACTTATATATTTGTTGTTTGGGTAGATAACGAGGCCGGGGTTCTCGCTAGAGTAGTTGGTTTGTTTTCTGGAAGAGGTTATAATATTGAGTCTTTAGCGGTAGCCGAGGTAGACGCGGTTAAAAATATTTCAAGAATAACAATTGTAACTACCGGAACACCGCAAGTGATAGATCAGATTAGACTACAATTAATCAAATTAGTGCCTGTACATAAAGTAGCTGAATTTAAAAGAGATGATAAAGACGTTATTTTTAAAGAGATGGCATTGTTTAAAATAGTAGGCAAAAAAAATAAAATTGAGAAATGTTTAAATGCTTGTAAAAAATTCAACCCAGTAGTATTGGATGAAACAAAATCATCTGCAGTTATTCAAATAACAGCACTTAGAAGAGAGATTGATAAAATGAATAAGAAATTAAAACCCTTAGGACTTATAAGCACTTCAAGAACTGGGGCTGTTGCAATGACAAGAGGTGCAAAAATTTTTAACTAATTAACAGGAGACAAATTATGAAAATGTTTTATGAAAAAGATGCAGATGTAGATTTAATTAAAAATAAAAAAATTGCAATTTTTGGTTACGGAAGTCAAGGTCATGCTCATGCACTTAATTTAAAGGATAGTGGAGTTAAAGAGATCGTTGTTGCGCTAAGAGAAGGATCATCAAGTGTTGCAAAAGCAGAGTCAAAAGGTTTAAAGGTAATGAATTTATCTGATGCAGCTGCTTGGGCAGATGTTGTCATGATATTAACCCCAGATGAACTACAAGCTGAAATTTATAAAAACCATATAGAACAAAGAGTAAGAGAAGGTACAAGTATTGCTTTTGCCCATGGTTTAAATGTTCACTATGATTTAATTAAAGCAAGAAAAGATTTAGACGTATTTATGGTTGCTCCAAAAGGACCTGGTCATTTAGTAAGAAGTGAGTATGAAAAAGGTGGTGGAGTTCCATGTTTGTTTGCAGTTCATCAAGATGGATCTGGTAAAGCGAGAGATCTAGCTTTATCGTATGCTTCAGCTGTAGGTGGAGGAAGATCAGGTATTATTGAAACTACTTTTAAAGACGAGGTAGAAACAGATTTATTTGGTGAACAAACTGTTTTATGTGGAGGTTTAGTTGAACTAATTAAAAATGGATATGAAACTTTAGTCGAAGCAGGTTATGAACCAGAGATGGCATATTTTGAAACTGTACATGAAGTTAAATTAATTGTTGATTTGATTTACGAAGGTGGAATTGCAAATATGAACTATTCTATTTCAAATACTGCTGAATATGGTGAGTATCAATCTGGCCCAAGAATTATCAACAAAGAAGAGACGAAGAAAAGAATGAAGGAAGTTTTGGCTGATATCCAATCAGGTAAATTTACCAAAGAATGGATGGATGAGTGTAAAACTGGTCAAAAAAATTTCTTAGCAACTAGAGCCAAATTAGCCGAACATTCTGTTGAGAAGGTCGGCGCAGAGCTTAGAGCTATGATGCCTTGGATTAGTAAGAAAAAATTAGTTGATAGCGATAAAAGTTAAATTTTATAGATAAATTATTACTACTATAATCTAATTATTTCACTTATACTTTTTTAAATAAATTTAAAATATGAGGGCAACAATGAATATTAAAAATATAATAAAAATATTGTCATTAGTTCTAGTATTTGGATTTTCTTCTGCATCGGCTCAAACAATTAAGTGGTCTATGCAAGGGGACAGTTTAACACTAGATCCACATGCACAAAATGAAGGTCCAACTACACAAGTATCTAGACAAGTTTATGAAGCACTTGTTGAAAGAGGTTTAGATATGAAAATTGGACCTGCTTTAGCTACAAAATGGAAAGCAATTGATGCAAACAATTGGATTTTTACTTTAAGAGAAGATGCTAGATTTTCAGATGGTTCAGGAATGACATCTGAAGATGTAGTTTTTAGTATTTTAAGAGCTAAACAAAGAACATCTGATTTTAAAGAATATATTAGCACTGTATCCGGTGTAGAAGCAGTTGGAGATTATGCTGTTAAAATTACAACAAGCAAACCAAATCCAATTCTTTTAAACCAATTGTCAAACATTTTTATAATGTCTAAAGCTTGGTCTGAGAAAAATTTTGCAACTTCACCTCAAAACTGGGATGCTGGGCAAGAAACATTTTCGGCTGTAAATGCTATGGGAACTGGACCTTTTAGAATAACTAAACGAGAGCCTAACACAAAGACAGTATTTAAGAAAAATAAATACTGGTGGGGAGAAATGAAAGATAAAGGTCTTAGTTCAATTGAGTTGATGCCAATTAAAAATGCAGCAACAAGAGTAGCAGCATTATTATCAGGAGAAATTGATCTAGTAACAGATGCACCAGTGCAAGACTTAGCAAGAATTGGTTTTTCTCCAAGTACAAAAGTTGAAAGTACTGCTCAGATGAGAACGATTTTCTTAGGAATGGATCAAGCTGCAGATAAGTTAAGAACAGGAAATACAGGTGATAATCCTTTCAAGAAAAAAGAAGTTAGACAAGCACTTTATCAAGCAATTGATATTGAAGCCATTAAGAAAAAAGTTATGAGAGGTTTAAGTGAACCTGCAGGTATAATAACTTTCCCAGGTGTAAATGGTTATACAGCTGAACTTGATAAAAGATTACCATATGATCCTGAGGCTTCTAAAAAATTATTAGCTGAAGCTGGATATCCTAATGGATTTGAAGTTGAGTTAAGATGTCCTAACGACAGGTATGTAAATGACGAAGCTATTTGTACAGCAGTTGTTGGAATGTTGGGTAAAGTAGGTGTTAAAGTTAATTTATTTGCTCAAACAAAAAGTAAACACTTCAAGGAGCTAAAAGATAATCAAGGTGATTTCTATATGCTAGGCTGGGGTGTTCCAACTTTAGATAGTCACTACGTTTTTCATTATTTATATGAAACAGGCGCTAGTTGGAACAGAGTTAACTTTAGTAACGCTGAAGTAGACGCCGCAATTAGAGTAATGGAAGGTGAAGTAGATTTAGAAAAAAGAAATGCTGCAATTGCAAAAGCTTGGAAAATTGTAAAAGATGATATTTCTTATCTTCCTTTACACCACCAAGTAATTTCTTGGGCATCTAAAAATAATGTTAGTGTTCCTATAAGACCTAACAATGAGCCATTATTTAAATTTGCCGTTTACGGTTCTAAATAAATAAAAATTATTACAAGCCCTTTAGATATTTAAAGGGCTTGTAAATATTAAATCTTCTTAAATTGATACAATATTTCTTTAAAAGACTGTTCCAATCAGCTTTGGTGATGCTTGTAGTTGCCTTTGTTTCTTTCTCTCTTTTTAATTTTGTTGGAGACCCAATAAACAACATGGTTGGGGAAGAAACTTCTGATGAAGAAAGGGCTGAATTGAGGGAAACTCTGGGATTAATGGATCCAATCCATATTCAATTTTCTAGGTTTGTGGTCAATGCTTCTAAGGGAGAATTTGGTATATCTTATCAATTAAGAAGACCTGTATCTGAATTAATTACTGAAAGATTGCCGGCTACAATTGAACTTGTAGTAATTTCGGCTTTAATAGCATTGATAACCGGAACTCTATTAGGTGTTTACACTGGTATTCATAGGAAAGGTTTCTTGAGTGACTTTATCTTAGCAGTTTCTTTACTTGGAGTATCACTCCCCACATTTGTAATAGGTATATTATTCATATACTTATTTGCTGTAATTTTAGGAGTGTTACCCTCATTTGGAAGAGGAGAAGTGGTTGATCTAGGATTTTGGACAACAGGTTTTTTGACAGTTTCAGGTCTTAAAGCAATAATTCTTCCTTCAGTTACATTAAGTCTTTTTCAAATGACTTATATTATCAGGTTAGTTCGAGCAGAGATGATGGAGATATTGCAAACAGATTACATTAAGTTTGCTAGAGCACGTGGAATTAATGAAGAAAGTATTAAGTACAAGCATGCATTAAAAAATGGTTTAATTCCTGTAATTACTATTGCTGGAATTAATATTGGAACTTTAATTGCGTTTTCAATAATAACAGAAACTGTTTTTCAATGGCCTGGAATGGGTTTCTTATTTATCCAAGCTGTTCAGTTTGTAGATATACCAATTATGTCAGCATATTTAGTTTTTATCGCATTTGTTTTTGTGATGATAAATTTCATAGTCGATATTCTGTATTATTTTATTGATCCAAGGATCAGAGTTAAAGGAGATACTGCAAGTGGATAATGTAAATTTAAAAAGATGGGAAAGAATTAAGGATAGTGACATTTATCATAGCTTTATTAAATCTCCGACAGCAATTATATCTTCAGCTATTTTACTCATAATTTTTTTCTGTTCTTTTTTTATTGAATTTTTAACTCCATATACACCTTTTGATCCATCATCTTTATCTTTGATGGATGCATTTACACCTCCTTCTTGGACAGAAGATGGTTTGGCACAATTTATTTTAGGCACTGATGGTCAAGGAAGAGACATGTTGTCAACCATCTTATACGGATGCAGAATATCTCTTATTGTAGGTTTTGCAGCAATTATATTTAGTTTAGTTCTTGGTGTTGGTTTAGGATTAACAGCTGGATATTTTGGTGGCAAGTATGAAATGGTAGTAATGAGACTTACCGATGTTCAATTAACTGTGCCAAGTATATTGATGGCACTCTTGGTTGATGGAATTGCAAGAGGACTAATTTCAAGAGAGATGCATGATGAAATGGCAATCTACGTTTTAATATTTGCTATTGGAATTTCTGAATGGCCGCAGTTTGCTAGAGTATCTAGAGCGGCAACTTTAGTTGAAAAAAATAAAGACTATGTATCTGCCTCAACAATAATTGGTGTTTCAAATATAGTAATTATGTTTAAACATATTTTGCCAAATATTATGAGACCAGTTTTGGTTATTGGTACAATCGGTTTAGCTCTTGCAATCTTAGCTGAGTCAACCTTAAGTTTTTTGGGAGTTGGAGTTCCTCCAACAACTCCTTCTTTAGGAACATTAATAAGATTGGGTAATGACTTTTTATTTTCGGGGGAATGGTGGATTACATTTTTTCCAGCAATTTTTTTAGTGATTTTAGCTTTTTCAATTAATTTATTAGGAGACTGGATGAGAGATACTTTAAATCCAAAATTAAAAAAATGAGCTTTTTAAAAATAAATAATTTAAGTGTTGATTATAAAATGCGTAAAGAGACCGTTTATGCTGCTAAAAATGTAAATATTGAGGTAAATAAAGGTGAAATTTTAGGCTTGGTTGGCGAGTCTGGTTCAGGCAAGAGCACAGTTGGAAACGCTATAATTAATTTAATTGATGAGCCAGGGAAAGTTTCTAGTGGTTCAGTAATATTGGGAGATTTAAATATTCATGAAAATTCAGAAAGTATCGTTAAATATAGAGGAAATAAAATTGGATTAATATTCCAAGATCCACAAACATCTTTAAATCCAATATTAACCGTTGGTGAACAATTAATTGAAACTATACAAACTCATCTTAAATTAAGTAAAGAAGATGCAAAAAATAAATCTATTAATCTATTAAAAGAAGTTGGAATTAAGGATGCTGAAAAAAGATTTGATGATTATCCTCATCAGTTTTCAGGAGGAATGAGACAAAGAGTGGTTATTTCTTTAGCATTATGCTGTGAACCAGAATTATTAATTGCTGATGAACCTACCACAGCTTTGGATGTGTCTATTCAATCACAGATTTTAGATTTAATTAAAAAACTAACAAAAGAAAGAAACTTGGCAGTGATTTTAATCACACATGATATGGGTGTTATAGCAGAAACAGCTAACCGTGTAGCTGTAATGAAAAATGGAAATTTAGTAGAAATTGGTGAAACAAAAAAAATATTAACAACTCCTCAACAAAGTTATACCAAAAGTCTTGTAAGTTCAGTTCCACCAACCAATAAGAAAATTTCAAGATTTGTAATAGTAGAAAAAGAAAATAAAAAAAATAATATCAAAATATTGAATAGATGGACCAAAAAAGAAATTAGCAATCAAGATTTAGTTCAGGTTAAAAATCTAAATAAAAGTTTTGATGACAATTTTTTTACAGAAAATTCTAAAAATTCTGTATTAGCTGTAGACAATGTTTCATTTGAAATAAAGGAAGGGGAGTCGTTTGGATTGGTAGGTGAAAGTGGAAGTGGAAAATCTACTATTGCAAAAATGATAGTTAATTTATTCAGACCTTCATTGGGAGATATATTTTTTGATAAAACTTGTATTACAAAAATTAAACATAGATCAGAATTAATGAAATTTAGAAAGCAAATACAAATGATTTTTCAAGATCCGTACTCATCATTAAATGGGAGATTGAAAGTCAAAGATATTATTGCCGAACCTATTACACTTCATAATCCATCTATATCTAATTCTGATCTAAATAATTATGTAAATGACTTATTGGATTCAGTTGAAATGACACAAAAATCTGCAGATAGATATCCCCATGAATTTTCAGGTGGTCAAAGACAAAGAATATCGATTGCAAGAGCTTTAGCAACTCAGCCAAGACTTTTAGTTTGTGATGAACCTACATCTGCACTGGACGTTAGTATTCAAGCCCAAATATTAAATTTGTTAAAAGATCTTCAAGAACAATTAAATTTAACTATATTATTCATCAGTCATGACTTGCCAGTTGTAAGACAAATGTGTGATAGAATTGGAGTTTTAAAAGATGGCAAGTTATGTGAAGTTTCCAATACTGAGGATTTATTTTTGAAACCTTCCCATGAATACACAAAGGAACTTTTACACTTGATGCCTAAAATTGAGTCTATTTATAATTAATTTTTGTATTGCCTAAAATGGACGAAAAATAAAAGCTAAATATACTTATTATTTTGCAATCTCTCTTATAGATTGTATTATAGATTTTCGAAAAATTTTTTATGAGCGATAAAGATAGAGTTTTTATATTCGATACAACTATGCGTGATGGTGAGCAATCACCAGGCGCGTCTATGAGTTTGGAAGAAAAAATTCAAATTGCCAGAGTATTTGATGAGTTAGGAATTGATATTATTGAAGCGGGTTTTCCTATCGCATCACCTGGAGATTTTGAAGCTGTTTCTGAAGTTAGTAAAATTTTAAAAAATTCAATTCCTGCAGGACTATCTAGACATTCTGTAAAAGATATAGATAAAGCTTATGAAGCTTTAAAGCATGCTCCAAGATTTAGAATACATACTTTTATTTCTACAAGCCCACTACATATGAAGCATAAACTAAATATGTCACCTGAGGATGTTTATGAGTCAATTGGTAAACATGTTTCTTATGCAAGAAAATTTACTGATGATGTTGAGTGGTCATGCGAAGATGGCACAAGAACAGATATGGATTATATGTGCAAAACAGTTGAGCTTGCAATAAAAAATGGAGCAACAACAATTAATATTCCTGATACTGTTGGTTACACAATACCATCTGAGTTTACTTCAATAATTGAAACACTATTAAATAAAGTTCCTAACATTGATAAAGCAATTTTATCTACTCATTGTCACAATGACTTAGGTTTAGCTGTAGCTAATTCATTAGCTGGTGTTCAGGCAGGAGCAAGACAAATTGAATGTACTATAAATGGTTTAGGTGAAAGAGCAGGAAATGCTGCATTAGAAGAAGTTGTTATGGCAATTAAAACGAGACCAGATTTGATGCCATACGAAACTGGAATTAATACAACTTTGTTAAGTAAAGCATCGAAAATAGTTTCAAATGCAACTGGGTTTCCAGTTCAATATAATAAAGCAATTGTTGGAAAAAATGCATTCGCGCATGAGGCAGGCATTCATCAGGATGGAATGTTAAAAAATAGACAGACTTATGAAATTATGACTCCAGAAAGTGTTGGAGTTAAACAAACTTCATTAGTCATGGGAAAACATTCTGGAAGACATGCTTTTAAAGATAAATTAAATAGTTTGGGTTACCCAGATTTAACAGACGATGTTGTAGGAAATGCGTTTGCAAAATTTAAGGTTTTAGCAGACAAGAAAAAACATGTTTATGACGAAGATATTATTGCTCTAGTAGATGATAGTTTAATAATTGATAACAAAGTTAGTGCTATTAGTTTAAAATCATTAAAAGTGTTTGCAGGAACAGGTGAACCACAAAGAGCAGAGATGACTTTAGATGTTTATGGTGATGTAAAACAAGCTTCAGAAACTGGAGATGGACCAGTTGATGCAATATTTAAATGTATAAAAACTCTTTATCCTCATGATGTAAATTTACAGCTTTATCAAGTACATGCGGTTACTGAAGGAACAGACGCCCAAGCTACAGTAAGTGTAAAAATTGAGGAAAATGGAAAAACAACTGTGGGCCAAGCAGCAGACACAGATACTTTAGTTGCTTCTGCAAATGCTTACATAAATGCATTAAATAAAATGATAATTAAACGAGATAAAACAGCTCCAATGGAGCAAGAAAGTCAAAAAGTAAGGGGAATATAATGGGATTATTCGATAGCGTTAAAAAAGTTTGGAGCCAAGATATGGCAATTGATCTTGGAACAGCTAATACACTAGTGGTATTAAAAGGAAAAGGTGTTGTTCTTAATGAGCCATCTGTTGTTGCAATTGTTGATCAGGGTGGGAAGAAAAATGTTTTAGCAGTTGGTGATGAGGCTAAAACTATGCTTGGAAGAACACCTGGAAATATAAGTGCGATCAGACCTTTAAGAGATGGTGTTATTGCAGATTTTATTGTTACAGAAGAGATGATCAAACATTTTATAAAAAAAGTTCATAAAGGTAGCACGTTTGCTAATCCTAGAATTTTAATTTGTGTTCCAACAGGTTCAACACCAGTGGAGAGAAAAGCAATTCAAGATAGTGCATTAGCTGCAGGAGCAAGAAGAGTTCAATTAATTGAAGAACCAATTGCAGCAGCTATTGGGGCTGGTCTTCCAATTTCTGAAGCCACAGGTTCAATGATTGTGGATATAGGTGGTGGTACTAGTGAGATAGCTGTTATGTCACTTGGTGGATTAGTTTATTCCAAGTCTTTAAGAGTTGCTGGTGATGCGATGGACTCAGCAATAGTTAATTACATGAGAAAAGAATACAATTTACTTATTGGAGATACCACTGCAGAAAAGATTAAGAAAGAAATGGGTACAGCTATACCAACAGGAACAAACACCTATCCGGTAAAAGGTAGAGATTTAAGATCGGGTACTCCAAAAGAAGTAAACATCACAGAGGAAGATACTGCTGAAGCACTAAATGATATATTGAAAGAAATGGTAAATGCAATTAAAGATGCTTTGGAAAATACCCCTCCAGAATTATCTGCTGATTTGGTGGATATGGGTCTTACTTTAACAGGTGGTGGAGCTTTATTAAAAAATATTGATAAAAGATTTTCAAAGGAAACAGGTTTGCCAGTACACGTTGCTGATGATCCATTATCTTGTGTTGCAGTCGGAACAGGTAAAGCTTTGGATCAAGAAGAAACTTTTTCTACTATGTTATCTGAATATTAAGAGATGGTAAAAGGCAGAGACGATTTTGTAATTGCCTTAAGATCAGCTTTTTTTAAAAAGAAAGATAAACAGAAGTTTTCGCTCATAAGCTTAATAGTTTTATCCATATTTATAATAGTTCTAAGTAATTTTAATTTTAAACCAATTCAACTTGTAAAATTAGGAATTAACGAATTAATTTATAGATCTTCTTATATTTTATCAATTCCTGAAAATAAAATTAAAGAGGCAACATCTAAATTTAAATTACATCTTGAATTATACGAAAATCATCAGAGCAAATTAATTCAAATAGAAAATTCAGATGAGATTAAAGTATTAAATAATATTTTAACTGCTGAAAATAAAAGATTAAGAGAGTTGATCGATGAAAGCATAAATTCAGAAGAAATATTTGCAAGAGTTATAATTGATAGAGAAAGTCCATATTTAAAATCTATTGTGTTGAATAGAGGTTCAAAAGATAATGTAAAAATTGGAATGGCAATAATGGATAGAAACTATTTAGTCGGTCAGATAATTGAGGTAAATTATTCAAATTCAAGAGCTCTTCTCTTGTCAGATTTAAATAGCAAAATACCAGTAATAATCCAGCCTCCATTTTTGCAAGCTGTTGCTTCAGGAACTGGTAAAAATTATGGAATAATTGAATACACTAAAGATGAGTATAAAGAAAATCAGATTGAAAAAGAGGCAGTTGTGTATACTTCTGGCTTGGGTGGTATTTTTAAACCAGGTATTCCAGTTGGTAAAATTACAAATAATTCAGAACAATTAACTTTTTTTTCTGATTTTGGGCAATTAAGTTTTGTAAAGATTGTAGAATTTAAGATTGGTGAGGGTCAATAATGGCTTCATTGAACAAAAGTACATTCTTTAGATCATTCCTCTCATATTTACCGATTATTCTCTTGTTTTTTTCAGTATTTAATGAGTTTGATTTTAATTATTTAAAATTAGATTATTTTTCATTTAATTTTATTTTCATTTTAATTTTTTTTTGGACATTAAGAAATCCAGATTACTTGGGATATTTTTCAATTTTTTTAGCAGGAATTGTTAATGATGTAGTAATTGGTATTCCGATAGGAATAAGCAGCTTTTGTTACTTATTAATCTGTGCCATTACTTCATATATTAGACAAATTACATTAAGTCCAAAATTTATAAATGATTGGCTTTCTTTTATTGTCGCTGTTTTTCTTATAAACTCAATTCAAGTAACAATTTTAGATTTGATATTTTTATATCAAGTAGACTATATGAGCTACTTGATAAACTCTGGTTTTACTTTTTTATTTTACCCATTATTTTTTATATTATTTAATATTTTAAATAGCAAAATTTCACTTAAAAAGAATGATTAAAGGAAATTCAGGAATTAGAAAAACAGACGTAATTAACAGACGTATGTTTATTATAGGTGCTGCAAAAATAATAATTTTTACAGGAATTATAGCTAGACTTTTTTCTCTACAAGTTAATGAAAATAAAAAATATCTTACTCTCTCAGATAAAAATAGAATTAGAGAATGGAAGTTACCACCTATAAGAGGAGATATCGTTGATTATTTTGGAAATATAATAGCTGGAAATTTAAAAGTATATCAACTTCATATAATTCCTGAACAAGTTGAAAACTTTAATTATTTGATAACACGATTAAAAACTATACTTAATTTAAGTGATAAAAAAATAGAAAAAATTGTAAAATTAAAAAATAAATTAAAACCTTGGGAAAGTATTATTGTCTCTGAAAATTTATCTTGGAGTGATTTTTTAAAGATAAATAATTATTTATATGATTTGGTTGGTGTCAAGCCAGTTATGACCATTTCAAGAAATTACCCCTTTAGTGAAGTTTATACACATATTTTAGGGTATGTCAGCCAACCTAACGAAGAAGAAATTCTTGCTAACGAAACAGTACAAGAAAGATTTGTTCCAGGAATGAAAATTGGAAAATTGGGATTAGAAAAAACATTAGAAAAACATCTGATTGGAACAAATGCAATCCAAAGATATGAGGTTAATGCTTATGGAAAAAGAATTAATCAATTAGAACATCAAAAAGGTAAACAAGGTTTAAGAGTAAGATTAACAGTTGATACTGAAGTTCAAAAGGCTTGTGGAAAACTTTTAGATGATCGAGCAGGCTCTATTAGTGTTATGGATATTTATACAGGCGATATTATTGCTATGTACTCTTCTCCTTCTTATGATCCAAACAAATTTTTGTTTGGTATAAGTAATGATGATTGGGCGTTAATTAGAAATAATCCATTAAAACCTCTAGTAAATAAGACACTTTCAGGACTTTATTCGCCAGGTTCTACAATAAAACCAATTGTAGCTTTGTCTGCTTTAGAAAACAAAATTGTTAACCCAAGTTTTAAAGTTAAATGTACTGGAAAGATGGAGCTCTATGGACAGACTTTTCACTGTTGGAAAGAAAAGGGTCACGGATTTGTAAGTTTAAAAAATGCAATGAAACAATCATGTGATACTTATTTTTATGAAGTTGCAAGATTACTAGGAGTAGATCGATTAAATGTTACAGCTGAAAAATTTGGTCTAGGTAAAAAAGTATTAGGAGATTATTTTGATTTTGAAAAATCAGGTTTATTTCCAAACACTAAATGGAAAATAAATAATCTTGGAAAAGGGTGGGTCTTAGGAGAAACATTAATAACTGGAATAGGTCAAGGTTATACGCAAACAACTCCTCTTCAACTATGTCTTATGACAGCGCAGATTGCTAATGGAGGCTACTCAATTAAACCAAGAATAATTGTTGATAATAATCCTATGCCACTTGAGGAAATAAAAAGAAAATTAAAAGAAGAAACTTTGCATACTCAAGAAAAGAAATTATTTAATGATCCTAGAAATATAAAAATTGTTCAAGAAGCCATGTTTAGTTCTACCAATGAATTATATGGAACCTCTTACAAATCTAGAATAGATGATACAAAATACCAATTTGCAGGCAAAACTGGTACCGCACAGGTCAAGAGAATTAGTATGCGAGAAAGAGAACTTGATTTAAAAATCGAACAAATCCCCTATAAAGATCGTGATCATGCATTATATATCGCCTATGGTCCGTATATTAATCCTAGGTATGCATTAAGCATTATAGTTGAACATGGTGGTTCAGGAAGCAGAACTGCAGCGCCGATAGCAAAAGAATTATTCAAATTAATTATAGATAGAAACGATTTAAGAAATAAACAAAAAAACTTTGAGGAAATAAAAATTTAATGTTTCAACACGATAGATTAAATAACGAACTTACTTTTTGGCAAAAAGTTAAAGAATTAGATTATATTTTGCTGTCAAGTGTACTTCTACTTTCAATATTAAGTTTATTTGTAATGTATTCAACAGATGGTGGTGAAATTCTTTTCCATACAAAAAGTCATTTTAGCAAAATAATAATTTTTTTTCCTTTAATGATTTTTATTGCTTTCTTTAACATCAAATGGTGGCATAATTTATCATACTTGTTTTATTTTGCTGTAATTCTTTTATTAATTTACGTTTCTTTTTTTGGAATAAAGTCTTCAGGTTCAAGAAGATGGATGGATTTATATTTGTTTAATTTACAGCCATCTGAGCTAATGAAGATCGCAATTATACTTTGCTTAGCAAAATATTATCACAGGATCAAAATTGAAAATGTAAATTCAATTACAAGCATTATGACTGTTTTAACTATAATTATAATACCAATTATTATGGTGCTCTCACAACCTGATTTAGGAACTTCAATCCTAATCGCAGCTAGTGGATTAATTGTTCTGTGGTTAGGAGGTGTTAAGATAAAATATTTTATATATTCTTTTATAGTGTTCTTAATATCATTACCTTTTGTAATTTCTTTCTTAAAGCCCTACCAAAAGTTAAGAATATTAACCTTTTTAGATCCTGATAGAGATCCATTGGGTGCTGGTTATCAGATAATCCAGTCAAAGATAGCAATCGGTTCTGGAGGTTTAGATGGCAAAGGTTTTTTAAAAGGTACTCAAAGTTATTTAGATTTTTTACCAGAGAAGCATACTGACTTTATATTTACTTTATTTTCTGAAGAGTTTGGATTTATAGGATCAGTAGCGTTGTTAATTTTGTATTCAATTATTATTATCAGGATTTTAAGAATTGGAGCCATCTCAAGAAGTAATTTTTCAAGATTGTTTTGTTTTGGATTTGCTTTTGCAATATTCATTTATATTGTTGTAAATCTTTCAATGGTTTTAGGTTTATTACCAATTGTTGGCTCTCCATTACCAATACTGTCCTATGGAGGTTCCTCAATGTTAGCAACTATGATCGGGTTTGGTATTGTTCTCAGTGCAAAGATAAATCATAAACAGATGATTGCTTAAATTATTAAGTTAAATTAAGCATAATTTGTCACTATGAAAATTTTATTTTTTAATTGTATAACATCCTAATGAATAAGAACATTAAGGTTGGTATAGTTGGAGCAGGAATTCAAGGTGTATCAAATGCACTGTTCCTTCAAAAAAAAGGATTTAATGTAACAATATTCGATAGAGATAATCCAGGCAGTCAAGCTGCATCTTATGGAAATGCAGGACATTTCTCACCTTATGCTTCACTTTCCTTAAATAGAACTGATGTCTTAGCAGATGTACCATCTATGTTATTAAGCTCAACAGGTCCTCTTGCTTTAAAATGGAATTATGTTCCAAAAATGATTCCCTGGTTCATGAAATTCATTATGAACACCACCAAAAGTAAGATGATGCACACCGCAAAAAATATGCATCAAATTTTAGATTTAGCTTTGCCAGCTTATGATGAATTATTTGATGAAATAGATTTAGAAGGTTTGGTAGAAAACAAAGGAATACTTTATATCTGGAATGATCAAGATCTAAAAAGTAGGGAATTAGAAATTAGAGTTAGAGATGAATTGGGTGTAAAGCAACAATTAGTAAATAAAGATGAAATTCATGATCTAGAACCTCATATTAAACCTTTTTATCATGCAGGTGTTTATTATCCTTATGCAAGACATGCTCGAAATCCAAAAAGAATTCTTTTAAAATTATTTGATTTATTTTTAAAAAAAGGTGGAAAGTTTAACAAAGTTAATATTAAAGATATTAAATTTGATAATGAAAAACCTATCTTTAAAACTGATACACAAAGTTATATTTTTGATAAAGCTGTAATTGCTTGTGGTGCTTTTTCAAAAAAATTAACCGATAATCTAGATGAACAAATTCCTCTAGATACAGAAAGAGGATACCATGTTCATTTTAAAAACTGTGATCATTTACTAAGTCGACCTGTAATATTTTCAAATCGTGGTTTTGGAATTACACCAATGGAACAAGGATTGAGAGTAGTTGGAACAGTTGAATTTGGTGGATTAGATAATCCTTTGTCTAAATCTAGAGTTAAAAATTTAATTAACAATGCAAAATATATGCTTGGAGATTTACCCGAACATGAGGATGAATGGTTAGGATTTAGACCGACTTTACCAGACTTTTTGCCTGTTATGGGGCCATCAAAAAATTATAAAAATGTTTATTATTGTTTTGGACATCATCATTTAGGATGGACTTTAGGCCCAATTTCTGGAAAGATTGTTTCAGGAATGATAGCGAACGAAAATACAAACCTAAACTTAAAACCATATAGCTCGCTTAGATTTAGTTAAGTGACTAAAGATAATAATTTTTTAGCTTATCTATATCTATTTTTAACTGTAACATTTTGGGCAGGAAATTTTGTTGTTGGAAAACTCGCAAGTTTTTATGAAGTTCCACCATTTTCACTAAATTTTTATCGATGGTTTTTTGCTTGGTTAATTTTAGCACCTTTTACAATTCCTGAAATATTAGAGAAAAAAAATTATATAATTAAAAACTATAAGCTTTTTATTGTATTGGGAGTTACCAGTATTACGGTATTTAATTCAATTGTTTATTATTCTTTAAATTTTACTCAAGTGATTAGTGGGGTTTTAATGATCTCAACTATACCTGTTATGATAATGTTGTTTTCATCAATTTTAAAAATTGAAAAGACAAATATTTTTCAAATCATAGGAGTAGTATTTTCTTTTGCAGGTGTGATTATGATTATTACAAAAGCAAACATTGAGATATTAATGAATTTAGATTTTAATAAAGGTGACATAACAATGGTTATCGCAATGTTCTCTTGGGCCTTATATTCTACATTGTTAAAAGGAAAAAAATATGAATTAACTCAATTATCTTTGCTTCAAGTAGTAATAACTTTTGGCTTAATATTTTTAATACCAATTTATTTTATAGAATATCAAATTGGATTTAGGATTAATTTAGAGTTACCATTTATTTTAATTTTATCCTATGTAGTTTTATTTCCTGGTTTGGCATCGTTCCTTTTGTGGATAAAAGGTATTGCAATGATAGGAGCTAATCGTTCAGGTGTTTTTTTTACACCTAATGCCAATTTTAAGCGCAATAATGGCTATGATTTTTTTTAGTGAAAAATTTATGTTTTATCATATTTTAGGCGCCTGTTTTATTGTAACAGGAATATTGTTATCAAATAAGAAAATTAAAAATGCTTAAAGTTGCTATATTAGATGATTACCAAAATGTTGCTCAACAATTTGTTGATTTAGAAAAACTATCTGGGAAGTATGAGTTTAAGATTTTCAGTGAACCTTTTGTAGACGAAGCAGATGCTATTGAACAGTTAGCTGATTTTGAAGCTCTTTTGATCATGAGAGAAAGAACTCCAATCACAAAAAATCTTATTGATAACTTGAGTGATTTAAAGTTTGTTATTACTAGTGGACTTAGAAATAGATCTATTGACTTAGAAGCTGCAAAAAAAAGAAAAATTATTGTTTGTGGAACAGAGATTAATATTAATCCTACACCAGAATTAACTTGGGCATTAATTCTTGGTTTAGCTAGAAATTTTAAAGAAGAGTTTGATAATATGTATCAAGGTTACTGGCAAACTACTATTGGCATTGAGTTAAAGGGAAAAATATTAGGATTAATTGGATTGGGTAGAGTAGGAAGTGAAGTTGCAAAAATTGGAAAAGCTTTTGGAATGCAAGTTATGGCATGGAGTGAAAATTTAAGTTTAGATAAATGCAAAGAGCTAGATGTATTACCATGTAGCAAGGATGATTTGATTAAGAACTCAGATGTTTTATCCATTCATGTACAAGGTGGAGAGAGGTACAAAAATTGTATAACATTAAAAGAGTTAGATAATATGAAGAAGACAGCTTTTTTAATTAATACCTCAAGAGGCCCAATAGTTAATGAAGATGACTTAATTATAGCATTATCAACCAATGTAATCGCTGGGGCTGGTATTGATGTATATGAAAAAGAACCTTTGCCTGAAAATAATAAATTAAGATTTTTACCGAATGCTCTGTTAACTCCACACATAGGATATGTAACAGCAGAAAATTATAGTATTTTTTATAATCAAATGATCGAAGGATTAGAGGCTTGTGTTAATGGAAAGCCAATTAGAGTTTTAGAGTAACCATGGAGTTACCAGTTGTAAATCATGAAGATTATTTTGCAAAAATTGGAGATGATCATAAGTTTCCAATAAATAAATTCGGTGAACTTGCAAATTATTTAATAAAAAAAAAAGTTGTTAAAAAGTTTCACAAACCTTATCCATGCTCATCTGAAACATTAAACTTTGCCCATTCTGAAAAATATATAAGAGATATAAAAAATAAAACTTTAGACAAAGATGGCGTTAAAAAAATAGGTTTTCCTTTAGTAGATAGTGTTGTTCAGAGATCTTTAGTTGCAACAGGAGGAACTGTTTTGGCATCCAAACTTGCAATTAATTATGGAATTTCTTGTAATACAGCCGGAGGGAGCCACCATGCTAATTATGATGGCGGTGCTGGTTACTGTGTTTTTAATGATGTGGCAGTCGCTGCTCATTATTTGTTAAACAGAGGTTTAGCAAATAGAATTTTAATTGTAGACCTTGATGTACATCAAGGGAACGGAAATTCAGAGATTTTTAAAGAAAATAGAAATGTTTTTACATTTAGCATGCATTCAAAAACTAATTATCCTGCTAAAAAATCTATTAGCGATTTAGATGTAGAGCTAGAGGACAATATGGAAGATGACACATATATAAAAACTTTAAAACACTATTTAATAGAGTTAAATCAAGAAAATTTTGATTTTGTTTTTTATATAGCGGGAGTAGATATTCATTTTAATGATCGATTAGGAAAATTAAAAATTTCTGATCAAGGTATTAGACTAAGAGATGAGCTTGTTGTAGAAAATTTTTTCTCAAAAAGGATACCTTTTTGTGGAGTTTTGGGTGGAGGATACAATAAAGATTTTGAAAAATTAGTAGAATTACACTCATTGTTGCACCAAACTTGTGCTAAATATATTTAATCATGACAAAAAAAATTAATCCTAACTTAACTGCTGAACAAAAATTAATTTTGTTTGAGGAAGGTACAGAACTTGCTGGATCAAGTGAACTTAATCATGAAAAAAGAGAAGGAAGTTTTCATTGTGCAAACTGTGGTGAAAAATTATTTGATTCAAATACTAAATATGAAAGTGGATCTGGATGGCCATCTTTTTATGAGTCTTTACCAGATGTATTTGAAATAAAAACAGATTATCATTTAGGTTATGGAAGAACAGAATATCATTGTAAAAAATGTGGTGGCCATCATGGACACATATTTGAAGATGGTCCAGAACCAACAGGAAAAAGATATTGTAATAATGGTGTCTGTTTAGTTTTTAAGCCAAAAGCTTAATAATAATTTTAATTTTTTAACAAATCTTGAAGTTTATTTTCTTTTTCTAAAGCTCTCACTTCGTCATAGCCACCTATATGCTGCTCATCAAAAAAAATTTGTGGAATTGTTCTTTTTCCATTTGCTTTCTTAATCATTTCATCCATTGCACCATCAACTTTTGAAATATCTATTTCGTTATATGGAGCATTGTTTCTTGCTAACAGTCTTTTTGCAGCCTCACAATAATTACATAGTGGTCCAGTATACATGGTAATTTTTTTCATAAGCTATAGATAGTCACCTTTTTTAATTTTACTAGTTATTTCTTTTCTAGAATATTCAAATTTTTTTCTATGTTTGATACTTTTTTGATTTACTCTTTTTCTCCATAATCTGAAAGAGGAAGGTTTTAAAGATCTCCTCATAATTTTGATTACATCAGATTCTCGCTTTCCTGTCTTTTTCTCAATTTCTTCAAAAGTTATCCGATCGGCCCAAGCCGCCCATATGATCCAATCTGGATCGTCTATTTTGGGCTCTGGATTTTTAACTTTAGTTACAGGGGTGTAGCCTTTTTTTTTCATAAATCCTTTATATTTGAAAAAAATATTTAATGCATTTTTTTTAACCTTTGATATTATCATCTAGATAGTCCTTCTTAGCCATCTTTAGCTCCCGGTTTTTAAGGACTATCTTCTCTTTACGAATATGCTTCCTCTAGAATTTTTACTCTACTTACAAATCATCATTTTTTTGTTTATTACTCCGGGCACTCCAAGAATAGTTATAATTTCTTATTCAATGAACTATGGAGTTGGAAAATGTGTTTGGTCAGCGCTTGGAGATGTTACTGCAAATTTAATTCAAGCGACTTTAGTAATATTTGTAATAGGTTCTTTTTTTTCAGAAAATTCATTAATACTTAATATTTTCAAATGGATTGGAGTTATTTACATTTTATATCTTGCTTATGATATTTATAAATCTCGCCCAAAAAATTTAAAAGATAAGGAAGAAATCACAAAAAGTAATTTATCTTTTTTTAAAGATGGGTTTTTAGTTGCAGGAACTAGCCCTAAAGCATGGATGTTTTTTCCTTTTATATTCCCGCAATTTATTGATTTTAGCTCTAATCTTTTAGGTCAATTTACAATTTTAATTACAACTTACATTGTATTAGATTTTTTATCTTTGATTGGTTATGCAATACTTGCACAAAAATTGATTAAATGGATAACAGCAAATCCTAAAAAGATTAATACAATTTCAGCGAGTGTTTTAGTAATTATTGCTGGAATTATTGTTATTACACAACAATATTAAAGCTAAATTAAGTCTTTATTGCCACTTGCATTGTATGAAATTTATTTATTTAATTAATTTTAAATTAATTAATTAAAGAGGAAATAAAATGAAGTTAAATAAAATAATTTTAAGTTTTGTTTCTGCATTAGTAATTTTATTTTCAACTTCTGTTGCATCTTTTGCAAAAGTAGTTGGTGACAAAATTATTTTAGGTGCTGCGATTTCCCTAACTGGTAAGTACTCATCTAATGGTGTTCATACTCAAAATGGCTATAACATGGCCGTTGACAGAATTAACAGCATGGGTGGTGTAAAAGTTGGTGGAAAAACTTATAAGTTTGACATTATTTATTACGATGATGAGTCAAATCCTAAGAGAGCTGCACAGCTTGCAGAAAGATTAATTTCACAAGATGGTGTTGAGTTTATGCTTGGCCCATACAGTTCAGGTTTGACAAAAGCAATTGCACCTGTGACTGAAAAATATGGTGTTCCAATGGTTGAAGCAAATGGTGCATCTAGATCTTTGTTTACTAAAGGTTACAAATATCTATTTGCGGTACTAGCTCCAGCAAACTTATATCTTGATGTAGCAATTGAAACAGCGGTTGAGTTAAATGGTGGAAAACCAGTTAGAATCGCTCAAGCTTTTGAACAAGATGCTTTTTCACAGGACGTTAGATTAGGTATCTTAGATGCTGCAGAGAGAACTGGTTCTAAGATCATTATTGATGACAAACTGCCTAAAGAGTTAAACGATATGGCTGCAACTTTGGTTAAAGTGAAACAAATGAAACCAGACGTTCTAGTTGTATCAGGTCACACTAAAGGTGCACTTACTGCTATCAGACAAATCGCTGAGATGAAAGTTGATGTTCCGATGTTGGCTATGACGCACTGTGATGCTGCGAAATTATCTAAACAACATGGTAAAAATTCTCAGTATGCACTTTGTGCTTCACAGTGGCATAAATCTCTAACTTATAAAGATGATTTCTTTAAAGATGGAATGACTTATGCTGCAGACTTTGAGAAAGAGTTTGGATATGATCCACCATACCAATCTGCAGAATCTTCAGCTGCATTATTGGTATTCAAAGATGCATTTGAAAGAGCTAATTCTTTTGATCAAAAGAAAGTAAGAGATGCTCTAGCAGCTACTAACATGCAAACATTCTATGGAAATATTAAATTTGCACCTGGCGGTCAGAACGTTGATAAGCCAATGGTACTTTTCCAAGTAATGTGTGATGCTGCTGGCAAGTGTGAAAACAAAGTTGTTGCTCCATTAAAGTGGGCATCAGCTAAGTTAATTCACCCAGTGCCTAAGTGGTCTGAAAGATAAAAATTAAAAATTAAGCCCCCTAGTAATAGGGGGCTTTTTTTTATATAAACCAAAAAAAGTTTTATGGATTTTCTTGTATTTCAATACCCAATGATAACTGTTCAAGCTTGCTTGGATGGTATTCTTTTAGGAGTACTATTTGCATTGATTGCTTATGGTATGGCACTTCAATGGGGTGTTATGAATATTATTAATATTGCTCAAGGAGATCTGGTTATTTTAGGAGGATACATTGCTTATTTTATGTATCTTTATGGTATTCACCCAGCGTGGGGAGTAATTGTTGCTCCAATCATAATGTATTTCGTAGGAATAGCGATTTATAAACTAGTTATTAACAAAGTAGTGGATAGAGATTTATTTATCTCAATTTTAGCAACTTTTGGAATAAGTATTCTTTTCATGCAATTAATGAACTTTGCATTTGGTGCTGATGTTGTTTTGGCAAACTCAGGCTATGGAACAACCATGTTGTTTGATAACAATGTTGTTCTTCCAAATTCAAAAATATTTTCAGCATTTATAAGCATTTTATTTGCAGTTTGCTTAGTGATTTATATGAAAAAATCTAAGCTTGGCCGAGCCATTAGAGCTACAGCTCAAAATGCTAGAGCTGCAAAGATCTTAGGTGTTGATACAGAAAAAGTTTATGCTGCAACATTTGGAATTAATGCTGCCCTTTGCGGTGTTGCTGGAGCTTTAATTTCAATAACATTTACTATCCATCCCTATATGGGTCTACCTTATACAATCAGATCTTTTATGATTGTAATTGTTGCTGGATTAGGAAATTTACCAGGTGTTGCAATGTCAGGTATGGGACTAGGAGTTTTTGAGGAATTTGCAGATTATATTTTGGGTACAGAATTTAGAATTGGTTCAGTGTTTTTATTATTAGTTTTAATATTAGTTTATAGAAGATTTAAACTTTCTAGAAAAAGAGAGTATCTAAAATGAGAAAAGTTAAAATTAATGATAATCATGGGAAATCTATTGAAGTTGACATAGATCAATTTAAAAAACATTTAGACGAATATCATTCTACAGGATCAAGTGTTCATGATGAAGATGGTCATTATTTTACAGTAGATCAGAATTTTAGAGATAAAATCAAGAGCTTATATGAACAAGAATAATTTAATATTATACATAGGTATATTAATTTTTGGATTAGCAGCTCCCTATATATTCCCTGCGTTTAAAGTACAATTATCGATACTTTGTATTTTAATTGTGCTTGCAATCACGTGGAATATTCAAGGAGGTGAAATGGGCTATAATACATTTGGAAATATTTTGTTTTATGGATTGGGAATGTATTTATGTGCTTCAGTCCAGGTTGGAATGTTTTTTCCGTTAGCTGAATGGACTGAAAGTGGTGGTGAAAAAACTTTTGTTCATACACCAGCTCAATTTTTTCAAGGAATGGCAGCTGGACTAGTAGTTGCTGCAATTGTGCCAACAATAGTTGCTGGTTTAATTGGATATGCAATTTTAGGTTTAAGGGGTCATTACTTTGCAATCTGTACTCTTGGATTAGGTGTAGCAGCTGGAGAAATTTCAGGAGGAATTGAAATCATTGGTGCAGGACAAGGTTTTACTACCCCACCTTTTCCTAATGTAGGAAGTTTAGAGGCAAGAGGAGAATTCTTTTATTTTTTAAGCTTCTTAGTTTTGGTACTAACATTCATTGCAGTCAAAGCAATTTATACTACTAGATTTAAATTAATCTTAAATGCAATTAGAGATAACGAAGATAAAGCAGAAGCCATGGGAATTGAGACCATGAAATATAAAATAATTGGTTGGATGATATCTGCCTTCTTCTGTGGTTTAGCTGGAGGAATTATGGGTGGCTTAGTCGGATACATAGACTCCACTGATGTAGCATTTGATGGAAGAGAAATGGGCGTGTTTATGGTTTTAATGGCAATATTAGGTGGCAAAGGAACTTTATGGGGACCAGTTATTGGCGCAACAGTATTTCATATATTTAAAGAGGGTTTTTGGACTTTCTTTTTAGGATGGCAGTATGTAGCTCTTGGAGTTTTAATTGTAGTAATTGTTATTTATTTTCCAGAGGGAATTATGGGATGGTTAAGAGAAAAATATCCTGAGAGATTTGGCGAAGTTGTAGATGAAGCAGACCGAAAGGCGCAGGTAGAGATTAAATGAGTATTCTTGAAGTAAATAATGTCAGCAAATCTTTTGGAGGAGTAAAAGCTAATGTTGATATTTCTATGTCAGTAGAGAAAGGAAAAATTGTTGGTCTTATTGGTCCAAATGGCTCTGGAAAAACAACATTATTCAATTCAATTGTTGGAACCTATCCAATTGACCAAGGCTCAATTAAGTTTAATGGAAAAGAAGTTTCTGAATTGCCAGTTCCAGTTATTGCAAAATTAGGTTTATTAAGAACATTTCAACAAACAAGAATTTATGGAAAACTAAATTGTATAGACAACATGCTTATCAGTCATAAAGGAAGTGATGAAAGTATGTTTAAATTATTTTCAAAAATACCGCAGGAATTAACAGAAAAAGCAGAAAATTTATTGAATTTTGTTGGATTATATCAAAAGAGAAAACTTAGAGCAGGAGATTTATCTTTTGGTCAGCAAAAATTATTAGAACTGGCAATGGCATTGATGAATGAACCAGAGATGTTACTGTTAGATGAGCCTACAGCTGGAATTAATCCAACCTTAATTAATGGAATTATAGATAGATTAATTAAAGTAAACCAAGATTTTGGAATTACTTTATTAGTCATAGAACACAACATGAGAGTAATAATGCAATTAGCAGAAAATATTTTTTGTCTAGCTCATGGTAAGATGTTGGCAAACGGATCGCCAGATGAAATTAAAAACGATAAGCGAGTTGTCGACGCATATTTAGGAGCGCAATAATGTCAAATCAATATGAAGTTTTAGGTAAAGCGCCAACACCAGAAGATTTAAAAAAGCTATCTCCAGATGAAATACATTTAACAATTAAAAATTTAAATGCTGGATATGGAAAAATGGAAATTCTGCATAATTTTGACTTGTTTGTAAACAAGGCTCAATCATTATGTTTGATTGGACCGAATGGAGCAGGTAAATCTACAATACTCCATTCGATATATGGGTTTACGAATATTTTTTCAGGTCAAATAGAAATAGATGGTAAAGAAATTACAAATCTAACACCAGCTGAAAAATTAAAGTCAGTTGGAATTGCATATATTTTACAAGACAACTCTGTCTTTCCAGATATGACAGTAGAGGAAAACTTACTGATGGGTGGTTACATAAAAGATAAAACAGAGGAGTCTTTTGAAGAAGCAGAGAGAATATTAGAAAAATATGAAAGGCTAAGAAATAGAAGAAGCCAACCCGCAAAAGTATTATCTGGTGGAGAAAGAAGATTATTGGAAATATCAAGAGCTTTAGTGATGAAACCATCAGTATTACTTGTTGATGAACCCTCAATTGGTTTGGAACCAAGATATATTGATATGGTTTTTGAAATTTTAGGAGATCTTCAACAAAATGAAAAAAAAACAATCATTCTAGTTGAGCAAAATGCCAAAAAAGGATTGGAGTTTGCAGATATAGGATACGTTTTAGTATCTGGGCAAACTGCAATAGCAGGTAAAGGAGACGATTTACTTCAAAACCCTGATGTTGGTAGACTGTTCCTAGGTGGATAATGATCAATAAAAATTTTTTCCTCAAAGGATATAGATCTATATTTACGCACGACAGTCCTGCAATTGCTCTAACTTGTTGTTTTATAGCTATTGGAGCTCTATTTAAAAATTTAGGTTTTAATATTCAGGAAAGTATTTTTTCAACTGTTTTAACTTATGCTTTACCAGGCTCATTAGTAATGGCTGAGTCCATGTTAATTGGAGCATCTTTGTTAAATATTTTTTTGGCGGTTTGGTTTGTCAACGCAAGACTTTACCCTATGGCTGTATCCTTATTCCCGTTAATGATGCACAAAAGTCAACCTAAGTGGAAGTATTACTTTTCTTGTCATTTCATTGCTGTTTCTGCTTGGCTAATCATGAAAAGTAATTACAAAAAAATTCCAAAAGAGTACAGAATTGATTATTGGATTGGTATTGGAAGTGCAACTGTAAGTGTATCGGTTATTGGAACATTTATAGGTTTCTCTTTTTCAGAGTATTTGAATAAAGATATGATGATAGGATTAGCAATTCTTAATCCAGTTTATTTTTTATGCATGATGGTTGGGGCATCTAAGACTATACCGGTAACTCTATCGGTTTTGCTTGGAACTGTATTGGGACCAATTATTTATTTATTTTCACAAGAGTGGTCAATTTTGTTAGCAGGCGTAATTGGTGGAACCATAGCTTATCTAGTAGGAGAACACAGTGTCAGCTAACATTGTTTACGCAATCCTTGTTACGTCCCTAGCAACATTTCTGTCTAGATTTTTGGGAGCTCTTACATCTGAAGGTATAAAAGAAACCTCTAAACTTTTTAAGTGGTTTAATTGTTTAGCTTATGCAACATTAGCAGCACTAATAGCTAGAACTATAATTTTTCCTGCTGGTGTTTTGGTAGATGCTAGTTATTCAAGCAGATTTCTTGTTGTACTGTTATCTTTAGTTGTTTTTTTTATTTCAAAGAAAAACTTTGTTTATCCTACAATTTTCTCAGCTATTTGTATGGCAATACTTAATAATTATATCTGATTAGATTGATTTATAAAATGAGGTAAAATAAAATTTAGAATGCAAAAAATTACTGGTATAGATATTCAAGAGCACGACCAATCGAATAGAATTGTAAAGATTAGTTTAGAAAACGACATTATAGATAAATTAATTTTTCCTTTTAACAAATTTGATTTAACAGCATTAGAGCTAAAACCATTTACAAGATTTACTTTAGCAAAAAGTTTAGACGATTTAACAAATAATAAATTAAGTGAATTAATGAATTCAATCATTAGAGATAGATCTACCGGTTGTTTTATAATAGGACCCAGAAATATAACTGCAAAAATAAATGATACTTTTTTGGTTAAGTTATCAACTGCAATAGCTCATCTTATTGGCTTACCAAATCATGATGCAATGGCAGGAAAATATTATGTTCGTTTTCATGTAAAACACGAGGACACAAGCGACTCATATTTAAGAAAGGCTTATAGAAATATGGATCTTCATACAGATGGAACTTATGTGAAGGATATTACTGATTGGTTAATAATGACAAAAATTGATGAACAAAATGTAGAAGGTGGTGAAACTGCAATGTTACACCTTGATGATTGGGAACATTGTGAGGACTTGTTTAACGATCCAGTAGGAAAGCAGAATTTTGTTTGGGGATCACCAAAAAGTAAAAATATTGATTATAAAGTTGAACACCCTGTTTTTTCTGCTGATAATGAAGGTAGACCAACAATTTCTTACATAGATCAATTTCCTGAACCTCAAAATATGGAACAAGGAAATTTTTTACAAAGATTATCTGATGGACTAGAGGAGAGTAAAAATAAAATAATAACAAAATTGCCTGTTGGATTCTCTGTCATTGCAAATAATTATTTCTGGCTTCATGGTAGAAAGCCGTTCAAAGAAAATAAGGAATTAAGCAGAGAATTGCTCAGAATTAGAGGTTCTTTTTTTGTTAATTAATTCAATATAATCAATATAAAGTAACCGAAATTATGATTTTAGGTTTTATCGGTACAGGAAAAATTGCAGCTTCAGTAATTACTGGAATATGTAAATCAAATACTTCATATAAAAAAATAATTATTTCACCAAGAAATAAAAAAATAGCACAAAGTTTAAAAAGAAAGTTTAAAAAAATAGTAATTGCTAAAGATAATCAACAAATTGTAGATCAGTCTAATTGGGTATTTTTATCTGTGACGCCAACTGTTGGCGAAAAAATTATAAAAGATTTAAAATTTAAATCTAAACAAACCATTGTTAGCTTTATCTCGACTATAACTTTGTCACAATTAAAAAAAGCAATTAAAGTAAAAGCAAAAATTGTAAGGGCAATACCATTACCTCCAATTTCATTAAAAAAAGGTCCTGTACCTATTTGTCCTCCTAATCCCAAAGTAAAAGCATTTTTCAATAATTTAGGAACAACAGTAGAAATTAAAAATGAAAAATCTTCTATTAATTTTTGGTCAACTTCAGGAATGATGGCACCTTTTTATGAAGTATTGAGAGTGATAACTGATTGGTTGGTTAAAAGAGGAGTTAAAAGAAATAATGCTCAAAAATATATCACATCTCTGTTTTTGGCTTTGTCTCAAGATGCTGTAGAAAATTCAAAAGAAAATTTAAAAAATTTAGTTAAAGAATCTCAAACACCTAAAGGATTAAATGAACAAGGTTTAAAAGAATTGACTAAAGCTGGATTTTATAAATCTTTAGAAAAAACGTTAAATAGTATTCATCGAAGATTAAATAAATAAATCTAATGTCTGAAAATATTTTAGAGATAAATAATTTAAGTAAATATTTTGGTGGATTAGCTGCTGTTTCAGATTGTTCAATTAAAGTAAAAAGAGGAACAATTACAGGAATCATTGGACCTAATGGATCTGGTAAAACAACTTTATTTAATTTAATCGCTGGAAATTTAAAATCATCAGGCGGAAGCGTAACTTTTGATGAGGAAAATATTACTGATGTTCCATCTTATGAATTATTTTCTAAAGGTTTGTTAAGAACATTTCAAATTGCACATGAGTTTTCAAATTTATCTGTTTTAGAAAATTTAATGATGGTACCTGGAAATCAATCTGGGGAAAAAATAATGACTGCATTATTTAAACCAGGTTTAGTTGCACAAGAAGAAGCTATCGTTAAAGAAAAAGCAAAAGAAGTAGTTGAATTTTTAAACCTAGGGCATTTATCGAACGAACTTGCTGGAAATCTTTCAGGTGGACAAAAGAAATTATTAGAACTTGGAAGAACCATGATGGTTGATGCAAAATTAGTATTATTAGATGAAGTGGGGGCTGGTGTTAATAGAACTTTGTTAAAAGATCTTGGAACAGCAATAGAAAAGTTAAATAAAGAAAAAGGTTATACTTTTTGTATGATTGAACATGACATGGATTTTATTGGAAGATTATGTGATCCAGTTATTGTAATGGCCGAGGGATCAGTATTATTTGAAGGAAGTGTCGACGAAGCAAAAAAAGATGAAAAGGTTATCGAGAGTTATCTTGGCAGAGGATCAAAATTAAAGGATACAAACTAATGGCATATTTTGAAGGAATAGAAATGACAGGTGGTTATGGTAATGGTCCTGACATCATTAGCTCTTGTTCTGTGAGTGTAAATAAGGGTGAAATAGTTTCTATTCTGGGTCCCAACGGTGCAGGCAAATCAACTGCTATGAAAGCAATGTTGGGTTTGCTCAATTTAAAATCAGGATCAGTAAAAATTGATGGCAAGAATATTTCAAAATTATCTCCTCAAGACAGAGTTAAAGAAGGTATATCTTTTGTTCCACAGACTAAAAATGTTTTTGCAGGGATGACTGTTGAAGAAAATTTAGAAATGGGTGCTTTTCTAGTTAACGAAGAAATTAAAAATATTATTGAGGAAATTTATGAACTGTTTCCAATTCTAAGAGAAAAAAGAAATCAAATGGTTGGTGAACTTTCGGGTGGACAAAGACAACAAGTTGCTCTTGGTCGAGCTTTAATGATTAAACCTACAGTTTTAATGTTAGACGAGCCAACTGCTGGCGTATCACCAATTGTGATGGACGAATTATTTGATCATATTGTAAAAGTAAAAAGAACAAACGTTGCTATCTTGATGGTAGAGCAAAATGCAAAACAAGCTCTGAGCATTTCAGATAGGGGCTACGTACTAGTTACTGGGGAAAATCGTTATTCAGGAACTGGGAAAGAATTATTAGACGATCCAAGAGTAAGAAGTTCTTTTTTAGGAGGGTAATGTGGATTTTGTAAATGCAATAATTCTTTTATTAAATTATATTTTTATTCCAGGACTTACTTATGGTTCTCAATTAGCACTAGGTGCAATTTTTGTTACTTTAATTTATGGTATTCTAAGATTTGCAAACTTTGCAACTGGAGACATGATGTCATTTGGTACTATGATGACAATTTTATTTACCTGGTACTTTCAATCTTTAGGAATTTCTCTTGGAGTATTGCCTACAGCATTACTTGCAATTCCATTTGGTATTTTTTTCATGATCCTGTACATGCTTACAATAGATAAATTTGTTTTTAAGTATTATAGAACTCAAAAGAGTCCACCAGTTCAGTTTGCCATGGTCAGTATTGGTGTGATGTTTGTAACTCAAGCAGTGGTAAGAATTATTATTGGACCTGGTGACAGAAGATTTTTTGATGGAGAAAAATTCATTATCAAGGCTAGAGAATTTAAAGAAATGACAGGCTTAAATGAAGGGCTTGCTCTTAAATCTACTCAGGTAATAACTATTTTTGTTACAATAATTTTAGTCTCTTTACTATTCTGGTTTTTAAATAAAACTAAAACAGGAAAAAGCATGAAAGCCTATTCGGACAACGAAGATCTTGCTTTGTTATCAGGTATTGATCCAAAAAAAATAGTTTTAGTTACTTGGGTTATTGCTGGTATTTTAGCTACAATAGGTGGTGCTTTGTATGGTTTAGATAAAAGTTTTAAACCTTTCACTTATTTTAATAATATGCTTCCAATTTTTGCTGCAGCAATTGTAGGTGGAATTGGTAATCCTTTTGGTGCATTTTTAGGTGGCTATGTCATTGCTTTTTCAGAAATTTTATTAACATACGCGTATAAGAAATTTTTTATATATGTTTTACCAGAAAGTATGGAGCCAGAAGGTTTAGTTCAATTACTTTCGACAGATTATAAATTTGCAGTTTCATTTTCAATTTTGGTGATTGTCTTGCTTTATAGACCTTCAGGAATATTTAAAGGAAAAGTATTGTGAGAAAAAATTTAAACGTCATTGCAGCATACAGCATCATGATGGTGCTCATTCTGATGGTTGGTATTTTTCAGTCTTGGAACATAGCGTTATCAATATTTAATCTTTGTTTGATTTCTGCAGTCATGACCATGGGTGCGAATATTCAATGGGGTTATGCTGGTTTAATTAATTTTGGAATTATGGGTTATACAGCTTTAGGTGGTTTAGCTGCAGTATTGATATCTGTCGATCCTGTTCAAGAAGCTTGGAGGGCAGGAGGTTTTGATATTTTAATGGCCTTATGGCTTATAGTAGTAATGGTATTAGTAATAAGGTTTATTTTAAAAAGATTTGAAAAATCAAAAATCAGAACATACAGCATAGCTGCAATAATAATTTCAGGTATTTTGCTTATTAGATTTTCTGCAGAGCCAGGTATAGAAGCTATTGAAGCAGTTGATCCAGCTAAAACTGGTTTCCTAGGAGGATTTGGATTACCAATTGTATTTTCTTGGATAGTAGGCGCTCTTTTTGCGGGTGGTTTAGCTTTTATAGTTGGAAAAGTTGCGCTCGGTCTTAGAGCAGACTATTTAGCTATTGCCACTCTTCTTATCTCCGAAATTGTCATTGCGATTATTAAACACGAAGATTGGCTCACAAGAGGGGTCAAAAACGTTATTGGACTAAAAAGACCTGCACCTTATGAAGTAGATCTTCAAACTACTGATTGGTTTATTAAATTAGTTGAAAAGTTTAATTCAGGAAAATTAAGTGTAATTGAGAATTTAGCTGATCGTCAAGCTGCTTTAAACCAACTTGTTATTGAAGGTTCATCAGTATTTGTAAAACTGTGTTATTCAGGATTATTCTTAGTAGTAGTAATTATACTTTTAATTTTAACTCAAAAAGCTCTTTATTCTCCATGGGGAAGAATGATGAGAGCAATAAGAGATAATGAAGAGGCAGCAAATGCTATGGGTAAAAATGTTGTTAAACAACATTTGTTAATTTTTATTTTAGGATCAGCAATTGTTGGTATTGCAGGAGCAATGTTGGTTACTCAGGATGGATTATTTACTCCAGGAAGCTATAGACCTATGAGATATACTTTTTTGATCTGGGTAATGGTAATCGTTGGAGGAAGTGGAAACAACTTTGGTGCAATTTTAGGAGGATTTGTTGTTTGGTTCTTATGGATTGAAGCTGCTCCAATTTCTTTATTTTTAATTAATTTTTTCACTGCGGGAATTCCTGAAACAAATGTACTTAAAGCTCATTTAATTGAAAGCGTTCCTTATTTCAGATTTTTACTGATGGGATTAGGATTATTGTTTATAATGAGGTATCGACCTAAAGGTATACTTCCTGAAAAAATAGAAATAAAGTAAACGTAATGAAATATATTATATTAGGTGCTGCTGCTGCTTGGGCTTTGTATATGGCTGATAAGTATTTATTCTTTTAATGAATAAAAATCTTTCGTTACTTATTTTAAGTCAGATTTTTGCTTTTACAGCTGCCCCAGTCACCGTTTTTTTAAGTGGTATAATTGGTTCAAAATTTAGTCCAATAAAATCTTTAGCAACTCTTCCAATGGCTTTGTCAGTAGTCGGAATTGCGTTATTTGCTTTTTTTGCTGCAAAGTTAATGAGTATAATTGGACGAAAATTAGGATTTATTTATGCATCAATAGGAACAAGTCTAGCATCTCTTTTAGCTGCATACTCTATAATAGTAGAAAGCTTTGTCTTATATAATTTAGGATGTTTTTTAATTGGTGGAGGAATAGCTTTTAGTCATCAATATCGTTTTGCAGCAGTCGAGGTTGTGGATAAGGACTATGCACCAAAAGCAATTTCTATCATTTTGTTAGCGGGAATAGGTTCGGCTTTTATTGGTCCAAACATTGCAAATATTTCTAAAGGACTTATCTCAAATCATATGTATGCAGGTTCTTATTTTGCTCTTGCAGCATTATCTATTTCGTCAACAATATTTCTATTTTTTTTTCAGGAACCTTTAAAGACATCAAATAATCAATATAAGACTGGAAGAAGTTTTTTCGAACTTATGTCACAACCAAGATTTCTACAGGCACTTATGGCTTCAGCTTTTGCCTATGCAGTTATGACTTTTTTAATGACAGCCACACCTATAAGTATGCACTTGATGGAGAAAATAAGTTTGTCCAAGACTGGATTTGTTATTCAGCTTCATATAGCAGCCATGTTTTTACCTTCACTAGTTACTGGAAATTTAATTAAAAGGTTTGGTCATAGTAAAATTATGTATATGGGAGTTTTATTGTTTTTAGTCACAATTATTACTAGTTTATTTGAACAAAACTTTACTAATTATTTGATTGCTCTTATTTTTCTGGGGCTAGGGTGGAATTTTTTATTCATTTCAGGAACAAGTTTACTTGTTTTGTGTTACAGAGAAGAAGAAAAATTTAGAGCTCAAGGGTATAATGATTTGATCGTTTATACTATACAAGCAGCAGCGAGTTTGTCTGCCGGGGTGTTTCTAAGCTTAACTAGCTGGAAAACTATGAATTTAATATGTTTGACTTTTCTAATTATCATAGCTCTATCTAGTATAAGAGCCGATCTAAAAAAAAACCCCAGCAATTAAATTACTGGGGTTTTTTGAATTAAGATAAAAAATTATCTTTGTTTTTTAGTTTTGAATTTTCCGCCTTTAATTTCTTGCTCTAAGAAAGAACCTTGAGCTTCACCAACACTAGTAAAAGTTACTCCAGTAGCACCTTCGTAATTTATCTTTTTACCTTTTGCTAGTAAATCTAAACCTTTCTTAAGTTCACCTGGATAAATTTTAGTTCCAGGAGCGTTAGCAACATCCATTACATTTTTTGCAATTGATGCTCTGTCAGCAGAGTTACCTGCTTGCATTGCAAGAACGATTAAAGCAGCTGCATCATAAGATTCACCTGTATAAGGACCAGAAGCTTCTACACCTCCAGCTTTTGCAACTTCAGCAAATATACCTGCACCTTTACCAGTAGAACCAGGCAATGATCCAAATGATTTACTTAAATCTTTTCCAAATGCATCAACTAAAGATTGACCGATCATCCCATCTGATAAAACGAAAGTATCAAATGCACCAGAGTCTAAAGAAGCTTGAATAATTCCTTTTCCTCCTTGGTCAAGATAACCAATAACTGCTACAGCATCACCACCAGCAGAAGCAAGAGTTGCTACTTCTGATGAATAATCTGCTTTACCATCTTCGTGAGCAGTTACAGTTGTAACTTTAATACCATGAGCTTCAACTGCTGCTTTGTAAACGTCAGCTAAACCTTTTCCATAGTCATTGTTAGTATAAGTGATTGCAACACTTTTTACTTTTCTGTCTTTAGTAATATCAGCTAAGATTTGACCACCTCTAGCATCTGATGGAGCAGTTCTAAAGAAATATCCATTATCATCTAGAGTTGTTAATCCTGGAGAAGTTGCTGAAGGTGAAATCATTACTACACCATTTGGTACAGCAACATTTGTTGCAATAGCACCTGTTACACCTGAACAGTCAGCACCCATGATCGCAGCTACACCACCTGATATTAAACCTTCAGCTGCTGCTGTTGCTGCTGCTGAGTCAACACAAGTTGAGTCTGCTCTCATTGCTTCAATTTTTTTTCCACCAAGTAATGAACCTGAATCTGAAGCTTCTTTGAATGCAAGCTCTGCAGATGCAGCCATAGCTGGAGTAAGAGATTCAATAGGACCTGTAAATCCTAAAATGATTCCCATTTTGATCGAATGTCCGTCTGCCATAACGTTTGAACCAAAACTTGATATAAACATAAATGCAGCGATAAATAGTTTTCTCATTATCTTCCTCTATATTGTTAACAATTTATAAAAAACTAATTTAAGTATGAATACAATCAATATTCAATGACAAAATTATCCTATTTTTGACAGTTAATTGAAGCTGACAATTATCTGATTGAGAATGGATCTAGAGACGGCTCGTCAGATGTGTAGAACCAAGTTGTTTTTACCCTTGTATAATCTTTAATAGAGTCTATTCCAGCTTCTTTACCGTATCCACTATCTTTAATTCCACCAAAAGGAGCTGATGGTGAGATTAATCGATAAGTATTCACAAAAGTTATTCCAGCTCTTATTGCCTTAGATACTCTCATGCCCCTAGATAAATTACTTGTATAAACCCCAGAAGACAATCCATACTGATTATCATTCATTTTTGAAATAACTTCTTCTTCAGTATCAAATTTCATAACAGAGAGTACAGGTCCAAATAATTCATTTTCAGCAACAGGTAAATTATGATTATCACATTCAATAATTGTTGGCGGAAAATAATAACCTTTATTTGAAAAAGAATGTCTTTCACCACCGCATTTAATTTTTCCTCCTTGATCAACAGTTTCTTTAATGTTTTTTTCTATAGTCTCTAGTTGTTTAAAATTACTTAAAGGACCCATTTCAGTTTCTGGATCCATTGGTGCTCCTATTTTAATTTTTGATGCACGTTTAGAAAGTTTATCTAAAAATTCATTATAGATTCCTTTTTGAATATAAAGTCGTGAGCCAGCTATACAACTTTGTCCACTTGCTCCAAAAATTCCTGCTGTAATTCCATTAATTGCATTCTCTTGTTCAGCATCATCAAAAACAGCTACAGGACTTTTTCCACCTAATTCTAAACTAACTTCAGAGAGGTTTTCTGCTGAATTTTTAATTATATGTCTTGCAGTTTCAGGACCACCAGTAAACGCTATCTTTTCGACCATATCATGGGTTGTTAAAGTTTTTCCACACGTATCACCAAAACCAGTAATTACATTTACAACTCCTTTTGGTATTCCAGTTTTTTCAATTAATTTTGCAAATTCAAATAATACTGCAGGCGCTAATTCTGATGATTTAATTACAACTGTATTTCCCATTGCAAGTGCTGGCGCTAACTTAGTTGCAGTCAAAAACATTTGCGAATTCCAAGGTATTATTGCAGCTATAACTCCAATAGGAATTCTAGTTGTTATTGCTTGAACGTTTGGTTTATCAATTGGCAATACAGTACCTTCAACTTTATCTGCTAAACCTGCATAATAATCATAGTACTCCGCTATATAGATTGCTTGTTTTTTTGTTTCTCTGAATAATTTTCCAGTGTCTATAGTTTCTATTTCTCCAAGCATTTCTGCATTTTCTCTTAACTGATCTCCAATTGCTCTTAAAAATTTTGCTCTTTCTCTTGGCAGTAATTTAGGCCATTCACCTTCAAAAGCTTTTTGTGCAGCTTGAACAGCTTTATCAGTATCTTTTGCACTTGCTTCGGGAACAATTGCCCAAGGTTCGTTATTTTCTGGGTTTAAAGTTTCAAATGTTTTGTTGTTTTCAGCATCAACCCACTGACCATCAATATACATTTGATATTTTTTAAGTTTACTCATTGTCTTTGATAAAACTATTGAGAGTTGAATTTACATCATCAGCACACTCAATACCACAAAGATGTTTTCCATCTTTGATGATCTTTAATTGGCTTTTTGGTATTAAAGCATTTAATTCTTGAGACATTTTAACTGTGGAGCCAATGTCATGCTCTCCAGTCATAACTAAAGTGTGATTTTGAATTTTATTAAAATCCTCATCATTTTGATGTTTTACAAATAGCTCATAAACTTTCAGAAAATGCTCCATATTGTTAGCTGCTAAAATTGAGCTAATTTTATCATAAATATTTGGATGCTTTTCAATATACTCGTCAGTAAACCATCTTTTAAGAGCTTGCCTTGACAATTTAAGATCTTTCTTTGCTTGTTCAAATCTTTGATTTACAATTTTTTGTTGCTCTTCGGTTCTTTTATATATTGAGCATAAAAGAGTTAGTGATTGTAAATGTGAACTGTGATTGATAGCAAAATTCCTTGCAATCAATGAACCTATTGAAAAACCAACCAAATGAATTTTTTTTATATTTAGGTGATTAATTAAATCAATTAGTTGATTGGAAAAGTCATCAAATGAAATTATTTCTTTATCTAAAGATGATTTTCCATGACCAAGAATATCGTATGCAAGAGTACTATAATTATTAAAGAAATCTAATTGAGGTTTCCAAATCTCATAGTTTAAACCTACACCATGAACAAATACAATTGGAATTTCTTGGTCTTTTTTTTTGTATGAGTAAAAAGTTCCAGAAGCAGTAGTTCCAGTGGTCATCAAGATTTATTTGGGTTCAATTCCCATTTCTTTCATATCTTGATATCGATCACCTGTTCTAGCATGTGCTCTTCCACTAGATGCTCCACCTATCGCAATTACCACCTCATCATCAAATGGTGCATCATGTATAGTAAATTCATGTGTTAGATAATAAGGTCTTAACCCAGAGTCAGTTTTATGCATCATGGGAATAGAAATTTTTGATCCAGCTGGTCCCCTTGTATTTGTAAAACTTAAATAAGATGTGCCTCCCACAGCGTCTCTAAATTTATTTCCAAATCTCAAAGTGTGAATAAAAGCTGATGCATGCTCTATTTCTCCATCCAATCCAACCACACCTGCTTTACCATACGCTAATATTTTTTCAGGAGATCCTATTTCTTTTATTAATTCTGGAACAAGTAAATCACCTAACTTAGGAGCCAGATCTAAAATAGTTGGTCTTAAGTCCTCAACAAATCCTTGACCATGCCATGGATTTTTAAAAACTGCAGCAACAGATACCAATAATACAGGCTCTTTTGCTTCTTTACCTCCTTCGATAAAAGTTTTATCTACGAATTTAGCAAATTTTCTTAGCTCTAATTTCATTTTTTAATTCTATGTTGAAAACTATCTCTTCTAAAACTGTATAATGCTTTTGGATCTACATCAACATCTATCACTGAAGGTTTTTTACTTTTGATTGCAGCTCTAACTGCTTCATTTATTTCAGAGATTTTTTTAACTTTAAATCCTCTTGCTCCATATAATTCAGCAACTTTATCAAAAGAAGGACTAGTTATATCAGCACCCAAATATCTTTTACCAAAAAAATCTTTTTGATAAGCTTTCTCTGCCCCCCAACTTTTATTATTCATTACTATTGTTGTTGTATTTATTCCATATTCAACAGCTGTACTTAATTCAGAAATAGTCATTCCAAAGCCACCATCACCCATCAAACTTACAACTGTTTTTTTTGGTTTTGCAACTTTAACTCCAAGTCCACAAGCAAATGAGAAACCGACTAGGCCAAAATCTAAAGGTGTAAATAGAGAAGGGGGATTATAGTATTCTAAAGCATCTGTTGCTTGTAAACACAACGTTCCAGCATCTAGAGTAATTGCTGAGTTTTTTGGCATTACTTTTCTTAATTGTTTGAAGAGTCCTTTTGGTTGTATAGGAAAATTTGGACCTAAATTTTCTTTATCTCTATTTAATAAATATTCTTTTCTCTCTTTTAAATAAGAGTTGGTCCAATTTTTAACATTTAATTTAATTTTCTCTTTTCTAATTTCTTCGTAAAGTTGTTTAGTTGCTGTAGCAGCATCTGCGTGTATCTTTAATTTTGCTGGAAAATATTTTCCTAGCATTTTTTTTTCTAGCTCAATTTGAATAATTTTTGCATTTTTATTAATATTTTCATAAGAGTAAAATGTTGAATTAAATCCTAAACGCGTTCCAATTGCTAAAATTACATCAGCATTTTTAACCAATCTGGATGCTACGGGATTTCCTCTGGGACCCATTTGCCCAGCATTTAATTTATGATTAAACGGAATTGCATCTCCATGTCCTGCTGCAGTAACAATAGGTATATTACATAATTCAGCTAATTTTATTACTTCTTTAAAACTAGAATTATACTTAATTCCTGCCCCAACAATTATTACTGAACAGGTTGATGATCTAATTAATTTAGCTGCCTTTTTAATATTTTCTTTACTTCCTTTCTGTTTACTCTCGTTTGCAAAAGATGGTTTTTTAATATTAATATTATAGGAGTTTGAAGCTGCTAATATATTTCTTGGTAAATTCAAACAAACAGGTCCTCTCCGAGGCTTCATTGCCAAATTAAAAGCATCACTTATTATTTTTGGAATTATTTTTGAATTTTTTACTGTCCAAGTTTTTTTTGTAATAGGTGCAAACAAAGACTGTTGATCTAAACCTTGAAAAGCATCTTCCATTTTGTCTTTAGTTGAATAGGAACCTGCAATTGCTATTACAGGAGAAAATGCAGCTTTTGCTTGTGCTACTCCTGTTACTAAGTTGGTTGCACCAGGCCCGTTTTGTCCTGCAATAATTACTCCAGGTTTATTCGAGGCTCTAGCATAACCATCAGCCATATGGGTGCCAGTTCTTTCATCTCTAACTCCAATAAATTTTATACTTTTTTCATGATATAAAGCATCAAACATTTCCATTGTAGCTGAACCAATAAGTCCAAACACATGTTTTACTTTTTCTTTTTTTAATGATTTAACAGCAGCTTGTCCGCCGCTGATAATTTTTCGTGTTTTTGTCACGAAACTTTTTTTACTTCAGTGTCAAAATCATCCTGAAAATGTGGCATAACTTTTTCAGTGAAAAGTTTTATACTTTTCATACAATCTTTATGCTTCACTCCTGGAAAATTAGACCAAACTTGTAAATTTTGTAAGTTAAGTTCAGATTTTAATTCATGAATTTTATCTATCACGTACTCAGGGGTTCCAAATAACATGTTTCTTTTGTGTAAAAATTCATAATTTAATAAATCCAATTTACCTTTTGTTTCAGGCAATTCTTCACCTGGATCCATGTGATTTCCTAAACCTCTCCAATGACAAACCCATCTCATGTAATTCACCATATGTTCACCAGCTTTTTCTTTTGCTTCTTCCATTGTATCAGCAACAAACATATCTCTTACAAGAGAAACTCCTTCACCAAGAGGTATATTTTTTTTTGTTACTTCTGATCTTTTATTTTTATAGGCCTCAAATTTTGCTTTCAAAGCTTTCACTGTTGGTATCCACATAATAATATTAATATTATTCTCAGCAGCCCACTCAATTGACCTAATGCCATCAACAACTTGATGAATAGGTGGGTGTGGTTCTTGATACGGATGAGGCAAAACACTAATTTTTTTCATAGTATTATCTTCCATATTCATAAATTCATCACTTGGCGGACTCATATCGTGTTGCCAGACATAATTCGGTGATGGATAAGTATAAAATTCACCTCGATGACTAAAAAATTTTTCAGTCCAAGCTTTTTTTAATACTTCTAAAGTTTCTGAAAATAATCTGAAATTTTTTGCCTGATCTTTTAAATCAGCTTCTTTATTTAAGTTTATTGCTTCTCTTCCATAAATTCCTCTTGCTACACCTACTTCAACTCTGCCTTTAGAAAGCTGGTCTAATGTTGCAATATCTTCAGCTAATCTTATCGGATTATGAAAAGTAATAACATTTGCAGCTTGACCTATTCTAATATTTTTTGTTCTCGCTGCTGCATCTGCGCCCATCATTAATGGATTTGTACAAGACTCCATTCCTTCGTGATTGAAGTGATGCTCTGTAAACCATATTGAATTCCATTTATTTTGATCACAATATTCTGTGATTTCTTTAGTTTCATCTAATAGCTGATGATAAGGTTTGTGTGTCCAGTTTGTGGTATTACAAAAATAACCAAATTTCATAAAGCCTCCTTTAAAAGTTAATTTAAAGACGACCGATCCCACTTTCGTAAATCTTTGATTTTAACGACGAGTTATGTATCGCTTTATTAAATAACGATATCACTTTTTTATAGCAGTGGAAATCTAAAAAAGTCTCTTTTTATCTGTCCATGGGCCTTTTTTTGTTTTGGGTAAAAACTTTTTAAGGTCTATTAGGACTTTTTCAGATAACTTTCTATATGTAGTAAGTTTTCCTCCATAAATATTTAAAAGAGGTAATTTTTTCACAATGTGTAAATCAAAAATATAATCCCTAGTAACTTTTGAGGCCTCTTTAAAATCCTCTATTAGAGGCCTTATTCCTGAATAAGTATCCACTATATCTTTTTTGCTAATTTGTTTTTTTAAATAATTATTTACTGATTTAATTAAATATTGAATTTCTTGATTTGATATTCCATTATTTTCTGGGGATTTGACTTCCACTTCGGTTGTTCCAATTAATGAAAAATGTTTTTTGTAAGGAATTACAAATATTATTCTTTTATCTGTATTTTGAAAAGTAAATGCAACATCTTCTTTATACAGTTTCTTAGTAATGATGTGACTTCCTTTAACTAATCTTATTTTATTTTTAGATTTTATTTTTATATTTTTATTTAAAGTCTCATTTATCCATGGGCCAGATGCATTGATCAAAACTTTTGATTTTATTTTTTTTCCATTTTGAAGACTTATGACCCACTCATTATTATTAATTTCAGCTTTTTTAACTTTGTTATATTCTAAAATCTTGGCTTTGTATCTTTTTGCATCTTGAGCATTTAGTTTTGTTAATTTTTTATCATCAATTTGAATATCAAAATATTGAAAACCAGTTTTGTATTTTTCTTTTAGAATATTTGGAAATTTTTTATTAAGATCAAATGCTTTTGATTTTGGAATATTGGTTTTTCCACCTAAATTGTCGTACAAAAACAAACCAAATTTAATTAACCAGGCTGGTCTAATTTTATCAGTATGTGGAATAATAAATGGAATTGGTCTTGAGATATTTTTTGCAATTTTGTAAACGATTTCTCTTTCTTTAAGTGACTCTCTTACTAATTTAAATTCATAATTTTCTAAATAACGAAGTCCACCATGAATTAATTTTGTAGACCAAGAAGAAGTTGCACCACCTATTTCTCCTTTATCTGCCAAACATACAGATAAACCTCTCCCAGCAGCATCCCTTGCAATACCTGCGCCGTTTATACCACCACCAATTATAAATAAATCAAATACTTTAGACATCAAATTATAAATTCTTTATAAAAGTTAATTATAAATTTTCAACGACTTAAAGTATTTTAACGTTGATATTCAATAAATTTTTTTAACGATTGATTTAGAAATTTTTCGTAAATCTGACCTGTGTTAGAATATTTTTTTGAATTAAGGAAAGATCTGTTCATTTTAAAGTCATAAGAGGGTTCAAAGAAAAATGGAATAGAAAGTCTCTTACTTTTATTCCATAGTACCCTGTGGTTTGTGGCTTTAAATTTTCTTCTACTTAAAAACTCTAAAGCTCTACCAGTATTTACTACTAAAGCTTTTTTATTAAATGGTACATCATACCATTTTTTTGTTTTTCTATTCTGCACTTGAAGACCACCTTTTTTATCTTGGTAGAGAACTGTAAATATTCCACTATCAACATGTGTTTCACATCCAAGCGCCACACCATCTTGTTTAGAAATTTCTACTGGTGTAGTTTGATTTGGATAAAAATTAAATCTTAAGGTGCTAAGTGTTTTAAACCTTGCAAAAGCCTTGCTTGAAAGATTTGGATTAAGTTTGTTTAATTTGATCACACTTTTAAACAAAGTTTCACTTAAATTGTAAATATTTTCAAAATATTTATTCAAGGCCCTTATAGAAGTTTTGTTAAAACATGTATTTAGATCTAGATATTCAATATATTGGTTTTTAATTTTTGAAGAATATTTCTTGGTAACTTTTAAATCTCCTATATCTAAACCTTCTTTACCATTGACGTCATTAGGAAAGTAGCCACGATATAGATTTTTATTTTTTTTGTTCCATTTTTTTGGAGATAGTTTTCTTTTTTTGCTATCTGGCAAATTAAAAAATTGATTTCCAACCTTGCAAATTTTTTGAATTTCTTTCAAATTAAGTCCATGTCCTGTCACTTGGAAAAAACCTATATTTACACAAGCTTTTTCAATTTTTTTAATTGTTTTATAGGCACTTTGAGTTTCAAAATTATTTTTGATCAGTGAAGAAATATTAATTGTTGGAATATAACTTTTTGACACTTTAATTACTACTTTTTATAAAATCTGCAGCTCGTTCAGCAATCATCAAAGTTGGTGCATTTAAATTTCCACTTGTAATTTCTGGCATTACAGATGCATCAACAACTCTGATATTCTGTAATCCACTTATTTGTAATTTTTGATCCAATACCGACATCTTATCTATTCCCATCTTAAGTGTGCATGAAGGGTGGTAAGCAGTTTCAGCTTTTGATCTGATATATTCTTCTAATAAATCATTAGTTTGAACATTTTCTCCTGGCCCAACTTCTTTTCCTGCAAATGGTTTTAATGAATTTTGTTCTAAAATTTTTCTTGCTACATGTATACACTCTATAGTTTGTTTTAAATCGTCCTCATGTTCCAAATAATTAAATTGAATTTTTGGATAATCATAAGGATCTGAGCTGTTTAAAGTTATATGACCTCGACTTTTAGGGTGATTTGGACTGGCATGTAATTGATAACCATGTCTATCTGGATCAACTAATCCATGATCAATTACAAAAGCAGGAAAAAAATGGAACTGAATATTAGGATATTCTCTTTCTAGGGATGATTTGCAAAAGCCACCTGCCTCCAAGAAAGAAGCAGAACAAGGACCACTTCTATTTAAAAACCACTGAATACCAATTTTAAGCATATTAAGCTTATTAACGTATGAATATAAAGTATCTTTAGTTTTACATTCTTGTTGCACGTAAGTTTCCAAATGATCTTGTAGGTTTTTTCCAACTCCTTCTAAGCTATGAACAACATTGATGCCTTTATCTTTAAGATGTTGGCTAGGACCTACTCCTGATAGCATTAGTAACTGTGGTGAATTAATTGCACCACCACTTAAAATCACCTCTTTATTTGCATAGATTTTTTCAACTTTATTTTTAATTTTAACTTCAATGCCAATAGCTTTTTTTCCATCAAAAATAACTTTCTCAACAAAAGCTTCTGTAAATACCTTTAGATTCTTTCTTTTTTTTGCTGGATTTAAATAATATTTAGAAACACTAGCACGTTCACCTTTATGAATTGTAACGTCATACATTCCAAAACCTTCTTGTTCTTCACCATTCATGTCATTATTTATTTTGTAACCAGCTTCACCAGCAGAGTCTATAAATGCTTTGAATAAAGGGTTTTTGTTTTTAGACTGGTTTACTGGCAGTATACCACTACCACCTCGGAAATCATTTTCTCCCTCAGACCATGTTTCAATTTTTTTAAAATAAGGGAGTACTTTTTCATAAGACCATTCTTTCAATCCAAAAGACTCCCATCTTTGATAATCGTTTCGATTACCTCTGACAAATACCATTCCGTTATGTGCTGAGCATCCACCAATCATTTTTCCTCTTGGGCAAAAAAGTTTTCTGTTATTTAAATAAGGTTCAGGCTCAGAATAATATTTGTAATTATATTTTGGATCATGCATTGTGTATAAAATTGCTAATGGCATATTTACTTTCCAAATATCACTTGGTTTACCAGCCTCAAAAATAGCAACATTATTTTGAGACTTCTCAGTTAACCTATTTGCAAGAACACACCCAGCTGTTCCAGCGCCAATAATTAAATAATCATAGGTCATAATTTATATAAATTAATAGATCTTTAATATTCATCTTCTCACTGGTGTTTCGGTTGCAATATACTGATCTCTAACTTTCTCTCTCAAATAAATATAAATTCCAGCAGCTATTATACACGCAACTCCTATGAATGTTCTACCCGAAGGTATTTCATTAAATAAAAAATAACCTGGTATCATTGACATTATAATAAGCGAATATTCAAACAGAGAAACAACTGAAGGAGAGGCAACTATATATGCAGAAAAAATACAAACAAAAGCTATTGATGCAGCAAAACCAAAAAATAAAATAAATTTCCAAGTATATTCAATATTTGAAAACCATTCTCTAAAGATGAATTGTATTGTTGGATCAAAGTTTTGATTATTCAGCTGACCACTACCCATAAAAAAATATAAAATTACGCAAAGAAATATTGCAATTAGATAGAAGTAATACAATTGCGTGTTAACATCATCTTTATCAGATGTATATTTTGTAATTGTCATAGAGGCTGCGTAACAAAATGCACAAAAAACTGGTAAAAGATTTCGATATTCAAAATCTGAAAAATTTGGATTTAATACTATAAATACACCAATAAAACCAAAAATAATGGCTGACCATCTTCTAATACCAATAGTTTCTTTTAAAAATAATTTTGCAAATATAGATACGAAAAAAGGTGAAGAAAAAAATAAAGCATTTGCTGTTGCTAAAGGCATAAAAGTTAATGAGATAAAAAAAGCAGAAAAAGCAATAAAATGTAAAACTACTCTGAGTATTGTTAAAAAAGGGTAATGAGTTTTAAGAGAAACTTTTTGTTTTCTAAATTTTATGTAACCAAACAACAAAATTGCTGCAACAAAATATCTTCCAAAAAATATTTCATAAAGAGCTGCCTTTTCAAAAATGAATTTAATTAAAGCATCCTGCATTGCAAAAAATGTCATTGCAGTAATTATTAGAATTATACCTTTTGAATTATTATTAGTACTCATTATGCACCTATATCAAAAAAAAATTGTATAGAATATTAGATTATTTCTTCAATTTAGAAGAGAACAGAAGACCTTCGTTTGAAAATTTTGACTTATTTTCTTCAATAAAATCTTTCATTAATTTTACTTTTTCTTCCTCAAATTCAGTAACTTTTCTTTTGCTTAAATCTATATATAGCGATATCCATTCCATAGAAGCTGAAAGTTTATTAGTTTTTTGAGAAATCATTTCCATTTTTAAATGTAGTCTTTTTTTATCATGGTCAAAAAAAGTAAGATTAACATTTATCTCCTCTCCTTCTTTGACTTCATTTAAGTATTTAGTATTTGTTTCAACAACCATAGTACTTCTATTAAGATCTTTGGCTGCAGTTCCTCCCATTTTAAATTTTTCAAGAGCAACTTCCCATGCCTGGTCAAATACAAGCACATAATAAGCCATGTTCATATGATTGTTATAATCAACCCATTCTTTTTTGACTTCGAAAGTTTTTAATAACACTTTATGATCTTGTTAATGAGGACTGTAATTCTTGATTTGAAATATAACCTTTTATATTTCCACTTTTATCAACCACTTCGCAATTTGAGTCTGAACAAACAATTTTAGGTAAGAAATCTTCTATAAACTCATCTTCATTTACTTTTATTAGATTTGACTTATCAATATTATTTGCTTCGTCAGCGCTTTTCATAATAATTTTTGCTTTAATTACTTTTGCTCTATTAACATCTTTTACGAATGCTTTCACATAATCATCTGCAGGATTCATGATAATTTCCTCAGGAGTACCCACTTGAACTAATTTACCAGAGTTTAATATTCCTATATGATCACCCAATCTCAATGACTCGTCAAGATCATGAGTTATGAAGACAATAGTTTTTTTTAATTGAGCTTGAAGATCAATTAATTGCTTTTGCATATCGCTCCTAATTAATGGGTCTAGCGCACTAAATGCCTCATCCATTAACATAATATCTGTGTCAGTTGCTAATGCTCTTGCCAATCCTACACGCTGCTGCATTCCTCCTGATAATTGGGCTGGATATTGATTTTCAAAACCAGTTAGACCGACAGCATCAATTTTTTCCATTGAGATTTTATTTCTTTCGTCTTCTGCTTTACCTTGCATTTCTAGTCCATAACCAACATTTTGAATTACTGTTTTGTGTGGGAATAAACCAAATCTTTGAAAAACCATACTCATTTTATGTCGTCTAAATTCAATTAGTTTATCTTTATTAAGAGACATTACATTTGTACCCTCAACTAAAATTTCACCATCAGTTGGATCGATTAATCTATTTAAATGTCTAATAAGTGTAGATTTTCCTGAACCTGATAAACCCATACATACAAAAGTTTCACCTTCCTCAATTTTAAGTGAGACATTATCTAAGCCAACTGTATGTCCAGTTTTTTCCAAGATCTCATCTTTTGTAGCACCATCCTTAACCATTGGGAGCACAGACTTAGGATCATTTCCAAAAATTTTGTAAACGTTATTGATCTCAATTTTTGACATTAGATAATCTTGTAACAGTTACAATGATAGAATGTAAAATAAATATTATACAACCTCTGATTGTTCTAAAAATATAAAGCTATATTTATTTGCTTTTACTTAATTTTTTATTAAGAATTTTAGTTATGGCGCAAACAGACATTGATGTGCGAATAGAATTATCTGCTCTATATAGAATTTTACATATGTATGGCATGACAGATCTTGCTAATCAGTGTGCAGGGGCAAGATCAGTAGAAAATAAAGATTGTTCTTTTGTTCATCCTTATGGAATGTTTTATGAAGAGATCACAGCATCATCTTTAATAAAAATAGATAAAGAGGGGAGAAAAATCAATTCAGATGGACCGTGGTTAAATGATGGATGTATAAATCTTGCTCAGTGGATTTTTAATTCTCGATCAGATGTGAATTTTTACGTTCACGGTCACGCTAATGATGTTATGGCAGTTGGAGGAACTAAAGAAGGTTTGATGTATCTTTCACAAGCTGCAGTCTATTTAAATCATTTAATTGGATATATTGATTATGAATTTGTTGAAGATAAAGATTTTGGAAAAAAATTTGAAAATCTCATTGGTAAGCATGATATTTTAATTACAAGAAATCATGGATATTACACTGTAGGCAAAACCGCCGCAGAAGCTTTTTTTAGAGCTTATTATTTGGAGCAAGCATGCACTGTTCAAGTAAAAAATTTATCTATGGGATTAAGTAAACATGAAATAGATAAACAAAAAGCTGCATATTTTTGGGACAATATGAGCAGTTCAGATGATTATAATTATAATGGAAAAACAGAATGGGCTGCATTACTGAGAAAATTAGATCGTGAAAATTCAAATTACAAAAGTTAATGGAACAAAATTGTAAAATTGAAAATATAACTAAAAATTCTACGAATTTAGAAGTTGATTGGAGTGATGGAAAAAAAAGTAAGTTTAATTATTTATGGTTAAGAGATAATTGTCCCACAGCACACGATAAAGACTCTCGTCACAGAATGTTTAATATTCTTAAGGTGTCTAAAGATATAAATCCTAAAAAATTTTCAGTAAATGATGATGGTAAACTACAAATTGAATGGAGTGACGGAGATCATGTTAGTTATTATGATCAAAAATGGCTGAGAGATAATTGTTACACAATAAAAAATAATTTAGAATATAAATCACCCTATAAACTTTGGGATAATTCTCTGCAAAAAAATTTACAATCTGTAGAAATTGATCATGATGAGATAATTAATTCTGATCAGGGCTTAATTAAATGGTTGGAACTTTTGCATCATACCGGAATTGCAATTGTCAAAAATGCACCAACAAATGAGAACTCTGGATTTAAAGTTTTAAGTAGAATTAGTCATACTAGAGAAACATTTTTTAAAACTCCATTTGAGGTAATTAATATTCCAAAACCAAATAATTCTGCCTATACGGCCCATGCTTTGAGAAATCATATGGATTTACCTTGGTTTGAGACACCCCCAGGTTATCAATTTCTTCACTGTTTGATTAATTCTGCAAATGGAGGAGATTCTTCAGCAGTAGATGGATTTGCTGTAGCAGATTATTTGAGAAAAAATGAAAAGGAAATCTTTGATACATTAGTGAATGTTCACCTTAAATTTAGAGATATGGATTATACCCAAGAATCTGTAAGAAGTTATTATGCGCCAGCAATTTCTTTGACTAAAGATAATGATTATCATGACATTAGATTTAGTATTGCAACTATGGATGCTTTAGATTGCCATCCTGACTTAATGGACAAAGTTTATAAGGCTCATCATAGATTTGGAAATCTATTACACGATGAAAAATTTCAAATTAAATTTAGATTAGGACCAGGAGATATATTTACTTTTAATAACAGAAGATTGCTTCATGGAAGAACTGAATTTGATCCAAACTCAGGACATAGACATCTTCAAGGATATTATATGGATAGAGATGAAATAATTGGAAGACTAAAATATCTTAAAAGTTATTAACAGATACAACCTGATTTAGAAAAATTATATATTTTAACATTTAAGTAATTTAAATTTAACGTTATCTTAACAAATATAATTTACAAAGTTGTAAATACATAAATTAAAAAGAGAGGAAAAAAATGAAAAAAATACTTAGTATTTTAACAATTCTATTTACATTCTCTTTTACATCACACAGTTACTCAAAGACAGAAATTCATTGGTGGTACGGAAACAGTGGTTTTCTTGGTGATGTAATTATTGAAATTGCAAATAGATTTAATGCTTCACAAGATCAATATACGGTCATTCCTACAGGTAAAGGAAGTTATGAAGATAACATGGCCGCAACTATTGCTGCTTTTAGAGCAGGAGATCAACCACACTATTCACAAGTTTACGATGCTGGTGCTGCAATTATGGTAGCTCAAGTAAAAAATGGTGTTGTTATCGGTTTTGAAGAAATGGCAGAGAAATATGGAATTAAAGTAGATGCAGACAACTATATTCCAGGAATTAAAAATTTCTATGCTGATTCAGATGGAAAAATGATTGGTGTACCTTTCAATAGTTCAACTTGTTTGATGTATGCAAACATGGACATCTTGAAAGAAGTTGGAATTGAATCAGTACCAAAAACTTATGAAGAATTTGAAGCTATGGCTCCAAAAATTAAAGCTGCTGGATACATACCTTTAGTTCAAAGTCACTTTCCTTGGATCTGGACAGAAAATTTCTTTTCAAGACATAACTTGCTTATGACAGATGGAAACAATGGTTACGATGCTGTTCCAACAAAAACTTTATTTGCTGAAACGGATGCATTTGTAATGCACTGGAAGAAAGTTAAAGAGTGGTATGAAAAAGGCCTTTATGGTTATAAAGGAAGAGCATGGGGAGATAACCAAGCTCCATTTATAGCTGGTGAAGCTGCGTTTTGGTTTGGTTCAGCTGCATCGTTCGGAGGAATGAAAGGAGTTGTTCCTAACTTTACAGTAAACCATATTCCTTATTGGGATTCTGTAACAGGTGGTAAAGAGTATCCAACATTTATTGGTGGTGCTGCTAACTGGATATTAAATGGTCATACAGAAGAAGAGTACAAAGGACTTGCTAAATTTATAGAATTTATGGGTTCTCCAGAAATGGATCTGTATTATCACAATATGACTGGTTACTCTGCAGTAACTAAAGGTGGTATAGAGTTAGCTGAAACTATAAACTTCTATAGAGCTTCTCCATATCATAAAGCAGTTGGTGAGCAATTAAGCTTAGAAGGTTCGACTATTCCTGGTGGATATAGAGCTGGTAACTGGCCACAAATTCGTGAAGTAATTTACGAAAATGTTGAGCCTATGTTAAACGGTAAAATATCTATCGAAAAAGGATTGAAGAACATGGATAAAGGTGCAGCTAAATTGTTAAAACAATTTGCTAAAACTTTATAAACAATAATCTAATTAAGGAGGGTAATAACTTACCCTCCTTATTTTTTATTTTACTTATATGAAAAAAGTCCAATTTAAATCTAGTTATTCTCAATATTTATTTTTGGCTCCACAGTTAGGAATTTTATTAATTTTTTTATATTGGCCAATCATTCAAACTTTTAGAGATGCATTTACAATGCAGGATGCATTTGGATTTGGAACTCAGTTTGTATGGTTTGATAATTTTTTATTCATCTTTGATGATCCTGCTTATTGGATAGCATTTAAGTTTACTATTATTTATAGTTTTGTAATAACACTAATCACAGCTTCTATTGGCTTGTTGCTCGCAGTTCAGGCAAACAATGTTATGCATGGCAAAAGTGCATACAAAACATTATTAATTTGGCCATATGCAATTGCTCCTGCTGTTGTTGGTGTAATGGCAAATTATTTTTTTAGTGAAAGATTTGGACTACTTTACCATTTGTTTAATAATCTCTGGGGATTTAATTGGTACGAAAGTGTCTTTGACTCATATATTTACTTAATTATTGCTGGCTCCTGGAAGCAAATTAGTGCAAATTTCATTTTCTTTTTGGCGGGTCTACAAGCCATACAAAGATCTGTGATTGAAGCATCTATGATAGATTGCAAAAACAGTGTTAGAAGATTTTGGACAATTACGTTTCCGTTATTAATGCCAACAACATTCTTTTTAATTATTATTAATATTACTTATGCATTTTTTGATACGTTCGGTATTATTGACACCACAACAATTGGAGCTCCATCAGGTGAAACAAGAACTTTAGTTTACAAGGCTTATATGGATGGATTCAGAGGACTAGATTTAGGAAGCGCAGGCGCTCAATCAATAATGATGATGTTCATAGTATTATTTATTACAATTTTTCAATTTAGATACATAGAAGGGAGAATACATTATAATTAATGACTAGATTAATTACATCAGGATTTTCTCATTTTATTTTGTTTATAGGAATATTAATTATGATTGTTCCTGTGTGGATGATTTTCGCGAGTTCAACGCATACTGGTTTAACGATTAATACTCATGGTCTTCAAATGTTTTTAGGAGACAGCTTTTATGAAAATTATATGAGAGTTTTGTTATATCAAGGTGGTTTTTTCAAAGAGATAACCGCTTTAAAAATGTTTTTAAACAGTTTCATAATGGCAACCGGAGTTGCAATATTATCTGTTATTACATCTTTAATGGCTGCTTATGCTTTAGTTTATTATAGAACAAAATATGCAACATTATTGTTCTGGATAATATTTGTTACAATTTTAGTTCCATTAGAGTTAAGAATTTTTCCTACGTATTCAGTAATGGCTGAGTTAAATCTAGTAAATTCTTATTTTGGATTAATTGTGCCTATATCAGCTTCAGCGATAGCAACATTATTTTTTAGACAGTTTTACAAAACGGTTCCAGATGAATTACTTGAATCAGCAAAGCTAGATGGAGCAAATACTTGGAGATTTTTTGTTGATTTTTTAGTTCCATTATCAAAAACAATGATAGTGGCCATGTTAATATTTATGTTTGTTTTTGGTTACAACCAGTACCTATGGCCATTATTAGTAACAAGCTCAGAACAATACTGGACTGTAGTTATGGGATTAAAGATGATGTCAGGTTCAATCGTTCATCGTTTTGCGTTTGTTATGATGTCTATGGTTCCACCAATTTTAATTATAATTGTTTTACAGAAACATTTTATTAAAGGAGTTTTTCAAGATAAATGAAAATAAAACCACTTCAAATTGTTGCTCATATTATTTTAATTATAGGAGTTTTGTTAATGGTTCTCCCAATTTGGATTTCTTTTGCAAGTTCCACACATGAAAATGTATCTATACTTACAGAAGGTATGAGGTTTACTTTGGGTGATCAATTTTCAAGAAACTATAATGAAGTTTTAAATGAAAAAGGTGGTTGGTCTGAGGAAGTAACCGCTGCAAAAATGTTTGTTAACAGTTTTATAATGGCTTTAGGAATTGCTACACTTAAAGTGGCTATTTCAGCAATGTCTGCATACGCTTTAGTTTATTATAGATTTAAATTAGCAGTACCAATTTTTTGGTTGATCTTCATTACTCTACTAGTTCCTTTAGAGGTGAGAATATTTCCAAGCTATAAAATAGTTTCTGATTTAGGTTTGACCAATTCGTATACAGGACTTATTCTTCCATTAGTTGCCTCAGCAACGGCAACTTTTTTCTTCAGACAATTTTACAAAACAATTCCAGATGAATTATTGGAGTCTGCAAAATTAGATGGAGCAAATGCTTGGAGTTTTTTCATTGATTTCTTAGTTCCACTATCAAAAACTATGATAGCTGCAATGTTTATATTTATGTTTGTTTATGGATATAGCCAATATTTATGGCCATTGATTATGACTACTGCCGAAGAATATTGGACTGTTGTAATGGGGATGAAAATTATTTACACAGAGAGTTATGAAGGAGTTGCACTACCAAGAACTGCAGAAAGATTTGCGTATATTATTTTGTCTATGATACCTCCGGTATTAGTGGTGGTATTTTTACAAAAATGGTTCATAAAAGGATTAATTCAAACGGAGAAATAAATGAGTTTTTTAGATTTAAAAAATGTAACTAAGATTTACCCTAACGGCACAAAAGCAGTACATGAAACTTCATTAAGTGTTGATGAAGGAGAGTTCATGGTTTTTGTAGGACCCAGTGGATGTGGAAAATCAACATTGTTAAGAATGGTTGCAGGTTTAGAGGACATAACTGAAGGTGATATTAATCTTGATGGACAATTAATAAATGAAGTTGATCCATCTGAAAGAGATGTAGCAATGGTATTTCAGAACTATGCATTGTATCCACATATGAATGTTTATAACAATCTAGCTTATGGTTTAAAAAACAGAGGAATTGACAAAGAAACAATCGAGCAAAAAGTTAATGATGCAGCTAAACTTTTGCAAATTTCAGATTTTTTACAAAGAAAACCATCAATGTTATCTGGTGGTCAAAGACAAAGAGTTGCTATGGGTAGAGCGATTGTTAGAAACCCTAAAATATTCTTATTTGATGAGCCTCTTTCAAACTTGGACGCAAAACTAAGAATCCAGATGAGACTTGAAATCAAAAAACTTCAGCAGAAAGTTGGAGTAACAAGTATATTTGTTACACACGATCAAGTTGAGGCCATGACCCTTGCGGATAGATTGGCTGTTATAAATAATGGAATTATTGAACAGCTTGGAACCCCTATTGAGATTTATAATAATCCAGAATCTTTATTTGTTGCTGGTTTTATCGGTTCTCCACAAATGAATTTTTTAGATGCTAATTTAAATAACAAAACGCTATCAGCTGAAAATTTTGAAATAAAAAATATAGATAGCGATTATAATGGTGAGGTTACTTTAGGAATAAGACCAGAGCATTTAATAGAGTCTGAAAATGGTTTAATAAATTTAAAAGTAGAATTGGTAGAACAGCTAGGTTCAGATAATCTTGTTTATGGACAAATAAAAAATATAAAAGATTTTTGTTATAGATCTCCAGGAAACCAAACAATCAAAAGAGGCGACACTCTAAGTTTGAATATTGAAGAAAATAAATATTATATCTTTGATAAAAGCACTGGCAAAAGAGTAAACTAAATTTGATTTTAGCAAAACCAAATCATATAAAAATTTATGGTCACAGGGGAGCCAGAGGCGATTTACCAGAAAATACATTAGATAGCTTTAAATATTTATTTGAAAATAATATTAATGCCTACGAAACAGATATTTTAATTTCTAAGGATCTTATACCTGTCATTACCCATGATTTTAGGCTAGATCCAAGTTTAACTAAAGATGATGAAGGAAATTGGATAACAGATGAAAATATTAAAATTTTTGATTTAACTTATAATGAGATTTTAAAATATGATGTAGGTTCACTTAATAAGTTATCAAGATATGGAAGAAGATTTCTCAATCAAAAAACTTTAGAAAATCAAAAGATACCTAAACTTTCTGAGTTATTAGAATTATCCTCGAAAAATATATCTGAAAATTTATTAATAAATTTAGAAATTAAATCTACGCCAGATGAGGAAAATTTAACACCAGTTCCTGAGGATACAGTGAAATTAGTTATCAAAGAGGTAGATAAATCAAATCTGCAAAATAGAATAATTGTTTCTTCATTTGATTGGAGGATACTAACAGAAATAAAAAATAATTTTCCTGAAATATCAAGAGCATATTTAACCTACCAACAACCAAGAGGAATGAAAATTAAAAATACGATTTATAATAGATCTCCATGGATGAGTTTTTTACCTTTTTCTGACAATCATGAATTACCTAAAATTATAAAATCACAAGGTGGAAAAGCTTGGCATCCTTACCATAAAGATATTACAAAAAAACTTGTCGATATTTCTCACCAAGAGGATTTACCAATCAATGTATGGACGGTAAATAAAGAGTACGACATGTTAAAAATGATTGAATATGGTGTAGATGGCATCATGACAGATTATCCAATAAGGTTGAAAGAACTTTGTGATAAAGAAAATATAAACTGGTTCTAGTTTATTTAAATGGATTTAAATATAGTTAATAATGAGGAAAAGTTTTTAGCAGGTAAACTTGAAGGTTATACTTTAAAAGGTGCTGAAAATAAATTTGATGACAAAGGAAATCCTTTATTATTTCCAGGCTGCACAATAATTTGCAATATTCCTCTTAATACTGATTTATCTAATGAAATTATTAATTATCAAAAAAAAATAGAAAATTTTAATCCTAAAAAAACTTATTTCTATTTACCTGCTTCTAGTTTTCATATGACATTATTTGATTGTTGTAATTTAAATACAAAAAACACTAAATATTGGCCATCAAATATAGATCCTAATATGGATTATAAAAATATAGCTATTGAGTTAAATAAAAGAATTAAGGATTATATTTTTCCTGAAGAATTAAACTTAAAATTAAAAATGTTTTTTGGTGGTTACAGTATTATTTTAGAACCATTTTCTGAAAAGGACGAAAAAATATTAAGAAATTGTAGAGATGAACTAAGCAGTTTGTTAAAAATTCAATTTGAAAATCATCAAAGATACACTTTCCATATTACTCTAGCGTATATATTAAGAGAACTTAATCAAACTGAAATAAAAAATTTAATTGAATTTAATAAAAAATTATTTTTTGACTTTAGTAAAAGATTTCCAAAACTAACTCTTGAAAAACCTGAAATGTGCACTTTTGAAGATATGCTAGAATTTAAAAGTATTAATTCTTCCAACCAGTAACAGTTTTTACTTCAAGATATTCTGTGAGGCCCCATACTCCACCTTCTCTACCATTTCCTGATTGTCTATATCCCCCAAACGGGGTGCCTGCGTCAGCTGCATTACCATTTATATAAACACAACCTGATCTTAATTTTTTTGCAACTCTATGAGCTTTTTCTCTGTCATTAGTTTGTAAATAATTTCCTAAACCATATGAAGTGTCATTAACAATGTTGACTGCTTCATCTTCAGTTTCAAATGGAATAATAGATAGAACTGGACCAAAAATTTCTTCTTTTGCTATTCTCATCTCATTTGTAACATTTGTGAAAATTGTGGGTTTAATAAAATAGCCTTTGTTTAATCCATTAGGTAGTTCAGGACCTCCTGCAGCTAACGTTGCTCCTTCTTTAATTCCACTTTCAATTAAATTTATAATTTTATCATACTGAGTTTTTGAAATTACAGGTCCAATGTGATCTCCTTTTTTAGAGGCTTGATCAACTCCTATTTTGTTTGCCTCATCAACTGCTTCATCCACAGCTCTTTGGTAAATAGATTTTTCAACAAGCATTCTTGTAGGTGCATCACAGGATTGACCTGAATTACTCATTACATTTCTGATGCCATCTCGAACTGCATTTTTATAACTGTCCGCAAAAACTATATTTCCGCCTTTGCCTCCAAGTTCTAAACAAACTCTTTTAATTGTTTCAGCAGCATTTTTTGAAATTAATCTCCCAGCTCTTGTTGAACCTGTAAAAGAAACCATATCAATATCAGGATGACTTGAAATTTGAGTTCCAACGCCAACACCATCTCCATTCACTAAATTAAAAACCCCTTTAGGAAATCCAACTTCATCAATCATTTCTGCAAATAACATTGCTGATATTGGTGCTATTTCAGATGGTTTTAAAATCATTGTACATCCTGTTGCAAATGCAGGAACTACCTTTAAAGCTATTTGATTAATAGGCCAGTTCCATGGAGTTATTAATCCACAAACACCAATTGGTTCATAATAAATATGATTATTTGATTTTTCATCAAAATGCTCATCAAATTCAAATTCTTTAAGTCTAATTATAAAATCTTCCAAGTGAGCTTGTCCAGATGCAGTTTGCACATCTGTAGCCCAATCCATTGGTGCTCCCATTTCTAATGAGATAGCTTCAGCCATTTCACCAAACCTTCTTTTGTAAATAGTTAATAATTTTTCAAGTAAATCTAATCTTTCTTCTTTAGTGGTTTCTTTAAAGCTCTCAAATGCAGTTTTTGCAGCTTTTACAGCATTATCTGTATCATCTTTTGAACCTAACGAAATAATTGCACAAGGATCTTCATTACATGGGTTAATTACTTCGAAGTCTTTTTTTTTAATTGGATCAACCCATCCACCATTTATATAAAATTTTCTTTTATCTAACATTTAATAATCTTAGCATATTTATTAAATTTCATAGCCTTTTTCTTCTGGTTCATTATCCACAAGCTCATCAGGAAAACCTTCAGCTCTAAAATTAATTTTATTTAAATCCTCCATTCTTTTTACAATCATGGAAGACCATGCTCTTGAACCATATTTTTTTTGCCCATCTTTAAATATCTCAACTATCTTTGGAGAAATCTCTAAAGGAGCATTTAATTTCTTAGCCAGACTATCAAATAAACCAGTATCTTTTAAAACAAGATCCATTGTGAAATTGATATTATAAGAGCCATTTAAAATAACCTGACTTTCTGTTTCATGTACAAAAGAATTTCCAGATGAGACTGCTATACCTTTAAATGCTTTAGTTAGATCTAAATTTGATTTTTTCGCAACAGTCCATGCCTCACCTAAAGCTACTAAATGAACTGATGCTAAGTAATTTGTTATGACTTTAAGAACAGATGCACTACCTAATTCACCAGTATGTAAAACTTTTCTACCCATTACAGTTAAAGCAGGCAATATTTTTTCAAAAGCTTTTCTTTCTCCACCTACAAATATAGCAATATTACCTGTAGCAGCTCTATGACAACCACCACTTACAGGCCCATCTAGTGGGATAGCTTTTTTTGATATTACCTTATTCCCAAGTCTTTTAACTTCATTTTCATCTGTTGTACTCATTTCTAACCAAATTTTATTTTCTGACAAACCATTTAGAACTCCATCTTCATTTTCCATAACTTCTGCAGAAACTTCAGGCGAAGGAAGAGAAGTAATTATTAGATCTGATTTTTCTGCTAATTCTTTAGGAGATTTTGCAATTTTAGCACCTAGCTTTTTAAATTCATTTGTTAAACTTTCATCTATTTCTCTAACAGTAACATCAAAATTATTTCTTATTAAGCTTCCAGCTAGTTTACCACCCACATTTCCTAAACCAATAAAACCTATTTTCATTTTATTTCCTCTTCTTCTTTATTTTTTGTAAATACAATTAAAATTACACCTACTATTATTATTGCACCACCTATAAATAATTCTTGTGTTGGTTTTTCACCTAAAAGAAAAATTGCAGCCAATAATCCTGTTGGGGGTATACCCATCGTAACGATAGGAAGCACTTTATAAAGCGGGTTGTTTTTTAAAACATAATAGAAACAACCATAAGTAATTGGTTGCATGATGAAACCAATATAAATTGCAATGATCCAGTGATCAATTTTTGCATTTGTTAAATAATTAATTGTATTTCCATCAATTATTGCAGAAAGCATTATTAAAATTGGTCCAGAGAATAATGCTAACCATGCAACTAAAGCTAAAGGATTTATTTCTTTACTTAAAGGTTTAACCATAACTTGTCCTAGAGCCCATATAGCAGATCCTAAAATTGTAAGACCAATTCCAATAAACTTTCCATCCAAGTTAGGAGATCCAGTTAAAATATAAACACCAACAAAAGCAATTGCTATACCAATCAAAGCTCTAATAGTTGGTTTTTCTTTAAGCATGAAGTAAGCAAAAATAACTCCAAACGGAACTTCCATCTGAACCAAAAGAACTGCTGAAGATGCATCAATTAAATCTAAACCAGTATATGTAATACTATATTGCAACGAATTAGCCACTAATGACGCAATAAATATTCTTTTCAAATATCCTTTTGGAATTGGAAACCACCAAATTAATAATGATGCAGCAAATGTAAATCTGATACCCATTAAAAGAACAGGAGGAAAAGATTCAAATGCTGGTTTAGCAATTACAAAACCGAACCCTAAAAAAATAGGCACAAGGGATGCTACGAAAGTATCTTTTATATTCATGCCTATTTTAATATTAATGATTATTAAAGAACTTATGATATATTCACTTTTTAATTTATGAATTCAACAAAAATAGATCCTAAGTTTATCGGCCAAGCTAACCCTAGAGTTGGTTTAATTGCTCTTGCTAGTGATTTTATGATTGAAAAAGATTTTATAAATGTGATTAAAAATAAGAAAATCGATTTCTTTGTTAATCGTATTGAGTGTTACAACCCTCTCACGAAAGAAAACTTGATTAAAATGTCTAATAAAATCACTGACGTTACAAAAGATATATTACCTGATCAAGACTTGGATTGTGTAGTTTATGGATGCACATCAGGAACTATTGCTGCTGGTCATGATTCAATTGAAGAAAAAGTTAAAGTTGCTAAACCAATGGCAGATGTATCAACACCAAGCACTGCTGCTATTAAAGCATTAAAAAAATTAAATATTAAGAAAGTTTCAATATTTACCCCTTATAGCAAAAAATTAAATGATGATGTTTTAGATTATTTTAAAAGTGAAGGTTTTGAAGTTACATCAAATTCTTATTTTGATATTCAAGATGATTATGACATTGGAAAAGTTGATCAAGATTATTTGTATGAAGTATTATCAAAAATAGATTTGAATGGAGCTGATGCTTTATTTGTTTCATGCACAGCTTTACCAGTTCTAGAAATTATTGATAAATTAGAAAAAAAATTAAATACGACAGTTTTATCTAGCAATCAGGCGTTAATTTGGGATACCCTTGTAAAAATAAAAAAAAATAATTCAGTTGAAGGGTTTGGAAAATTATTTCAAGTAAATTAATGTCATTTAGTAAAGAAGAATATAGACAAAGGTTAAAAAAAGTTCAGAAAATGATGCAGGAAAAAGGCATCGAACTTTTAATTTCACATGATACAAATAATATGAATTATTTAACAGGCTATGATGCGTGGTCTTTCTATTATGCTCAATGTGCTATTGTTCATGTAAATGCTGATGAGCCTTTATGTTTTGTAAGAGCACAGGATGCTGGGGGTGCGTATATAACAACTTACTTAAAAAACGAAAATATTATTGTTTACGATGAAAATTACATTCATACATGGCCAAAACATCCTTATGATTATTTAGTTGAAATCATTAAAGAGCGTAAGTGGGATAAACTAAATATAGGGGTTGAAATGGATGCCCATTATTTTACCGCATTCTGTTATGAAAAAATTAAACAGGGATTACCAAACGCACAAATAAAGGATAGTGATCGTTTGGTTAATTGGGCAAGATTGGTTAAATCTGATGCTGAGATTGGTTTTATGAAATCTGCTGCAAAAATATCTGAAAAAGGAATGATAACTGCAATGGAAGTAATTAAACCAGGTGTTAGACAATGTGATGCTGTAGGTGAAATTCAAAAAACATTATTTTATGGTACAGAGGAATATGGTGGTGAGTATTCTAGTATAGCAACTTTACTACCAACAGGAAAAGGAACCTCAGCTTCACATTTAACAGCAACTCAAGAAAAATTTGTCGAAGGAGAGGCTACAATTATTGAACTATCTGGAGTTTATAAGAGGTATCATGCTCCAATGGCCAGAACAGTTCTTCTTGGAAAACCTAATCAGCTAAAAATTGATACAATGAACAAAACCATCGAGGCACTAAATGCTGGAATTAGTGCAATCAAACCTGGAAATACCGCAGATGATGTTGCTCAATCTTTTTGGAAAATTTTAGATAAATATGGAATAGAAAAAAAATCTAGAACAGGTTATTCGATTGGAATCGGATATCCTCCTGACTGGGGTGAGCACACTCTTAATATATATAAAGGAGATATGACAGTGCTTGAGCCCAATGTTTGTTTTCACATGATAGCAGTGATGCAGTTTGGTGATTGGGGTGTTGAGGCATCTGAAGCAATCAGAGTTACTGAAAATGGATCAGAACTATTTTGTAATTTTCCAAAAGAGCTTCATATTAAGAGTTAATTAGCTATTGAAATCTATTTACACAAATGTTTTATATTCACCTTTATGTCTAAAAATCCTGAATTCGTTAAATTCGATAAAGTAGATAAAAGTTATGACGGTAAAGTTCTTGTCGTCAAAGATCTTCAATTAGATATTGCTGAGGGCGAGTTTATAACCATGCTTGGTCCATCTGGATCAGGTAAGACAACATGTTTAATGATGTTGGCTGGATTTGAAACACCAACTCATGGTGAGATATTATTAGACGGAAATATAATTTCAAATATTCCTCCTCATAAAAGAGGAATTGGAATGGTATTTCAAAACTATGCATTATTCCCACATATGACTGTTTATGAAAACTTAGCTTTTCCTTTAAGAGTAAGAAAAGTTGAGAAAGACGAAATTGATAAAAAAGTTGATAAGGCTTTGTCGATGGTTTCATTAAACGGATTTGAAACTAGAATGCCAGCCCAACTTTCAGGTGGTCAACAACAAAGAGTTGCTGTAGCAAGAGCTTTAGTATTTGACCCAGCAGTTGTTTTAATGGACGAACCTTTAGGAGCGCTAGATAAAAATTTGAGAGAAAGTATGCAATATGAAATTAAACATATTCATGAAAGCATTGGTGTAACAGTTGTTTATGTAACTCACGATCAAAGTGAAGCTTTGACAATGTCCAATAGAATTGCAGTTTTCAATGATGGAAAAGTTCAACAATTATCAGATCCAGCTGAATTATATGAAAAACCTGTAAATTCGTTTGTCGCTGAATTTATTGGTGAGAATAATACTTTTAATGGAGAAGTTATAGATATAGATAAAGATAAATGTAAAGTTAAGCTGGCGAATTCAGAAATATTAGCCAATCCTATTTCAGTTAAATCCAAAGGAGAAAAAACTACAGTTTCATTAAGACCCGAAAGGGCACTAATAAATCCAAAAGATAAAATGGATAATATGTTTACTGGAAAGATAGAGGAAGTTATCTATCATGGCGACCATACAAGAGTGAGATTAAATCTTTTAGGTAGCTCAGAATTTATTTTAAAAGTTCCAAATAGTACATCCAATCTAGAGCTAAAAGTAAGTCAAGATATTAATATTGGATGGAACAGCTTAGATGCTAGGGCTTTAGACCCAAAATAAATATATTATTATTGTAAATACAAAAAAGAGCTGTTGACTTAAGTTGGTCTATTTGTTGTACTTTTGTTTATATAAATTAATTTATATCAACGTTTAAACGGAGGAATAATGAAGAAAATAAGTAAGTTATTACTAGCTCTTTCTTTTGCTCTATCTATAACTTCATCAGCATTTGCAGTAACTGTTGCATCTTGGGGTGGAGCTTATACAGAGTCTCAGAAGTTAGGGTATGGTGATCCAACTGCTAAAGCACTAGGAATAGAAATCAACTGGGTTGACTATTCTGGTGGTTTATCAGAAATCAAAGCACAAAAAGAAGCAGGTGCTATAACATGGGATATAATTGACTTATTCGCATTCGATACAATTAACGGATGTGATGAAGGTTTATTTGTTAAATTTGATTTTGACAAAGATTTCCCACCTGCACCAGATGGAACTCCTGCAAGTGAAGACTTTTTCACAGACATGCCTAGTGAATGTGCTGTAGGAAACATCTTGTATTCTTGGAACTATGCTTACGATACAAGAAAATTTAGTGGTTCAAAAGCTCCTACAAAAATTAAGGATTTCTTTAACACTAAAAAATTCCCAGGAAAAAGAGCAATCTATACTAGTGCTTTAACTAATTTAGAAATTGCTTTAGCTGCGGATGGTGTGAAGTTAGGTGACGGCGGAACTAGAGTTTACAGAAAACTTTTAGAAGACGGTGGAATCGACAGAGCATTAAATAAAATTAGAGAACTATGTACAGATCCAAATGGTGGATGTGTATTCTGGTCTGCAGGTGCTCAACCACCTGAATTATTAGTTGCTGGTGAAGTTGTTATGGCAACTGGTTGGAACGGAAGATTCTTCAATGCTGAAATTGGTGAAGGTGCTCCAATTAAACAAGTATGGGATGGTCAAGGTCTTGACTACGAATACTTTGCTTTAGTTAAAGGTGGTCCAGATGAAGCAAATGCTAAAAAAGCTTTAGCTATGATGACTAACACTGAGATGTTAGCTGGTAGCGCGAAGTACATTGCATATGCTCCATGGAGAAAATCTTCTCTTGATGTAATCACTGCTGGTGAGCCATGGTACAAAGATGGTAAAACAGAGATGATGTCTCAAATGCCAACTGCTCCTGCTAACACTAAAAACTATTTCTTAGTTGACCCATTCTTCTGGGCTGACTATGGAACAGAGATTGGTGAGAAGTGGGAAGCTTTCAAAGCAGGCCTATAATTTCAGTTTTAATCACTGAATTTATATAATATATTTAGGGCGGTTATTTAATAACCGCCCTATTTTTTTATGAGCTCTGAAGCAAAACAAATTTTAACAACTGACGGCATACCATTAGAAGTCAGTTTGAAAAAAGCTGAACGGAAGAATAAAATTAAAGCATTTCTTCTAGTGGCTCCTTTATTATTATTTTTAGTCATTACTTATATATTTCCAATCGGTGAAATGTTTACGAGAAGTATTGATGACAAAATGATTACAAATATGCTTCCTAAAACGTTTAAGGAAATGGAAAATTGGGATGGACAAGAATTACCTCCTGAAGATGTTTTTTCTGCTTTTTATTATGACTACAAAGCCCTTGTTGAAAAACAAGAACATGGAAAACTTGGTCAAAGACTAAATAAAGAAAAAAATGGTTTTAATTCAACAACCAAAAGATTGTTTAGAAATATTAAAAGAAAAAAGATCGATGAAAGTGCCAGCATCAAAGAACAGATGATGAGAGTCCATAAAAATTGGGGTAAAGTTGAGTATTGGCAAGCTATAAAAAGAACAGCTCCACCATATACATTAGCTAAATATCTTAAAGGTATGGACATGTATTTTGCTGCTGATGGAAGTATTGCTCAAGTAGATGAAGATAGAAGAATTCATAGAATTTTGTGGTTAAGAACTCTTGAAATTGCTTTATTTGTAACAGTATTCTGTTTTTTAATGGGATATCCTATAGCTCATTTATTGGCTACATTACCAATGAAATATTCAAATCTATTAATGATTTGTGTTCTTCTTCCATTTTGGACTTCATTATTAGTTAGAACTGCAAGTTGGATGATTTTATTACAACAACAAGGGGTCGTTAATGATTTCTTTGTAATGATAGGTTTAGTTGCAGACGATAGCAGGCCAGAAATGATGTATAATAAAGTTGGAACTTATGTGGCGATGACACAGATACTTTTACCATTTATGGTTCTACCACTTTACAGTGTGATGAAAACAATCTCACCAAGCTTAATGAGAGCAGGAAAATCTTTGGGAGGAACTCCTTTCGTTGCATTTTGGAAAGTATATTTCCCATTAACTATTCCAGGAATTGGAGCAGGATGTTTGTTAGTATTTATTTTAGCTATTGGGTATTACATTACACCAGCACTTGTAGGGGGTGCATCTGGAACATTAATTAGTAACCAGATAGCATATCATATGAAAACAACTCTAGATTGGAGTTTTGCGTCTGCAATGGGATTGATGTTGTTAACTGGAGTTTTAGTTATTTATTGGATTTATAATAAACTTGTTGGAGTAGATAATATTAAATTAGGATAAATATGGCATTACCAAGTTATACTGAAACACGTTATAGAATTTGGCATTATGTCTATTTAGCCATTTGTGCTTTTGTGTTTTTCTTTTTAGTTGCCCCTTTATTCGTAATATTTCCATTATCATTTAACGCTGAAGAATTTTTAGTATTTTCTGAGGGGATGAAAAATCTTGATCCTGATGCCTTCTCTCTAAGATGGTATAAGGATATGGTTTATGGAACTAAAAACCCATGGGGATTAGCTGCAAAAAATAGTTTTATAATTGCAATATTTGCAACAATAGGATCTATAATACTAGGGACATTGGCTGCACTAGGTTTGAGTAGTAGGCACATGCCTTATAAAGGAATTATAATGGCCACTCTTATTTCTCCAATGATTGTTCCATTAATTATATCAGGTGTTGCAATATTCTTTTTCATGGCAAAAGTAGGTTTAGCAGCAACTCATACAGGAATAGTTTTTGCTCATATAATACTTGGAACGCCATTTGTTGTAATCACCGTAACCGCAACATTGTCAGGATTTGATCATAGTGTAACTAGAGCGGCAGCCAGCTTAGGTAGTAATCCAGTAAACACTTTTATGAAAATTACTCTTCCTTTAATATTACCTGGAGTAATTTCAGGAGGTTTATTTGCATTTGTAACTTCATTTGATGAAGTAGTTGTAGTTTTATTTCTTGCTGGTTTAGAAAATACTACAATTCCAGTACAAATGTGGACTGGTTTAAGAGAACAGTTAAGTCCAACAATTTTAGCTGTCGCAACATGTTTAATTATTCTTTCAAGTTTAATCTTGATTAGTGCAGAATTGTTAAGAAGAAGATCTGAGAGATTAAGAGGAATTAATAGATAAAATTAAACTGCTTCAATTATTGTTGCAATTCCCATTCCCAAACCAATACATTGAGTAGCAAGAGCGTATTTTTTATTTTCTCTTTTTAAAAGTTGTGCTGCTTTTCCTGTTATCCTAGCACCTGTTGCACCTAAAGGATGTCCCAAAGCAATTGCACCACCGTCTAGATTTACTTTTTTAATGTCCATCTCTAAATCTTTGATACAAGCAAGTGATTGAGATGCGAAGGCTTCATTTAGCTCCACAATATCAATGTCTTTTATTGAAAGCTTAGCTCTTTTCAAAGCTTTTTTAGTAGCTGAAATTGGACCTAATCCCATATAGTTTGGATCACATCCCTCAACAGCTGTAGATTTTATTCTTCCAAAAATTTCCAAACCATTCTCTTTAGCAAAATTTTCTTCACATATTAAAGTTACAGCGGCGCCATCAGTTAGTGGAGAGGCAGTTGCGGCTGTTACAGTTCCATTTTGATCAAACGCTAACTTTAAATTATCTAATTTTTCCATTGTACTATTAGGTCTAATATTTTCATCTGCTTCACAATCACCTATCTTAGTAATCTCTCTTGTAAATTTTTCTTTTTGTTGTGCTTCATTTGCTTTTCTATGACTTTCTAAAGAGAACTTTTGTTGTTCTGTTCTTGAAATATTATATTTTTTTGCAACATTCTCCGCAGTAATTCCCATTGATAAATATAAATGTGGGTTTTGTTCTTCTGCATCCAAATAAGGATGAGGTAAAGGGTCAAAGCCGGTTCTAACCCTTGTCATACTTTCTACCCCTCCACAAATAAAAATCTTACCTGATCCCATTGCTATTTTACCAGCAGCAATATGAATTGCTTCCATAGAGGATCCACACCATCTATCTACAGACATACCTGGAACTCTCATATCTAAGTCTGATAAAAAAGTTACTAATCTTCCAATATTAAAACACTGCTCACCAACCTGAAAAGCACATCCAATAACAACATCATCAATTTCTTTAGGATTAATTTTTGATTGTGAAACAAGGTTTTTAATTACTTCAGCTAGCAGATTAACTGGTTTTACATCTATTAATTTACCTTTATTTGCCATTGCAAAAGGGGACCTGGAGTAACCAACTATTACTGAATTGTACATTTTTATCTTTAATATTGTGTTAATTTATATAGCTTACCAAATTAATTAATCAGGAAATTTGTCTTATTTCAAGTTTTTGATTAATTCAATAAAAGTTTACTGATTATGGATATAAAAAAAGTAGTTGTTATCGGATCTGGCACAATGGGTAGTGGAATTGCAGCACACCTTTGTAATGCCAATGTACCAGTAACCCTTCTAGATTTGACAACAGAAATATCTGAAAAAGCAAGAGATAGAATTCATAAATCAAGACCCCCGTTACTCTTAGATAAAAATAAAATTGAAAATATTAAAGTTGGGAACATTGATGATAATTTTGATGTAGTGAAAGAAGCCGACTGGGTTGTTGAGGCTGTTGTTGAAAGAATTGATATAAAGCACAATATTTATGAAAAAATATTTAAGAATAGAAAACAGGGAGCAATTGTTTCATCAAATACATCATCTATCCCAATAAAAGTTTTGTCAGAAAAATTAACTGAAGAAGAAAAAAAAGATTTTTGCATAACTCATTTCTTTAATCCGGTTAGATACATGGGATTGTTAGAAATTGTTAAGAATGAGAATAATGATTTAAATAAAATTAATTCTCTTAAAAAATTTTGTGAAATTGAATTAGGTAAAGGTGCTATTGTTTGTAATGATACACCTGGTTTTTTGGGAAATAGAATAGGTGTTTATGCAATGCAGGTAGCAATGACTGAAGCATTTAGAATGAAATTGTCTATTGAAGAAGCTGATGCAGTGTTTGGAAGACCAATGGGTATACCTAAAACAGGAGTTTTTGGCTTATATGACCTAATCGGAATTGATTTGATGGCTGATGTTTTAAAAAGTTTTATTAAAGAACTTTCTGAAAATGATGAATTTCAAATAGTTGCAAAAGAAATTCCATTAGTAAAAAAATTAATTGATACTGGTTATACTGGACGCAAAGGAAAAGGTGGTTTTTATAGAATGAATAAAAGTGAAAAGCAGAAAATATTAGAAGCCATTAATTTAGAAACAGGTGAATACACAACTTCAAAAAAAATAGATTTAGGGGTTGAGACTGTAAATATAAATAATTTAATTAATCGAAAAGATAAATATGGAGAATATGCTTGGGAAGTGATTTCTAAAATAATAAAATATGCATCTTCTCTAGTTCCAGGGATTACAGATAAGTTCAACGATATAGATGAAGCAATGAGACTTGGTTTTAATTGGGCAATGGGTCCTTTTGAAATGTTAAAATCAATTGGGGTAGAAAATTTTTTTTCAAGAATAGATAATTTTGAAAACAATAAATTTTTAGAAAATTTATCGAAATCAAAAGATGAAAACTTTTATGGAGAAAGACAACTTTACACTGATATTGAAACACTAGGAAAAATTAGACCATCAGCAATTAAAGTAGATAAAAATAATTCTGCAGAAATTTACCGTTTTAAGGATTTTAATATTGTTGAATTTACCACAAAAGCTTGTGCATTAGATTACGACTCGATGGACGCATTAAAAAATGCAACTGATAAACCGCTTATTGTTATGAATGAAAGTATGCAATTTTCTGCAGGCGTGAATTTAAGTTATACGATGAATTTTGCAGATAAGGGTGATTTCAAATCTATTGAAAAATTTATTAAATATTTTCAAGATACTTGCAAAACATTAAAATACTCTAAGTACCCAGTAGTGTCTGCGCCTTCTGGTCTTACATTAGGTGGTGGTTTTGAAGTTTTAGTTCAAAGTAACTTTGTTGCATCACACACAAATATTGTGGTTGGTCTAGTAGAGACAATTGTTGGATTAGTGCCTGCTGGAGGTGGATGTAAAGAAATGCTTTGGAGATGGTCACAAACTGATGAAGCAAAATCTGATCCTGATTATGCTCCTTTGAAAGTATTTGATATTATTGGATACGCAAAAACTGCAACATCACCTGTAGAAGCAGAGCCTTTAAAATATTTAAAACCTGAAGATAAAAAAATCATGAATAGAAACAGTCTTTTTGAGGAGGCTAGAAAACTTATCTATCAAAATAATGATTTTGTTCCTCCAGAAGAATGTAAATTTAATCTATCTGGCAAACCTTTGAAAGAGAAGATGATTAAAGTTTTAGATAAATTATATAATGAAAAAATTATTTTAGATCACGGAATGCATGTTGGAACAGAACTAGCAAATGTTTTAAGTGGCGGTGATACAAATTTAAACAAAACTTTATCAGAAGATGATCTTTACAAATTAGAGTTAGATTCTTTTATGAGATTGATAGAAACTAAACAAACTCAGGATAGAATTAAACACACTCTTACAACTGGAAAACCATTAGTTAATTAGTCTCGAGCATTCTAAAAGTATTTATATAATCAGGTCTAAGCACATATATTGCTTTATTCCCTGTTTTTATTTTCTTAATAATATCTAGGCCATACTTCACTTTTCCAATTGGAGTATATTCTCCTTGATAAATTGGGATTTCTTTTAAGGTTATAAAAAATTCACTATCTTCAGAGTCAAACTCCGTAGACCTTGCAAAACCAATACTTCCCTCAATAAATTCAAAATTATCACTAAGCTCTGATTTTAATAATCCCAGTCCAGATTTTCCACTTCCAATTTTTGAGTAATCTAAATACTCAATGTTACCAAATTCTATATCACCAGCTTGCACTAAAGTATTTTCAACAACTTTATAGAAGGCTGAACCATCATACATTTTTTTTTTAATTAGTATTTTAAATCTTTCAACAGCTTTTGGAGATATGTCTGGGTATAGCTCTATAATTACATTTCCACATTCTAAATTCATCACAGCAATATTATCTGGGTTTTCAAAGTTTAATTTTTTTAAATCGTTTTTTTCTACAAACAAACATTTATTTTTTAATAAAAAAAAAGATGAAAAAGCAGAAACGCCTAAAACTATTAAAAAAATAAATAAAATTTTTTCTGATTTTGAAGCTTTAATTGTTTTAATCATAAAATATTTTCATCGATTTTAAATATATTGGTCTTAATAAAATTAACCTTATTGTTTAATATGAAGTCTTTTTTTATTTTCTCTTCAATTAAATTTTTATTAACCATTAAAAAAGAAAAGATTTCAGCCATATCTTCTGATGGAATTGATTTTGAATATTCTGTTAAAAAACCATTTGTATTTTCATATAAATCTAAATTTAATCTATCAGAGCAAGTGGAGCATTCAGCGTATTCGAAATCAGAATTATTAAATAAAGAAAATTTTTGATCATTAAAATCATCCTCATAACTATTTTGAATCATGTGAAAAATTTCATGATGGATCATTCTTTCAAAATATTTTTCATTAAAGTTTATGTCTAATATTAAGGTTCTATTTTTATTATCTGGTATTCCACCAGTATTAATGTTCGAAATAAATAAACCTTCACAAAATACAATATATTTTAAATCTATTTTCTTTAGGAATTTAGAATTGTATCTTTTTATATTTCTTTCAATAACTTGAAATTTTGTATTAAGATTTTCTTTATTTGTTTTGTTGCAAGTAATATTATCATTCACTCCTATTTTAAAATCTCCTTTTGCATTTAAATAACGAATATTATTCTCATTTTTTAGCTTGTAGATTTCTAAGTTTGGAATTTTTAATAGATTATATATTTCATCAGCATTTACATAGAAAAACTGAAATAATATGATGAATAAAAATATAACTTTCATTAATTTATTATAGACGAATTAGATTAGATAATATTATCTTAGATTATTAAAAAATGACAAAAGAAAGAAATAAAAATCCTATTCAACCAGTAAGTGGAACAAAAGTACCTCGGTATGCTGGTCCAAGTACTTTTGCTAGATTGCCTGAATTGAGAGATGTTGAAAGTTGTGATGTAGCGATTGTAGGTGTTCCGTTTGATGCTGGAACCAGTTATAGACCAGGGGCGAGATTTGGCCCTCAGAGTATCCGACAAGCATCAAGACATTTAAGAACAAATTATCATCCAAGTTATGATGTAGAGCCATTTAAAATTCAACAAGTGGCTGATGCTGGAGATATTTCTTGTAATCCTTTTAGTATTGATGAAGCAATTAAACAAATAGAAGAGGGGGCAACTGATTTATTAAATAAAGTAGGTGGAATAATTAGTTTAGGTGGTGATCATACAATTGCAGTACCATTGTTAAGAGCGATTAATAAAAAAAACAAAGGACCAGTTTCTTTAGTTCATTTTGATGCTCATCTAGATACTTGGGATACTTATTTCGGTGCTCCATATACACATGGAACTCCTTTTAGAAGAGCAAGAGAAGAAGGTTTATTTTTAGATGATGCTTCTATGCATGTTGGAATTCGAGGCCCACTTTATAGTAGAGATGATATTAAAAATGATGAAAGTTTTGGTTTTAAAATAATTCACTGTGATGAATTTCAAACTGAGGGAACAGATAAAATTGCTGAAAGGATTAGAAAGAGAGTAGGAGGTAATCCTCTTTATTTATCTATAGATATTGATGTGTTAGATCCAGCATTTGCTCCTGGTACAGGTACACCAGAAATTGCAGGAATGACAACCAGAGAAATGGTAAATGTTTTAAGAGGGCTGTCAGGATTAAATTTAGTTTCTGCTGATGTGGTTGAAGTTTCACCTGCATACGATCATGCAGAAGTTACTTCTCTTGCAGCCGCAACAATAGTTTACGAATTAACAAATTTATTTGCAAAATCATAAGGAAAGGATAATTTTAAATCATGTTAGATAAAAAAAATTTTTATATTAATGGAGCATGGGTTAAACCAAATAGTGCCGAAGAAATAAAAGTAATCGATCCAGCTACTGAGGAAAACTGTGCTGTAATTACTTTAGGAAATAAAGCAGATGTTGATTTAGCAGTTAGTGCAGCAAAAGATGCTTACGAGTCTTGGGCCTTTTCCTCTAAAGAAGAAAGAATTACACTATTAGAAAAACTTTATGAAAATTATAAGAAAAGATGGGCTGATATTGCAGAAGCTATAACTCTTGAAATGGGCGCTCCAAAAGATTTTGCAACAAAATTACAAGCAGGTACAGGAGCAAGTCATATTAAATCATTTATTAGATATTTAAAAAATTTTGAATTTGAAAAACCATTAGGAGAACACGCTCCTAACCAAAGATTAATTTATGAACCAAAAGGGGTTTGTGCATTAATAACACCATGGAATTGGCCGATGAATCAAGTTTGTTTAAAAGTAATGCCAGCAATCGCTTCAGGTTGCACCATGGTTTTAAAGCCATCAGAATTAGCACCACTTTCATCAATGATACTTGCTGAAATTATCGATGAAGTAAAATTTCCTAAAGGTGTGTTTAATTTAGTTAATGGTGATGGAGCAACAACAGGTGATGCACTTACAAGTCATCCAGATATTAATATGATTTCTTTCACAGGATCAACAAGAGCTGGAGCTTTGATTTCTCAAAATGCTGCTAAAGATTTTAAAAGAGTAAGCTTAGAGCTAGGTGGAAAAGGAGCAAATATAATTTTTAAAGATGCTGATCCAGAAGCTATTGAAAGAGGTGCTTTGAGATGTTTTAGAAATTCAGGTCAATCTTGTAATGCGCCAACAAGAATGTTGGTCGAAAAATCAATGTATGATGAAGCTATTGATAGACTAAAAAAATATACTGAAAACTTTGAAGTGGGTGATCCTAAAAAAGAAGGAGAGCACATAGGTCCAGTTATTTCAGAAACCCAATACAATAAAATTCAAACTTTAATCCAAAAAGGTATTGATGAAGGAGCAAAATTAGTTGCTGGAGGAACAGGTAAACCCGATGGATTAGACAAAGGTTACTTTGTTAAACCAACTGTTTTTGCAGATGTAAATAATGATATGGATGTTGCAAGAACTGAAATTTTTGGACCTGTTTTATCTGTTATCCCATTTGAAACAGAAGAAGAGGCAATTAAAATTGCAAATGATACTTCTTATGGATTAACAAACTATATTCAAACTCAAGATTCTGAAAAAGTTCAAAGAGTTGCTAGAAAATTAAGATCTGGAATGGTGGATGTTAACGGAGCTGGTATTGCAGTTGATGCACCATTTGGAGGCTTTAAACACTCTGGTATTGGAAGAGAAGCAGGTGAACACGGCTTAGAAGAATTTTTAGAAGTAAAAGCTGTAGGTGGTTGGAGTTAATTTACCGATTTATCTTTTACACCTTCTAAAAATTTAAGGCATTTTTTCATTTCGTTTAATTCTATGAACTCATCAATTTTGTGAGCTTGTTCAATAGATCCAGGTCCACAAACAACTGTACTGATTCCTAATTCTTGGAATAAACCAGCTTCTGTTCCAAAAGAAACTACTTCCCTTGAATTATCACCAGTTATATTTGATACAAATTCACATGCCTCAGACTCATCTAATCTATTAAATCCAACCACTTCACCTATCGTTTCTTTTTTAATATAAGAATCTGGAAATACTTTTTTCATTTCTGGTAGCAGTACTTCATTTGCATATTTATCAATTTCATTTGTTACAAATTCTCCATCTTCTTTAACAACTGGCCTTGTTTCCCATTCAACACTACATTTGTCTGCAATGACATTATGAGCAATACCACCTTTAATACCTCCAATTGATAAAGTTGAATGCGGAGGATCAAAAATACTATTTTCTTTAACTCTTTTTTTTAACTGTTCTCTTATTTCCAAAAGTTTTCCAACATACCTAGTAGCATATTCTGCAGCATTTACTCCCAAATGTGGTTTTGAACTATGTCCTGCTAGCCCTCCAAAGTGCACTGTGTATTCATTCATACCTTTGTGGGCATCTATTATTTTCATTGTAGTTGGTTCTCCAATTATACAAATTCCATTTTTGATATCTCTTTTTTTCAATTCCTTTATTAATAAAGGAGCTCCGATACATGCAGTCTCTTCATCAAATGTGTAACAGAAATGTAAGTCTCTATCTAAATTACTTTCTTTGAAAATTGGTGCGTAAGCAAGTGTACATGCAATAAAACCTTTCATGTCACATGAGCCTCTTCCATAAAGTTTATCGTTTTTAATTGTTGCAACAAATGGATCGCTGCTCCAACCTTTAGAAACTGGAACCACATCTGTATGCCCTGATAGAATGATTGGTTTTTTTCTGCTTTGATTTTTTGCTTTTAAAGTTCCAAACAGATTAACTCTTTTTTTATCATCATCGTAGACTTTGAAAGTATCTATTCCAATGTTATTTAAAATGTTTTCACAATAATCAATTAAACTACTATTATCTTGACCCGAGATAGTCTTAAAAGCAATTAAGTCAGTTAAAATCTTGATTGATTTTTCATATAAATTGTTATCTATACTCATTATCTTAAAACACTATATTATATTATGATTAAAGAGCAAATTACCTATGACATTTTTGACAAAGTAGATATTAGAGTTGGGACCGTTATTTCAGTCAAAAAAAATGAAAAGGCGAGAAAACCATCTTTAGTGGTTGAAGTTGATTTTGGAAATGAAATTGGGATCAAGCAATCTTCAGCACAAATCACTCATTACTATAATGAAGAGAATTTAAAAGGAAAGCAAGTCATTGCAGTTTGTAATTTTGCTGAGAAAAATATTGCTGGTGTAGTTTCACAAGTATTGGTTTTAGGAGCAATTGATGCTGAAGGGAAAGTTACGCTTGTACACCCATCACAAAAAGCTGAGAATGGTTTACCAATTGCTTAGTAATGCATCCTGAAATTCTTTCGATAACATTATTTGGGATTGTTGCTGCATTTACACCCGGTCCTAATAACTTTGTTGCTTTTTATTCTGGTTTTAACTTTGGTATAGTTAGAACACTTCCACATATAATTGGTGTCACCCTAGGTTTTCCATTTTTACTATTATGCTTAGCTTTAGGTTTGATAAATATATTCAAGCTTTATCCTTTAATTCAAGAGATATTAAAATATTTAGGAACTCTATTTTTGATTTATTTAGCTTATAAAATTTCTTTTTCAGGTCCATCTAACCAAGAAAATAAAAATATAAATCCGATTAAATTTCATGAAACTTTTATCTTTCAGTTTTTAAATCCGAAAGGTGTAATTGCATCTATTATTCTTGTATCCACTTATATAAATCCAGGAGAAACATTTGTGAGTTATACGACTCAAATTCTTGTCATGGCTTTACTAGTTTCAGTAACAAGCATAACTCTTTGGACATTTTTAGGTAAATTCTTTAGGAAATTTGCGACAAATCAGAAATTTATTAATTATTTTAATTATGCTATGTCACTGCTTCTTTTAACAAGCATAATAACTTTTTATTTGTAAAATATGACACCAGGAAAAAAAAATTCTTACAATTCACTAAAAAAAATCACAATCAATAACAAAGAGTACAATTATTATTCATTAAGCGAAGCAGAAAAAAATGGACTTGAGGGAATTGGAAAACTTCCTAAATCTTTAAAAGTTTTATTAGAAAACTTATTGAGATATGAAGATGACTTAAGTGTTACAAAGTCCCAAATAGAAGCAATTAAAAATTGGTTAGAAACAAAAAAATCTAAAACCGAAATCGCATATAGACCTGCTAGAGTTTTACTTCAAGATTATACAGGAATCCCTGCAGTTGCAGATCTAGCTGCCATGAGAGAAGCTGTAAAAGAAAAGAATAAAGATCCAAATACAATTAACCCATTGTCAGCAGTCGATCTTGTAATTGATCATTCTGTGCAAGTTGATCAATCTGCAAAAGCAGATTCATTTGAAAAAAATGTAGATATAGAATTCAATAGAAATGGTGAGAGATATTCATTTTTAAAATGGGGACAGCAAGCTTTTGATAATTTTAGAATTGTTCCGCCAGGAACAGGAATATGTCATCAGGTAAATTTAGAATATTTATCCAAAGTAGTTTGGTCTGAAGAATTTAAGGGAGAGAAATATATATTTCCAGATACTCTTGTCGGTACAGATAGTCATACAACGATGGTTAACGGACTTTCAGTTTTAGGCTGGGGAGTAGGTGGCATTGAAGCAGAGGCGGGAATGTTAGGTCAGCCTATTTCTATGTTGATACCCGAAGTGATAGGTTTCGAGGTTAAAAATAAAATGCCCGAAGGTACAACAGCAACAGATCTTGTTTTAACAGTGGTAAAAATGCTAAGAGATAAAGGTGTTGTTGGAAAATTTGTAGAATTTTATGGAGATGGATTAAAAAACCTAACTCTTGCAGATAGAGCAACTATCGCAAATATGGCTCCAGAATATGGCGCAACTTGTGGTTTTTTTCCAATAGATGATGAAACTTTAAAATATTTAAAATTTTCAGGAAGAGATCAGCATACAGTTGAGATAGTTGAGAAATATGCGAAGGAACAAGGTTTATGGGCAAGTAATGATTTAGAATTTACTGATGTAATTTCTTTAGACATGTCCACAGTTGTACCAACTATTTCTGGCCCAAAAAGACCTCAAGACAAGGTTTTGTTAACTGATGCACCAAATTCATTTAAAAAAGTTTTATCTGAAGCAAATAATAATGATCAAAAATCAATCTCTAAAGTTTCTAACACTGATTATGAAATTCAAGATGGTTCAATTTTAATTGCTGCAATAACCTCATGTACCAATACTTCAAATCCAAATGTTTTAATTGGAGCAGGTTTGCTTGCAAAAAAAGCTGTTGAGTACGGACTAGAAGTTAAACCATGGGTCAAAACATCATTAGCACCCGGATCTCAAGTTGTAACTGACTATTTAGAAAAAGCAGGTTTGAATACTTATTTAGATCAATTAGGTTTTAATTTAGTTGGATATGGATGCACCACTTGTATTGGAAACTCAGGACCATTACCTGAAAATATAGTAGAGGCAATTCAAAAAGAAAATATTCATGCAGTTTCTGTACTATCAGGAAATAGAAATTTTGAAGGAAGAATTTCTCCTCATATAAAATCAAACTATTTAGCTTCTCCACCATTAGTGGTTGCTTACGCAATAGCAGGACACATGGAGTTCGATTTATACAAAGATCCTTTAGGAAAAAGTAAAGATGGAAAAGATATATTTTTAAAAGATATTTGGCCATCAAATCAAGAAATAGAGAATACTTTAAAACAATCTTTGAATGCTGATATGTTTATTCAAAGATACTCAAATGTTTCTGATGGTCCTACTCAATGGCAAAAAATTAAAACTGAAAAAAGCAGTATTTATAAATGGGATGAAGGTTCAACTTATGTAAAAAAACCTCCATTCTTCGAAGGTTTATCTGATGAACCAGAAGGATTTAAAGAAATTAAAGATGCAAGACCGTTATTAATATTAGGTGACATGATAACAACAGATCATATTTCACCAGCTGGCAGCATACAAAAAGATAGTCCAACTGGAGAATATTTTATGGAACATCAAATTTTACCTAAAGATTATAATTCTTATGGCTCAAGAAGAGGGAACCATGAAGTTATGATGAGAGGAACTTTTGCAAATATTAGAATTAGAAATGAAATGGCGCCAGGAACTGAAGGTGGATTTACAAAATTATATCCTGAAGAAAAAGTTATGCCTGTTTATGATGCAGTTGTTGAGTATAAAAAAAGAGGAACTGATTTAGTAGTAATAGGTGGTAAAGAATATGGAACCGGCTCTTCAAGAGATTGGGCTGCTAAAGGAACTAAACTTTTAGGAATAAAAGCGGTTATTGCTGAAAGCTTTGAGAGAATTCATAGATCAAACTTAATCGGGATGGGAATTTTGCCACTGCAATTTAAAGATGGAGAAAATAGAAAAAGCTTAAATTTAGTTGGTTCAGAACTAATTAGTGTAGTTGATATTGAAAAAGGCATAAATCCTTCTGATGAAGTTATTATAGAGATCAAATATATCTCTGGAGAAATTAAAAAAGTGAAGACTTTATCTAGAATAGATACTAAAAATGAGTTGGAGTATTATAAAAATGGAGGAATTCTCCAATATGTGTTAAGGAACATGATTTGATATGGATGAAGATTTATCAATAATAAATGCAAATACTAGAAACGAAAAAATTAAGAACTTTTTTGTTAATAACAAAAAACTTCTAATTTCTTCAGTTATTATATTAGTTTTAATAGTAATAGGTGTTTACAGTTATGATAAATATACAACTGATAAAAAAAGACAGATATCTGATAATTTTAATGCAATCACGATCGATCATTCTGAAAGTTCTAAAGACATAACTTTAAATAAATTATTGGAGATAATTAATCAAAAAGATCCAACTTATTCTCCTCTCTCTCTTTATTTTATAATTGATAACAGCCTCCTTTCTGATCAAAGCGAGGTTAATAAATTATTTGATGTCATAATTGATGAAACATCACTAGATAAAGAAATTAAAAATTTGGTTATTTATAAGAAGGCACTATTTAATGCAGATCAGGCAAATGAAGCTGATTTACTAAATATGCTAAATCCATTAATTAATTCGGAGAGTGTATGGAAATCACACGCATTATACTTAATGGCTGAGTATTTTTATGCACAAGATCAAAAACAGAAAGCAAAAGAGTTTTTTGAACAAATAACAACTTTAGAAAATCCAAATCCAGATATAAGAATAGAATCAGAGAAAAGATTAAACAGAGATTTGAGTGAATAGACTATTAGCATTATTTATTGCATTTTTTCTTCTAAATAATTGTTCTTTCAATGAAAATTCAAGAATTTGGAAAGAAAAGGACAAAGATTTATCAAAAAAAGAAAATGTAAAAAAAATATTTGCAGAAGAAGAAGTAAAAGCTTCTGAATTTAATCAAGAAGTTAAGTTGAATTTATCAGGATTAAGAACATCTAAAAAAATAATTGATAATACAAATAACTATGGTGCGCAAATATATGATGGTGTTTTTAAAAAAATTGGTAGTTTTAAATTCTCAAAGTTAGATGAAATAAACAATCTTAATTACAAACCAATTTTCTTGTCAGACGGTATAATTTTCTTTGATAAAAAGGGTACAATAATTAGATATGACAATAATAAAAAAGTATTATGGAAAAAAAATCATTACACAAAGTCTGAAAAAAAATTAAGGCCTAAATTAAATTTTACAATTAAAGAAAATAATATTTTCATTACTGACAGTATTGCTAAATATTACTCAGTTAGTCTTGATACTGGGGAGTTAAATTGGTCAAAAAATAATACCTATCCATTTAATTCAGATATCAAAAGTTATAAGAATAAATTTTTTGTAGTTGATTATAAAAATACATTGAGATGCTACAAAATTGAAGATGGGTCTGAATGTTGGAATTTGAAAACAGAAGACTCATTTACAATATCAAATGTGAAATATTCATTAATTATAATTGATGAAATGGTAGTATTTAGTAACTCAATCGGAGATATCACAGCAGTTGATATTGAAACTGGATTAATCACTTGGCAATTACCAACTCAAAGTAGCAGTATCATTAATGAAACATATAATTTTAAAATATCAAAACTAGTATCAGATGGAAAATCCATCTTTTTTTCAAATAATAAAAATGAATTTTACTCTATGGATGTAAAAACAGGGGTTGTTAATTGGATTAATAATTTAAATTCCAACATTACTCCAATAATTACTGGTAATTTGATTTTCTCGGTTTCAAACGATGGTTTCTTGTATGTAATTGAAAAAAATAAAGGAAATATACTTAGAATTACAGATCTTTTTAACAATTATAAAACCAAAAAAAGAAAAGATATTCAACCGGTTGGTTTTGTTATAGGTAATACCAATTTATATTTAACAAATTCTGATGGAAAAATAATAATAGCTGATTTAAGTGAAGGAAAAGTTTTAAACATTGAAAAGGTTTCTGGAGACATAGTTTCAGAGCCATTTATATTTAATAATAATTTGTATGTAGTAAGAAACGGTTCTATCGTACAATACAATTAAATATGATCTTGAAATTTTTAGAGAAGATCGGTCGAAAAAAAGTAGTTCTAGATAGAGGACCATCACACCCAAAATTTGAAGAAGCAAAACCGTGGATGAATAGATATTATGTCATATTCAGGAACAGACCTAAATGGTTTCCATTTAATATTTTAATTCATGAAATGTTAGATGATGATCATGGCGATGGAGTGCATAACCATTTATGCCCTTACATTACTATAATCTTAAGAGGAGGGTATTGGGAAACCACAAAAAATGGAAGATTTTGGAGAAAGCCAGGATACATAGGTTTTAGATCCGCAAACTCTTTTCATAGAGTTGATTTAAAACCAGGTACAAAACCAATGACAATATTTATTCCAGGACCATTTGGTTTACGAAAAGGACCTCGTTCAGAATATGGTATCGATTTTAAAACTAAAAGAAATTAATGGCAATATCTTTTGAAAAAGAATTTATATTTCACTGCAAAAAACAAAATCTAGAAATTAATTCTAGCCAGATAGATTTATTAAAAAAACTACAAGAGTACCATAATGGTAATTTCCAATCATTAATATCAAAAATTTTTATGAGCCAATCTTTTAAAAAGGGGTTTTATTTATATGGAGATGTTGGTGTAGGCAAGACAATGATTTTAGATTTCTTTTTTGATCAATTAGATCACAAGAAATTAAGATTACATTTTAATGAGTTTATGTTGAGTTTTCATAATTTTGTTCATGAAAGAAAAGGTGATAACCAAGAAAATATTATTAATGAATTTGTTAAAGATTTAAAATCAAAAGCTTTCTTAATTTACTTTGATGAGTTTCAAGTAACTAACATAGTTGATGCCATGATTTTAGGAAAGTTGTTTGATCAAATCTTCAAAGAAGATATAAAAATAATTGTAACTTCAAATACTAAAATCGCTGAACTTTATAAAGATGGTCTTCAAAGAGATCAATTCAAACCATTTATAAAAATAATGGAGGATCAATCTTTTCAATACGAACTTGTAATTGAAGACGATTATAGAAAATCTAAAATTCAAGATAGATACTTTTTTCCACTTGATGAAGAAACTAATTTTAAAATAAATAAATTTTTTAGAACTATTACAAAAGATAAAAAAAAAACTGAGAAAATAATTAATGTTAAAGGAAGAAACTTTAAAATAGAAAATTTTTATGAAGGAGTGGCTAGATTTGATTTTAAAACATTATGTGATCAAAATTTAGGTGCAGAAGACTATTTAGAAATTACTAAAAATTGTAGTTTTATTGTGATCGATCAAATACCACAGTTTGATAATTTTAATTCTAATCAACAGCAAAGGCTTATTACTTTATTAGACATAATTTATGACAATAGCATCCCAATTGCAGTAACAGCTGATCAAAGTTTAGATAAATTTACATCCTCAAAACTATTAGAAAAACCATTTGAAAGAACAATCAGTAGATTATATGAATTAACATCCAGAGCGTTGAATTCATGAAACAAGAATTTTTTAATCTTCAAATAAATACCAATGGTCAAAAGTTATATGAATTTACTGATCAAACTCTTGATTGGATAAATGGAAATAATTTCAAGAATGGAATTTTAAATTTAAGTATCCAACACACAAGTGCATCTTTAATTATACAGGAAAATGCTGACCCAGACGTGCAAACTGATTTGATAAAATATTTTGATAAATTAGTACCAATGGATAATTCGCTTTATGTTCATACAACTGAGGGTAAAGATGATATGCCAGCTCATATAAAATCTGCATTAACAAATAATCAAATTTCTCTTAGTGTTAAAAATAAAGAATTATTACTTGGTACTTGGCAAGGTCTCTATTTGTTTGAACATAGATTAGAGGATCAAAAAAGATCTATAATTCACCATTTTTTGGGAGAATAAGTTATTTTTTCTTCAGAGATTGAAATGCATCCAACGCATCAGCTCTTGCTTTTTCATGAATAACTATTGGTTGTGGGTAGTCTTTACCAATAACTGTTTTGATAGCTTCTTGATACTTTACTTCCATTTCCCAAGGTTTGTGAATAAATTTTGCAGGAACTTTGTTTAATTCAGGAACCCATTTTTTTACATATATCCCCTCCTTGTCAAACTTTTCACCCTGAAGAATAGGATTAAAAATTCTAAAGTATGGTGCAGCATCAGCTCCACAACCTGCAACCCATTGCCATTGTGCAACATTATTAGCTTTATTAAAATCAAGTAAGCAGTTTCTAAAATGCTTCTCTCCTTCTATCCAATTAATTCTCAAATGTTTAACTAAAAAGGATCCCACAACCATTCTTATTCTATTATGCATCCATCCAGTTTCGTATAACTCTCTCATACCAGCATCAACAATAGGATAACCCGTCATACCTTTTTTCCATGCTTTTAAAAATTTTTCATTTTTAGTCCATGGAAATTTATCGAATTCTTTTCTAAAGTTACCTTTTAAAAATTCAGGAAAATAATTAATTAGACTGTGGGAAAATTCACGCCAACCTAATTCGTTTATATACTTTCTATAACCAATTCCTTTTGATTTTAGTTCATTACACTTTTTCCAAATTGTATTTACATGAATTTGACCAAATTTTAAATACGGAGACAACCTAGAAGTACCGTTTATAGAAGGAATATCTCTATTTGTTCCATAATCCTTAATTTTATTTTCTAACAAATCTTTAAGGATTTTTTGAGAATCATTTTCTGAAACTTTCCAATATTTATCAAATTTTTCATACCATTTTTTATTGGGTAAAATATTCTTGAGATCTATAGAATTTTTAAAAAAATTTATTGCTTTAGTTTTCTTTTTTACAATGTAATTTTTGCTGGGAGGTTTATTTAGATAAATTTGTTCAGCAGTTCTCCAGAAAGGTGTAAATACTTTAAATGGTGTACCATCATTTTTAGTTACTTCTTGAAATTCATTTAAAATATTTCCTATAAAATATTTGTATTCTATTTCGTTTTTTACAAATAGATCTCTTATTTTTTTTCCTTTAGATATAACATCTGGTTCATAAATTTTATTCCAATAGATACATGCATTATCTTTTTTTTTCAGTTTTGAAAAAATATCCAATTCATCACCTTTTAAAATTTCAAGATTGATTTTAAACTTTGAAAGTTCTGTTTTTATTGACTCTAATGATTTAAATAACCACCATTTCTGAGCTTCTCTTTTGTTATCAAATTCAACATTGTTATAAATATATAGTGCAACCACGTTGTCGTGATTATTGGTTGCAAAGGAAAGAGCTGGATTATTATGAATTCTAAAATCTTCTCTAATCCAAAATATTCCTGTGCTTTTCATTATAATTATTTTTGGTTTACTAATTTTTGATACATTTCTTGATCGGTATCGCCCTCGCAACCAAAAATTAACACATTAGATTTTTCATTAAGCTTTATTTTATTCTTAATTGTTTCATCTTCGTAGCTTGCAATTAAACTAATTACTCCTGGAGCTGCATTTTCACCTGCAATTATACTCTCTTCACTAAAGCTTGCATTTCCAAGTAATTTCATAGTTTTTGCAATATCATCGTCAGGTAAACTTATACAATGTTTAACTGAGTTTTTTAAGATTTCCCATGGCACAAGTGACACTTCTCCACACGACATCCCGCCCATTAAACTTTCTCTTTTAATATCAATTTTTTCTATTTTTCCAGTTTTAATACTTTCCATCACACAAGCCGCACTATCTGGTTCCACAACAATTATTGTTGGAATATTATCTAGATATCTTGCTATTCCAGCTACCATTGCACCAGCCATGCCACCAACTCCAGCTTGTAAAATAATATGAGAAATTTTTTCATTATTTATTTGTTCAGCTATTTCCTTCATCATGACTGAATAACCAGACATTGTATATTTAGGTACTAGCATATAATCTTTCCAAGCAACATCCTGAACAATTTGCCAATTATTTTCTGTAGATTGTTTAATGCATTCAATCAAAGAGTTTTCATAATTGCCTTTAACTTTTATGACTTCTGCACCAAGTGCTTCCATAGCTTTGCCTCTTGCATCACTTACAAATTCACTTATAAAAATTTTACATTTTAAACCTAATCTTTTTGCACCCCAGGCAACAGACCTACCATGGTTTCCAGCTGTAGCAGTTGCTACGACTATTTCTTTATTTCCTTTAGTAACTTTTTCTACTGCATATGCTCCTCCTAGAGCCTTGAAAGACTTTAAATTAAATCTTTTATTTTCGTCTTTATAAAAAATATTTTTTAAATTTAATTCTTTTGATAATTTGTTTAATTTAACTAAAGGTGTAGGGGAGTATCCTTCCCATTTTGAAATAGAATTGAAAGCATCATCGATATCTTTTGATGTTAATGAGTTTAAGATTTGGTCTCTATCAAATGAATATTTCTTATTATCTACAAATTCAGTCAATTTCCATTGATGACCGTTAGATAAAATACTCATAAACTAACAATCCAATGTATTATCTTTTTCCCATTTCGTGACTGCTTTAGCTTTGTCAAAACTTTCTTTTGATTTAAATTCTTTGATTTCTGTGTTTCTTAATTTTACATAGCTTGAAATAACATCAGATCCAAATGCTTCTTTCATACTTTTATTATCTTTTAATTGAGAAAGTGATTGATCTAACTCATCTGGTAACTTTGGTAAGTCAGGATATTTAGCAAAGTCTTCGTACATATTACAGTGCAAAGGATTACCTGGATCAATTTTATTTTTCAAACCATCTAATCCAGCAGCTAAAATACTAGCTTGTAATAAATATGGATTTGCAGATCCATCCATTAATCTTAATTCAAACCTTCCTGGATCAGGTATTCTAATCATGTGAGTTCGATTGTTGCCTGTATAAGAAATACTACTTGGTGACCATGATGCTCCAGATTTCGTAGGTGGTGCATTTATTCTTCTATAGCTATTAATTGTTGGATTAAAAAATGCTGATAACGATGATGCATTTTTAATTACTCCACCTAAAAAATTATAGGCAATTTTACTTAATCCAAGTTTATCAGACTTATCTAAAAACATATTTTTTTTACCTTGCCAAACTGATACGTGAGCATGACACCCATTACCTGTTAAATTATTAAATGGCTTAGGCATGAAGGTCGCTCTTAATCCATGTTTTTCAGCAATTGTTTTCACCATGTATTTAAAAAATGTGTGTCTATCTGCAGTTTCTAAGCAATCAGAGTAATCCCAATTCATCTCAAACTGTCCGTTTGCATCCTCATGATCATTTTGATATGGGCCCCATCCCATTTCAATCATACAATCGCAAATTTCTTTTATTAAATCATATCTTCTCATCAGTGCAGATTGATCGTAGCAAGGTTTTGATTGTGTATCTCTTGGGTCTGCAATTGAATCTCCATCAAGTGATATTAGAAAATACTCACATTCAACACCTGATTTCATTGTCAAATTTTGTGTTTTTAGTTTTTTGATTTGATTTTTTAACATTACTCTTGGCGATGCTTCTACTGGTTTACCGTTCATCCATAAATCAGATGCTAACCATCCAACTTCTTTATTCCAAGGTAATTGAATTAAGCTATCAGGATCGGGGATCCCAAACATATCAGAGTCCGCTGGTGTCATATCTAGCCATGCTGCAAAACCAGCAAAACCTGCACCTGCAGTTTGCATTTCTTTTATCGCATGAGCTGGAACAAGCTTAGATCTCAAAACTCCAAAAAGATCTACAAAGCTAATTAAAAAATATTTAATTTTTTTTTGTTTTGCAATTTTAAATAAGTCTTTAGCCATTACTTAGCATAACATAATTATTTAAAAAAAGATAAGATAGTTTCTTTATAATAAATTAGATTAACAACTATAATAATTATTATTGCTAAAATTACACCGTATTTAGCTTTAGGAAATACAACTCCCCTCATTTTTGAGGGCCTTAATTCTTCATTTTCATTTTTCATAAAACTTTAAATTAAAAAGGGCGCTATTAATTAAAATAGCGCCCAAATTTTAAGTTTAATTACCAATCGGTAATATTGCTTTTATGATCGTTAGCACCATGTCTCTTCCTTGCTAATCTTGAAAGTTCATCACTTTCAGATTTTGCAGTTAAGATATGCCAACCAACCCATAAAATTATAGCAATGATTACTAGTATACCTTCGCTAGATCCAGCACCAGGGTAAACAGCACCAACCACTTCTTCAGCTGGTTTGTTAAGGTGATCTATCCAGTTTGTTACTGTAGCCATATATTTCTCCTTTACCTGGTTGCAGATGCAACTGCTTTTTCATCTTCTTTAGCAGTTTCCATCATTTCATAATCTAATCCAGCTATTTCTACTTCACGTGGGATTCTTAGTTTGCCCATACCGTTAAGTACTTTAGCTATGATATAGCCTGGTATTAGTCCAAGAACAACAAACATAATTATTGCTCCAATGAACTGTCCAAGAGGATTAATTGTTGCATAAGTAGTTCCATCCCACATAGCACCCACGCTGTAACCAGATGAAGGGTAGCCCCATAAAACAAAACCACAAATTACAAGACCAACAAATCCTGCATAACCGTGAACTGCTACGGCACCAACTGCATCGTCGATTTTGAACTTACGTTCAACCCAGTAATGTAGTTTGTATGCAATCACAACACCGATCATACCAATGATCATTGATTGAATTGGATGATATAAGTCATTTCCAGCTGAAGCACAGATAACACCTGCTAGTCCACTAGAGTATGTCCAGAAAGGATCACCTTTAGCAATCCAATATCCAGCCAATAATCCTCCTGATAGTGACATCAAGAAGTTAAAGGTAATACCACTAAGTGTAGTAGGAGTTACATATATGTTTGTTGCTGTCCAATAAGATATACCTTCCATTCCATATTCTGGACCTAAGTCAAAAATTGGAATGTTACATGCAGCATAAAATCCCCAGAAACCAGTATAAATTAAAAATAATCCAACTGTTACTAGCCAAGGATTTCTAGGCCCTATGTTTCTAGGTTCACCACTTGATGAGAATTTTCCAATTCTTGGACCTAAAACCATAAGAACACCTAAAGCAAATCCACCCGCAATTGCGTGGATTACACCTGATGCATAAGCATCATGATATCCCAAAAGTTTTAACATCCATCCATCAAAGTGCCATCCCCAAGCAGCATCTATTGTCCAAAATACAGATCCAATTGCAATTGCTAAAATACCAAATGCAAAAGTTGTAATTCTTTCAATGATAGCTCCTGAAACGATAGAAGCAGCTGTCCAAGAAAACAGTAGGAATGCAGCCCAGAAGACACCAGAAATGTGATCTCCTAGATTGATCGCCATAAGTTCACTTGTAGCTGTATACCAAGTAGCACTAAACGCAGATTCGTCTGTGATTAGAGCTGTACTTTCATTCATTATTGAAGGTGCTAATCCAGGTCCTGTTGGAAAAGCCCAGTAAATCCACCAACCAAATAAAAACCAAGTTACTGTTACCAAAGGAATCAGCATTGTGTTTTTCATAAGAGTATGTTGATGGTGTTTGTATCGAGAAGCTCCAACTTCATACATACAGAAACCGACGTGAATTAAGAACATCAGCACCACTGTCACCCAGTAGTAGAATTCTGTAAATATGGTAGTAAGAGCAGCCAACTGATCAGTCATTTTCTCTCTCCATATTAGTTTATGGAAGCCTATTAAATTTTCTGATTCGATACAAATATAAAAAAGTCTTAAAAACCTAGCATGTGCAATAGGTTTTTAAAAATAAATCAACTGTTGATTGTTATTTAAAATTTTAGATAAGCTTTTTTCAAATCAACAAGAGGATGTTTTGGAGACATCTGGAACTTAACTAAAAGCTCTCTTGCAATCATATCTCTGTCTTGTTGGTTGTTAGGAAGTTTAATTGATTTTGGAATTGTAACCCAACCATTTGCATTTCTACAAAACACTGCCGGTCTATCTTCCTCATAGCCCATATGCACATCTTCCAACCAATTTAAATCATCCCAACCCATTGCTTCTATGTATTTTTTAAGAAATGGAGTTAGTTTAGAATAGTCAGGTAAAAGATTTACATCGTATCTATAACCAATAGACTGACCGATCATTTTTTCTCTGGCAGTCTCTTTCTTTTTACCTAGCTGACCTTTTATCTCTTTTGTTTTTGCTACTTTTTTACTTTTTTTCTTTGGCATAGTTACCTCTATATTTTGTGGTAGTTATCAACACCAACTGTATAGTTAGTTCCTGCCAACGGAACTTTTGCTAAAGCTGATGCTTCTGATGTTAATGCAGCTAAATCTTCAGGCTCTAGAGAGTGGATATTTGTTTTACCACAAGCTCTGGCTAATAGCTGAGCCTCCAAAGTCATTGAGTGAAGGTAATTATAAACTCTTAACGCAGCATCATCAGGGTTTAATCTTGCTCTTAGTTTAGGGTCTTGTGTAGCTACACCTACTGGGCAACGTCCAGTATGACAATGATAACATTCACCTGCTTTTACTCCCATTTCTTTTTCAAAGTTTGCTTCAGGGATATCTTTATTACAGTTTAGTGCGATCATAGATCCTGTACCAATTGCTATTGCATCTGCTCCAAGAGCTAAAGCTTTAGCCATGTCAGCACCGTCTCTTATTCCACCAGCATAAATCAATGTTACTTTTCCAGTTTTACCCACATCATCAATCGCTCTTCTTGCTTCTCTTATAGCAGCGATTCCTGGAATTCCTGTATTTGCAGCAGCAATGTGTGGTCCTGCTCCAGTAGATCCTTCCATACCATCTAAATAAATAGAGTCTGGATCACATTTTGCAGCCATACGTACATCATCATAAACTTTTGATGCACCAAGTTTTAACTGAATTGGAACTTTATTTTTTGTTAATTGTCTTAACTCCTCAACTTTTAGAGCCAAATCATCAGGACCTAACCAGTCAGGGTGTCTTGCTGGTGATCTTTGGTCAATACCTGATGGTAGTGATCTCATTTCTGCAACCTGGTCAGTAACTTTTTGACCCATTAAGTGCCCACCCATACCAACTTTTTGTCCTTGTCCAATAAATACCTCAATTCCATCTGCTAATTGAGCATGATGTGGATTAAAACCATATCTTGATTGAATACATTGGTAATACCATTTCTCTGAATATCTTCTTTCATCAGGTATCATTCCACCTTCACCTGAACAAGTAGCACTTCCAGCCATAGTAGCTCCTCTTGCTAAAGCAGTTTTTGCTTCATAAGAAAGCGCACCGAAACTCATTCCTGTAATATAAACTGGAATATCTAATTCAATTGGATTTTCACATCTTGGTCCAATAACAGTTTTTGTTTCACATTTTTCTCTGTAACCTTCGATTACAAATCTAGTTAGTGTTCCAGGTAAGAAAACCAAATCATCAAAAGTAGGAATTTTTTTCATTAATGCCATTCCTCGCATTCTGTATCTTCCTAATTGAGATTTAATATGAATGTCGTCTATTACTTCAGGTGTGAAGATAGCGTTATGACCTAATAAACTTTTATTTCTTTTCCCTTCTTCATGCGCATGGACATCAGCTTTTCCACCAACACCTTTTCCATTTTTTTTAACTTTTTTAGATTTTTTCTTAGGCATTATATTGCTCCCTTCTTCTCTGTAGGTTCCAAATTGTCATAATTCCAAAGCTTTTTACCAGCTACAATTTTTTTCATTTTACTTACGTCAAAATTTTCACCAATTTCAGCTACCTTTAATTTTCTTTTTAGCCAATCTTGATCACTAGATGTTAATTCTGCATCTACTGCATCACTACCATATGAACCAATTTCTCCACCTACGAAAATTGTCCCATCGTACATAGAGTCGCCCAGGTTAATTCCAACATCTCCAAGAATTATTATTCTACCTCTTTGCATCATAAAACCAGTAAAGGCACCAGCGTCACCACCAATTATTATGGTTCCACCTTTCATATCAATACCAGTTCTGGCACCAACACTACCTTTGCAAATTAAATCCCCACCTCTAATTGCCGCACCAAAACAAGATCCAGCATTCTTTTCAATTACTACTTTACCAGCCATTAAGTTTTCTGCACATGACCATCCAACTCTTCCATTAATTCTAACAATTGGACCATCACAAGAACCCATTCCAAAGTATCCTAAACTTCCCTCAAAAATTAAATTAAGTTTATTTAAAATACCAACCCCAAGACTATGTTTACCTTGTGGGTTTTTTATTACTATTGTCCCATATCCTTGGCTCATTAAGTTATCAATTTCTTTATTGGCTTCAGGAGCTGTCATGTCTTTAACATCAAGTTCAGTTCTTTTATTGAAGTCCACATCGTACGTGCCAAAGTAATAAAAGTTTTCTGCTTCGTCAGGGTTAAAGAACTTTTGTTGAGTTCTTCCTGTTAATACCTCTGTGTGCATACCCATTGATTGGGCTTTAGATTTTTTAGATACTGTTTTTAGATTTGCCATACTTTAACCTCCCCATCAAATGGATCATATGTGTCTATTTCTTGTGGTAACACAGATCTAATAGCTATTTCTTCTGATCCCATTGCAACTAAATCATCTGATTCATATAAAACTAAAGGTTTTGCAGCCATAGTGTCCTTAGCCATTCCTAGAGAGTCTTTTGTAGCTACAAAATAAGTAAAAACACCGTCTAAACCAGTTAAAGACTCCTTCATGCCTTCTTCTAAAGTTGCACCATCTCTCATTTTTTCTGCAAGATAAACTGCGATTAATTCTGAGTCACACTCAGACATAAATCTCATTCCTTTATTTTCTAACACTCTTCTGTTGTTCCAATAGTTGGTTAACTGACCATTGTGAACTACAGAAACATCACTAAAAGGATAGCCCCAGAAAGGGTGGGCAGATTTGATATCTACACCAGACTCAGTTGCCATTCTAGCATGACCTATTGCATGAGTTCCAACAACTTTATCTAGACTATATCTATCACAAACCATTTTTGCGTTACCTAAATCTTTAATAACTTCTAATGATTTACCCATAGATAAAATCTCTACACCTGGAATACTTTCTATTCTTTGAGAGAAATCTAACAAATCTTTTGTGTTGTAATCAATCTCATATCTTAGAGAGTAGGGAAGCGTTCTTTCTTCTTTAACAACTTTAGCTCCCATTTCAGCTAGAGTTTGATCTACAACTTTTTTTCTTTCATCGTATACAGAAACGTCTTCCATAACTGAAGAGCTTCCTTCTCCAACGTTTTCACCAACTTTAAAACGCATGATGAAATTTTTGCCATCTGTATCTCCATACAAAGCATATCCAGTTGAGTCTTCACCTCTATGTTTTAACGCTTGAAGCATTCCTTGCAATTCGCTTCCAACATTTGAGGATTTTCCTCTATGAATTAATCCTGCTATCCCACACATATTTTTATACCCTTTCTATATTTTTTTAAGACCTACGGTAGACAATCAAGATAAGTATCCAGATCCCATTGCGTTGTTGCACCAAGAAATCTTTCCCACTCATCATTTTTGTACCAATGGAAAACTTTATACATTTCATCTGGCATTGCAGATTTTATTACTTCATCCTCTGCCAGTCTATCTAAAGCTTCACCTAAACTTAATGGAAGTTTTTTAACATCTTTACCTGCTTTTTGAGCTTCGTAAATATTTCTAGACTCTGGAGCAGCTGGTTTCATTTTTTTACTTATACCTTCATCGCAAGCTTTTAATAATGCAGCACCTAATAAATAAGGATTATGCATCGAGTCTACTGATCTATACTCAAATCTTCCTGGGGCAGAAACTCTTAAACCACATGTTCTATTTTGATATCCCCAGTCAGCATAAACAGGAGCCCAAAACCCTTGATCCCATAATCTTCTGTAAGAATTTACTGTTGAAGATCCAATAGCTGTTAATGCTGGCAAGTGTTTCATGATACCTGCAATAGATTGTAAACCAATTTTACCAGGCATTTGCATATCTTTTGTATCAGGCATGAAAGTATTTGTTCCACCCTCAACATAACTAAATACCCCATCAACTCCCGGTAAAGTTTTATGACCAAGTTTATTTACTTTGACCTTTCCACCTTTCCATAAAGACATGTTTGTATGGCAACCACTTGCAGAAACACCCATAAAAGGTTTTGTCATAAAGCAAGCAATTAAATTATGTTCTCTTGCTACTTGTGCACAAATTTGTCTGTAAGTAGATAATCTATCCGCATTTCTTAAAACGTTATCATAAGTCCAGTTTAATTCTAATTGACCTGGCGCATCTTCATGGTCACCTTGAATCATATCAAGGCCCATAGCATTTGCATATTCTATTACTTGCATAAATACCGGTCTTAATGACTCGAATTGATCAATATGGTAACAGAAAGGTTTTGAGAAACCTTTACCTGACGGTGTTCCATCTTCATTTTTAGTCAACCACATCATTTCAGGTTCAGTACCAACTCTTAATTCAAGACCATGTTTTTTCTTAAATTCATCCATAAAAATTCTTAAATTTCCTCTACAGTCTGAAGTTAAGTGACCGCCTGGATTTACTCTTTCTTCTCTATTTCTAAAACAAGTACAGAAAACTCGAGCAACTCTTTTATCCCAAGGTAATTGTACAAAAGTTTCTGGATCAGGAATACCTACAAGCTCCATAGCCTCCGGACCATAACCGATGTAATTATTGTGACGATCTAAAAATAAGTTTGCAGTAGAACCATAAACTAATTGAAAACCTTTTTCAGCAGTTCTTTCCCAATGATCAGCAGGAATACCTTTTCCCACAACTCTTCCAGTTACTGAAATAAATTGAAAATAAATATAAGTTATTCCTAACTCTTTAATTTTTGCTCTTACATCTTTTACTAATTTAGCACGACCCGGTTGGTTAACGTGTTTCTCTAGATCTGTCATTTTCACCCCTCAATGAATTTAATTTATTCAAACGTAGCTGAAAATTTTATTTGTGTCTAGGCTTAGAGTTTAACTCCAAGGGAACGGACTGTTAGAAGTAGGATGAAGTTCACCCTTCTCGTAACGGTTGAATCTAAACGGCTTCAATAAATCACTTTCAGTACCAAGAATTTCTTTTGCAACAAGTTCACCAACACCAATCATTTTATATCCGTGATTAGCATCAGCAATCATGTAGACGTTTTCAAAAAATCTATCGAAGATTGGAAAAGAGTCAGGTGTCATACATCCTAAACCACCTGATGGTCCTTTTCTGTATAAATCTGATTTTCCTTCAAATCTTTTTTGGCAATGTGCAAGTGCTGAACACCACATTTCACTAAAAGCATCTGTTGTTTGATACTCTGGAGATTCAATTCCATAAGGATCAACATTTACTTGATCAAAATGTTTTTTAACTATGTAAGGAGAAGTTCCACCTTGTACACCCAAACCTTCAATATCAGGTTTATAATAAATTCCCCAAATTTTATCTGTTAATAATTTTTTTGTTTTGTCAGAGTATAAAGGTGCTGTTGAATCAACGTGAACTACAGGAGGTTGTTTACCTTCATTTGTTTTCAAGAAATCTGGCTCAACACCGATAACTCCTTCTTGAAGCATCCAGTAAGTCCACATATCAGTTTCATGCATTTTACCATCTTTACCTTTTATGTGAGCTGTCTTTGGTAGCTCTAACATATTCCAAAAATCTCTTGCCCATGGTCCTGCGCCAACAACTACTTGTTCGCACTCAATAGTTCCTTTGTCAGTTTCAACTCCAGTCACTGCTTGACTATTACTTCCTTTTTTAAAACCAGTTACCCTTACACCTTTCATAACTTGAACACCATTAGATGTAGATTTATTTTCAAGGGCTTTGATTGAATCTTTATTAAAAGCGTATCCACCTTTTTTCTCATGAAGTACAGAAGTGATGCCTTGAGCTTGCCAATCATCAAAAATTCCCTTCATGTAATTTGTGCAATCTTTTTCACCTTCAATAAAAACAGATTCGTATCCAATTGCTTTTTGTTGTTCATAAATACTTGCAACATCTTCATGCATTACTTCTGGAGATATTTGTAAGTATCCAACTGGATTATATTTAAATGCTTTCGGATCACTTTCCCAAACCGAAACTGAATGTGCCATTAATTCTCTCATTGCTGGCTGAAAATAATTATTTCTTACAACTCCGCATGCAATTCCACTTGCACCAGCAGCTGTATCTTTTTTTTCTAATACAACTATGTCGCCAGGATTTTTGTAAGTTTCTGAAAGTTTCCATGCAGTACTTAAACCGTGTATACCACCACCGATTATTACTACTTTTGCTTTTGAAGGTAATGTCGTCATATCAAAACACTATTTTTTGATGCGAGCAATTAATATAATTATTTATAGAAGTAAATTTTATATATAAAAATTAGATATTTTTTTCAGTTATCAAAATTTATTTAATAACTGATGTTTTTGAGCGTATCTAAATAGTCATTAAACTCTTTAATAAATGACTCGCTTGGTACTATATTTTTAATTCGCTGGTCAGTTGAAGTTTTTTCTAGTTTAAAGAATCCTTTTTCACAAGCTTCAGTAATTATTAATGCTGATTTTGGCCTAGATGTTTTAAATAATTTTGTTTTTAATTCCTCAACAGATAATTTTGTACCTTCTTTAAAAGCTGACATAACTAACAACATCATATGATAATGAGAAGGTGACTTTCTAAAAAAATAATTACTAGAGGTATGGGATTGTTTCATTTGTTCTTCCCAGAAATCTAAAAGGGTCTTTTTTTCTTTTGGCATTTTTTAAGATCTTACTTTTGATTTAGTTGGATCATAGAATGGAAATCCAACGACTTTTGCACCAATTCTTTTTTGGTGACCATCTATTTTTCCAATTTCAACTTCTGTTCCAATTTCTGAATATTGAGCATCAATTCTACAAAGAGCTACATTTTTATTAAGGGTTGATGATAGACATCCACTTGTAACAATGCCCACCTGAGCTCTACCAATATGAACACAATCACCATGACCTGCAATTTCTTTTCCAACTAATTCTAAGCCAACTAATTTTTTTTGAGGATTGTTTTTTCTTTTAATTAATTCTTCTTTACCAATGAAGTCTTCTTCTTTAGTTTTTAAAGGAACTGCAAAACCTATCCCTGCTTCAAATGGATCTTGTTGACCATCAAATTCATTTCCAAATAAAATTAATCCAGCTTCTATTCTAAGTTTGTCCAAAGCTGCAAAGCCCGCAGGAATTAATCCGTCATTTTTTCCTGCTTCCATTAATTTATCCCAAACTTCAGGAGCATGTTTTGGATGACACCATATTTCATAACCAAGTTCTCCTGTGTAACCAGTTCTTGAAACGATTAACGGAATACCTTGCAATTCTTCAATTCTACAAATTGTAAATCTAAACCAACCAAGCTCATCAATAGATGGTTGAGTAGGTGGTGTAAAAATAATTTTTTTTAAAATTTCTCTACTTTTCGGTCCCTGTAAAGAAACGTTACTTATTTGATCTGTTGAATTTTTAACATTGGCATTGAAATTTTTTTTCTTAGCAATTTCTTTTAACCATTCTCCAGCATATTCATCACCACAAATCCATCTAAAACCTGTTTCGCTTAATCTTAGGAGGGTTCCATCATCAAACATCATTCCATTTTCATAACACATAGCTGAATAAACCACCTGACCTACAGATAGTTTTTTTATATTTCTTGTAAGTGTGTAGTTCATTAACTCTTCTGCATCAGGACCTATTATTTCAAATTTTCTTAATGAAGATAAATCAATTAACACAGCATTGTTTCTGCAAGCATTGTATTCATTAACTAAACCATGTTTAGTATAATCATTTGGCAACCAAAAACCTCTTGCATCAACAAAGTTTCTAGTAAGCTTTGAAGTTCTTTCGTAAAATCCGGAATTTCTAGTTAATTTTTTTTCTGAGTCTGTTTTCATTCGAAACGCAAATGATTTACTGAATTCTTTATTTTTATCATAAGTTCTAACAAAAATATTAGTAGGATTCCACGAATTACATGCATCAATATCACTAGGACAAGCTGTTGTTCCAATTGTTAAATCTTTTAAAGCTCTAAACATTACATAATCTCCCGGTCTAGAATAAGACTCATCAGATATAACAGAATTTAAACCTGCAGCAGAAGTATTAAAAAAAAGGTTAATAGCATGCCAGCCTTTTTGTTTTTGTACTCCAAATTTTGACATGCTTTCAGTTAAATTATCTGAGCAATTAGGATGACCAAAGTAACCAGCATCTTCATAATATTTTGAAGTACAAGCAAGATTAAAAGTATCATGTTTTCCTACTGTATCTCTTATAACTTCAACGAGAGGCTCATGGTCTGTATCATAAAATTTTGAATGTAATCCAGGTCCAGGAAAAGTATTTCCCATAAATGTTCTTGTAGTTTGCCAATCTAATCCTTTTTCAATTCCTTTTTCTAATTTTCTTGTATCAAATGCCACGAAGTCAGAACACTGTCTTCCAGTAGGACTGATTACCTGAATATAATCTCCCTCCTTTACTTGGTAAGATATAGAAGTTTCTTTATTTATATTTTCTTCATACAATGGTTCAAAGACAGGATCTGGTATTACATTTAATTCTTTATCGTTAACAATTTTAGATCTCTTAATAAAAATTGTTAAATCACTTGGAGGATTTTGATTTGTTACATCCATATCCTCACCAGGTGCAGCAAAAATAGCATAACACTTATCTTTTGATTTAAATTTGATACTTTCTCCTGCTTTAGTGTCTGGATCAAATATGATTGAAGATTTTGAATCTGAAATATTTAAGTTTCTTTTTTTTAGTTGATGATTTGTTGCTAATATTGTTTCATCTTTACCATTAAGAATATTTCTAATGAAATTTTTTTTATTGTTTGATTTTAAATTTAGAATTCCAACATCAGATTTACCTTCTTTATTAAAACAAATGATTTCACAAATTTGATTACCTTCATTATTAATAATTTCTAATTCATCATCTGGAAAAATTTGAAAAGCTGTAAGAGCACCTCCATTAACAACATGTCTTTCAACTCCAGGTGGTAAAATATTTAAACCAGGGTATTTAATGTCTTTACTTGTTCCGAACATTTTCTAAAATTTTTTATTATTGATATATTTTTTATCACCATTTTTATTGTTTAAATATATATATATTTTTTAGAACTAATTATCCTTTACCTGACTAATCTTTTTATCATAGAGTGTTGTTATTAATATTAATAGAGGGGAAAAAATGAAAAAAATAATGTCATTATTATCTGCTCTAGTTATTTCTGTAGTAAGTTTCGCAGGAATTTCTAACGCTGATAGCAAAAAGCCCATCGTAATCCCAACTCATAACTGGTCATCACAAATTGTAATGGCTTATGTTATTGGTGGAATTTTTGAAAGTATGGGTAACAACGTAAAATACGTAAACGCTGACTCACAAGCAGTTTATGAATCAATCAGAATTGGAGACGTAACTATTTCTCACGAAGTATGGGAGTCTGCATTTGGTAAGTCATTTACTACTGCTCTAGATAAAGGCGGTTTACTTGACTGGGGTGATCATGAGGCAAGAACTCTTGAAGATATGGGTTACCCAAATTGGGTTACTGACAAAGGTCTGTGCCCAGGTCTACCAGATTGGACAGCTTTAAAAAATCCAGACTGTGCTAAAAACTTTACAACACCTGATTCTCCAGATGGAAAAGGAAGAATGTTGGAAGGTCCTCAAACTTGGCATGGTGATTTAATTCCGCAAAGGGTTGATGCATTAGGTTTAGGTGATCTTTGGTGGGTTAAATTTGCTGGAAGTGCAGACGCACTTTGGGCAGAATTAGCAGCAGCTGAAAAAGAAGGAAGAGGAACTATAATCTTTAACTGGACACCAAATTTCACAGATGGTGCTGGTTTTACATTTATTGATTTCCCTCCATATACAGCAGGTTGCAGACCTGAAGATGGTGGTGATGGTAAATGTGGTTCTCCTGATGGATACTTGAAAAAAGCAGTTCATGAGGATTTCCCAAAAACTCACCCAGATGCAGCGGGAGCATTTAAAAAGATGTCATTTTCTACAAGTCAAATTGGTGCTATGGCAGCTTTAGTTGACGTTGACAAAATGACTCACGAAGATGCAGCTAAAAAATGGTTAGCTGACAACGAGTCAGTTTGGAAAGCTTTTACTAAGTAAGGATAAAAGTTTAAAAAATTAAAATCTCCCCCAAATTTTGGGGGGGATTTTTTTTTATCTGAATTTATGTAAAATACACTTATGAAAAAACTTCTCCTATTTATATTATTTAGTTTTTTAATTAGCTCTTCTGTATTTGCCCGAAGCACTGGATGTAAAGAAGGAAATTGTGAGAATGGTTATGGCAAATGGGTTTATACCGATAAAACAACTTATGAAGGTGAATGGGTTGCAACAAAAAAACAAGGTCAAGGAGTTGAGACATGGCCTAATGGATACATTTATAAAGGTGAATTTAAAAATAGTGAATGGAGTGGAAGGGGAGTTTTAACATTTCCAGATGGATCTACATATGAAGGTGAATGGTCTAAAGGTTTCATGAATGGTCAAGGAACATTTACTTGGGCAGACGGTAAACAAAAAACAGGTACTTGGATAAATGGAAAGTTACAAGAGTAATGTCAAAAGAAAATAATTTAAATAAAACAGAAGATACCTCAAACACTTCAAAGCAATTTGTTGGCTTAATAATAGTTACAGTAATAGTGATAGCTTTTTTTGGTATTTTGAATGGAATATTTGGAGAGGGAGATGATCTGGTTAAAAGAATGAAATTGGAAGAACAAAGAATTGCTGAAGAAAAAAAACTTAGTGAATTAATATCTAAATTACCTTCAGGAATACTAGTATCTTTTGACGGAACTGATCATTATAGATTAACCGATGAGGTATACGAACAAGTATGTAAAGCAACGAAATTAATTCCACAAAGAGCAATAATGGGTGCTAATTTTTTAAATTTTAGAGCCCATGAACTTTATACGATTAACGGAAATAAAATTGATGAAACTTTCGTTAAATGGGATGAAGAAAAAAGCAAGTGTTACGCTGGTTTTACTGTAAGTGGAAACAATGTTGGAGTAGATGAAAGTATAACTGTTAGTGGTGAAGCTTTAAGTTTCTTAAGCACAGGAATTGATACAAGAGTTTACTATATTAAGAATTTTTAAGTATGAAAGGTTACAATATTTAACATTTAAATTTTATTGAATATCATATAACTTTGAGAAGATTTATGTCTGAGACCGTTATTAAGTGTGAGTCAGTTTATAAAATTTTTGGTGAGAATGCCAAAAAAATGCTTGAAGAGTCTAACGGCAATGTTGATGCAAAAACATTTCAAGAAAAGGGCTGTATAGTTGGAGTGAACAACGCTTCATTTGAAGTTGCAAAGGGAGAAATGCTAGTAGTGATGGGTTTGTCTGGATCAGGTAAATCAACATTACTAAGATGTATTTCAAGGTTAACAGATGCAACAGGAGGAAAAATTTTTATAGAAGGCCAAGACTTGCTTCAATTGAACAACAAAGAGTTAATTGAACTTAGAAGAAATAAAATGGGAATGGTTTTTCAAAGCTTTGCCTTGTTACCTCACAAAACAGTTGTGGAAAATATTGCTTTCCCACTTCAGATAAAAGGTATCAAGACTGAAGATAGTATTAGTAGAGCAATGGAAATGGTTAAACTTGTTGGGCTAGATGGAAGAGAAAATTATTTTCCAAGAGAACTTTCAGGAGGTCAACAACAGAGAGTTGGGATTGCTCGATCCTTAGCAGTGGAACCTGATATTTGGTTCTTAGATGAACCATTTTCAGCATTAGACCCATTAATAAGAAAAGAAATGCAAGATGAGTTTTTAAGACTGCAAGAAAAGTTACAAAAAACTATTATGTTTATTACTCACGATTTTGATGAAGCTTTAAAATTAGCGGATAGAATTGCTATAATGAAAGATGGAATAATAGAGCAGTTAGATACACCAGCTAATATAGTTTTAAATCCTGCGACCGAATATGTAAGAAAATTTACTGAGGAAGTTCCAAGAGAGAAAGTTTTAGTCATTGAAGATGTAATGGATAGTTCCAATAAAGATAATTTAGGAGATATTAAAGTTTCAAAAGACGATATAATAGAAAACGTTGCAGAAAAAATTCTCACTCAAGAAAAAATTGTAGGAGTGGTTGACTCAAATAATAATATTATTGGCTCAATAAAACCTTCAACAATTATTGATACAGTTTTTGGAGGAAGAAAAAATAATAGCTAAAATATGGAGTATTTAAAAAAATATCCAAAATTATTCCAATGGTTATTTTTGTTAATTGTATTTTTTGCTTTATGTTTTGCAATCGATGTTCCTGAAACTTATAAGTTTATAAGAGGTCAAGCAGAATTTGTAAAAGATCCTAACCAAAGTGTCTATTTTTTTCTAGGTAAAGAAGTCCGATATTATGCTTTTGATGTATTTTGGAGATTGCCTCCTTTGCTTGGTTGGTTGCCTATCTGGATAAACGACTCTTTATTTTTCTTAATGAATGAGTGGATGCCAATGGAATTTTGGAATGAAGATACTCAAGAGTTCAAAACTAGACCTTTATTATTACAGATAAGTAGAAATTTAACCGCTTTTATGACGTTTTTAATTGAATTAATTAGAGAAATTTTACTTGGAGGATTAGAAACTATAGTTGCGTTCACTAGCTGGGATTTTATTGATGCTTATCCTTGGTTGGAATTACCTGGATTACCTTGGACTATAGTTGCGGCTGGAGCAACAATACTTGCATATAAATTGAGTGGTAAAGGACTTGCTTTATTTGCAGGTTTAACAATGGTTTATATTTCAATATTTGGTCAGTGGAAACCTTCTATGCAAACACTTTCTTTTATATTAGTTGCAGTTCCATTGTCATTTGTATTTGGAATCAGTTTAGGTATTGCTGCTTATAAAAGTAAAAGAGTTGAAAATGCTTTGTATCCAATTCTTTTAGTAATGCAAACAATGCCTCAATACGCAGTATTAGTTCCTGCACTTGTTTTATTTGGTGTTGGTGATCATGCAGCTGTAATAATTACAATGGTAGTAGCAGTGCCTCCAATGATTTTATTAACTATTCTTGGACTAAGGGCAGTTCCTCCAGAAGTAATCGAAGCTGGAAGAATGAGTGGTTGCACAAACTGGCAGCTAATGACCAAAGTACTTATTCCAACTGCAAGAAGAGATATCTTAATTGGGGTTAACCAAGTTATTATGGTTTGTTTTTCTATGGCAGTAATCTCTGCATTTATTGGTGCTAAAGGATTAGGATTTAACTTATTACTTGCTCTAAACCAACTTAATATTGGTCTAGCTCTTGAAGCGGGTTTGTGTATTAGTTTGATTGCAATTTTATTAGATAAAATGTCATTAGCTTGGGCAAATCAACAACAAGACTATTTTGGTAATCTTACTTTTTACCAACGAAATAAAAATATTATATTTTTTGGTGGATCAATAGTTGTTGGAATAATTCTTGCTTATATTGGAACATTTGTTTTTAAAGATACGTTTAATTATTTATTTGAAGTTCCTCATAACAAAGGAATTTCAACAGCTGATTTTTGGAACAAAGGTGTTGATTGGATTTTTGATACATTTTTTGTTTACATAAAAGCATTTAATACTTGGTTAATTGTAGATGTGCTTCAACCCATGAGGGCTTTATATTTAAGAATGCCAGCAGTTGCTACTTTAGTATTAGCTGTAGGTGCTGGATATTTAATTGGAGGAATTAGATCAGCATTAGTTGTTGCTGCTTTAACTCTATTTATAGCATTAAGTCCATGGTGGGACAGAGCATTAGTTACATTATACATGGCAACTTTTGGAGTGGTAGTTTCTTGTTTAATAGGTTTTACTGTTGGAACTTTATGTTTCCAAAATAAAAAGTCCGCAGCGTTTATGTTAGGGGTTTGTGATATTTTTCAAACTTTTCCATCATTCGTATACTTAATTCCAGTAATGATGTTATTTGGAATTACAGATACTTCAGTTTTAATTGCAGTAATTGTTTACGCAACGATTCCAGCAACCAGATATACTATTGAAGGATTAAGAAGTGTTCCAGTTGGTTTGCATGAAGCCGCAACTATGTCTGGTGTAAATAAATTTCAAAGATTAACTAAGATTGAATTTCCTTTAGCCTTTCCACATATGATGCTTGGGATAAATCAAACCATCGTATTTGCTTTATTTATGGTGATTATAGGAGCTTTTATTGGTACAGAAGATTTAGGACAATATATTTTAAAAGCATTGTCAGATAAAAATGGAGCTGGAATAGGTTTAACACTGGGTATTTGTGTTGCTTTCATAGGTTTGATTTTTGATAATTTAATCAGAACTTGGGTTGAGAAAAGAAAAAAACATTTAGGCATAGCTTAGTCCATTGAAAAAATTTATTATTTCTATCGATCAAGGAACAACATCATCAAGAGTAATTTTATTTGATACAAAAGGTAATATTGTTTTTGTTTCACAATATGAGTTTAAACAATATTTTCCAAAAAATGGTTGGGTTGAACATAATCCTAATGAAATATGGTCCACAACACTTAAAGCTTTAAAACAGGTAATAAATAAAGCAAAAAAATTAAAAGGTCATATACTAACAATCGGAATTACAAATCAAAGAGAAACTACAATTTTATGGAATAAAAAAACAGGTAAGCCAATTTATAATGCAATTGTATGGCAAGATAGAAGAACCCAAGATTACTGTAAATTACTTAAGAAAAAAAATTATGAAAATTTATTTAGAAATAAAACTGGATTATTTATAGATCCATATTTCTCAGCAACTAAAATTAAATGGATTTTAGATAATGTAAAAATTTCAAAAAAATTACTTAGTTCAAATGATTTATTATTTGGAACTGTAGATACATTTTTGATTTGGAAATTAACAAAAGGTAAGCAACATTTAACTGAAGCATCTAATGCAAGCAGAACAATGCTGTATAATATTAATAGCAATAAATGGGACAAAGAAATTTTAAAAAAACTAAATATTCCACAAAAAATTTTACCAGAAGTTAAAAACTCAGCAGATAATTTTGGAAAAACAGATAAAAAAATTACAGGAGTTGAAATTTCAATTTCCGCAGTTCTTGGAGATCAGCAGGCCGCAGCATTTGGACAAACTTGTTTTGAAAAAGGATCTATAAAAAGTACATATGGCACTGGTGCATTTGTTATTATGAACACCGGTCCAAAGAAAATTAATTCAAAAAACAAATTACTGACTACTATTTGCTATCGATTAAATAATAAAAATACTTACGCCTTAGAAGGTTCAATCTTTATAGCGGGCGCAGGAGTTCAATGGTTAAGAGATAAAGTAAAATTAATAAAAAAAGCGCCTGAAACTGAAAAGATTTCAAAGTCCTCTAAAGTTAATGACGGTGTTTTTGTTGTACCAGCTTTTAGTGGAATGGGAGCTCCTTATTGGAGACCAGATGCTAGAGGAGTAATTACAGGATTAACAAGAGACAGTGATTGGAAAAGTATAGTGAGGGCAACAGTAGAGTCTGTTGGTTATCAAAGTTTTGATTTGTTTGATTCAATGAACAAGGATGGTTTGAAACCAAAAATAGTTAAAGTAGATGGTGGAATGGTTGCAAATAATTGGTTCACACAATTTTTAGCTGACATTATTAATTTAAAAGTTGTTAGACCAAAAATATTAGAGACAACTGCTTTGGGTGTGGCTTTGTTGGCTGGATATCAAATAGGAGAATATAAATCTTTTAATCAGATTAAAGATATGTGGAAAAAAGACAGAATATTTAAACCTAAAATGAAACAAAATTTTCGAAAAGATCTTTTAAATGGTTGGAAATTAGCAATTAAAAAGACTTTAGCTTAGTTTAATCTATGAATAAGATTTTAGTAATTGGAGCTGGTGCAATGGGTGCTGCGTTTACGTTTCCTTTAGTTGATAATAATCATAAAGTAACTTTGACCGAACCATATAACAAAGATTTTCAAAAAAAATTATTAAAAAAAAATAAATTTCATCCAACATTAAAACTTAAATTATCAAAAAAAGTTTCTATCAAAAAATTTTCATCAGAATTACTTAATGAAAAATGGGACTTGGTTGTTGTTGCTGTAAGTTCTATTGGAATTGAAATGGTCAGACAGTATTTAAAAAATATAAAAAGAAAAAACTCTATTCTTGTTTTGACAAAAGGTCTTAAGTTTGATCAAAATATTAATAAAATTATTACGATGTCAGAACAATTAAGCAAAGAAAATCAAAATTTAAATATTTCAGTATTAAAAGGACCTTGTTTGGCAAAAGAATTGGCAAATAAAATCAAGAGTTATACTGTGATTGCAAATAAGAATATCAATATAGCAAAAAATATAGGAAAATTAATCTCAACTAAATATTACAAAACAGAGTACTCAAGCGATGTAAAGGGTGTTGAATTTTCATCTGCAATAAAAAATATATATTCCATGATTATTGGATCAGGGGAGGGTGACAATACTGCTTCAGCTTTGTTTAGAAAATCGTTAGATGAAATGGAATATTTAGTAAAATATTTTAGAGGCAAAAAAGAAACTGTTCATGGTTTGGCTGGTGTTGGCGACTTATATGTCAGCGCTGTTGGAGGGAGAAACAGTAAAATGGGTGAATATTTAGGAAAAGGATACAATTTTAAAATTGCAAAAAAAAAATTCATGAAAAACGTTACAGTAGAGGGCGCTGATCTTGCTAAAGAGATTACACCTTATGTATTAAAAAAAATCAAAAAAAATAAAATACCACTTATGCATGCATTATTAAGCGCAATCGCAAAAAATAAAAAATTAAAAATTAATTATTAATTACTTATTTAAAAAAGTCTTCATTGAGTCATCCATAGCAGTTTCCCATGGAGTATGGTGTATAGGCGCAACAGAACCAGTAACAGGAGATGAAAACGATTTGTTTCTGTAAGTTAAGATATCTTCTACTTTATGATGTTCCCACTCTTTGAAATGTTTTCTGATTAATTCAAAATCTATTTTTGGATAATCAGACATGTCATGAAGTTCTTTTGTGTACTCAGTTTGAAAATCAATCATTTGATCTGGGTTTTCTAATTTTTCCTCCATAGAAACCCATTTATTGATATCTTTATTAATTTCATCAGCACTTGGCATTTGAATTTTTCCCATAATTACATCTCTTGCAAACCAAGCTTGGCAATCAAACATATTAAAAGTATGGAATTGATCCTGCATACCAAGATAAAGAAGTTTGTGATTGTCCTGCCAAACTACCCCTTTATATAATTTTGGTGGATATAATCTGTTGTGTGTTTTTAATTTTAAACTTTCATCTAAGAATGGAAAATGATGTAGGTAGCCAGTGCATAATATAATTGCATCTGCATCTTGTTCAGTACCATCTTTAAAAATTGCTTTTTTTCCTTCCAATCTATCAAGATAATGAACTTCTTTCATACCTTTGGGCCATTTAAATCCCATAGGAGCATTTCGATATCCAATAGTTACACTTTTAGCTCCGTATTTATTACATTGTAGAGCAACATCTTCAGCTGAATAACTGCTTCCTAAAACGATCACATCTTTTCCTCTGAACTCCTCTGCATCTCTGAAATCGTGAGAGTGCATTATTCTTCCTGGGAAAGAATTCATTCCTTTATACTCAGGTATAAACGGAACAGAAAAATGACCAGTAGATACAACTAAGTAATCAAATGTATCTTTTGAAATTTCATTTTTAGCTTTGTCTTGATAAGTGATTTCGAATTTTTCATTATTAAAAGTTACATTCGTTACTTTTGTATTTAGTTTTACTTTATTTTTAATTTTACCTTTACTTACTCTACCAAGAATATAATCTTGCAACACTTCTCTAGGTGGAAAAGAAGGAATTGGTTGTCCAAAATGTTCATCAAAAGAATAATCTGCAAACTCCAAACATTCTTTAGGGCCATTTGACCATAAATATCTATACATACTATTATGAACTGGATCTCCATATTGGTCACTGCCTGTTCTCCAATTATAATTCCACAAACCTCCCCAATCTTCTTGTTTTTCAAAACAAACTATTTCGGGAATTTTTTCACCTTTAATCTCTAGGTGTTCAAACGCTCTTAACATTGAAAGACCACAGGGTCCTGCTCCAATAATTGCAATTTTGCTCATTGTAATTTCTCCAGTTTATAAATATGCTTTCTAAATATAAACAAATATAAAATAAAATTACAATATAAATATTAACTCAAAATGGCTGAGATAAATATTTCAAATATAAATAAATCTTTTGGATCTACACACGTAATTAAAGATGTATCTTTAGATATTAAAAGTGAATCTTTCACTGTATTAGTTGGGCCTAGTGGATGTGGTAAATCAACAATGCTGAGAATGATTGCTGGTTTAGAGGAGATCAACTCAGGAACAATTTCAATTGATGGACAAGTTGTAAACGATCTGCCTCCTAAAGAAAGAAATATAGCAATGGTCTTTCAATCATATGCTTTGTATCCTCACATGACAGTGTTTGACAACATGGCTTTTGGTTTAAAAATTGAAAAAAAATCTAAAGATGAAATTACTGAGCGAGTTATGGAGGCTGCTAAAATTCTTCAAATTGAGGAATACTTAGAGAGAAAACCAAAACAATTGTCAGGAGGACAAAGACAAAGAGTTGCAATTGGTAGAGCAATTACAAGGAAACCAAAAGTATTTTTATTCGATGAACCTTTGTCTAATTTAGATGCAGCTTTAAGAGTTCAGATGAGAGTAGAGCTTGCTAAATTACATGATCAATTAAATGCGACGATGATTTATGTTACTCATGATCAAACTGAAGCAATGACGCTTGCAGATGATATAGTTGTGTTAGATCAAGGTATTGTTTCTCAAAAAGGATCACCATTAAAACTATATAATGAGCCAGAAAATTTATTCGTTGGTGGATTTATTGGTTCACCAAAGATGAACTTTATTAATACTAAAGTAATAAGCTCAAATAGCTCTGGCACTGAAGTTGAAATTTCAGGGCAAGGAAAAATTATTGTTCCTAAAACTTCAGATAAAGTTTCACCAGGCGATAGTGTAAAGATTGGTATCAGACCAGAAAATATCTTAATCAATACTGCTGAAAAATGCTGGGAAAGCAAAGTATTTGTAATTGAAAAATTAGGCTCTTCAACTTTTTTATATCTAGAAAAAGAGGGAGAACCTCTAGTAGTTCAAACTGATGGTGCTAGCAAAGTCAATGTTGGTGACAGTCTTAGCTTGAGCTTCGATCTAAACAAATGTCATTTATTTGATAGTAATAATTTAGCCTTTAAATAAAGGTCTTTTTCATTTCTTTTTGTAACTTAGTCAACTGAGATATGACACTATTGCATAAGATATTGCTTTTTTAAAAGGATAAGGTTTTAATAAAGAAAAATAAAAGGAGATAACAATGTTTAGAAAAACATTAATATTATTATCTGCTTTAGCATTTTTTATTAATAATGTTGCTTTAGCAGATATCAAGTTTTGGACAACCGAAACTCAACCAGCAAGGATGGCTAAGCAAGAGGATATGGCCAAAGCTTTCGAAGCTAAGACTGGTATTGGAGTTGAAGTTATTCCAATAGACGAAAAAGAATTAGGTAAGAGAGCAACAGCTGCTGCTGCTGCTGGTGATTTACCTGATGTAATATATCACACACTTCAGTACGTTTTACCATGGGCTGAAGCTGGCATCTTAGATGTTGATGCTAATAATGACGTTGTTAAAGAACTAGGTAAGAAAACATTTGCGCCTGGTGCTTTAAACATGGCTAAAAAAGGAACTAAGATAGCTGCTGTACCTGTAGATGGCTGGACACAGATGGTCGTTTATAGAAAAGATCTATTTAAAAAAGCTGGCTTAGAACCACCAACAAGTTATGAAAATATCGTTAAAGCAGTAGAAGCATTATCATCTGACGATATGTTTGGTTTTGTTGCTGCAACTAAAACAGATGAAAACTTTATGAGTCAGGTTTTAGAGCATGTTTTATTAGCCAACGGAGTAAATGTTGTAAAAAAAGGTGGAGTAAAAAATCAAGGCTGGAAATTAAAAAGAGCTTTAGAGTTTTATAAAGTAATCGCAAAAGCGAGTCCTCCAGGAGAATTATACTGGAAACAGTCAAGAGAACTTTATTTTGCTGGAAAAACTCCAATGATTATTTGGTCTCCATTTATTATGGATGAACTTGCTGGCTTAAGAGACTCAGCGCCACCAACAATAAATGACGACCCAACATCATCGGAATTAGCATCCAAAACTGGTTTTATAACTAATTTTAGTGGACCAGGTAATAAAAGCGGTGCTGCTTGGGCAGATGTAAGATACTTTGGAATAACTGCAGATGCTGACACTGATGAAGCAAAACAATTTGTAATGTATTCAATGGACGAAGGTTATACGAGCACATTATCAATTGCACCAGAAGGTAAATTTCCAGTCAGAAGAGGAAACTCAACTGATCCTGAGGCTTTCACAAAAGCTTGGAGTAAATTACCAGTTGGTGTTGACAGAAAAGCTGCTTTGACAGATTTGTATTCAGAAGATGTAATCAACAATATTGTTGCTGGTTTAGATACTGCGAGTAGATGGGGAGTTAAAGAAGGCGAACTTTCAAGAGCTTCTAAGATTATCAATTCTCAATTTTTAAACCGTATAACAAGATTGTATATTGATGATCAAATTGATGTTGATGAGGCAGTAGATATGATCAACAAATCATTAAAAAAGTTTAATTAATTTTTTAATTTTTTGAAAAAAGCGGATAATATTAATTATCCGCTTTTTTTATGAGTAATTCACTTTCAAAAATAGAAAAAAGAACTGCATATGCTTTAACTTTGCCAGCAGTTCTGATTGTATTTGCAATAGTATTGTTCCCAATATTTTCAAACGTATGGATTAGTTTTAAAGAAGTTCAATTAAAAGATATAAGAATTCCAGAGCCAAGAGCAAAAAAAATAGTTAAATCTGTTAAAAACGAAGACTCAAAAATTAAAATTGTCTATAAATTAAGAAATAGCTCTTTAATTCAAGATATTAGAGATGTTAAATTTCAAGACAAATTTCCAAACAATGTTCAGCCAGTAGATTTAGATGAGAGATGTAGGTTTATTTCAAATAAAGTTCGGTGTGATTTTGGTGATTGGTCTAAAAAATATAGAGAGCAATTTGTAATTTTTTTTGAAACAAAAAACGGTGAAAAAATTAATAAAAAAAAATTTAAGTTAAACAAACCAAATTTAAAAGGAAAAGCAGACAACATTCTTTTGACAAGTGATTTTACTTTATCAAATTTTAAAAAAGTATTCACGAACTATGAATTTAAAGATTTATTATTAACAACTTTTTATTATACTTTTTTTGGAACAGTTGGCGCAATTGTTTTTGGAATTTTATCAGCCCAAATGGTAAATCAAAACTTTAGAGGTCGAAGTTTTATTAGGAGCACGTTATTGTTTCCCTACGTAGCTCCTGTTGTTGCTCTGGCTTTTACTTGGGAACTCCTATTAGATCCCAATAGTGGTACTTTAAATAATCTGCTCCTCAATTATAATATCATTGATAAGCCAATAAATTTGTTGGGGCAAAAGTATGTATCAATTTTTGTTTTTGGTTTTGAATTTAAATTAAGATTAGCTTTAACAACCGTTATTATCTTTGAAATCTGGAGATATTTTCCGTTAGCATTTCTTTTTATATTAGCAAGACTTCAAGCAGTTCCTAAAGAACTATATGAGGCAGCAGATATTGATGGAGCTGGGCCTTATACTAAATTTATGAATATAACACTGCCACAGATAACAGCAGTGATTTCTATTTTATTTATGATCAGATTTATTTGGAACTTTAATAAGTTTGAGGATATTTTCCTTTTAACTGGTGGTGCCTCAGGAACCAGAACGCTTCCAATAAATGTTTATGAACAGGGGTTTTCAATAGGAGATATTGGAATGGGATCAGCTGTATCGATGGTGATTGTACTATTACTTTTATTTTTCATGTTAATTTATTTTAAACTGATAGGAAAAAGGGCCAATGAGAGTTAAATCAATTATCACTTTCAGTATAATTTCTTCGTTTTTTTTATTTTCTCTAATTTCTATTTGGAAAATACTATCTACGTTACAAGGAATTGAGCTTAAATCTTTAAATTTCAATTTTTATTTTTTAAGTGGAATTATAATTTCTTTTGTTTCAATTTTCTTGAGTGAAAAATTAAATAAACTATCTATAGTGATTATATTATCATCAGTGTTTGTATTGATTGATTATTTTATTAATAGTTCTTTACCTATTTGGCATTATATAGGAACATTTTTGATCCTATTATTTTTTGTTAATAAACTATCTAACTATAACAAAAAACATTTTAATTATGATTTTTCTGCACAAATTATATTTTTTGATTTTTTAACTTTGTTTGGAATAATCTTTTTTTCTTTTGTAATTTTATTTCCATTTTACTTGATGTTAGTTACAAGTTTTAAAACACAGGCTCTTTTATTAACTAATCCTTTAGATTTCAGTGTCGATTTAACACAAGATATAAAATCTTTATTCAAATCCTATATTATAGTCTTCACAGAATATAATTTTGGCAAGTATATGCTGAATAGTTCAATTGTATCAGTAGGCACAGTTATAATTACTTTATTGCTTGGGATCCCAGCTGCTTACGCAGTTGCAAGATTAAACTTTTTTGGAAAACATTTTTTGTCTACCTCCATTTTAATTATATATATGTTCCCTGCGATAGTACTTGTAATTCCTCTCTATACTGTTTTTAGTCAATTAGGGTTAAGAAATTCTGTATTTGGATTATTGATTATTTATACTGCCACAACTCTGCCAGTGGCAATTTATATGCTCCAAGGATATTTCAAAAGCATACCAAAAGAGCTTGAAGAAGCAGGTATAATGGATGGACAAAATTGGTTTGGAATAATCGTTAAAATTATTTTACCTTTAAGTTTACCGGCAATTGCTTCTGTAGCATTATATGTATTTATGATTGCTTGGAATGAGTTTTTATTTTCACTTATGTTTTTAGATAGTCCTAGCTCATTTACACTATCAAGAGCGATACAGTTTTTAAATGTTGGAGCCGAAACACCAAGACAATATTTGATGGCTGGTTCAGTCGTTGTAACTTTACCAATTTTATTTATTTTTGTTTATTTTGAAAAATATTTAGTTAGTGGATTAACGTCAGGAAGTGTTAAAGGATAATGAATAAGCATATTAAAAAAGTCCAAAAAATTTTAATTGGAAATAGAAAGAAGGGATATACCTTGCCGACGAATAACAAGCTGTATCCTGCTCAATGGAACTGGGACTCAGCATTTATTGCATTAGGGTATTCCTACTTTAATTTAAATTTTGCATTAAAAGAAATAAAGACACTTTTAGATGGTCAATGGAAGGATGGAATGATCCCACATATATTGTTTCATAATACAGATACAAATTATTATCCTAATCATACCGCATGGAACTGTGGAAATAAAATTCGCTCATCTGGAATTACTCAGCCTCCTGTACTTGTAAGTATTTTGAAACAAATAATAGATAAAAATAAAATTACTAATATTCAAAAAAAAGAAATTAAAAAATTTATAATTAAAATTAAGAAATCTCATGAGTGGTTTATCAAATATAGAGATCCTAAAAAAACCGGTTTAGTTTCAATACTTCATCCTTGGGAAAGTGGTTATGATAACTCTTCCTTATGGGATGAACCAATGAAAAAAGTAGAAATTGAAAAAAATATTCAATACAAAAGAGCTGATAATAAAGTTGTTAATCCTGAACATAGACCTCTTAACATTGATTATGATAGATATGTAACAATTAAAAATGATTTAAGAAAAAAGAAATATGATCCAAGAAAAATATTTAAAACTTCGTTATTTAATGTTGTTGATATTGGATTTAATTCTATATTTCTTAAAGCAAATAAAGATTTAATCATTCTTTTAAAAAAATTTAATATAAATAGTTCAAAAATATCTAATTATATAAAAATTACTGAGAAAAGTATTTTAAAATTTTTTGATAAGAAAAAAGAAACTTTTTTTTCTTATGATCTTAGAAATAAAAAAAAAATATTCGTTCCATCAATAACAAATTATTTGATTTTGTACGCTGATATTAAAAATAGTAAAATAAATAATATTTTAATTAAAAACTTAAAGAAACATAATTTAAATGAAAAATATTTTTTTTCATCAATCAAACCTAATCATCAAACTTTTGAGGAAAAACGTTATTGGAGAGGTCCAGTTTGGGTTAACTGTAATTGGTTTCTATGCAAGGGTCTCGTTAATAAAGACGAAAAATACTCAAAAAAAATTAAAGAAAGCACTATTAGATTGGTAGAAAAAAAAGGATTTCATGAATATTATAGTTGCAAGAATGGAAAACCTATGGGCGCAAATAATTTTTCTTGGTCAGCAGCTTTATATTTAGATTTAATAAATAATTAGTTTTTAAGTGATAAATAAAACAGATAAATATACTCTTTTTAAAAGAATAATATGAATTGGAATTATCCTACAAATATTTGGTTTGGAGAGGGCAAAATTGAAGATCTCGCAGAGGCCTGTTATAACTTAAAAATTAAAAGTCCTCTTTTTGTAACTGATAAAGACCTTTTAAATTTATCAATGACATCAAAAGTAATTGAAAAATTAAAAAATGACTTTGATAGTTTAAATGTATTTTCAAAATTTTCAGGAAACCCAACTGGAAAAAACGTAACTGAAGGGGTCTCCTTATATATAGAAAAAAATTGTGACGGTGTAATTGCTTTTGGAGGAGGTAGTGCGTTAGATGTTGGAAAGGGAATAGCCTTTATGTGTGGCCAAAATAGACCTATATGGGATTTTGAGGATATAGGTGATTACTGGACAAGAGCTGATGGAAATAAAATTTCTCCAATTATAGCAATTCCAACTACTGCAGGAACAGGCTCAGAAACTGGAAGAGCTTCAGCTATTATAAATGAGGAAACAGGAATAAAAAAAATAATTTTTCATCCAAAAATTTTACCTTCTATAGTAATTTTAGATCCAAATTTAACTAAAGAACTTCCACCGAGAATAACGGCCGCAACAGGTATGGATGCACTTGCTCACAATCTTGAAGCTTTTTGTGCCCCAGGATTTCATCCAATGGCAGATGGTATTGCTCTAGAGGGTATGAGATTGATTAAGAATTCATTAATTGAAGCTTATACAAATGGCAAGAATATAGAAGCTAGATCTGAAATGTTAGCCGCTTCAAGTATGGGTTCTACTGCATTTCAAAAAGGTCTTGGAGCAATTCACTCGCTAAGCCATCCAATAAATGCTCAATTCGATGTACATCATGGTTTAACAAACGCAATATTTATGCCTTATGTTTTAACTTTCAACAAATCTGTTATTGAAACCAAGATTGTATCAATTTGTAATTATCTAAATTTAAATAATACATTTGAAAGTTTTTTAGAATGGATATTAAATTTGCGTAAAGATTTAAATATTCCTCATAAACTTTCAGATGTTATGGAATGTAGTGAAATTGACTTAGAAAAACTTTCTTTAATGGCATTTGAAGATCCATCTACAGGAAGTAATCCAAAAAAAATAACACAAGAAGATTTAAATGAGATGTATAAAAAAAGTATTTCAGGAGAGTTATTTTAATGAAGAAAATTTTGGTTGTAGAGGGTAATTTAAAAGAGGAAAATCAAAGTTTCTCAGAGGCTGGAATTCAAACTCATACAGAAAGTTTAAAACATAGCCTTTCCTATTTTACTGACCAATTAAATATAGATGTAGTTAATCCATCTTCGGATGAAAATATAAGTGAGAATATAGATACCCTAGATAGTTATGATGGTCTTATTTGGGGAGGAAGTAGTTTAAATATTTATAACAATACTCCTGAAATAAAAAGGCAAATAGAATTTATGAAAGAATGTCAAAAAAAAATTAAAAAAGTTTTAGCGATATGTTGGGGAATGCAGGTTGCAGTAACTGCTGCAGGAGGAGAAGTAAAAAAGGGTGAGAAGGGATCACATAGAGGTATTGCAAGAGATATTGAAATTAATGAAAATGGTTTAAATCATTTATTGTATAAAAATAAAAATAAAAAGTTTAATACTCCAGCATTTAATTTTGATGAGGTTGTAACTTTACCAGAAAATTCGGTACTACTAGCTTCAAACCCAATTAATAATGTTCAAGGCTTAAATTTTAAAATTGGAAATTGTGACGTTTGGGGTCTCCAGTATCATCCAGAAATTTCATATAATAAGATGATTAACTTAATTATTTTCAGAAAAGACAGACTTATAGAACGTGGTGCTTTTAAAGATCAAAATCATATAGATGATCATATTAAAAACATAGAAATAGAAAATAAAAAATTAGATAAACTTTCCAGAATGAGAGAATTAGAGAATTGGTTAGATTATCTTAATTTAGAATAATCCTTCAATCTCGCCTTTTTCATTTAATTTAATCGAGTTAGCTGCTGGTACTCTAGGAAGTCCAGGCATAGTCATAATCTCTCCACATACAACAACAACAAATTCAGCACCTGATGAAAGCCTTACTTCTCTGACAGGTAGCACATGTCCAGTTGGTGCTCCTTTCAAACCAGGATCAGTTGAAAAACTATATTGAGTTTTTGCAATACAAACAGGTAGCTTACCATAGCCTTTTTCCTCAAAATCTTTTAGCTGTTGTCTAACTTTTGTATCCGCTACTACTTCACTAGCGCTATATATTTCTTGTGCAATTTTTTCAATTTTTTTGAATAACGAAAGATCATCTTCATATAAAAATTTAAATGTATCTTTTTTATCTTCACAAATTTCTATAACATTTTTAGCTAGTTCTATTGTTCCTTCACTACCATTAGACCAATGACTGCATTTTGAAGCTTTTACACCTTGTGTTTCACAAAAATCTAACAAAGATTTCATTTCATTCTCTGTATCAGTAATAAAATGATTAATTGCTACAGTTACAGGTAATCCAAACTTTCTAATATTGTTAATATGTCTTCTAAGGTTTACCATCCCTTCTTTCAAAGCAGTTAAATTTTCTTTTTTTAAATCTTCTTTAGTAACTCCCCCATGCATTTTTAGTGCTCTAATTGTTGCTACAATAACAACACAGTCTGGTTTAAGACCTGATTTTCTACATTTTATATCTAAAAATTTTTCAGCTCCTAAATCAGCCCCAAATCCTGCTTCTGTGACTACATAATCAGCTAATTTTAATCCTGCCTTAGTTGCAATTACAGAATTACATCCATGAGCAATATTTGCAAAAGGTCCTCCATGAATTATTGCGGGATTATTTTCCAACGTTTGAGTTACATTTGGTCTTATTGCTTCTTTAAGCAAAACTGTCATCGGGCCCTGAGCATTTAAATCTTTTGCATAAATTGCTTGTTTATCTCTCGTATAACCAATTGTGATATTACCAATTCTGTTTTCTAAATCTTTTAAATCTGTTGCTAAACAGAAAATAGCCATTAATTCAGAAGCAACAGTTATATCAAAACTATCTTGTCTAGGGTAACCATTGGCAACTCCACCCAAATCAACAATTATAGATCTTAACGACCTATCATTCATATCCATTACTCTTCTCCAAACAACTCTTCTTACATCAATATTAAGTTTGTTACCCCAGTAAATATGATTATCTATTAATGCAGATAATAAATTGTGGGCTGATGTAATAGCGTGAAAGTCTCCAGTAAAATGAAGGTTGATTTGTTCCATTGGTACTACTTGCGCATAACCACCACCAGCAGCTCCACCTTTCATTCCAAATGATGGTCCTAGACTTGGTTCTCTTAAGCAAACAATAGATTTTTTTCCAATTTTATTTAAACCATCGTTTAATCCAACTGATGTTGTTGTTTTACCCTCGCCAGCTGGGGTAGGAGTGATCGCAGTAACTAAAATTAATTTACCATTTTTATTTTTAAGGGTATCTAAATATTCCAAATTTATCTTTGCAATATGTCTACCCATAGGACTAAAAGCAAAATTCTCATCAGGCACATCTATCTTTGACAATATGTCTTTTATTGGTTGCATTTTAGCTTCTCTAGCTATTTGAATATCTGATTTTATTTCACTCATTAATAATCCTTTAAATTATAAAATATTTAACTGCTGACTTCTTATCCTTTTTTAACATCTTTGGAAACTTCTAAAAAATATATATAAAAAAAATAAGAACTATTTAAATTCATTAATATAAAATTTATTTATGCAAAAGTATTCTATTTTTAGCTTAGTTAAAAATGCATTAACAGGACATCAAAATTGGGATTTAGCTTGGAAAGATCCAAATCCGAAAGAGGAGTATGATGTTGTAATCATCGGGGGTGGAGGCCATGGGTTAGCCACCGCTTATTATTTAGCTAAAGAACATCAAATTACAAAAGTAGCAATCATTGAAAAAGGATGGATTGGTGGTGGAAATGTTGGACGTAACACTACGATTATAAGATCAAATTATATGCACGATGAAAATGGTCTTTTCAGTGAGTTTGGAATGGATTTATGGAGAAAGATGAGTCAGGACTTAAATTACAACGTAATGTTTTCTCCAAGAGGAATTATTAATCTCGCACATTCAGATGCACAAATGAATGCATATGCAAGAAGAGGAAACTCAATGAGATTAAATGGAATTGATGCAGTTCTTTTAAACAGAGAAGAAGTAAAAGAATTAATTCCAATGGCTGACTTTTCAGATAACGTAAGATTTCCAATCTTTGGTGGATTAATGCAACCAAGCGCTGGAACTGCTCGTCATGATGCAGTCGCTTGGGGATATGCACGTCAAGCTGACTCAATGGGAGTAGATATAATTCAAAATTGCGAGGTCACAGGTTTTGATGTTTCTGCAGGAAAAATAAAAGGGATCAGAACATCTAGAGGAAATATTAAAGCAAAGAAAGTTGGACTCTGCGTTGCTGGTAGCACAAATATTTTAGCAGAAAAATTAAATATGACTTTGCCAATTGAAACTCATCTTTTACAAGCTTGTGTTTCTGAACCAGTGAAACCAGTTTTAGATAAAGTTGTAACTTTTGGTGCAGGTCACTTTTATATTAGTCAATCAGATAAAGGTGAAATGGTAATGGGTGGAGACCTTGATGGTTATAATAGTTATGCTCAAAGAGGTAATCTTCCAACATTACAACATGTTTTATCTGAAGGAATTGCAATGATGCCATTTTTAAGTAAATTAAAAATGCTAAGAACGTGGGGTGGAATCATGGACATGTCAATGGATGGTTCACCAATAATTGATAAAACTCACATTGATGGTTTGTATTTAAATTGTGGATGGTGCTACGGAGGTTTTAAAGCAACTCCAGCATCAGGATGGACATTTGCACATACAATCGCTCAAGATAGAGTTCATGAATTAAATGCAGGATACAGTTTGAACAGATTTAGCACTGGTCATCTTATTGATGAAAAAGGTCTTGGTACAAAAACTTGGATTTCATAAATGTTACATATTAAATGCCCACATTGTGGAATGAGATCTCAAAATGAATTTTCTTATGGTGGAGATGCTACTGTTAAAAGACCAGAACTAAATAAAGAAGTTATAGATCAAGAATGGGATAATTTCGTATACAATAGAGTTAGTCCCAGAGGAAAACATTTAGAACTTTGGCAGCATTTATCTGGTTGCAGACAGTGGATTAAAGTTGAAAGAGATACTGCAACTCACGAAATATTCAATACTTATAAAGCTAACGAAGAAATTGCTTAATGACTCAAAGTTATAGAATAGAAACAGGTGGCTTAATAAATAGAAATAAAAAAATTTCTTTTAAGTTCAACGGTACATCTTATTTTGGTTATGAAGGTGATACATTAGCTTCAGCTTTATTGGCAAATGGTGTTCATTTAGTTGGTAGAAGTTTTAAATATCATAGACCAAGAGGGTTTTTTGGTGCAGGAGTTGATGAACCTTATGCAGTTGTTCAACTTTATAGAAATGGTGAAACGGAGCCAAATATTAAAGCAACTGAACAAGAATTATTTGAAGGATTAGAGGCAAGCAGTGTTAATTGTTGGCCAAGTGTCAATTTTGATATTGGAGCAATAAATAATTTTTTAAAAATATTTTTACCAGCTGGATTTTATTATAAAACTTTTATGTGGCCAAAAAGCTTTTGGTATAAAATTTATGAGCCATTTATAAGAAAAGCAGCTGGATTAGGTGTAGCTTCAACAAAACATGACAAAGAGAGATATGAACATAAATATGAGTATTGTGATCTTTTAATTGCTGGATCTGGACCATCAGGTTTAGCGAGCGCTTATTCTGCAGCTAAAAATGGAGCCAAAGTTATTTTAGCTGAAGATAAACCAAGATACGGTGGTTCATTATTAACGAGCGATGTGAATATAGGTAATCAATCTGGAAAAGATTGGGCTGACGGTATTATTTCAGAATTAAAAGAGATGCCTAATGTAACCGTAAAAAATAGATCTCAAGTTTTTGGATACTATGATCACAACATGTTGGTAATGTCTGAAAAAGTTAGTGATCATTTACCTAAAACTAAAAAATATCATCCAAACAAAAGACTTTGGTACATTAGAGCAAAAGAAGTACTAATTTCATCTGGATCAATTGAAAGACCAATTGTTTTTGGAAATAATGATACTCCTGGAGTAATGCTCTCATCTGCAGCTAAAGAATATTTAAAAGTTTATGGTGTCTTAGTTGGAAAAAAACCTTTAGTATTTACAAACAATGATAGTGGCTATGAATCCGCAATTGAATTTAAAAAACATGGAGTTGAGCCTATAGTTTTAGATTCAAGATCAAATCCACAATCAGAAATTATTGATGAAGCAAAAAATTTAGGAATTAATATTAAAAATTCATATGTAGTAGTTGCAGCACAAGGTTATAAAAAAGTAAAATCAGCTGATGTGGCAACCATTTCTGAAGACAAGAAAACACTTGGCAAAATAGAAAACATAAATTGTGACTGTATATGTGTTTCTGGATTTTGGACACCTACAATTCATTTGGCATCACAATCAGGAAACAAAACCAAATTTAATGAAAAGATAGACGCATTTGTTCCAGGAGTTTCAAAACAAAATGAAACAACTTTGGGAGCTGCTAATGGTGTATTTACTCTAGAAGAAACTTTAAAAACATCCTTTGAAAAAGGAAAAGAGTTATCAAAAAAAATTACTGATAAAGATAATGAAATATCTATTCCAAATGTAGTTGAAAAAAAATATTCTAAACATGATAAGTTTTGGTGTGTTCCACTACCAAAAGGTAAAACTTATAAAAGATTTTTAGATTTTCAAAATGACGTTGCCGTTTCTGATGTAGAGATTGCACTCAGAGAAGGTTATAGATCAATCGAACATGTAAAAAGATATACCACTTTAGGTATGGCAACAGACCAAGGAAAAACAAGTAATTTAAATGGATTACAATTAGTTTCCGAGATTGAAAATAAAGTTGTTCCATCCGTTGGCCACACAACTTTTAGACCTCCTTATACACCAATTTCTATCGGTGCTATTGTTGGTAGAGAAGTAGGAAAGCATTCAAAACCAACTAGAAAATCACCAATTCACAATTGGCATGAGGAGCATAATGCTGTTTTTGTTGATGCAGGAGTTTGGTTAAGACCAAGATATTATAAAAGAGGAAACGAAACTTTGTTCGAAGCATCAAAAAGAGAAGCGAAAAATGTAAGAACAAACGTTGGTGTTTGTGACGTAACGACTCTTGGTAAGATTGACATTAAAGGTCCTGATGCTGCTGAATTTTTAAACAGAGTATACACAAATGCATGGTTGAAGTTACCTGTTGGAAAAGCAAGATATGGAGTGATGTTAAGAGAAGATGGGATAGTGATGGATGATGGTACAACTACTAGAATTTCAGAAAATCACTATCACATGACAACAACTACTGCTCAAGCAGCTAATGTGCTTTCGCATTTAGAATATTATTTGCAACTTGTTTGGCCAGAACTTAATGTAAATGTAGTTTCAACGACTGAGCAATGGGCAGGAGCTGCTATAGCTGGTCCTAAATCTAGAGATTTATTACAGAAATTATTTCCTAAAACAGATGTTTCTAAAGAGGGCCTCCCATTTATGGGATATGTTGAAGGGGAATTATTTGGAGTTAAAGCAAGAATATTTAGAATTTCATTCTCAGGTGAATTAGCTTACGAAGTTAATGTAGAGTCTGATAACGGAAGATTTATGTGGGAAAAAATAATTGAACTTGGAGAAGAGTTTCAAATTCAACCATATGGAACTGAAGCATTGTCTACACTTAGAATTGAAATGGGGCATGTTGCAGGTTCTGAGTTAGATGGAAGAACAATTCCATATGATAACGCTTTAGAAGGTTTATTAAGTAAAAAGAAGGACTTTATTGGAAAAAGATCATTGCAGAGAGAAGCTTTTGTAGCTGAAGATAGACAGCGAATTGTTGGTGTTATTCCGTTAGATAAAAAAACAAGTATTCCAGAAGGCTCACATTTAGTTAAAGATGCAAGTGCTCCTTTGCCAAATAAAAAATTAGGTCACATTTCAGCTTCTTGTTGGAGTGTTGAGCATGATAATCCGTTTTCATTAGCAATATTAAAAGATGGAAAAAATATGATTGGAGAAAAATTATTTGTAATGTCTCCATTAAAAAACAAAGTCATTCCGGTAGAAATAGTTTCATCACATTATGTCGATCCAAAAGGAGAAAGAGTTAGATCATGAGTTCACTTTCAGCTTTAGTAAATGTTCATGAAAAAGGTCAATTTGGAGATTTTGAAGGTAAAGATGATAAAAATTTACTTTCAATAACTGAAAGTACTAATTTATTAATTGTACAGATAGTTCAGTATAAAAGTTCAAGCTTATCATTAGATAACATGCAGATAGATGGTTTAAATTTAAGAGACAATCCTTCACTAGTCAGTTCCAATGATAGCACAAGAATACTTTGGAATGGTCCAAGAAATTGGCTTTTAGTTTCCAACAAACATGACCTTTTAAAAGAAATAGAGCAAAAATTTAATGAAAATGAATTTGCAGTAACAGACATATCGCATTCGAAAGCAATAATTGAAATTGAAGGCAAGGAAGCTAAGGAAATCTTAAAAAAAGGATGTCCTTTTAATTTTGGTGAGCTAGAAAAAAATCAATGTTTAAATTCTACTTACAACGGAATGTCAGTCACTATTGATATGCTTAATGATGATCCAGATAAATTTAGAATATTTGGATTAAGAAGTTTTGGTGAGTCTCTTTATCACTCAATAACAGATGCCTCTTTAGAATTCGGATACATCGCAAAGTAACTATTTATCTCTAGTTGCAATATAAACACCAATAGTCGCAATTAAAAATCCCAAAAGATCTAAATGCGATAATTTCTCGTTTAAAAATAACCATGCCATGAATGCAGACGTTGGTGGAATTAAAAAAAATATTGAAACTGTTTTACTTGCAGAATTTTTTTTAATTAAGAACATAAGTATTGTGAATGCTCCAAAAGATACTAAAAAAATTTGATGACTCATTGCGATTATAAATGTTTTTGAAAACTCAATATAAGGATCAACAAAAAAAATTATAATTATAAAATGAAATGAAAATCCTCCTAGCGCTTGGTTCATATTGCTTACTGACAAGGGTAGGTTATTGCTTATTGTCTTTTGCCAAAGAGTTGAACTTGTTATTGCTAACAAAGCAATAATGGTTGCTATTAATCCAGCAGTTGGAATATTCGATCCAATTTCAAACCCTAGAACCAATGATGCTCCAGCAAATCCCAATAAAACACCTGTCCATTGTTTAAGAGACACTTTCTCTTTTAGTATTGGACCACTTAAAGCATTAGTTAGTATTGGCTGAAGTGTTACAATTAAAGCAGCTAGGCCAGTAGGCATTCCAATAGAAATTGAATAAAAAACACCTCCTAAATAAAATCCATGAAAAAGAACTCCGCTAAAAAAAGATTGTAAAAAATTTTTTTTACTTACAATTATTTTCTGTCTTGAATAGATAGAAAAAATTAAAAAACCGAACGCTACGAGTGCAAATCTAAAGGCTAAAGCAGCAAAAGGATCGCTATAATCAATGATTGGTTTTGTGGTTATAAATGCTGATGACCAAAGTAAAATAAAAATAAATGGAAAAATTTTAACCATTTTGTTTTATAAATTAATAATATTCATAATCTCTAAAATAAAACTCAATTTGAACAAATTCTACCTTGAGTTGAAACTTCAGATGTGTAGCTTTTGATTTACCTGTCTATGAGAAAATATAAATTATATTTTATTCTTTTAAGTTTTATTTTTTTATCAGGTTGTTTTCAATCTTCTGCTCTTCTTGGCCCAGGAATGACAATTATTTCTTCTGGAAATGTTGCGCAAGCAGGACTTCACTATGGAGCCAATACAGCTATTAAAAAAGAGACAGGTAAATCTCCCATCAGACATCTCAAAGAAACTATTGAAACCACTAATGAAACAAATAGCTTTATAGCTGATATAAAAGAATTTATTGATAGACTTAAGGAAATCAAAAAAAACTAATTTTAGTTTAAGTAAGATTTAATTTAATTAATTTTGTTTGCTTAGTTTCTTTGCACCACATCTCATAACTTTCGCAAACTCTCCAGAGGTGATTAAATGCTCTTTGAGATATCTCTAAAGGGAAATGAGTTTTTGTATAATATAATTTTGGTATTTTAAGCAAAAATTTAATCATTGAGTCTTTTTGAATTTCCAAAAGTCTTAATGTTTCTTCGTTTATTTTCTTACCAGTAATTTTATCGACAAAATTGTTTTCTTTTAATTCTGATATCCAATTTTCATGAAACTCTCCTGAGCTAATAAAATCATAATCTTTGGTTGTCATGAAAATCTCAAATGCTTGAATGTTATTAACTTCTGGATTTTGGTTTTTTATCTCAATTATTTTAGAATATATTATTTCAGCAACTCTTAAAACGTAGGGCTTTTCGATTTTAGATGTCACGGTTTATCTTTTGTGTTTCTGCATTGCAGAGTGGGCAAGAATTAAATTTGGGTCCAAAAATATCTTTGAAGATTTAATATTCTTAAATGATTTAAAGGCGAATATTGCAATTGGTAACTCAGTGCAACCTAAAATTATTTTTTTACATTTCATTTTTAGCAAATATTTTATAGCTGGTTTGATAGCTTTTTCAGCAGCTCTTACATTACCCATTTTAACAAACTTGATTGCTTTATTGACAGAGTTTTTTTGAAGATTTTCAGATGGGTTAACTAATTGATAACTCTGATCAAAAAATTTATTATACACTCCAGTTTTTAAAGTACCCTCTGTAGCTAACAAGCCTACTTTTGAATTTTTTTTACAATTTTTTTTTGTAAATTTAAATACTTCTTTTGGCATATTTATAATTGGGACACTGATTTTTTTTTGCAGATCATCAAACCAATAGTGTGCTGTATTGCATGGGATAACAATAAATTTACATTTATTTTTTTCTAATAACTTACAACCTTGAAGAAGACTTTTTAAAACTTTATTATATTTTGTTTTATTAGATTTGTTTGTTTTTAAATTTGATAAGTTTTTTGTTTGAATGCCTATAGACTCAGGTCTTCCAGGAATATTTGATTTATTATATAGAACAAACAAGGGATACTCTTGATCAATTTTACCTCTATTCAGTACTGCAAGTTTGTTACAAAAGTCAAGACCAGCTTGAGTACCCATTCCACCTAAAATTCCGATCATAAATTTTTTATTACTTTAAATACAACTTATATAATTAAATTTTTTGACTAAAAGTTGTTTTTTATAAGATTTGGTACTGGCTGAACAAATTTATTTATTTAAAAAATATAATTCTTTCAGCCAATAGGAAGTGTGAAATTATGCAGTTTTTAAGTTAACTGCTGAAGGACCTTTAGGACCATCTTCAACATCGAAAGTCAAAGCTTGACCCTCATCTAAACCGTTCATACCAGCATCTCTTACTGCTGAAACATGTACAAACACATCTTTTTCTTTGTCTTCTCTTTCAATAAAACCAAAACCTTTGGTTGGATTGAACCATTTTACTTTACCTGTTAGACTCATATTATTTCTTCTTACTTTTTGTTATATTAATTATTACTTAAATTTTAATTAAGTAATCTTGGCTTTCTTTAGATTTTAATCGGTTTTGTCAACAAAATTAGAGAGATTATTCAATCTTATTGTCAATCTGTAGCAATCAATTTAGTTAAATAAACAGAATTAACATCTTTTTTATAATGAGCAAAAGGTTCACAAGGCTCAAAACCACACGATTTAAAGAGTTTTCTAGCTGGAATAAAAAAATCTCCAGCACCTGTCTCAATACTTAATCTTTTAATATCTAATTTTTTTGCCTCACTAATTAGATGATTGATAACAATAGCACCGTGTCCTTTGTTTCTAAAATTATCATGAATTCTGATTGATTTAAATTCTCCATGCCCTATATCTAAAAATTTCAGTGCACCACATCCCATTAATTGATCATTGTTATATAAACTCCAGAATTTAATCGATGGAACCTTAAGGCCTAGGATGTCTAAAACATGAGCACTTCCCTCTGGCGAGGCAGCTCTTAGTTCAATAAAATGCTTGGTTAAAAGCTTGTGAACTTCTGGATCATCGAAATTTCCCTGAATTGATTTTAACATTTTATTCCAGAATAGTGATATGACCCATTTTTCTTTTATCTTTAATTTCTTTTTTTAAGTAATCAAAAAAGAATTCATTATCTTTAAGTTTTGGAGAATTTCTGTACTGAGATATTTGATCTCCTATTAGATTTATCATTTTTGCATTAGATAATTTTTTTAAAGGTATCTGTTCAAGCCCACAAACAGCTCTTATATGATTTTCAAATTGACTTACATTAAAAGCATTAATTGTTAAATGACCAGAATTATGAACTCTTGGAGCAATTTCATTTACATAAAGATTATCATTTCTATCTATAAAAAATTCTACACATAGAGTGCCCACATACTTAAGTTCTTCAGCAATAAGAATCGCCCAATCTTTAGATTGATTAAATATTTTTTCATTTATATCCGCAGGTATCTTGGAATGTTTTAAGATCTGATCTTCATGGGTATTTTCTATAGGTTCATAAATTTCGTATTTGTTATTACTAAACCTAGTTATAATAATAGAAATTTCTTTTTTAAGTTTGACTAATTTTTCTAAAATGTATCCTCTTGATAAATCTAATTTAAGATTTTTTAATTCTTCAGCTGATGAAATAGGATACTGTCCTTTTCCATCGTAACCCAATGTAGTTGTTTTTATTATACCTGGTAAAAAATCTTCAAGGACATCAATATCAGATTGGTTTTCAACAGAAACGTATCTAGTGGTTCTTATATTTAATTTATTTACAAAATCTTTTTCTGCTAGTCGATGTTGAATTAATCTATTAACTGAAGGTTTAGGTAAAACTGGTTTTAACTTATTGATATCATTTAAAGTTTCATAAGGGATATTTTCAAATTCATAAGTTACGATATCAACTTTGTTTACAAATTCATTTATTTTTTCTTTATCATCGTATTTTGCACCAATAAATTCATCACAAAAATTCTGAGCTGGTGCCTCTATATCATCAGAAAAAATTACTATCTTTATTCCTAATTTTTTTGCAGCAATTGCTAGCATACTGCCTAATTGGCCACCCCCAATGATTCCAAGAGTAATATTTGACATTTCTATTTGGGAGCTCTTTTAACAGATTTAGTTTGCTTTGATCTCCAATTTTTTAAACTATTTTTGATCGATGAATTATTAATTGCCATTATTTCAGCTGCAAGTAATGCTGCATTGATAGCACCATCCTCTCCAATCGCTAAAGTTCCAACAGGTATACCTTTTGGCATTTGAGCTATTGAAAGTAAACTATCTAAACCTTTAAGTTTTTTGCTTTCAATAGGCACTCCTAAAACTGGAATTTGAGTTAATGCGGAAATCATACCTGGTAAATGTGCTGATCCGCCGGCCCCAGCAATAATAACTCCAATGTTGTTTTTTTCTGCCTTTAATGCAAAATCATACATTCTCTTTGGTGTTCGGTGAGCTGAAACAATTTTAGTTTCAAAAGAAATACCTAATTGTTTTAGAGTTTTTTCTGCTAATAGCATAGTTTTGTAGTCAGATTGACTACCCATTACTATTGAAACTTTTTTATTAGTTTTTTTTTTCATGAAAAAAAGATCTAATGTTTATTTCAAAAATCATCAAAAATTTCAATAAAATTAATAGTATTTCAATTTAGATTGATTATCTTAAAAAGTTATGAATTTTAAAATTGATAATTTGCAATATTGTAATTGGTCTAGAAAAATTTTTGAAATTAATCGAGCTGCAGGTTTAGATGCAGTCCATGTCACTATAGTTTACCATGAAGATTATGATGAGCTATTAGCAGAATTAAATAAGTGGGAAAGAATTTTTGAGGAAAATTCTGATATTATCTTTCTAGGAAAAGATTTTAAGGATATTGAAAAAGCTAAGCTTGAAAACAAAACAGCAATTTTTTTTGGTTTTCAAAATTGTTCACCAATTGAGGACGACATAGGTTTGGTTGCAAAAGTTCATGAACATGGATGTAGATTTATGCAGCTTACTTACAACAATCAATCTCTTCTTGCCACTGGTTGCTATGAAAAAATTGATAGTGGAGTGACTAATTTTGGAAGAGAAGCAATAAAAGAAATGAATAGAGTAGGTATCGTTGTTGATATGTCTCATTCTGCAGAAAAAAGTACGATGGATGCAATTGAAATAAGCGAAAAACCAATTGCTATCACACATGCAAACCCTTCTTTTTGGCATGCTGCAAAAAGAAATAAATCTTCAGATTTACTTAAGATGTTAAGTGATAGCGGAGGAATGTTGGGTTTATCTTTGTATCCACATCACTTGAGAGATAATACCAATTGCAGCCTTGATAGTTTTTGCGAAATGGTTGCAAAGACTGCAGAAATTATGGATGCAAGTAAAATAGGTATAGGATCAGACCTTTGTCTTGATCAACCTGATAGTGTAGTTGAATGGATGAGAAATGGCACTTGGACTAAAACCAAAAATTATGGAGAAGGAACAAAAAATAAACCAGGTTTTCCAAAACAACCTGATTGGTTTGAGGACGCAAGAGGATTTTCAAATATAGAAAAAGGCCTTAAAAAGATTGGATTTTCAGATGATGAGACACATGGAATACTTGGAAACAATTGGTACAATTTTTATAAATCAATTTAAATTATGGAAGTAAAACTAAGAGATCCAAATACTATAATGAAATTATCTCGTTTGGGATCATTTCATCAATCTAAATTATCTTTTTTACGAAGCTTTTTGAATGAGTTTAAGGATTGGGAATATAAACAAGATTTATTTAATTTAGATGAAAATGGTTATGGTGAAGCAGTATATTCATTTAAAAAAGATAAAAGAGTTTATTCATTAGTTTGTTTTGCAAATCATATCAAAGATGAGGAAAGATCAGACAGAGTTATAGCTACTAAGTGGGATGCAGCTTTTACACTTCATGACGGAGTACCAGGTAAAAAAGATATTGAAAGGTTGAAAAATGAAGTTCCCAAGCAAGAAGTTGGAAGACTTTCTTACAAAGAACTTACGTTATCAAGAGCAAATAAATCTTTAAGATTATTCAATCATGTAACAGAGAATTTAAGTCAAGGATTACAACCAGATTTAAATTTATTATCAAAAGTTGGTTATTTGTACAGAACTACCGCTGTTTATGGATCTGGTAAATTTGGTTTAGCAGATAGGTTTAGAATTAAAAATCGTGAGGAAATTAACGGACCATTTAGACTAGAAATGATGCTGGTTTATCTTGTAAGACAGTTTACTTTTGATCAGGTAAATCATGTTGCTTATTACAAGAACCCAAAAAAAGCAGTCAAACTGGATGAACAAATTTCTAAAAATTTAGGAATTGGAAATTCTACTGGATTAGGAATGGCTCCTTTTATTGTTAATCATCCAACACTTTTAAACAACTGGATCTTAAGTAGAGAAATAGCTTTAAAGAAAATTAGAGAAATTCAAAATGTAAATAAAAACGATAGTGAACTGTTTTTTGATTGTGTCAAAAAATCATTAATAAATATCACAAGCTGGAACACTGATAGTGAATATCAAAAAAATAAAATTAATAATTTAATGAAAGATGTTCAAAAATTTTTGAAATTTATTGAGAATGAGTTTGACTTTACAACAGAGTATCCTTTCAACAGTATTTATGAGTGGCTTGAGCAAGAAACATGTGAAGAATGTATTGAGTATGTAGTATCCATTATGATGGAACCATATAGTGAAATAACTGAACCTTTAGTAAAAGAAATGAGCTCTGATGAAGAAAAATATTTTAATATACCAGCTCACAGAACTGTTGAAGATTTAAGAAATATAATTGAGAAAAAATATCCAAATATTTTAGAAATTAACTTTGAAAAAAATGAAAATAATCAAAATTTTTGGTTTATCTCAAAAAATAAAGAAGAGCCAAGATTAGCTGATAGATTTGAAGAACATGGCTCAGAATTAGAACAACCTTTAGCTATAGCAAGAGATATAAAAAAACTTTATGAAATACTATTAGTCTCTAAAAATAGTCAAACTGTGTCTGATTTTTTAATTAAAAATTCTGATTTCAGACATGTTGTTAGAAGAGTTTTTATAGTTGAAAAATTTCCTTATTCAGAAATTCAAGATAATACAATTGGAAAGAATATAATGCCTATTGATATGCTGAGATTAAAACTATCTTTTTTTGGGGCTTTGAAATTTGATCCAAGGTCTGACAAATGGTTAAGAATTTGTATGTTTCAAGGAGCGCCCCTACCAAATGAATTAAAAAATTACGATGAGCAGTGGGTTTATAAAACTAATATTTAATCATGAAATCATTAAGTGAAATTGAAACTACTGTTAAAAGAGCAACAAAAGCTAGCGGATATTCATGGGGGGTTGCTGAAGAAACTGCAAAGTGTGTAAGACTTTTGGAGTCCTTTGGTCTTCCAGGAATTAAACACTTAAATAAATATTTTTCTGAAAGGAAAGAAAAAAGTTTTCAAAATTTAAATCTAATATCAGAAAGAAATCCACCTTCAGCAAAACCTTATTGTCCAATTATCCTTGGAGTTAGTTTTTTAGACCAATCTAATTCTTTAGAATTCTTAAAAAAAATTGAACTAAATAACGTTGCTTACCCTTCAATATTTTTAGCTTTTTTGAGCAGAACATCAGAAATAATTGGCAAAAAAATTCTTATAAATCTTGATCAAAAAGAAATTATTTTAAATTTAAACGTTAATATCTATTCTAACATTACAAATAATAACTTTCCGTCTATTGCAAATCACTTGGAGATCAGTTTTTTGGAAAATATTGATAGTTTTTCTGAGGAAGAGTGGAAGAATTTGTACAAATTGTCTGAAGATACCTTTGTTGAAGAATCAGAGAGTTTAAAACAAGGAGGGGCAGGTGCAGGCCTAACAGATAATGACTGATAATTTTGATGAAATTCAGGATCAAGATAATAGTGAAGATTTAAATAATATTTGTGATGAGTGTAAAGATGAGGATGAGAGTGTATCTCAAAATTTAATTTTAACTGGCTTTAAAATTTGTAAATCTTGTAGAGTTTCTAAAACTATTTTTCCAATTTAGCTAATCTGATCGACTGGGAGCATATTCATTCTGCTCATTACAAAAGTAATCGATAGAAATGCAATTATTAAAAATGATAGTAAGACTATACCAAAAGATTTAAAATTAGATTTTAAATTTAAAATCTCTTTCGTTGAAATTATTAAACCTGCAAAAATCCAAAATTGAGTAAGAAAAATTATAGGTATCATTAAATCTGGAGTTACTGCAAAAAATCTTAACAAACCAGGAGCATGAGCAAAGCCAACTGCAGTTAACACTTTTTTAAATGAAACTTTAGTTTGTTTATCTGGAAAAAGTTTAACACCTATAACAAAAATGAAGATGGCCCATATTAACCAAGTAACAATTGCTGTTAGACCTGACATCCCTATTGCAGTTTTAATGATAGTGTTAGCTGCTACTGCACCAGCAACTCCATCTAAAATCATAATTAAACCTGCAAAATATATTGAGGCTTCGCCAAAATTTTTGTTATCAGAATAAAGTGTCTTATCTAATTTTATAGACTTAAAAACTATATTTAAAAATTCACCAAACATTAATTTTTATCTTTTTTATTTTTTTGAGCTTTATATGAAACAATTAATGGAAATACTATTAAAGCAATCGTAATAATAATGCAAACTGCGATTAAAAAACCTTTTATCATTGAATTTTGGGGGAGTTTAAATTACTCCCCCTAAAATAGATTTAGCCTTTTACAACTTCTCTCGTGTTGGCGTTGAAAGACTCTTTGAATGGAATATCCACTACTACAGCATCAACAGGTGTTCCTGGAGTTTCTGAATATTCTGCAGGTAGATGAACTTTGAATTTAGTTCCTACTTTTCCTTTTGGAAAACCATTTGCATTTAATGTTCCATCGAAAGGAACATATCCCATTGCAATGTTTGTTTTCTTTTCAGGATGCCACCATGGTGACGTTAAAAATCCTACCGGATCTCCACCACTTTCAGGAGAAACTAACCAAAAGTCAGGTGCATAATTATCAATAGGTTTACCACCTAATTCCATACCAACTAATTGAAGTTTGTAAGGTTTTTTTCCTGCTTTTAATTCATCTTTCATTTTTTCTAGTGCAGCCTTACCAACATAATCAGCAGTTTTGTTCCATTCTCCTTTTCCAGACAAAGAAACTTGATAACCTAAATTACATTGGAACGGATTGTGTTGTTGATCCATGTCTTGTCCCCATGAAAGAATTCCTGCTTGAATTCTTCTGTGGTGAGCAGGAGCAATAACCATTAAGCTGTGTTTTTTTCCAGCTTCAAGTACAGCATTCCACATATCCTCAGCATATAAAGTAGAGTTTCTTAGATAAATTTCATAACCAGCTTCTCCTGAGAAACCAGATTGTGAAATCACAACATCTCTTCCACCAACTTTTGCTTCAGCTAATCCGTAGAAAGGCATATTATCGAAATCTACTTGATCTCCACATAAATCTTTCATTAATGCTTTTGATTTAGGACCTTGGATTTGAACTGGACTCACATCAATTTCTTCAATGGTACAATCAAATCTTCTATCCGCATTTACACCTTGAAGATACATACCAATATCAGAATCTGATAAAGAAAACCAAAATTCATTTTCAGATATTCTTAAAAGAATTGGATCATTTAAAACTCCACCATATGCATTACATAGAATTACATATCTTGCTCTCATTGGTGAAATTTTAGTTGCATCTCTTGTAATTACATAGTCAGTAAATTTTTCTGCATCTGGACCCTTAACTCTTATTTGTCTTTCAACAGCAACGTTCCACATTGTTACGTGATTTACGATAGCATCATATTCAACCATAGCTCCACCATCTTCAGGTTTTACGTAACCTCTTGGGTGGTAAATACGATTGTATACAGTTGCTCTCCAACAACCTGCCTGCATTGATAAATGCCAATAAGGTGATTTTCTTACCCTTGTTGAAATTAACATTTCAACTTTTGTTGGCCCACTTTGTCTTAAATTGTATGGTACTTCTCTATCTGACTGATCAACAGAAGTAACATGTTTTAATTTAGTATAGTCAAATTCATTAGACATAACTATTCTCCCTCAACCACTTGTTAGTTTCCTTCAAGCCGCCGAATGTATAAATGTGGAAGTTATCAGTGTGCGATTTTACTTTCCCAATTAAATCATTAGGGTCTTTAGGTTTCAATAAATCTAACGCCTTACTAAAATTAGATTTAAGAAAGTTTAAGGAATTTTTTGCCCCAACAATATTAGCAAATTTAATCAAGCTAGATATTTTTAAGGGCCCAGTGATTCCAACATGCACTGGTACGCTTTGTTTAGAAATAAAATCAATAATAGGCTGAGGGTCAAGCAACCATTGAGTTACTATATAATCAGCGTAAGGCTTTTTATCTATCATTGCTTTTTCTAATTCTGAGTCGGATATATCAGGACTCCCTTCAGGATGTCCAGCTATTCCTATTTTCATTTTTTCAAAATAACCTGTTTCTAAAAGTTGAAACGAACTATCAAATTTTCCAAGAGGCTCTCTTCCTCCTCCTATAATTAAAGCTTGTTTAACTCCTCCATCTTTGCATCTTGCAACATAATCCTTAAGCTCATTTTCATCATGCATTGATCTTGCTGGAAAATGTGGAACTGGATTAAATCCTTTTTTAACAAGTTCTGCTGCTTTGTCCGCTGTTTCTTTATAATCTCCTCCTGGTAGCATGGTGATATAGACATCACTTAATGGAGGTACAGTTTCAATATCTGTTTTAGGACCTATTTCCAATGAAAAATTCATATTTCGGATCTTTATTGATTTTGAAATATGAGTCTAGAAAATTCGATTGAGGTAAATTTACTTCTTCAGCTGGCCTCTGTGCTTTTGAATTCTTTGTCCGTACTGCTGTGTGACTCTATCAAAAATAATTGCTAGGGCTACAATCGCCAAACCATTCATCATTCCAAGGGCTAAATATTGGTTAGAAATGGCCTGTAAAATAGGGACTCCCAAGCCTTTTACACCTATCATTGAAGCAATCACTACCATTGCTAAAGCCATCATAATTGTTTGGTTAATCCCAGCAAAAATAGTTGGTAGAGAAAGTGGGATTTGAACAGATCTTAATTTTTGCATCGGTGTTGCCCCAAAAGCTTCGCTAGCTTCTAAAGTTTCCTTATCAACTTCTCTAATCCCTAGATTTGTTAATCTTACAATTGGAGGTAATGCATAAATACATACTGCAAGTAGCCCTGGAACTTTACCAATACCAAGAAGCATAATGATTGGAATTAAATATACAAAGCTTGGAATAGTTTGCATCATATCTAAAACAGGTAAAATTGCTTTTTCTGCTCTACGTGATTTTGACATTAATACTCCAATAGGTATTCCAACAACAATACAGACAAGTGTAGAAACGGAAATGATTGCGACTGTAGCCATACAATTTTTCCACATTCCAAAGAAGCCAATTACCAAGAAACAAACCACTGTACCAATTACAAGCTTAATACTTCTTGATCCAATCCAAGCTAATAAAGCAAATACACCAATTACTAAAGGCCATGGACTGTTTACTAATAATTTTTCTAACCAAATTAAAAAATATAGTAGTGGATCAAAAAAACTTTCTATTCCATCTCCATAAGCTCTTGAAAAATCTTTAAAACTTAAATCAATACCCTTTTTCAGCTCCCTAAGAGCCGTTCTATCCATTACAGGAATTTTATTAAAGAAGTCCATAATTTTTATTTAATCAAACCCGCCGAAGCGGGTTTGATAATATTTTTAATTAAAGTGCTTTTTTGATTTTTTTTGCAGCATCACTTGAAACCCATTTACTCCAAACACTTTCTTGTGTTTTTAGGAATTCAATTGCAGCATCAGCACCTTCTGCTTGGTTTTCACCCATCCAAACTAACATACCGTTCATAACTGGACCTGGGTATGTTCTCTTCTTAAAGTATTCCATACCAGCACTTCCAGCTGTATTTTTGAAATTGTCAGTTACGATTGTGTAAACTTCAGATTTTGTCCATGAAGTTGCTTTAGGGTCTCCACATTCTTGTTCTGGTAAAACTATACATTTATCCCAGTTATCTTTTCCACCCCAAGCTCCCATGTCCACAGCTCTCATATCATATTTACCAATGATAGCTGTCGGTGACCAATAGTAACCAAACCAGTTTTCACCTCGCTCAGCAGCTTTAGCAATTGAACCATCTAATCCTGCAGCAGAACCTGTTTCAACAATAGCCCAACCTTTTGCTTCCATGTCAAAAGCTTTGTAAAGATTTCTATTACTTAGCTCACAGTTCCAACCTGGAGGACAAATATGAAAACCACCTTTTGATGGATCTTCTGGATGAGGAAACAGATCTGGTCTTGCTAAAATTGCTTCAGCAGTTGTTAGCTCTGGATGTTTTTTAAGTGTGTGAGGTAATACCCACCATCCTTCACCCAAACCAGTAATCGGCGCTTTATTAAGTGAGTGCATTCTTCCTTCATCAATTGCTTTATTCAAAGCGATGATAGCAGCGTTTGCCCAAAATTCTGGAGCAACATCTGGCTCACCTTTTTCTTGCATAGATGCAAAAGTTGGCTGAGTTGCACCAGGCACAAGCTCAACATTACATCCATAACCTTCTTCTAATATGATTTTGTCAACTTCAGCCATGAAGTTTGCAGAAGCCCAGTTCATATTAGCAATTGTTATATTTCCACAAGCTGCATTCGCAACACTTCCAAAGGAAGTAAGACCAAACACAACAGCTAGTGAAAGAAGTATTCTTTTAATTTTCATTATATCTCCCTACATTTGATTCATTTAAAAGTTAAATTGAACATATTGAGCATAATAATGCAAATTTAATTCAACTACTGGTTGTAGTAAAATTGTCTTTAACTGGCCAAAATTTTTGTTTAGAGTTTAGTATGATTTTTTCTGCAAATTTTTTTTTCAAAGAATTTGTATATATTTTAAATTGCAAAACTGTTTTTCAACAAATCATAATTAGAGAAAGATAATTTTAAGCCTCGATTAATTTTTTAATTAATTAAAAAAAAAGGAGGTTTATGAATTTAAATAAAAAATTATCAGACATCTTAGATCCCAATAAAATAGAAGTTGTTAAAAATCCTATAGAGAAAGCTCATGGATTACCTAACGAATGTTATTTGAATAATGATTATTTAGAGTTTGAAAAAGAAAAAATATTTAAAAATAATTGGACTATGATTGGGGTTGCAAGCTCTGTACCAAATCCAGGCGATGCAAAACCTTTTAATCTTTTAGGAATACCAATACTAATAGTTAGAAACAAAGAGAATGAAGTAAAAGTTTTTCATAATGTTTGTAGTCATAGAGGTTTCAAATTAGTTGATCAGGAATGTAAATTAAAAAATGTAATAAGATGCCCTTATCATTCTTGGTCCTATGATTTTAATGGAAAATTAACTGTTACTCCACATATAGGAGGACTAGGAAAACATGAGGTTGAAGGGTTCGATAAAAACAAGAGTAACTTAAAAGAAATTAAATCAAATATTTGGATGGATTTAATTTTTATTAATATTAATTCTAATGCAAAACCATTTGAAGATTTTATTAAACCTCTAGAGGATAGATGGTCTAAGTTTATTTCTAAAAAAGATCAAAAATTAATAAGACATTCGACTGATAACGGATATTTTAATATGACAGTAAATAGTAATTGGAAATTTGCAATTGAGAATTATTGTGAAAGTTATCATTTGCCGTGGATACATCCAGAACTAAATAAAGTTTCAAATATTTCAGATCACTATCATATTGAAGATGAGAATTTAAATTTTTCAGGACAAGGAAGTAATAAATATTCACAACAGTTTGATGGAAACATTAAATTTAAATGCTTTCCTAACTGGCCTACTGAACTTTATGAAAAATCTGAATATGTATCATTATATCCAAACGTAATGTTAGGAATACATATTGATCATTTCTATGCATTTTGGTTAGAGCCAATTTCTAACAATCAAACTAAAGAACATTTTGAATTATATTATGTTGGAGACGAAAGTGCCTCTAGTGATGAGTTTAAAGACATAAGAGAAAAAAATTTTGCATTTTGGCAAGAAGTCATGAATGAAGATGTAACTGCAATAGAAGGAATGCAAAACGGGCGAAATTCTCCAGCTTACAATGGTGGGAATTTTTCACCTGTAATGGATACTCCTACTTTGATGTTTCATAAGTGGGTTGCAACCAATTTAACTAAATGAGAGGGTAAATTATGAAAAAAGATCTTATTACAAGATTAAATGAAGGTCCAATAATGTGTGCAGAAGGCTATCTTTTTGCAATGGAAAGAAGGGGTTATCTTTCAGCAGGTCCATTTGTTCCAGAAGTTGTTATGGAACATCCTGAGGTAGTAACTCAGTTACATCGAGAATTTATTAGAGCGGGATCTGATGTTGTTCAAGCATTTACTTATTACGGTCATAGAGAAAAGCTCAGAATAATTGGTAAAGAACATTTGTTAGAACCAATGCAAAAAGGTGCTCTTAAAATTGCAAAAGATGCTGCCGCTGAGTTTAAAGATTTAGATCTTATGGTTTGCGGAGACGTGGCTAATACAAATGTATTTGATCCAGGGGATCCTAATACTCACAAACAATGTCAACAAATGTATGAAGAGCAAGTAGCTTGGGCAAAAGAGGCTGGTGTTGATTTTGTAATAGCAGAAACAATAAGTTGGACTGATGAAATGAAAATTGCATTAAAAGCAATTAAGGATGCAGGACTAATTGCAGTTTGTAATTTTGCAATTCCTAGAGGGGATAAAACTAGAGAAGGACATAGTACTGAGGATGCATGTAAGATGATGGAGGATCTGGGCGCTGATGTTGTTGGATTGAATTGTTACAGAGGACCTGAAATGACAATGAAATTATTAAAAAAGGTTAGAGAAAAAGTTTCATGTCATGTTGCAGGACTTCCAGTACCTTACAGAACAACAGAGGAAGAACCTGGTTTCTTAAATATCACTGATCATGGTTGCGACTGTATTCCAGGTGGAAATGCATTCCCAGTAGCTTTAGATAATTTGTTTTGTAATAGATTTGAAATGGCAGAATTTGCAAAAGATTGTGTTCAGAATAAAATAAATTTTATTGGTATATGTTGTGGTGCCGAAGCTCATCATGTCAGAGAAATGTCTGTTGCAATTGGTAAAAAACCAATTTCAATGAAATATATGCCAGATATGAGCAAACATTTTCACCATGGAACAGATAAATCTCTTAAAAAAGTAAATAAGGAGATCAAACTCTAATAATAAATATGAAGAGAAAAACTTTTTTTGATTCTAGAGACAAATATTTATCATTTGTAAACTCAACTAATGAAAAATCAAAAATTGCTTTTTATTTATTTAAAAAAATAGAAAAAATCAGTACTCGGTCACCAATTTTTAACGTATTAGACGCGGGTACTGGTGAGGGAACAATTATATCTACTTTTTTGTCAGGTCTGCATAAATATTTGCCAAATAAACCTATATTTGTTGTAGGTAAAGAAATAAGTATCGATGATATTAATGTGCTTCTAAGTTTTTTAGGGGATAGATTTGCTGAACATAAAACTTTAATTTTTAATATTACCAATTGTAGCTATAAAGATATAAATAATTCTACATCTGACAATATAAAATTTGAAAAATTAGAATTAGTTGGAAAAAAAGGTATTGATTTTACTAAGATCTTAATGAGTTTAAGTCCTTATATTAGAAAAAATTGGAAATTATCTTTTAATAAAAAAAATGGTTCAATTAAACCCAAGTCAAAAATTTTTTTGACTATTTACAGAAAAGATCAAAAAAAAAAATTAAAAGACTTTATACCTAGAAATATAAGTGAAATTCCAAAAAAATATGATTTTATTATTGCATCTCAATGTTTTAAGCTTCGTTCTCCTTTAACTCAGACTGTAAAAAATATTATTAAACCTCTTTTATCTTTGTTAAATTTTAAGGGAAAAATGTTCCTTATATACTCATCAGGAAAGGATTTTACAGGATCATTTCTCAAATATTACTATCCAAGGAATGGTTTTTATAAAAATTCAGAACCTAAAAAATTAATATCTCAAATAAAAAAAAATATAGAAAAAGATAAATTTAAAATAAAAATAGAAAAACTAAAATATACCTTCAATAATTTATCTATCAATTTGAAGGAATTCTCACTAAATAATATTTTTTCTGTCTGGAATGCAATTAACTATGTGGGACAAGTTTCTGAAATAGAGCAAAAAAAAGTTTCATTTAGTAAAAAAAATATTAATATTCTTCAAAAGAGATTATCCAAATTAAAAAGTATTTATTTTGAAGACAATATTTTAAATTTTGAAAAAGAAAGGTTATAAATAATTTTATGGAGAAAAATGCTAAAGTTGTAATCATAGGTGGTGGTGTGGTTGGTTGTTCTATTCTTTACCATTTATCTAAATTTGGATTAAAGGATTGCATTTTACTTGAGAGAAACGAACTTACCTCAGGATCGTCTTGGCACGCAGCGGGAAATGTTCACGTGATTTCATCTGATCCAAATATTTCTCGGATGATGGCTTACACAATAGGATTATATAAAGAGATTGAAAAAGAGTCAGGTCATTCTGTAGGCTTTAAACCTAGTGGAGGTTTTTATTTAGCTTCAAATGAAGTGTGGGCTGATTATTTAAAGAGAGAAAGATCAAAAGCAAGATACATGGGACTTGACCAAGAATTTATTTCTCTAGAGGAAGTTAAAAAGAAAAATCCTCTAATTGATCCATCTAGATATTTGTTAGCCTTATGGGATCCTATCGATGGTGAAGTTGATCCTTCAGGAGTTACTTACGCTTTTGCAAAAGCTGCAAAAGTTCATGGTGGAAAATATTACACTCACACTGTCGTAAAAGATACGAAACAAAAAGAAGATGGAACTTGGGATGTGTTTACGGAAAAAGGAAATATAAATGCTGAAATAGTAATAAATGCAGGAGGACTTTGGGCAAGAGAAGTTGGACAATTAGCTGGATTAAATCTTCCTGTACAACCAATGGAGCACCATTATCTAATCACTGAATCCATCCCTGAAATTGAAGCAATGGGTGATCAAAGATTACCAATAGGAACTGATTTTGAGGGAAATATTTACTTTAGACAAGAAGGGAAAGGGATGTTGCTTGGAACATATGAACCTAAATCAACACCTTGGAAAGTTGAAGGTACACCAATGAATTTCGGTCATGAATTATTGGAGCCAAAGTTAGATAATATTGAAGATAGATTGGCAATTGGATTTGAGAGAATGCCAGCATTAGAGCGTGCAGGAATAAAAAATATAGTAAACGGTCCTTTTACCTTTGGTCCAGATGGAAGTCCTCTTATTGGTCCAGTACCAGGTATGAAAAATTATTGGGTTGCAGTTGGTGTTATGGCTGGATTTTGTCAAGGAGGAGGTGTTGGAAAGTGTATAGCAGAATGGATTATTGATGGTGAACCATCAATAGATGTTTGGGCAATGGATGTTGCAAGATTTGGAGATTATGCATCCCCTCAATATGGAACAATAAAATCTTCAGAAAACTATGAACGAAGATTTATTATGACATTTCCTAATGAAACTTTACCAAAAGGAAGAAAACAAAAAACTACTGCGTTGTATGATCGTTTTGTAAATCAAGGTGCTGTTATGGGAGATAGCTTTGGATTGGAAAATGTTTTGTGGTTTGCAAATAATAAAGAAGATGCTCATGAGGAACCAACAATAAAAAGATCAAGATCTCATGATTATGTATCAAAAGAAGTTATTAATGTAAGAGAAAATGTTGGTTTAATCGAAGTTGCAAATTTTTCAAAGCATGAGTTCAAAGGACCAGATGCTAGAAAATTTTTAGATCATATAATGGCTGGAAGACTCCCAAAACCTGGAAGAATATCTTTATCACCAATGTTATCATACAGAGGAAAATTATGTGGTGATCTAACTGTGACATGTTTAGATGAAAATGAATTTATGGTATTTGGCTCTGGCGCTGCTCAAGAAATGCATAGACGTTGGTTTGAAAGTCACTTAGATAAATTTAATTTAAATTATAAAAATAGATCTGATGAATTCCATGGATTATCAATTGCAGGACCTAATTCAAGAAAGGTTTTAGAAAAAATAGTAAGAGATGATGTTTCAAATGAAAAATTTAAATTTAGAGATTCTAGAAGGATGTTTGTTGGAGGAGTTCCAGCAATAATAAATAGAATTTCATTTACTGGCGAACTCGGATATGAAATTTATGTAGCACCTCACTATCAATTAAAACTTTACGAAGAATTAATGGAAGCTGGAAAAGAATTTAATATCAAACCCTTTGGCGGAAGAGCATTAATGTCAATGAGGTTAGAGAAAAATTGGGGGGCTTGGACATTAGATTATAGACCAGATTTTACAGCAAAAGAGACAGGCTTAGATGCTTTTATAAATTGGGATAAAGAGTTTATTGGTAAAGAAAGTGCACAAAAGGAAAATTCTTCAAATAAACTCTTACCATTAATTGTTGAAACAAATGATATTGATGTAACAAATAATGAAGCTGTTATGAATGGAGATCAAAGCATTGGTTATGTAACCTCAGGTGGTTTTGCTCACTTTGTGAATAAAAGTGTAGCATTTACTTTTGTTGATCAAAAAAACATTAATTCTGAAAATAAAATTCAAGTAGAGATAAATGGAGATTTATTTAATTGTTCAATTATTAAAGAACCACTTTATGATCCAAGTGGTCAAAAAATGAGAGGCTAATGGCACAAAAAGATGTAGGAAACAAAATTCCAATTTATAAACTTAAAACTACTGATGAAGTTATGAGGTACTACGATGAGTGGGGAGAAAAAGATAAGTATAATAAAGATATGGTTGATTGGAACTATACAGGCCCAAAGGAAACCGTAGCAACTTTCAATAAGCACGAAGATAATAAAGACACACTAATCTTTGATGCAGGCTGTGGAACAGGTCTAGTTGGAGTTGAATTAAAAAAATATGGGTTCGAAAATTTTCATGGAGCCGATTTATCTCAAACTTTATTAGATACTGTACCAAAAGACCTTTATCAAAAATTAGTAAAGGTTGATTTAAATAAACCAATAGAGGTTGAGGACAACTTTTATGGTGGAGTTATGTGTGTAGGAACATTTACTTTTGGGCATGTAAAACCAAATGCATTAGATGAATTTATAAGAATAACAAAACTAGGTGGTTTAATTTGCTTCACGATTAATGAAGGAATTCATGAAGAGTATGGTTTTGATAAAAAAATTGATATACTAAAAGATAGCAAGAAGTGGGAAAAAGTAGAATTTTTTAAATCCGACTATATTGCAAGCAAAGATGTCAACGCATGGTTAGGATTATATAGGGTATTATGAGATTTAGTAGAAAAATAGCTCCCGAGATAAAACCAAGACAAAATTTTATTACTAAAAAAAGATTAAGAGAAGACGAGATTGATTTTGATAAATTAAGATCATATCGTTTAGACAGGGTTAGAAAAGAATTAGTAAAAAACAATTTAGAAGCTTGTATTCTATTTGATCCAGTGAATGTTCGTTATGCTTTAGATACTGTGAACATGAGTGTCTATAATATGCATAATTTAACAAGATATTGTTTTGTGCCGGTCAATGGACCAACTATTCTTTATGAGTATTTTAATTGTGAAATATTATCGAAGCATTTAAATCTAATTGATGAAATAAGACCAGCAATTACATGGGATTATTTTAGCAATGGAGATCAAGCAGACAATCAATTATTAAAATGGATAAATGAAGTTAAAGATTTATCAAAAAATTATTTTAAAACTAAAAAAATTGCAATCGATGTTTTAAATGGTCCTGCGGTTACAGCTTTAAATAAAGAAGGAATTGAAGTTGTAGATGCAAAATTGATTTTAGAACAAGCAAGAGTAATAAAATCACCTGATGAATTGACTTGTATGAAAGCAGCAATAGAAGTTGCAGAAAAAGGTGTATCAAAAATGAGATCAGATCTTAAGCCAGGAATGACTGAAGATGAATTGTGGTCAATTTTACATAAAACGAATATTGAAAATGGAGGTGAGTGGATTGAGTGTAGGATTTTATCGTCTGGTGAAAGAACAAATCCATGGATGCAAGAGAGTAGTAATAAAGTTATGCAACAAGGAGAAATTGTTGCTTTTGATACAGATATGGTTGGTCCCTATGGATACTGTGCTGACATATCAAGAGCCTTTGTAGTTGGACATAAATTTAATGATGAGCAAAAAAAACTATATTCAATGGCCAGAAATCAAATTGATCATAATTTTAGATTAATAAAACCAGGAATGAGTTTTAAAGAATTTATAAAAAAATCTTGGGTTTTGCCTGATGAGTATTATGGAAATAGGTATTCATGTATGGTTCATGGAATTGGGTTGTGTGATGAGTGGCCTCAAATAAGATATCCAACTGATGGTGGAGAAGAAGGTGGAACTTTTGAGAAGAACATGACAATTACACTTGAGAGTTATATTGGTAAAGTTGGTGGTAAAGAAGGTGTAAAACTTGAACAACAGTATCTTGTAGGTGAAAATGGACTTGAATTAATGTCCCATCATCCTTTAGAAGATATTTAATGAAAATTATTTTAGTAATGGGTTTACCTGGTGCAGGTAAAACAACTTTAGCAGATGAAATGGCACCTCTATTAAATGCTAAAAGATTGAATGCTGATGAAGTTAGAAAAGCAGCAAATGATTGGGATTTTTCAGAAGAGGGAAGAGTAAGGCAGGCTAAAAGGATGGCTGAATTTGCTCTTAAATTAAAAGCAGAAGGTAATTATGTAATTGCAGACTTTGTAGCCCCAACACCAGAGGCAAGAAGTTTATTTCCAGCTGATTTTAGAGTTTGGGTAGATACTATCAAGAAAGGTAGATTTGAAGATACTAATCAAATGTTTGTTAATCCAAAAAACTTTGACTATCATGTAAAAACGCAGGATGCTAAAAAATGGGCACCTTTAATTATTGAGGAGATTAAAAAATGACATATCAATGGGATAACAAAAAACCAACAGCTCAAATGCTAGGAAGATGGCAACCTTTTCACGATGGACATTATACTTTGTTTAAAGAGATAATTCAAAAAACAGGACAAGTTTGTATCCAAATAAGAGATGTACAAGGTGTTGATGACAATCCATTTGATTTTGAAACTGTAAAAAAAAATATAGAAGAAAGATTAAATCCTGAGTTTGAAGGTCAATTTAAAATTATGTTGGTACCTAATATTACAAATATTTGTTACGGAAGAGGTGTTGGATACAAAATTGAGGAAATAGTTTTAGATGAAGAAACTCAAAAAATTTCAGCTACCAAAATTAGAGCTCAAATGAGAGAAGAGGGTAAATTAAAATAACTTATAATGAACGATAGATTAGACACTATTGTTGATTTAAAAAAATATCCTATTCACGATTTAAATTCTCCAATCATTAAAAATTTAGTAAAAAAATGTAAGGAAGAATTAGATCTATATAGTTGTTCAACTATTCCAAATTTTATTTTACCAAAATCTTTAGAGGTAATGAATTCAGAATTAGAAAAACAACTTGATGAAGTTTATATGTCTAAAGAAAGCATCAATGCATATCTTTATGCTAAAGATGACCCAAGTTTACCTGAAAAACATCCAAAGAGAAACTTTATGGAAAGGTATAATGGATATTTAAATTCAGATTGCTTTCCAAAAAATTCAGAAATGAAATATCTCTATGAAACTGAAGAACTTTTAAAATTTGTTTCTGCATGTTTAGGAATTTCTCCTATTTATAGATGGGCAGACCCTTTAGCTTGTCATGCTTACAATGTTATGGAGCCTGATGGAATTTTACCTTGGCATTTTGATAGTTGTGAGTTTACTCTAAGCTTGATGATACAGAAACCAGAAAAAGGAGGCATTTTTGAATATTGCCCAAATATAAGAGCACCAGGAAATGAAAATTTTGATGAGGTTAAAAAAGTTTTAGAGGGAGATAGATCAAGAGTGAGACAGCTCAAATTAGAACCGGGAGATCTTCAAATTTTTAAAGGAAGATTTACATTGCATAGAGTAACAAAAGTAGAAGGTCAAAAATCAAGATATATGTGTATTCCAGCTTATGTATTAGATCCTTATAGAGTAAATACCCCAGAACACTCAAAAGCAATTTATGGTAAAGTTTTACCAATTCATATAGAAAGAAATCAGGCTAGATCCGACGGACTAACTGACTAAATGACTAGTAATATTAAAATAAAGAGAATTAATTCTCAGATTTCATCGATTATAATTGATGAACCAAAAACATACAATTCTCTTTCATTTAAAAATCTTTCCGATTTATTAAAATCATTAAAAAAATTAGATGCCGATAAAAAAGTAAAAGTAATAATTATAGAGGGTGCTGGAAAAGGATTTAGTGCTGGTCACAATCTAAAAGAAGTTAAAAGTCTTAAAAAAAAAGACAAATATCAAAAGTTATTTAATCTTTGCTCTCAAGTTATGTTGCAGATTGTTGAGGGAAAAAAACCAGTTATCGCAAAAGTTCATGGTGCAGCTTTTGCAGCAGGCTGCCAATTAGTTGCAAGTTGTGATCTAGCATATAGCACTAAAGACTCTTTATTTGCAACACCAGGTGTAAACATTGGATTGTTTTGCAGCACTCCAATGGTAGCGGTTAGTAGAAAAATTAACCGTAAACCAATGATGCACATGCTTTTAACAGGAGAACCTATTAAAGCAAATTATGCAAAAGAAATTGGTTTAATAAACGATCATTTTTCTAAATCAAAATTAAATGATGAAGTTTTAAAAGTAGCAAAAAAAATTGCATCTAAATCAAACTTAACCATTAAAATTGGTAAGCAAGCTTTTTATAAACAATTAGAAATGCCTTTAAGTAAAGCTTATGCCTATACTAGCAAAATGATGACTATAAATATGATGGCAATGGATGCGGGAGAAGGTATTTCAGCTTTTTTAGAAAAAAGAAAACCAAATTGGAAACATAAATAATAATGAAGAATAAAAAAAATATACTCATTATTTTATTTATTATTTTTGGAATGTACTTTGTATTAAATTTTAAAGATCACAACTTTAAAAGAGCAGTAGATGCTTGTATTGCTGGAAGTCAAAAATTATCTGAGACTAAAATTACTGATTTGAATGAAGCAAGAAAATTCTGTGAAGAACAAATTAAAAAAGAAAACTAATAATTAAATGAGTGACATTAAGAGAATTTTAGAAAATTCTAAATCTATTGCAATGGTTGGTGTTAGTAGTGATTTAAAAAAAACTTCAACTATAGTCATGAAATATATGCAAGAGTATGGTTACAAAGTTTATCCAGTTAACCCCTCAGCTAAAGGTAAAAAAATTTTAGGTGAGGAAGTTTATGCCTCTATAACAGAGATCAAATATCCTATAGACATTGTAGATGTGTTTAGACCTTCTAAAGAAGCTTTTAGCATAGCAGAGGATACAGTAAAAATTGGCGCTAAAGTATTATGGTTGCAACTTGGAATAAGAGACGAAAATGCCAAGCAACTAGTAGAAAAAAATAATATAGAATATGTAGAAAACAAATGTACCAAAATGGAATATCAAAAATTTTTTTTAAAAATAAGACAGGCTTTTCCAGTTTTGAGTAACTAATTTTATGAATAAAGTTTTAAAATTTTTAGACAGTACTTTTTTAGATTTAGGTCGACAATTTAAATGGACTTATTTACCTCCTTTAATGGTTTATGTTGCAGCTGGTATTTCTGGGTTAACTGGAATAGTTGGAACTTTTTTTGTTAAAGACTATTTAAATTTATCTGCAGCCTTTTTAGCTGGACTTGGGTTTTGGGCTGGAATTCCATGGGCATTAAAAATGCCTCTAGGACATTTAGTTGATCTTATATGGGATAGAAAAAATTATATGGTTTACTTTGGCGCTTCTTTAATCGCGTTAAGTTTATTCATTATGTATGGTCTTATAATTCATACAGAAGATATGTCGGAAATTTTCACTGTTGAGACATGGTTCGTAATTAGTGTAATTTTAGCTCCTGTTGGTTACGTAATTCAAGATGTCGTTGCTGATGCTATGACTGTAGAAGCTGTGCCACTAACCGATGAGAGTGGAAATGATTACGGTAAAGATCAAGTTAAGATCATGCATACAACAATGCAAACCCTTGGTCGATTTGCAATTATTGGTGGTACAGTTTTAGTAGCTTTGGTAAATGTAATTTTATTCAGAGATGTAGATAGCCTAGAACAAACTGCTAAAATTGCTCTATACGGTAAAATTTATTTATACGCATTAGTTATTCCAGTTGTTTCAATCATGGGAGTATTTTTAGCAAAATATTTAAGGAATAAAAAAATTCAAAATTTAAAATCTAAAGGACTTGAATTTAAAGAGGAAAGAGGATCTGAGAAAACTAAAATTAATTGGTGGATACTTGGAGGAAGTTTAATATTTGTAATTTTCACTTTATCCATTGGATCTTTCAAAGTTCCTTTTGCTCAAGAGATAGTTTTTATCGGTTCTGTCATCATAATTTTATTTTTGATGTTTAAACTTATCAAAGAGTTACCTGAGAATTTAAGATTAACGATTGTTGGTACTGCAGTAATTATCTTTATATTTAGAGCAATGCCTGGACCAGGGCCTGGTCTAACTTGGTTTGAAATTGATGAACTTGGTTTTAACGAACAGTTTTTTTCAATTTTATCTTTACTAGCATCAATTTTAACATTGGCTGGAATAGTTTTATTAAGACCATTTATGGCTAATAACTCAATTGCAAAAATTATCGTTGTATTAAGTATAGCTGGAGCGGTTTTATTTTTACCAAGTGTTGGAATGTATTATGGATTTCATAACTGGACTGCCTCATTAACTGGAGGCGTAGTTGATGCTAAATTTATAGCAATACTTAATACAGCACTAGAGTCTCCATTGGGACAAGTATCAATGATCCCATTATTAGCTTGGATTGCTAAAAATGCTCCTTCACATCTTAAAGCAACTTTTTTTGCAGTTTTTGCATCTTTCACAAATTTGGCTCTTTCAGCAAGTGCACTAGGAACCAAGTATCTAAATGAAATCTTTACGGTCACGAGAGAAGTAAAAGATAAAGTTTCAGGTGAAATTCAAACTACAGCAGATTATTCTGAACTTGGGATTTTATTAATTGTTGTGACACTTTTGACATTAATTCTTCCAATATTATTTGTAATTATTATCAATAATAGTAAATACAAAACATCAGAGTAATTATTTTTAAAATGAAAACTATCTTTAAAGTATTAATTTTATTATTGATATCTTCGACTTTTTCAAACGCTGAATTATTAAATCCAAATAGCACTATTAAACCAAAAGAAGTTATAAAGATCCAACTTAATGGACTTCAAAAAAATGATTCTAAATTCAAGGATAGTGGAATTGAACAAACATGGAATTTTGCTCACCCAAATAACAAGAGAGTAACAGGACCATTAAGCAAATTTAAGATGATGTTAAAAAGTGACTCTTACGGGATGATGATTAATCACTTAAGTCATACAATTACTGAGCTTGGAAGTAGTGACAAATGGGCACAATTTGAGGTAATCATTCTTGATAAAAATAAGATTTATCACAAGTTCAATTGGCAAGTTGAAAAGTATACTTTGGATGGAAGTTTAAAAGACTGTTGGTTAACTACAATGGTCTCAAGTCCAATTCCTCTTGGTAGCTCAATTTGATTATTATCAGATACATTTTTGTTTCGTTACTAATAAAAATTTAGTAGGAATCACGAAATGAAAACAAAAACTAAAGTAGTAGTTGTTGGTGGCGGAGTTGTAGGTGTAAGTGCTCTTTACCATTTAGCAAAAAAGGGTTGGTCCGATGTAGTGCTCGTTGAGAGAAAAGAGTTAACCTCTGGTTCAACGTGGCATGCTGCAGGTTTATTGCCTTTGTTTAATATGAGTTACTCTGTAGGTCAGCTCCATAAGTACGCTGTAAATCTTTATAAAACTTTAGAAGAAGAAACTGGAAAAAATGTTGGCTTTAGTGTTGTTTCAAATATTCGTTTAGCAAGCACAAAAGATAGAATGGATGAGTATCATCAGTATGCAGGTGTTGCTAGGACAATTGGAGTGGATGTAAAATTTTTAACCCCACAACAAGTAAAAGAAATATGGCCCCTTTGTCATACAGATGATTTAGTTGGAGCAATTCAACACCCAGAAGATGGATACATCCAACCTGCAGATTTAACACAAGCTTTAGCTACTGGTGCAAGAAATAGGGGAGCAGAGATTTATAGAAACACAACTGTTCTATCAATGAGACAAACAAAAGATGGATGGATTGTTGAAACAGATAAAGGATCAATAGAGTGTGAACATGTAATTTCTTGTTCTGGAAATTTTGCAAGACAAACTGGTGAAATGGTTGGATTAGATATTCCAGTTATTCCAGTTGAACATCAATATATCGTGACTGAACCTCATCCTTTAATTCAACAAAGAAAAAAAGACGGTTTACCAGAAATGGGAGTCTTAAGAGATAGTGATAGTAGATGGTATATGAGAGAAGAAGCAGGTGGATTAATTTTAGGACCTTATGAAGATGGTGCACCAGCATGTTATGTAGAAGGACCATCAAAGAATTCTGAATACGAATTATTTCAAGAAGATTTAGATAGATTAGCTCCACATATTGAAGGAGCAATACACAGAGTTCCAGCTTTTGGAGAAGTTGGAGTTAAGAAAGTTTATAATGGAGCAATTTGTTATACACCTGATGGAAATCCAATTGTTGGACCTGCGTGGGGACTTAAGAATTTTTGGATTAATGAAGGTCATAGTTTCGGAATAACTGCAGCTGGTGGTGCAGGTTGGCAACTTGCTGAATGGATTGTAGATGGTGAACCAACAATTGATATGTTGGGAGTTGAACCAAGACGATATGGAAATTATGCAACAAAATCTTATTTGAAAGCTAAAAATGAAGAGGCTTATAGCCATGTATTTATAGTTCACTATCCAGATGAAGAAAGACCTGCAGCAAGACCTTTAAGAACAGCTCCATGTTATGAAAGAATGAAAAATTTAGGAGCAGTTTTTGGACAAAAATTTGGATGGGAAAGACCTAATTTTTTTGCAACAGATGGAATGGAACAAAAAGATGATTGGTCGTTTAGAAGATCAAAATGGTTTGATGCAATTAAAAAGGAATGTCAAAACGTAAAAGAAAATGTTGGTCTTTTAGATATGACTGCTTTTGCAAAATGCAGAATAAGAGGACCAAAAGCAGAAGAGTTTTTAGATTATTTAGTTGCAAACAAACTTCCAAAAAAGATTGGAAGAATAAATCTATGTCATGCATTAAATACTAAAGGTGGCGTGCACTCAGAATTTACAATCATGAAAGAAGCAGAGAATAGTTACTATTTAGTATCAGCTGGAGCAAACTTAAGATTAGATCATGATTGGATTCAAAAATGGATGCCAGATGACGGATCTGTAATTTTTGAGGATTTAACAAATAGTACAGGTGTGTTGGTAGTAGCTGGACCTAAAGCAAGACAACTAATGCAAAAAGTTTCAACAGATGATTTTTCTAATGATAACTTTAAATGGTTAACAGCAAAAAATGTGAATGTAGGATATGCACCAGTTAACGCCATGAGAGTAAATTTTGTTGGTGAACTTGGATGGGAACTTCATCATCCGATCGAGTATCAAAATCATATTTTTGATAAATTAATGGAAGCTGGTAAAGATTTAGGAATTAAACCATTCGGTATCAGAGCAATGAACAGTTTAAGAGTTGAAAAATCTTACAAACTAGTAGGAACAGAATTATCAATTGAATATTCTCCATATGAATCAGGACTAGATAGATTTGTTCATCCAAATAAAGGAAACTTTATTGGTTTAGAGGCACTTAATAAATGGAGAGAAAAAGGTTTTGATAACAAATTAGTAACTTTAGAAGTTCATAATACAAAAGATGCTGATGTTTTAGGAAATAATCCTATATTTAAAGACGGCAAAGTTGTTGGAAGAGCAACAGGCGGTGAGTTTGGATTTAGATTAGATAAATCAATTGCTCTCGCAATGGTAAAACCTGATTGTTCTAATGTGGGCGACAAATTACAAGTTGATATATTGGGTGAAATGTATGACGCTACTGTTTTAGATGAAAGTCCATACGATTCAGAAAATAATTTATTGAGAGCTTAATGAAAATCTTAGTAGCAGTAAAAAGAGTTATTGATTACAACGTTCAAATCAGAGTTAAAGAGGATGGCACTGGTGTAGTTACAGACAATGTAAAAATGTCAACTAATCCACCAGATGATAATGCAATCGAAGAGGCAGTAAAAATTAAAGAAGCAGGAAAGGCAACTGAAGTGGTTGCAATCACTGTAGGTGAGGAAAAAGCTCAAGAAACTGTTAGAAAGGCTTTAGCAGTTGGAGCAGATAGAGGAATTCATGTGAAAGCAGATGGAATACTAGAACCTTTAGCTGTTTCAAAGATTTTACAAAAAATTGTTGAAAAAGAAAAACCAGATTTAGTTTTTATGGGAAAACAAGCAATTGATGATGATTGTAATCAAACTGGCCAAATGTTAAGTGCATTATTAAATTGGCCACAAGCAACTTTTGCATCAAAGATAGATGTAAAAGACAACAAACTAGAAGTTACTAGAGAAATTGATGAGGGACTTGAAACAATTGAAATAAATGTTCCTGCTATTGTAACTTGTGATTTAAGATTGAATGAACCAAGATACGCTTCTCTTCCAAACATTATGAAGGCGAAGAAAAAACCAATTGAAGAAATTTCTGCATCTGATCTAGGTGTTGATACCTCTCCAAGGGTTGAGCAAATTAAAGTAGAAGAGCCACCAAAAAGAAAAGCAGGTATTAAAGTAGCTAATGTAGCAGAATTAGTTCAAAAATTAAAAAATGAAGCAAAGGTAATATAATGGCAGTTTTACTTATAGCAGAACATAATAATAAAGAGTTAAGACCATTTACATTAAATGCGACTACAGCTGCTTCACAAATTGATAGTGAAGTTCATGCTGTGATAATTGGAAATAATAGTACAGAGGCATCAAAACAACTGTCAGAACTTCCAGTAATTAAAAAAGTGTTAAGTGTTGAAGCACCACACTATGAAAATTTCACTGCAGAAAATTTTGCTCCAGTTGTGGTTAAGTTAGCAGAAAATTATTCTCATATTATTTGTTCAGCAAATACATTTGGTAAAAATTTAATGCCAAGGATTGCAGCTCATCTTGATACTTCACAAATTAGTGACATTATCAAAGTAATATCATCTGACACATTTGTTAGACCAATTTATGCTGGAAATGCTTTTGCAACAGTTAAAAGTAATGATGCAAAAAAATGTGTAACTATTAGACCAACTTCATTTGACCCTTGCGAAAGCTCAGGAGGATCTGCACCAATTGAGAAAATTGATGCTGGTGAAGAGTTTTCAAATACAAAATTTGTAAAAAGAGAAGAAATTAAATCTGATAGACCTGAACTTGGTACAGCTAGAATTGTTGTGTCAGGTGGAAGAGGAATGCAAAGTGGAGATAACTTTAAATTAATTACCGAAATTGCTGATAAGCTTGGAGCAGCTATTGGAGCATCAAGAGCTGCAGTTGATGCAGGTTATATAAGCAACGATCATCAAGTTGGGCAAACTGGAAAAGTTGTTGTACCAGATTTATACATAGCTGTTGGAATATCAGGAGCAATTCAGCATTTAGCAGGCATGAAAGAAAGTAAAGTTATAGTTGCAATTAATAAAGATGGTGAAGCGCCTATTTTTAGCGTTGCTGATTATGGTCTTGAGGCAGATCTCTTTGAAGCCTTACCTCAGTTCATGGAAGAGTTGAACAAATTAAACACTATACAAAAATAATCCTTACAGTTAAAAACTAGATTATGTCTAGAGAATCTATGGAATATGATGTTGTAATTATTGGTGGTGGTCCATCAGGATTAGCAACTGCAATTAAATTAAAACAATTAGATTCAAATTTAAATGTTTGCTTACTTGAAAAAGCTTCAGAGATAGGAGCTCATATTTTAAGTGGGAATGTTTTTGAAACAAGAGCTCTAGATGAGTTATTACCTAATTGGAGAGAGCTTAACTCGCCAATTAAAACAAAAGTAACAAAAGAAAAATTTTTATTTTTAGGAAAAACAAAATCTTTAAGTTGGCCAACTTGGCTTTTGCCAGCAGTTCAACAAAATCATAAAAATTATATTATTAGTTTAGCTAACTTATGTAGATGGTTAGCTGAACAAGCAGAAGCTTTGGGTGTAGAAATTTTTCCAGGTTTCCCAGCAAGTGAAATTTTATATAACGATGACGGGTCTGTTAAAGGAGTAGCTACCCAAGATATGGGTATAGATAAAGAGGGCAACAAAAAAGATAGCTTTGAACCAGGCATTGAGCTTTTAGGAAAAGTAACAGTTTTTGCTGAAGGTTGCAGAGGTCATCTAGGAAAACAATTGATTCAAAAATTTGAACTGAGTAAAGGAAAAGATCCCCAGCAATATGGAATTGGTTTTAAGGAAATTTGGGAAATAGAAGAAAAAAATCATGAAGAAGGACTAGTAATGCATACAGCTGGATGGCCACTTGATAACAATACTTACGGTGGAAGCTTTATGTATCACGCTGAAAATAAACAAGTGTTTTTAGGCTATGTAATAGGATTGGATTACAAAAATCCGCATTTATCTCCATATGATGAGTTTCAAAGATTTAAAACTCATCCAGCAATTAAAAAAATAATAGAGGGAGGAAAAAGAATTTCATATGGCGCAAGAGCATTAATCGAGGGAGGATTTCAAAGTTTACCTAAAATGTTTATGCCAGGTGCCTTACTAGTAGGATGTGATGCTGGTACATTAAATATGCCTAAAATTAAAGGCTCTCATACTGCAATGAAAAGTGGAATGATTGCAGCTGAAACTATTAATGAACACTTAAAAGAAAATAAAGATTTGTCTAATTATGAAGATAAATTTAAAAAAAGTTGGTTATATAAAGAATTATTTGAGGCCCGAAATGTAAAACCTAGTTTTAGTTGGGGATTAATTTTGGGAATTATCTTTACAGGTATTGATCAAATTTTGTTTAGAGGAAAGCTTCCGTTCACTCTTAAACACAAACATGCAGATCATGAAACATTAAAACCTGCAAGTCAAATGCCCAAAATTGATTATCCAAAGTACGATAATGTAATAACTTTTGATAAAACTAGTTCAGTTTATCTTACAGGAACTAACCATGCTGACAATCAACCTGTCCACTTACAACTTAAAGATCCTGATTTACCAATCAAATACACTTTAGAAAAATTTGATGAACCAGCACAAAGATATTGTCCTGCTGGAGTATACGAAGTGCAGAAAGAAAATGATGTTAATAAGTTTGTAATTAATTCGCAAAATTGTATTCATTGTAAAACTTGCGATATTAAAGAGCCTTCACAAAACATAACTTGGGTGACACCAGAAGGTGGTGGCGGACCAAGATATGGAAATATGTAAATTAGGACAAATCTATTGCAAACTTTTTTAAAGTTTCAATAGGTACATATTTAAGAGTGTTTTCGTGGGTTCTTTTCAAAAATATTGGACATCCTTTACCTGCTTCAACTGCTCTTGCATACCAACTAGCACATAAACACCATCCATCTCCATCTTTTAAACCTGGAAAACCAAATTCAGGATGTGGAGTAATTAAATCGTTACCTGCTTCTTTCATCCACTCTAAGCATTCAGTAGTAACTTTAGCACAAACTGTATGAAGTCCATGATCATTCTCGTCAGTGTTACAACAACCATCGCGAAACCAACCTGTTAATGGATCATTGGAGCATTCTTCTAGATCTTCGCCTAGAACATTTTTTTGTTTTTCACTCATTAAATTTTAGTAGGATTTGGTTGTCCCTTATAAACTTCTTCAGGATCAAATTTTTTTTCTTTTTCAAGAAATTCCATTTCTACTTTACGTCCATTATCAATTGGTCCCATAGGAATAGATCTATAAAAGCATGATCTGTATCCAACATGGCAACTAGCACCGTCACCTATATCAACTGTTAACCAAATTGAGTCTTGATCATCATCAATTCTGATCTCTGTAACTTTTTGAGTAAAGCCACTTGTTTTACCTTTGTGCCAGATTGCCTTTCTAGATCTACTAAAGTAGTGAGCTTCTTTGGTTTCAATTGTTTTTTTTAATGCTTCAACATTCATATAGCCGTGCATTAAAATGTCTTTGGTTTTTGAACACATTGTAATGACAGGTATTAAGCCATCATTATCAAATTTTGGAGAAAGAAGATTTCCTTCTTCAATATCGTAGATATTTTCTCTTTTTTTGAACATAGAATGTGATTATGTAGCACATATCCAGATATAATAAATATTTTTAAATTGAGATATTTACTGTATAAAGTCGCTCTATGAAATTAGTAAAAGACACAGACAACAATAATTTAGATAAAAAAAAGATTTCAGATAAAGAAGCTGAAGAAGCATTCATTAAAATCTTGACTTGGATGGGCGAAGATCCAAATAGAGAGGGTTTAGTTGAAACTCCGAAAAGAGTTATTAAAGCATACAAGGAATTTTTCAGTGGCTATAACGAAGATGCCAATAAAGTTCTAGAGAAAACATTTGGTGATGTTGAGGGATACAATGATATGGTAATTCAAAAGAATATTTCTGTGCAAAGTCATTGTGAACATCATATGGTACCAATTATTGGATGGGCTCATGTTGCATACATTCCAAATGAAAGAGTAGTTGGATTGAGTAAGCTTGCTAGAGTAGTAGATGTGTTTTCAAAAAGATTACAGACACAAGAAAGGTTAACAATGCAAATTGCTAAATCTATAATGACAGCACTTGACGCAAAAGGTGTGGCTGTAACAATTGATGCTGCTCATCAGTGTATGACCACAAGAGGAATTAAAAAAGAAAAAGCATCTACAGTTACAAATTATTTTTTAGGTCAGTTTAAAGATGACCTTTCTATTCAGAATAGATATTTAAGATTTACAAGTAAGTAAACTAAAGTGTCAAACGAATTTAAAGCAATACTCCTTAATCAAGAGGGGGAAAACTTCACTCGTGAAATAAAATCTCTAGATAGAAGTTTCTTAAAACACGGAGATGTAACTGTAAAAGTAGATTATTCAGACCTAAATTTTAAAGATGGAATGATTCTAAAGAATGGGGGAAGATTAGTTAAAGAATATCCTCATATACCAGGAATAGATTTTTCTGGAACTGTTATTGAAAGCGATAATTCAAAATTTAAAGAGGGTGATGAAGTAATCCTTACTGGTTTTAGAGTGGGAGAAGTTTTTTTTGGAGGGTTTTCACAAATTGCAAAAGTAAGTGGAGATTTTTTAGTTAAAAAACCAAATAGTTTAACCAGCAAACAAGCAATGATTTTAGGAACAGCAGGTTTAACTTCTTTAATGAGTGCATTTGCTATTCAAGCAAGAGAAAGTATTTTGTTAGGAGAAAAAGTTAATGATGTTTTGGTAACTGGTGCAACAGGTGGAGTTGGTAGTTTAGCAGTTATGGCTTTAACTAAATTAGGTTACAACGTTACTGCAGTTACAGGAAAAGATTCAAAGTCAGATTATTTAAAATCATTAGGCGCTAAAAACATTATAAATAGGGCTGAATTTGATAAAGATCCAAGACCAATAGATAAGGGCTTATGGGATGGGGTAGTTGATACTGTTGGTGGAAAAATTTTAGCAAATGCAATTGCTCAAACAAAGCCAAATGGAATTATAGCTGTATGTGGTAATGCAAATAGCAATGAGCTTAACACTAATTTACTTCCATTTATGTTAAGAGGAATTAAGGTTTGGGGAATGGACTCTGCAAATTGCAGTATAAAAAGAAGAGAATTTATGTGGGGTGAAGCATCTAAATTAATTGATTTTGATTTAATTGAAAAATCAGTTTTAACTGTAAGTTTGGAGGAATTACTTGAAACTTATCCAAAAATTTTAAAAGGTGAAATTGCTGGAAGAGTATTAGTTGATTTAAATAAATAATGGATTGGGATAAATTAAAAATTTTTCATGCAGTCGCAGAAGCTGGAAGCTTTACAAATGCTACTGTAAATTTAAACCTTAGCCAATCTGCAATCAGTAGACAGATACAGTCCCTTGAGCAAGATTTAAAAGTACAGCTCTTTGAAAGACACGCAAGAGGATTAACGCTTACAGAAAATGGAGAGTATGTTTTTAAAACTGCACATGAAGTTATAAGTAAATTAAAAGAAGTCGAAACTTCTCTAGGTGATCAGAAGAATAAACCAACAGGAAAATTAACTATAACAACAGTAAGAAGTTTTGGTACTCACTGGTTAACGCCTAGAATTCAAGAATTTATGAGACTTAATCCAGAGATTGAGATCGAATTAGTTTTTGATGATAAAGAATTAGATTTAAGTACAAGGCAAGCTGATATTGGAATTTTCATGAGAAGACCAAAACAGCTTAATTATATTCAAAAAAAGCTAGTTGATATCAAATACTATATTTATGGATCAAATAAGTACTTAGAAAAAAATGGAATGCCGAAGACAATAAATGATTTAAACAAACATAAATTTATTTCATTTGGAAAAGGGGCACCTTCTCCAGTTTATAATCCAGATTGGGCATTAAAAATTGGCATGCATGATGGTAAAAAAAGAAAATCAATCATGAAGGTAAATAGTGTAATGGGGCTCTTGTTAGCTGTAGAGTCTGGAGTAGGATTGGCTGCACTTCCTGAATATTTAGTAATAAATTCGAACAAAGTAATTAAAGTACTTCCGAAAGTAGAAGGGCCTATAACAGAAGCTCACTTTGTTTATCCTCAATCTTTAAAGAATACTGCTAGAGTTCAAGCGTTTAGGAATTTCTTATTTAGCAAAATCGGCGACTGGAAATAAAAATTTCCTACATTTAGTAATATAAAAAAAATTTATAGAAATATGCGTCAATTTATGCGATTGATAATCATTCGCATTGAGAATAATTCTCATTCGCAAACTAATTAGGGTAAAGAAAAGGATATAATGAAAAAAGTAACAATAATAAGTTTATTTGTTTCTTTAGTAGTCTCATCTTTTGCGATCGCAAATGAAGTAAACATCTTCAATGCTAGACATTACAAAGCAGATAATGAGCTATATAGCAAATTTACCAACAAAACTGGAATTAAAGTAAATCTGATTAATGGAAAGGCTGGTGCATTAGAAAAAAGAATGATTGAAGAAGGATCTGACTCTTCTGCTGATCTTTATATTACTGCTGATGCTGGAAGATGCGGAGCTTTCAAAGCTAAAGGAATGACACAAAGTGGTTTGGTGTCTCCAACAATTAAATCTTCTGTTCCAAAAAATTTTAGAACTACACACTGGGTAGGAGTAGCTAAAAGAGCAAGAATAATCTACTATTCGCCAGAACGAGTAAGTGGTGCTGAATTATCAGGTCTTACATATGAAGGTCTAGCCGATCCAAAATGGAAAGGCAGATTAGTAATTAGAAAATCAAGCAACATTTATAACAAATCTCTTGTGGCTTCATTAATTGAAAACAATGGAAAGAAGGCTGCTGCTGAATGGTCTAAAGGAGTTGTTGCAAATATGGCAAGAACACCAAAAGGAAACGACAGGGCTCAAATTATGGCAGTTGCAGCTGGAGAAGCTGATATTGCTGTAGCAAACACTTATTACCTAGCACTTATGCTATCTGGTAATAAAGGAGCAGAACAACAAGCGGCCGCTAAAAAAGTTAAAGCATTTTTTCCTAATCAAAATGATAGAGGAACACACATGAATATTAGTTGTGCCGCTTTAATAAAAGGAGCACCCAATAAAGCAAATGCAATTGCACTAGTAGACTTCTTGTTGTCACCAGAGGCTCAGGAACATTTCACAAATAATACTTTTGAATTTCCGATGATTGCAGGGGTATCACCTAGTCCATTGGTAGTAAACAATTTAGGATTAGATTTTAAACAAGATCTAACAACTAAAGTTTCAAGTTACGGAAAAAATCAAGCAGCAGCATTAGAGGTAATGACTTCTGCTGGATGGAAGTAAGGGGAAAGTGAAAAAAAATTTATTTGATTTTAATTTATATAATTCTTCTGTAAAAGACGATTCACTTGAGGGTCAGATAACATGTGAACCGTGTTTGTCAGAGTGTAAAAGAATTAAAAGAAAGATAAATAATAGAAAATTATCTGAAATCAAAAAAAATGATATTGATCATGTCATTAATGTTTTTGATTTAAAAAGTTGATTTTCAAAAAGTGAACATAACTCAATAGTTATTTACCCTACTATTGATTATGTTCGCTGAAACAAAAGGGTAAAAGTGTATTTAAAAAAAATTAATTTTTGGTTTTTAAGTTCGTTATTAGTATCAATCTTTGTAGCTATACCAATCGTTACTGTATTTACTAGTTTTTTTGAGGATACTTCAAATTATTATCAAATATTAAAAGATACCTTTTTGTTTGAGTACATTTTAAATTCATTAATTTTACTTATTTGCGTTTTAGTTTTAACTTTTTTAATTGGAACTACTACTGCTTACCTAGTTTCTTTTTACAAATTTCCATTTAGTGATTTTTTTAAATGGGCTCTTATCTTATCTTTTGCTGTACCACCTTATATTTATGCATATTCATTGACAGCTTTCTTTGAGAATTATGGTACTTTGTATTCTTTATTGAAAAATCTATTTGGAGAGGCAAATTATAATCAAAATATTCCAAAATTTGATGGTTTAGTAGGTGCTGTACTTTCGTTATCTTTTTCCTTATTTGCTTATGTTTATATTCTTTCAAGAGCATCATTCTTGTATCAATCTCAAAATTTAATTGATCTAGGTAGAAATTTAGGATTTTCAAAAGCAAAATCCTTCTATTCATTAATTTTACCAGCTGCAAGACCAGCAATTGTTGCAGGTCTTTCTCTAGTTGCAATGGAAACTTTAGCTGAATTTGGTGCAGTTGATTTTTTTTCTATAAATACTTTAACAACAGGTATTTATAATTCTTGGATAACATTCGATGACTTAGCTTTCTCAAACAGGATATCTTTTTTTCTTCTATTATTTATATTTGCAATATTTATTTTAGAAAATTTATCTAGAAAGAAAGCAAGGTATCACGCCAATACTAAAGGAGGATTTAAACAAAAAGAAAAAATTCAACTATCAGGAACTAAAGCATTTTTTGCATTCTCAATTTGTTTCATAGTTTTTTTCTTAAGTTTTTTATTTCCACTAAGTCAAATGCTTTATTGGACCTTAAAATTTCCAGAAAATCTTTTTGATATTCCAGTAGTAACTTTAACATTAAACACTCTTTACCTGGTGTTATTATCAAGCTTAGTTTTAATAATTTTTTCTTTAATTTCTAATTATGGAAATAGAGTTTCTAAAAATAAAACCTTAAATGCTTTATCTACATTATCAATTTCTGGTTACGCAATTCCAGGAGTAATTTTAGCAGTTGCATTTATAACTTTTATTGCTTGGTTTGATGATAATGTTGTAAAAGCACTTGGATTTTTTTCTATTAAAAAAATATTTATTGGTTCTATTCTAGGACTTGTTCTAGTTTATTTTGTAAGATTCTATTCTTTGGCTTTTAATGGAATAAAATCTGGTTATGAAAAAATTAATATTTCTGTTGATGAAAGTTCATATTTACTTGGTTATTCGAAAAAGAAAACTTTTATGAATATTCATGTACCTTTCTTAAGAAATTCTCTTTTATTTGTTGGAATACTAATTTCTTTAGAAATAATAAGAGAGCTGCCAATCACTTTGATTTTAAGACCTTTTAATTTTGAAACATTTGCAACAACTGCTTATATATCTGCTTCAGAGGACTTATTAGAAGCCGCAGCTGTTCCTTCACTATTTTTAATTTTGATTGCAACTCTATTTATAATGCTTACATCTAAATATATATTGAGGGAAAATGAGCGATAGTTTTTTAGAGATTAAAAATGTTGATTTCACTATAGGCGGAAAGATTAAAGTCAAAAATGCATCTTTTTCGATTGAAAACGAAGGGGATACTTTGTGTATTCTTGGTCCATCTGGAATTGGCAAAACTACAATACTTAGAACTATAGCTGGTTTAGAAAAAATTGATAAAGGTTCAATTAAACTAAATGGTAAATTGCTATCATCTAAAGATCAAATCGTAGAACCTGAAGATAGAAACATATCTTTAGCTTTTCAGGACAACAGTTTGTTTCCTCATTACACAGTTGAAAAAAATATTTTATTAGGTGCTGAGAGAAACAAAGGTAAAAGAAAGAAAAAGCTTAGTTTTAAAGAAATAATAGATTTCCTTGATATAGAAAAAATATTACCAAAATATCCACATGAAATTAGCGCAGGAGAGGCGCAAAGAGCTTCACTTGCAAGATCTCTATTAACACAGCCTGACCTTTTACTATTAGATGAACCATTATCCAATGTTGATCAAAGCTTTAAAGAGGAAATTCAAGTAAAATTAAAAAAAATTTTAAGTAAATTAAAGATTACTACAATAATCGTTACACACGACTCTTACGAAGCTTTTTATCTTGGTACCAAATGTGCAATTATATTAGATAGTCAAATTAAACAGTTTGATGACCCATACAACGTTTATCACTTTCCAAATTCTGTCGAAGTAGTAAATTTTTTAAATCGTGGAATTTTAATTCCAGCAAAAGTAACAGGTGAAAATTCATTAGAAAATGAAGATCTTGGAACAATTAAAGGAAATTTTATTAAGCATTATCCTAAAGGTTCTAATGTACAATTATTATTACAGCCAGAAGACCTAGAGCATGATGACAAAAGCAATCTAAAACTTGAAGTAGTTGATAGAAAATTTAGAGGAACAAACTTTATTTATACTTTGAAAACTAATAGCGAATTATTAATACCAGTTTTTGTTCATTCTCATCATGAACACCAACATGAAGCTGATGAAAAGTTTGGAATTAAAAGACCGATTAATATTGATCACATAGTTTGTTTTTAATAAAACAAGCAAATGCTTACCAAAAAACAATTATTTACTAGAGGGATGTTGGATATTTCTCCACATATGCTTTCAGTAATTCCATTTGGAATAATTTGTGGAGCAATTGGTGTCGAACTTGGATTTGATCCATATTTGGTTTATGCAATGTCTATCATAATTTTTGGAGGTGCTTCACAAATAGTTTTTTTACAGTTGTTGTCAGGTGGTGCATCTAGTTTAGTTGCAGTTGCCTCTGTTGGAATTATAAATTCTCGACATTTATTATATGGAGCGGTGTTATCTGAATATTTAGAAAAATTATCTTTCATTAAAAAATTATTAATTTCTTATGTTGTTGTGGATCAAGGATTTGCCGAGTCTAATAAATTTTTCAAAAAAAATAGAAATGAGGAATTTTTACATTATCATTTAATTGGCACAGGTTGCACAATGTGGGTTTGTTGGCAGATAGCAACTTTATCAGGAATTGTTTTAGGATCATTTGTTCCAGAAGAGCTGGGATTGAAATTTGCAATTCCTCTAACGTTTATAGCAATTGTTGTTCAGGATTTAAAAAAATTAGATCATGTAATTGTTATGATTACTTGTGGCTTAAGCTCTTTATTATTTTTTGATGCTCCATTTAAATCATACATAATTATTTCACCAATAATTGCTTTATTTGTGGCTGCTTTATTATTGAGGTTAAAAAAATGACACTTACTGCAATTATTTTTGCTGGAATATTAACCTACTTTACTAGAATGACTATGATCGCTTTAATTAGCAGAGATATGTTGGGAGATAAAATTAAAGCAGTTCTAGAATATGTTCCTTCGGCAGTATTCCCAGCAATAATATTTCCAGGAATATTTATAAATGATTTTGGAACTTTTATAGAAATGAATGATCCCAAAATTTTTGGAGCATTAGTTGCTGTACTTGTAGGTTATTTTTCAAAAAATATTATTGCAACAATATCAGCTGGATTAGTTTCTTATTGGTTTTTAATATTCGTTGTCTTTAGTTAGCACCTAACTTAATATTTCTACTTACATTAATATCTATTAATTTTGGTTTTGCTAAATTAAGATTTGACATAAGATCAACATATTCATCAATATTTTTAACCTGCAATCTTGGGTTAAATTTTTTTTCATTACCAATTGTACTAGATTCTTTTCCATTATAATCATGACCAGGATACAAAATGGTGTCCTCAGGTAATTTTAACAATCTATTAAAGATTGAGTTATAAGCATCCTTTGAACTACCATTTTGAAAATCAGTTCTACCAGTTCCATTTATCAAAAGGGTATCTCCTGAAAATAAATACTTATTCATCAAGAAACTATAACTGTCAGAAGTATGACCCGGCGTATACATTGCTTTAATTTCTATTTGGTCAATTTTAATAATTTCATCGTCTTTTACTTTAATTTCTACAGCATCAGCAGGTGTGTGTTCCCCCATAAGTGTAGAGCAATTTGTTGCTTGCTTGAGTTTGCTTGCACCAGTTACATGGTCAGCATGAATATGAGTATCTATTACCTTAACTAGTTTTAAATCTAATTCTTGAAGTAATTTGATGTAGCTATCAACATTTTCAATTACTGGATCAATTATGACTGCCTCGCGACCTTTTGCCGACGCAATTAAATAAGTATAAGTCGATGATTTATTATCGAAAACTTGCCTAAAAATCATTTATTATTAATATCAAATTATAATGAATACCTCTACATTTCATTGGTCTTGCAGACATACCTGGAAAAGAAGCGCAAAAAATACAGCTTGGTGTGTACTAGGTTGTGCGATTGGAGATTTTGGAACAATATTGTTTTTTCAATTAACTGAAATTTCTTTCCCAGTTTTAGGAATAATGATTTTAGCAATCATTAACGGATTGATCACAAGTATTATTTTAGAAACAATAATTTTAATGACACAAAATTTTAATTTTGTTAACGCATTCAAAACTGCTTGTGGTATGAGTTTAATTTCAATGATTAGTATGGAAATCATGATGAATTTAACTGACTATGTTTTGACTGGAGGTGCTATTTTAACTTGGTGGGTGGTGCCAATAATGTTGGTTGTAGGTTTTTTAACTCCTTGGCCTTATAATTACTGGAGATTAAAAAAGTTTGGAATTGCTTGTCATTAAGATTAAAGAATTCTTTTTAATAAATTGTCCCCAAAAAATAGTTTATGAATAAAAACAGCAGTTATATGAAGCGCTATTAAACCGATAAGGGTATAATTTGAAAAAATATGAATTTCATAAAACTGATCTGCTAAATCAAAATTTTCATTAATCTGAATTTCTCTAAATAATATTGTTAACGTTTCCCCATTGAATAATTTTTTTAATATTCCTGAAATTGTTATTGCTAAAATGGCAATATATAAAAGCACATGGTTCATCTTTGCGAGAAATCTTTGTCCTTTAAAAATACTTGGATCTAATTTTGGAGTTGGATTAAGTATATTATTTATTAACCTTATTATTATTATATAAAAGACAGTTAAACCTAATGTAACATGAATATCTTCAATAGTTATTCTTTGTTCACCAAAATCTAAATCTACTAGGTAAAAACCTAAAGGTATTTGTATAAAAAGAATAATTGCGCTGAGCCAATGTAACGCTTTTGAGATAATGCCATACTCTGTTAGGGTATTTGTTACATGCATAATTTATTTAATCACATTAAAAAATATATTAAAATAATTTTATTCTCAATTTTAAGCCTATTTTTCGTCTCATCTAGTCAAGCTGAGCTAACAGTTGAAGAGATTGTTAAAAGTAGACAAGCATTGTTTAGTAAAAATTATAGTACAGCAAAAAGAGTACAAGCTTTTTCATCAAAAGGAGATTTTGAAAAAGCAAAAAAACTAATGATTGAAATGAGTGAAAATTATAAAGTTTTACTAGATTTATTTCCCGAAAATACTGAAGATGAATTTGATACTGGAGCTTTACCAACTGTTTGGGAGGAAAAAGATGCTTTTAATGTATTAATGACAAAAGCATCTGATGATATGATAAAACTTACATCTGTAATTGAAGACGCTGAAGATATAAGAGGCACTCTAAAACAATTTATGTGGAGTAATTGTAAAGCTTGCCACAGCAGGTATAGAGAAGAACATTAGTTACTTGCCAAAGATGATACCTCAAAAAGTTAAAGATCATATTGAAGAATATATAAGCCAGGAAGTTTATGTCCAAATAGCTATAATTAAAGGTAAAGAAAAAGTTTCAACAGAAACGGCTATTGATAAGTATTTTAACACAAACCATTTTAGAGATTTTTCAGAGGGTAAACCTTATTTTCACTTTATTGATGGATTAAGAGATAAATGTCTTGGAAAACTTAAGAATTCTCCCATGAGAGATAAGGAAACTGAGGATGAAACAATTAAATTATTACAAAAAAAATTAAAGGATTTAAGTGATAATGAGCTTGAAGATACTTATTGGGAAATAGAAACAGGAGAATTTTTTTCAGGTGAGCAAATAAAAGAATTAGAAAAAAATTGTAGTGAATTAATTAAAGAGCTTAATTTTTTAAATAAAAATAAAAAAGAAGTTCAAACAACAATCATGGGTTTTTGTAAAAACTATGAAAAGTTGTGTCAAAAAAAATACCCAGAAGCACCACTTCCACTTGAAATTTTAAAATCTAATAATTAATTTTTAAGGGTTCGCTCTTTAGTTGATACCTAAAGAGCTCCCTTTTTATAGCCTCTTTGGCATTAAATCCAAACGGATTTTATTATTTTAAGTTTTTTTGATATTTAAAGATCTTCAGCTAAGTATCAGGTGGTAGTAATTTTAACATAAACCTCCTTCAAATTAAAAGCTAATTATATAAAAATTATTTTCAATAAATTTATTTACATTTAATGAAAATATATTTGTTGAATACAACCTACTGCTTTAGTAGATTCCCGGTAACTTAAATTACTTTCTAAAATTATTTTTTATTTATTAATTCACTAATAAAATTTTCACCATAACCGTCATCAACAGCTTTTTGGAAATAGTTTTTATTTACTTCAGCAACTCTTTCAGCCTCAGGAAAATCTTTTAAAAGATCTTGAATGTAAGTTAAATCTTTAACTGAATTACTTGCAGTAAATTTAAAGCCTGTAAAATCTCCTTTTAACAGATTATCAAAAACTCTATTTAGAGCTGCAGAATTTCCAGAACCAAGTTTTGCAACATCAAATACTTTTTTTAAATCTAAACCCATCTCTGTAGCACTTTTAGCTAAATGATTAACTAGGGCAGCATTTCCAAGGGATAAAAAATTATTTAATAGCTTTGATTTTGCACCCATGCCAACAGGTCCAAAGTGAAAATATTCTTTACAGAAAAAATTAAAATATGGCTCAGCAATTTTAAAATTTTCATCTGACGCCCCAACAATTCCTCCCAAAATACCTTCCTCAGCTTGAACAGGCCCTCCCATTACTGGACATTCAACATAATTAATATTTTTTGCTTTGAATATTTTCTCTGTTTCTATTGAACCAGTTTTATTATGTGTAGTGATATCAATAATTAAAGTTTTATTATCCAAAATATCAGATATTTTTTCTGAAATTAACTTCGCGATTGGAGTATTGGTAACACACATAAACATTGCATCTAAATTTTTGTTTGCAAAGTCTTCATATGATTTTACTTCTTCAGCTCCATTCTCAACAATCTTTTCAATTGGTTTTCTATTTTTATTTGTAATGACAAAAAGTTTATTTTTATGTTTTAAAATATTTTTTGCTATCCCATAGCCCATGTACCCTACACCAATAAAACCTATATTTTTCATTCAATCCTCGTTGTTTAACTTTTCTTTTTACCTTCTGTTCTAATGAACATTATACCAAAAACAATAATTCCTATCACACCAACTATTTTATTATAGTCAAAGGGTACCCCAAAAATTAAGAAATTTATAATTGTAGACCAAACTAATTGTGAGTATTGAAAATTAGTTACAAATGACAAATTAGAAAGTTGAATTGCATAGATAATTAAAGAATGACTTATAAAACCTGCCACACCTAAAATTACCAAATAAAGCCAAAAAATATTTTTTTCTAATGGTACCCAATTAAAAAATATAAAAATACTAAATATTATTGCACCTAAAATTGAAGTATAAAAAATAGCAGCAAATGGATCATTGTCACCAGATACTACTTTTGTAAAAAATTGATAAAGAGCCCAGCAAATTGGAGGAACAATTGGGAATATTAAATCTAAACTAAATATTCTCATGCTTGGACCTAATGAATAAACGATTGAACCAAAACTTAGCAGCATTAAAAATATACCTTTAGCACTTAAGACGTCTTTTAGAAAATATGCAGAAAGCAACGAGACAATTAAAGGAGCTGTAAAGAAAACTACGTAAATGTCTACTAAATCAAATTTCTGTAGAGAATAAAACATAAATGAGGTAGCAGTGACCATTAATATCGATCTAATTGCTTGGACTTTAAAATTTTTTTTTAAATTTACTTTTGGCTTAAAAATTAAAAAAAATATAATTAAAGATACCAAGTGAAAAAAAAATCTCCCCCATATTGCTTGAGTAACTGGCATTACTGTTCCAAGATACTTTGCTGTAGAGTCCATACACACAAACATAAAGAAACCACCTGCAGCTAATAAAATTACGTTGATTAAGGATGTTTGTTGAGGCACAGGAAAAATTAATTACATTACAACGCCAACTTGCCAAGGATTAAATTCCTCGTCACCGTAGCCATTGATTTCACTCTTAGATTTATTTCCGGATGCAGTATTTACAACTAATTCAAATATTTTTTTTCCAACTTCTTCAACTTTTTCTTTTCCTTCAGCTATTGTTCCACAGTTTATATCCATATCTTCTGACATTCTTTCAAACATTGCTGAATTAGTTGAGAGTTTTAAACTTGGTACTGGTTTACATCCAAAACAAGATCCTCTTCCAGTTGTAAAACAAATTACATTCGCGCCTGATGCAACTTGCCCCGTAACAGACACTGGATCATATCCAGGTGAGTCCATAAAATTGAAACCTTTATTTTTTAAAGGTTCAGCATAATGCAATACATCTTGAAGGATAGAATTTCCTCCTTTTGCAACAGCACCTAAAGATTTCTCTAATATAGTTGTCAGACCACCTTTTTTATTTCCTGGCGCAGGGTTATTGTCCATAGAACTATTGTTAATTGTTGTGTAATGTCTCCACCATTCAATTCTTTTTAAAAGTTTGTCAGCAGTTTTTTGTGAATTAGCTCTATTAATTAATAAATGTTCTGCTCCATAAATTTCTGGTGTTTCAGATAAAATTGAACTCCCACCTTTTTTAACTAAGAGATCTGCCGCAACTCCTAATGCAGGATTTGCAGTTATTCCTGAATATCCATCAGAACCACCACATTGAAGAGCTAAAGTAAGATGACTTACTGGTTGCGAAGTTCTTTGAACATGATTAGCCTCTGAAAGTAAATTTTTAATTTGAGACAATACTTTCTCTACTATTTTTTTAGTCCCACCTTCATCTTGGATAGTTAGAAAATGAATTCGGTTATGTTTCTTTAATGATTCATCAAATAAACTGACTTGCGCACATTCACATCCTAAACCTATAACAAAAACGTGAGAAAAATTTGGGTGATTTTTAAATCCATCAATAGTTCTTTGAAAAATTTGCATTCCTTCACTTTCAGTATTCATTCCACATCCTGTCGAGTGAGTAATTGGTACTATGCCATCAATGTTTGGGTAATCTTTTAAAATGTCAGAATATTTAATCCTCTCAACGATCATCTTTGTGACAGTTGCTGAGCAATTAACAGTGCTTACAATTCCGATGTAATTTCTAGTAGCAACCTGTCCATTATCTCTTAAAATTCCATTGAAGAAGGTGTCTGCTTTTTCATCAATAATATGTTTTTTATCTGTGACTTTAAAATCTCTTTTGAACTCTCTAAATTCTAAATTATGTGAATGAACATGCTGACCAGGCTTAATATCATCTAATGCAAAACCAATGATTTGATCATATTTGATAATAGGGTCACCTTTTTTAATCTCTTTTAAACATACTTTGTGACCAAAAGGTATTGGATCCAATGTACTTATATCATGACCTTCAATTTTTGTTTTTTCTGGTATGATAAATTGACTTACGCCAACATTGTCATTGCCATTTAAAACTATTAGATTATTCATAAATTTATTATATAACCAATAAGCTAAACAAACCATTATATTAATTATGCCTAAAAAAAGAAAAAAGAGTTTCCGAAGTCAACAGTGGTTTAATAATCCAAAAAACCCTGACATGACGGCTTTATATCTAGAAAGGTATTTAAATTATGGTCTTACAAGAAAAGAATTACAATCTGGAAATCCAATTATTGGAATAGCACAATCTGGCAGTGATCTTTCTCCATGCAATAGGCATTTCATGTCTTTGAGTAAAAGAATAAAAGATGGAATTAGAAGAGCCGGTGGGATCCCAATGGAATTTCCTACCCACCCAATTCAAGAAACCGGAAAAAGACCAACAGCAATGTTGGATAGAAATCTTTCTTATTTGTCACTAGTTGAAGTTTTGTATGGATATCCAATTGATGGAGTTATCCTAACAACAGGATGTGATAAAACTACTCCAGCTGCTTTGATGGCAGCTGCAACCGTAAATATTCCTGCAATAGTTTTATCAGGTGGTCCAATGTTAGATGGAGTTTACAAAGGAAAATTAGCTGGTTCAGGAATGGTAGTTTGGGAAGCAAGAAAAATGTTAGCCAAAGGAGAAATTAAATACGAGGAATTTATGGATATGGTTGCATCTTCTGCACCAAGTGCTGGACATTGTAATACTATGGGAACAGCTTCTTCAATGAACTCTGTTGCTGAAGCATTGGGTATGTCTTTACCAGGAGGCGCTGTAATTCCTGCACCTTACAGAGAAAGAGAACAAATTTCCTATGAAACAGGAAAAAGAATTGTTGGAATGGTTCATGAAGATTTAACCCCATCAAAAATTATGACACGTAAAGCTTTTGAAAACGCAGTAGTAGTTGCAAGTGCTATTGGCGGATCAAGCAACTGTACAGCTCATCTAAGTGCTATTGCAAAACATATGGGAATTAAATTTGATCTTTCTGATTGGCAAAAACTTGGGCATAACATTCCTTTATTAGTGAATTGCCAACCTGCAGGAGAATATTTAATGGAAAGTTTTCATAGAGCTGGAGCAATACCAGCTGTAATGAAAGAATTAATTAAAAACAAAAAAATTCATACAAAAATAAAGACAGTTACAGGAAAAACTGTAGGAGAAAATTTAAGAAAGAAAGTTGATGTAGACAATAAAGTAATCAAAACATTTAAGAATGCATTAACTGAAAAAGCTGGATTTTTAGTTATGAAAAGTAACTTTTTCTCATCCGCTATCATGAAAACATCAGTAATCAGCAAAGAATTTAGAGATCAGTATTTATCAAATCCTAAACATCCAAATGTTTTTGAATGTAAAGCTATAGTTTTTGAAGGTCCTGAAGATTATCATAAAAGACTTAATGATATGAAGTTAAAAATAGATGAAAACTCTTTATTAATTATTAGAGGTTGTGGACCTGTTGGTTATCCTGGATCAGCAGAAGTAGTTAACATGCAACCACCAGACAGATTATTAAAAAAAGGAATAAGACATTTACCAACTCTTGGAGATGGAAGACAGAGCGGAACATCAGAAAGTCCATCAATACTTCATGTTTCACCAGAGTCAGCGGTAGGCGGAGATCTAGGCATTGTAAAAACTTACGATAAAATAAAAATAGACTTAAATAAAAGAAGAGTTGATTTGTTGATTTCTCAAGCGGAATTTAAAAAACGTAGAAAAAACAAAAAAGTATTTAAACCAAATAACCAAACGCCTTGGCAAGAAATATTTAGGAATACTGTAGGTCAACTGGATGATGGTGCATGTATTAATTCTAGAGGAAAATACTTGGATGTATCTCATACAAAAGGTTTACCTAGAGATTCACATTAAATGAAACCAAAGATATTAGTTTCTAGAAAAATTTCAGATTTAGCAGAAGAAAAATTAGCCAAGGAATTTGATGTAACATTAAATCCAAAAGATGAGCCAATCCCTGAAAGTGAATTAATTAAGAAAATAAACGACTATGATGGGATGATTTCAACTGGGTTTGACAAAATTGGAGAAAATTTTTTCAATAACCTTGACGGTAAATTAAAAATTATTGCTCAGGTAGGCGTGGGGTACGATAATATCTCTATTAACTCAGCTTTAGAAAAAAATATAAAAGTTACGAATACACCTAATGTATTAAATGAAGCTGTTGCAGAGCTTACTATTCTTTTAATTATAGCTGCATCAAGAAGAATTGGTGAAGCTTATAATTTAGTAAGAAAAGATAATTGGAAAAATCAAAAACCTGATTTAACTAAATTTATGATTGGTAATTCAGTCACTGGCAAAACTCTAGGTATCATTGGCATGGGTCGAATAGGAAGAATGGCAGCTCAATGTGCAAAAGGATTTGGGATGAAAATAATTTATTACAATAGGAACAAACTTTCCGATGATTTAGAAGATGGTGCAAAATATTATTCAGATTTAAATTCAATGTTACCAAACTGTGATTTTGTAAGCATACACACTCCAGCAACTGCAGAAACAAAAAATATTCTAAACAAAGATACTATTAGTTTATTACCCAAACATGCTGTCGTGATAAATACTTCAAGAGGATCAACGATTGATGATGATGCATTGATAGATGCATTGGAAAATAAAAAAATTTATGCAGCGGGCTTAGATGTATTTAACAATGAACCAAATTTAGATAAGAGATATTTAAATTTAGACAACTGTTTTGTTCTTCCACACGTTGGTAGTGCGACACATGAAACACGACTTGCAATGAGTATGATGGCGGTTGATAATATTTATTGTTTTTTTGACAAAAAACCCTTGATTTCAGAAGTAATTTAGAACAATTCTAAGCTCTATGTTTATAAAATATATATAATTTCTATATATAATAATTAAACCGATTTAATTGAAATAGAAAATCATTTATGATTAACTTTCGAAAAAACATAAACGAGAGGAAGATAATGTTTAAATTAATATCTAAAACTTTAGCAGCAGTGGCTATGGTTTCAGTTGCTTTATTTGGCTCTGCAAACGCAAAGACTTTAAAAATTGAAACTCACTTTACTGCTAGTTCACCAAATGGTGAAGTTGCGGCTCAGTTCGCAAAAAATGTAGAAATGTTTTCTGGTGGAAGCTTGAAAATTGAAATGTTCTACTCATCTTCAGTAACAGGTAAATCTGCTGAGGTATTTAACTCTGCACAAACTGGTATTATCGATTGTGATATGACTGGTGCTGGTTACCAAACTGGTAAAAATGCAGCGTTCCAATTCGCAGGTGATGTAATGGGTGGATACGACAACCCATACCAACAATATGAATTCTTGAATTTCCCAGGAGCTCAAGAAGCTGTTGATGCACTTTACAACAAATATGGAATGACTTTAATTGGTTGGTGGATACCAGGACACGAGTCTTTAATTTCTAGCAGACCAATTCCAGATGTTGCTTCATTGAAAGACTTTAAATTTAGATCACCTCCAGGAATGGAAAGTATGATCTTTACAACTTTAGGTGCTAAGCCAATCGTTATGGACTTTGGTGAAGTTCCAACAGCTTTACAAACTGGTCTAATCGATGGTGCTGACTATTCATCTTTAGCAACTAACTATGCTGGTGGACACTATGAGCAAAACAAATATGCTACATACCCAGGTTTCCACTCTATGCCGGCTGATCACTTAGCTTGTAACACAAAAGTATGGAACAAGTTAAAGCCTCATGAGCAAGGTGCCATGAAAGCAGGAATAGAAATCGCTGGAAGAACTATTACTAGTTTAGTTGAGAGAAAAAACGCTGAAGCTGTTAAAGCTTTAAATGAAATGGGCGTTACTCTTCATGACTGGTCTAGAGAAGATAGACTTAAATTCAGAACAGCTGCACTTGCTGCTTGGGAAGAATGGAAGACTAAATCTCCAGAAGCTGCGGCTTTGATTGAAATACACAAAGCTTACATGAAAGCTAATGGCATTATGTAATTAATAAAATCTTGAAGGGCCTTCGCAGGCCCTTCATATTAACTTAAAATTTTTTTATTTAATGATCGATAAAGAGTTACAAGAACAGAATGAAAAAGTTGCAAGTAAAGATGATTTTCCAATAAATTGGATTGATAGAATTTCCTTATTTTTAAGCCACACAATAAAATACCTAATTCCTGTAATCGTAATTGTGATGATGTATGAAATTTTTATGAGATATGTTTTATTTAAACCTACATTATGGGCTAACGAATTATGTTTGTGGCTGGCTGGTGTTTGTTATTTAGTTGGTGGAATTTATGCAACAAGATTAAGAAGCCACATTAGAATAGTATTATTGTATGATTGGGTTAGCAGACCAACACAGAGAATTTTTGATTTAATTAGTACTTTAATTATAGTTCTTTTTGCAGCAGCTGTAATTTATGGGGGCATGGAAGATGCCTATAGATCATTTATAAATTGGGAGAGATTTGCAACTTATTGGGATCCACCAATTCCTGCTACTATGAAACCACTTACACTTCTATGTGTTTTTCTTATAGCTCTTCAATCTATAAACAACTTAATAATTGATTGGAGAAACCCTAAAGAAAAACAATACGACCCTTCTAAAGAATTGAAATAAAATGGATATAGGATCACTTTCGATAATACTTATAGTTGGATTATTATTACTTATATCTATAGGTGTTCCGATGGGTTTTGCATCAGGTTTCATGGGTGCAGTACTAGTATTTTTATATATAGGTGAGCATGCATTAGGAATATTGCTTTCAAGATATTACTCATTAGTTGTTACTTATTCATTTTTATCTGTGCCTTTATTTATCTTTATGGCCTCCTTGCTCGAACGCTCGAACATTGCAAGAGATCTTTATGATGCTTTAAACGCGTGGTTAAGAAAAACTAGAGGTGGAGTAGGTGTAGTTACTGCAATCATGGCAACTATCATGGCTGCAATGAGCGGAATTATTGGAGGAGAAATAGTTTTATTAGGATTAATTGCACTGCCACAAATGTTGAGACTTAAATATGATCAAGACATGTCTATCGGTATCATTTGTGCATCTGGATCTTTAGGAACAATGATACCTCCATCGATTGTTTTAATTATTTATGGATTAACGACAGAGACTTCTATTACTATGTTATTCCAAGAAGCAATTGTTCCAGGTTTAATGATTTCAGGTTTAATTATTACATACATTCTTATTAGAACAAGGTTACAACCTCATTTAGCTCCATTAAGTGATGAGCCAGCTTTAACATTAAAAGAAAAAATGTCTTACCTTCCAGGTCTTCTTCCACCAATTGGAATTGTAATTATTGTATTAGGTTCAATTTATTCTGGAATGACTGGTATTACTGAAGCAGCAGGAATGGGTGTTGTTGCTACTTTAATTATTATTTTTGCAAGAAAAGAACTGACATGGTTTTTATTTAAAGATGCATTAACAAGAACTTTCAAAGCATCTGGAACTATTTTGACAATTACTTTTGGTGCAACAGTTTTAGCAGGAGCTTATTCTCTTGCCGGTGGTCCAAAATATGTAGCAGAAACAATTTTAGCTTATGATTTAAAACCAATGTATTTAATTTTCATGATGCAGATTATGTTCTTAATCATGGGAGCATTTATGGATTGGGTTGGAATTGTATTATTAGCAATGCCAGTATTTTTACCTATAGTGATTGCACTTGGTTTTGATCCGATTTGGTTCGGAATATTATTCTGTGTAAACATGCAAGTTTCATTTTTAAGCCCACCATTTGGGCCCGCCGCTTTCTATTTAAAATCGGTCGCTCCTCCTCATATATCTTTAACAGATATCTTCAGAGGTTTTGCACCGTTTATAGTAATTCAATTAATTGTATTAGCATGTGTTATGTTCTTCCCTGAAGCAATGACACAAAATTTCCACGAATTTAAACCTAAACCATGATAACAATTGGATTTATTGGAACAGGCCTGATGGGCCTTCCAATGGCTAAAAATATATTAAAATCTGGATTTAAATTAAAAGCTTTTAATCGATCAATAGAAAAAGCAGAACCACTAAAAGAGTTCGGTGCAGAAGTTTCAAAATCAATAAGTGATGTAGTTAAGGACAGTGATTTTATTATTACTATGTTAACAGATGATAGTGCAGTTGATGCAATAACTTCTAGTACAGATTTTTTAGACAACTTAAAATCAGGCTCAACAGTTATTGATATGAGTTCTGTTAAACCAACGACAGCAACAAAATATGGGAACAGTTTAAAATCAAAAAATATAAATTATTTAGATGCACCAGTATCAGGAGGAACAATTGGAGCTGAAGAGGCTTCTTTAGCTATAATGGTTGGTGGAGAACAAAGTGTTTTTGATAACTCTTTTAATATTTTAAAAGCAATGGGAAATCCAACTTTGGTAGGTCCTATTGGAAGTGGACAAGTTTCAAAGTTAGCAAATCAAATAGTAGTAGGTGTTACAATAGGAGCGGTTGCTGAGGCAATAACCTTATGTGAAAAAGCAGGCGCTGATCCAGTAAAATTAATAAAAGCTCTTTCTGGAGGTTGGGCAGATAGTAAAATTTTACAAACTCATGGAAAAAGAATGATAGATAAAGATTTTAGTCCAAAAGGTAAAACTTATACTCATTTAAAAGATATGAATAACATTTTAGAGTGTGCAAATTCATATAATACACATTTACCTATTTCAAATTTAGTGAAAGAAATGTATAAGACCCTTGTCGATAATGGTCATGGAAACACTGATCATAGTTCACTTTATAATGAAATCGAAAGGATAAATAAAAAATGAGTGGAAGATTAGAAGGTAAAAAAATTCTTGTAACAGCAGCAGGTCAAGGAATTGGAAAAGCAACAGCAATTGCATTTCATAAAGAAGGCGCTCATGTCACTGCAACCGATTTAAATGATAAAACTTTAGCTGATTTAAATAAAGAATATCCTGAGATAAAAGTGCAAAAATTAGACTCCACAGATAACAATGCAATTATAGAATTTACTAAAACTTTAGATAAGGTTGATGTTTTGTTTAATGCTGTTGGTTTTGTTCATCATGGAACAATATTAGAATGTGATGAAAAAGATTGGGATTTTTCTTCTAATGTAAACGTTAAGTCGATGTACTTTATGTGCAAAGCTATTTTACCTTTAATGATCAAACAAAATGGTGGAAGTATTATTAATATATCTTCATGTGCATCTAGTTTTAAAGGTTTTCCAAATAGATTTGTTTATGGAACAACAAAGGGAGCAGTTATTGGTTTAACAAAAGCGATTGCAGCAGATTTTGTTAAACAAAATATCAGATGTAATTCAATTGCACCTGGAACAGTATTTTCACCTTCTTGGCAAGATAGAGTAAACCAGAGCCCAGATCCAGTTCAGGCAAAAAAAGATTTTATAGCAAGACAACCCATGGGAAGATTAGGTACAGCAGAAGAGATTGCTGCAGTTGCAGTTTATCTAGCAAGTGATGATGCAACATTTACAACAGGAAGTACAATTCATGTTGATGGCGGAATTTCAATATAATTTAATAACAAAAGGACAATTATGAAATTATTGAGAGTAGGTCAAAAAGGACAAGAAAAACCAGCAGCTTTAGACAAAGATGGAAAAATCAGAGATATTAGTTCACATATTTCAGATTTAAATCCTGATCATTTAAATTTTGAAACTATCTCAAATTTACAAAATGCTGATTTATCGTCTCTTCCTGAATTATCTTCAAGTGAAAGAATTGGTTCATGTATTACAAAACCAGGAAAATTTGTTGCAATAGGTTTAAACTTTTCAGATCACGCTGCAGAAACAGGGGCAGAGGTTCCATCTGAACCAATTACTTTTATGAAAGCTACAAGTTGTATTAATGGTCCTAACGATGACATTGAAATTGTTTCAGGTTCAAAAAAATTAGACTGGGAAGTAGAATTAGGAATTATAATTGGAAAACATACAAAACATATTTCAGAAGCTCAGTCACAAGATCACATCTTAGGATATTGTTTGGTCAATGATATTAGCGAAAGAGAATGGCAAATAGAAAAGATGGGTCAATGGGTTAAAGGAAAATCTCATGATACTTATGGACCGATTGGACCCTACTTGGTAACCAAAGATGAAATTGCTGATATTAATAATTTAAAAATGAGTTTAGATGTTAATGGTCAAAGAATGCAGACTGGAAATACTAATACTATGATTTTTGATGTTAACATTATTGTTTCTTATTTGAGTAAATTTATGTCATTACAACCGGGTGATATTATTACAACTGGTACACCTCCCGGAGTTGGTATGGGAATGAAACCTCAACAATTCTTGAAAGCTGGTGATACAATGAAATTATCAATTGAAAACCTAGGAGAGCAAAACTCTAAAGTAGTTGCTTTATAATTTTTGTGAAAATAACTTCTATTAAAAGTCATGTACTTAGATATGAGTTAGAAAAAGAATTAGGTTATTCACAACAATATTATAAAAACCGTACAGCTCATTTAATTGAAGTACAAACCGATGAAGGAATTACTGGATGGGGAGAATGTTTTGGCCCAGGAAATATTGCATTAGCCAATAAATATATAGTTGAAAAGGTAATTCAGCCTTTAGTAATAGGTGAAGATCCATTGAATAAAGAACATATCTGGCAAAAAGTTTACAATCTTTTAAGAGACAGCGGTCAAAAAGGAATGCCTATACAAGCTTTATCAGGAGTAGATATAGCTCTATGGGATATCTTAGGAAAAAAAACAAACTCACCTCTATACCAACTTGTTGGTGGAAAATGTAATAATGAAGTTCCTGTGTATGGATATGGAATGATGTTACAAAACAAATCAGTCGATGAATTAATTCCATTATTTCAAGAAGAAGCAAAACAAATTAAATTAAAAAACTTTAAAGCCATGAAAATGAAAGTTGGATTGGGTCCAAAAGAAGATTTAAAGTTAGTTCAAGCAGTTAGAAATTCTATAGGTAAAGATTTTAAATTAATGGTAGATGCAAACCATGCTTATAATTTAAAAGATGCTCTTTATGTTGGAAAAGGACTTGATGAACTAGATATTTATTGGTTTGAAGAACCTGTTGCTCCTGAAGATTTCAATGGTTATCGAGAATTGAAAAAAAAAATATCAACCAGTGTGGCAGGGGGTGAAGCAGAATTTACAAAATATGGATGGAATAAATTAATTACTAATGATTGCATTGATATAGCTCAACCAGAAGTATGTGGATTAGGAGGTATTACAGAATATTTGAAAGTTGTAGCCTTGGCTCAGGCTAACTTTGTTCCAGTAATTAATCATGTTTGGGGATCCGCTGTAAGTATAGCGGTAAATCTTCATTTATTGACTGCACAACCTGATATGCCAGGGGGACTATTCCCAACAAAATCTATGCTAGAGTTTGATACGACAGAGAAAAATATCTTTATTACAGATTTACCAAAGGAGAATTTTTCAATTTTAGATCAAGTCAAAAATAATAATGGATTTGCATCAGTGACAGACAATGTAGGTATTGGTATAAATCCAAATGAAGACTTTATTAAAGAGTTTGAGGTAAATGAGTAAAATCAAAACTACAGAACCAAAACCAATTTGGAAAATAAGATGTACTTTAGGTGAAGGAACACTTTGGGTTAAAGAGCATAACTCTATTTATTTTGTAGATATAAAGAAAAAAAAAATTTGTTCTTTAAATATCAAAAATAAAAAAAAGAAAATCTTTCAAGTTAATAAAGAAGTAGGTTTCATTGCTCATATAAAAGATCATATATTTATTTTAGGATTACAAGGTGAATTAAGAATTCAAAATTTAAAATCAAAAAAAATTTTGAAATCAATACCTATAGAACCTAAATTAAAATTGAATAGGATAAACGATGGTAAAACAGATCCTGTAGGAAATCTTTGGTTTGGTACTATGGATAATTTAGAGAGAAAAATTGAAAAAGGGTCTTTGTATAAATTAGATAAAAATCTAAAATTAACTAGAGTTGATAAAAATTATAGAATTACAAATGGTCCAGCATTTATTGATGAACATAATCTTTACCACACTGATAGTCCTAAAAAAACTATCTATAAAATTAAGATAAATAAAAATAATAAAATAATTAGTAAAAAAATATTTAAAAAGTTAACACCTGAGGAAGGAGTTCCAGACGGAATGACTTTAGATAAAAATAAAAATTTATGGGTTGCACATTTTCGTGGAGCATGTGTCTCAGTATTTAATAGTAGAGCAAAATTAATTCATAGAATTCAGTTTCCAGCTAAAAACATAACTAATTGTGCATTTGGAGGTAAGAATAATCAAGAACTCTACGTTTCAACAGCAACAAAAGGAATGAACAAAGCTGATTTGCGAAAATTTAGATATTCAGGATTCTTTTTTAGTGTAAAAACAAATGCAAAAGGAGTTTTACAAAAAAAATTTATATTAAGTAATGAAGAAAAGAGATCTTTACTATGAGCGAATACCTACAAAGCTCTTAAGAGAAGATATTAGATTATTAGGGACATTCCTAGGAAAAGTAATTAAAGATCAAGAAGGTTCAGTTTTTTTTCAAATTGTTGAAAGATTTAGATTATTATCAAAAAGCACTATATCAGACAAAAATAAAAGTAAAGTTTTCTCAAAAATATCAAAGGAAGTAAAAAAACTTTCACCAGAAAAAACTTTTAAAATCACAAGGGCTTTTTCACACATCCTTAATTTAATGAATTTAGCTGAGTCATTGGATGCTTCTAGAAAATTAAATGAATATGAAAATCCATACTTTAAAAGCAAAAATCAAAACTTATTTATTGAGGATATTATTGAGGGACTTTTTAAAAATAAAAATATTACAAATAATAAAATTTATAATTTAGCAACAAAACTAGATATTGGAATAGTTCTTACTGCGCATCCAACAGAAGTTAAAAGAAGAACCTTAATTCAAAAATATGCAAATTTAATTGAAATTATGGAGCAAAGACATCTCTATAAAAAATACCCCTCAAAAATCATTGAATTAGATAGAAAACTATACTCAGAAATTGCAATAATATGGAAAACAGATGAACTTAAAAGAACAAAGCCTTCTCCATTAGACGAAGCAAGATGGGGATTAGCCGTAATAGAAGATAGTTTGTGGGATACCATTCCTAAAGTTTACAAAAGACTTAACGATATTTTTAGAAAAAATTTAAAGAAAGATTTGCCTCGTGATTTTAATCCTATTCAATTTGGTTCATGGATGGGCGGAGACAGAGATGGAAATCCAAATGTAACTGCAGAAGTAACCAAGAAAGTAATTTTATTTTCTAGATGGCAAGCTGCAAAATTATATGAGAAAGAACTTACTAAATTGATACAAGATTTATCAATGGAAGAATGCTCTACAAAAATTAAAAGAGCAACAGGAAACAGTTATGAACCTTATAGAGTTTATTTGAGACCAATTAGAGACAAGGTAAGACTAACCCATCAATTAATTGAAAATCATTTAAATAAAAATGTACCTTTAGATGAAAAAAAATTAATTCAAAATAAAAACGAAATAACTCTTCCATTAAGAGAAGTAAGAAACTCATTAAAAGTAAATAGAGGAGAGCATATTGCAAACGCAGACTTATTAGATTTAATGAGAAGAGTGAGATGTTTTGGAATCAATTTAGCAAGACTAGATATAAGACAAGAGGCAGATAGACATGAAAAACTTTTAAACGAAATTTTTAAAAAGAAAAAAAATATAAAATATTCTTCTTTAACCGAAGTAGAAAAAATAAAATTATTAAATAAATCTATAAAAGAAAAAAAATCTTTTGTAGATAAAATTAAATTAAAAGATAAAGAAAATAAAGAAGTTTGGAATACTTTCAAACAGATTGCAAAAACACCAATTGAATGCCTAGGTGCATATGTAATATCAATGACTTCAACAGCATCCGATATCTTATCAGTTTATTTTTTACAAATGCAGGCAAAAACTAAAAATTTATTAAGAGTTGTACCACTTTTTGAAACTTTGGATGATTTAAAAAATGCCAATGGTGTAATGACAAATTTGTTCAAACTTTCATGGTATAGAAAAATGATCAATTCAAATCAAGAGGTAATGATTGGATATTCTGATTCAAGTAAAGATGCTGGAAAATTATCTGCGAGTTGGCATCAATATAAACTACAAGAGGAGCTTAGAAGTTTAGCAAAAAAATATAAAATAGATCTTGTTTTCTTCCATGGTAGAGGTGGCTCTCCAGGAAGAGGAGGTGGTCCTATTCAGGCCACTTTAAAATCACAACCTTCAGGAACAGTTAATGGTAAAATTAGAATTACCGATCAGGGAGAGGTAATTCAACAGAAGTATGGTTATAAACCTTTAGCTGAATATAACCTCTGTAGCTATATCGGTTCAGTAATGGATGCTTCTTTAAATCCTCCACCAAGATCAAAAACTAATTGGCGTGAATTAATTCAAAAAATGTCAGAAATTTCTACATCTTCATACAGAAAATATCTAAATCAAAGTCAGGATTTTATTCGTTACTTCAAAACAGTTACTCCACATAAATCACTTGGAAAGCTTGCTATTGGATCAAGACCAACCAAAAGAAAGAATGTCGATAATATTCAGAGTTTAAGAGCTATTCCTTGGGTATTTGCTTGGACGCAAATCAGACTAATGTTACCTGCTTGGCTAGGTACCACTGAAGCGCTTAGATATGGTTCTATTAAAAAGTTTAGAAGAACAATGACCGACATGGAAAGAAATTGGCCATACTTTGTATCAACCATGGATATTTTGGATATGGTAATTTCAAAGGTGGATCCAGAAATATCAGTTATTTATGAAAATAATTTAGCTGATGCTTCATTAAAAAGAATTGGTAAAAAATTAAGATTTCAATTTGATGCACTGGTCAAATTGCATAATAAAATTACTCCTAAGGAAGTGGTAAAAGAGAGAAAAGAATTTAGAAAAGCTTTATTTATAAGAAACAATTATACAGAGATGTTAAATATACTACAGGCAAATATCATGAATAAATTAACAAATAAAAAATATAAAAATTTAGATAAAAAATTTCTTGAAGATGCTTTAATGACATCGATTGCAGGTATCTCTGCAGCAATGAAAAATACTGGATAAATGTTTGAATACTTAATTGCTTTTGGAGCAGGACTTATGAGTTTTTTGTCTCCATGTGTTCTACCTTTGATACCTGGATATATTTCTTATATTTCCGGTCAATCATTACAAGAAATTTTAAATCAACGAAAAATAAATATTTTTCCATTAATCTTATTTTGTTTAGGCTTCTCGACTGTTTTTGTTATTTTAGGTGCATCAGCATCATTTTTAGGACAGGCACTATTACAAAATTCAGAAGTGCTAAGAATTTTAGCTGGTATAGTTATTATAATTTTTTCTCTTCAATTAATTGGAATAATCAATATTCCATATTTAAATTTTGAAAAAAGATTTGATGCAAAAGAATCAAGAAATATTCTATTTCCATATGTAATTGGTGTTGCTTTTGGTTTTGGCTGGACACCATGTATTGGACCAATTTTGGGTTCAATTTTAGCTTTAGCATCTATTGAAGAAACTTTATCAAGAGCAGTAATTCTGTTAATTTCTTATTCATTAGGTCTTGCTATTCCTTTTGTCTTGTCTGGATACTTAATTCAAAGATTTTTATTATTTTCCAAAAATTTCAAAAAGAATATTAATTTAATATCAAAAATAGGCGGTATAACTCTACTTATAACCGGAATTTTGATTTTAACTAATCAATTGCAAGTAATTGGTTTTTACATAATTAAGATCTTTCCTTTTATGCAAAATTTTGGTTAGTGTATTGAATGAAAATTTATCAAATAGACTCCAGTGCTAGAAAAAAAGGTTCTACTTCTAGAGCTTTAGCAAAAAAACTTTTAGATAAAATAAAAAAACCAGGAGATGAGGTAATTTATAGAGATTTAGATGATGAGATGCTTTTTGTAAGTGGCTTAACAGAGTCTGGAATGAAAATTGACGAGAAAGATCAAACAGAGGATCACAAAAAAATGTTTGAACTTTCTGACAAGCTTGTAAAAGAATTAAAAGAAAGTGACATTATTATAATTTCAGCCCCAATTTATAATTATGGTCCTCCAGCAACACTTAAAGCGTGGTCAGATTTAGCTGCTAGAATAGGGGAAACTTTTAAATTTAAACCCAATGGTAGGAGAGAAGGACTATTAAAAAACAAAAAAGCATATCTAGTGATAACTTCAGGTGGAACCAAATTAAATAGTTCTGAGGATTTTTTAACACCTTGGTTAAAATTTATTTTAAACTTTTTTGGAATAGAAAAAGTTGAAGTAATTAGTGCTGATCAAATGGCTTTCGACTATGAAAAGTCAATTAGAGATGCAGAAGCTCAAATAGAAAATATTTCTATAGATTAAGTTTTCTTTTTAAGTGTCTCAATTTTCCTTCAGTACTATCGTAGTCGATATAACAACCTTGTAAAAATCTTTCTCCTTCATTTGCATCATAGACTGTTCGTCCATGAAGTAATCTATGATTATCCATCATGATTAAGTCTTTTGGCTCGAGTTTAAATTCAATTCTATATTTATCTGAATTATACATTTCAGATATTTTTTTTCTTGCACTATAGTAAAGATCTAATTTTTCTTTTTCTAAAACTGGAACATAGTCTAATCTAGGACTAAATCTTACTTGTTTAAAACTTTTATCGTCATTTAATTCAATTAAAGGAGAAATTGTTTCTAAAATAACTTCTTTATCAATAAATCTAAATCTTACTTTTACCTCTGTTAATATTTTGTAAAATTCTGGATATTCATTTTTTAAATCTTCAGTAACCGTATAACCATCTACTAATGTTGACGATCCTCCAGAAACTTTATTTTCAATACAATGTAAAAGCTGAATACATGGTACAGGATTTCTATAAGGATTATCTGTATGTGGTGCTAAAGCTAAAGATGTATAAGCTAGATCGTTAGGATCAGGTTTAGATTTTACATCAAAATATTCACCAAAATTTGTTCTTCGAACACTTCCTATAGAATTTGCAAATTCCACAATGTAATTTTTTGATGTTGGAATATTTTTTACTACAACAAATCCATATTTGTAAAATGAAACAAGCAAATCATGCATTTCTCTACTTTCATAAAAATTTTCCTGGTATTCGAAATTTTTTATATTTTTTAGAGTGGAGTCCCAATTAGCTTTTTCTATAGACCTAATTACAATATCTTCTTTAAAAAACTCAGAAGCAATTTTATCTATTTCTAATTTTGAGTTAACACCATCGTTAAAATCAACTTCTAAATATTTTTCATTAATATTGGCTCTATTTATTGAAATGTCATTACTTAGAAAGGTAGGATCAAAAAGTCTTTGCTGAGTTCCTTTATCTAAATACTTTTCACCATTTGCTCTTTCACGTAACCAGAATGGGTGAATTTCTTTTTTTTCAGATCCATTATTAAAATAAACTTTATTTTCAATTAGCTCGATTTTCATACTACTAAGGTAAGAATTATTTAAAATTTAACTTTAATCAACATAAATTAAATAGTAAGAGTTCACTGTGAAAAAATTTGATCCAAAAAAATATCCAATATATGCAAGCTTTTTAAATCAACTTGCTAAAGATTTAACAAGATTTTACTACGCGAAATTAGATAAACCATTCAAGATAACTAATAAGATGAAAGGTAAAGGCTATGATCCTGTAACGACATCTGACAAAGCATTTGAAAAATTTATAAGGTCTAAAATTTCAAAAAAATTTCCAAAACACCAAATCATTGGTGAGGAGTATGGTCATAAATTTACTAAAAGTGAGTTTTCTTGGGTAATCGACCCAATTGATGGAACCAGATCATATGTTGTAGGCAATCCTAGTTGGAGTAATTTGATTTCGTTAAATTATAATGGGGAACCAATTTTAGGATTAGCAAATTTTCCTAAAATGAAAAAATATTATTTAAATATAAATAAAAACACTGCATACGTTTTTGAAAATAATAAAAAAAGAAAACTAAAGGTTAATTCTAAATTAAATTTTGCTAATGCAAAATTAGCTGCAGCATTTCACAATCAATTAACATTAAAGCAACAATCTAAGATCCAAAAATTTATAAAACGAATGCAATTTCCATGTTTTGATGCATTAACATATTGTCAACTAGCTGAAGGTAGACTTGAAATGGTTGCGCAATGTGCAAACAAAATTTGGGATATTCATCCAATTATACCAATAGTGAGAGCGAGCGGGGCGATAGTAACTACATGGAGAAATAAAAATCCTGTGGTAGGAGGAAATATTATTGTCTCAAACAATATAGCAAATCATAAACAAATATTAAAATTATTAAAGCCTTTAGCTGAATGATACCAGAAAGAGCGCAAACAATTCTAGATTTCTGGTTTAAAGAAACTCCCTTTGAAATGCGTTTCAAAAAAGATGAAAAGTTTGATCAAAAAATTAAAGATAATTTTTTAAATGATTATGAACTTGCCTGTCAAAATGAGCATGATGATTGGCAAGATAATCCTATGAGTTGTTTAGCACTAGTTATTTTGTTTGATCAGTTTTCTAGAAATATGTTTAGAAATGATAAAAAGGCTTTTGCACAAGATCAAAAAACCAGATTGATTGTAAATGACGCAGTTTATTCAGGTTATTTAGAAGCTATGAATGTAAATCAAAGATTTTTTATGTTGTTACCTTTAATTCATAGTGAAGAAATAAGCGATCATGAAATGGCTTATTATTTATTAAATAAATATTTAAAAGAACATGAAGACTACATCAAAATAAAAAAATTTTGGCAGGATCATACAAAAGCAATTAGACAATTTCACAGATATCCACATAGAAACGAAATTTTAGGAAGAGAGTCTAGCGAAGAAGAACTAGAATTTTTAAGAGGACCAAACTCTTCTTGGTAAAATGAATTTAGAATTTATTTTCAAAGTAATAGATAAAAAAGAATGGCAAAAAGCTAAACAATCTGGGACTTATGGTGGATCTGAAAAAGATCTTAAAGATGGATATATTCATTTTTCCGAAGAAGATCAGGTTGAGGAAACTTTAAAAAAACATTATCCAAAAAAAGAAAATCTAGTTTTATTGAGAGTAAATGCTTTTAAACTTGAACATTTATTATGGGAGCAGGCATCTAATGGAGACATGTATCCTCATTTATATTCACATCTAGATACTAGCACGGTTGTTAACGAGTATGATTTACCATTAAATGAAGATGGAAGCCATCAACTTCCTGAGATTTTAAAAAAGTATCAGTTTAGTCGTCCAAGATAATTTACCATTACTACACCAATAATAATTAAAATAATTCCTATAGTTCCGTAAATATTAGGCACTTGATTAAATTTTAAAACAGCAAAAAGAACAACACCAGTTACTGTTAAGCCACTGTAAGTGGAGTAGGCAAATCCAACAGGAAGTGCTGACATTGCTTTTGCAATTGAAAACATTGTAATACACATAAATAAAATACACAAAATAGAAGGAGTTAGTTTTGTAAATCCTTCAGAGATTTTAGCAAAACTATTTGATGCAATACCAAAAATTATTCCGTTAGCTAAAAATAAGTATCCTAATAATGGTTTCATAACTATTCTTTTGATGCGATTTTATTGACTAAAGGCCTCATTAAGGGAGCGAGAGTAAATGCTGCTATTAAAGCAATTGGATAAGCAAACATTATAGAGTACCCCCATCTAAAAAAGAAACCATCTGAAATACCTGTATTTACAGCTACAACTACTCCACTCATAATAACACTCATTCCTAAAGACATTAAAATCATAAATAATGGCTGAGCGTATTTCTTATTAATCATAATTAATTATTACCTAACAGGTTGACCATTAACACACCAACAATAATAAAAGCTAAACCAATTATTGAGTATAAATTAGGTACTTGATTAAATCTAATTACTCCAACTACTACAGTTGCTATAATTGTTAAACCTGCAAAGGAAGCATAAGTAATGCCCATTGGGATGTTTTTCATTACTAATGAGAGAGCATACATACATAATACAATTGTAATTGCAGTAATTATACTTGGAATTAGAAGGGTAAAACCTTCCGCACTTTTTGCAAAACTATTTGAAGTAACACCTAAAAAAACTGCAATGCCTAAAAATAAATATGAAGTTGCAAGACTCATTTAGAGACTTTAAATGAATTTAAAGAGAATATATAGAATTATTTAAGAGACCATTTAATTGCATCTTCCATTCTATCATCTCCCCAAAAGAGTTCATTTTTTACAATAAAAGATGGGCTACCAAATATTTTATTTTCACGAGCCGAACATGTGTTTTTGTTGTACTTTGTTTCTATATCTGAGGATTTTGCTTCAGAGATTATTTTATCTTTATCTAAGCTTAATTCTGAGCAAACTTCGGAAATGCTTGGTTCGATGGCTGGTTCTTTACCTTCTTGAAACCATTTTTTATAAGTAATAGTAACAAATTTTTCTCCCCAACCTTTTTCAAAACCAAGGATTGCAATTTGGTTCGCTAAATCAAATTCTGATAATGGATAGGGTACTGGTGTTTTAGCAAAAAAACCGTAACCCTCAGCTCTTCTTACAATATCTCTCCACATGTAATTGACTTTATTCATTTTATCCTTTGGAAAAGGAATATTGTTCATCTCTTTCATGATTGCTCTTACTGAAAAAGGTTTCCAGTTGAATTTTACTTGATGTTGTTTTTCAACATCAAGTATTCTAGTTACGGATAGATAGGTATATGTGCTTCCTATCGAAAAATAAAAATCAATTTCACTCACTTATTTTGGCATTGGTGTAGCACCAGTTTCTAAACTAACAATTTTTCCGTTGTCATATTTATAAACTGCCATTACCGCCTCTACATTTCCATCATCAAAAGTAACAAATGAATGATGAACACCAACTTCGTCATTTTCATAAACAACTCTTACTTTATCTTGATTAATATCGCCGCTCATTGCCCATTTGATAACATCACCTTTGCCCAAAACATTCCCTGACTTATGCATTGTAAATTTAAAATCATCATGCAAAAGATCATTCATCACCGCTTCATCTTTATTTTTTATTGCAGCACTATATTTTTCTAATATAGACATATTATTCCTTTCTATTTATTCACCTGGTTTTTTATAACTTTTTGACACATCAGCTGCTTTTTTAAAAGCACTGTTGTAATCAAATACTTCATGAACCATCAGGTCCGACATCATTCCACTATTTAGAACAGTTACTTTCATAGCAAGAACACTTTCATAATCTCCTTCAACACAGAAAAGAACATCAAAGCGCCCTCTTAACCATTCGTAACTTATAGCTTTTACTCCTAAGCTATCACACATAGATTTCATTACCGCACCTCTATCTGCGGTAGGGTCAGCATGCATTTTTTTTAATAACTCAGGACTTGCCTTTCCAATTACATAAAATTTAGACATTATTCACCCCACATTCCATGAAATTCATATACTACTGCTGGCTTATCTCCTACAACCCATCCATCATGTCCAGGTTGGATTGAATATGCATCTCCAGCTTTATAAGTTAGTTCAGTTCCGTCATTATGTTTTGCACAAACAGCTCCAGAAATTATAATACCTAAATGTGTTGCTTGACAGCTATCACCACCAACCGTTGGTTTTATATCTTTCGACCATTGCCAACCAGGTTGTAAAGTAAGTTTCATCAATCTTTGATTTCCAACTTTGACCGCTTCAATTTTAGCATTATTAAAATTATCATTTACTTCATCTGCTTTATCAAAACTTTTTACTTCTATTCCAGCCATTTTTCCTCCTCGTTACTTATAATCTAGTTACTAAGTCTAGCAGAGATTAGTCAGTATGTGTAGCCTCAGCCTTCTATTTAACCTTAGTTAGATCATATATTGAGTAACTGTCTAACACTTCATCCATTATTGGCTTTGATACCTCTGTACCTTCTATAAACTTATGAAGTGCAGCTTCATCAGTACAAAATATTTTAAACATTACAGTACTTTTGTCTGGAGTTACAGTTCCAATTGTTTTTTCAACCACAGCAACTTTAGCCCTTTCAGCAAGTCCTTCAGGAGATTGCATAAATCCCATGAATTTCTCAAAAGTACCTTCTTTTAACTTTGCTACCACTAGCATTTCTTTTTCCATTTTTTCCTCCTATTTTATTATCCTGAAAAATTTTCCATAAAGTCTCCATCCATGGGAGTGATTTTTGCAGAATCTAAATCAACCCCAGCTGCAGCTCTTGCTGCGTGAAGTTCTTTATCATTTTTAAATGCCTCAAACCCCTCCATAGTTGCATATTTCACAATTACTGTAAATTTTGAAGCATCTTCTTTTGATACGCCAGCAAAAATAATAGTTGCACCAAATCCTTTAATTTTTTCAGCATTATCTTTAACCATATCCCTCCATGCTGAAAACGATTTTATATTTTCTTCTATTTTTATAATCATATTTTATCCTCCATAAATTGTTTTCGATGTTTCCTCTACTTTTTCTTTACCATTTGGTATTAATTTGAAAATAAATGCATAGCAATTATCTATTAAAGTTTTCTGATAAGGTTTACCAAACATTTCATCAACAGTAGAATTTATACTTGAATTTATTTTATCTTCTAAAACACCCTCATTTGTAAGAAATTCTCTAGTAACCTTTGCTGCAGCCAGACTATTTTCTTTGTAAGCCAAATCACCATTTGGAAGCTCACCTTGTTTAATAAATTGAGTCGATGTAAAAATTCCTGCACATTTTAAAGACTCAGATATTTCTTTATCACTCATATGTGAATGCGAAGTTGTTGTTAGCAAAACCAACAAAAACGTGAAAATTATTTTTTTCATTATTTTCCTAATAAATTGTAATTAATATATTTATATCCAAGATTGTTACATTTTAAACAATGAGTCTCTTGTGCTTTTAACGCGCGACAGATATGCATTTTGAGAGTGTAAAAAATGCTGATTATGCTATTTAATTTAAATTAAATATTTGATAGTAATTATTTATGATCGAAAAATTTAATGGAATTGTTTATCTAATCATTTTTGTTGTTCATTTCCTTGTTTACGCTGTTTATGCTTTCAGAGCTATAGTTGGAACTAAGGGTTTTATGGATCAATATAACATCGATCATTCAGCAGCAGTGATCACAAGATTTTTTGGAGCTCCTTTTGTTGGGTCTTTCTTAATGGCTCTTTATATCATGTTCGTAAGAGATGGTGGAGTAAATGGAACATGGGCATTCTTTAATTTAGTATTTGTTCAAAATTTAATGTATTTGATATTTGGCATTTATACCATTTACATAAATAAACTTGGACACACTGAAAAAACTAACAGTGAAGGTGTAATAGCTGCTGGAGTACTTACGATTTTAAGTGCTATTCTAACTTACGGATTAGCTGATAAAATTTATATTTAAAACCAATTAGGTATTGGTAGACCTTTTTCCTCTAAAAATTTTTTATTAAACATTTTAGTTGCGTATTTGTCACTTCTATCACAAAGAATAGTAACAATAGTTTTTCCTGGACCCATTTCCTTTCCCATTCTTATTGCTCCTGCAATATTTATCCCACAGCTTGTTCCTAGACTTAAACCTTCGTTTTGAATTAAATCATATAGAATAGGCAGAGCCTCATGGTCATCTATTGAATATGCATCATCAATTTTTGCCTCACTAAAATTGGCAGTCACTCTACTTGAGCCGATACCTTCAGTAATCGATCCACCTTCTGATTTTAGTTCGCCATTTTTAATGTAATTATAAAGAGCAGAGCCTTTTGGATCTGATAAATAAATTTTTATATCTTTGTTCTTTTCTTTAAGAGCATTACTTACACCAGAAATAGTTCCTCCAGTTCCAGAAGAACATACAAAGCCATCTACTTTACCCTCAGTTTGTTCCCAAATTTCCTGTCCTGTACCTTCATAATGACCTTTGGCATTTGCTGTATTATCAAACTGGTTAGCCCAAATAACACCGTTATTATTTGTTGGTCTTAATTCATCTGCAAGTCTAGCGGCTACTTTAACAAAATTGTTGTCATCTTTATAAGGCTTAGGTGGAACTAATCTTAGTTCAGCCCCAAGATTTCTAAGTAAATCTTTTTTCTCCTGGGTTTGATTGTCATTCATTACAATAATTGTTTTATAGCCCAAAGAATTTCCCAATAGACCTAAACCAATTCCAGTATTGCCAGCAGTACCTTCAACAACAGTCCCACCTTTTGAAATTAATTTTTTTTCTTGAGCATCTTTAATTAAAGCAAGTGCAGCTCTATCTTTTACAGATCCTCCAGGATTTAAAAATTCTGCTTTTCCATAAATATTACATCCAGTAATTTCAGAAGCTGCTCTAAGTTTAATTAGTGGAGTATTTCCTATTCCAGAAATAAAATCGTTTTGAGTATTATTCATCATCTGACTTTTTATCACTGTCAGATGTAATTCCATAAGGTTTAAATTCACTATCTGCAATACCTACACTTCTTGCAGGAATTCCAACCATAACAGAATTTTCAGGAACATCTTTTGTAATCACTGCATTTGCACCAATTCTAGCACCTTTACCTACCACAACAGGACCTAATACTTGTGCACCTGAACCAATAACTACATCCTCTTTTATAGTAGGATGTCTCTTCATATTTCGTTGGTCATTTGAATTAATACTTGGAGCTATTCCACCTAATGTAACCATGTGATAGATAGTTACGTTATCACCAATTTCAGATGTTTCTCCAATTACTACTCCCATACCGTGATCAATAAATAAATTTCTTCCAATTTTTGCATTAGGATGAATTTCTATTCCGGTTAAGAATCTTGAAAATTGAGAAATGATTCTTGCAATCAAATAAAATTTAGCTGTACTAAAAAAATTAGCTAGTCGATGAAAAAATACTGCTTTAACACCCGGATAAGTTAAGATTAAACTTAACTTAGACTTTGCTGCAGGATCTCTATCAATTATGGATTGTAAAAAATCACTCATATTATAAATTAGCTAGTGTTGATTAAAAATTAATATGCCTTATATAGTAGTAAATCACTTAATTTAAAGAGGTTTATATGTACAAAAATACAAATTGTTTCCATTTAGCAATACCATGTGGTGATTTAGAAATTGCTAAAAAATTTTATAGTGAAACTTTAGGATGTAGACTAGACAACTCAGCTCAAGAATGGGCAGATGTTGATTTTTGGGGAAATGAACTAACTCTTCATAAAAGTGAGCATAAACTGGATAGCGAAAGACATGATGTCGATATGGGAAATGTATCAGTTCCTCATTTTGGTGTACATCTATCTAGAAAAGATTTTGATGCACTTAAACAAAGATTAAAAGATAGCGGGACAAAGTATTATGATGAACCTTATTTGAGATTTAAAGGTACAAAATACGAGCAAGAAACATTTTTTGTAAAAGATCCTAATGAAAACATTTTAGAAATAAAGACACTTACATCAAATCCAGACTAATTTCTTATAATAGTTCTAATCTGTATTGCATTTACTGTATATCTATTTTCTTTGACTCCTGTTCTTAATTCAAGTTAGAATTTATTTTTTAAATAATTAAGGAGAAATAATGAAAATAATTAAATCTACACTTGTAGCTGGATTAATTTCTATTTTATTAATTTTCTCTGCAAACGCAGAAAAAGTTAAAATTGGAGATCCAGGTTGGACAGGTGCAACTGCAATTGCAAACTTACTTGCTGCAGTAGTTACAGATAAAATGGGTGGTGAAGCAGAACTTGTTCCTGGAAACAATACTGCAATTTATGCAGCGATTGATAGAGGAAAAGGTGAAATTGATGTTCACCCTGATATTTGGTTACCAAACCAAGAAGCTTACACTAATGATTTAGTTCCAAAAGGAACTTTAAAATTAAGTAGCAAACCATATGAAGGAAATCAAGGTTACTGTGTTTCTCAGCAGTTTGCTAAAAAAATGAATATTACAGCTATAGAAGACTTAGCTAGACCAGAAGTTGTTAAAGCAATGGACAGTGACGGAAATGGTAAAGGTGAGTTTTGGATTGGTGCTGATGGTTGGGCTTCTGCAAATGTTAACCAAGTTAAATTAAGAGACTATGGTTTATATGATGCTGGTATCGAAGCAGTTAGAGCTGCTGAAGCAGTTAAAAATGCAAGAGTACTAGACTCAATCAAAAAAGGTGAAGGTTATGCATTCTATTGTTACAAACCTCATGCAATTTGGGGAATGGCTGACGTAGTAATGTTAACAGAACCAAAATATGATCCTGCAAAATATAAAATGATTCAACCTAAAGCAGATGCTGACTGGTACAAAAAATCTTATGTTGCATCAAAAGATGCTCTTAAGCAAATCCAAATCGGTTGGGCTACTTCTTTAGAGAGTCAATCACCAGCGATTGTAGAATTCTTCAAGAATTTTCAATTAACAGCTGATGATGTTTCTGCAATGGCTTATGCAGTTTCAGTTGAGAAAAAAGATCCAGCTGATGTAGCAAGAGCTTGGATGGAAGCAAACAAATCAACTGTAGACGGTTGGTTAGGACTATAATCTAAATCAAAATCTATACTCGGCAGTTTAAGATTGCCGAGTATATTTTCCTATAATAAAAGACAAAAATGGATTCATCGAGTTCAGCAATACAAATTCAAAATGTCTGGAAAGTATTTGGAAATACTTCTAAAGAAGCATTAGATGCAATTCAAAATAAAAAAATTTCAAAAACAGAAGCTTTAGAAAATTACAACTCTGTTATTGGAGTTTCGGATGTTTCTTTTGACGTTAAACATGGAGAAATATTTTGTGTTATGGGGCTTTCTGGAAGTGGAAAGTCTACGTTAGTAAGACATATTAATAGACTTTTAGAGCCAACATCAGGCAAAATTTTAATTAATGGTCAAGACGTAATGGGATTAGATAGAGAAAATCTCCAAGAATTAAGAAACAAAAAAATAGGAATGGTTTTTCAAAACTTTGCGCTTATGCCTCATAGGTCAGTTGTTGACAATATTGCAATGCCACTTGAGATAAGAGGTGTAAGTAAAAATGATAGGTTGGATGCTGCAAATAAAATTTTAGAAATTGTAGAATTACAAGGGTGGGGTAATAAGTTTGCCCATGAATTATCTGGAGGAATGCAACAAAGAGTAGGTCTTGCTAGAGCGCTAGCAGCTGATCCTGAATTTCTTTTAATGGACGAGCCATTTAGCGCATTAGATCCATTGATTAGAAGACAGCTTCAGGCTGAGTTCATTAAACTTTCAAAACAAATGAAAAAAACTACAGTATTTATTACTCATGATTTAGATGAGGCAGTAAGAGTAGGACACAGAATTGCAATTATGAGAGATGGAAAAGTTATTCAAATAGGTACACCTGAGGAAATAGTTGTAAGTCCTGCTGATGAATATGTTGCTGACTTTGTAAAAGGAATTTCAAGACTAAAAGTTGTTCAAGCCAAAACAATCATGCAATCCATAGAAAATTACGAAAGTGCTAACGGAAAACTAGATGAAAATAATCAAAGTGTGGGAGAAAATGAATTATTAAGTAAGTTAATTGAATTATCAAAATCTAGCGAAGGACCATTAGTTGTTAAAGATAATAATCAAAATAATATTGGTGTGCTAACGCAATCAGATCTTTTAAAAGCGGTTATAGAGGGTGGAGATGGAGAATAAACAAATACATAATCCAACTAGATCAGAATTAATTACAGATTTTGTAAAATCTAATCCTGAATATTATATCAAAGAATTTCAAAAAATTGGAAGTAAACCTTCTTTTTCATTTTCATTTAATTTGTATGCAGGAATCCTAGGACCAATTTGGTTTGGAATGAGAAATATTTGGAATTGGGCTCTAGCTTTTTTAATTATTGAAACTTTTTCTGTTGTTCAAATTATTAGAGGTTTATTTGGTAATATTACTAAAGAAGCTGTAGAAAAAATAAAGCAGGTTGAATCAACAATAGCTTTTAGAAACAAACAGTTAGAGGCAGCCATAACAAATAATCCAGACAAAGTTGATGTTTATAAAAGAAATATCAAATCGTTAGAGGATGCAATGCAAGGTTACATAGATGAAGTAGCAAGAATTGAAGCATCAGCTATTTGGATCACAATTTTTGGTATTGGAATGTTAATTGCCGTTAAAATTGTTCAAGGAATACTTGCTAATTCAATATTAGAAAAAAGATATTCAGAATGGTTATCAGATAAAACTTTAAAACCTGGAATGCAAGTTAAGAACTTTGTTTCCAGCACAATATTTGCTGCAGTTATTATGTTTTTTTCTGTAGTACATTACAGTTTTCCAGGTGTAATTACATTAATGGATGACTTCCCAACTCATCCAGATATCAGATTAACGTCAATAAAATGGGTGGAAACGATCTTTGATTATGCAGTGTTAAAAGGAGATGCGTTATTTACAGCAATCACTATAGGTATTAGATCAGTACTAGATTTCTTAGAGTTACTATTTGTCAAAACTCCATGGATAGTAATTATTACAACCATTGTAACCTTAACTGGATTAGCAGCAGGACCTAGAGCTGCAATTTATTCAGCAGGATTTTTGTGTTACATGGGATTTTTAGGTTTCTGGGTTAAAGCTATGACAACATTGGCTCTTTTAGGAACGGCAGCGGTATTAAGTATTGTAATTGGTATCCCACTTGGAATTTTTTGTGCTAGACGTCAAAGATTTTATTCAATGATTAGACCGATTATGGACTTCATGCAAACAATGCCTGCTTTTGTATTCATGATTCCTGTAATAGCATTTTTTGGAACTGGAAAAGTTGCAGCAGTAATTATCACAATGATATTTGGTGGAACACCTGTAGTTAGATTAACTGTTCTCGGTTTAAGAGGAGTGCCTGAAACAATAAGAGAAGCTGCAATTGCATATGGTGCATCTAAATGGTATTTGCTTAGAAAAGTAGACCTACCGTTAGCGACTCCATCTATATTAGCAGGCGTTAATCAAACAGTAATGTTAAGTTTAGCAATGGTAGTTGTTGCTTCGTTAATTGGGGCCAAAGGTTTAGGTCAAGATGTACTTGAAGCACTTCAGTACGCTAATGTAGGACAAGGTATTTTAGCAGGTGTTGCGATATTATTTGTAGCTCTTATTCTTGATAGAGTTGTTCAGGGTAGAAAAAGAGTTTAAGAAAAATCAATGGAATACGCACTGTTAGGTTTTTTTACTGGTCTAAGTTTAATTTTAGCAATTGGTGCCCAAAATATTTTTGTAATTGAACAAGGTTTAAAAAAGCAGTATGTATTTTTAGTTTGTTTAGTTTGCTCTATTTCTGATTTAATATTAATTTTTTTTGGAATTTTTTTATTTCATTTTTTTAATCAATTTTTTAACTCAATAGTAGAATTTATTTTAAATCTTCTTTTAGTGGTTTTTTTAATTCATTTTATTTATTCAAAAATTAAAACTCATTACAAAGAAGTTAATTTTCAAAGTAATGTTAGTGCGATATCAAAGTTAAATATTTTATTAAAAACATTAGGTTTCACATATTTAAATCCACATGTTTACTCTGATACAGTTTTTATTCTTGGAAACTTTTCTAAGAATTACTTATTTAATCAAAAACTTGCATTTGGAATAGGAGCTTCTTTAGCTTCTTTTCTATTTTTTTTTATACTTGGATACTTATCAAATTATCTTTCTAAATATGCCAATAATAAAAAAATTTGGCAGATAATAAATATTTTTATTATTGCTTTTATGAGTTTTTTAGTTTTGTTTATTTTAAAGGAAATGATAATTAAGCTTTTATGAGTAATATTTTTGTAGATGATAAAGGTGAAGGTTTTCCATTTGTTTTAGTGCATGGATATTTAGGTTCCTCAGAGATGTGGTGCTTTCAAAAAGACTATTTTTCTCAAAATTTTAGAGTTATTGCTCCAGCACTTCCTGGTTTTGGTGAAAGTTATAATGCTCAATCATTAAATTCTATTAATGCCATGGCAAAAAGAATAATTGAAATACTAGATGAAAAAAATATCGAAAAATTTAATTTAATTGGACATTCAATGGGTGGAATGATTGTTCAAGAAATCACAAAAATTGTTGGTAATAGAGTTAACAAATTAATCTGTTTTGCAACAGGATCTATCGGAGATATCCCTGGTAGATTTGAAACTATGGATGAAACAAGAGAAAAACTTAAAAAAGAAGGTGCTGAGGTGTCATTTGCAAGAGTTCCTCCTAAATGGTTTGTAAAGGGAGATAAGGATAAAAATTATTTTTTGTGTGCCAATGCAGTTAAAAATGTTTCATTAGAAACTGCTGATAATGCTCTAATAGCAATGAAAAATTGGAGAGGTATAGAAAATTTAAAAAACATTAAAAATGAAACCTTAATTATATGGGGTGATAAAGATATCTCTTATAATTTTGAACAAGTGGATACGTTAAATAAAAATATTAAAAATAGTCGTCTAGAGATATTTAAAAATTGTAGTCATAATGTTCACTTAGAAGAACCAGATAGATTTAATAATCTAGTAAATGATTTTATTTCAGAATAATATTTTTATTTAATTTACTTATTTTTTTATAAGCGTTCTTAAAATTTTTATTTAGATGAAACTTTCCTGGAAAAATTATGCATTTAATTTTAGCATTAACTGCAGAGTTTAAACTTTCTTGAGAATCCTCAATAGCTAAGCATTCTGTAGATTTTAATTTAAGTTTTTTTAATGCAAGAAGATATATATCTGGATTTGGTTTTAAATTTTTAACTAAATTTGAATTTCCAATAAAACTAAAATTTTTTCGATTAATTGATTTTCTTAATGAGAAAAGAATAGAATTAATATTATTTTTTGAGGTAGAGGTTACAAAAGCTAATCTAATTTTTTCTTTATTACAGAGATTAATTATACTTTTAACACCTGGTCTTAATTTTAAATGATTTTTCTTCAAGTAATTATTGAACAGTTTAGTTTTTAAATCTCTTAATTGCTTCGCATTAACTTTCGTATTTTTTTTCTTTGCGTATTCTTTTATTCTATCGCTGCCACCTGATTTGTTTAGTAGTTTGATATATTCCTCTTTAGTCCAATACCAATTCAAACCTTTATTTTTAAAAGCCTCATTAAAAGACTTTCTCTGAATTTCAGAAGTTTCAACAAGTGTTCCAATAGAACCGAATAACAAAGCTTTGTAATATTTTTTCAACCTTTTACAGCCCCAGTAGTTAAACCACTGATGACTTGTCTCTGGAAGAACATTACTAGCATAAACAATGGAGCTGTTGCAGACACTACAGCAGATACTGCCCACATTAGATTACCTTCGTGTTGGTTAGTTCCTAAATAACTTTGTATCTTTGGAACCATTGTATGATTTTCTTGATTAAGAAGTAAAGCTGTTACAGTGAAATCATTGTAAGCAAGCATTAAACTAAATAATCCAGCAGTAATAACCCCGGGCCACATGACTGGCATTATGATATGTCTAAATGCTTGAAAATATGAACATCCATCAATCAACGCACTTTCATCAAGTTCTTTTGGTATTGTTTTAAAAAATGAATATAGCAACCATAATGTAAACGGTTGATTAATAGCAACCAAAACAACAATAGTTGTTGGAAGTATTCCCCATATTTGTAATTCAAAAAAAGGAAATAGATAACCTGATACTAAAGTTATATGTGGCATAGCTCTAAAGATTAAAGCTGCCATTAAAATCCAAAATGCATATTTCTCAGTTGATCTTGAAAGAGCGTATGCTCCTAAAGTTCCTAAAAACAATGAAATACTAACGACAAATACAGTAACGATTATGGTATTCTTTGATGCTTTCCAAAATTCTCCTTCAAACCAAGCTTCATGATAAGCATTTGTCGTAAACTTTTCACCAGTTTCAATTAATGTATTGAAAGCTGAAATTGCATACCACCAATCTGATCTTGAAAAAAAATCTGCTCTTACTTTAAATGATCCCCAAAAAGTCCAGATGAATGGAAAACATGCAACTAACAACCAAGAAATAATAAATATGGTATTAAATGTTTTTAAAGTATTTGTTTTTTTATCTAACCCATAATCCATACTTATCTCGCAGTTTTAAATTCTTTCCATGTTCTAACTAATACAGGTGCAAGCAAAATAGCTATCCCAATGATTGTCATCATCGATGTTGCTGCAGCCGAACCAAACAAAATTACTTCTTCATTTACTAGGTTATCGTAAATTAACCATGAAAGAGATTGCGCACTACCCTCGGCACTAAAACCTATAATCGGTTCAAAAACTCTAAAATTGTCCATCAATGATATTAATGCAACAAATGTTACCACCGGGTAAATATGAGGTAGCACAATATGTTTTATTCTCTGAAATCTTGAAGCACCATCAATAATTGCAGCTTCAATAGGTTCCTGAGGCACTGTTTGAAGTGCAGCATAGAAAACTACGAATGCAAAAGGGGAGTGATGCCAAATTCCATAGATTATAATTGTTATCCACGTAAGAGTTTTAGAGGATTTTAAAGATAAATATGGATCATTCATTAAATTTTGAATGTTGGCTCCAATTATTCCTTGAGAGTCTATCATCCAAAATAACACTAAAGACCCAACTAATGGAGTTACAATCATTGGTAAAATAGTACCAAAGATTAATGGACCTCTAATTTTTCTTGAGATTGCGTTTAAACTCAAGGCAATAATAAAACCTAACAACAAGACATTTGGGGTTACAAATATACAATAAGTTAATGTAAATATTAGTGCCTTATAAAATGGTAGATTAGTTACTTGATCGACAAATTCACCAAAAGTTTCTGTTTCATTCCAAAATTTTTTTATTTCTTCTGTTGCTAAATGGTTTCTGTCTACATAAGTGCCAAAACCATTGAACTTTCCAAGAGGTTTTGCTTCTCTAATTTTTGTAGTTTCTTCATTGTCGACTACAATTGAAACAGTACAACCAAATGGATCACATTTTTTAACCTCTTTAACTACTTGATCATGCTGAGCGTAAAAAGATTGAACTCCTGTAGAAATGATAGGAAGCCCAATAAATAGGACCATTGCTAATCCTGTTGGTAAAAAAAACCAAAAAAAAGTTTTATTAGGCATTGAAATTTTTTGTTAAGTGGGGACCAAGTCCCCACTTAAATATTAGATTTTATAGAAAGCCTTGTTCTTTAGCTTTACTAGTGTAAGCAGCCTCAACATCTTTCAATGCTTGTTCAGCTGATTCTTTACCTTGTAAAAACTCAACAATCTCACTTCCTAATGCACCATGCATTAAACCCATTTGCGGTAACATTGGATATGGTTTTGCGCCCATTTTTACGGCCTCAATTACGCCAATAGATTTTGGTCCTGGAACAAATCCTTCTACCAACCAAACAGCTTGGTCAGCAGCGTCAGCAACCATTTTCTTATTTGATGCAGCGTGAGCTAAAGCTCTAAATGTAGCTTCTGCGTCAGCGTCAGATCTGTTTTTTGCAAGTGTGAAACCATCCCACCATAAAGTTGCGGCAGGGATATTTCCACCTCCAACTGTAGCTGGTCCAGTTAGTTTTGTAGCTTTAGTAATATTAGGATCACCTTCATCATCTAAAAGTGTACCTGATCTAGAAGCCCACAATGTCATTAAAGCAACATTTCCAGATTCCCACTCAACTTTAATAGCTTCACTGTCATGTGTTAAATAATCTGGGTTACTTAATTCAGATAATTTTTTAAGCATGTTTAAAGTAGCAACACCTTTTGCATTATTTACATTTGGTTCTGCACTTCCAGACTTAAAGAATTCACCACCATGACCAATATACATGTTAACAAACTCTTCTGCTAAGTTCCAACCAGCTTTGTAAGCAGCGGCATACGGATATTGCATTTTTCCTGAAGCTCTAATTTTTTCAGAAGCAGCAACTACCTCTTCATATGTTTTTGGAACATCTATACCAAGATCTTTTAAAACATCTTCTCTGTAGTATAAGTGTTGAGTGTTAGCCATAAATGCTACAGCCATTACTTTTCCATCAATTGTGATCAATTGAGAGTCTTGAATTCCTTTTCCATATTTTTTAACAAGATCATCTAAAGGTCTTATTAAATCTTGGTTCATTAAAGGAACGATTGAACTGTTTGCTGCAATTCTAGCTGAAAATTCAGATGGATTTGCAGTAAGAGCTGGCACTGCGATTTTATTGTGCTCTGATGAATGAGTCACTTTAAAATCTGCGCTTCCTTTACATTGTTTAGAAGTTTCAACGAAAGTTCTTAATGCAGGAAAATCATTAGCCAAAATATTTATTGAACCACTTTTAATGTTACAATCTGCATAAGCAGAAGTTCCAAAAAGTAAAAACAATAAAGTAACTAGTATTTTTCTCATATGTTTTCTCTCTTTATATTAATTGTTAAATTATATTTTAAGTTCAAAAACTATATCTATTACGAAGTTTAAATTAAAGAGGAAATTAAATCACTTTTGACGCAAGTTCTGCACCATGCACCAAAGACTCTAGTTTCTTATAAACTATATTTTCATCAACATTTCCAAAGCCAGCAAAGGTGCTAAAGCCACAATCTGTTCCAGCAATTAGCTGATCTTTTTCAATTACTTTTGAGTAAGTTACAATTCTATTTTTTACAACCTCGGGATGTTCGACAAAGTTTGTAGTTGAGTCAATGACTCCAGGAGCAATTATTTTATCTTTTGGAATTTTTAATTTTTCAAAAATTTGCCACTCATGAGAATGTCTTGGATTTGACGACTCAATTAAGTAGGTTTGTACATTAGCTTTTAAAGCTATTGGCATAATTTTTTCTATTCCAATGTCGTGTAAATGGGGTCCTTCATAATTACCCCAGCATATGTGCATTCTTATTTTGGAGCTATCAATATTACTAATTGCATTATTTAAACATTCTATTTGTTTTTCTGCTCTAATTAAAAATTCTTCTTCAGATAAATCTTTAAAAGTCATGTGTCTCGCTAATGCTAAATCTGGACAATCTAACTGAAGTTTTAATCCATTTAATGTAATCTCTTCATATTCATCTTTCATCAGCTTAGATAAATTTTCTAAATATTCATCATCATTTTTATAAAATTTATTTGGCAAGAAAGCCGAAATAACTCCTGGAGAAGCAGCATTCATAAAAGCGTCTTTGTGATTATTTTTTTCTAATGATTGCTTAAAATTATTAATATCTTTTGTTAAAGAGGTTTTGTCTTTAATTTTTAATTCACTTGTACAACAAGGTCTTGTGTAAGTAGGAGTACCACCTGTTCTTGCAATTCTTTCTTTAAAAGATGGAAAGTCATCTAAATCTTTTGGCGCTTTTCTTTCACTCTCTCCTGAAAAGCCATCAAGTCTATCTTTAACATAAGTTGCATAGCTAATCTTAGACATTTCACCGTCACTAATATAGTCAATTCCAACCTCTATTTGCTTTTTAACAATATTATCTACATCTCTTTGAACAATCTCATCAAATTGATTTAAATCTATTTTTTCTTTTTGATCTTTCTTGAATAAGAGATCGGATAATTCATTTGATCTTGGTAAACTTCCTACATGTGTTGTTTTAATTTTACTCATAATTTATTTCATTAAAATTTGTTTCCAAATTGCAACCTCATCATACAAAACCCATTCTCTTATAACATTTCCATGAATTATTTCTGCATGGTTTATACCCATTATAAAAATATTTTTATTTGAATTTTTTCCAAATTCTTCAGTGTCTTTAGAATGATTACCTTCCAGAAACCATCTTATTGACGCTTTAGGATTTTTATCTGGTTCTTCCAAATAACCAATGTGCTCTATAGAAAAATTTATATCGCTCAAAGTATTCTTTAAAGCATTCCAAAATTTGATTATATCTTCTCTTCCATGTCCAATTTTATTTCCAGGCCAATAAATAGTTGCAGCTCTTGCATAATCTGAAAAATCATAATTATCCTTGAAGATATTTGTCAATATTTTGGAGTATTTACCTCCAGCAGAATCATCAGGAACAATGCCTTGTTTGTAATCTGAATTCATCTCAGAATTTGAATTAAATAATTGTTTTGCTTTTTCAAAACCACCTTCTTTATCTATAAGCATTTGAGCAAAATCTTTTGGTGTAAATCCTATTTGTCTTACCATCGCACCTTGATCACGAACAATCCATTCATCATAGACTTGATTATTTTTGCATGCACAATCAGCAATTACTCTATAATAAATATCTTTACCAGTTGGTTTGCCATAAGAACCATCACCAAGATGTGTTCCTTTGCTTAAAATTCTATGAGACGAATGATAACCGACATCATCATTTCCATTCCAAATCACATCTTCACCAAGCAATTGTCTGTTAGGAAATTCTTTTAATGTTGCATAGGTAGCATCAATTACAGGTTTATTTCCATATGTGACACCAAACGGTGATCTAACTGGAATGTTATCACTATAAAACTGACCAATAGACTCAACATCTTTATTTTCCCAAATTTGTTTAGTTATTTTTAGTATGTAATCAGGAAAGTTTTTATATTTTGGATCAAAACCCTTCATTAGATTTGTGTTACACAATTCAAGTAACAATACTCATTTTCATCAATTTTAATATTAACATTTGAATTAATTGGAATAGAAATTGTATCTTTAGGATTTAAAATACATTGAAAATCATCAATCATAATTTCCCATTTTCCAGTCCTTGAAAACATTATTGTAGGTTTTTCAAATTTTAAATTAGTTATATGACCTTTACTGGATTTTAAAATCGAAAGATTAAATCCGGTATCTTGTTTTATTACTGGAGAGAATTCTTTTTTTTCAAATTTATTTCCAATAATTTGAATTAAATAAATATTTTCATTTAATTTATTTTCATATTTTGAATTTTCACTATTTTTACATATAAATTTTTCTAGTTGATTTAGTTTATAGTTATCAAATTTTTTAATTTCTTCTTGAGAAATAGGCTTAAGAATTGTTTTTCCCTCTGGAATTTTATTAATAGATAAATCAATTAACGAGTTATCATTTAAAAGCGCCATACCAGTTTTTTTTGCTTTTTCTAAAACACTTGGTACCCAAGTTATTATTCCAGGATCATCCCCTCCTAATACAACAAAAATTAATCCTTCTTCATCTCCTGCGTTTTCAAATGCTCTAAACATGTTAGTTGGCATTGAAATTATGTCGCCAGCATTCAAGATTGTTTCATCTTTTCCTTCCGCTCCCCAATAAAACCTCCATCTACCAGAATAAATTAAAAATACTTCTGCAGTTGTGTGACTATGTAAACCCGATCCATTTTTGGGTAATGCTGACACAGCACCTAAATTAAAACTATGAGGCATAGCAATTTTTATAAATTGTTTGCTATCTTCAGCTACACCAGGTCCAACTATAGAATAATTTTTTCTTTCTTTGTGACCTTCAAGTTTTCCTTCCACAAAGGGCAGGGTGCTTGGAACCAACTCATTAAATTTTGCTAACCTATTTTCCATATGTTATTCTAATTGAATTATGATATTAACCCTACTTAAATTATTATAAATGCCAATACAACAATTTGATACAGGTTTAAAAGAACAACATGGTGTAAAAAAATTAGAAATTACACCTGAAGAAAATTTCAATAATAAAACAAAAGTAAGAGGCTACTTAAAAACAATCATAGAAGGTGGAATATCCAAATTAGATCAAAATATAGAAAATTATTTTGATAAAGATGTAAAAGTTAATTGTTTTCACCCTGTTAATGAATTTGAGGGTGCAAATACATTTAAAGAAAAATTTTGGCTACCTCTATTTGAAGCTTTCCCAGACATTGAGAGAAGAGAACAGATAGTCATTGGAGGTACATTTAGAGATAAAGTTCAAGTTGGATCAGTATCTATGCTTTCAGGCACGTTCAAAAAACCTATTTTTGGGATAAAGCCAATTAATAAAATGGTAAATCTTAAATGTTGTGAAGTTCATGAATTGAAAAATGATAAAATAGTAGAAAGTTATATCTTAATCGATCTATTAGATTTGATATTTCAAACAGGTAAAAATCCAATCAAACCTTCAAGAGGTTCAGAGGGAAATTGGCTAAACCCAATTAATACCGATGGTGTAGATTATTTTGAAAAAGATATGAAAGTTTCTGAAGCAAGTTTAGACCAATCTTTAACGATGCAAAGAAGCTTGAACATAAAGCCAGAATTAGAAACTAATTCAGATAAAGAATTAAAAGAAAAATTAATTAATCATCCACAAAGTGAATTTTGGCATGATAAAATGATATGGTATGGGCCAAGTGGAATAGGTACTGGAAGAAACTTAGAGGGATTTGTCGATAACCATCAGTTACCATTTAGAAAAACTTTTAAAGAAAGAAATTATTGGAAACTAGGACATTACTGTGAACTTGGAGATGGAAATTTTTCAATGACTGCTGGCTGGCATAGCATACAAGCAGTTTACGGATCAGATGATTGGCTAGGTTACAAATCTGATAATCAAAAAGTAACTATGAGAGTAATGGATTTTTACCATCACCATGAAGGTAAAATTAGAGAAAACTGGGTGCCTATAGACTTAATACATATACTTAAGCAAATAGGTATTGATGTTTTAGATTTAATAAAGGACTAGTCTTTTAACTTATCCCACTCAGACATTCCGCCAGTAATGTTTTTAACATTTTTGACACCCATGTCTTTCATTGTTTTTGTGGCAAGAGTTCCTTGTCCACCTAAACCACAAAAAACTACAAACTCTTTATCTGGATTATTTTTAAAAATATCATTTTCTAAGGGACTTCCCTCTGCTAAATAAAATTCAAGCAATCCTCTGTCCATGTGAATGGCATTTCCTATTGTACCTTTAGAAAAACTTTCTTTATCTCTTACATCAATAAATTGAACATTAGGATCATTTAATTTTTTCTTTGCATCTTCAGCAGAAATGTTTTCAATTTCACTTCCTACACTCATAAGTTCATCAAATTTTTTCATTTAAAATCCCTAAATTATTAGTTTTGAAAACCGTATTTTCTTAATCTTACATCACCTGTTCTAGCATGTGCTTCCATTCCTTCGTATCTAGAAATTCTTGCACAAGCAGCACCAACTTCTTTTGTTGCAGCCTTACTCATTCTTTGGAAACTTAATGTTTTAATAAATTTACCAACAAATAAACCCCCTGTGTATCTACCTGCACCTTTTGTTGGTAAAATGTGATTTGTACCTGAACATTTATCTCCATAAGCAACAGTTGTTTCTTCACCAATGAATAAAGATCCATAATTTTTTAATCTATCGTGGTACCATTGTAAATTTTTAGTTTGGACTTCTAAATGTTCTGGAGCGTATTCATCACTAACTTTAGCGATCTCTTCATCAGTGTCACAAAGAATTACTTCACCATAATCTCTCCATGCAGCACCTGAATTTTCTCTTGGAAGATCTGGTAAATCTGCAATTAATTCTGGAACTCTTTCCATTACATAATCTGCAACTTTTTTACTTTTAGTAAACAACCAAGCAGGAGAATTGTACCCATGCTCAGCTTGTCCAACTAAGTCATATGCTACCATCTCAGGATCAGCAGTCTCATCAGCAATTACTGCAATTTCTGTAGGTCCTGCAAATAAATCTATACCAACTTTTCCAAATAAAATTCTTTTTGCTTCCGCAACAAATTGGTTTCCAGGCCCAACCAAAATATCTGCAGGTGCATTACCAAATAATCCGTTTGTCATTGCTGCAATAGCTTGTACACCACCTAAATTCATTATTACATCAGCTCCGCATAAGTCAGCTGTATAAACAATTGATGGATGTACTCCAACTCCAGGTTTAGGAGAACTACAAACTATAATATTTTTAACACCAGCTACTTTTGCTGTTGTTACACTCATTACGGCTGAAGCTATATGAGCGTATCTTCCAGCAGGCACATAACAACCTGCTGTGTTTACAGGAATAAGTTTTTGTCCAGCAAATAAACCGTCAGATAATTCAACTTCAAAGTCTTGACCATAATTTTTTAATTGTGCTTCAGCAAACTTTCTAACTCTTTCATGAGAGAACTGAATATCATCTTTAGTTTTTTGATCTAAATTTTTTTTTATTTCTTCAATTTTTTCTTTTGAAACAATTACATCACCTTCATATTTATCAAATTTTTTCGAAAGCTCCTTACAGCCTTCTTCTTTACTAGTCTCAATATCTTTTAGAATATTCTCTACTATTTCTCTTGTTTTTGTGTCGTCAGTTGATGATGTTTTTGGTGATTTTTTTAAATATGTAATTGCCATTTCTCTCCTTTTAAAATTTAAAGTTTTTTTAGGTTAATTTCTTATAAATTTCAATTAATCATTTAGTCCAAAGCAACTACTGCCGCAGCTATAGAAGCTAGTCTTGCTTGTGCCTCATCAGATCTACTAGTTATTACAACTGGGACCTTTCCTCCAACCACAACTCCTGCAGCACATGCACCCATAAAATAAATCATCATTTTAACTAGAGCATTTCCTGTTTCAACGCTTGGAACCAATAGTACGTCAGCTTCTCCTGCAACTAAATTTTTAATGCCTTTAATACCAGAAGATTTTTTAGAAATACTGTTATCAAATGCTAAAGGTCCAAATACATCTGCGTTTAAATTTTCCTTTTTTGCAAGTTTTGTTATTTCAGCCGCTTCAATTGAACTTGGCACACTTTCTAAAACTTCTTCTGTTGCAGATAATACAGAAACTTTTGGTCTTTCAATTCCTATACGATTTGAAAAATTAATTACATTTTTAAGAATATGCATTTTAGTTTTAACATTTGGCAAAACATTTAAAGCGCCATCAGTTATAATTAATGGTTTATCTTCTTTTTCAATTGTCATATGCCAGATATGACTTAATCTAGTTTTGCCTAATAAGTTGTATTCTCGTTTTAAAACCTCTTTCATCAGGACGTCAGTGTGAATATGTCCTTTAACAATTATTTTAACTTTATCTTCACTAGCAAGTTTGGCTGCAATTTTGGCAGTATTGTTTTCAACTGGCTCATGAATGAGTTCGTATTTTGAAATATCCCAACCAATGTCCTCAGCACATTTTTGTATTTCAACCTCATGACCAATAAAAACTGGTTCAATTAGATTTTCATTTACAGCATCTTGAACCGATAACATGGGTAGGGGTTTACCGGCATTTACCACTGCAACCTTAACCCCCTTTTTACTATGAGCTATATCTAATAGTTTATTTGGACAGACAATTTCATTGTTTGAGAGCATTTGTTACAAATATGTGAAAAAAATGATCATGTACATAGAAAATTTCTGTAAAATATAGATAAAATAATTTTATAGGTTTATACTTTATTTTGAGATGGAGATAGTAACTAAGATAGCGCCAATCATATTGGCTTTGATAATGTTAGGCTTAGGCCTAGGATTAAAACTAGAAGATTTTTCAAGAGTATTCAAAACACCAAAAGATTTTATTGTTGGTTTTATTTCTCAATTAATAATTCTTCCAATCGTAGCTTACATATTAATTTTAATTTTAAGAACTCCGCCTGAAATAGCAATAGGGGTTATGATTATAGCTGCGGCACCTGGGGGAGTAACCTCTAATGTAATGACAAAATTTGCTGATGGTGATGTTGCATTATCAATATCTTTAACTGCTGTAATTAGTTTATTAAGCATTATAACTGTTCCTTTAATAATCTTTACGTCCGCAGATTTGCTTGGAATAACAGAAGTTTCTCGAAATATTTCAATGACAGGAATAGCTTTAAAAATGTTTTTAGTTGTAACTGTGCCTGTTATTTTAGGGATGATTATAAGAAGATTTGCTGAAAATTTTATTTCATCTAAAGTTGAAATATTTAACAAACTTAACATTGTGTTGTTTGTAATTTTTTTCATTGCGGCATTTTATGAAGAAAGAGATAGTATTATAAGCTTTATAAAACAAGCAGGTCTAATCGCTTTAATTTTAAATATATCAATGATGGTAATTGCATATTACATTGCAAAAGCTTTTGCTTCGGGTGTTAAACAAATGAAATGTATTGCTTTAGAATGTGGATTACAAAATGGAACGTTAGCGTTATTTGTTTCTACGCAAATATTTGGTACGGATATATTATATGCATTACCAACAGGTGCTTATGCGCTGATTATGTATATTACAGGATTTATTTTTATTTCTTTTTTAAGAAAATCTAATTAAGGATTTATTATTCTTATTTGATTAAAAATTTTATAGATAAAATTACTTAAACTAAGCATGTTTTGGTTTATCATTTTATCAGTTTTTTGAAAGGCACTATCTTTAGCATTAAATGTAATTAATTTTTTTTCATTAATATGAAGATATTTTTTATCAATTAAAAATTTTAATTTTCTAACAACTGTAGGTCTTGGAATACCAGTTATTTCAGAAATTGACATGGCATTTACACCTCTTCTATCAGAACCCATAAGCGCTTTATGGTATGAACGAATGTTTTTTTTTGAGGAAAATTCTTTATTTTTTACTGCATTGATTATAACTACCATTCCAATAGCTAAATATTCTAAATCTTTAAGTTCAGCTCTCCATCTATTAATATAAATAAACCAGAATTTATTAAACTGATACCAACAATATGAAAAATTTTCTTTCATCGCAGAAATTATTTCATTAATCGAATAAACATTAGTTGCTAGTTTTTCTTTTTTTAAAATTTTATTAAATTCATGCAAAATAGTTGCAATCTCTGTCAGCGTATTAGTTGCTCTAGCTGAGTACAATGTATCTCTTACAACAAATATTTTTTTACCAGACCTTTTGATTGTTCCTTCTTTCTCTAATTCTAAAACTTTTCTTCTAATACTTTCTTTAGGTACGCCTAGATCTTTTGAGATGTCTGAAATGTTAATTTTGTTAATTTCGATTGATTTATCCCTATAAAAAGTGTCGTAGTCTATTTTTACGGCATTTTTCCTAAAATATATAAGGTTGATATTTATAAGATATATAATGATGACGAATTTATCTATATCTTTGTAATGATCATAAGCTCTAACAAACCAGTTGCTTGTTAAGGTAAAAAAAGATGGTGCAAGTGCGGCAAAATTCTCTTGAATTACCTTATTGATTACCTTCTCATCGATGTGTGCAGATATGCTAGGTAAAGTGTTCATCTTTTTATAAAAAACCCAATATGAACAAAAGTGAAATTTGTGTCAACCCATTTTGGACAACACTAGTATGTAAAAATAAAGCTAATAATGATTAAAATTGATCTTATAAAATAAATATGAGTACAGAAAGCTTAAATAGAACATCCGAGATTGTAGAGACCCCCTCTCAATATGTTGATGCTCAAAAAAGAGTTAACGTGGATGTTCTAAAGCAAAGGCTCATTGAAGAGAAAAAAAAAGAAAAAGTTAAGAGAACAATTATTGTTTCTTCTGTTGTTGCTTCTTTAGGAGTTTTAACTTTTTTAACTTATTAAAGTTTCTAAATCTTTTTTAATAATATCTGGAATATTTATTTCTTTTTTAAGATTTTGTTTATAACGATTAAATTTATTTTGTCCTGGATATATTATTTCTTTTACCCCTTTAATTTTAGGAAGTTTTTTAATTGTTTTAATATTTTCTTTAATTCTTTGATTGTAATTTTTTTGAAATAAGTTTGCTTTAAAAGTTATAAACAAGTGTCCAATATTTTGTGGTCCTGAAAAATCATCAAAAGGATCTTTAACTCGACCCGCATGATTTCCTCCAGTTAATACACCACTTAAAATATCAACCATCCAAGCTAGTCCTGAACCTCTAAAACCTGCAATTGGTAATTGCACACCCGCTAAAGCTTTTTTTGCATCAATAGTTGGTTTACCAAATTTATCTAATGCCACACCTGCAGGAATTGTTTTATTGTTCCTTGCAGCAACTCTAATTTTACCTCTATTAATCATTGAGATTGAAGTATCTAAAATAAAAGGAACTTTTGATCCAGTAGGGGTTCCAAAACAAATTGGATTAGTTCCAAATAATGATTTTAATGCACCATGAGGAGCAACTGCTGGAGGAGCATTTGTATAAATCATTGCAATTAAATTTTTCTTAACAGCTTGTTCGGCATAATAACCAGATAAACCATAGTGACCACTGTTTTTAACAGCTACCATCCCTATACCAGTTTTTTGTGCATGTTTAATTGCAGTTTTGATTCCAAGATCAGCAGCAACAAATCCAATACTATTATTTGCATTAATGTGAGAAATTGAAGATGAAATTTTTTTAATTTTAATTTTTGGTTTAGGATTAATTACTTTTTTTGAAATTCGATCACAATACATTTTAAGTCTTGATAAACCATGACCGTAGGCGCCAACTAGTTCTGCATTGATTAACGCATTAGCTGAAATTAAAGCATGATCTTTATTTAAACCATACTTTTTAAAAATCTTAATTATTTGTTTCTTTAATAGAGGTGTTTTCACTTATTTGAATATTTTTAAATCTTCGTTAAAAAAATTTTTAATATCATTAATTAATAAATTTGGAACCTCTAAAGCTGCAAAATGACCACCTTTAGGGAATTTTTTCCATCTTTTAATATTAAAAATTCTGTTTACGTAAGATTTTGGTGGCCATGCAAGCATTTCTTTTGGAAACTCTGCTATTGCTGTTGGAGCTTTTATTTTTTTAAAATTTTTTGGAAAAGATCGACCACCTTCTTTTCTTCTTCCAAAATATATCCAAGCTGCAGTATTAAAACTATTTGTAATTATATAGATCATTATGTTGGATATCAGCTCATCATTTGAAAATGTTTTTTCTATCTTGCCTTTATTTAAGTGAGACCAACCGTGAAATTTTTCTAAAATCCATGCTGCTGTTCCTACAGGACTATCTATCATCGCATAAGATAAACTTTGAGGTTTTGTTGCTTGTTGGGTCCTATATCCTTCCTGCATTATTTGATCAAAATTGAATTTTTTTTCCCATTTTTTTTCTTTATTATTTTTTGGCCCTTTAGGATGTCTGATTGGTAAGCAATTAATATGAATTCCCTTACAATTTTTTGCACTATCAAGACCAATCCATGCAGCAATTGTTGCCCCCCAATCTCCACCTTGTACAATATAATTTTTGTGACCTAAGTTTTTGACCATAAATCTATTTAATATTCTTCCAATCTTTCTAGGACCTAAAGCTTTTTTAATTGGTGCAGAAAAACCAAATCCTGGTAAAGAGGGGACAATGACGTCAAAACCATCTTCAATTTTTCCACCAAACTTTTCAGGATGAGCAAGCCTAGGAATGATGTTAAAAAACTCAATTACGCTACCTGGCCAACCATGCAACAGTAACAATGGTCTTGATTTAGGATTTTTACTTTTTTCAATAATAAAATGTAGATTTATACCATCAACATTAGTCTTATAGTTTCCAAAAGAATTTATTTTGTTTTCAAATTTCTTCCAATTATATTTTGAAACCCAATATTTAGATATTTTTTTTAAAAAATTATAATTAGTTCCATATTCCCATCCATCTACATTTTGCATCATCTTCCATGGATAGGCTCTTATTTTTTTATAGATATTATTAAGTGTGCTTTTAGGCACACTTATCTTGTATGGTTTGATCATCAATTAATTATGACTTATCCAGATTGTTTTTGTTTGTAGAAACGAATTTAAAGCTTCAGTACCTTGATCTCTACTTAGGGATCCTGATTGCTTATATCCTCCAAAAGGAGTTTTAATATCTCCCTCAGAAAAAGTATTCACTGACACAGTTCCACAAGGTAAGCTTTTAGCTAAATGAAATGCTCTGTTAATGTCTTGAGTAAACACACTTGCATGCAATCCGTATTTAGAATTACTTGCAATTTTCAACGCTTCCTCATCATTTTTTACAGTTAAAACACCAAGCACTGGTCCAAAAATTTCCTCTTGAGCTATAGTCATATTTTCTTTTAATCCATCAAATAAGGTTGGTTTTGCATAAAAACCTTTTTGGCTTTTGCTTGAAACACCTCCAGATAAAAGTTTTGCTCCTTCGTCTATACCTTTTTGAATATATCCATCAACAGTTTGCAAATGACCTTTTGAAATCATAGATCCCATATTCGATTTAAGATCTAATGGATCTCCTACTTTTAACTTTTTAACTTTTTTAATAACTTTATCTAAAAATTCATCTTTAACTTTTTTATGAACTATCTGTCTCATATTTGCTGAACAGTTTTGTCCACCATTCCAAAATGCAGAATTCATAGCATTATCTATTAGATCATCAGTGATTTTAGCATCTTCTAAAACTATAAATGGACTTTTTCCACCCATCTCTAATGCTACAGGTTTTAAATTACTTTCACTTGAATATTTTAAAAAGTATCCTCCAACCTCAGTCGAACCTGTAAAAGAAACTGCATCAACATCTTTGTGTCGACCCAAAGCTTCACCAACATCACCATAACCTGGAAGCACGTTCAAAACTCCATCTGGTAATCCTGCTTCTTTTCCAATTTGAGCGACTCTAATTGCTGAAAGAGGTGTATCTTCTGCCGGCTTAATTATTACCGAACAGCCAGCCGCAAGAGCTGGTGCCATTTTCCATACCGCCATCATTAAAGGAAAGTTCCAAGGAACTATTCCAGCGACAACCCCAATTGGTTCTTTAACAATTAAACTAGTAATAGAGGGTTCTGTTGGACCAACTTTTCCAAATACCTTATCAATTAATTCTCCATACCATTGAAAATGCATTGGCGCATCATTTGCAACTTCATTAATACAATCTGTTATTAGTTTACCTGTATCAATACATTCTAAAACTGAATTTTCATCACCATGTTTTCTAAGTAATTCAGCAAATTTTAATAAAACTTCTTTCCTATGCTCAGGTGAACTTTTAGACCAAACTCCACTATTAAAAGCTTTTCTTGAAACTTTAACTGCTAAGTCAACATCTTTATGATTACATTTTGCAACAGTACAAAGTTTTTTACCAGTAGCAGGATTGATAGTTTCAAATTTTTTACCATCAATAGCATTCACATATTTTCCGTTAATAAACGCTCTTCCTTCAAATTTAATTTTACTAGCTATTACTTTATATTTGTTACCTGAGCTCATAAATTTTTCCTATAAATTGTATTTATTTTATTTCTTAAATTTAGTCTAAGACACCTTGAGACTAAAATAAATAGATTAACTATCAAATTATTAATACAACTTTAAATTGCAATCCCATTTTGATTAGACAAGTTTTTTTTGTGTGTACTTCCGTTGGAAACTTAATTAGGCTAAAATTATTTTAAATTGATACTTTAAACTAACTAAGAGGAGATAAATAAAATGTTTATTAAAACTATTAGCAAGACACTTATTAAAGTGGTTGCGATTATTTTCTTTGCACAAGCTGCTTATGCAGAAATAACTCTTAAGCTTGGAACTACTGGTAGATTGGGTATGCCAATTGGTGACGCAATAGATCAGGCGCTGATACCAGCTATGGAGAAAGCATCTGGAGGTAAAATGAAAATTGAACCTCATTATCAAAGAAGCTTATGCGCAGAACAAAAATGTGGTGAACAAGCTAACCAAGGACTTATAGCTTTGTGGACTAGTTCTACAGCAAACTACGGTAACTTTGGGCCTGAATTAGCAATTTTCGATTTGCCGTTTATTTTTAAATCATTAGAGGATGCTAAAAGAATTTCAGATGAATGGTTAGCTGAAAGACAATGTAAACTAGCTCTTGAGAATGCTGGTCATATTTGCCTTTCTGTATATTCAAGTGGAGGATTTAGACAACTTGGAAATGCAACTAAACCTGTTCATGAACCAGATGATATGAAAGGACTTAAGTGGAGAACTACTAAAAGTCCTGTTGAGTTCATGTTAGTTAAAAACTGGGGTGCAACACCAACGCCTTATGACTGGAGCCAATTATATCAAGGTCTTCAATCAGGTGTAGTAGAAGGTCAGTATGTTGCTTCTCCATGGCAGCATGTAGCAAAACTTCATGAAGTTGCAAAATATTTCACTGAGATCGGAGGAATGTGGTCTGGAAATATTTTAGCTATGGATGCTAAACAGTACAATGCTTTGACTGACCAACAAAGAAAATGGTTACACGAAGCAGCCGATGCTTATGGAGAAAAAGTAAACGAGCTGGATAACGCTTGGATTAAAAATGGAGAAGATGCAATTAAAGCATCTGCCAAAGAGTGGTATGTACCAACAGAAGCGGAAATGACTAAGTGGAGAGCAGGCGCAATCGGTGCTTGGTTAGACGCTAAAGGTACTTTTGAACCAGAAGTAGCTAAAAGAGTACTTCTAGAACAAGGTATGGATGGATTTGTAGCTCAGTTAGAGAAAGCTGGAGCTCTATAATCTTCAAACAAAACTATGTAAAGACCATTTAGTTCTATTTTAGAATTAGATGGTCTTTATCTAAAAAAAATCATAACTTATAAATATTTATGGAAAGTATTATTTTACTCGTAGTACTCCTTTTTCTAATTTTATTAGGAGCTCCTATTGGTTTTATATTAATACTTATACCGTTTGTTTATATTCTGCTAACAGATGCTGTTCCTCTTGTTTTAATTCCAAGTCAAATGTTTACCGCCATAGACTCGGTTCCATTGACCGCCATTGCTTTCTTTATGTTAACAGGTGAATTGATGACAAGTGCAACAATCACTGACCGTTTAGTTGCTTTAAGTAGAGCATTAATTGGACGAATTAGAGGTGGGTTGGCTCAAGTTAATGTTTTGGTGAGTATGTTTTTTGCAGGAATGAATGGTTCTGTTGTGGCAGATACCGCAACAGTCGGAGCATTAGTTTTACCAGCAATGAAAAAAGCAGGTTATCCCGCTGCATTTTCAGCTGCTGTTACAGGAGTAAGTTCCACTATAGGAGGAATAATTCCACCTAGCATCATGATGATTGTTCTTGCTAATGCAACTGAGATTTCGATTGCAGCATTATTTGCAGCTGGAATTATACCAGGGATTTTGATTGGTGTTGTGATAATGGTAATCAATCATTATTTTGCAGTTAAATATAATTTCGAGCGTAGTGATCAGCCATTTTCAGTTCGTAGAGCTGGTAAAGAATTATATCGTTCTTCATTTGCCCTTTTAATACCTTTAGTTTTAGTGGGTTCAGTAATGGGAGGTGTTGCATCAGTTGTTGAGGCAGGAGCCATCACTGCTTTAGTTGCATTGTTTACAGGTGTATTTGTTTATCGAACTATTAAATGGAAAGATTGTACAGGAGCTTTTCGACGAGCATTCCGTAATTCAGCAATGGTTTTTATAATCATAGCTGCATCAGGACCTTTTAGTTGGTTACTTACTTCTCTTGGAGCAATTGGTGATCTTGAAACTTGGCTTTTAGGCTTAGCGGATTCTCCAATATTATTTATTTTAGCTTTAATATTATTTATTTTTCTTCTTGGAACGGTAATGGACTCAGCAGTAAACATTATCATTGTTGGTCCAGTGCTTGTAAATGTTATGTCTCAAGCAGGCTTTCCTGAGGTACAAGCAGCAATGGTTGTAATAGTAGGATTTTTGATAGGATCAGTTACACCACCAGTTGGGGTTGCTTACTTTACTTCTGCAACTATAGCACAAGTTCGTTTAGAAAAAGTAGCTGTTGCTTTAATTCCTTATCTTGTTGGTCTTTTTTTACTTTTATTTTTTATATTAGTTGTTCCAGAATTAACAATGTTCCTTCCAAATTTATTGAGTAATTAATGATAAAATTTTTAAACAGTATTGATCGTTTTATTCATCGTATGTTGGAATCTATGTGCTCACTCTTGTTGGCTGCTATGGTTGGTTTCACACTTTACAATGTTACAATGCGATATGTATTTAATAACCCTCCTGTTTGGGGTGATTTGCTAACAGTATTAAGTAATATTTGGTTAATGTTTATAGCACTCTCTTTAACAGCTAGAGATAATGAACATGTAGCTTTAAATTTAATTTATGAAAAATTACCAGAACGACTTTCATTATACATACGCCAGTTTTGGAAAATTATGATTATGATAATTGGTGTGGTCTTAATTATTTATGGAATTGAACTTGTAGAGGGCATGCGAGGTAAGTATTGGGAAATGTGGTATTTAGAAATTAGTATGCAAGGTATTGAGTTCAAACCAAATTATATGCCTAAAAAATACGCAGTTGCTATCCTACCGTTAGCTGGATTTTTGACTACCATTGGTGCTGCCATTGGTTTTATAAAAAAGGTCTAGCTCTTTAAAAGTTTGCTTAACCTTTGCCTCTCCAAGGAATAGTCTTATCTATTATTTTTCTCAAAGATATGTCAAATAAAAGACCCAACATACCCATTATGAAAATTGTTATCCAAATAACTTCATACTGAAAGTATTTTTTTGCAACATTTTCAACAAAACCAATACCAGTTGTACCTGCTAGAAATTCTGCAGCAACAAGTGTTCCCCAGCACATACCTACAGCAACTCTAATTCCTGTAAGAATTTCAGGAAGTGAATTAGGGAAAATCACATATCTTAAAATTTGTTTTTTAGTAGCTCCTAATGAATGTGCAGCATGTATTTTTGAAAGCTGTGTTCCTGATGCACCAGCTCTTGCAGAAATAATCATAATTGAAAGTGAGACCATGAATAATAAAAATATTTTACCTGTATTATCTATTCCAAGAACTGAAATAATCAATGGCGCCCAAGCTAATGGTGGAACAGGTCTGTATAATTCGATTAACGGATCAAAGAATCCTTTAGCAAATCGATTTAGACCCATAAATAATCCTAATGGCACCCCAATAAGAATTCCAAATACTAAACCTAAAAATACCCTTAAGAATGAGTCCCATATGTGCCCATATGGAACAGGAACTTTAAATAATTTAAAGTCACCAGTAACAATTTTTAAAACGTTACTTTTAAAGTTTTCTTTTACAATTCCATCTTTTGTATGCACTGGATATTCACCAGGCAACATATCTGCTATCCAATCTGGTAAAATGAAGCCTATCATTTTACTTACATCAACCATTTCGATCCATAAAAGAGGAATATTTTTGTATCCAACACTTGGTTTGGACATTAATACAAACTTATTAAATGTATCTGATGGTTTAGGTAGCCATCTACCTGAGCCTTGTTCAGAACATGTTGGTCCACTTGCTACAATTGTTCCTGCTGGAAATAGAAGAATATCAACTAATCTTAATCCACCTTGTTCTTTATTTTGTAACTCATCAAATTCCATGATTGCTGCTTTCATTTCATTTAATGCATTAGGAGGGTAGATGCTCGCAAACTCTATTCTTCTTGCAATTTTAACAATATTTTTTGCATAGTCAGATGCTATTTCCTCACTGTCATCTAAACCTTTTCTGTAAGCTTTAATATCATCTTTAAGTTGTTTGATTGAGCTTTTGAATTGTGGGTTATGGTTTTTTAATTTGAAAAATTTGTCGTCAATTTTTTTTAGTTCTGCTGCAGCTGCATGAAATTTTAAGCCTTTGATAGTTTGTGGTGCAGTTGGTATTTCAATAGTATTTTCAATTGTACCTGTTCCAGAGTCTATTGTGGTAATTCCCCAGCCACCTTGTTCATCAATAAGTTTTTGTCTTTCAATTTTTTGAGCATCTGTCTCAAATGGATAATCTTTCTTTTGGAAATTTGAACTTAGAAGTTTTATTTCTTCTGTTATTTCTTGAAGTTTAATTTTGGTATCCATTTCCATTAACTCTTCACTTGTTAAAAATGGAATTAATTTAGAAGTTCTATCAGTATAACTTACAAGGATTGTTTTTTGTTGATCATTTAGATCTGGAGATGCTTTTATTTCGTTTGTAATTTTTGTAAGATTTTTATTTTCAATTTTAATAATTGATGTGCTTTTGAATTCTCTTTCCTCAATAGGGAACTGATATTTTAGACCTAATAAAGACTCATTAATTTTAGCAACCTGGCATAATTCATTCGCTGATTTTGGATAAAAACCTTTTGCAATATCCCATGAATAATAAAGCCACAGCATCAGGATTGCACTACTACCAACGATTACCCAATGCGTTCCACCTTTAGCTCTTTCTGGGTTACCAAATACAGCATCTACTTTTTCAGTTCTGATTAATCTTCTTCCATAAAGAATACATCCAACAACTGAAACGATAATTAGTATTGTTACAAATTGGGTTAACATTAATTATCTTTCCCCATTATCTCTTCTTCCATATTCCAGATCATGGATAAAATTTCTTCTCTAGTTGATGAAAATTCTTTATTTTTTTTAATTTCTCTTAAATCTTGAGTAAGACCCATTTCAGCAAATGGAAGATTGTATTCTTTATGTATTCTTCCAGGTCTTGGTGCCATTACATATAATCTTTCACCAAGCAATAGAGCTTCTTCAACTGAGTGAGTAATTAAGATAATTGTTTTTCCAGTTTCTTTCCAAATTTTTAAAACTAATGACTGCATCTTTTCTCTTGTTAATGCATCCAATGCACCTAATGGTTCATCCATTAAAATCAAATCAGGATCATTGATAAGGCATCTTGCAAGAGCAACTCTTTGCTGCATACCGCCAGATAATTGATAAGTTGGAGTGTTACCAAACCCTTTTAATCCAACTATATCAAGCCATTCCTCAACTTTTTTTGCTGTTACTTCTGGATCTTCTTTTTTCATACGAAGACCAAAGTTCACGTTTTCAGAAACTGTTAACCATTCAAATAAAGCACCTTGTTGAAATACCATCCCTCTTTCAACACCAGGTCCATCTATTTCATTATCATTTAATGTTATTTTTCCTGAAGTTGGTCTTAAAAACCCTGCAGTAATATTAAGTAAAGTTGTTTTCCCACAACCAGAAGGACCTAGAACAGTAAGTAGCTCACCTTTTTTTAGGGTAAAACTAACATCTTTTAATGCATGAACTGTTTCTCCTTTTGGAGTTTTAAAAATCATATTTAAATTTTGAGAAACAAGATCACTCATAGCGCCCTTATATTAAAAATTTTTTAAAAAAAATAGGCACTAATTATTTAAATCAGTGCCTATTTAAAAAGTTTTAACCTTTAAAATTATAAAGGTAAGAAACTTGTATCGACGTTACCAGATGGAGTTCCCATTCCCTTTAAGAACGCATCTAAGTTTCCGCTCTCCATAGATGATTTAGTTTCTTCTGGAGTTAAGAATTTAAATCCACTTAAAGTTTCTTTCATATCTGCAACTTTCATTTCAGAAGCTTTTGACATAGCATTCATATCAGATTTACCTGCTCTGTATCTGTCGTTTGCTTCGTGAGTTACTTCGATGAAAGTTCTTAACATACCTGGATTTTCTTTCATGAATTTATCTGTAACAGATGTGATATCTATACCTAAGATACCAGCAGCTCTTGCTTCATCTACAGTCAATAATCTTGAACCAACTGCAGTTGCTGCTTTAATAGAGTTACCACCAAATAAACACGCCATTACAACATCACCACTTACTAATGCAGCAGCACCTTCTTCAGGGTCCATTTGAATGATATCCATTTTACCTCTGTCAGCACCAACAACTTTCATACTTTCATCAAAAACGTATTCAGCCATTGTTCCTAATGGAACAGCAACTTTTTTACCTTCTAATTCAGTAGCGTTAGCTTTTGTAATTCCAGATGCGTTAGATGTAACACAAGTAGTTCCACCCATTCCGTATTCCATAGCGATATCAACTAATTTGATTGGCGCATTAGACTTTACAGCGTTGATGAAAGGTACTAAACCTTGTGAGTAAGAAATATCAATATCTCCTGCTAACATTGCATCAGTCATAGCTCCACCGTTTGTGAAGTTTGTCCACTTAACTGGTACACCAAGAGCTTTTGCAAAATTTTTCTTCTGCATGTCCTCTAGATTTGGACTTGGCCATTCTAGAAAGTATGCAACCCTAACTTCATTAGCTGCAGAGTTTGCAACTGAAATTGAAAGATTTAGAGCAAATATAGATCCTAGAATAAAACTTAGTATTTTTTTCATTTATTCCCCTATGTTAATTTAATTAAATTAGCTCCATTTAAATTCAATTTCGAACGGTTGTAAAACAAAAAGATATGTTCAATCGTAAGTTGTATATTTATGACGCATCATTTTGGGTGGTCAAAATATTTCTAGCAAACTAATTCATTTAGTCTAATAGTTGGAAATATTTATAACTGTCAATTAAAAGAAATAAAAATTATATGAGCTCAGAAACAAGAACTTCAGTTCCAAATTCATTAAATGAACATTGGATGCCGTTTACATCGAATAAAGATTTTAAAGCAAACCCAAGATTAATTACTGAAGCAAAAGGAGTTTATTTAAAAACTCACCATGGAAAAACTCAAATTGATGCGAGCTCAGGATTGTTTTGCAATCCATTAGGACATGGAAGAAGAGAAATTACAGAAGCAGTTACAAAACAACTTGAAACTTTAGATTATGCTCAACCATTCCAACAAGGTTTTGGTGGTTCATTTGAATTAGCTACAAAAATTTCAAAACACACTCCAGGTGATTTAAATAAAATGTTTTTTACTATTTGTGGATCAACTGCTGTTGAGACTGCAATTAAGATTGCTATTGCTTATCACAGAGCAAAAGGAAATGCTCATAGATTTAGATTTGTAGGACGTGAAAGAGGTTATCACGGAATGAATATCGGATGCGTTTCAGTTGGTGGAATGATTAATAATGTTAAAACATTTGCAAGTATTTTAATGCCAGGTGTTCAACACATGAGACACACACATTTACCAGAACATAAATTTGTAAGTGGTCAGCCTGAAACAGGTGGAGATCTTGCAGACGATCTAGAGAGAATTGCAAGTAACTTTGGACCAGAAAATATTGCAGCTTGTATAGTTGAGCCTATTGCTGGCTCTACAGGAACTTTGGTTCCTCCAAAAGGATATTTACAAAGATTAAGAGAAATTTGTGACAAGCATGGAATACTTTTAATTTTTGATGAAGTAATTACCGGTTGGGGAAGAACTGGTTCTTCTTTTGCAAGTCATGAGTTTGGTGTTACTCCAGATTTAATGACTATGGCTAAAGCAACAACTAACGGAGTTGTTCCTATGGGTGTAGTTGCGTGTAAAGATGAAATTTATGATGCAGTTATGGATGCTTCTCCAATGGGATCGGTTGAATTGTTTCATGGCTACACTTATTCAGGAATACCAGTTGCAGTAGCAGCAGGTTTAGCAGTTCAAGATATTTTTGAAAAAGAAGATATCTTTAACAGAGCAAAAAATTTAGCGCCTTATTTCCAAAAAGGATTATTTTCACTTCAAGACTTAGAATCTGTTGAGAATATAAGGGGTTATGGAATGATGGGTGGTATTGATATGAAAATGAATACCAAACCAGGTAAAGCTGGTCTTGAATGTTTTAAAGCCTGTTATGAAGCAGGTGTTAACTTTAAAGCAACTGGTGATTGTTTAATTATTGCTCCTCAGTTTATATGTGAAGAAAAACATATTGATGAGATTATTGATAAACTAAGAACAGGTATTACAAACTATCAAAAAAACCAAAAGAACTAGTTAGTTTATTTAAAGACATGGAGAGTGCTTGTGAAGATAGGCGTACCTAAGGAGATAAAACCTCAAGAAAATAGAATAGGATTAACACCTGAAAGTGTAAAAACTTTAGTTTCTGAAGGTCATGAAGTTATTGTTGAAAACAATGGAGGTTTTGAGGCTGGATTTGAGAATGATCAATATACAAATGCTGGTGCAAAAATAGCAAGCACAGCTGCTGATATTTTTAATGATGCAGATATAATTGTTAAAGTTAAAGAACCTCAAAAAGTTGAGGTAGAAATGATTAGAGAAAATCAAATCGTCTATACATATCTTCATCTAGCAGCAGCAAAAGAATTAACTGATGGTTTAATTAAATCAAAGAGTGTTAATATAGCTTATGAAACTGTAACAGATAATAATGGAAGATTACCATTGTTAGCTCCAATGAGTGCAGTAGCTGGCAGAATGTCGGTACAAGCAGGAGCACACTGTCTAGAAAAAAATCAAAGTGGAAGAGGTCTTTTATTAGGAGGTGCTCCAGGAGTTACGGGAGGAACTGTAGTAATTTTAGGTGGTGGTGTAGTAGGAGAAAACGCTGCAGTTATCGCAACAGGTATGCAAGCTAAAGTTCATATAGTTGATAAATCAGAAGCTAGATTAAATCAATTAGTTGAAATGTTTGGAGATAAAATTATTCCAGAACAAAGTAATAAAATTGATCTTCCAAAATTAGTTTCTAATGCAGACTTATTAGTTGGTGGAGTTTTAATTCCAGGTGCAGAAGCTCCAAAATTAGTTACCAAAGATATGATCAAAAGTATGAAAAGAGGTTCTGTAATTGTTGATGTTGCAATTGACCAAGGTGGATGTGTTGAAACAAGCAAACCAACTACTCATGGAGAACCAACTTATATTGTTGATGACGTTGTTCATTATTGTGTAGCAAATATGCCAGGTGGAGTTCCAAGAACGTCTACATTGGCTCTAAACAACGCAACGTTACCTTATCTAGTTAAATTAGCAAACAATGGTTATCAAAAAGCATTAAGTGAAGATAAAAACTTTTTAGCTGGATTAAATGTACACAAAGGCATGGTTACTTATAAAGCAGTCGCTGACATATTTGGTCATGAATATACAGATCCTAATAAGGCAATATTAAATTAATTCTTTTACTATTAGTTTAATTCCTGATTTAAGTGAAATTTTAGGCTTCCAATTTAACTTAAAAATTTTAGAGGAGTCTACTAATTTCCTCATTGTACCATTTGGCTTTGACTTATCATACACGAATTTGCCTTTGTAATTTGAGATATCAGCAATTAACAAAGCTAAATCTTTAATACTTATTTCTTTCCCATAACCAACATTTAAAAAATGGTTTTCTTGCCCGCATATTTTTTTATATTTATTTTTGGATATACTCATTATCTTTAGAGAAGCTTTAGCAAAATCATCAACATGCAAAAATTCTCTTTTTGGTTCTCCATTTCCCCAAATTGTAACTGTTTTTTTGTTTTGTTTTTTTGCAATTAATATTTTTTTAGTTAGTGCTGCCAACACATGGCTATTTAGTGGATCGTAATTATCATTTGGACCATAAAGATTAGTAGGCATTATAGCTCTAAAATCAGTATTATATTGCTTATTAAAACTTTGACACATTTTAATACCAGCTATTTTAGCAATAGCATAAGCATCATTAGTTTTTTCTAATTTTCCAGTTAGTAGATATTTTTCTTTAATTGGGATTTTGGATTCTTTAGGATAAATGCAAGAGGAACCTAAAAAAAGCATTTTTTTAACTCTTGTCCTGAATGAAGCGATAATGCAATTATTTTGAATTTGTAAATTTTGATAAATAAAATCAGCAGGATACTTTGAATTTGCTAATATACCACCTACTTTTGCAGCACAGATATAGACATGATCAAATTTGTGTTTTTTAAAAAAATTATATGTTTTTACTAAATCTAAAAGATTCAATTCTTGTTTGTCAGCAATATAAATTTTATTTTTTTTTGAAATATTTCTGTAAATCGAAGAACCAACCATACCTTTGTGGCCTGCGATAAATATTTTTTTCATTATTTAAGAAATTAATTTTTTTTGTTCATTATAATCATTTTCAATCATTTCCTTTACCATTTGATTGAAAGTAATTTTGGGTTTCCATTTAAGTATTTTTTTTGCTTTATTTGGGTTTCCCAAAAGTGAATCTACCTCCGTAGGTCTAAAATATTTTTTACCAACTTTAATAATTATTTTGCCAGTTTTTTTGTCCACTCCTTTTTCATTAATTCCTTTTCCAACCCATTTAATATTTATACCCAAGTTTTTTGCAGCAATATTAACAAATTCTCTTACACTGTATTGTTTTCCAGTGGCGATAACAAAATCATCAGGTTTTTTTAATTGCATCATTTTCCACATAGCTTCGGCATAATCTGCAGCGTGACCCCAGTCTCTTTTTGCATTTAAATTTCCTAAAATTAAATTTTTTTGTAAACCCAATTTAACTTTCGATAATCCAATAGTAATTTTTCTTGTTACAAATGTTTCTCCTCTCAAAGGCGATTCATGGTTAAATAGAATTCCATTACATGCAAAAAAATTATAAGCCTCTCTATAATTTACTACAATCCAATAAGCATAAAGTTTGGCTACTCCATAAGGACTTCTTGGATAAAAAGGTGTTTTTTCATTTTGTGGCATTTCTATTGCTTTTCCATAAAGCTCTGATGTTGAGGCTTGATAAATTTTTGTTTTTTTAATTAATTTAGCAGATTTAACCGCTTCTAATAATCTTAAAACTCCAATTGCATCTGAATTTGCGGTATACTCTGGAATTTCAAATGAAACTTTAACATGACTTTGTGCAGCAAGATTATAAATCTCATTTGGTTTCACTTTGTTTAAAATACCTATTAAACTCGAACTATCGGTCATGTCACCATGATAAAGAATAAAATTTTTATCATGTAAATTTTTATTATTAAAAAACTCATCTATTCTTTGAGTATTAATTAAAGATGTTCTTCTTTTTATCCCGTGAACTTGATAACCTTTTTTAAGCAAAAGTTTTGTTAGGTAATATCCATCTTGACCAGTGATACCTGTAATTAAAGCTTTTTTCATTTGTTGTAATTTATATCAATTCTTTTGAAAAAAATATAAAAATCAGATTAGTAGTTTATTAACAATTGTTTACATGAACTAGTATGTTAGAGGTGAAACAAAATGACAAATTATTTAAATATTCCTGGGTCAACAAAAGTAGTGGTAATAGGTGGTGGTGTAATCGGCTGTTCTGTTGCATATCACTTAACAAAATTTGGTTGGAAAGATATTGTTCTTTTAGAAAGAGATCAATTAACGTCAGGTACAACTTGGCATGCAGCAGGATTAGTTAGTCAGCTGGGACCAACAGCTGCAGTTACAAAAATTAGAAAATATACTTTAGATCTTTACAAAAAATTAGAAAAAGAAGTTGATCATTCTGCAGGTTTAAGAATTAATGGAGCATTATCTATTGCTCAAACAGATGCTAGATGGCAAGAGCTACAAAGACAAGCAACTACTGCACAATTATATGATGTGGATATTAAGATTTTGGACAAAGATCAAATAAAGAAAAATTATCCAATTATGTATACAGAAGATTTAAAAGGTGGAGTGCTAATGCCAGGTGATGGTGCAGCCGATCCAAGCGGTGTTACCTATATGTTGGCAAAAGGTGCTAGATTGGGTGGGGCAAAAATATTTGAGCAATCACCTGTTGAAACGATTTTAACTAAAAATGGAAGAGTTAGTGGTGTCAGAGTTAATGGACAAAATATTGAATGTGAATATGTTGTTCTTGCAACAGGTATGTGGTCTAGACAAATAGGACAAAAAATAGGAGTAAGTATTCCTTTGTATCCAGCTGAACATTTTTATGTAATTACAGAACCAATTGAAAATCTTTCACCGACATTACCTGTTATAAGAGATTTTGACAGCAGCACTTATATTAAAGAAGATGCTGGAAAACTTTTAATTGGAATATTTGAGGGAAAATCAATTCCAGCATTTAATAAAACTAATTATGTTCCAGAAGATTTTTCATTTGGAGAATTTCCTGAAAATTTTGATCATTTTGAACCTTATTTAGAAAAATCTATAAAACGATTTCCAGTTTTAGAACAAGCTGGAATTAGAAAGTTTTTTTCAGGACCAGAATCTTTTACACCTGATACAAATTCTTTATTAGGTGAAGTTCCTGATGTTAAAAATTTATTTGTTAGTTGTGGTTTGAATAGTATTGGTATTGGAAGTGGGGGTGGTGTTGGAAAGTTTACAGCTGAATGGTTAATGACTGGTCATATTAACGAAGACATTTTTAATTATGATATAAAAAGATTTCAAAAGTTTCATTCAGATTTAGGTTTTATTAAAGATCGTATCACAGAGTCTCTTGGAGATTTATACGGTATGCACTGGCCTTACAAACAACACAAAACTTCGAGAAATGTAAAAAAATTACCATACCACGATGAACTAAGAAGTTTTGGTGCATGTTTTGGAGTTTCAGCTGGATACGAAAGACCAATGTGGTTTGCTCTTGATGGTGAAAAAGCTGAGTATGAATATAGTTATAATTACCAAAACTGGTATCCATCAGTTGAATACGAAACCAACAACACTATAACAAATGTTGGACTATATGATTTGTCTCCATTTTCTAAATTCGAAATTAAATCTGAGAAAGCTCATCAAGATCTTCAGAGAATTTGTACGTCAAATATAAAGCAAGAACCAGGAAAGTGTACTTATACTCATATGCTTAATAAAGATGGAGGAATAGAAACTGATCTCACAGTAGTTTGTATTGAACAAAATCATTTTAGAATTATTAGTTCTGCAGCAACAAGAGAAAGAGATAAATTTCATATTAAAAAACATTTATCCAAAGGTGTGGAGTTAATTGATATTACAGATGATTATTGTGTGTTTGGAATATTTGGTCCAAAGAGTAGAATATTAATGCAAGATTTAAGTTCAGATGATTTTAGTAATGAAAATTTAAAATTTGCGAATTCAAAATACATAGAAATTGACAGCACTAAAATATGGACTCAAAGATTATCTTATGTCGGTGAATTAGGGTACGAACTTTATGTTAAAACTTCCGACTCAAAATATATTTATCAAAAAATAATAGAAAAAGGAAAAAAATATAATTTATCTAATTGTGGAATGCATGCATTAGATACAATGAGAATGGAAAGTGGTTTTTTACATTGGGGCCATGATATTTCACCAGAAGAAAATCAATACCAAGCAGGCCTTGATTTCACTATTAGTTACAAGAAAGATTTTGATTTTATTGGAAGAGAAGCGCTGGAAAAAATAAAAGATAAAAAAATTGATAGAAAGTTTGCTATGTTTATTCTTAAAAACAACGAACCAGGAAAACCTCTTCTACTTCATGATGAGCCAATTTATAAAGATAATATGATTTTTGGAAGAACAACATCGGGTAATTACTCTTTTAATTTTAAAAAAAATCTTGCATTTGGTTATATAAATAATGACTTTTCAGATGACGAACTTTTAAATGGGAATATTTCAATAGAAATTGAAAAAATTAAATATCCAGCTGAAATTATCTTTAAACCATTGAAACAAACTAATTTTAAAAGCAATTAGTTTAAGTTTGCATTAATATTAAACACCTGTTTAAATATAATTGTGAAAAATAAAGATCGAAGTTCTAGTTCGTATAAAAATGATCAAAAGCCGGGAAAAGATTTATATTTAAATCCATATAAAACTACCAATATAAATATTTTACTTAATAGAGTTCGATTAGATAAAAAGAAATCTATCAAAAAAAAATTGATTAAAGCTGCTATTTTCTTATCAGTGGTAGGTGGATTAATAGCTTATCTATTGATTTAGTATAGACTAAAAGTGTATTGAAAAATTATTGATTTATAATAAAAATAAATTTTTTTATGGCGGGGTAGCTCAGTTGGTTAGAGCGCGGGACTCATAAGCCCGAGGTCAGTGGTTCGATCCCACTTCCCGCTACCATTCTAGACGATCGATATAATTAGACAGATAATTTTTAATTTGGTAATTCAGGACTGTGAAAAAAAAAATTAATCTTATTATTGTTTTTGTATTTCTAATTTGCACTTATTTTTTTGCAGATTACGTTTATAAAAGTGAAAAACTAAAAAATTTTACCAAAGATATTCATCAAGATAAAAAAGAATTTATTAAAAAATTTATTTTTCCTTTTAGGACAATCGATAAGTTAAAAGAGCAAATCAATTTACAAGACAACCAATTTAAAACACAAAAAAAGAAAATAGAGGAACAAAAAAGATTTCTTTTTGAGAAAGATTTAACAATAGATGTTTTAAAAGATGATTACCCTAATTTTGAAGATGAATTGTTATTTAAGCAAAGTGGAGAAAATATTACATATTATAAAAAAGAAGGTTTTGAATTATCCAACAATATTATCCTTAAAAAATTTTATTTTTTAAAAGGATTTTATTCTGGCATAGCTAATAAATTTCCAGGAAGTGGATATATAGATTTTCATGGAAATAATTTGTTTGTTTTGTCAGCTAGAGGGCTACTTGGTTATACCAAAACTTTAGATGACAATATGAAATTCATACAAATTAATAATAATTTAAATGATTACTTGTCATTAAATCAATTTAAAAAAAGTTATGATAAATATCCTCAACTTTCTTTTAAAGATTTAACAATTCATAATAATAAAATTTATATTTCATTTACAGAGGAAATTGAAAACAACTGTTGGAACACAAGCATATTGATTTCAGAAATTAATTATGAAAAATTAAATTTTGAAAAACTATTTTCATCAAATAATTGTGTTCATCCTATTAATAATATTGATAGACAATTTAATGCGGCTCAATCTGGTGGTAGAATAGTTGGTTTAGATGACAACAATATTTTGTTAACTGTTGGAGAGTACAGAAGTAGATATTTAGCTCAAGAAAAAGAAAGCATAAATGGAAAAATAATTAAAATTAATATCAACAACTCTTCATACAAAATTATTTCTATGGGACACAGAAATCAACAAGGTTTATATTTTGATAAACAAAATCAATTTATTTTAGAGACCGAACATGGACCCAAAGGAGGTGATGAAATAAATATAATTTATTTAGATAAATTAGAAAGTAATGTTATTCCTAATTATGGGTGGCCATTAGCATCTTATGGAGTTCATTATCATCCGTCGCACGAAAAGAAATATCCTCTTTACAAATCACATTCAGAATATGGATTTGTTGAGCCAATAAAATATTTTACTCCTTCAATTGGAATCTCTGAAATTACCAAAATTGATTATAATTTTTATGTTGTATCCTCCTTAAAAGAAAAAACTTTATACACATTTAATCTTAGTGATAAAAAAGAAATACAAAATATAATACCAATACATGTAGGCGAAAGAATAAGAGATATCAAATTAAAAGATAAAAAATTATTTATGTTTTTAGAAGATACAGCATCAATTGCATATATAGATTTTAATTAATTTTATTTTTAAGATAAATATTTAGATACACTGTGTTTCTGATATTAATTTCATTCAATACCATTAAAAAATAAAGAGAGCATTTACAGAGTAAATATTCTAAGTGAGTAGAGTAGAGTTCATGGCCATAGACACATAAGCCTGAAGTCAGTGGTTTGGTGCCGCTTCTTGATATTAATTAATGTCCTGGAAAATCAATTAAATTTTCAACTTTGTAATTATTCTTAACTAAATTATCAGAACCACCTAAATCAAATAAGTTAATCACAAAAACAAACGCTGCAACTTTAGCTTCACACATTTCCACTAATTTTGCAGCAGCTTCTGCTGTTCCCCCAGTTGCAATAAGATCATCAATAATTAAAACAGACTCATCTTTTAAAATAGAATCTTTATGAACCTCGATTGTAGCTGTTCCATACTCTAATTCAAAATCTACAGAATGTACTTCAGCTGGTAATTTATTTTTTTTTCTCAACATTATAAAAGGTTTTTTAAGGATATAAGATACTGCAGAAGCAAACACAAAACCTCTTGATTCTATTGCAGCAATTTTATCAACTTTATATTTTTTGGATCTTTCAATAATTTGATTGATCGTTTCAGCAAAAGCTTTTTCGTTCTTAATTAGAGTAGTTATATCTCTAAATAAAATACCTTTTTTTGGATAATCAGGAATTGATCTAATATGATCTTTTAAATTCATAATACTTAATTATAAATAAATATATTTTAAATTATGACAACAAATAAATTAGCAATTATTGGTGGAAGCGGACTTTATGATGTTGAGGAATTTACTAACAGAAAATTGTTAGAAGTTAATACCCCTTGGGGCAAACCATCTGATCAAATTTTAAAAACTAATTATAACAATAAAGAAGTTTTTTTTTTACCAAGACATGGAAGAGGACATTTTGTTTCTCCATCAAATATAAATTTTAGAGCGAATATTGATGCATTAAAACAATTAGGTGTTACAGACATTGTTTCAGTTTCAGCTGTAGGATCCTTAAAAGAAGATTTGCCGCCTGGAAAGTTTGTTATTGTTGATCAATTTATTGATAGAACTTTTGCACGATCAAAAACTTTTTTTGATGATGAAATTGTTGCCCATGTGTCAATGGCACATCCCACATCAAATGGATTAATGAATGCATGCGAAGATGCTATCAAAAAATCCAACATAGAATATCAAAGAAATGGAACTTATGTTGTTATGGAAGGCCCTCAATTTTCAACATTAGCAGAATCTAATTTATATAGATCTTGGAAAGCAGATGTTATTGGAATGACTAACATGCCTGAAGCAAAACTCGCAAGAGAAGCTGAAATTAGATATGCATCAGTTTCAATGGTAACAGATTTTGATTGTTGGCACCCAGATCATGAAAACGTTGATGTCCAACAAGTAATAAAAGTTTTATTAGGAAATGCTGAAAAAGCAAAAGTAATGATCAAAAATTTAATTGATAATTTTGAGGGCCATATAGATCCAAATGATCCAACTAACAATTGCTTAGATGTAGCGATAATAACAGCACCAGAAAAAAGAACAAAAAAAACTAAAGATAAGTTAAAAACTGTTGCTGGCAGAGTTCTTAAAAAATGAAACAAATATTAATTTTAATATTTTTTTTATTAATTAATACAAATTCATTTGCTGATAAAAGATTTGAAAAGGATTTAAAAAAAATTTCTAAGTTAAATTCATTTGTAAACAATAAAGGTGAATATTATCAAATAAATAATAGCATTGATAAAGATAAAACTTTAATTTTGATTTACACACATGGCGCCTGGGGAGGCGAACAAAAAGTAAATGGATGCAAGAATATTTGGGGAAAAATACCACCTGCAATTTATCAATTAGATGGAACGAAAATTAAAGATTTAACTATAAAAACATATCAATTGTGTTCTGGTGTAAGAGGCTGGACTCAAAGTGAAGAGGATAAATTTTGGGAAATTTATGATAAAAATAATCAAGACGTAAACAGTGTATTAAATCTTAAAGATAAAAATGGTATTTTGTTAGTTGATAAATGGAAGGGGCCAAAAAGAAGAAATAATGTTATGAAAGTTAAGATAGATGAATTCAAAAATAATGGATTTAAAAATATAGTTTTATCAGGACACTCTGCGGGTGGATGGGACTCGCTTACCTTAAAATCAAATTTCCCAAATGATATTAAAGGTGTAATAGCTTTTCATCCCGCACAATCAAGTAAATTCGCAAATTCAAAAAATCCACATCTAGGTTGGATAAATTGGAGAAACTATAAAATATCATTAATTAAATTAGAACAATTAGAAAATGTTTTAGTTTTTAGTCATATAAAAGATAAATATGAAAATTCTAAAACATTAAAATTTTTATCTGACTCAGAAAATGTTATATTTGTTGATGTTAGTGATACCAATTGTAAAAAAAAATTAACAACTGGTGGATGGCATGGAATAACTTTGACAAAGTGTTTTGCCGAAAGCGATCCGAGAAGTAAAGAAATAATTAAATATTTAGAGCAAATTTATTAAATGAAAATCAAACTAATATTAATTTTTTTACTTTTTTTTTATAATTTTGCTTTTGCTAAAACCAAATCTGAAAAAAGATTTGAAAAAGACTTAAAAAAAATTTCAAAATTAAATTCCTTTGTTGACAACAAAGGTAATCCTTATGAATTAGAAGAAAATATTAACAAAGATAAAACTATTATTTTAATTTATACCCATGGTCAGTGGGGTGGTGATCAAAAATTAAATGGTTGTAATAGACGATGGAGCAAAATACCGCCTGCAATTTACCAATTAGATGGGACGAAAATTAAAGATTTAACTATAAAAACATATCAATTGTGTTCTGGTGTAAAAGGCTGGACTCAAAATGAAGAAGATAAATTTTGGGAAACCTACAATAAAAATAATCAGGATGTAAATAGCGTATTAAATCTCAAAGATAAAAATGGAATTCTTTTAATAGATAAAAAGAAGGGAAATCAAAAAAAAAAAGTAATGAAGTTAAAAATTGATGAGTTTAAAAAAAAAGGTTTCAATAAAATTGCATTATCTGGACATTCAGCAGGTGCGATAAGTTCTTTTGAATTAAAATCAAATTATCCTAAACTAATAAATGGAGTAATTTCTCTTCATGTAGGTTTTGGTGGTAAATTTGCAAAAGCAAAAAATCCAGACCAGGGTTGGATAAATTGGAGAAACTATAACAAATCTCTTACTAATTGGTCTCAAATTGGTGAGGTTATATTGTTTACTCATGATAAAGATTGGGCTGATACAAGAAAGACTTTAAGTTTTATGACAGAGTTTGAAAACGTCAAATTTTTTGATTTAAGTGATACGCATTGTAAAAAGAAAAAATTATTAGCCGACTATCATGGAATTGCTTTAACAAAATGTTTTGCAGATGAGGATCCTAGAAGCAAAGAGATAATTAAATATTTAAATAAAATTTATTAATATGAGAATAGAAGGAAAAGAATATCGAACAATATGGTATGAGGAAAGTGTTGTTAAGATAATTGATCAAACTAAGCTACCACACAATTTTGTTATTAAAGAATTAAAGACAGTAAAAGACGCAATTAATGCAATAAAGGTAATGGAAGTAAGAGGTGCCCCGCTAATTGGAGCTACTGCAGCTTATGGAATTGTTTTGGCTATTCAAGAGAGTAATGATCTTGAATTTATTAAAAAAAGTTCAAATGAATTAATCCAATCTAGACCCACAGCAATAAATTTAAAATGGGCCGTAGATCGTATGATGAAAAAATTATCAGGAATAAATAGTGATCAAATTTTAGATATAGCTTTAAAAGAAGCTAAAGAAATATGTGATGAAGATGAAAATTTTTGTGAAAATATAGGTATTAATGGATTAAAACTTATTGAAGAAATTTATAACAAGAAAAAAAGTACAGTAAATATTTTAACTCATTGCAATGCAGGTTGGTTAGCAACCATTAATTGGGGAACAGCAACTTCACCAATTTATCATGCTCATAAAAAAGGAATTCCAGTTCATGTATGGGTTGATGAAACAAGACCAAGAAACCAAGGTGCAAATTTAACTTCATATGAGCTAAATGAGGAAGAAATTTCAAATACAATAATTGCTGATAATACTGGAGGAATTTTAATGCAAAGAGGCGAAGTTGATATGTGTATTGTTGGAACAGATAGAACTCTATCTAATGGAGATGTGTGTAACAAAATTGGAACTTATCTAAAAGCTTTAGCTGCACATGATAATAAAGTCCCTTTTTATGTTGCACTTCCAAGCTCAACAATTGATTGGAATATCAAAGATGCAAAACACATTCCTATTGAGGAAAGAAATTCAGATGAATTATCTTATATCGAAGGTATTGATGAAAATAATCAAGTTAAGAAAGTTTTGATATACCCACAAAAAAGTAAAGCAATGAATTTAGCTTTTGATGTAACTCCTGCAAAATATGTAAGTGGATTAATTACTGAGAGAGGAGTATGTGAAGCTTCCTCCAATGGACTAAAAAACATATTTAAATGAAAAATTTAAGCTCTGAAATTATTCGATATTCAAAAATGTTGAATACAAAAAGATTATCAGCTTTAAGGTCTGGAAATATATCAATTAGATATAAAAATGGTTTTCTAATTACTCCTTCTGGAAAAAAATACTCAACTTTAAAAAATAAAGATATAGTTTTCGTTTCATTAGACGGTGAATTTGATAAAAAAAAAGGAACTCCATCCTCAGAATGGAAATTTCATCAAGATATTTATAAAAATAAAAAAGAAGCTAAGGCGATTGTTCATGCTCATTCAACAAATGCAACCGCTGTATCTACTCACAATAAAGGGATCCCTTCTTTTCATTATATGGTTGCAATGGCTGGTGGCCATGACATTAAATGTGCAAAATATGCTACTTTTGGAACGAGAGAATTATCTAAAAATATTTTGAGAGCTTTAAAAGGAAGAAAAGCTTGCTTAATTGCAAATCACGGTCAGATTGCATTTGAAGATAGTTTGTCTAAAGCTTTTGAGTTAGCTGAAGAGGTTGAAAATATATCGCTTCAGTATATAACGAGCCTAAAATTGGGTAAGCCTAAAATTATTTCTATAAAAGAAATGAAAAAAGTTTTATCCAAAGCTAAAAATTATAAAAAGGATAGCTAATGACTAAAGTTGGAGAGCATATAACTCTAGACATCATTGGAACAACAAAAGAGTACGATCCTTCTGTTTATGAAAAAGTAATTCATGAAATCGCAAATGCTGCAAAAGTAACAATATTAAATATTTCTAAATATAAATTTGAACCACAAGGTTTTACAATATTGGCTCTTTTAGCAGAAAGTCATATCAGTTTTCATACATTTCCTGAAAAAGGAATTATTAGTTTTGATTTTTTTACATGCGGAAAGGTAAGTCCGTCAGTTGCAATTGATATTATTAAGAAAGAATTTAAACATACAAGAATTGTTAAAAAAGAATTTAATAGAGATACAAAGTCACTTTATCATGACATTTATAGTTCTCCAGGTTTGCAAAAATCATATGTTGTAAATGATGTTTTAGAAGATTTTAAATCTAAAGTTGGCCAGCATATTGAGATTTTAGATCTTGAACAGTTTGGAAAATCACTATTTATAGATGGTGAAATTCAAGTTGCTGCAACTGATGAACACTTATACAGTTCAACATTTGTTGGTTCAGGTTTAAATCTTAACAAAGATAATGAAAGAGCGGCTATCATTGGAGGTGGAGATGGTGGTGTTGCAAGAGAATGTATTTCTAAAAATTTTAATTTTATTGATTGGTATGAGTTAGATCCAGAAGTCGTAGATGTTTGTAATAAACATCTTGGTGATATCGGAAAAAAAGCTACAGAAAAAAATTCAGTTAAATGTGTATGGGGAGATGCATTTGAAAGTATTAAATCAGTTGCCGATGATACTTATGATCATATTTTTGTTGATTTAAATGATGATCAATTTTGTATTGATCTAGCAGCAAAAAATATGGACTCATTAGTTAGAATATTAAAACCAAAAGGAGTTATTACAGCTCAAGTTGGTAGTCAGGATAAAAAACCTAAACAAGTAGATAGTTGGTTAAATGTATTTAATCAAAATTTTGGGAATGCTAAATTATCTAGGGTTTACATACCAAGTTTTGATTGTGCTTGGAACTTTTCATCCTCAATAAATCATTAATTTTTCTTTTTTCTTTCTAAAAATTGTGAAATAATTATTCCAATTAAAGGAGAAAATATGAATATATTCAAAAAAACTATTTTAACAGTTCTAGCTTCTTTTTTAATCATCGGAAATGTTTCTGCTGAGAAAATTAAGATTGGAACTGAAGGTGCTTATCCTCCATGGAATTCAAAAGATGCCTCTGGTAATTTAATTGGGTTTGAGGTTGAGCTAGCTCAAGAGCTTTGTAAAATTATGAAGTACGAGTGTACAATTGTTGAGCAAGATTGGGATGGAATGATACCCGCATTAGTAATGAGAAAATTTGATGCAATTATGGCCGGTATGTCAATTACTGATGAAAGAAAGAAAACAATTACTTTCTCTCAAGGTTATGCAGATGAAGTTGCATCTCTTGCTGTAATGAAAGGTTCAAGCTTAGAAGGCATGGATACACCAGAAGGTATTAATTTATCTTTAGGCGGGTCTGATGTTAAAAAAGCTTTAAAAACTTTAACAGGTGCTTTAGCTGGAAAAACTGTATGTACTCAAACAGGTACAATTCATCAAAACTTTTTAGAGTCTGGTGACGTTGGAAGTGTAAATGTTAGAACTTACAAAACTCAAGATGAGGTTAACTTGGATTTAACTTCTGGAAGATGTGATGTTGCACTTGCTGCAGCAGTAGCATTTACAGACTATGCTGATAAATCTGGTAAACCAGTTGTATTAGTAGGACCAACTTTTTCTGGTGGAGCATTTGGAAATGGAGTTGGTGTTGGAATCAGACAAGCTAGCGATAGTGAAATCGGAAAAAGAGACGCTAAAATCTTAAAAGATTTCAATAAAGCAATTAACAAAGCTAGAAAAAAAGGAATTATTAGCGAACTTGCTATTAAACACTTTGGTTTTGACGCTTCTATGTAATTAATTTTGGATTTGGCGGCTATAATATATAGTCGCCAATCTATATGGAACTTCTTGCATTTGGAAAAACAGGTTGGGGTGACGAGTTATTTTACGCAACCCTAATGACAGTCGCTGTATCTGTTACAGCGATGATATTTGGTTTTCTTTTTGCTTTAATTTTTACTCCACTAAAACTTTCAAAATACAAAACCCTTAACTTTGTTGGAAATTTTTACACCACAGTAATAAGAGGTGTTCCTGAACTATTAGTAATATATTTATTATTTTTTGGTGGGAGTGGTGCAGTAATGTATGTTGCATCAATATTTGGTTATTACGAATATATAGAAATCAACGCATTTATTACTGGAGCTGTTGCTATTGGGATAATTTCAGGAGCTTACTCAACAGAAGTTTTTAGAGGAGCCATCCAATCAATTGATAATGGTCAGTTTGAGGCTGCAAAAGTCTTGGGTATCAGTAAGTTTGTTCAATTCTATAAAATAATTCTTCCTCAAATGTTAAGACTAGCAATTCCAAATTTAAGTAATGTTTGGCAAATTACTTTAAAGGACACTTCTTTAATATCAGTAACTGGTTTGGTCGAAATCATGAGACAATCCTACATTGCCGCAGGATCCACAAGAGATCCATTATTTTTTTATTCTTTTGCAGCAGTTTTATATTTATTGCTTACTTATATAAGCATGAAATTAATTAATAAATTAGAAGTTAAGTATAGCAGGGGTTATTAATGGATTTTGATTTAATGATCACTAGTTTTCCAAAACTTTTAGGAGCAACTGTTGTTACTTTAAAACTTTTATCAGCCTCTTTATTTTTTGGATTATTTCTTGGATTATTTTTTGCAATTTTACGATTAAATAAAAATATATTTGTTAACAAATTTGCTTATGGATATTCTTATGTTTTCAGAGGCACTCCTTTATTAGTTCAAATTTTTATTATTTACTTTGGACTAGGACAGATTGAATATTTAAGGTCAACAGTTTTATGGGTAGTTTTAAAAGAACCTTATTGGTGTGCAATTATTGCTTTTACATTAAATACAGGTGCATACACCTCTGAGATATTAAGATCTGCATTTCAAACTATAAAACCTGGAATAATTGAAGCTGGAAAAAGTCTAGGTATTTCAAATAAAATTATATTTTATAAAATTCAAATACCTATTGCGATTAGACAATCACTACCAGCATACGGAAACGAAATAATTCTAATGATGAAAGGCACTTCATTAGCAAGTACCGTAACACTAATGGACTTAACTGGTGTTGCTAAATACATTATATCAACAACATTTAAGCCTATAGAAGTATTTATTGTAGCTGGTGGTATATATTTGTTTATGACTTTTATTATTCACAACGTGATTAAGTATTTAGAAAAAAAATATAGTTTCCAACAATAATATGTATCTATCTAAAAAACAAATTGATGATTATCAAGATTATGGTGCAATAATTATTAAGGATGCATTTAAAGATTGGATCAAACCATTAAGAAATGGTTTTCAAAAAGTTTTAGACAACCCAAGTCAACATGGAAGAGAGAATGTTAGAGAAAATGAGGGAAGGTTTTTTGAAGATTATTGCAATTGGGAAAGAATAAATGAATTTAAAGATTGCATGTTTAATTCTCCTGCTGCTCAAATAGTTGCTGAGGCTACAAATTCAAAATCTATACAAATTTTTCATGATCATCTTTTTATTAAAGATCCAGGAACAAACAAAGAAACACCTTGGCATCAAGACATGCCATATTATTGCGTTGATGGAGATGATACAGGAAGTTTTTGGATACCATTAGATGAGGTAAATAAAGAAAATAATCTTATATTAATTTTAAGATCACATAAATGGCAAAAACTATTAAGACCTACTAAATGGTCTAACGATCAACCATGGTATGAAGATGATAGCTCGTTTATGGATCTTCCAAAAAAAGAAGAATTTAAAGAAGATATATTAGTTCCTGACCTAAAATTAGGTGATGCAGTTTTGTTTAATTTTAAAACTGTTCATGGTTCCACAGGAAATCAAAGTTCTCAATCTCGTAGAGCATTCTCTATGAGATTTATAGGGGATGATGTTACTTTTACTGAAAGAGGTGGTCCAACATCACCACCATTCGATGGAATTAATTTAAAATCAGGAGATCGGATGAGAGAAGATTGGTTTCCAAAAGTTTTTAGTAACTAGTATACTCTTTAATCTCTTTAATAGCAGAACCAGTATGGTTATTCATTTCTAATTTTATTTTTGCTCGATCATCATTTAAAAAATGAACATCTCTAGAAAGTTTTATAAATTTTTCTCCAAAATCTTTATTTTTTTCACAATCTCTTTTGTCATCTTCAATAACCCAAAGTTTAGCATTTATATCTTTTAAGTCTTGAAACAATTTTTCAAGCTTCTCATCAGACTTAACATTTTTTTCTAACTGATTTTTAAGAATAGAGTGTTCGTTATTTATAAAATTTAATTTTTCTGGGTCTTTTATTTTATCTTGTTTGATTTCTAATATTGAAATCTTGTCTAAAAGCTCTCCAACAGAAACCTCTACTATAATTTTATTCATAAAACTTTATACTATGTTAAGTTGTTAGAATTATGTCTAATATTTTAATTATTAAACATGGATCTTTAGGCGATATAGCTCAAGCATGTGGGGCAATTCAAGATATTTCTGAAAATCATAAAGGAGATCAAATTCATTTATTAACAACCAAACCTTATTTTGAACTATTTAAAAAAAATCCTCATATTTCGAATGTTATTCTAGATAAGAGATTGTCAAAGATTAATTTAATTTATTTATATTTACTAATGAGAGAGATTAAAAAATACAATTTCTCAAAAGTTTATGATCTTCAAAATTCTAGCAGAACATCATTTTATAAAAATATATTATTTCCTAAAGCTGACAAGACCATCTGGTGTTCAACAGAAACAACTCTTCCAGAAGGAACAACCAAAAAAGATTTTGATAAAGATTCTGTTCTTTCAAGATTTGATCATCAGTTAAAATCTTCAGGAATTAATACCAATCATACAATGAAACCAGACTTTTCATGGAGTACAGTTGATATTTCAGAAATAAAAAATAATTACGAACTAGATAAATACATAATACTTTTTCCTTTTTGCTCACCTCATTTAACTTCAAAGAAATGGCCTTACTACAACGACCTAATCTCTTTAATTAATGAAAATTTCGAAAATAAATTTAAAGTGGTTACTGTACCAGGACCAGATGAAATTAAAGATGCAAAAAATATAAATGCTTTATGTGTTTTAGATAACGGTAAAGCTTTAAATATTTCACAATTATCTGGATTAATTAAAGACAGTTCGTTTGTGGTTGCTAATGATACAGGACCTGCTCATATATCAGCGCATTTAGGATCAAAGGGTGTTGCTATATTTGGTTCACATACAACTCCTTTTAAAGTTAGTATTGAAAGAGAAAACTTTAAAGCAATACAAGCCCCTGAATTATCAAAACTCTCAGCAGAAAAAGTTTTTGAAAGATTTTCTGAAATTATTTCTTAATTTTTTCTAAAATTTTTAAAAATATTGGAATTGTGAAAAGTATAAAAAGCAATCTTATTATATGGTGAAAAGCAACAAAGTCTGGTTCTAAATCAAAAGCAATTGCTATAACAGCTACTTCATAAATTCCACCGGGGCTAAAAGACAATATTAGAGTTAAAATATTTGTATCAACAAAGAATGTTGCAACATAGGCTGCAACCAAACCTAATACTACCAAAATAGTGGTAGCCACAATACCATGTAGAGAATTATTGGCTATCTCTATTACAGTTTTTTCAGCAAACCTACATCCAACAGAGGAGCCAAGAATTAGAAGACAAAAATTTACCGTTTCATCTGGCAATTTATATGACGCTATATCTGTAATTTGCAATAAACCACTAGCAAATAATGTTCCAGATAGTAAAGCAGCAGGAATTCTAATTTTATCAAAAACAAAAATAAAAAATAAAGATGCAATAATTAGTAAAATTAAATTTAAATGATTTTGAGCTAAATAATTGAATTCATCATTTAACAAAACATTGTTGTCAGTATTATTAACTATAATAAATGGAATAAAAGTTATTATGATGATTAATCTAATTAAGTGAGAGGTTGCAACTTGAGATAAATCCGTTTTTTCATTTTCAGCTAAAATCATTAAGGGACCCAGTGCTCCAGGAGCTGCCGAAAAGATTGAAGCTTTTTCTCGATAATTTGCGAATTTTTGAAGGTATTTAGCGACAACTAAAATACAAATTATTATGTAGATTAGCATAATTAGTGAAGTCCAAATCCAATCAAACATTTGATCAAATAGATTTTGATCTATGTAATTTCCAATATGCAAACCTAAAATTATCAAGATAAAGCTTAATACAATTTTAGGCATAATGATTTTAAGACCAGATAAAGCAGCAATTGAAGTGATAATCATAGGTCCTAAAAACCAAGCTAGTGGAATATTAAAATATTGAGCAATGATTGCGCTAGGAAAAGAAATTATTAGAACAGAAATAAATTTAATTGAAAAAATTTGTTTTGTATTTTCAAGATAAAATCTGATTTGATTATTAATCATTTATTAAGCTTCTACCATCAACTATGTAAAAGATAAGAAAAAATATTTTAGTAAAAAAAGTTAAAATTTAATTCTTTAAAAGTTAAAACTATTAGTTTTTTTTGATAATTTTTTAAAAAAACATTTTCAATTAAAAGTTGTGTTACTTAATTTCAGGTTGCATAAAGACTAAGACTATAATTAACTACCATTTTTAAATTAGAGAGGGATAAATAATGAAAAACTTAAAACAAATAGTTTCAGTATTATTTTCTGCAATCCTATTATTGTCAGCAACAACTAGTAGCTCAGTAGCAATTGATAAATTGCACTTTGTAATCGGTGGTGGTGCTGGTGGTGGTTGGGATGGAACTGCTAGAGGTACTGGAGAAGCTTTAACAAAAGCTGGTATGTTAAAAAGCGCATCATTTGAAAATATGTCAGGTGGTGGTGGTGGTAAAGCACTTGCTTACATGATTAATACTAAACCTGCTAATACAGTTTTGGTTCAATCTACGCCATTAGTACTTAGATCAATTACTAGGCATAAAGGTTATGTAAAAGGCAATGGAACTTTATCTTATAAAGATGTTGTACCGATTGCAGGTGTAATTGGTGACTACGGTGCAATCGCAGTTGCAAAAAGTTCATCTTTTAAAAACTTTCAAGATGTAGTTGATGCATATAAAAAAGATCCAGGCTCAGTAAAAATGGCTGGTGGATCAGTAAGAGGAAGTATGGACCATTTAATCGGCGCTTTAGCTTTCCAAGCTGCAGGTGCAGATCCAAATGCTGTTCAATACATTCCTTATGATGCTGGTGGAAAAGCTTTAGCTGGCCTTTTATCTGGAGAAACTCAAATCATTTCAACTGGTTTAGGTGAATTGATGGGTGCAAGAGACCAAGTAAGAATTATTGGTATTACTGCTCCTTCAAGAGTATCTGATGCACCAGATGCACCAACTCTTAAAGAACAAGGATATGATGTACAATTCGTTAACTGGAGAGGTTTTTTTGGCCCTCCAGGTATGAGCAATGCTGATAAATCAGCTATTGCAAAAATGCTTGGCGATGTTCAAAAAACTCCTGAATGGGAAACAGTAAGAGCAAGAAACGCTTGGGTTAATATTTATAACCCAGAAGGTAAGTTTGTTTCATTCTTAGAAAAACAAACTGAAGAAATGACAGCTCTTATGAAAAAACTGGGAGTTATCTAACCTTTAGTTAGAAATTGAAATTAGAGCAGTGAATATAAATACTACAAAAATTATATCACTGCTCTTTTTTATTTTTTCAGCATTTTATTTATATACTGCTTACCAAATTCAAGTTTTTGCATTTGATGAAAATGCTCCATTTAATGCTAGAACATTTCCAATTTATTTAGGTTATGCAGGATTATTTTTTTCTGGGTTAAAACTTATTTTAACAGACCCGAATACAATTAAAGTAGAACACAAAAACTTAGAATATAAAAAAACGGGTATACTTATACTTATCGCAATTATTTATGGAGCTACAATTTTAAAAGTTGGTTATTTTTTAACCACTTCATTATTTTTATTTGCTTCATATTATTTTTTAGGAGAACGAAGATGGGTTTTAATGTTTTTGTTATCTTTTCCATTTGTTGCTGCCTTTATGTATCTATTACATGGTATTCTTGATATTTATTTAAGAGATCCATTTCTGCAATTAATTGGAGTAATGGGATGATTGAAGGAATATTAATTGGATTAACAACCGCACTTACGATTCAAAATATATTAATGGTAATGGTTGGTTGTTTCTTTGGAACAATTATTGGAATGCTTCCTGGTCTTGGTCCAATGACTGCAATTGCTTTAATGATACCTATTACATACGGTTTTGATCCTGCAACTGGATTAATTTTAATGGCTGGTGTTTATTATGGAGCAGTTTTTGGTGGATCAACTTCTTCAATATTATTAAATGCACCTGGTGTTCCAGGTACTGTCGCAACTTCATTTGATGGTTATCCAATGGCACAACAAGGTAAAGCTGGAAAGGCTTTAGCAATTGCTGCTTGGAGCTCATTTGCTGGTGGAACATTGTCTGCAATTTATTTATTATTTATGGCACCAAGTTTATCAAAAGTTAGTTTATCTTTTAGATCACCAGATTATTTTGCTTTGATGATCTTAGGTTTAACTGCCATTGCGGCTTTTTCATCTAAAGGACAATTTTTAAAAGCAATGATGATGGTGGTCCTAGGCTTAATGTTAGCTTCAGTTGGCCAAGATAGTTTGTCTGACATTACAAGATTTACATTTGACAATATGAACTTAACGGATGGAATTAGCTTTGTACTTGTTGTAATGGCAACTTTTGCAATGAGTGAAGCTTTAACTATTATTTTAAAAAGAAATGATCCAACTAGTGCCGCTAAACAAGTTTCATTAACTGAATTAGGTTCTATTAAAATTAATAAAGAAGAGCGAACTAAAATGTACAAAACAATTCCAAGATCATCAGTAATTGGTTTTTTAATCGGTGTTTTGCCTGGTGCTGGTGCAACTATTGCATCCTTTTTAGCTTACGGTATGGAGCGAAATGTTGTTAGTGATGAAGAAAAAGAAAAATTTGGTAAAGGAAGTGTAAATGGTTTGTCTGCACCAGAAACCGCAAATAATGCTGCTTGTTCAGGATCATTTGTACCAATGCTAACTTTAGGAATTCCTGGAAGTGGAACAACTGCAGTAATGTTAGGAGCACTTTTAGGTTTTGGTGTTCAGCCTGGTCCTAGACTTTATATGACAAACCCAGAAATTTTTTGGTCTATTATTATGTCTATGTATATTGGAATGGTAATTTTGCTGATATTAAATTTACCACTTATTCCTTACATAGCCAGAATTCTTGCAGTTCCTAAAAATTATTTAATTCCGCTGATCTTATTTTTCTCTGTCACAGGTATTTACGTAATGTCATTTAATAATTTTGACATTTATTTAATGATTGGAATAGCTGTAGTAGCAACTTTTTTAAGATTATATGATTTCCCAATGCCACCCTTGATATTATCTTTTGTACTTGGTGGATTGATGGAAGAAAACTTAAGACGATCTTTATTATTAAGTAATGGTTCTTGGGAATTTTTGTGGGACAGAACATTAACTGCATGTATCCTTGCTACTACAATTTTAATTGTAGTTTGGCATATCTACAAAACTTTTAAGAAGAAAAATTAAGATTTAATATCTATTCGTTTTCTAATAATTTCTTTATCAAGCTTCATTTCACGATATGACATGATGAAAACACCTAAAAATATAACACTAGCACCGATCCAAGTGAAGAGGTCAGGTGTTTCATTAAAAACATAAAAGCCAATTAAAGAAGCAAAGACTAAACTTAGAAAAGAATATGGTTGTGTCATGCTCACATCTACTAATTTATAAGCATGATTAATACAAAGATGTAACAATGTTCCAGATAAACCTGCAAAAAATAAATAAATCAAAGTTTGTAGACTAGGTGTTTGCCAATAAAACAATGCAATAATAAAACTAAAAATTGTCATATACGTGTATCCATAAGATAAAATTGTAATAGAGCTATCATTTTTTGTAATAGTTTTTGTAATTATAATCACTATTGACCACATAAAAGATGAGGCTAGTGCCATATAAACCCCAGTAGAGATTTCAATTATTCCTGGCCTTAAAATTATTAACATTCCAATAAATCCTAAAACTAGTGCAAAACTCCTATATATGTAAATTTTTTCTCCAAGAAACAAAACAGCTAAAATAGTTACTATGAAAGGAACAACAAAAGATATTGCTGTAGCTTTTTCAATTGGCATCATTACTAAAGCTGAAAAATATAACAGCATTGAAGGTAAATTTAAAACTGCTCTTAAAAAATGTTTTTTATGATGATTGGTTTTAAAAACTGTAAATTTAGATTTTAACATATACGGAAAAATAATTAGTAAACCAAATAAAAATCTAAAAAATCCAGCAACATAAACATTAACTTCTTCTTGTGCTAACTTTAAAAAAGTTAACATTAATGTTCCACAAAAAACTGAGATTATAATCAAAAAAATTGCTAATTTATTGTTTGAAATCAATTTAGTATCTTTTTGTATTCTTCAATTATTTTTGACCATTGAAATTTATTCACAAATTCTTTTGCATTTTTCCCAAGCTCTAAATACTTTTTATTTTCTAACATTGAATTAATTGAAGAATAAATGTCATCAAGACTATTACCATCACATATTAAACCAGTTTTTTCATGATCTATTGCATCTGCAGCTCCACCATCTTTACCACCTATGGATGGAACACCGTATTGTGCAGCCTCAACATAAGAAATTCCAAACCCTTCAACAGATTTTTTGTAAATTATCGAAGGCATTACAAATATATTTGATTTTGCAATAAGTGCATTTTTTAAGTCATTACTTATATTTTTGAAAAACATTACTTGTTCCTCTAAATTTAATTCTTTAACTAATTTTTTGATATTTTCTTCTTCATCACCGTATCCAATACAAATATAGACAACATCTGGATAAATTTGTTTTATATTTCTAAGAGCCATCACTATTTTTTCATGATTTTTTCTTTTATCAAATCTTGACACAGTTATTAATCTTGGAGTTTTGACTTTTAAAAGACTTTCTACTTTTTCAAATGATTTTTTGTTTAATTTTTGAGCTGGATCAATACCAGGATTAATTACAATAATTTTATTTTCATTAACCCCACATTCAATAGCAAGGTTTTTAGTATATTGTGAATTAGCAATAACTTTTTCTACATTATTAAGTACATTCAAAACTCTTTTATTTTGACTTGATCCTTTAGTATGATTGATCTCTTTACTATGAATAAGACAATATTTTTTTTTAGAAGTTTTAATAAGTTCTAAACTTTTCCAATGATCTCCAATTATTCCTTTAATTTTATTCTCTTTAATAAATTCATTTATTAATTGAGCTTTTCTATATTTTCTAAGAAGTTTTATTCCACCAACTCTTTCAATTGAAAACGAGGCTTGCTCATCAAAATCTTTATGATTATCAATATAATCTGCAAAAACTTTTATCATGAAATTTTTAGATAATTCTTTTGATAAACCCCACATTAAGCTTTGCATCCCACCAAGCTCAGGAGGAAAAGATCTAGTAACAATTAAATACATTAATTAGTTTTCCACTTTATGCTACAGCCAGCACTGGGAATTTGGTCTTTAGGACCTTCACCTGTTTCAGCAATTTGTTTCATAGCTTTCAACAAATCACTTTCACCTTCTTTAACAGGTATAAGATTTCTCAACTCTCTTAATCTTCCTCGATATTGAAGTTCTAAATTTTTGTTATATCCAAAAAAATCTGGTGTGCAGACAGCATCATATGCTTTTGCAATATTTTGTGTTTCATCATTTAAGTAAGGAAAATTAAACTTGTTATCTTTAGAAAATTTAATCATATTTTCAAAAGAGTCTTCTGGATAATTCTCAGCATCATTTGCACAGATCGCTACAGAATTTATTCCAATTTTTATTAATTCATTGCAATCTTCAACTATTTCTTTTGTAACTGCTTTTACATAAGGGCAATGATTACAAATAAACATTATTAAAGTCCCATTCTCTCCTTTGATATCGTCTAATGAAAGAATTTTATTTTCTGTTGATTTTAATTCAAATGGAATAGCTTTTTGACCAAAATCACATATTGGAGTTTGTATTGGCATACTGTAAGAATATATAAATTATGTTTTATGATTTAAAAGATAAAAAACCAAAAAACTCTGGCGAAAATTGGGTAGCCCCTAATGCAACTATAATTGGAGATGTTACATTAGAGAAAAATACAAGCATTTGGTTCAATGCTGTTTTAAGAGGAGATATAGAAAATATTTACATAGGTGAGGGATCTAACATTCAAGATGGCAGTGTATTACATACAGATCCTGGCTGTCCGTTAAGAGTAGGTAAAAACGTTACTGTAGGTCATTTAGTGATGCTTCATGGATGCACCATCGGAGATAATAGTTTAATTGGAATTGGAGCAGTTATTCTTAACAAAGCTAATATTGGGAAGAATTGTATAATCGGAGCTAAGGCCTTAATTACAGAAAATAAAGTCATACCAGATAATTCTTTAGTTGTTGGTTCTCCTGGCAAAGTTATTAGAGAAGTTACAGAAGGAGAAAAGAAAGCAGTTTTTGAAAACACAAAACATTATCAAGATAATTGGAAAAAATATTCAAAGTCAATTTTTTAGTTAAATTTAATTTAAATTAATGATTAGACATCCTCATCATTTTAAAATTGCTTTTGCATTAGCTTTATCAGCTGGAGCATGGGGAATTTACTGGTTACCACAAAGAATACTTGTTGAAGGTGGTCTCACAGGTGGATGGGGGACGATTGCCCAAATGATAATAGGATTTTTAATCTTATTACCAATAGCTATTTGGAAATTAATTAAAAAAAAAGAAACTGGTTTTGGCTTACCGGTCACTGGTTTATTAGTTGGCGGTGGTTTCATTTGTTATGCTTTAAGTTTTCTTTTAACTGATGTTGTTCGAGCTTTAATATTATTTTATATGACACCAATTTGGACAACAATATTTGAAATATTGTTTCTTAAAAAAAGACCTGGTTTAGAAAGAGCATTTACGTTGGCCCTGGCTCTTGGTGGTTTATGGATTGTTTTTAGCAAACAAACTATAATACCTCTTCCAGAAAATGCTGGAGATTGGTTGGCATTAGCAGGTGGTGCAATATTTGCTGGTGGAATGATAAGACTTGAAGTTGTTAAAACTAATGGTGTATTTCCAATAATATTTTCTTTTTTTTTCTATGGAGCTTTATTTAATATAGTTGCTGGATTTTTTTTAGTTGATTACCTTGGAAAGATGCCTTCTATTGAAGCATTTATTTCAATGTCTTCTTTTTTATTATTAATATCTATTTTCTATTTTATTCCTACAGCAATAGTAATACTCTGGGCTCCAGGTAAATTAGGCGCAGGTTTATGTTCAATTCTTTTTCTTGCAGAAATTGTTGTGGGAGTAATAAGTTCAGGCATACTAACAAATGAACCATTTGGTTGGAGAGAGATAGTGGGTAGTTCGTTGATAGTTTTAGGAGGAATCTTAGCAGTTTTATTTGCTCCTAAAGAAGAAAATTTGATAAATTAAAATATTACAAATATTTAAACAAAAAATTTTATATAGGAGGAAACAATGTCAGCAGCTTATTTGATAGCACAATTAAAAGTAACAAATTCTGAAAATTACAAAGAGTACATCGAAAAGGTACCTGAAATTATTAAAAAATATGGTGGAGAGTATCTCGCAAGAGGAGGTGAGTATACAGTTGTAGAAGGTGAGGATAATTATCCAAGAATAATATTAATTAAATTTCCATCCTATGAAAAGGCCTTAGAATGGTATCATTCTGAGGATTACAAACCTTTAAAAGACATTCGTTTGCAAAACTCTAAGGGCCTCAATATAATAGTTAAAGGTGTATGAAAAAGATATTATCAATTTTAGTTTTTATACTATTTAGTTTATCTGTTTATGCATCTGATGAAAAACCAGGCAGATTCTTTGAAGATCAACCAGATGTAAATGATGATTATCAAATCCATTTTATCTATCTTCTAGCAAAAAAAACCAAAGATAAAGAAAGAGATATAAACGGTTGGATAGAAAAAGAAGTTAAAAAAATAGATGATTTATTTTTCAAAATGACTGGAGATAAGCAAAGATTAAAATTTGATTATCGAAAAGATGGCAAGCTTGATATTTCATTCGCGAGATTAGATCGTAAGGCAAGAAAAGGTGGATGGAATGTAAATTACCCTGATTATTATTTGCAAAAACAAGGGTTTAATAATCCTAAAAAATTGTATTTTTCTTTTACGGACGCATCAAGTGGCGATGGGGGGCAAATGGGACCTCATCATGGATATTTATTTATTAAAAGAGCCTCTGGCCAAATAACAAAAATTTCAATCCATGAATTATTGCATGGTAATGGGTTTGCTATGCCTTGCACTAAAGGAGTTAAAGACGGAGCTCATTTAAGCACAGGCATTCTGAGTCATGATCTATCAGCAAAATTTGGAAAAACAGTTTATGATCATAAAGATCCAACATGTCCTGATTTAAAAGACTCTGTTTATTTAACACCAACATCCGAAACACCTTTTGATCCTTTGCAAATTGCTTGTGCATTAGGTCAAAAGAAAAGAGGACAACCACCTGGAAATTATGTGATACCAGCCCGATATACCCATAAAAAATTGCTCAAAGGTAGAAAAAACGAATGGTGTACTTATAAATTAACTGAGTATGCAAAAGAGGATTGGTTCAAGAAGTGGAAAAAATAATTATTTTTTAGTTAAATAATAGATCATTGACCGAATAAACTATCAATCCAATTATTATTAAAAACAAAATCAAAAAAGATATTTGCCCACTTAACTTTGATTTAATTTTGGTTTTATTCTCTTTAAATTTTTTAAAATAAATACTCCCAAATCTCATTACAGCCAATCCTAGAATTATAAGAAATGCTGTAAATATGTATCCAGTAACCATCTATGGAACTAACCAGGTGTCTTTATTGTTTTCCAAATTTAATTTTGCTCTTCGGTGGCCTTTAGCTGCCAAATAAAGCCATTCTATAGATTTGATTTTACATTGAATAACAGTAAAGTTTTTATAACCCTCTTCACTTTGTTCTTTTGTATAATCAAAATTATCTAATTCTGGTTTAAGTCCAGAGGTTGGTAGATCTGATTCAGTTCCAGGTCCATTATCAACCAAATAACATTTTCTACTTATATGCTGTGTTTTAGACCAAGATTCTTTTGTTACGTTATTATTATGATTGATTATACATTCTACTTTTAATCTAACTTGTATTTTTTCATCTTTATCATAAAACAACATTGCAGCATTTTTATTTGCTTTCAATTTTTCAATTTTATCTGATCTAATATCGCTATGATATTGTACTAGATTATTTGACTGGTCTGATTTTCTTAAAACTACAATTCTTCCATCTAAATCAGATTGATCCCCACAAATAAATACTGGTATTCTAAAAGGAGAACTCCTGTCTTTAACAGCATTATCTAACATCGACCAAATTTTTTTTTTGATCTCTGTAAAGTCCTCGTAATAAGGAACTGTATCAGTCACGAAATTATTTTTTCTTCTTTAATCTAGCAATTAAACCTGAGCTATCCCAACGATTACCACCCATTTCTTGAACCTCAGCATAATAACCATCAATAATTTCAGTAATTGGAACCGGTGAACCATTTCTTTTCGCTTCTTCAATAACAATTGCCAAATCTTTTCTCATCCAATCTATTGCAAAACCATAATCAAATTTATCATCCGTCATAGTTCGATATCTATTTTCCATTTGCCATGATTGAGCTGCGCCTTTAGATATTGTTTCCATAACTTTATCCATATCTAATCCTGCATTTATTCCAAAGTTAATTGCCTCAGACAAACCTTGTACTGTTCCAGCAATACACATTTGATTCATCATTTTTGTAAGTTGTCCACTACCACATGGACCAATTAGTTTTACCTTTTTGCTATAACAATCAATTACAGGTTCAGCCTTTTTAAATACCTCTTCATCACCGCCCACCATAACCGTTAGTATTCCGCCTTCAGCACCAGCTTGTCCTCCAGAAATAGGTGCATCTAAAAAACTAAATCCTTTTTCATTTGCTTCTTTATTTAACTGTCTAGAAACCTCAGCAGATACAGTTGAATTATCAATAAAAATTGATCCAGCTTTTGCTGTTTTAAATAATCCGTTCTCGCCTGTTGCTACTTCTCTTAGATCATTGTCATTACCAACGCATGTAAAAATAAAATCTGCACCTTCTGCTGCTTGAGCAGGAGTATCTGCCATTTTACCTTTATATTCGCTAATCCATTTTTCAGCTTTAGATTTTGTTCTATTAAAAACAGTTACATTGTGTCCGGCTTTTGATATATAACCAGCCATTGGGTAGCCCATAACCCCAAGACCTATGAAAGCAACATTACAAGTCATAATTTTTTTCTATGTTTAAAAGTTTAAGTTTAAAAGTAATTGTATTTGGTTTTATTTTTACATTTTTTTCTAGTTTTGGACAGAGTTTTTTTCTTGGACTTTTTAATTCTAGCATAAGAGATGCCTTGTCTATTACTCATGGACAATTTGGCTCAATTTTTGCTTCTGCCACATTACTTAGTAGTATTATTTTTATATGGTTAGGAAAAAAAATTGACGATGTAAATGTATTTAAATTTTCTCTATTTGTAATCTTGCTTTTAGCTTTTGCATGTTTTTTCTTTTCTAAAATATATTCAATACCATTTTTATTTGTAGCAATATTTTTAATGAGATTTTCAGGTCAAGGAATGATGTCTCACACTGCAAGTACTACAATTTCAAGATACTTTACCAAATCAAGAGGCAAAGCTCTTAGTGCAGGTTGGTTTGGATTGTCTTGTGGTGAATTTATTTTACCTGTTTTGACTGTTTATTTATTAACTTTATATGCTTGGCAAAACATTTGGGTAATAATTTCAATTATTGTAATCTTAGTTTTACCAATAGTTTCCTATTTTTTAATTAAAAACTTAAGTTTAGATTCAAGAGAAATAGACAATAACCAAAAGCAAGTAGATAAAAATATTAAGCAATGGACAAGACTAGAAGTTTTAAAAGATTATAGGTTTTATGTAATTAGTTCAAACATGCTTGCTATGCCTTGGATTGCAACAGGGGTTTTTGTTTATCAGTCGTATGTGACTAGCTCAAAAGGTTGGGGTGAATTTACTATTGCTCAATCATTCATGTCTTATTCCGTTTTCACAGTTTCAACATTGTTATTAGCTGGTCCATTGATAGATAAATTTAGTAGTAGAAAATTATTAATTTATATGAATATTCCATTATTGTTATCTACATTTGTAATTATTTTGTTTGATTCACCTGTTACAGCATTTGTGTTTCTTGGATTGATTGGAGTCTCTAATGGATTTGCCAACGTATTAGGTTCAGCTACTTGGGCGGAAATTTATGGAGTGAAACATATTGGATCAATTAAAGCTTTAACTACTGCGTTAATGGTATTTTCTACAGCATTTGGAACTGCTTTATTTGGAGTTTTGATTGACATTGGTTTTTCAATTGAAAAAATTGCCGTTGTTTCTGCGATTTATATATTCTCTTCTTTGGCCCTGTTATTTTTAACAAGAAAAAAGCTAAATCCCATTTATATATAGAAAACGCTTGATTTTTTTTACCCTCAGGTATAAATAACCGGCCATGGCTAGAGTTACCGTTGAAGATTGTATTGATAAAGTAGATAGTCCTTATGAATTAGTTTTAGTAGCTAAGGAAAGAGCTACTCAACTTAATGCTGGTTTAGAACCAACAATTGATAGGGACAACGATAAAAATACAGTGATATCTTTAAGAGAAATTGCTGAAGAGAAAATTAAAGTATCTGATTTAACTGAAAGCGCTGTTTACAAACTTAGAAAACATGTTGAGCAAGTTGATGATGGTGTAGAAGATGATGAAGATATAGGCGACGATTTTGAAAATCTTTATAAAGGCGAAATTTCAAAAAGTGGAACTCCAATCTTACCATCTAAAAGAGCTAGAAAAACTCCAGAAAAAATTCAAGTATCTAAAGAAGATTTAGCTGAATTGTCCGAAACAGCTACACCTGAAGTCGATTCTTCAGTTGGTCAAGAGACTATGAACGAACAGGGTGAAGTTTCACTAAATGAAGTTTCAGAATCAGAAAATCAAGAAGCTGATGTTGCTTCAGAAGATCCAGAAGCTTCAAACTCATAAAAAAATAATATAAAGTCTTAGTTTATGAATAGGTTAGTATCAGTTGCCCCTATGATGGACTGTACAGATCGTCATGAACGATATTTTTTAAGACTAATATCCAAAAATATACTTCTGTATACAGAAATGGTTGTTGATGAAGCAATTAATAGAGGTGACAGAAATAAATTACTAGAATTTAATATTAATGAAAAACCTGTAGCTCTTCAATTAGGTGGATCTTCACCCAAGTTACTTGCAGAGGCAACAAAAGTTGGGGAAGACTTTGGTTATGATGAAATCAATTTAAATTTAGGTTGTCCAAGTAGAAAAGTAGAAAAAAATCGATTTGGTGCTTGTTTAATGAAAGAACCCAATTTAGTTGCAGATTGTTTAACTGAAATGCAATCAAAAACTACCTTACCTGTAACTATAAAAACTAGAATTGGATATGACAACATAGAAGATTATGAAAACTTACACAATTTTATATGTACTCTTAAATCTACTGGTGTTAAAACTTTTATCATTCATGCAAGGAAGGCTATGCTTGGTAAGTTTACACCTAAACAAAACCTAAACATTCCACCTTTAAAATATGAGTTTGTTTATAAATTAAAAGAAGATTTTCCAAATGAGGAAATAATAATAAATGGAGGAATAACCTCTGTTGATCATATCAAACATCATCTAGAAAAAACAGATGGAGTTATGATCGGAAGAGCTGCTTATCATACACCTTATTTGTTAGCAGACATTGAAAGAGAAATTTTTAATAATAAGGATGTTCCAAGTAGGCAAGACGTTATTGAACAGTTAATTCCATATGTAAAAGATGAACTAAAAAAAGGAACTAGATTAAACCAAATCATGAGACATACATTAGGTTTGTTTCACGGCCAATCAGGAGCTAGTCATTGGAAAAGATATTTAAGTGAAAATATGTGCGTGAGAGATGCTGATGTAAAAAAAATTGATCATATAATGGATAAAATTAAATACAACAATGTTGACATGAGAGAAGGTCAATCTGCTTAGTTCAATCTTAGCAAATGAATATATCTATATAGTTTTATTAATGGGTTTGACTGCAATTCCGGTTGGATTTGTAGCTGGTCTTTTTGGTATTGGTGGCGGTATAATAACTGTTCCGTTTCTTTATTACATATTTGGCAAACTTGGAATTGATCAAGCTTATATAATGCATTTAGCAGTAGGAACTTCTTTTGCAATAATAATTCCAACATCAATAGTTTCAGTTTTAACCCACCATAAATTTAATTCAGTGGATTTTAATGTGGTTAAAAGCTATGGTATTTTTGTAGTTGCAGGAGTTGTTTTGGGAACAATATTTGCTGCAACTTTCAAAACTAAATCTTTAGTACTTTTTTTTGCAATCGTAATCTTCCTTTTAGGAATTTATTTACTTACGATTAAAGAAAAAGAACAAAACGTAATATCTGAAATGAAATTATATTTAAAAATAATACTTGGTTCGATTGTTGGATTTATTTCAGCTATAACAGGCATAGGTGGTGCTGTTATGAATGTACCAATCCTTAAATTTTTTGGTTATTCAATTAATAAAGCAATTGGTAGTGCTGCAGCAATTGGTTTTTTAATTGCACTATTTGGAGCTACAGGTTTTTTTATTTCAGGAAGTTATTTAAAAACAAATTTACCATTTAGTATTGGATTTTTAAATGTGCCAGCTTTTTTAATCTTTATTCCTATTACAACTTTTATGGCAAGACTAGGAGCAAGAACAGCTCACAAAATTGATAAAAATAAAATTAGCAAATTACTTGGTATTTTCTTAATAATCGTAGCAATTAAGTTTTTCTATGAATATACAAAATTATAAGTATGTCATTTAAATTGAATAGAAGATTTTTAAAGTCTTCACATCATATAACAGATCTTAAATTATGCACTATTAGATTAAACGATAATTCTAAATTTCCATGGGTAATTCTAATTCCTAAAAAAAATAAGATTACTGATATGAGCGATCTTAATTCTAAAGATCAAATTTTGTTGATGAAAGAAATTATTTTTGTAAGCAAAAAAATGAAAAAATTGTTTAAAACTTCAAAACTCAATGTAGAAAAAATTGGAAATATCATTCCACAGTTGCACTTACATATTATTGCAAGAAGTAAAAAAGATATTTCATGGCCATTATCTGTATGGGTTGTTAAAGAAAAAAAATACTCAAAAACAGCTCTAAAAATTATCGTAGAAAAAGTAAGGAAAGCTCTAAAATAAAAAGAGGTGACTTCAGTCTCCCTCCATCACCTCATAATCTCTTATAGCTGATTCTTCCTAATTAATTAAACACGTAATAATTGTATTTATAATTGTTATTTCCATGTAATGTACTATTAACAGATATCTATGAATGAAGAAAAATTACTAACTATAATAGTACCTGTTTATAACGAGGAGAAGACAATTAAAGATGTTTTAATTAGTCTTGCAAAGTTAAAACAAGCGATTCAGACAATAGAAATTATAGTTGTAAATGATGGATCAAAAGACGACACATTAAAAATTCTCAAAGAAAATCAAAATAATTTTGATGTTTTAATTAACAATTTGCAAAATAAAGGCAAAGGAAATGCAGTAAAAAGTGCTTTAGAAAAAGCCAATGGAAAATATATTACATTTCAAGATGCAGATTTGGAATATGACCCACAAGATTTTAATAAATTTGTTAATTTAATAAACAAGTTTTCACCTGATTTAATTATTGGATCAAGATTTAATTACGCTGATTATACAAGATCACATCATTTTTTTAATAAAATTGGAAATATCTGCATAACGTTTATTTTTAACTTATTTTATCAAACTACTTTTACAGATGTTTATTCTTGTTATGCTTGTTTTAAAAGAGAACTTCTTGATTATAATAATTTAAAATCAAATGGTTTTGAACAACATGCTGAAATTTTGTGTAAAGTTGTAAAAAAAGGAAAAACATTTTATGAAGTTCCTATAAATTACAATGGAAGAACACATGATGAAGGAAAAAAAATTAAATTCTACCATATATTTTCTGTTATTTATCAAATAGTAATTGGGAGATTTATTTAATTTATGAAAAAAATAGTTATATTGGGAGCTCTAGGTTATCTTGGTACAGAGCTTTCGAGAATATATTCGGGCGAAAGTTGGAAAAATAAAATCGTAGCTATTGACAATAGGTTTGTTTCAGAACGAATAAATCAGTTGAAGAAATGGAATATTGAGTTCTTCCAAGGCCATATTCTTGATAAAGATTTTTTGAAAAAACACTTAAAAGACGCAGATGTTGTCCATCATCTAGCTGGAGTGACAGATGTTGCATATGTAAAAACTGAAGCTAATTCAGAACTTGATGAAAGGATTAGATCTATAGCAATTGAAGGAACAAATAATGTTGTAAATTCGATATCTAAAAAATGTAAATTAATATTTCCATCAACTCATGTGGTTTTTGAAGGTTTAAAAAAGGCAAAAAAAAATATTAAAGAGGAAGAGAAAACTAAACCTGTTTTAATGTATGCAAAAAGTAAAAGTCAAAACGAAGTTGACATAAAAAAAAATCATCAAAATTATGTGATATTACGTCTTGGTTCAGTTTATGGATATTCTCTTGATACAATGAGAATAAACATTATGCCTAATTTATTTTCGAAGATCACATCTCAAGATGGAGTAATAAAATTATTTTCAGGCGGAAAACAATTAAAAAGCTTAGTTTCAATAATAGATGTCGTAAGATGCATGAAGTTTGTTGAGGAAAATAAAGAAATTAAAAATCAAACTTTTCATTTAGTTAAAGAACAAACAACAGTTAAAAAAGTAGCTGAACTTTGCAAAAAAATTAATCCAAAGATAAAATTAATTGTTACTAAAGATGAGACTCCAAATTTAGGATACACATTATCAAATAAAAAACTTTTAAAAACAGGTTTTAAATTTTTATATAATTTAGAAAATTCTGTAAAAGAAATGGTTGAAAACTGGAAATTTGAAAAAAATGAAAATAACTTGGAGCATATTTTTAAAGGTCAAAACGAATATATCGATATTAGGGGAAAAATAAGTAATTATGAACTTCCAGAACCAATTAATTTGATAGGTTATATTGAATCAAAAAAGGGTACAGTTAGAGCAAATCATTTTCATCCAGTACAAGAACAAAAATGTCTTTTGGTTAAAGGGCAATTTATAAGTTTGTATAAGGATTTAATCTCCAAAAACTCAGAGATCGTTACACATGTTGTAAATGAAGGAGATTTAATTGTTACAAAACCAAATGTAGCGCATGCAATGGTCTTCACTAAAAATTCAATTTTTTTAAATTTAGTTAGAGGGGAAAGAGAGCATAAAAATTACGGTATTACTCACACCATGCCTTATCAATTGGTTGATAACGATATAAGAAAAAATTTATTGTATTCATATAAATTTGATTGCAGATGTTGTGGAAGTAAAAATTTGAAAAGAATACTTTCATTAGGCTTTCAGCCTCTAGCCAACAACTTAGTTAAAAATAAAAAAACAAAATATGATAAATATCCTTTAGAATTAAACTTCTGTTCAAATTGTTATAACGTTCAATTATCTGTCTCAGTGAATCCAAAGAAAATGTTTAGTAATTATTATTATTTATCTTCTACATCAAAATCTTTTAGATCACATTTTGACCAAGCAGCAAAAAAATATGTTAAAGAATTTAAATTAGATAAGCAATCTCACATAATTGATATTGGTAGTAACGATGGAGTAGGCTTATTACCATTTAAGAAATTAGGAATCAAAAAATTATTAGGCGTAGAACCTGCAAAAAATTTATGTAAAATTTCTAATAAAAAAGGCATTAAAACTCTTAATCATTTCTTAAACTTAAAATCCTTAAAAAAAATTAAAAATAAAGCAGATTTAATTCTTGCTTCAAATGTATTCGCTCATTCAGATAATTTAAAAGAAATGGGTGAATGTATATTAAAACTATTGTCTAAAAACGGAACAGTTGTTATTGAAGTTCAATATTTGCTGAGAACTTTAAAAGATTTAACTTTTGATAATATATATCATGAACATTATAATTATTGGTCATTGACGAGTATAAAAAATTTCTTTGATAATTTAGGTGGTAAAATTTATAAAGCCGAAGAAATTGATACCCATGGAGGCTCTTTAAGAATATATGTCTCTAAAAACTTAGATAAAAAAATAGACAAAAGTGTCTCAAATTTATTAAGAATTGAAGAAAATTATGGGATAAAGAAATTCGCAACTTACAAAGTTTTTGCAAATAAAATATTAAAAATAAAAAAAAACGTCCTAAATAATATTAAAAATTTAAAGAATAAATCAAATAGCATTATTGGTTACGGGGCTCCAGCTAAAGCAACAACTGCTCTAAATTTCTTTGGTATTTCTGAAGAAATAGACTTCATAATAGAAGATAATAAGTTGAAGCAAAATAAATACGTACCAGGAGTTAATATCCCAATATATTCAAAAAACAAGATAAAAAATAACAAAAGTACAATCCTTGTACTCGCTTGGAATTTCTTCAGAGAAATAAAGAAAAATAACAAAAATTTACCAAATAAGTTTATAAATATAAAATCTTTAGAAAATTGATTTTATAATTTAAATTTGCAACTATATTTTTTGATCGTATTCTCCTATTTTTCCAGTTTTTTGGAGTAGATCGTCAATAAAATCAAAGATTTTTTTCTTCCTTTCATCAGATGTAGGACTTTCAGTAACTATAACTAAAGAAGGTTTGTTTGATGAAGCTCTTATTAATCCCCATGATCCGTCTTCAAAAGAAAATCTCACTCCATTGACCGTGAGAATATCTGTTATAACTTGTCCATCAATTTTTTCTTCAATTTCTTTTAATTTTTCAAAATCTTTTACTAATTTCTCTACAACAATATATTTTTCTTCGTCTTTACAGAAAGGAGCCATCGTCGGTGTTTGAAAAGTATTTGGTAATTCATTAATGATTTCACTAATTTTTTTATCTAGATTATCTAATAAATGACAGACACGAATTGCTGAATTAATTCCATCGTCATAACCATACCCCAATGGTTTATTAAAAAAGAAATGACCGCTTTTTTCAAACCCTGCTAGTGCTTTTTCAGTATTAACTTTTCTTTTAATATGAGAATGGCCTGTTTTCCAATAAATAGTTTCACAATTGTTTCTTAATAGAACATTATCTTTTGAATACAATCCTGTTGATTTAACATCTACTACAAACTTAGAATTTTTATATTTGTTTGATAAATTTCTGGCTATTAGAAGACCTATTTTATCTGAAAAAATTTCATTGCCTTCATTGTCAATAACACCAACTCTATCTCCATCACCATCAAAGCCAAAACCTATGTCTGCATTATTATCTTTAACAGCTTTTGCAATTGCATGAAGCATTTCTAAATCTTCTGGATTTGGATTGTACTTTGGAAAATTCCAATCTAATTCACAATCAATTTCAACAACATCACAACCAATTCCTCTCAAAATATCTGGGGCAAATACTCCAGCAGTTCCATTTCCACATGCAACTACAGCTTTTAATTTTTTATTAATCTTATTACCATTAATTAAATCGTCTTTATAAATTTGTTGAAAATTCTCTATTTGTTTTTCATTACCTTCACCATTTGAAAATTTTTCATTTAAGGTAATATCCTTTAACTCTCTCATTTCATCACCAGCATGAGTTAAGCCTTTTTTGATACCCATTTTTACACCAGTCCAACCATTTTCATTATGGCTTGCTGTAATCATAGCAACTGCATCTGCGTCTAAATTAAATTGTGCAAAATAAACCATAGGAGATAATGATAGACCAATATCTTCTATAAAACATCCTGTTGACTTTAATCCTTTTTTAAGAAAAGTTTTTATTTCTTCACTGTAAGACCTGTAATCATGTCCAACAATAACTCTTGGATTATTTTTTTTGGTATGAGCTTTTATTTGTGTCCCAAGTCCTTTACCGAGATTCTCTATTCCGGCTGAGTTTATGTCTTTGCCATACAACCAACGGGCGTCATATTCTCTAAAACCATAAGGATCTATTTTTATATTTTGGCTCATTGGTTATTTACTTACTGTTTATTATGTTAATTTCTTGAAAAATTTTTTATTTTTTAGTTGATTATCATAATGTCGCGTTCTATAAATGTTCTGTTGTTTAAATGATTATATAGTATATTTACAACTAACGCCTACAACATATAGTTGTTTTCGTACTAAATACAAAATATATTAAATTTTTATGAATAAGATTCTATCTCAGGCCCTTAAAAAAGCTGTCTCTGAATATACCCCTGAAGTTAAAGAAGTTTCAAAAGTAAATAAGCCTGATTTATTTTCTTTAAATAATGAAACAGAACTATTTCAAAACGACAAAGGTATAATAATTAAAATTGATCGTTCTAAAGATTCAAACCTTACTGATTTTGGTAAAGCGACTTTAAAAGATAGATACCTTGGTTTAAACGAATCTTATCAAGATTTATTTGCAAGAGTAGCAAGTACTTATGCTGATGACAATTTACACGCACAAAGAATTTACAATTATATAAGCAATCTTTGGTTTATGCCAGCAACACCCGTTTTATCAAACGGAGGAACTAAAAGAGGATTACCAATTTCATGTTTTTTGAATGAAGCATCTGACAGCTTAGGTGGAATTTTAGATCTTTGGAGTGAGAATGTTTGGCTTGCTGCAAAAGGTGGAGGAATTGGAAGTTACTGGGGTAACCTAAGATCTATTGGAGAAAAAATTGGAAGAGTTGGAAAAACTTCAGGAATAATTCCTTTTATTAAAGTAATGGACTCTTTAACAATGGCGATTAGCCAAGGTTCATTAAGAAGAGGCTCTGCAGCTTGTTATCTTCCAATCGATCATCCTGAAATAGAAGAGTTTATTGAAATGAGAAGACCAACAGGAGGAGATCCAAATAGAAAAGCATTAAATTTACATCATGGTGTTTTAGTTTCAGATGCATTTATGAGAGCAGTTGAAACTGACGAGCAATGGGCATTAAAAAGTCCTGCTGATGGTACGATACAACAAACTATTTCAGCAAGAAATTTATGGATTAGATTATTAACTGCGAGAATAGAAACGGGAGAACCATATATTATTTATATTGATACTGTTAATAGACAAATTCCACAGCACCACAAGTTAGCAAATCTTACAGTTAAAACTTCCAACTTGTGCAGTGAAATAACTTTACCAACAGGTATCGATAAAGATGGAAGAGACAGAACTGCGGTATGTTGTTTATCTTCTTTAAATTTAGAGAAGTATGATGAATGGAAAGATGATCCAGACATGATTAATGATGTAATGAGATTTTTAGACAATGTCTTATCAGATTTTATTAATAAAGCTCCTGATCAGTTTAAAGATGCGAAATATTCTGCAGAAAGAGAAAGAAGTGTTGGATTAGGTGTGATGGGCTTTCATTCATTTTTACAAAAAAATAGAATTCCACTTGAGTCTGTAATGGCAAAATCATGGAACAAAAAAATATTTAAAAATATTGATGAAAAAGTAAATCAAGCATCTAAAGATTTAGCTGAAGAAAGAGGTGCCTGTCCAGATGCAGCTGAGTATGGTTATAAAGAAAGATTTTCTAATAAGACAGCAATTGCCCCAACAGCATCAATTTCAATTATTTGTGGTGGAGCATCTCCAGGAGTAGAGCCTATTGCAGCAAACAGCTACACTCATAAAACTCTATCAGGTTCTTTTAATGTCAGAAATAGATATTTAGAGGAAATATTAGAAAATCATGGAAAAAATGATGATGAAACCTGGTCTACTATTACTACCAATCAGGGGTCTGTTAGCCATCTAGATTTTTTAACTGATTTAGAAAAAGATGTATTTAAAACAGCATTTGAGCTTAATCAAAATTGGATAATTGAACTTAGTGGAGATAGAACTCCTTATATTTCACAAGCTCAATCAGTAAATTTATTTTTACCAGCAGATGTTCATAAAAAAGAATTACACAAAATTCATTTTGATGCATGGAAGAAAGGCTTAAAAAGTCTTTATTACTGTAGATCAAAATCAATTCAGAGAGCTGAAAATATCAATGATGCTAAATCAACTGATATTACAGCAAATGTTTATAAATCTAAAAATCAACAATCTAACGAGCAGCCAGAGTACGAGGAGTGTTTATCATGTCAGTAGCAGAAAAAATTAATAAAGAGATTATTCAACCAAAAAAGATGGGTCTATTAGTAGAAAACCCAGTGTACAAACCTTTTAGATATCCATGGTGTTATGATGCATGGTTAACTCAACAAAGAATTCATTGGTTACCAGAAGAGGTACCTTTAGGAGATGATGTTAGAGACTGGCAAAAAAACTTGTCTCAACCAGAAAAAAATCTATTAACACAAATTTTTAGATTTTTTACTCAGGCTGATGTAGAAGTTAATAATTGTTATTTAAGACATTACACAACTGTATTCAAACCAACAGAAGTATTAATGATGATGACAGCATTTGCTGCGATGGAAACAGTTCATGTAGCTGCTTATTCTCATCTTTTAGATACAATTGGTATGCCTGAATCAGAATACTCAGCTTTCATGAAATACAAAGAGATGAAAGATAAGTACGATTACATGCAGGGTTTCAATGTAAATTCGAAAGAGGATATTGCAAAAACAGTTGCAGTGTTTAGTGCATTTACCGAAGGATTACAATTGTTTGCAAGTTTTGCTATTTTATTGAATTTTCCAAGACATAATAAAATGAAAGGAATGGGACAGATAGTTACTTGGTCTGTAAGAGATGAAACACTTCATTGTAATTCTATGATCAGAATTTTTAAGGAGTTTATAAAAGAAAATCCTGAAATCTGGACACCTAAACTCAAAAAAGAACTTTATCAAGCTTGTAGAATAATTGTTGAGCATGAAGATGCTTTTATTGATTTAGCTTTTGAAATGGGTCCAATGGAAGGTTTAACTGCTAAAGAAGTTAAAGATTACATTAGGTTTATTGCTAATAGAAGACTTATTCAATTAGGATTGGAACCAATTTATGATATTCAAAAAAATCCACTAACTTGGTTGGATACAATGCTTAATGCAGTTGAGCACATGAATTTCTTTGAAGGTAGAGCTACTGAATATTCTAAAGCATCAACCCAGGGCACTTGGGCAGAAGCTTTTAGTTAAACTTAAAATTATCTTTGATTTAACTGCATCACTTTTCGATGCTTGCTACCTTTGTAACTAGCTAAAGGTCTAATAAGTTTGTTAGCAGCATGTTGTTCCATTATGTGAGCGGACCAACCTGTTATTCTAGAAATGACAAATATTGGAGTAAAAAAATCAGTTTCAAAACCCATTAGATGATAAGTAGGCCCTGTTGGGTAGTCTACGTTTGGATATATATTTTTTTTCTTAATCATCACTCTTTCAACAATGTCATAGATTTTTTCAAATTTCTTATCCTTCTTAAGTTTAGCAACTTTACCAAAATATTTTCTCATAGTAGGAACTCTTGAATCACCTGATTTATAAACTCTATGTCCAAATCCCATCACTACTTCTTTGTTTTTAAGTGCGTTATTTATCCATTTCAGTGCATTTTCTGGTTTTTTAATTTTATTCATCATATGCATCACTTCCTCATTGGCTCCACCGTGAAGAGGGCCTTTTAAACTAGCAATTGCACCTGTTATTGCACCGTGTATATCAGATAAGCTACTTGTAATGGTTCTAGCTGTAAAAGTTGATACATTAAAGCTATGTTCAGCATACAAAATTAAAGAAACATCGAACGCTTTAACAATCTCTTTTTGAGGAACTTTTCCAAAACACATATAGAAAAAGTTTTCAGCAAAAGTTAGGTTTTTCTTCGGTTTTATAATTTTTTTTCCTTTTCTAATTCTATAAAAGGCTGCTAATGCAGTTGGCGTTTTTGAAAAAATTCTTAATGCTTTTCTCATATTTGCTTCTGGAGAAGAATCTGTAGTTTCTTTATCCTCTAATCCCATTACGCTAACAGCAGTTCTCGCAACGTCCATTGGATGAGATTTTTTTGGCATATGTCTAATTATTTCATATAAATTTTTTGTAAGCTCTCTATTGTTCCGCTCTTCTTTTTCAAAATGTTTAAGCTCTATTGAGTTTGGAAGATCTTTATTTAATATTAAATATGCAACTTCCTCAAATCTACAGTATTCACATAAATCTTGAGCAGCATAACCTCTATAAGTTAGAGAGTTAATCTCTGGCATAACTTTTGAAACTTCAGTTTCATCTACAACTATTCCAAGTAAACCCTTTTTAATATCATCACTCATTATTCATGTCCCTCTGTACTAAAATTATAAATTTTTTCGTCTAAAGAATTATATTTCTCGTATTCTACTAATTCATATAATCTTTTTCTTGTTTGCATCTTATCTATTATATTATTTTGATGTCCATTTGCATAAATGTCTCTTAATCCATCTTCAACGTTTTTCATTGCTAGTCTTTGTGTAGTTACTGGATATATAACAATATTGTACCCAAGGTTTTCTAACTCCTTATAGTTAAATAGTTTGGATTTACCAAATTCGGTCATATTAGCTAACAAATAACTTGAAAGTTCTTTTCTTACTTTTTCAAAATCCTTTTCGTCTTGCAAAGCTTCTGGAAATATAATTTCTGCTCCGGCATCAATGTAGGCTTTACATCTATCAATCATTTTATCAATTCCCTCAACACTTTTTGCATCTGAGCGTGCTATAATTTTAAAGTTTTGATCTTTTTTTGCTGCTACACATTCTTTTATTTTTGAAACCATGTCCTCTGTTGAAATAAGTTCTTTATTATCTAGATGTCCACATCTTTTTCTTTCAATTTGATCTTCCAAATGAACACCAGTTAAACCAAAATTTTCAAAAGTTTCTATAGTTTCTTTACAAGATTTAAAACCCGTATCTATATCAACAATAGTTGGTAGATTAGTTACTCTAGATATTAGATAGGATCTGGTACTTACATCTTGAAGTGTAGTCAAACCAATATCGGGAAATCCAAGATCATTGGCCATAACACCTCCTGATATATAAACTGCATCATAACCAATTTCTTCAATTAATTTAGCTGTTAGAGGATTATAGGCTCCAGGCACTCTTAGAATTTTATTTGATTTAAGTTTTTGATCAAAATCTATTCTTTTTTGACTTGGTTCTTTTTCAACAAAATGCATTAAAAAATTCCTTTTTTAAAATTTCTTTTTAATTTACTTTTTTTAATTTCAATATTTAATTTATCTAATTGACCAACTTTTAAATTTTTTAAATTCTGAACATTTCTTAAAAAACGGTCACTTTCTTTTTTTTCTAAAATACCATCTGTTAGAGTTAAAAATTTATTTATATAATTTGCTCTTTTAAATGGTCTTGCCCCATAGGGGTGGGCATCAGCTCTATCTAGTTCTTCAGTCACTTTTTTTCCATTATTCAATGAAACAATAACTTTTGCTCCAAAAGATTTCTTTTTTGGATTTGGATCATGATATTTTTTTGTCCACTTTTTATCTTCATAAGTTGTTATTGAATTCCATATCTTAATAGTACTTTTTCTATTAGCTCTTGATTTCGAGTATGATTTTACATGATGCCAATCCCCATCCTCTAGGGCAACTGCAAAAATATACATAATTGAATGGTCCAATGTTTCTCTACTTGCATTTGGATCCATTTTTTGTGGATCATTTGCACCTGTTCCAATTACATAATGTGTATGATGACTTGTATAAATATCTATTTTTTTGATTTGGTTTAAATTTGGTATTTTTGTTTTTAATTTTTTTGCAAGGTCTATTAAAGCTTGGGATTGATATTCTGCAGAATATTCTTTTGTATAAGTTTCTAATATAGCTTTTTTACTCTCTCCTTTTTTAGGTAAGGGAACTTTATATTTTGCTTTTTTACCATCAAGGAATCTTGCAATTACACTATCTTCACCTTCATAAATAGGGCTCGGTGCTCCTTCTCCTCTCATAACTCTATCAACAGCTTCTATTGCTAATTTCCCAGCATGTGCAGGTGCATAAGCTTTCCAGCTAGATATCTCTCCTTTTCTTGATTGGCGAGTAGAAACAGTTGTGTGTAGTGCTTGCTGAACAGCTTGATAAATTGTTTCTGTATTTAATTTTAACATCGATCCTAATCCTGCAGCAACACTTGGACCTAGGTGCGCAATGTGATCTACTTTATGTTTGTGTAAACAAATCCCTTTAACTAAATTTACTTGAACTTCGTATGCAGTAATAATACCTCTTAATAAATCTAAACCACTTTTTTTATTTTGTTGGGCCACACTTAATAGTGGTGGAATATTATCTCCAGGATGACTGTAATCAGCAGCCAAAAAAGTATCATGAAAATCAAGTTCTCTTACAGCAGTTCCATTTGACCAAGCCGCCCACTCACAATCAAACTTTAATTTTGAATTAACACCAAAAAGAGTTGCTCCATTTTTTCTAGAATGTTTAAAAGCCATTTCTCTTGATGAAATAACAGGTCTTCTATTTAAAGAAGCAATAGCAACCGAAGCATTGTCAATAATTCTATTAATTACCATTTCAATTGCCTCTTTATTCAGTTTGGCATTATCACTTGCTATTTCTGCAATTTTCCAGGCAAGTTGTTTTTTTTTAGGTAAATGAATTTTAGAGGGAAAGACTTTTACTGTATGTTGTAACAAAATAACTCCTTATTAGTAATTTTGTTTTAATAGCAAAAATAAATTAATCAATATTAAAGATATTCGGATATGATTTTTTCAATTCCAACAAAATCTTTTATCAAGTGATTATGGTAGATTTCATCAGATTTTTTTTCGGTATATCCATACTTTAATAATATCATTGGAATATTAGCTGCTTTTGCTGAATTTGCATCAGTTTCACTATCTCCAATCATAATTGATTTTTTCAATTCTCCATCCAAAATTTCTATTACTGTAGTTAAGTGTCTAGGATCAGGCTTGCAATAATCAAATGTATTGTATCCTGCCACATATTCGAAGTAATCATAAATTCCTATTTTTTTTAAAAGATCAACAGCAAGATGTTCTGTTTTATTAGTGCAAACAGCCATAGATATTTTTTCATCTTTACACCAATTTAAAAATTCTTTTACTCCATTTATTAAAGTGCTTTTGTTATAAATATTCTTTCCATAGAAAGACAAAAATTCATCAGACATTTCGTTTTGAATTTTTTCATCAAACCATTTCCATTGACCATTAGCTTTTGCCATCATAGCTTTCGCACCTTTACCAACTGCATTTTTTAATTCACCTAATGTTTTTGTTGGATAACCAAATTTTTTCATTACATGGTTGTGTGCAGTTATTAAGTCTGGTGCTGTATCTACTAGAGTACCATCTAAATCAAATAATACTGTAAATCTTTGTTTCATATCAAAAGTATTTTAAAGAAATAATTTGTGAATTAATTAAGATATATACTTAATGTAAAGAAAATCTAGATGAAAGACACAAATAAAAAAAATAATCAAAATAAACTTCGAAATAAATTTTTAAAAGCTGGCGTTCAAATGATAGGTCCTGAAACTATTTTTTTTTCAAATGATACAAAAATTGGAAAAGGAGTTGCAATTGAACCATATGTGGTAATTGGTTCTAAAGTTAAAATAGGAAATAATGTAGTCATTAAATCTTTTTCACATCTAGAATCATGCAAGGTAGAAAATAAAGTTGAGATAGGTCCTTATGCAAGAATTAGACCAGAAACAATTCTTAAAGAAGGTTCAAAAGTAGGAAATTTTGTAGAGATTAAAAAATCAACTGTCGGAAATAAATCAAAAGTAAATCATTTATCTTATGTTGGAGATAGCAATATTGGTAAAATGGTAAATATTGGTGCTGGCACAATTACTTGTAATTACGATGGTGTAAAAAAAAGCAAGACAATAATTAAAGATAAAGTATTTATAGGATCAAATTCGTCCTTAGTAGCTCCTGTAAAAATTGATAAAGAAAGTATTGTTGGTGCAGGATCTGTAATAACAAAAAATGTTAAGAATAAATCTCTAGCACTAACTAGATCTGTGCAAGTGGAAATTAAAAATTATAGAAGAAAGACAAAATAAATTATGTGTGGAATAATAGGTATATCTAGTAACAAATCTGTATCTGCAAATATTATTAATTCTTTAAAAAAACTTGAATATAGAGGTTATGACTCTGCTGGGGTTGCTACTTTATTTGATGGTAAAATTAACGAGGTAAAATCTGAAGGAAGAGTTGACAATTTAGAACAAAACTTTGATCTAAAATCTTTAAAAGGAAATATAGGAATAGGTCATGTGAGATGGGCTACTCATGGTGTTCCAAATAGTATTAATGCTCACCCACATTCTTCAGACAATGTATCTGTTGTCCATAATGGAATAATAGAGAACTCAACAATTCTAAAAAAATATTTAATTAATAAGAGTCATACTTTCAAATCTCAAACTGATACCGAGGTAATTGTTCATTTAATTACAGAAAATTTGAAAACTATGGAACTGGAGGAGGCAATAACTAAAACTTTAAAACAACTTCACGGAAGTTTTGCATTAGGTATAATTTTTAAAGATATTCCAGATTTAATTGTAGGTGCAAGAAGAGGTTCTCCATTAGCTGTTGGTTATGGTCCTAATGAAAATTATTTAGGCTCAGACTCTTATGCTTTGAAATCTATGACAAATAAAATTACCTATCTTGATGACGGAGAATTTTGTATTGTTAAAAAAGATCATGTTCATTTTTACAATGAAGAGGGTCAGAAAATTAATAAAAAAATTTTAGAATTATCATCAAATGAGGCAAATTATGACAAAGGTGATTTTAAACACTTTATGGCTAAAGAAATAGAGGAGCAGCCTGTAACAGTAAAAACTGGAATTAAAGAATATTTAGATAGCGCAAATAATGAGATAAATATTTTTAATTTTCCTTGGAAAATCCATGAAATTAAATCAATTACTTTAATCGGTTGTGGCACTGCTTACCATTCTTGTTTAATGGCCAAATATTGGTTTGAAGAATTAACTACTTTAGATGTTAATATCGATATAGCTTCAGAGTTTAGATATAGAAAAAATAGATTTAAAGAAGATAGTTTATATATTTTTGTTTCTCAGTCTGGAGAGACTGCAGATACTTATGCAGCTTTAGATCTTTGTAACAAAAATAATATGAAAACATGTGCTGTAGTTAATGTAATTGAAAGCTCTATAGCAAGAGACTCAAATTTTGTATTACCAATTCACTGTGGACCCGAAATTGGTGTTGCATCTACAAAAGCGTTCTTAGGTCAAATTCTTGTATTATATATTTTAGCTTTAAAAATTGGATCTTTATCTAATCAGATTGATAAAAAAAATTATCAAGAAAAAATTAAAGATCTTAAAAGCTTACCAAGCTTAATAGAAAAAACTTTATTAGTAGATAATGATATTCAAGCAATTTCCTCAACATTCAATGAAGCAAAAGGATCTATGTTTCTTGGAAGAGGTTTTTCTTTTCCAATAGCTTTGGAAGGAGCATTAAAATTAAAAGAATTATCCTATGTTCATGCAGAGGGTTATCCTGCAGGTGAAATGAAACATGGACCACTTGCATTGATAGAAGAAGGTATGCCAGTTGTTGTTCTAGCACCAAGAGATAGCTACTATAAAAAAACAATTTCTAATATGCAGGAAGTTATAGCAAGAGGTGCGAAAGTTCTTTTAATTACCAATAAAAGCAAGGATGAGATTGTTTCAGAGAATATTTGGGAAACTATTGAAGTAGAAAATACTAATGATGATTTATTGCCCTTCCTGTTAACTGTTCCGCTTCAAAAACTTGCTTATTATTCTGCTCTTAAAAAGGGTTATGATATTGATAAACCAAGAAATTTAGCTAAATCAGTCACAGTTGAATAAAGTATAAACTCTGCTAAAACACCCCTAGGTTGAATATGAAAAATTGGAAAAAAAATAGTTGGAGAAAATATCCTGTTAAACACATACCGGAGTATCCAGATAAAAAAGAATTAAATAAGGTCTTAGACAAAATTGGAACTTTTCCACCCTTAGTATTTGCAGGAGAGACTAGGCATTTAAAAGATCAATTAGCTGATGTTGTCGACGGAAAAGCATTTTTACTTCAAGGCGGAGATTGTGCAGAAAGTTTTGCAGAATTTAACCCTGACAATTTGAGAGATACATTCAAATTAATTTTGCAAATGTCTTTAGTTTTAACTTATTCAGCTTCCTTACCAGTAGTAAAAGTTGGAAGAATTGCTGGTCAATTTTCAAAACCGAGAAGTTCTCCAGTTGAAATCAAAGATGAGATTGAGCTTCCAAGTTATTTAGGTGACAATATAAATGGAATGGAATTTACTGAAAAAGCAAGAATACCAGACCCAAAAAGATTATTTAAAGCTTATTCTCAATCAGCAGCAACTCTAAACCTCATAAGAGCTTTTTCTAAAGGAGGTTTTGCAGATTTAAACAAAGTTCATTTATGGAATTTAGGCTATATTAAAAAAAGTCCAGAAGCCAAAAAATTTAAAGATCTAGAGGATAAAATAGCTGATGCAATAGCATTTATGAGAGCGTGTGGAATTACATCAGATTTTAATAATAGATTGTATACTGTGAATTTTTGGACATCACATGAAGCGTTACTGTTACCTTTTGAAGAAGCAATGACTAGAACAGATTCTACTACAGGTGAGAATCATGATACCTCAGCTCATTTTGTTTGGATAGGAGACAGAACAAGACAGCTTGATGGAGGACATGTAGAGTTTTGTAGAGGAATTGAAAACCCTATAGGAATTAAATGTGGACCAACTTTAAAACCAGACGATTTAATCAATTTATGTAACCGAATTAACCCAAAAAATGAAAAAGGTAAAATCACTTTAATCTCAAGATTTGGAGCAGATAATGTTTCGAAATTTTTACCTAAATTAATTAGAGCAATTAAAAAAGAAGGATTGAATGTAATTTGGTCTTGTGACCCATGCCATGGAAATACAATTAAAGCTGCAACAGGTTTTAAAACTAGACCATTCAACAGTGTTTTGAGTGAAGTAAAAAATGTTTTTGCATGTCATCAAAGTGAAGGAAGTTATGCGGGAGGTCTTCATATAGAGCTAACTGGTCAAGATGTTACAGAATGTATTGGTGGAGCACAAAAAATTTCTGAAAAAGATCTTTCTTCAAGATACCATACGCATTGCGATCCTAGATTGAATGCCAATCAAGCTTTAGAATTAGCCTTTATGATTTCAGATGAGATTAAAAAGAATAGCTCATATTCTAAAAATGCAGATAGAGCGGCATCTTAAGACATTGTAAAATCTTAATAATAAAATATCTTATAAATTATGAACCCTTCGAAAAAAGCAAAGTTTATATCTGACTGGATAAAAAACTATGTAGACAATATGCCTTCAAGGGCTCAGTCTCTAGTTATAGGGATATCTGGAGGTATTGATTCATCTGTTTCTAGCACCTTGAGTGCGATGACTGGTTTAAGAACAATAGTTTTGTCGATGCCAATTAAGCAAAAATCACATCAACATGATTTAAGCTTAAAACATCAAGAATGGTTAACTAAAAATTTTAAAAATGTTGAAGCACATACAATTAATTTAGATGAGTTGTTTTTGGCATTCAGTTCAAGTTTATCTAAATTTGATAATGAGCATGGAATGGCAAATTCTAGAGCCAGATTAAGAATGACCACACTTTACCAAGTTGCTGCAGCTAACAAAGGAATAGTAGTTGGAACTGGAAACAAGGTAGAAGACTTTGGAGTTGGATTTTACACAAAATATGGAGATGGAGGAGTTGATATTTCTCCTATAGCGGATTGTAATAAAACTCAAGTGTGGGAACTTGGCAAAGAGCTTGGTATTTTAAACGAAATTATTGAAGCAGCACCTACTGACGGATTGTGGGACGACGGTAGAACCGACGAAGGTCAACTTGGACTAAAATATGAAGAGCTTGAGGAAGCTATGAATAATCCCAAATCTTCTAATAGAGCAAAATACGAAACCATTAGAAAACAAAATTTGCATAAAATGGAGCCTATTCCAGTATGCAAAATTCCAAATTAATCAAATAGATTCACAAATCTATCTTTTAAGTATATTTCTAAAATTATGAATAATGATATTTTTTTAACAAATAATCTTACAAACAAAAAAGAAAAATTCGTTCCAATAGATGAACAAAATGTAAGAATGTATGTCTGTGGACCAACAGTTTATGATGATCCCCACATTGGAAATGCAAGACCAATAGTTGTATTTGATATTCTATATAAAATTTTTAAAAAAAATTATTCTAAAGTTACTTATGTTAGAAATATTACAGATGTAGATGATAAAATTATCAAATCTTCAAAAGAAAATAATATTTCAATTTCAGAACTAACAAACAAAATAACCAAAAGTTTTAGTGAAGATTGCAATTATTTAAATTGCGAAACACCATCTCATCAACCTAAAGCAACAGATAATATTGATTTGATGATTGAAATGGTTTCTGAATTAATTAAAAAAGGTTTTGCTTATGAGAATAATAACCATGTTTATTTTGAGGTTAAAAAGTTTAAAGATTATGGTCAGCTATCAAATAAAAAATTAGAACACTTAATTGCAGGATCAAGAATTGAAGTAAGTGATAACAAAAAAAATTCAGAAGATTTTGTTTTGTGGAAGCCATCAACAAGTGATGAACCATCTTGGAATTCTCCATGGGGCAAAGGAAGACCTGGATGGCATTTAGAATGTTCAGCAATGTCAAAAAAATTTTTAGGCGATGAATTTGATGTTCATGGAGGTGGTATTGATTTAATATTTCCTCATCATGAAAATGAAATAGCACAGTCAAGATGTGCTAATGGTACAAAAGTATTTGCTAATTTTTGGTTACACAATGCTTTCATAACTATGTCCAACGAGAAGATGGCAAAATCCCAAGGTAATATTTTGAAAATTAAAGATTTTAGAAACAAGATCAGTGGTCAAGTTTTAAGACTCGCCTTAATGAGTGCGCATTACAAACAACCATTAGATTGGAATGATAAACTTTTAGAAGATTGTCAAAATACAATAAACAAATGGTACAATGTTTATATAGAAAGCAAAAACGATACAGATATCTCTAATGAAATTCTTGAACCACTTTATGATGATTTAAATACACCAGGATACATTGCAAATTTGCACGAATTATATGAGAAGGCTCAAAAAGGAGATGACAATGATAAAGCTACATTTGTTTCTGCTTGTCAGTTTGTAGGTTTGTTAAATCAAAATCATGAAGAGTGGTTAAGATTTAAAATTAGCAAAGCATCTATTTCAGAAGAGGAAATCTCACAGAAAATAGATGATAGAAACCAAGCAAGAGAAAACAAAAATTACGAAGAAGCTGATAAAATTAGAAATGAGCTTTTAGATAAAGGTGTTTTAATAGAAGATAAAGATGGTAAAACGACTTGGAAACTTAAATGAGTAAAGAACAACTTTATATCTTTGACACAACATTACGTGATGGTGCGCAAACTCAAGGTATTGATTTTTCTATTGATGATAAAGAGAAAATTTCATCAGCATTAGATATGTTGGGAGTTGACTACGTTGAAGGAGGTTGGCCAGGCGCCAATCCAACAGATACAGAATTTTTTAATAAAGATCATAATTTTAAATCAGCTAAATTAACTGCATTTGGAATGACAAAAAAGTCAGAGCATAGCGCAGAAAATGACCCAATGTTATCTTCATTAATTAATTCTAAAAGCTCATCTGTTTGTTTATTTGGTAAATCATGGGATTTCCAAGTGAAAGTAGCATTAGGAATTACGAATGACCAAAATTTAATTAATATAAGCGAAAGTACAAAGCATATTGTTAAATCAGGTAAAGAATTTATGTTTGATGCTGAGCATTTCTTTGATGGATATAAATCCAATCCAGATTACGCACTGTCTTGTTTGAAAGCTGCATATGATAATGGAGCAAGATGGATAGTTTTATGTGATACTAATGGTGGAACATTACCACATGAAATTTCAAAAATTGTTATTGAAGTAAGCAAATATATCCCAGGAAAAAATTTAGGAATACATGCCCATAATGATACTGAAAATGCAGTAGCTAATAGTCTCGCTGCAGTTCAAGCAGGAGTAAGACAAGTTCAAGGAACTATAAATGGGTTAGGAGAAAGATGTGGTAATGCAAATTTGATGTCTTTAATACCCTCATTTTTTTTAAAAAAAGATTTTTCGGATAAATTTGAATTAAGTATTAAAAGAGAAAATTTAAAAAATTTAACTCAATGCTCAAGGTTATTAGATGAAATATTAAATAGAAAACCTAATAAACATTTACCTTATGTTGGCGCCTCAGCTTTCTCACACAAAGGTGGAATGCATGTATCTGCAGTTCAAAAAGATCCTAAAACTTATGAGCATATTGATCCTGAGGAAGTTGGAAATTCTAGAAATATTGTAGTTTCAGATCAATCTGGACAATCAAATATAATGTCTAGATTAAATTCAATTGGGATTAATGTTCAGAAAAGTGATCCAAAGATTAAAAAACTTTTAGAGGAAGTAAAAGATAGAGAGTTCATTGGTTATAGTTATGATGGTGCAGACGCATCTTTCGAATTACTTGCAAGAAGATTAATGGGAGAGATACCAAGATATATTTCAATTAATGAATACGATGTTTCTGTAAAGAAAGACAAAACAGGAGAGATAATATCTTACGCTAAAGCTCAATTAGAAGTAGATGGAGACAAAATTTTATGTGAGGGACAAGGAAATGGACCTGTTAATGCTTTAGATAATGCAATTAGAGAGAATGTAAATAAGCTTGCTAAGTATTCTGAATATTTGAAAGATTTAAGACTTGTTGACTATAAAGTTAGAATTTTAAATACAGGTACAGAAGCAGTTACAAGAGTGAGTATTGAAAGTACAGACTCTAAAGGGGTGAACTGGTTCACAATTGGAGTATCACCCAATATAATTGATGCTTCATTTAAAGCTTTAGTAGATAGTTTAGATTATAAATTATTTAAGGATAAAGCACCTGGAAGTTCACAAAAATGAAAATTAAAAAATTTTCAGAAAAACCTATAGATATTAATAGTAGAATAGGGAGTAAGCCTATTGTTTGTTATCCAAATAATACTATTGAGGATAAAAATTTAAGTATATTACATTCAGCAAGACAGCATTTAGTTAAAAAAAGTGAAGTAATTATTCCTCCAAGAGATGCAAAAACATTCGAGGTTAAATTTGGTGAGTTTTTTAGAATTGAAAGTGTAGATGGCCCTCAAGTAGGAGATTTAAATTTATTTAATTTAAATAATTTAGAGGAAAAATTTTATTCAGGTAAAACAAGAGCTTTATATGGAACTCATCTTTCAGTTGGAGATAAAATGTTTAGTAGTTTCCCATACCTAAGATCTTTAGCAACAATAACTTGGGATACTTTGGATTGGTATGATTATGATGAAGATGGTGGTTCTGTTCATGATGTAATTGGCACAAGATGCGATCCTTATACTTCAAAACTTTTAAGTGATAATGATTACCACTATTGTTGCCATTCAAATTTAACTAGAGCATTAGTAAAAGAAAAAAAAGTTCAATTAGATCATGCTGAAAAAATAGTTCATGATGTACTAAATGTATTTATGCTAACTGGTTTTACTAATGATACAAAGCAATACTTTATGAAAGCTAGTCCAGTTAGACCAGGTGATTATCTGGAGTTTTTTGCTGAAACAGATTTGATGGGTGCTCTTTCTGCATGTCCAGGAGGTGATTGTGGATCTGAACATTCTTCCGATGTTGCACAATGTTATCCTTTAAAAGTTTCCATATGGTCTGTAGATCATAAGTATTTAAATGAAATTAAACCATCTGCTATTTCTAATTATAACAGAAATCATGGCATCGATTAATGTCTGTCAATAATATTTCTTTTATTTTACACAAACCTCAACTTTCAGAAAATATTGGAGCTTGCGCAAGAGGAATGAAAAATTTTAATTTCCAAAAATTAATTATTGTTGATCCTAAACCAATATTTCCTAACGATAAAATTTTAGCAACTTCTGTTGGTGCAAAAAATATTATTAGTAAAGCAAAGAATTATGAAAATTTAGAAAAATCTTTAAAGAATATTGATACTGTCATTGCAACATCAGCAAGATTTAGAAATAAAAATATTAAGCACATCCAATTAGAGGATTTAAAAAAAATTAATTATAAAAAAAAAGTAGCTTTTTTGTTTGGATCAGAGGCATCAGGTTTATCTAATAATGAAATTAGTTATGCCAATTACACTCTTCAAATTCCCACAAATCCTGATTTTAAGTCGTTGAATCTTTCTCATAGTCTAATAATAATTGCTCAGTATGTATCAAACATCATTAATTCAAAGGTATCCTCTTTCAATAAATCCAATAAAGTAAAGTCAGCCTCAAAAAAAGAGATAGTTTCTATGGCAAATTTATGCATTAAGAATCTGGAAGATATTAATTTTTTCAAATCAAAAGATAAAAAGCCAATAATGCTAGAAAACCTAAGAAATATCTTTTACAGAATGGAATTGTCAACAAAAGAAGCACGCATTTTATCTGGTGTATTTGCAAGTTTAGGTAAAAAACGTTGATTGACAAAAGTAAGAGTAAGTTTATAAAGCCCACTATTAAATGACAAAAAGATTAAACTCTAAACATAAAGTAGATAGAAGATTAAAAGTTAACCTTTGGGGTAGACCAAAAAGTCCTTTTAACACAAGAGCTTATGGACCTGGTCAACACGGTCAAACAAAAACATCTAAACCTTCAGATTATGGAATTCAGTTACAAGCTAAACAGAAATTAAAAGCTTATTATGGAAATATTAATGAGAAACAATTCAGAAATATTTATAAAAAAGCAGTTATGCTTAAAGGTGATACCGGAGAAAATTTAATTGGTCTTTTAGAGAGAAGATTAGATGCAATTATCTATAGAGCAAAATTTGCAACTACAATTTTTTCAGCTAGACAATTAATTAACCATGGACATGTAAGAGTTAATGGTAAGAAAGTAAATATTGGAAGTTATTTAGTTAAAGAAGAAGACACAATTGAAATTAGAGATAAATCTAAACAATTAGCAATTATTGATATAGCATTAGCGAATAAAGAAAGAGAAACACCTGAGTACATCCAAATGGATGAGAAAAATAAAAAATTAAAATTCGTAAGGGTTCCAAAATTTGAAGAAGTTCCTTATCCAGTGATCATGGAACCTAACTTGGTTATTGAATATTATTCAAGATAAAAATGATACAAAGAACATCTAGAGAGCATGTTCTAAAAATTTTAAAAGAAAATCAAAATAATTGGAAAATTTTAGATATTGGATGCAATATAGCTCCAGTTGAATTTGCACAAACAGTAGCTGATATTCAAAATTTTTCCAAATTTTATGAAGATAAAAATAAAAAATTTGTTTTAATTAAAGACAAAACTCTACCATTTTCAAATAACCAATTTGATTTTGTTTATGCCAGCCATGTAATAGAGCATGTAGAAGATGTATCTTTTTTTATAAGTGAACTAAAAAGAATATCTAGACAAGGGTATATTGAGCTTCCATCAATTTTAGAAGACAATATTGTTCTTTCATCAAATAGTAGTGATGATCATAAATGGATGTTTAAATTTAATGATGTCGAGAAGGTTTTATTAGTCGAAAAGAAAAAACAATTAATTGAACCATTTATAACACATGGAGTTTTATTTGATTCTTTAAGAAAAAATTTTAGAAGTAGTTTAGTTTTAGAACTTTATTGGGAAAATGAAATAAATTATGAATTTAGAGATTTTACTATAAAAGCAAAAAAACCTATTTTCTTTTCAATAATAAAAAAATATTTTAGTCACTATATAAGAAAAAATAAAATAGCTTCACTATTTATAGTTTTAATATTAGTTGTAATACTAGTAATGATAAATTAATTTTTAAAATTAATACCTTTTTCTTCAAGAACTTTTTTAAGCTCCCCATTTTCATACATTTCTTTTACGATATCACATCCACCAACAAATTCTTTTTTAATATACAATTGTGGAATTGTTGGCCAATCACTGTAAACTTTAATTCCTTCTCTAAGATTTTGATCTTCTAAGACATTTACACTATGAAAGTTAACCTCTAGAAGTTTTAACATATTTGTAACAGCCATTGAAAAACCACACTGTGGAGCATCAGGTGTTCCTTTCATAAATAAACAAACTTCATTATTGTCTATATGATCTTGAATTGTATTTTTTGTAGTTTCATCCATTATTGCTCCTTTGTTTTAATTGCTAGTGCATGTAATTCATTTCCCATACGTCCTTTGAGAGAATTATACACCATTTTATGTTGCTCAATTTTACTTTTTCCTGAAAACTTTGAAGAGGTCACGGTTGCTGAATAATGATTTCCATCGCCCGCTAAATCTTGAATTTCAACAACAGCATCAGGCATTGCCTCTTTAATTAAACTCTCAATTTCTTTTAAATTCATTGCCATTAGTTTCTCATATAATCTGTAAGCCACCTTGTATTTGAACTTATTAATTCGTCAATTGTAACTTTTGTCTTATCGTCAATATATAGCTCATTTTCGATAATTGTGCCAAGTTCGTCAAAATGAACTGCATTTTTATTCAAGATATCTGTGACTTTTTTTAAATCGTTTTTACCAACCTCAATAATGTAACGTCCTTGATCTTCACCAAAGAAATACTCCATTTCATTAATTAAATATTTTGGTTTTTTAAGACTAATTCCTTTTTTACTTTTGATACACATTTTAGCTACCGCAGTAATAATGCCACCCAAAGAAACATCATGAGCACTTTTAATTAGATTGTTTTCAATAATTTTTAATAAAGTTTCTCCATTATTTTTTTCATTAAATAGATTTATTTCAGGTGGTGGACCGTTTTTTTCATCTAAAATATTTCTTGCGAATAAACTTTGATCTAAATGACCTTCTGTCTTTCCAATTACTAAAACCACGTTATCAATCTCTTTAAAATCCATAGTGATCATTTTATTGTAATCTTTTATTAAACCGACACCACCAATAGCAGGGGTAGGCTTTATACCCTCATCTTTTGTTTGATTGTAAAAAGAAACATTTCCTGAAACAACTGGGAATTTTAAATATTCACTTGCTTCACCAATTCCTTGAACACATTCAACAAATTCACCCATATTATCTTCATTTTCAGGGCTTCCAAAATTTAAACAATTGGTTATGGCTATAGGTTTTGCTCCAACAGCAATTAAATTTCTAAAACTTTCACAGACAACTTGTTTTCCACCAGTAAGAGGGTGGGCCCAACAATAAACAGCGGAACTGTCTACTGATGCAGCTACAGCTTTATTTGTTCCATGTACTCTCACAACACCAGCATCACCCCCTGGTTTTTGAATAGTATCTCCCATAACTGTATGATCATACTGTTGCCAAATCCATTCTTTGCTACAAATATTTGGGTTTGCTAAAACTTTTTTTAGAACATCAATAATTTTGAAATTTTTTAAATCTTCTTTTTTAATTTTATTCTTTTTTGGTAATTTTGCTTTTTTCCATTTACGGTCATACATAGGTGAGTTTTCAACTAATGTATTTACTGGAATGTCTGCTACCATTTCATCATCAAAGTAAAGTTGAATTTTTTTTGAATTAGTTGTTTTACCAATTACTGCAAAATCTAAATTCCATTTATCAAATATTTTTTTTGCTTGTTTTTCTTTTCCATTTTCTAGAACGATCAACATTCTCTCTTGACTTTCTGAGAGCATAATTTCATATGGCGTCATCTTAGTTTCTCTACAAGGAACTTTGTTTAGATTTATTTCAATTCCAAGATTTCCTTTTGAAGCCATTTCAATACTTGATGATGTTAATCCAGCAGCCCCCATATCTTGTATGGCAATAATTGAGTCACCAGCCATTAATTCTAAACAAGCTTCCAATAAAAGTTTTTCAGTAAATGGATCTCCAACTTGAACAGTTGGTTTTTTTTCTTCAATTTTGTCATCAAAACTTGCTGAAGCCATACTAGCTCCATGAATTCCATCTCTGCCTGTTTTTGACCCAACATAAATAACTGGTTTATTTAAACCTGCTGCTTTTGAGTAAAATATCTTATCTTTTTTGACCAAACCTAGAGTCATTGCATTTACTAAGATATTTCCATTATACGAGCTGTCAAAACTTGTTTGTCCAGCGACCGTTGGAACACCCATACAATTTCCATATCCTCCAATACCATGAACCACACCTCTTAAAAGATTTTTTGTCTTTTTGTGCTGAGGTGAACCAAAATGAATTGAGTTTAAGTTTGCAATAGGTCTTGCTCCCATTGTAAATACATCTCTCATAATACCCCCAACACCAGTGGCTGCTCCTTGATAGGGCTCAATAAAGGATGGGTGGTTATGGCTTTCAATTTTAAATACTATGGCATCATTATCTTCAATATCAATAACACCAGCGTTTTCTCCTGGTCCTTGGATAACTTTTTTTCCTTTTGTCGGAAGTTTTTTTAAATGAAGTCTTGAGGATTTGTAAGAGCAATGCTCATTCCACATTGCAGAAAAGATTCCAAGTTCAGTAATATTTGGTGTTCTTTTTAATAATTCACAAATTTTAGCATATTCATCTTTCTTTAAACCATGATCAATAGCTACCTTTTCGTTTACTATCATTTTAAATTATTAATTAAATTATTAAAAAAAATTGAACCATCTTCTCCAGATAAACAATTATCAATCATTCTCTCAGGATGAGGCATCATACCTAAAACATTTTTTTCTTTATTAAATATACCAGCAATATTTTTAATAGAACCGTTTGGATTAAATTGTTCTTCTATTTTTCCATTTTCATCGCAATAATTTATTGCAACTTGTTCATTATCTTCAATTTCTTTTAATTGATCTTTTGTACAAAAATAATTTCCTTCATTATGAGCAATGTGAAATTCTAAAACATCATTTTTAATATTATTAAAATAATTATTTGTTTTGTTATTAATTTTTACAAATATATTTTTACAAATAAATTCTAAATATTTGTTTCTAAGCAACACACCAGGCACTAGTCCAGTTTCAACTAATATTTGAAATCCATTACAAATTCCCATTACCATACCACCAGAGTTAGCAAAATTAATCACTGACTTCATAATTTTAGACTTAGATGCCATACTCCCACATCTTAAATAGTCACCATATGAAAATCCTCCTGGTAATACAATTAAATCACTTGTTGGAAGTTCAGTATCATCATGCCAAACCATTTTGTTTTTGAATCCAAATTTTTTTAGAGCAACATCCATATCTCTATCGCAATTAGATCCAGGAAAAGTAATGACTGATGATTTCATTAATTACTTTAAATCAACAATTTTATAGTTTTCAATTACGAGATTTGCTAAAAGTTTTTTGCACATTTCTTCAACTTTATTTTTAGCTTTTTTTGGATTATCTTCTTTTGTATCAATTTCAAAATATTTACCTTGTCTAACTTCATTAACATCATTAAAGCCCATGCCATCTAAAGTTTGATGAATAACTTTACCTTGAGGATCTAGTACGTCTTTCTTTAAAGTTATTACTACCGAGATTTTCATTTTTTCTTTCTTGTAACAGAAGATAATCTTGTTACATTTACGGCACTTATATTAGATTGTTCGTGCAAAATACCCAATCTTTTAGCAACCTCTGTGTAAGCTGGTATTAAATCACCTAAATCTTTTCTAAATCTATCTTTATCAAGTTTTTTATCGGTAATACTGTCCCAAAGTCTACATGTATCTGGGCTAATTTCATCTGCCAATATCACTTCTTGTTTTCCATTAGATTTTAATCTTCCAAATTCTAGTTTAAAATCAATTAATTTAATTCCAACTCCTCTAAACATTCCAATCATAAAGTCATTAATTCTTAGTATCATTTTTCTGACTTTATCAATTTCATTTTTACTAGCCCAATCAAAAGCTATTACATGTTCTTCTGCAATTAGAGGGTCACCTAATTTGTCATCTTTTAAGCAATATTCAATTAATGGTTCTTTTAAAACAGTCCCGTCCTCTATACCCAGTCTTTTTGTTATAGATCCTGTTGCAACATTTCTAACAATAAATTCAATTGGAATGATCTCAACTAGTTTGATTATTTGTTCACGCATATTTAATCTTTTAACTAAGTGATTTTTAATTCCTATTTGAGATAAATTAGAGAGAATATATTCAGATATTCTATTATTTAAAACACCTTTACCCTCAATAGTAGTTTTTTTTTGATTATTGAATGCTGTCGCGTCGTCTTTAAAATATTGTATAACTAAATTTTTATCATTTGTTGCATAAATGATTTTTGCTTTACCTTCGTATAATTTTTTTCCTTTTTTCATTATTTAAAAACTCTTCTAAAGATCAAATTCACATTTTTAAAGTGTTTTGCGTAACTAAATATTGATTTAAGCCTTTTAGTTGTAATTTTGCTCATGATAAACTTATCATTAGATATTACTTCAAATAAGTTTAGGTTTTCTGCGAAACATTTTTTTGCATACGATTGAACCAATCTGTATGATTTTTCTCTACTTAAACCAGATTTAGTTAATTCTAGCATAACTTCTTGAGAGAAAATTAGTCCTTTTGTTATGTCTAAGTTTTCTAACATTTTTTTAGGATAAACAATCATGTTGTCTAAAATATTTGTTAATCTTACTAATGCAAAGTCTGTTGTAATATTTGCATCTGGACCAATGTTTCTTTCAACACTCGAGTGAGAAATATCTCTCTCATGCCATAGTGCTATGTTTTCTAAAGCAGGCATCACAGCACTCCTAACCATTCTTGCTAAGCCAGTTAAGTTTTCACTTAAGATTGGATTTTTCTTGTGAGGCATTGCAGAAGATCCTTTTTGGTTTTTTGAGAAATACTCTTGTAATTCATAAATCTCTGTTCTTTGTAAATGTCTTATTTCAATTGCAACTCTCTCAATCGAACCTGCAATAATACCTAAAACTGAAAAATAAAAAGCATGACGATCTCTTGGAATAACTTGAGTTGAAATTGGCTCAATTTTTAAACCTAACTTCTTCGCAACATGTTTTTCTACATTTGGGTTTATGTTTGCAAAAGTTCCAACTGCACCCGATATTGCACAAGTTGATACCTCATCTATTGCATCTTTAAGTCTCTTTTTGTTTCTTTTAAATTCCTCATAAAATGAAGCTAATTTTAATCCAAAAGTAACTGGTTCAGCGTGAATACCATGACTTCTTCCCATACACGGAGTCATTTTGTATTTATTTGCTTGTTTCTTAAGCACTTTTAAAATTTGATCGATATCTTTAAGAATTATTTTTCCAGACTGAACTAATTGAATATTAAAACTAGTATCAAGCACATCTGATGAAGTCATTCCTTGATGTAAATATCTTGCTTTTATTCCTGCTTTTTCAGTAACAGAGGTAAGAAAAGCTATCACATCATGTTTAACTTCAGACTCTATTTTATGAATTCTTTTTACATTGATAATTGCTTTTTTTCTAACTATTGAAGCTACTCCTTTTGGTATTTGCCCAAGTTTTTCCATAGCTTCAGCAGCTGCAACTTCTACATCTAACCAAATTTTGTATTTATTTTCTTCCGACCAAATATCAGTTAGTTCTTTTCGAGAGTATCTTTTAATCATTAATTATAAGTATGGAGGCTTTGAATAACCTTTAGCAGATTCTGTAAAGATTTCATAACCATTTTCAGTAATTCCTAATGTATGTTCAAATTGAGCTGATAAAGATTTATCTTTTGTAACTGCTGTCCAACCATCATTTAACATTTTGACATCATATTTACCTGAATTAATCATGGGTTCGATTGTAAAAGTCATTCCAGGTTTTAACTCTGGTCCAGAGTTTTTATTTCCATAATGTAAAATATTTGGTGGTTCATGAAATGTTGTGCTTATACCGTGACCACAAAAGTCTCTTACCACAGAATAACCTTTTTCTTCTACATAAGATTGAATTTCATAGCCAATATCTCCCAATTTAGTTCCTGGCTTTAATATTTTTATTGCTTTAATCATAGACTCGTACGTAACATCTATAAGATTGTTTAATTTAATTGGTGTTTTACCAATGCAAAACATTCTGCTTGTATCCCCATAATGTTCATTTACTATCGCAGTGACATCAACATTAACTGCATCACCTTCTTTTAAAATTCTATCTGATGGAATTCCATGACACACAACATGATTTAATGAAGTACATAAAGATTTTGTAAAGCCCCTATAATAAAGTGGAGCAGAGTGTCCTCCGTTATCTCTTATAAACTCATAACCCAATTTATCTATATAGTTTGTTGAGACACCTTCTTTTATATTTTCAGTTAACATATCAAGAGTTCTTGCCGCTAAATTTCCAGCAACTCTCATTTTTTCAAATTTTTCTTTATAATCACTCATCTAAAATTTTAAGTTTTTTATCTATAAAAATTTTCTTTGAACTTATATCACATCTATAAGCTAAAAAATTCACTCCAGCTTTTTTAGCTTTTAGATATGCATTGTAATATTCTTCATCTATATCTTTAGCTATTTTAAAATATTTCATATTTTGAATTTGAACTAAAAATATTAAGTAGGTTTTGTAACTTTTTTTTATGGCATCAATAAGGGTTAATAAATGCTTAATTCCTCTAGTTGTTGGCGCATCTGGAAATTCAGCGGTATCTTTATTTCTAAATAATGTAACATTTTTTACCTCAATAAAGGTTTTTTGACCTTTCTTTTCTAATAAAAAATCAAATCTAGTTACTTCATTAAAAAAAACCTCTGGTTTAATAGAGCCATTATTTTTAAGTTCTTTTATAAGATTGTTGCTTAGCCCATGCTCAACTATTCTATTTGCCATGTGAGTATTCACTCCAACTAAATTTTTTCTAGATTTAATAATTTCTAATCCATATTTTAATTTTCTTTTTGGATCGTTATTAGGAAGCAAATAAACCTCATTACCTACATCTAACAAACCTTTCATTGATCCTGTGTTAGGACAGTGAGCTGTGACAATTTCCTTACCCAGCTTTACGTCAGTAAAAAACCTTTTATAACGTTTGATTAGTTTGCCTTTTATTAAAGACTTGGTAAATTCCATTACTAAATTATATATTTCATATGGATAAAAAAGTAAAAGTTAATGCTTCAATTTTAATAATAGGTAATGAAATTTTATCTGGTAGAACCCAAGACACGAATACATCAACTTTAGCAATCTGGCTAAATTCAATTGGTGTTAATGTTGCTGAAGTTAGAGTTATACCCGATGTTGAAGATATTATTGTTGATACTTTAAATTTACTTAGATCAACATATGATTACGTTTTTACAACTGGTGGTATTGGTCCAACACATGATGATATTACAGCTCAGTCGGTATCTAAAGCTTTTGGAATAAAATATGAAGTCCATAGGGAAGCTTTTAAAATTTTAGAAAAATATTATCAACCAGGTGAATTTAACGATGGAAGACAAAAAATGGCATGGATGCCAGAAAATGCAAATTTAATTTTAAATCCAACAAGTGGTGCTCCAGGATTTAATGTTAATAATGTTTTTTCTTTACCTGGAGTTCCCTCTATTTTGAAATCTATGTTAGGTGGTTTAACAAATAAAATAGTAGGTGGAGAACCTATTAAAAGTCTTACTATAAGTTTAAAAACAGTTGAAAGTGAAATAGCAAATTCTTTAACTAAAGTTCAAAATGATAATAAAGACGTTGAAATTGGTAGCTACCCATATTTTCATGCAGGAAAATTAGGAGTTTCAATTGTAATTAGATCTGAAGATCAAAATAAAATTGATGATTGCAATTCTCAAATTTTAAAATTTGTGAATGAAAAAAAAATAGAGGTAGTTGAACGTTAATGTTGTATTTTGCTTACGGTAGTAATCTGCACCATTTTCAAATGAAACGAAGATGTAAAGATAGTGTTTTTTTAAAAAAAATAAATTTAAAAGATTTTAAATTAACTTTTAGAAGCAAATATAGAGCAGCTGATATTGAGCCAAAAAAAAATTCAATTGTACCAGGTGGATTGTTTGAAATTTCAAAAAGTGACGAGAAAAAATTAGATGTTTATGAGGATTTTCCAATTCTTTATAAAAAATATTATTTTTATTACTATGGAAAAAAAGTAATGACATATACGATGCAAAAGAAAACACCTTTTAAATTTCCAACAGAAAGGTATCTAAATGTAGTTAAAAAGGGATACAGTGATTGTAAACTTGATAAGAGTCTTTTAATAAAAGCACTTAAAAATTAAATATAAAGTTTAAAAGTTTTAATTTTAAAAAAGTTATTTTGTTTTCTTTAGTAACTTCTCTAGCTTAGCATAGTCAATAATAGTTTTTTGTTTATTGTTTTTTTTAAAGCATAAACGATAGTAATTTAATTTTTTTTGTTCTGCTATATTTTTAATGAATTTAGAGCTCAAATCCTCATTACCAGAAAAAATTTCAATTATATTTCCACTTTCTTTAAAAATCGAATTTGTTAAATTGGCTCCATTTAAACCAATCAAAGTTTTTGAATTGTATCCTATTTCTATTTGTTTTGTTATTGGCAATTTATCAAATACAACTATTTCAAATCCTCTAGACAACAAATATTTTTCGAATCTCTTTTCATCATGTATTAACCTATTTTTGTAGGGATTTTCATAATTTGGTAACCTCTTGCAGTAATAATTTTTTTTAATTTTTTTTTTAATAATCTCTGATTTTAAAAGTTTTTTAATAAAGTTTTGTAGTGTAAAAATAAATTCACTTGGCATTATATAATGCAATGGATTAATATTTATTGTTTCTTTGTTTGTTTTTGAAGAGTATTTAGTAGGGATATTATAAATATTATATTGTGGATTTATTAATTTTTTAAAGTCATTATTTGATTGTCTGCGTTCGTCAAAGTTTGAAATTTTATGATAAGATAGATTCTGTACAAAAATAATATTATTTTTTATTCTTATTTTTTCTTTATATTTAAATGAATATTTTTTTTTTTTATAAATTGTAGATAGCAAATCTATATATTCATTAATATAATTAGAGATTCCAGCGTTAAATAATAATTCAAAATTACTTTTATAATTTTCAAGGATAAAGATGAAACCCAACAAATTATCATACACAAAGTGATAATAATTACTTTTATTTTCTTTAATGTCTAAATAGATTAAATCTTTTTTTTTGTTGATTAATAGATCGTCTTTTAGTTTAAGAATTTTATATAAATCACCATGAATAAATTTATGAAATGTTATATTTGATAAACTTTCGTATAAAATGGGTGGGATATATTTTTTTAAAACAATATTATTTTTTTGAATCACTCCTGTTTTAACATTAATAGATACATCCTTTATAGGATAAAAATTAATACAATCTTCCACATTTAGATTTAAGAGTTTGCTTTTGTAAGTAACAAACATTTGTTTATTACTGTAACTTACAGATCTTACAGATATATAATTCGAAAGAATTTGCTTTTCATTATATTTGTCTTTTAATTTTTTAATAAATTTTTTCACAATTTAACTTTAAGTTAGCGATATTAAACATATAAAAATCAAAGAAACCATTATTAAACATA